>CAZMZH010000082.1:0-1633 GCA_964570665.1 uncultured Nitrospinota bacterium | reverse complement strand
TCCAGGGAAGTTAGTATCAAGACAGGGCTTATGGTTGTTTAAAGTGCTGCAGGAAGAAAATAGAAATGCGAATAAAAAAATTAAAAGATGTTTATTGTAGGCGCGCATAATTTTTCCCAGATCAAATAGACTGAGTAAAGCAAATTAAGCGCCGTTTAAAATTGTATTAAAAAAACAATTTAATCATCCATTTTTTCTGATTCATTTATTTTTGGAATTTTAATAATAAAAATTGTGCCTTTTCCAACTTCAGTTTCAAATGAAATTATACCTTTGTGTTTCTTTTTGATGATGGAATAAACAAGATACAATCCTTGTCCGGTCCCTTTTCCAATTTTTTTGGTGGTAAAAAATGGGTCAAAAATCTTTCCTCTAACGCTTTCTTTAATTCCTACTCCGTTATCTTCTACAAGTAACTCGACATATTTTTCTGATTCTTGGGTGGTTATCTTGATTTCGCCTTTACGCTCAAGCTTTTTTTCTTTGATCGCATGAGCGGAATTAACAATTAGGTTTAGAATAACCTGTTTGATTAAACCCACATCGTATAAAATTGAAGATAAATTATCCTTCAAATTTAATTTTAAATCGGCGACATATTTCCATTCATTCTTTGAAATAATTACGGTAGTTTCTACAGCATAATTGATATCAGCTAATTTAATTTCATTTCCCGGATGAGAAAATTCTTTTAATCCTTTAACTATTTTGGAAACCCGGCTTATTCCTTCCTGGGATTGCTTTAAAGCTAAAGGGGTCTCTTCATTATAAAAATCTAAATCGTTTTGTTCGTATTCATTTTTCAATTCTAAAACCGCGCAAATATATTCTTCATTATTTAAATTTCTATTTAGTAGGGACTTAAACTTATCAGTAAACAATTTAAAATTGCAAAACGCATCTTCCAAAAACCGGCTATTATCGTTAATGTACTGTAGAGGCGTATTAATTTCATGGGCAATTCCCGAGGATAATTGGCCAATAGATTCTAGTTTTTGAGATTGCCTTAATTGATCTTCAATAATTTTTAACTCCGTTACATCCTCAAAAAAGACTGCGAAAAAACTTTCTTCGTCCGCCTTAAAAGCTGAAAACTTCAATTTCAACGGAACTAAACTCCCGTTTTTTTTTACACAATCAACTTCAATCAATGAATTTAAAATTGATTTATTATTGAGAAAAATAGATATATCCTGTCTAAATTTTTCAATCTTTAAATCTATTCCAAACACCCTTTCCCTAAAAATATCTATACCAATCATCATATTGGCTTCCAACCCCAAAATTTCGGCCGCTCTAAGATTCCATTCTCTAATTATTCCAAACGTATCAAAACAAATTACTCCGATATAAGATAAATCTAATATTAATTTTTTGAACTTTTCACCCTTGGAAACTTTCTCTTGGGATAATTCCAATTTTTTTTTGAGGCTTAAATCTCTGCATATTCCTAAAAATTATCGTTTTTCATCAAACCAAATTTCGCTAATGTGCAGATACATTGGAAAAATTTTTCCATCTTTTTTCTTACCTTCCACTTCTCGTCCAACACCAATAATTTTTGGCTCACCATACTTCATATAACTTTTGATAGACTCTTCATGTCTAATCCGGTATTTTTCCGGCATTAACA
>CAZMZH010000081.1:0-1904 GCA_964570665.1 uncultured Nitrospinota bacterium | reverse complement strand
TATCAAACCCCTGCCAATTGGTGATCATCTGATTCGACGATTGATTGATCACCATATTCTGGTTATTCGGTTGTTGGATGTTCCCGTTTCCCGCCACAATCTGGCCGTCTTGCGGCAACGCAAACAGCAAAGCGGGAAAATAACCCATTAAAAAAACCAAAAACCCTATACAAAATAATGGCGCCGGTTTAATCAATTTAAGGATATCTCTAGTATTTCGAAATTTTAACTTGCGGCAACTCGCTCGCCCTTTATTTACAAGGGCGGCTTGCGGCCAACACCCATTTTTAGAGGTCCCTTTAAAATTGTTTTTTCTATTAATCTTCAAAAGCCTAATCAAAATAAATTGTTATAAATAATATATTAAGGAAATCTCTAATAATTCGATATGTTTACTTGCCGCAACTCGCAAGCCCTTATTTCATAATGGCTGTTCGTGGTCAAAAACAATTATTAAAGGTCCCCTTAAGGAGAACATCCCAGTGATTGCGCAACAAAAGGCACATTAACTGGGGTATTAAATGCTACGGCTATATCCGGTCCCGCTACGCTGACGAAATCGGCCACAATGGAGGAATCTCCTCCAGCATTTGGCGTACTACTATCAGCGCCACCAGATTGACTCCCTGGACCGGAATCCTGTGAAGTGGAATCGCCTGAAGAAGAGTCGCCGCTGTCAGAACTGCTCGAGTCTCCAGAACTACTTGAACTTGAATCGGAGCTGTCTTGATCCGACGACTGTGAACTCGATTGCTGACTTGATCCTGAATCTTGTTTAAACATAGAAGATGGCAAACTGGTCCCGATCCGCCCAAGAACAACGGTGCTTATGGAATTAAAATTACTATTGGACATCGTTTGCGGAACGGATGGAGCCTGCCCTTGGGGTATGGTACTCACGCTATTAGCTCCCACTAATTGACTGCCCGCAACATTGGGATCGACATTGGAAGCGGCCATAGCTCCCGTCTTGTTGGCGACTATTGTTTTTGTCGCCGAAGAGCTGACAAAACCAAAGGTTCCTCGGGACGATAAGTTCGCCGTTGGCGAAACGATCTTAAAGTTCGACTTTTCATTTTTTTGACTTTTGTTGATGATGTACATGGAGAGACCGCTTGCCACTTTTATCAATCCCTGTCGGAGTTTCTTTTCCTTGTTAAACTTATAGGAACCTATCGACATTTTGGAATTAGGCCCCAAAGCCAAAAGACTATTGTCCTTAAATTTTATCTTTAACCGACTTCCCCGTTTGGTGCGAAATTCATCAGACGCATAAACTTCTTGTTTAAATTTAGCGGCTGACCAATTACCGGAATCTAAAGAAACTGTTTTTATCGACAATTTACCGGGAGTGGATTTTGCAACGGGTTCCGAAGCGCCACCCTCTTTCATTTGTACTGTTCCAATAATTCCTATGATTGTTCCTACGGGTTTTTCATCTTCAGCGGCAACAGGCGACCCAAAAAGGGTAATAACCGATACAAAAATTGCCGACCAAAAAATACTGCGACTAAAAGCTGGATACGAAAAATTCAAAGAACCTGCCATTTTTCTTCCTCTTTTTTAAGAGTAATATCTAATATGAATATTTATTTAACTAAATTATTGTAAATTTACACAAAAAAATCAAACTTATTCTTCACGATTAAATCGCTTTTAATAGATTTCCTTACAATAACTATACCATTATGGGTTTCAGCAAAAAGCGCAAATAAAGAAATGCCTTGAAAAAGACCCTTTCAATATGCTAATTTCTCCCTCTTTATCTTTATTTTATAGTGGGTTCCGGGTTTGTAAGGATTTTACACCTGTTTCCTAATGGGACGTTTGGCATTTTTACCTCGAAATTGAATGGTTGACCAAAAAAACCCAGACTGGCGGATTGTCATCACGGGTGTTGGGCT
>CAZMZH010000080.1:0-2160 GCA_964570665.1 uncultured Nitrospinota bacterium | reverse complement strand
CCCCCGACCTGCTGATTACAAATCAGCTGCTCTACCAACTGAGCTACGCCAGCCTTTACCCAGAAAAAGTTGAATATTGTAAAAAATAAACCTTTAAAAGTCAATATCTATTTCGTAAAGGGTTCGATTATCGGAATTCTCGTAAGGGTTTCTTGAGGATAAATAACTATAACATGGATCATTAACCGTTGTAAGCTTTTTTTCCTTGATTTTTTTCTCTCCAATACTCTAATAAATCGCTCAAAGTCTGTTTCAAAGAAATTTTTGGTTCCCAACCCGTCTGTCGGGAAATCAGGTCCCGGTTTCCATAGTATTTCGGCTGCTCACCTTCACGAAACAACTCCGAATTTTCAATTACAAAGATTTCTTGTTTTGCCAGCTTTTTTAATACCGACAGCACTTCTTTTATTAAAACAGGTTTTCCAGAACAAACATTATATGCTTTTCCTGGCTCGCCTTTAGTCATTAGGGAATAGTAAGCACGCACCGTATCCCTAACATCCATAAAATCTCTTTCAATATTTAAATTTCCAACTTCTACTTTCGGATCTTTTTTTAATTCCACCTCGGCAATTTTCTTGGCAAATTCGGAACATACATATTTCTCAGCTTGACCAGGTCCAGTATGGTTGAAGGGTCTAACGTGGATAATCTCTAATCCATCTCTAAAAAAAAATAATTGGCCCAACACCCCGGCATACGCTTTAGAAATTCCATAGGGCGATACTGGCGTAATAGCTACTTTCTCGCTAATTGGCATTTCTTCCTGCCTCACAAAACCATATTCCTGAGAAGATCCTATAGAAATAATTCGGGGAGAAATCTTGTTTGATTTTACAGCTTCAAATAAATTCAGGGTACCCAATGCATTGGTTTCAAAAGCTGTTTTAAAAGCTTTAGCGGCTTCGGATGGGTTACTAATAGAGGCTAAATGGTAAATTCTTTCGGGATTGATCTCGGCAACCACTTTTTCTAATTGCGCAATGTTTCTAATGTCGCAAGAAAAAGTTTTTATTTTTTTACCTAAGTCCTTAGTTTTCTGGTTTTTTTCTATGTCGCGACTTACCCCAAAAACTTCTTCTCCGTTTTTTAAAAGTAGATCAATTAAATGAGACGCCGCAAACCCATTAACCCCCGTAATAAGATTTCTCACAGTTTTTTAGCCTGCGACAAAGCTATTATCCTTTTGTCGTCTTTTCAATCTTTCAAGATCTGCTTCAACCATTAATTCAATGAGTTCTTTAAAGGAAACCTGAGTCTCCCACCCCAAGTTTTCCTTCGCTTTTGAAGGATCTCCAACTAATAAGTCCACTTCAGCTGGTCGAAACAATTCAGGATCTTGAACCACATGGTCCTCCCAATTCAAATCAACAAACTCAAAAGCTGTTCGTACTAAATCTTCTACTGAATATGTTTTTCCAGTAGCAATTACATAATCTTCCGGAGAATCTTCCTGCATCATACGCCACATCATTTCAACATAATCTTTAGCATAGCCCCAATCACGGCGAGCCTCTAAATTACCTAAATGAATCTTATCCATTAATCCTAATTTTATTTTTGCCACTCCCTCGGTAACCTTGCGACTCACAAACTCCCTACCTCGTCTAGGAGATTCATGATTAAATAAAATACCGCTAACGGTAAACATGTCATAACTTTCTCTATAATTTACCGTGATCCAATGACCATATACTTTCGCAACTCCATAAGGACTCCTTGGATAAAATGGCGTTTTTTCAGATTGAGGAACTTCTTGGACTTTTCCGAACATTTCGCTACTAGAAGCTTGATAAAACTTAATCCCGGAATCTACAAAACGAATGGCCTCTAGCAAACGGGTAACCCCTATTCCAGAAAACTCACTTGTTAAAATTGGTTGCTTCCAAGAAGTGGGAACGAAGGATTGAGCGCCTAAATTATATATCTCGTTTGGCCTAAACTCCTTAACTGCCGATATTAAAGACATCTGATCCAATAGATCGGCATGTTTTAACTCAATATCATTCTTTATGTGGTCGATCCTTTCAAAGGTTTCCGTGCTGGAACGACGTAAAATTCCGCCTACATGGTACCCCTTATCTAGCAAAAACTCCGCTAGATATGAACCGTCTTGCCCTGTAATTCCAGTAATCAGAGCTCTTTTGGCCGACATATCAT
>CAZMZH010000079.1:0-2380 GCA_964570665.1 uncultured Nitrospinota bacterium | reverse complement strand
GCAAATTTATTTCCTGAGCAGTTACCACATATTTATATTGATTTGAAATATAAACATTATTTAAAAATACTAAAAATTCGAGAGAGTGCATTGAGAGAAGGTCACCTCACAAGAACTCCGGATGATTTTGTCCCCGCTTTTATAAAATATAAAAATAAATCGTATCCTGTAAAAATTAGGTTAAAGGGTGATTTTGGTAGCCATTGGGCAGGAGATAAATGGTCTTTCAGAATTAAAATGAATAAAAAAGATAGTTTATTTGGGATGAGACGATTTTCAATCCAGAACCCTGAAGAAAGACTTTATGAAGGTGCAATTATATTTTTTGAGGCTCTCAGAAGAGAAGGTGTTTTGACACCCCGTTACTTTTTTACCGATTTAACTGTTAATGGAAAGCATATTGGAATTATGGCGGTAGAAGAACATTTTTCAAAAGAGCTATTAGAATCTCAAGGGAGAAAAGAAGGGGTAATATTGAAGTACGATGAATCTTTATGGTTTAAGTATCGTGGGGCCGGAGGACCCTTCGATTCTTTCAGAACCAATCCTATCGAACCCTTTAGAAAAAATAAGGTTTTCAAATCCAAAAAACTTTCTAAAGATTTAAAAATTGCTATTGGCCTTTTACGTGGATTTTCGAATGGAACCCTTAATGCATCACAAGTATTTGATGCGGAATTGTGGGGAAAATATTATGCAGTAGCAAGCATTTGGGGAGGTTGGCACTCGATCCAATGGCGTAATACTCGATTTTACTATAATCCAATAACTGCTAAATTAGAACCAATAGCTTATGACGAACAATTAAGGTACTTTCAAAGATATTCCTTCGAACCTACCAGTAATAGAGTACCCTTGCCTGCGGCAATTATTGGTGGTGATCCTCAAATAAAATTTTTTTATGAAAAAACTTTGATAAAACTCCAAAAAGAAGCCAAAGAAAAAATTACCGAAGAATGGGTAAGACCCCTTCAAAATAGGAATCTCCGAATTTTACATAAGGAATATCCTCTGTTGGGAGGGATAAATTTTTTCGGACTAGCTCAAATCGCTTCTGAAAGTTTGGGTAGGAGCCAAGGTCATTACCAGTATAGTGAAATTTTAAGGGCATATTCGGTTGAAGATGAATCTGGAAGTTTTCTTGAAATAATTAATCCCCTACCTCATTCGGTTATAATTTCATCTATTTATTTAGTTAATAAAAAAAATAAAGATACAATCAAATTCATTTCCAGTTCACCTTTAGCATTACCATTTAAAATTCTTCCAACACCCAAACTAACCATACCTAAAATAAATAAATTCTACTATTCCAAACTTGAAAATCAGGAAGACTATCAGATTTTTATTTCTGCTCATATTGATGGAGATCACAAAAAATGGAAAGTAAAAACAAAAAATTATTTTCCAATAGCAGAAAAAGATCCTGTTCCCTTTTCAAACATTAAGCAATTATTAAAAACACATTCATTTATTAATTACATTGATAAAACAAAAACCCTGAAAATCAATAAAGGTGAGTGGGTCGTTACGAATTCATTAGTTATTCCTCAAAATGTAACTTTAATTATTCCCGAAGGAACAACATTAAAGTTCTCATCAGGCTCAGCTTTGATTGCAAAAGGTTCTGTAATAATTCAAGGAACTAAAAATCTTCCAGTATTCCTCACTGGATTGGATGGAGCAAAATACTGGCAGGGCATCGTTGTTTTAAACAGTCTGAAAACTTCCTTCTGGTCTCACGCTAAAATATCTCATACTTCGGGTATTGATCAAAACGGTTGGAAATTAACAGGGGGTGTGACCTTTTATGAATCAGATATTGAAATGAATAATATTCAATTTTTAGGGAACCATACTGAAGACGCATTAAATATCGTACGCTCAAATTTTAAGTTGAAAAGTATAACTTTTAAAAACACTTTATCCGATGCTTTCGATTCTGATTTTTCGAAAGGAGAAGTTGAAACTAGTTTTTTTCAAAATATAGGGTCAAAGGGTGGAGGAGATGCGATTGATACTAGCGGTTCGGATGTTGTGGTTTCCAAAACAAAGTTCTTAAATATTTCCGATAAAGCCCTTTCCGTTGGGGAAAATAGTAATATGCGGGCAAATGAAATAAACATTAAAGCAACGGATATTGCTGCAGCTAGCAAGGATGGCTCAAGATTATTCTTATCCAATTCAATTTTAACTGGAATAAAGAAAGCAGGCCTTATGGCATATATTAAGAAAGCTGAATATGGCCCAGCAGAAATTATTGCTAAAAAATTAGAATTCAAATCAACAGATCAACAGGCTGTTGTACAAAAGGAAAACAAAATTTCTATTGATGGAATCGAAGTTCTTCCTACAGACTTAGATGTTGAAAAACTTTATT
>CAZMZH010000078.1:0-2471 GCA_964570665.1 uncultured Nitrospinota bacterium | reverse complement strand
TTCTTCTCTTCCCCAATCGGCAAGAGAAATGTCTTTTACTTTATATTTTTCGGCCACAACTGCTGTAGTCATATCGCTCCTTTTTTAATATTAAAAATGTTTAAAAAATATGTCGTTTATTTCTTACTATTGTTCGAAGATTTAGTTTCATGATCGAGTTGATATTGTTTTCGATAGATATCTTCGTTTTTTTTATTAGATTTAACGTTTAATGGCGAATCTTCGTCTTGGGCTTTTTCGATTATTTTCCTCTTTTTTGTAACCCCTTTATTTTTATTTAAATTTAAATAAAGACGTTTTTTCATATATCTGCATTAAAAAAGCTTTATTAAGTTATATAAAATAGGAAAAAAGGCAGGTTAGATCCAATTTTAACAAAAATTAGACTCATTCGTCTAGTTGAAATCTAGAAATACAGTAAAAGTAAGTAAATAATTTTGATTGGGCTTTAAATTGCTGGTTGTTGCTGAGTGGCGCAATGGATGCCACCATTTCCGCTAATAAGCGTTTTACTTGGGAGTTGTACCATTTTTCGGTTTGGAAAAAAGGGCTTTAAAATCTCGCAAACTTTTTCATCGTTAGGATGGTCGTAAGAAGGGACGATAATGGCATCGTTGCCAATATAAAAGTTTGCGTAACTGGCTGGGTATCTTAAAGAATCTTCTCCAACATAGCCAGGTGTGGGTAGTTGGACTAAATTTAAAGAATTCCCATTTTGATCGGCCGATTCTTGTAAAATCGCAAAATTTTCCTTTAAATTCTGATAATTCGGATCTTTTGGGTTTTTTTCATAAACGCATGCAATTGTATCCGGCGAAACAAATCTCGCTAGATTGTCTATATGTCCATCGGTATCGTCTCCCTCCATTCCGCCTTTACACCAAATCACTTTTGAAACTCCTAAATACTTTTTTAGATACGATTCCATGGTGGTTTTATCTGGACCGTCATTTCTATTTTTGTTTAACAAGCATTCTTCTGTGGTGAGGCAAAGTCCTTGGCCATTCACTTCAATAGCGCCGCCTTCCAGAACAATATTAGGTTGAAATTGTTCAATATTTAGTTTGTTGGCAATATGAGGCGCGACATTCTTTTCCTCTTCCATATCGTATTTATTGCCCCAAGCGTTAAATAACCAGCGATTGAGTCGTAAGGGTTGAGTGGAGAGTTTAGGAACTAAAAAATTGGGGCCGTAGTCTCTTATCCAAATATCCTTTGTTGGAATGATATGAATGGAAATATTGGGTGTGGAGACTTGCCTTTCGGCTAATTTTTGAGAAATATGAAGAACATTTTCTTCGTTATTAGCCAAGATATGGACATGCTCCCCTGAGGCGAGCGCTTGAATGACTGAAACATAGGCAGCTTCGATTAAATGCATCGCCTCCCCTAGCCAATACTCTTTATTTTGAGGCCAAACAAGCCAAGTAGCGGAATGGGGTTCCCACTCTGCAGGCATGCGGTAACCCTGATCGGTTGGGGTAGGCTCCATATTTAAGAATCGATGTAGATTTTATTTATCTTTGAATATGAATCGACTCTTCTATCGCGAAAAAACGGCCAGTTTTGGCGGGTTTCTTCATTTTTAGAAAAATCACATTCGGCTAGTAAAACTTGACCGGACTTCGAATCCGCTTTGGCTATAATTTCCCCAAAAGGATCGGATACAAATGATTGTCCCCAGAAGTTGATAGAGTCTTCTTGCCCAATCCGATTAACGGAAGCGACAAAAAGTCCGTTGGCAATGGAATGGCTGCGTTGAATGGTTTCCCAAGCTGAATGCTGTTTCTTTGCGAATTCAGCGTCTATCTCTTGAAAACCGATGGCTGTGGGGTAAAACAAAATTTGGGCTCCCGATAGCGCGCACAGGCGAGCGGCTTCGGGAAACCATTGATCCCAGCAGATTAACACTCCAATTTTTCCATATTTGGTGGAAAATGTTTGAAATCCTAAATCGCCTGGGGTGAAATAAAATTTTTCGTAAAAGCAAGGGTCGTCTGGAATATGCATTTTCCGGTAAATTCCAACTAGCGAACCGTCTGCGTCAATCACGGCTGCTGAATTGTGATATATCCCTTCCGTTCTCTTTTCAAAAACCGGCGCAATTAACACAATATCCAAAGAGTTAGCTAATTTTTGCAGATTTTGGATAATAGGTCCCGGAATGGGCTCCGATAACTCAAATTTCTGATGATCTTCTGTCTGGCAGAAGTATTTGGAATAAAAAAGCTCTTGCAAGCAAACTATGTTAGCGCCCTTGTCGCTGGCTTCTTTTACGAGAGTTTCGGCACGATGAAGGTTTATTTCAACGTTTTCCTCGCATTCCATTTGGATAAGACCGATTTGAATGGCAGTCATAGTTATATTTAGGGATTTGATCTTTAAAAGCTTTTATTAAGCCCAAGTGTTTGGAGATTGTATCAAATTGGCTTTTATGCTAAAAAATAAATCTTTATTTTGCAAAGATTTTA
>CAZMZH010000077.1:0-2567 GCA_964570665.1 uncultured Nitrospinota bacterium | reverse complement strand
CCGGCTCATAACCGGGTGGTCGTAGGTTCGAATCCTGCTGGGCCCACCATTTTTTAAAATAGGTTAGAAAAGATACACGATAGAGTCTTGAGAAAACGAGGGTGAGATAATGGGGAGTTTGCAACATCATATTGCTTGCCTCATAACCGGTAGGCCACAGGTTCGAATCCTGTTGGACCCATTAAAATATTATGGAAAAGAAAGAGAGAGCTTTTTTCTCGCATCAGCATGATCATGCCAACCGTTTACCTATAACACGGTCGTCTGCTGTTTTTTATTTTAAATGTTCAGATAACTTTACTACGACTTTGCATTTTCTGAACTATTGGGAGATTAAAAGGGGAATAAGTGATATCAAGGTAATGGCTACCATTAGAAGTATAGACGGGGATAGGATTTTTTCGAACGAAATAAAAATGCCCCAAAAAGGGGCCGTAGAGATACCTTTAAAAGAATTGTTCAATATCAATGGGGTTAATAGCGACAATATCGAGGGTAGTATAGAGGTTGAAATTTTCTCCAAGGAAAATCTGTTTGTTGCTTATCCCGCAATGGTGGTTCGATATAACGGAAAAGACTGGCACACAACCACCCATTCATCTCAAAGGTATTATTCCACAGCGAGCGCCGACCATAATATTGATCAGACACAGTTTGCTGAAGAAGGCAATCAAACAATCCAAAAAGATTCAAATTTGGAACCTTTTTTCATCATCCACAATGGACCAAGTGAGTTCGTAGACGAAACTGCATATGTGGAAGTAAATTCTTTCAATGGAAGGAAAATAAAAAAGAACATACCTCAAATTGCATGGAAGCCCTATGAGACAAAAATTTTTACTTTAAAGGATCTCTTTGATTACCGTGGCTTTCTTCAAGGTGAATTGGGCACCTACAAGGTTGCGTTTCTTTGTAAAGGTGTTTTCTCTAGAATTATTGCGGGATTTGAAAACTTATTAAATGGGGCTTGGAGTGTTGACCATACAAATTTCTCTTTTTCTGGCAAGTATAATGATGACCTGTTTGACGTTGAATTTAAAAATGGATTTAAAAACCTAGTTTTTAATATACCTAATTTCTCCTCCAAAGACTGGGATTGCTATGCAGATATTTATCCAACGTATCCTGAAGGAAAATTTTTTATAGCACTGAAAAAAAGC
The DNA here is from genome assembly GCA_964570665.1 of uncultured Nitrospinota bacterium. Taxonomy (GTDB): domain Bacteria; phylum Nitrospinota; class Nitrospinia; order Nitrospinales; family JAJDAT01; genus JAJDAT01. The sequence goes on along the minus strand of CAZMZH010000077.1, from coordinate 1,407 downwards.
AAAAACACCTGCACTTCCATTGAAAAAATTTCACTGCCTCCTATTCTCGAGTCAAAAAGTACGCGAATCAGCTTAAAAGAATCTGTTAATTCAGAGCTGAGCTTTACAAATGATGCAAAACTTCCCAGGCGTTTTCATGTTGGGGTTCATTATTCTTATCGGGACTCTGACCCGGCTTTTTTAATTGATGGTCCATATCCACACGCTTCCCCGCCTATAAACACACGCTGGGCTCCACTGTTTTCTGGGCATGATAACGAGAACTACTTATTAATTGCAAATAGGACACTTGGAAAGGAAGTTCCTCAGAAAATTTCTTTTAGCAGCGTAATTTATAATTCATTCGCAGATGACCCGCTTCAATTTGATTTTTCCGTAGAAGCTAAAAGTTCTCTGGTCCTTAATTTGAATGAAGAAGTCAAAGACTTGAAAAATTATTTAAACAATAAGTCTGGCTGGATTTATATTAAAAGTGCTAGTCCATCAAAATGTGTATTTCATTACATAGCGGTTTATAAAGATATGTCTGTCACCTGTGATCATGCGTTTTAATGGGATGAAGTATTTTGCTATAGTCATAGACTTAAATGGAGAGCTGGAAAAACTCGCTCGAGAAGCTTGGCATCTACTTAAAGAACAATTTTCCATACATTTTATTTCTACCAATTCCCCTTGCCCCCACATCACATTGGAAAGCGGTTTCCGTGGAAACCAAACCTCTGTACTGGCAGTCACAAAGGAAGTCGCAAGCAAAACGGCGCCCTTTTCTATTACAGCTAATGGATTAGGTGTATTAATTTGTGAATCTCCGGTGGTCTATATTCGTTGGATCAACAACGACTCTTTATTTAATCTTCGACAGACTTTTATGAAGAAACTTTCAGAACGAACTTCTAAAACTCCCCACAGCTCAATAGAAGGCTATCAATCAAATATTGATTGGCTTCCAAAAACAACGCTTGCCTATAAAGACATCTCTATCGACACGCTTTCGGAAACCCTGAAAGTGTTAAGCCCGCTGGTCTTTAATTGCACTTTAGAAGTTACAAAATTGACATTATATGAGTATTCTGACGGGAACCCAGAAAAGCAATTGGATACCATTTCTTTAAGAAAAAATAGGCTTAATGATTAAAATTAGTTTGTTTTAAAAAAGAATCAAGAAATTTTGTAGAGTGTAGTAAACACTCACATAAGACCATGGGCATTGATTATTCCCCCTCCCCCCTCTAGATTGTCCGCCCTTTGTCCGTGAACTGTTCCAAAACACCCCTATTCAGAGCCTATATACTGGCATCGCTTTCCTTCGTTATATATGGTGTTATTAGGGATGGTTGGAACTAATCACCCCACTCATAACCGGTAGGTCACAGGTTCGAATCCTGTTGGGCCCATTAAAATATATAG
>CAZMZH010000076.1:0-2578 GCA_964570665.1 uncultured Nitrospinota bacterium | reverse complement strand
TGGTTTTAAGCCCCTGACGCGCGATTTCACGATCGTCAGCAACTAGGATTTTAATAGAGCTTTCTTTTTCGGACGTCATTTTAATGATAGAGGAATAGTGATAATTATTTTTGTACCTTTATCGGGCAAACCTTTAAATTCAGCTTGTCCTCCCCATGGATAAACACGTTCTCTCATCCCAATTAATCCTAGAGACTCAGGGCTTTCTATATCTGCCTTATCAAGTCCGATACCGTTGTCTGCAACTTCAAAAATTAGGTTTTTATTGTCATAACTCATTTTCACCTGAACTTGGGTTGCATTGGCATGCCGGATAACGTTTGTCATTGATTCCTGAAAAATACGAAATAAAGCAGTTTGCAGGTCTTTTTCTAAGTCAATGTGTTCTTGAAGACAGTTAAGGTCAAAGTGCATACCCAGTTTCTTATTGTATTCATTCGCTTGCCAAGAAATAGCTTCACAAATCCCAAATGCATCTAGTATAGGAGGGCGAAGTTCCATCGAAATTTGTTGAACATTTTTAATTGTCTCGTCAACGATGTTGGTTATTGATGATGTGCGTGACTTTAGCTCTGATAACTCCGATGGAATGTTTTGCTCAAGTTGGGCTATGTCAAATTTTAAAGCGGTCAATGTTTGACCTAGTTGGTCATGAACTTCTTTGGCAATGCGGGATTTTTCATCTTCCCTTATAGACTGAATTTGATTACTCAACTTTCTGAATTTTTCTTTAGAATCTATTAAAATCTGTTGAGTATTTTTGTGTTCTTCAATTTCTTTTTTCAAATCATTATTAATATTAGTTAAATCATAAGTGCGAGATTCGACTAATTTTTCCAACGAGTTTTTATGCCTTTCTAATTCCTCTTCGACTTCTTTTCTTTGAATTGTATTTGCGATCAGACCCCCGATTGATAAAAGCACTTCCTGACTATGTTGATACCATGAAGGGTTTGTATCAGTGTATAGAAACATCACACCAATTAAGTTACCCGAGCTATGTAAGGGAATAATATAGTGACCGTGAGCTTTCATATCTGTAAAGGTTCGTTCATGGCGAGAGTCAGTAAAACAGCTTTCACTCATCAATAACTTTCCGGAAACAGCAACTCGGCTACAAAGGCAATCACCAAAAGGAACTTCTTTTTCTTTTTCGATAAATTCTTGGCTAAAAGCTCCGAACGTAGTCAGGAGGCGCAAGACTTTTTTCTCATTATCAGCCAGGAAAATCCCCGCTTTATTCTCAACGTGCAGCCCTTCAAATTCAGTAATTATCTGCATTGCTTTTTGCAATATGTCCATTAAACTTCCAGGACTTTCTAATACCTGAGTGACTTTATGCAGTAAACGGTATTCGTCTGTTATTTGGTTAGGTGATCCTTGGTTGGTTAATGTGTTTGATTTTTGAGACATCTGACTTTATCTAAATATTGAGATTCAGGGACTGATTTTCTTCATTTATTAATGGAAGCATCAGGTTTTTTATGCTATCTGATGGGTAGAAGCAAAGTGAGGGGGAAGAAGCAGTTAAAGTAGGGGAAAACGTTAGCCACAATCCCTCACTAACCAGCATAAACCCTCATTTATTTGATCTCTCGTGCCTACACAAACAAAAAATCAGCTACAGCTTAAACTGCAACCCATAGTTTCCAATGATCAGAGAGAAAGGATTTAAAAATATAATTGGGAAATCAAATAAGAATAGGGGAGATAACAATGCAATAAAATATTAAAGCGTTTGCATTAACCTGCGAGCTTTTATGGGGAGCGGCTCTATTTTTTCTAACGCAGCGGCTTATTTTACTTGAAGGAGCACCAGATGACCCTACTTTAATTGGGAGAGTTCTTCTATACGTCGGATATAACATTAGTCCATCTGGAAGCATCATAGGCTTTCTCTGGGGTTGTGTGGATGTAGGTATTTGTGGTCTAGCCATGGATGGTTGTATAATTTTATTGCTAGTAAATCTTCGCCACTTGAAGATTAATCCCAGCCGTCAACGTTTTCCTTTGGCAGATTTCTCTTGACAAGAAAATATCCACATTTCCTGTGGAAAACTTGTGTATAACATGCGGTTGAGAACCGTTATCACCCCAAATCTAGGTAAGTGAGGAGGTTTGCATAAGTTTTAGGCAATTCCATAATTAATTGTTTTTATTAGGGTTATTTTTCCGAGCGGGGGGGTGTATATAGGAAATCTCCTATAATACAGGTGGTTGTATGACTTACTAACAGTTAGGCCGGCAATGAAACCATGATTGGCCTTACTTCACCACATTCCCCCTGGTAATCAATGAATGGCTGGTCTATAAATGCAAGTATTGTAGCAGTATGAGCAAAAGCATAGGGCGTTTTATTTTTCTCATAGGTAGTTGGTCTTTTTGGGTGTCACATCAATCACTCTCTATTTTTGTAATAATGGGTGAGGAATCATCTCTACCATGCTATTGCTACCAAAAAAGCGAATTAGGTAGCTGATTTAATCCTTTTTCCCTAATATTCTACAAAAGACTTAATTCCAAATTTCAATCAAAAAGCCCCATCAACCCCGTTGCAGGGTTGTGGGGCTTTTATTCT
>CAZMZH010000075.1:0-2639 GCA_964570665.1 uncultured Nitrospinota bacterium | reverse complement strand
CCATTAAAATTAAGCCTACTTTAAGAAAGTATTTTGATTGAAATAATTTTATTCATTATCCAACAAACCATCGGAATAGTAAATATGGAAGCAAATTTATAACAGACTTAAATTTTTAATCCTCAGACCTCTAATTGGGAGATTTTAGATCAATGGAGAAGCAAGAAATAGATGCTGAATTATTATGGACCACTATAAATAATCTGGTAGATGGATTTTTTACCATTAACGACCACGGCATTATTCAATCGACCAATCTGGCGGGCGAAAAATTATTTGGATACAGTTTTGATGAAATGGTGGGTAAAAATATAAATATGCTCATGCCAGAGCCCGATCACAGTCTGCATAATCAGTATATCGAAAATTATTTAAACACGGGGAATGCAAAGATAATTGGAAAAGGTCGAGAGGTCATGGGGAAACGAAAGAACGGAACCACATTCCCTCTGGAACTCTCAGTGAACGAGGTTGAAACACCGGATGGTAAACTTTTTGCGGGAATCTTAAGGGATATTACAATAAAAAAGGAAGAGGAAAAACGAAAGGCGCAACATTTGGCCTTGATAATGGAAATGTCCACGCCAGTTTTGAAACTGTGGGAACAGGTTCTGTTGCTTCCCATAGTCGGGATGGTTGATTCAAAGCGAGTCCAGATGATCATGGAGACGGCACTTCAAAAAATATTGGATCACCAGGCAAAAGTCGTCATAGTAGATGTCCAAGGGGTGCCTGCTGTTGATAGTGCTGTTGCTAATCATCTGATAAAAGTTGCCAAAGCCACCAAATTAATGGGATGCACCAGTATAATTACTGGAATCTCACCGGAAGTATCCCAGTCTTTGGTTAATTTGGGTATCGAATTGACTGACATTCTGACACGATCAACGTTGAAGGAGGGGGTAAGCACAGCATTTGACCAGCTTAATTTTCAACTAAGAAAAAGAAGTTAAAAAATGAATTTAATAATTTTAACGTTTCTATTCGTAAAACAGAACATGCAGGTGGTTTGGAATGGGCAGGAGCTAAAAAATTGATTCTAACAGGAGAAATCTCAAGAAATGAAACAACTGTTGTCATTATTACAGGCTCTGAACGTGACAAACCTCCTAACTCATCTACTACAGAGCTCGCTTTTGGGGAATACAAAATAAACGGGATTCAAGATTATAAAGATTTAATGGAAAAACTTAAGAGCGACTTTTATGCAACCCATTAAAATTAAGGCCACTTTAAGAAAGTATTATGATTGAAATAATTTTATTCATTTCTTGGTCTGATATAGAAAGGTAAAGAAAAATATGTATGAAGTTAAAGTTTATGACAATGTTGGGAATATAAAAAAAGTGATCTCTGTAAATACCCTAAACAAAAGGGAGGACAAATTAATGACGTCACCCTCTCTTTTTAAAAGAACCGGGCGAAGAACTAAACCTAAATTCCCACATTTATTCCCGAACTCAGAAACTTTTCGGAAAAGTTAACTGGAATCAAGACAGAGCCATTGTTTGCCAAACAGATTTAAACTTGTTTGATCTTTTTCTCTGTAATATTAAGTTGGTTTGGATATTAGGGAAAAGAATTATTGCCCAGACCTCAAAAAATCAGTCTGGAAGTTAAAAACCGAAAGAACATCGACATAAAATATTTATAGGATTAGAAGGGAAGCGATGACAACGCGCGTTTTCAAAGAAAATTATAATCAGGTTGGGCAATTAAATCTCCGATTTTTCTCCAAGCCGAGAAATGTTTTTTCGGTTGGTATATACATATTTGCTTTATTTTTTCTCCAGTCACTTTTCCCCTTTGCCAATCTCAAAGAAACAGGATCTTTCCAATTTAATTCTAATTTAAATTTAGAAAAACAGATTATTTTTACTTCCACTGCCCCCTTATCCATTCACTCTTTTTTACTGGAATCTATGGATGTGGATGAGGATGAGGAGGAGAAGATTTTTTGTTCCATTCGTTTTTGTAGTTTTTTAAAAATAATAATCGATCAACTGTATAGTTTTGATCTCCGCTTTTCATCCTTGCTGTTACATTCCATTTCCCCTCGTTCTCCTCCGCATTCCTTTTATTTCATTTAAAATTAATTTTTTTTAAAAGGACCACTCATTAAAACCAGTTAGATTTTTTGTCTTTAATTAGGCGTGGCAGTTCTCTCTTTTACCATTTTCAGAAAAGAATATTCTGAGAATGGAGCTGCTGCCTAACAGGGAGTGGATGGCCTAATTAGTTATAAACCGTAGTCCAAAATTAATATTCAAGTTTTTATTTTTGATAAAGTTTTAAAAATTTTAGGTGGCGCAAGCTATCAAACCAGGAGATTAATTTGATGTCGGATCAATCTGAAAAAATAAAAGTACACGAGTTTATGCATAAAGACATTCTTACCATTGAACCCGAAGCTTCTCTTCGCAAGGCCAGTCAAGTGATGGGTGAAAAAGGCGTAGGAGCATTATTGGTAAAAGAAGGTGAGGAATTTATCGGAATCATTTCTGAGGAACGATTGACACGAAAAGGCATGGCAATGGGGCTAGATATTGAAACAACATCTGTTCGAAAGATCATGCGAGAAGAACTCATGACGATTGATTCAAACCAACATGTGGCTGAAGCCAGAAAATTAATGAAAA
>CAZMZH010000074.1:0-2799 GCA_964570665.1 uncultured Nitrospinota bacterium | reverse complement strand
AAACAACAGAAATTCTATTGGAAGATTTGTTCAGGGTTCATCTGGCAACCCAAATGGTCGCCCAGTAGGGTCAAAGAACAAGTTCACTACTCTGAAATCAGCATTCATAGAAGCCTTTGAGGAGATAGGTGGAGTAGACAACCTGATTGAATGGGCAAGATGCAATCAAACTGAGTTTTATAGAATGCTCGCAAGGTTAATGCCAAAGGAGATTCATGCTGATGTGAATACTGGAACCAGCCTGGTTGAGTGTTTGCGTGAGATTGAGGAAAGGGAAGCTAAGGCTGAGAAGTGAGCCACGTACATTCCATTTAGCTAAAGTCATATCTGGTTACCAATGAACTCTAAACGTGAAAATAGTGTTTTGAATAAAGGTCGCATGGAGGTTCTTGGACTTGTGAGCCTTAAACTGCCTCCCCCTTGGTGGTGGCATGGTTCTGACCTTGAAAATGAAAGCGGAGAAGGTGCAATTTTTTGTGCCTATAAGGATGAAGAAGAGCCAGGATTAGATATTGCCCAGATAATTGTTGCGGATGTTACACGTGATCCAGACGAGTTGAATATTTCATCACTAGATGAAAATAGTGCAAAAGATTATGACCGATTCCTTCATAGAGATATAAAAAAAAATCTCCATAATGATGGAAGAGAGCTTATTAAGTGGATGTCGTCGCAACTAATTGAAAAGGAAAAACGCAAAATCCTTTTCACAGAGTATATTGAAAAAGATCAAGGTAAAGAACGCCAAATGATTGCTCTTAGAATGAGGGTTAGGGAGTTCAATCTTGTGATAATGGGGTGCTTTGATATTGCGATGAAAGATGAACTGCTTGTTCCTATTAATAATGTTATTGGAGACATGTTTTTATTACCTCCACCTAGTTTCTCTACACATAAGGAAAAATAGGAAATATGTGAATGCAGGATACAGTCTTGTTGAGTGCCTGCGTGAGATGGAGGAGCGGGAAGCTAAGGCTGAGGAATGAACCACGTACACTTCTGGAATTTTTTTAATGTTTAGTAAGTAATATTAATATTAGTAAAATTATAATCAGCCACATCCAGGCAGTGCTAAGCTGTTTTCTTTCTATCGTCTCAATCCGATCTATTAGCTGTTGAATAATATTTTTCTCGGAAATTTCATTTAAATCTCTGCTAACTTTTTCTAATTGCTGATTTGTTACATCTAATATCTTTTTAACTTGATTTTTTGCCTCCTCTTCAATTTCTTCTACTTCTTTAAATTGTATTTCCTGATGGCTGTATATCTGTTCTAGCTTTTCATTAATTTTTGAAATCTCATTTTTTAGCGATAATTCCTCTGGAATATCAGCAAAGTCATCATCAACAAAAAAATGGGGGTATTCACGGAGCATAATTCTTTCACGTCCATTATATAAATTTGGTGCATCCATATTCCCATCTTTATTTGGTAGATGCCAAGAAAGATCCCTAAGCAAACCTCGTTCCTGCTTCCTTTTCCAAAAATTTAAGTTAAAAGTTAAACAAGTCAGAAAATCGTCTTTGTCTAATGAATAATATTTTTTACACGTTGAAACGACTTTTTCTTGAATTGCATCTTGGTCGTACTCATCTAAGTATTCAAAACTTGGATACGAAAAATCTTTTTTATATATTCCACCACCAAATAACTCCCCGGGTGTTATGTTTTCATAATATACTTCGCGAATTGCCTGATCTTGATGATTAGGGGATATTTCTTTTGTATCTTCACTGCTTGAGTGTCTAAAGAAAGTTTTAGCAATTTCTTTTCTTAAATAGTGAAAAGAATCCAGCACTAAATCACTTGCTTCATCTTGATCATCTTTTTTTTCTGGATTAAACCAGCGGTCTTTAACATTCAGTGAAATGTCATTTGGAGGCCAATCCAAAGCAAGTTTTTCTAATAGCTTTTTCAATGTTATTGCCCAATTCCGATTGACAGGAACAATGGATATTAGAGAGAACAACGCACTTGGAAGCTTACCAAATGAATATTCTGCATAACCATCCATAAAAGTGTCGTCATACTTTTCAGAACAAATCGGATTTAAGCTAATATAAATTACTATATTTGAGAACATATCATCTGATAAATCTTTAAAATCACCCTCTCTCTTTACAACTTTTTCTAAAAATTCCCTGTTAATATTTGGGTTAGTAAAGAGAGCATGGATTTGATCATCTGGGGTATTGGGATCAAGAATTAATTTTTCTGCTTCACTTTCTTCTATGATTCCACATACCAAATAATCTGCAGGACCAACCAAAGAGTTGGCGAGTATTGCCATTTTTATAAAGTGATCACCTGACCGATATAACTCTTTGAGAGTTTCAATATGTGTGCCGTACCTAGCGACAGCCAAGGATAAGGTAGGGTCTTTTCTTTTTGCGTATTGAGAGTTTACAAAATCTTTTAAATCAGTACTTCCACTAAAGAAGTTTTGGGGGTTTTTTTTTAGGGCATTGGATTTTAACCATTCAATAGAAGACTCTGTAGATAATGAGATAGTTAATTTCGCTTCGATTTGCTGATCGGGTTCTAGATGCTTGTATTCCAAACTCATATTATTCCCCTAATACAAGTTAATAAAATTAGATTCCTCGCACAGCGATACAAACTATTCTATAAAAAAAATGAATGAAACAAAATAGAAGAAGAAAAAACCTTGAATAATAATTCAATTATACTATACTGAAATCTATAACGCCGATTTGATCAGCTTGCGGGCGTTTAATAAATACAGCTAAAACGAGAACACGCTCCCGTCTTAGCAAAAGCTGAGTCGGGTTTTTTTA
>CAZMZH010000073.1:0-3010 GCA_964570665.1 uncultured Nitrospinota bacterium | reverse complement strand
AAAACAGATTATCGTTGACGGTTGTCTTAGTTGCCCAATATAATTATAAATCAATTGGATACCCGTTTTGGGCATCTCCCATCAATATGTTTCTTGCAAGAATACACTTAAGCTATTATGGCCATCCCAATTAAACAAGCCCTTAAAGTTGGTTTTTATATTTTTAAACAAAAGATCTCTGGGAAGAAAAAATATCCACTCGTCTTGATGTTGGAACCACTTTTCAGGTGTAATTTAGAATGTGTGGGATGCGGCAAAATTCAAAAACCCAATGAAATACTTAAGCAAAATCTTTCGCTAGAACAATGTTTTAAAGCCACAGAAGATTGCGGAGCCCCTATCGTTTCTATTGCCGGGGGAGAACCTTTAATGCATCCAGAAATTGTTGAAATTGTTAAAGGATTAATTGATCGAGGACGCTACGTTTATCTTTGTACCAACGCTTTATTATTAGATAATTTTTTTGACAAACTTCCTAAATCGCCTTTATTAACGCTTTCAATTCATTTAGACGGTAACGAAGAAGAACATGATCGAATAGTGGATAAACCCGGAACTTATAAAGTTGCAATTGACGCCATTAAAACCGCCAAACGATTAGGATTTCGCGTTACTTGTAATACAACGCTTTTTGACGGCGTTAGCATTGAGGAAGCCGAAAGCTTTTTTGATTCTCTCAAACCCCTACAAATTGACGGTATCACTGTTTCTTCTGGGTTTCAATATCCTGACGCGCCAGATCAAGATCATTTCATGGGGAGAAATAAAACTTTTTCATATTTTAAAGAATTGCTTTCAAAAAACAAAGGAAAGCGATGGGACTTTAACCACTCCCCACTCTATCTCGATTTCCTCCAAGGAAAAAGAGATTACGAATGCACTCCATGGGGTAACCCCAATTATTCCGTTTTAGGATGGCAAAAACCTTGCTATCTATTAGACGAAGGATACTCCGAAACTTTCGATCAATTAATGGACGAAACAGATTGGGGAAATTATGGGCATCAAAACAACCCTAAATGCGTCGATTGCACAGCACATTGTGGGTATGAAGCTACGGCGGCAGAAGACGCCTCAAGCAACTTTAAGAGCATGGCCCTTTCCCTTAAAGCAATTTTTTAAAATTTAAGCGCTTTTTTCGATTTTCAAAGAAGTAGAGCTTTCTAGCGGGATCAATTTCTTAATGCCCCTTCTTAGCGCCCTTCCTTAAAATAATTTTTTAATTCTCGCTATAACCATCCAATGAACTATTTTTATATTTTATTAGCTTTATTTGGCGGAGCCATATTGCCCTATCAAGCGACAGTTAACGCTGGTCTCGCTCAAATCTCAGGCAACCCCATATTCGCGGCAATTATCTCTTTTATGGTAGGAAGCCTCGCTCTCGTTGTTTTTGGCTTATCTTCCAGCATTCCTTGGCCTACTTATCTAAAAATGGCTTCAGTTCCATGGTGGCTTTGGACCGGTGGATTTTGCGGAGCTTTTATTGTTTTCTCTGCCATTATTGCGGCGCCAAAAATTGGAACCGCCACTTTATTCGCATTTATTATTTGCGGGCAAATGGTTTCCTCACTGTTCTTCGATCATTTTGGATGGTTTGGTCTGCCTATTCATCCTATTAATTGGATACGACTATTTGGAGCAACTCTACTTATTTTAGGCGCTATTCTGATTCGAAATTCTTAAAAATCCTACCAAATTAAAGAAAAAAATTTTTGATCCCCCTCCATCAAACCTTGACCATTTTTTCAATAAATTAATTCGAAAACCGTTGAATTTCCGAAATTAAAAAAATTCAAAATTGTGATGTAGCTCCTTATTTTTTGATCCAAAAGGTCGTAAATTAAAAAAGTGGGTATTGAATAAATTTAAACAGAGAACAATACTAAAAAGTATCTCTGTAAGTTTGACAATATTATTTTATTGAATTTTATTAAACTGCCTTTTTTACGGTTTTATAAATTAATTACACATAATTAATACTAACTTAAAAATTTTAGTTCCAATATTTCGAAAACCAAGGTACAATTAACTAATTTAAAAACAAATAGTTCAGTAATTAATTGCACTTTAGGAATATTCTTTTTTCTATTTTTTTTTAAAAGAATAACTCATCAAGTTTTCATACATTGTCAAAGTTACTAATGCAAAAACTCAAAAATTCGGTTCAGCCTCTGAAAAACCAAAACGGATTCACATTTTTTGAATTCATTATGGTTTGTGTTGTTATTGGTTTGGTAGGAGCTATCGCTATGCAAAGAGTTTTGAGTGTTGCGGAAGATGCCGAAATAACTGCCGAGGACTCAACCATTGGAAACTTGAGGCAAAATATCACCAATATTTTTGTCGAAAATCTTGCTAGAGGAAATGCTCCGCAATACGCTCTCAATCCTTTTGAAAACTTGACAAAAGCTCCGTGGGGTTATGACCGAAATAGAATCTTTCCGCCAAATGGTCTTAATATTGACGACGAGCTCTGGGTTTTTGTGCCAGGGGGAGAAACGTCTAGTACAAAAACAGCCGCAGGACAAACTATAACCACTATTGTTGGCACTATTTGGCACCAACGCCGCGACCATACAGTAGTTAATTGGGAGTACGACTCTTCAGCGGGAATTATTGCGGCTAAAAATATTGTGCAAAAAAGCGATCTAAAATTGCTTGCGGACAATCGTAAAAGGCAGTTAAGAATTCGTACCGAAGACGATATTCTATTGGGGTTCCGCAAAGATAATCTTGTAACTCGTCCACAAGATGCGCCACCCGAATCTCAGCTAGGTTTCCAAAATCCGGGAAATCAATAATCCAGGAGAAAACAGTTACCAAAAAAGGAATGTGTTTCTCATAGAAAAACTTAATAACTCGCTGGGTGACCTAAAAAAAAGCGAAGGCTAAAGCCTTCGCTTTAGAAAAGATATTAATTAGGCTTATTCAGATTCTTCAAGCGGCGCGTTGGAATAAATATTTCCGCCCCCTTCTTTGAAGTTTTGGGACATTTCATTCATTCCCG
>CAZMZH010000072.1:0-3048 GCA_964570665.1 uncultured Nitrospinota bacterium | reverse complement strand
TGGAGCACTTCCTTGGTAAGGAAGAGGTCATCGGTTCAATCCCGATCGTGGGCTCCATCGGGTTGGGATTTTGTTTTGGGGTTGAATTAGTTATTTAAGAGAAATCGGACGGCATATGAGAGATATTATACAGTTGGCTTGTGGCGAGTGTAAAAGGAAGAATTACTCGACTACAAAAAATAAGAAAAAGACCACAGGTAGGTTAGAGATTAAAAAATATTGTCGTTTTTGTAGGAAGCACACCCCGCATAAAGAGACAAAGTAATTAAAATTGAATTAGGTCGTTTGAGCCGTTCTGAAGGTTTTCAGCCGGTGGCGCGCCGGAATAGTTAATTAGGGAATTGAAGGCCAGTAGCTCTAACGGCTAGAGCGCTAGACTCCAAATCTGGATGTTGGGGGTTCGAATCCCTCCTGGCCTGTACTTAATATATGATTAAAAAGGCTATAGATTTTTTAAGCGAAGTTAAGATTGAGATCAAAAAGGTTACTTGGCCGTCCAAAAAAGAGGCTATTGGGGGAACTGGTGTTGTTTTGTTTACAGTGTTTTTAATGGCTATTTTTTTAGGGCTTGTCGATTCTCTGTTGGCTATGATTGTTGAGAGTCTATTGAAGGTTTAATTTGGAGCGCCTTGTGTCTAAAGCTTGGTATGTGGTTCATACGTATTCTGGTTATGAGCAAAAAGTAAAAACTAGTTTGGAAGAGCAATTTCAGCATAAAAGCCTTCAAGATAAAGTTGGAGAAGTTGTCATTCCGACAGAAGAAGTTATAGAAATTCGGCAGGGTAAGAAGCGAGTTACTTCGCGAAAGTTTTTTCCTGGTTATATTCTTGTAAATATAGAGATGGATCAGGATATTTGGTATTTGATAAAAGATACTCCTAAGGTGACTGGGTTTCCTGGGGCGTCAAATGGATTGCCAAGCCCTTTGCCTGATGATGAAGTTCGAACTCTTTTGGAGCAGATTCGAGGAGAGGCGGCTAAGCCGAAACCTAAATTTAGTTATGAGAAGGGAGAGTCTGTCCGTGTAATTGACGGTCCCTTTGTTAACTTTTCTGGTGTAGTGGAAGACGTAAATTTAGATAAGGGTAAGGTAAGGGTGATGGTTTCTATTTTTGGTAGATCTACGCCCGTTGAGCTCGAGTTTCCTCAAGTGGAAAAAGTTTAACAGCGTTGTTTTTTAATGAAAACGCGAAATTGAAATAAAGGATTGGTTTTTATGGCAACGAAGCAAGCTGTAGGTTCTCTTAAATTGCAGATTCCGGCGGGACAAGCAACTCCTTCTCCTCCGGTTGGGCCGGCTTTGGGTCAGCGTGGGATTAATATCATGGAATTTTGTAAGGCTTTTAACGCAAAAACCCAAGGTATGGAAGGGATGGTAATCCCTGTTGTTATTTCGGTTTACGCTGATCGTAGTTTTTCTTTTATTACTAAGTCTCCCCCCGCTTCGGCATTGCTAAAGCAGGCCGCTGGTGTCGCTAAAGGATCTTCGGATCCTAATAAGACTTTCGTTGCTACGGTTACTGACGATCAAGTTAAGGAAATAGCGAAAACCAAAATGGCGGATTTAAACGCAAATGATATTGAAGGAGCCATGCGGATCGTCGAAGGGTCGGCGAGAAGTATGGGCATTAAAATAGAAGGTCGAGGCTAAAGATGGCCAGATATGGGAAAAAATTTAAAGCTGCTCTTGAAAAGGTAGATCGGTTAAAGAAATATGATTTAACCGAAGGGTTGAATTTAATAAAGGAAAACGCCCCCGCAAAGTTTAATGAGTCTGTGGATGTGGCTGTGAAGTTGGGGGTCGATCCTAGGAAGGCAGACCAGAATATACGAGGTAGTGTCGTTTTGCCGAAGGGTTCTGGAAAGAAGTTTCGAATTCTTGTTTTCGCAAAAGGGGAAAAAGAAAAAGAAGCTAGAGATGCGGGAGCTGAATTTGTTGGCGCCGATGATTTGGTGAAAAAAATTCAAGATGGGTGGGTTGATTTTGACAGAGTTGTTGCCACACCCGATATGATGGGTTCTGTAGGTAAGTTGGGTCGAGTTTTGGGTCCTAGGGGGTTGATGCCTAATCCAAAAATTGGAACTGTAACTTTTGATATTAAAAAAGCTATAGAGGAAATTCAAGCTGGTAAGGTTGATTTTCGAGTTGATAAAGTGGGTATTGTGCATGCCTCCATTGGGAAAGTGAGTTTTTCTGCTGAAGATTTGGTGGAAAACCTGAACGCTTTGATGTCTGCTTTGATCAGGATGAAGCCTGCTTCAAGTAAGGGGGCTTATGTTAATGGTGTTTCTCTTTCATCCACGATGGGTGTTGGAGTCAAGGTTAGTTACGTTCCTGCTTGATTTGTTGGGATAAGATGATTTTGGTAGGTTAATGTGGTAGGTTAAAGATCCTATGAAAGGGCGATCCGTTGGCGACTGAAAGTAAAAAACAATCGATGGGTAGTTTGAATGAGAAGTTTTCGAGGGCTACCTCTGGTGTATTGGCTAGGTATCAAGGTATAACTGCCAATGAAATGAATAAATTGCGTTCTCATTTGAGAGAACGTTCTCTTGAAATATTGGTAGTAAAAAATACCATTGCTAAAATCGCGGCCAAAGACACTTCGTTTGAGGTGTTGGATTCAGAATTTAAGGGTCCTGTTTCTGTGGTTATTGGTTTTGATGATGTGCTTGGCCCTGCGAAGGCTTTAGCTGAGTATTCGAAGACAAGTCCAGATAAAGAGCCTGAGGTTATCTGCGGTTTGGTTGAAGGGAAAAAGATCCCGGCTGAAGGGGTAAAGGTTCTTGCCGATCTTCCTCCAAAAGAAGTCCTTGTTGCTCAATTGTTGTCTACCATGCAAGCTCCAACATCTAATTTTGTGGGTGTGTTTAATAGCCTTCTTCGTCAGTTTGTTGGTGTTTTGGACGCCATTAAAGAAAAGAAATCGAAAGAATAGAGTTAGTTTTGGTTGAGCTCTTTTTGAGTTTTTGCCAAATAATCATAAAAAATTGTTTAGAAATAAATTAAATATATAGCGTTTGAATTTGAAAGGAGCGCGTAATGGC
>CAZMZH010000071.1:0-3776 GCA_964570665.1 uncultured Nitrospinota bacterium | reverse complement strand
ACCCCCGAAATTCGGGAATCTTTAGCGTATTCTATATCTCATCTATAGCCTGACATGAGTTATTAGACCTTCAGGCTTATCAATTCTAGTCATTTTTGTAATAGAATGCGTTTATGAATCCACGCAATATTCTACTAAAGAGCAAGTCTTGGGGGGATTTTGAAAAATTAATAAAACCCCTCAACAGCACAGACAAAGGTTTTTGTTTTGCTCTCCTCGTTAGGTATTACCTCTTAATCGACCCTCAATATTCTAATGAAATTAAAAATGACCATGTTTGGTTTGCAACGGACAATCCCATCATTCCGGAAAGAATAAAGAAACATATTGATTACCCAGAAGATATAGGTGACGAAGGCATTGATCTGTTCGCAGAAACAAAAGAAGGAAAAATTTGGTCGATTCAAGCTAAGTATCGCTGGGATAAAAATAAATCATTAGGAAGAACAAAACTATCCACATTTACAGAATTATCATTAACGCACTGTAAAAATATCGACTTTCTCCTGATAGCTACGCCTGCCGAAAGTATCAGTTACAAATTTGGAAAGTTTAAAAAATATAAGGAAAAAGTTTCATCTATTAAATACGAAGTGTGGAGTGGATTAGACCAAACTTTTTTTAAAAATTTACATCGGTATATTAAAAAGCAAGCTGTTGTAATTAAGCCAAATGACAAAATGAAGCATCAAGAGATCGCTATTAAAGATGCCTACGAACATTTTCATACAAAAAAGCAATCTCGAGGGAAAATCATCATGCCATGCGGTACAGGAAAGACTCTTACTGCTTATTGGCTTGCAGATAAGCTAAAGGCAAAAAATATTATAGTAGCTGTTCCTTCTTTAAATTTGATTCGTCAGTGTCTTAGAACATGGGCTATAGAGTCTACAGCGGACAAAAAAAAGGTTAACTGGATAGCAGTTTGTAGCGACCAAAAAGTAAAGGACTTAAATAAAGATGACTTTCAAGTATTAGTTAAGGATTTAGGAATACGTGCGCACACAAAAGTTAATGAGATCGCTGCATGGCTTAAAAAAAAGAAGGTTGGGAAAAATATCATTTTTACAACTTACGATAGCGGTCCACACCTAGCAAAAGCTTCAAAAAAAGCAAAGTTTAAGTTTGATGTTGGAATATTTGATGAGGCACACCGCACAGTTGGCATGAAAAATAGCCGAAATAGTACCTTGCTGTTTGATAAAAATATCAAAATATCTAAAAGGGTTTTTCTTACAGCCACAGAAAGAAGGTTTAGAGGAAAGAGTGACGAAGTTGCAAGCATGGATGATAAATCGTTATATGGTGGCAAAGCATGCCATTTTTTATCATATAAGAAAGCATTAGAATATAAAAACCCTCCAATTCTTACCGATTATGAAATCATTGTACTTTACACTTCCAAAAAAGAAATACTGAATCTCGTCAAAAAGAATCTTCTTATTCGCCCTAAAACTGGAAAGTGGGATTCAGTTATCGAGGCTAGAACGCTCTCTAATTTATCAATTCTTAATAAAACTTTTAAAGATACAAAAGCCAAGCACTGCATTTCCTACCATAGCTCTATCGATAGAGCTGAAGCTTTTTCTGTTAGTCAAAATAACTTTACAAAAAACCTTAAATATAAAACTGTTAAAACCTTTCATGTTAATGGTCGAAATATGACTGTGAGCAAACGAGAACGCTTGTTAAATAGCTTTGAAAGTACAAACCCCAGCTTGGTGACAAATGCAAGATGTTTAAGCGAGGGTGTAGATATTCCTAAGGTCGATACAATATTATTTGCCGATCCAAGGGACAGTAAGGTTGATATTGTACAGGCAGTAGGGAGAGCATTACGCACAGAAAAAAATAAAAAGAAAAGTTATATTTTATTACCTGTCATGGTTGACGAAAAGGGGATTATTGATGGCAATGATTATGAAGCGACCGCCAACACCATTATTTCACTAGGTAGTAATGATAACGAATTAATTGATTGGTTTGACTCAATTTCAAAAGGCAAAGTTCCCAAAAAAAAGGGTAAAGTGAAATTTATCGTCCCAAAGGGAGTTAAGGTTGATTTTAGTAATATAACAAAATCTCTTCATACTAAGGTTTACGATAAGTTACAACAGTTAATTATTTTTACCGAAGAGATGATTCTAGACTGGGCTGACAAGCACGCAAGTTCTCATGAAGGAAAATATCCCTTAATAAAGGATGGTGCGTTAGAAAGTCATCCAGCGCTTAACTGGAACGCTATTGATACCGCCTTGTATTACGGATACAGAGGGTTAAATGGGGGTAGTTCTTTGCGAAAACTCTTATTAGAACATCGCTCAAAAGAATTAGGTATAAATCTAACCACTACAAAGGGGCTTTTGGACATAAATCAGTTTTCCACCTATACCAATATTTTTATCCAGTTAATTAAAGAGTTAATAAACTCAGGAAAATTCAAACCTCATGGATATTATTACCCTACTTCAACGATGAAAATTGAGGATCTTCCTCCATATTTTAAAAAAACTGATAAAAAAAGACTCTATAAAGTTTTAGGTATAACACTGGATAATACAAAAGGATTGTTAAATGTAAATGCGTTTAAAAAAGCAATAGGTAATGATTCTTTTAACCAATCAGCCATATCAAAAAAAATAAAGCCAATTGGAAAAGGAATTATGATTACTGCAAATGGTACTAAAAAAATAACGGAGTTCTATAAACCGACACAAGTAACCAAATATTTTAAATTAAGAGGAGTTACAATTATCGATACGAAGTCATATCTTTCTGAGGTGGAATTATGTTTAAAGGTCAAGGTAAGTAAAAGCGTAATTCAGGGACTAGTAAATCAGGATTTCCTGACTCCCATTGGGAAGGGGATACAAGGGACACAATTAATTGATTACTATAAGAAAGACGCAGTGCAAGTTGTTGAAAAATACTACGGACCGCACCTCGATGATACCAAGGGCTTAATTGATGATTCTGAAGCTATCAAAATTAGAGGTCTTACTACTTTTATTGGCATAAATAAATACCGCATGCTTGATGAGCTAAAACCAAGGGGAAGATATTTTTTTGGTAGAATAAAGGGAGATCCTGACTATCTTCTCAGAAAAAAAGGAGATCTTGAACGAATATACTATTACCATCCAGACGATATAAAAAAGTATTTAAAGAAAAAAGGCGTTACGTTATTTGATAAGAAAAAAATAAAAAATCTTGTCTCAGTTGCTGCCCTAAGAAAGAAAAATCCGAGTCTCTTTAATTCCGTAAAATATTATTTAGAAAATAAAACCATTGTTTCGAAGGGCAAAGCATATATTGAAGGAGTCGGCCCCCCTTCGGACTTTATCTCAAAAAAAGACCTTGCCAAAGTTAAGAAGTTGATGAAATAGTTTTTTGAAATTAATCAATAATGTAAGTGTTGTTAATATAGGAGCGTTTTTAAAAAAATAATTGGGCATGAAAATCACCTAATAAAACTTTAAGTTTTCCTCCTAAAAACCATCCCTACAGCAACTAAATATTTTTTCCTAATACTTAGCCTCCTCTTTCAAATAATAATCCCTGTAGACCCCCTTTTTAGGTATCGCTAGCAAATTAAAATTAATTTTTAAGTTCAATTGCTTGATTTTTTGAATTACGAATCTTATTTATACTATAGATAGGAGGTGATTCGATGAAAGATAAAAAGTCTCCCAAACCTTCCCCAAAACCTTCCCCAAAACCGACCCCCAAACAGCTCCCAACATTGGACGATATCGAAAAGATATTGAAGGGCCGGG
>CAZMZH010000070.1:0-3861 GCA_964570665.1 uncultured Nitrospinota bacterium | reverse complement strand
TTTCTGTGAAAGACGACTGGTAGTCACGCTGGTGATTTAGGTCCAAACAAGTGGTAAGAAGGGCTTCCATTTGGTAGCGTTGTCCTTGGGTAAGCTGTGTGTAAACACTCATGCGTGCTCCTCTTACTTTTGTCGGTGAGAAAAACCGCAAGGTTACCGCAGTTTACCCTCCTAACGACAGTCAGAGTTGCACTTACTAATTGAATTTGGGAGCATATGCTGTGGAATCTGAGTCTGGAACTACTGTAGGAAATGGAGATTCAATAAATTTTTCGCTCAAACACCTTGCCAAACATTTTAGGATTGCTTTCATAGTATCCCATATAGTGAACATCCTTACGAAATGGCAACTCAAACCCATAAGCACAATTCAGAACAAAACGAACTGAATTCACATTTGTTTTAGGTTCGCCATATTTCTCAAAACAAGAGTTGGGCGCTTTAATCGCATTAAATATCCTCCCTCGAGCTCTTACAATCTCAGGGGCATCAATCTGTACACCATGCATTCCATCTGCAGGCCACCCATGGTCCCCCTGAATCACTACAATTGCATCGGGATCCAATATGTTAATTTTTTTCATAAATTCGTCAATCCTAATTAAGGCGCAACGGTAGTTGTCTCTATACCCCTTCTTATCTTCTTGGTTGACAACAAGTTGCTCGCAGGTTTCTGTATTCAAAAAGGGGGGGTGTGGAAGCATATGGTGAATAAGGGCAAAGAAAGGCCTTTTTTTGGGCAGACCAAATGTTTCAACATGGTCTAGGAATCTTTTAAGAGCATCTCTTTGCTTTTTCCCCATTACTCTAATAAGTGTCCCAATAGGTGTAGTGTGGTAAAAAGCTGGTACTCCAGCAAGAGTTTCTCGAAATTCATCATTTTGAATACAAGTCCAAGTCCATTTAGCAGGATTATTTTTGCATTCCGCCCAATCATTACCAACCCAATACATATAACTTTTCGCTTTTTCAAGGTAAGATAGTAAGGCAAAGTCCGTTCCATCTCTATTCCAAGTGCCCCATGGGAAGAAGGCATGGCTTCTGGTAAGATACCTTTCACTGTCTTCCGTAAGAAAATGGTCCACGTGAAATAAAGAAAATAAAGTTAAATAGGTTACATTATAACTAGACAAGGACTTTTCTATATATCTTAGTCCAAGATCTTCGATTTTTGGAATAACAGGTCTTTCATCCAAAATCTCCCCTAGAGTAGCTTCTTCAATAGATGACATAGCATCCATAATAATATAATAAATATTATGCTTTGATGGATTAGGGTTTTCAAGTTTGTCAACTTGGAATGCCGCCTGTTGAAAGACATGCCGATCCTGAAAATATCCGTTATAAATATGTCCGACCATAGGAACAATGGAGCTAGTCAGCATCAAAATCGAAAAAACAAGAATCAGCCTCTTAACTACCCGATCAAATTTGCATGCTGCGTAAATAGTGGCGAGCCATATAATTAGCAGTATTACGATACCTGTGTACCATTTGGTAGGGTACAAAAAAGTTCTAATAGGCATGTACAGAAACAGGAGATAAAAACCAAAGCAACAAAGAAGAAACAGGTTTTTTATTTCCTTGCCCCATAACTTTGAAATAACTATTGAGATAACATAATAAAGCACAAATACAACCAGCAAAATGAAAAGTAGTGAAACAAAAATTTTCAAAATTAGCTGGCCGGGAATTTGTTTTAAATTTATCGGTGATAGGAATGAAAAGAATGGAACAAAAAATATTGCTAGTCCTGGAAGAATATCGCTAATCCAGCTTAGACCTTTAACGCTTTGTCGATGTGCTGATAAATAATCCATATCAAAATCTTTATATAGATGAATATTCGAATATCGTCCGGCCTGAGGACGACACCATTTGAGAGCTTAAGATATTTGCCTGACCCGATAATATTTTTATAAAGTTTTCCTCTGAATAATCACTGAATATGTCTTCTCTAAGAGCAAGCATTTTTCCAACAGTAATATCACTTTTAGGCACAAATTCTATCAACCCCCTTGGGGCAATGCCTGTAATCCAAGTAACAGTCTGATCTAAGGGAATATTCTTAGCAATAGCGAGATGGTGAATAAATGCAAGCGCAATAATGCCAACGGCCATATTTCGCTCCTGAAACCCTAATCGTTCAGCCTGTCTCCAACCCTGGTTAGGGCTTGGGTTCGCGGCATCCAAATAAAGTGGCATGAAATTCAAACCCTGTTTTTGTGCACGCAGAAATGCCTGATCCACCGCTTTGGTATCAAAATCATAACCAACGCTAAATTTGACACCACTGTTAAGCGCTTCAATACTGTAATCTCCTGTATTGCAACCTAGGTCGATAAGTTTATCAAACTTGTATTCCTCTGCGAACCGCTGAACTATCAAACGTTTTTTGTCCGCTTCCTCATCGAGGTAGGTATTGTTCGTAGCATATTCGCCCCAGACAGTTTTCCCTGTATCCTTTGGTTCAAGCTTATTAATCCAATTGAATAGTTGCACTAAAAACCCATTGTAGGATTTTCTTGGCAAAGGTTTGCGTGATTGGGCCTTAAAAGTCGCTGTGGTTGGGTTTTTTAGTGCCGTCGCTTCAAAGTGTGCTTGAACAATAATTTGGAAAAATACGTTCCAGGACACTTTATCTTTTAATGACAAAAGTTTAGCCAAGTCTCTGGTATAGATACCATCAAGATTGCCGCGAAACCAACCATTATGAGTAATTCCCTTCAAAGCGCGCAACAACAAAGGATTCAAAAATTGTTCGCAAAACTGACTATGAGCCAACCAATAATCACCTTCCTTATAAGGGCCAATCGAAAGCAAGTCTATAAATATGGGTCGTGAACCTATGAATTGAATATTGTAGGCGGATGCATCCCTTAAAGTAGCATCTCTTTCCAATAAAAATATTTGGAATCTTAGATGATGAAGTGCAGCCTCTTTCAACTGATAAAATGACCACTCATAGGGATAAGAAATCAATGGGATTTTAAAGTGTCTTACAACATAAGCCGCATCAGCTAATGTGTCCGGAACATTACATTTATCCAACTCCTCTACATCAACAAGAAAACCTTCTTTTATACTCTCCGTAATTGTTCCCTTGTCTCGTATAAACTCGTAATCTGCTTTAGCGGGAGGAAGAATAGTTCTCAGCACTGCTCCGTCATAATGGAACACATAGCCGTGTGGGTCTTTATATGAACCTGGGTTTTTCTGGGCTGGCATCAGTAGAGCTACATTCTGTCTTTTGGGGTGTTTTCGGATTTAGAAAAAATTGCCTTAATCTTTTTCCAGTACAGGGAGATGGTGGTAATCCCGGCCGCGATCCCGGCAAGTACGGCCTGAAATAAAATACTCCCGGTACCGGGATCAAGATACGCGTATGCAGGCGATACCCATAATGCCAGTATTATAATAGTCAAGATAAACATTTTTTGTAGCCCCTTTTTACTCCATTCTGTAAGTTAGAATCTAAAAGCACATGAACCAAATAAAGGCATAGTCCCATTGTCAGTTGAAATTGAATTATGGGAACGGTACTTTAATAATATTTAATTCAAAACGCAAGTTATTACTAGCTTCTCTGAGTTCTTCAAGATGACAGTATCCATGTTCGATTTGCAAGTTTGGCTCGATTTCCTTTAGGACCGTGACCCAACCCTGACCAGCTCCATTAATTTGCACCACTCTTTAAGTTAGTATTTCCACTTTACCGATAGCAACCAGTGTGTTCATGTCAAAGGGAATGGCGGTGGCAAGGAGGCAGCCCATCAGATAACGAAGCAACTTAAAGACAACAGTTTTTTGTCGGTTCTTTCGTTAGAAGGCCTAACCATAAGGCAGTCAGGGTTCGGTTGC
>CAZMZH010000069.1:0-3910 GCA_964570665.1 uncultured Nitrospinota bacterium | reverse complement strand
CCCAGTATTTCATTTGCAACTTCTTGGTTGATTTCGTTATCCTCGACCAATAACAACTTGGCTCCTCGAATAGTTTCTAAAGCATCGTGACTGGATTTATTCCCTCGATTCAAATTCGAGCTTGCCGTAGTTTTTTCGCCAAAAACTTCCATGATTGTTTCAAGCAACACAGAGGGATTCATCGGTTTAATCAAAAAGGCATCCAAACCTTTTTCTTCCGCTTCTCTTACAACTTCTTCGCGACCGTACGCCGTTAACATGATTATTTTTGGAATCTTTGTTAGTTTAGAGTGATTCTTGATAATTTCCGATGTTCGGATTCCATTCATCTCCGGCATCTGCCAATCCATGATAATTAAATCAAAAGGCGCGCTCGCGTCGGTCTTTTCAACCTTGGTAATGGCTTCAGCGCCTGAAGTAGCCATCGAAACGTTTAATTCAAACGTATTAAGGGCATTTTCTAATACTAAACGCGCCGATTCGTTATCGTCGACAATTAATACCCGTAAATTTTGCAGATCTTTGGATAAAACCAGCTGTCTTCTTTTTTCTTCGGAACCTTTTCCAAAGGAAGCGGTAAAAATAAAATCACTGCCCTTGTCGGGAACGCTTTCCACCCAGATCTTTCCGTTCATCATTTCTACAAGACTCTTACAAATGGTGAGCCCAAGGCCAGTGCCTCCATATTGACGTGTCGTGGATGTATCCGCTTGACTAAACGATTGAAACAGTTTTCCTGTTTGCTCTGGCGTCAAACCAATCCCCGTATCTTTCACAGAAAACTGCAAACGAACTTGGTTAGATTTCTCCTCCACTAATTTTATAGAAATAATGATCTCGCCATAATCGGTGAATTTAACGGCGTTATTGGCTAAATTGGTCATCACCTGCCCCAAACGGAGAGGATCTCCGATCAAAACATAAGGAACGTTTTTATCCACGGAGAATAAAACTTCTAAAGATTTTTCCTGAGCCTTTAAAGTAATTAAATTGGACAAGTCTTCAAGTACCTCCGCTAAATCAAATTCGATTTCTTCCATGTCCAATTTACCCGCTTCGATTTTGGAAAAATCTAAAATATCATTGATGATTCCGAGTAGGGACTTTGAAGACGATTCGATTTTCCTCAAATAATTATTTTGCTTCGGGGTCAGTTCGGTTTTTAACGCTAAATGACTCATTCCTATAATAGCGTTCATAGGCGTTCGGATCTCATGACTCATGTTCGCTAAAAAATCGCTTTTAGATTTATTTGCCGATTCGGCTACTTCCTGGGCATGGCGCAAATCTAGCTCAGTTTTTTTACGCTCTGTAATATCGCGAGAAAATGCGTTAAAAATATAGTTATCGTCTTTTTTAAGAGGAGTGATGGTAAGTTCAATCGGAAACTCTTCCCCATTTTTTCGAAGAGCGGCGATTTCAATTCTTGTATTTAATATAGGCCCTTCCCCAGTTTCAATAAAATGATTTAATCCTTTTAAATGAGCTCCTCGGTGTTGGGGCGGAATAATGAAATCTGAAATAGGAAAACCCAAAATTTCTTCTTTGGACCAGCCGTAAACCCTCTCGGCTTGTGGGTTCCAATCCACCGCCTTACCTTCATGATCCATCGTGATTACGGCATCCATGGCAGTGTTAATAACAGAACGGGTCTTCTCCTCGCTTTCTAACAGATTTTTATTCTTATCAATTATCTCTGCCTCGGCCAAATCATGGCTTTTGTTGACAAGAACAATAACCAATGATACCGGGCTTAAAAAAGCAACAATGACAAAATAAAATTGGTAAGAGAATTCCGATAAAATCTGGATTGATTCAGGCGCCATACCATCTTTTTTGACAAAATAAACCGCCCATAATAGAAATCCGGTAATAGCGGAAAGCGTGGTAAAGACGGCGAAGAAATTAATTGTTTGCGCCACGACGTTCTTCGTCAAACTCAATCTTTGACTGATAATTCCGGCTAATTTTATGCCAACGCTGTCCTCCACTTCGGTCTTACATTGGTCTTTGCATGTTGAGTTTAACGAGCAACATAGCGAACAAATATTGTCGTTGTTAACGGGACAGCCGACCATGTCCGGATAAACAAAAGAACCGCCACAAGCGCTGCAAATTATTTCTGATAAATCCGGACCAGATTCGGCATGGATATCATTTTTTCTTAGAATGTAATATTTTCCATTTGTAAGATAGGCAAAGAAGGGAGTTAAAATAAGCGATATACCAAGAGCGATAAACGCGCAAAAGGCTTGCGCCATTTCGCCTAAAAGACCGCTAAAGGCAAGGGTGGAGATCAAAGAAGCCATTAACATACTGCCAAAACCTACTGGATTGACGTCGTAAAGGTGGGCTCGTTTGAATTCAATAATTTTTGGGCTCAAGCCAAGCGGCTTATTAATAATTAGATCCGCTACTAAAACGCCAATCCATGAGATAGCGACATTTGAATAAAGTCCAAGAATTTTTTCAATCGCTTCAAACACTCCAAATAACATCAGCATCAACGCTATAGCGATATTAAATACCACCCAAACTACGCGCCCAAAATGGGAATACGATAGACGAGAGAAAAAGTTGGACCAGGCAAGCGAACCCGCATAAGCATTCGTGACATTGATTTTTACCTGAGACACAATGACAAATAAGGTGCTAACGGCTAATACAATTTCGGGATTCTCAAATACGTATTCGTAGGCGAAGAGGTACATCTGAATGGGTTTGTTGGCATTGGCAATTCCGTGCCCCGTTAAAATTATTAACGCCGCAAAAAATATCCCTCCTATCTGTTTTAAAAATCCAAGAATAATCCATCCTGGTCCGGCAAAAAGGACGCTGCTCCACCAGCGAATTTTATTCTCTTTAGTAAGATTAGGCATAAATCGCAGGTAATCAACTTGTTCGCCAATTTGCGCAATGAGAGAAAAAGAAACCCCTGCAGCCAGTCCAAAATAATAAAGGCTAAAATCACTATTACCGTTCACGCTTCCTTCAAGGCTTAAAAAGCTGTTTATTATTTCAGGTTCTTTATGAAGAACAAAAAAGTATGGCAAAACCATTAAGATCAACCAAAGCGGTTGTGTATAAATTTGTAATTTGGATATGAGAGTAACGCCATAAAAAACGATAGGAATTATGACCAGAGAACTTAAGATATATCCCCAGGTAAGAGGCAGGCCAAAATAGATCTCCAACGCTTGAGCCATAATTGCGGCTTCGAGAGCAAAAAATATAAAGCAAAATGAAGCGTAAATGAGCGAAGTAAATGTAGATCCTACATAGCCAAAACCGCAACTACGGGTTAACAAATCAATATCGATATTGTGTTTTGCGCATGCATAAGATATGGGGATTCCAGCAAGAAAAATTATTACCGAGGCAAACAAAATTGCGTAAAATGCATTAGTGAATCCATAGGCAAGCGCAATCGTTGCTCCAATAGCCTCAAGAGCAAGAAATGAGATTCCTCCCAAAGCCGTATTAGCAATTGTGAATTCAGACCATTTTCGAAACTTTTTAGGAACATAACGAAGAGAGTAATCTTCCAGGTTTTCATCCTTTACCCAATCATTATAAATTTGCTGTTTTTCACTCATTAAGTAATCGCAGAAGAATTATTTTTTATATAAACCAGTTGGCATTCAACATCATTGCCAAAAACAAATAAATAGATTTTTAAACTTTTGACTCTTAACATAAAAATTCGTCTATAGAATTTAATTCTTTTGGCGGTCGTCCCAGTTTGTTCTTTAAGATTTTCAACCATTTTCATTTTCAGCCACCTTAAGAGTCAACGCTTTGGAAAAATCGCCCATTAAATCTAATGCTCCGTCAAAATCATATCGCGACACTTTTTTTTCTAATTCCACCAAAATACTATCTACCCCACACCCTTTTAGCTCCACCCGCA
>CAZMZH010000068.1:0-5424 GCA_964570665.1 uncultured Nitrospinota bacterium | reverse complement strand
TAATAAAGCCGGGTTGGGTAAAACCCGTTTCATATATGTCTTTAAAAGCGTTTGGGGACGAGCATATTTCCCTTTATGAAGCGGCAAATATTTTTAATTCACCAACCAAATACGAAAAACGCATAAAGCAAATTGAAGAGCTTTCATTTGTTTCTAATTCCTGGAAAGAATTACTAATTAATAAATACCACTTAATGAAAATTAGAGATAAACATGTTTTAAGCGGCAGATAAGTTTCGAGATAAGAATTTTGGTATTAAAGTTTTGATAAAACTTTATAAATGATGGTTTTTTATTTGGAGTTTTTCATTGGTTGATTCAATTAAATTTAAATCCACTATAGGTTCTCGTTTAAAAGATTATAGGGCTCGGCAGGATCAAACCCTGGCTGAATTTTCTTTTCATACAGGAATTGGGATAGCAAGCCTATCAGAAATTGAAAATGGAAAAGTAACTCCATCTGTAAAAACTTTAGTTAAATTATATAAAAATACAAATATACGCATGGAATGGCTTTTGATAGGAGAAGGTTCAATGTTGCGAGGATAGCAAGGTTTGCAGAGCTTAAGAGGCTCTAGAAAACCCCCAAATTAGTTGCAAATCACACTTCCCTTTCGATTTAAAAGAAAACTTAAAAATTTAAACAAAGTTTAACTTAAAATTTACTACTAAGTATATCCGAATAACGAAATTTTACTTGGCTTTTACAGTCAATAGTTTAAGAAAGTTGAATTGGCTAAGAAAATGAAGCCTTTGAAGAGCTTAGTCCTTGCATAGTTTTCTAATATTAGTTTTTTTTTGAAAGGTATAATTATGAGGGGTTTTAAGTTATATTTAAAAACCATTTTATTAGTAAGTTTTTTGCCGACAATGGCAATAGCGGATAGTGAAATCACCATGAAGGATCTATCCAAAAAAATAAATGCAATAGCAAAAGAAAATAAGAAGCTAAGACAACGTCTCAAAAAACTTGAATCTTCTAATGACGAAAATTGGTCGGCGGCTTATAAAAAATCGTCTTCTAAAAAGAATTTATCTTCTTCCAAGAAATCGGAAATAGTAAAAACTAACAATAGATATTCCTATGAAATTCTTAATCCACTCTGGGATCTTGCCAGTAAACCAAAATTGATCTTAGATAAAAAGAAAGATGGTATATTGCAAGAAGACTCTGTTACTTTGAGCGCCTCGGTATTTGCTATAGCTGATTATCAAAAGAGTAATACTCAAGATAAATTTGGATATTTAATGCGCCATCCAACGGGGAATAATCAGCGCGCCAAAGAAGTATCTGAAGCTGTTATTCATTCGGCGCAATTAGCCCTAACAGGAAATTTAAGTAATTGGTTAACCGCCTATTTTGAGATGTTATATGATCCTCAGCAAAGTTTTGGCGCTGGAACAATTACGGATTTAAATAGAAATCAGATTCAGCTAAGGCGCGGTTATGTGTTGCTTGGAGACTTAAATAGATCTCCACTTTATCTAGCATTGGGTAAATTAGATACTCCATTTGGTTTAATGGATACTGTTAATCCCTTTACGAACTCAACTGTTTGGCACGCCTTCGGAGGATTGGTTTATGGCGCAAATGCGGGTTTTTCTCAAGATGGTTGGAAGTTTAACGTAATGGGCGTTCAAGGCGGAGCGCAATTTAGAGCCGCTAATGTTCCCGTAGATGATAGTAATATACCTAGTAAATTAAATAACTACGTTTTGAACTTGAGCAAAACATTGCAGGTGGGCGATTTATTTGAAGGAATGATTGGAGCGTCATATATTAGAGGCAGCGCCTATTGTCAAAATTTTCCTGTTACTCATTTTAGCGCCTGCGACGAGCGAAATGGAGCTTATGATATTTACGCTCGGTTAACTGCCGATAATTGGCTTTTACAAGGAGAATATGCTGAAACCGAGGATGAGTGGCCGGGAACTTTCAATCCAACTATACCTCAACACATTGCGTCAAAAGTTTCTAGTTGGTCTGTTGGCGGCATCTATGGTCCCAGAATTCCAAGTTTAGCTAAATTAGATTTTAACATCTCTGCGGAGTTTAGTCGATTTGTTGCAGGGCCTGAGGGCGCTCCATGGGAGCATCAAGATCAATTAGTGCTTGGCCTAACTAGTTTTATCGTACCAAACGCCAAGTTATTTGCCGAATATATTCGTACGCAGGGATATGCGCCCCTTAACTTTATCAGCGGGGGTAATTTGGGAGACGGGGTTACTCATAGTAGTTCTAGCGCTCATTCAGATATATTTTTAGTTGGCTTTAACGCTGCATTTTAGTTTTAGGTAGATCGCATTAAGACTGTATATCTTCAAAGAAATTTGCGTACACATTCGTGTGAGGGTATACAGTCAACGATGCTACTGCTGGTGGAAGGAGTTTAAGAAAAATAATGAGTGTTTAAGGCAGTTTGTAATTGAGACTGTTTAAAAAACTCGAGTTCACCTAAAGTTTTTGCGTATGTTACTTCATAAAACGAGATAGAATTATTACTAATGAAAACCGGATACAATTAGAGACGGATTCTTAGTTATATCCCTTCAACCCAAAACTGTCGATTCAAATATAAATAACTATTGGTTCTTTGATTTCTTCCAATTTTGAGTAATTTCCTAGTCTAAGCAGGTTTATCTGAGAAATTTTAATTCCCTTCGCTAAAAGTTTGATTCCATTCATGGTTTCAATATCCTTCGCTAAAATATCCCCTAATTTTAATTTTTTAAATGGAATGGAAAGCATTTTGTTTTTGTCTAAGACCTTTTTTTCATCGGTATTTAAGAAACATTGAATGATTTTTGTTAATATATTTGGGTCATACCATCCTATTCTGCTGGACAAAATTTCAAAGACTTCTTTTTTTGATTTTAGGTTTTCTTCTAAGTCAACTAGATCAATAAGCGGTTTAATTATTCTGGCCCCTAAGGGTATATCGTCGCCCTTTAAATCGTTTTTAGGAAAACCTTCGCCATTAAATTTTTTTTGTTGGTATAAAATGATATTGGAAACTGTTTCCAGTCTAGGGATATTGGAAATTAATAAAGAAGCAAACTCAGGTAATTTTTCAACTAATATTTTTTCATTTGTTGCAAGAGGCGCATTATTCTTCAATTTTTCATAAACATTATTAGGTAGGCTTAAATAACCCACTTGGGAAAGCATTGCCGCTATTTCCAATTCCCAAGAATTTTTAATGTTTAGAAAAGCAGCCAGAACAGAAATCAGATTTTTAATTTTGATTCCTTTTCCAAATAAGTCTGGATCAAATTGCGACATTAATTCCGTTAAAATAGCTACGCTTCCGCTAACTGTTTTTTCTAAGAGTTCACGCTCAGCCGTTATCAATCTGTGTTGTTCTAGCGCCGAGGATATTGTTTTTCGAAATAGCTCTTCATTACAGGGTTTTGTAAGGAACCGAAAAATATTTCCATTATTTATAGCTTCGACCGCCGTTTCTTGATCTGCGTTTCCCGTAAGCATAATTCTAGTAGCTTCGGGTAATTTAGATTTAATCTGTGAAAGGAATTGAACGCCGTTAATTTTTGGCATTTGCATGTCTGCAACGACCACTGCAATGTCTTTATTTTTATGGGCAATTTCTAAACCGATTTTTGAGCCAAGAGCAGTCAAAACCTCGAAACTTTTGAAAAATAACCTTTCATAAGCTTTAAGGATATTTTCTTCATCATCTACGAACAAGATTTTGTTGGACATTAGGTGTTAAATTAACCTTCGTTTATTGAATTTGGCAACGCTTTGATAGGCTTCTTTTCGATCATTTTTGGAATAAACTCATCTTTGTTATCGGGTAATAAAATAATTTTGATTCTTCTATTTTTTGCGTTCAAGATATCTTTTTTAATAAACGGCTCAAATGGTCCATAGCCAATAATTCTAAAAAATCGATGAGTTTTGACCCCATTTTTTTCCAAAAATAATCTGGCGGACGAAGCTCTTTTTACTGAGAGATCTAGATTTGATCCTTTTCCATTTGCATATGGGAGACCGTCCGTATGTCCCTCAATAATAATTCTATTAGGTAAGCTTTTTATTCTTTTTGCCAGCCATCCAAGAAGGTCTTCAGCCTTTGACGTTAATTCGGCCTGTCCAATTTTAAACATTGGTTCATTATCTTTGTCCATGATTTCGATACGTACGCCGCCAGCATGATTTTTTACTAAAAAATGTTCTTCTAAGCCTGGAAAGCGTTCTCTATATTCCCTTACCAAATCTCCCCGTAATTTTGCAATTGAAATTTCATCTTGGAACAATTTTTGAACTTGGTTTTGATTTTCTTTAGGCGTTTTTCCCTTGGAAAAGTCTTGTTTCAGGTTTTCGCCAATTCCTGTTAATTTATGCAAACTATTATTATGAAAATATTCGACTAACGCTTCTTTGGTTTCTTGCGATAATTGGGAAATGAGCCACATGACAAGAAAAAAAGCCATCATGGCGGTTACAAAGTCGGCGTATGCTATTTTCCAGGCTGAAGACCCATGATGCTCATCTTCGGTTTTTTTTATCTTTCTTATTATTGGAACTTGTTTCAGACTTTCTGAAGATGTATTTTTTTCAAAGTCTAGTTTTAGCTTTTTTTTCTTTTTCAGTATCTTTTGAAGTTCAAGGAAATATTCCTTGGTTGATTCGTCGCCAACTCTTAACTCTTTTAATTTGTCTTGCGTTTCTTTTATGGAATTAGCCAATCCTTTTATTTTTGTTTTTAACGTATCACCTCCTCCAATGGCGTTCTCTAAAGAGGCGATCAACTCTTCTTTTTCTTTTGAAATCAATTCTAAATTTATTAACTTTGAATTCAGATTATTAAGGTTTACTTCTTGATTTGTTTCGCTCTTGTTTAATTTTTGAGCGGGCAGGGGGGCGTCGTTGTCGATTTCTATTGAACCTGCTTCATGTTTGAGATCATTCCTTTTTTCATTTTCTGAAAGACGGAGATTAGTTCCATGGTCTGCTTTTAATTGCAAACGAACCATATCAATTTCTTTTTTTAACGCCTTAATATTTGATTGAAGTTTTTCTTTTTCACTTTTTTCCTTATCTATAAGTTTTGCAAAACCTTTCGCTTTTTCGAAAATAGTTTGCTTTTCTTCTAAGAGTTTATTAATTTTGAAAACTTCTTTTTTTAGTTTTTCGTTTTCCAGGCTTCGTTGATCAAGGTTAGCCGTTAGTTCTTTTTCCCGACATTTTAATTCTTCAATTTGTTTTAAGTCTGTTTCTTTAGATAAGCCGGTATTATCTGAGAGGTTGGTTTCTCGATCTAGGTTAAAACTGCTTTCTAAATCAAAGTCAATTTTATTTTTCTTTAATATATTTTTAGCTTTTTCTAAATTTTTACTAAGATCGTCGAATTCTTTATTTTTGATAGTTTCTTTAAGTTTCAGCTTTTCTAAAATTGAAAA
>CAZMZH010000067.1:0-6602 GCA_964570665.1 uncultured Nitrospinota bacterium | reverse complement strand
GGGTGGTGTTTAACAAATCCCATGATCCGTCATCCCGACCAACGCGGAGGGATCTGGGTTTTATTTGGAATTGGGGTGACTGTTAGCGAAAAAGCGTGATTCCTCGACGGAGCCTGCACTGAGCTTGTCGAAGTGGCCCCAATTCAAATAATTGTCACACTGAGCTTGTCGAAGTGCGACCACCACTCACTAACACCGCTATTTTTTATCGTTCTCTTTTTCCAACTCCGCGAGTATTTTTTCTGATTCCGTTCCGCATTCTTTTATTTGAGCCATCGGGCTCGCTTTCGGATAAACGTCCAACCTTTATTGTATTTGTTCTTCCAAATATAGTGGAATTGCATACTATTAGCAAAGAATACTCAAAGTATCTTCATTTCTAACTCGCCAAATTTCCGTTGTTTTCGGACTTCTGTAATTAGACTCTATCTCTCTTCCTAAAATAGTTATTCGCCTTCACTTTTATATTTAAATCATTTTATTTAAGAATTACATTTACCTTTTGCTGAGACAGGCTCTTAGGGGATTTAAGGTTTTCGGTTTGTGGAAATTAGGTTTATAGAATTTACTTGTTTGTAAAGTAAAAGAATGCGAAATTGTATTTTCATAATTTGTGAAAATATCCTTAAGCTTAGATTCTATTTTAGAGCGCTGATTGTTTTTTACGAGATTTGCGGCTTCCGCGCTATATCTGATAGGTTTTGACGATGAAAAATTAACTTTTGATATGCAAACCTGGATTAAGGGTTAAGACGCGATAATTATTAAGAATTTTGATTGGCGAATCGGCTGTCTATTTTGGGAGCGACATGAATTTTACAAATGGTAGTCCTTTAATTAAAAATAAATTTATAATAACCAATGATGAAAAAACCAAATGTTTAAGTAATGCGTTTGGGGCGTCGTTACTTAAGCGTTAAAATATGTCAGATATTCCTTTACTTAAAATAGCGATTGTTGAAGATAATGTTATCGACCGGATGAATTGCATGCGGCTTTTAAAAAAAGCCACAAAGTTTACTTACGAAATTTCCGAGTGCTCTACCGGTCAAGAAGGACTCGATTTGACTGAAAAAACCGATCTGGATTTGATCCTTCTTGATTTTAAACTTCCAGACATTGATGGTTTGGAGTTTTTGGATAAATTGTATGCCAATTCTTATTCCGGCTCTGTTGTGATGTTGACAGGACATGGCAGCGAAGAAATCGCGGTTAAGGCTTTAAAGGCCGGGGCTAGCGATTATATTTCGAAAGATACCATGACCGGAGATTTGTTGAACCAGACTATCGTCTCGGCGATTACCGCGCGGCAATTGAAGAACGAGCGTCGGTTAAGAGAGGAAGCGGAGGGTAGGAGCAAGGCAAAAACTGATTTTCTTGCGCGAGTGAGTCATGAGCTGCGAACTCCGATGAACGCCATCATTGGTTTTTCCGAAGTGATGGAGTCAAACGCGAAAGATCCTCTCAGCGACGGTCAACGCAAGAATCTTTCATTTATTCTTAATAGCGCAGAGCACTTGTTGAGTTTAATCAACGAGATTTTGGATTTGAACTCCATTGAGGCGGGTAAGTTAAAAGTTTCTTTTTCTCCCGTTCAACTTTGTTTGACCGTTTCCGATCTCAATGAATTGGTTCAACCTCTATTGAGAGACTTAAACGTTGTATTAAACGACCGTATTAGCCAAAACCGCAATTTGTTTGTAATGGCGGATGCATTACGGTTGAAACAAGTTTTGCTGAATTTGATTTCAAACGCGATAAAATACAACCGCCAAGGCGGTAGCGTTACTTTAGATTATGAATTAAAAGATCATGATATTCTTAGAATCAATGTGATCGATACCGGAATTGGACTTTCCAAAGAAAGGTTGGCTACCCTGTTTGAACCATTTAACCGATTCGGCGAGGAATATTCAAACATACAGGGAACAGGAATAGGATTGAGTATATCCAAAGGGTTGATAGAATTGATGAATGGCAAGATAGGTTATGAAAAACAAGATCCCGAAGGAAGTTGTTTTTATATAGAAATACCAATTGTTTCCAATCTCGGTTAAGTGAGTTACCGCAAAATGTCGCACACTATTTCCTTCCTAAAAATGTGACTATGGATGGTATGGATTCTACCCCTAAAAATGAGAGTCATTTAAAAGCCGTTTTAGAAAGCGTTATAGATGGCATTATCACCATTGACGAAAAAGGGAAGGTTAACACCTTCAATCCAGGGGCGGAAAATATTTTTGGATATTCGGCTTCGGAAATAATCGGTCAGAACATAAGAAATCTGATGCCGGAACCGGATCGCGGCGCGCACGATAGCTACATGAAAAACTATTTACAGACGGGCCATGCAAAGATCATCGGAATCGGTCGCGAGATAACGGGATTACGCAAAGATGGGACGACCTTTCCCGGCGACTTGGCTATCAGCGAATTTTGGTTGGGAGAGGAGCGTTATTTTTCAGGAGTGGTTCGGGATATTTCCGATCGAAAAAAAGCGGAAAAAGAATTGGTGGGCGCCGAACGCCGCAACCAACTGATCTTAGAGTCTGCCGGAGAAGGTATTTATGGGTTGGATCTCAACGGCTACACGATGTTTGCTAATCCTGCGGCGGAAAAGATGTTGGGATATAAAATAGAAGAAATGGTGGGTCAAACGCAACATAAACTCATTCATCATACTAAAATAGACGGAACTCCCTATCCTAAAGAGGAATGCCATATCTACGCCGCTATTAAAGAAGGAAAAACGCAGCTTGAGTTTAACGAGGTGTTTTGGAGAAAAGATGGCACAAGTTTTCCGGTTGAATATATTAGCACCCCCATTTACGAAGACGGCAACATAACCGGCGCTGTGGTTTCTTTTAAGGATATTTCGGAAAGGAAAAAAGCGGAGAAGGCTTTAATCGATAGTCAACGTCGCAATCAATTGATACTGGAATCGGCTGGCGAAGGTATTTATGGGTTGGATCTCAACGGCTACACGATGTTTGCTAATCCTGCGGCGGAAAAGATGTTGGGATATAAAATAGAAGAAATGGTGGGTCAAACGCAACATAAACTCATTCATCATACTAAAATAGACGGAACTCCCTATCCTAAAGAGGAATGCCATATCTACGCCGCTATTAAAGAAGGAAAAACGCAGCTTGAGTTTAACGAGGTGTTTTGGAGAAAAGATGGCACAAGTTTTCCGGTTGAATATATTAGCACCCCCATTTACGAAGACGGCAACATAACCGGCGCTGTGGTTTCTTTTAAGGATATTTCGGAAAGGAAAAAAGCGGAAAAAGAACGCGAAGAACTTTTAGAAAGCTTACAAATTACCAATAAGGAGTTGGAACAATTCGCTTACATCGCCTCGCACGATTTGAAAAGTCCGCTTCGCGCAATTAGCAGCTTAACCGATTGGATTAAAGAAGATCTAGGAAACATAGCCTCTGATGAGACTAGGGAAAATTTGAATCTTTTGATTGGCCGGGTTAAACGAATGGATTCATTGATTAATGGAATATTAACCTATTCTAAAATTGGCAAAAAAGCTCCTATTTATGAAGATGTTAATGTAAATGATTTGTTATCTGGAGTGATTGATTTGATCGCTCCCAATCATGCAAAGTGTATCCATATTCAAGAAAACCTACTTACATTACGCACGGAAAAATTAAAATTGGAGCAAGTTTTCGCCAACCTTATAAGCAATGCCATCAGACATTGCGATAAAGAAGTACCTGAAATTCAAATTTCAATGGAAACAATAGAAGGCTTTCTTGAGTTTTCCGTGTCGGACAATGGACCTGGGATTGATCCTAAATATCATGAAAAAGTATTTGTGATGTTTCAAACGTTAAAATCTCGTGACAAAGCTGAAAATACGGGTATTGGGTTGGCAATCGTAAAAAAACTGATAGATAATATAAGAGGTAAGATTTTTATACAGTCGGAAATTGGTCAGGGAACTACCGTTAAATTTATATGGCCAAATGAAAGAGTTGAGTAAATTTAATGGACAATCATGAAACATCGTTAAGGAAGATACCGATGGAAGATGCAACAATTGGAATTATGCTAGTGGAAGACGATCAAGTCGACCAAATGACAGTGAAACGGGCTTTTAAACAAAATAAAGTGTTGAATCCTGTTTTTTGCGCGGAAAATGGAGAGGAAGCGCTCGCGATGCTGAGAGGCGATGGGGTTGAAAAAATAACTCCACTTCCTAAAATAATTTTATTGGATTTAAATATGCCAAAAATGGGAGGGGTGGAATTTCTTGAAGAACTGAGGAAAGATCCCATTTTAAAAAAGATTTCCGTTTTTGTTCTTACCACTTCGCAGGCAGATGAAGATATTATTGCGACTTCAAAATATAATGTGGCCGGTTATATCGTAAAACCTGTTAGTTTTGAATCGTTTCGCGAAGCCGTGAAAACATTGGACGCTTTTTGGGCTTTATGCGAATTCCCCAACTGTGGTAAATAAATTTCCCCCTCTACCTAAGATCGATTCTTTTTGAAAAAATGTCATGGCCTTGGAAAATGATCCTCAAAATTCCACAGAACAGCTCAATAAACTGAAAAAGGATTTCGAAGAGTTTGTTTACATAATTTCGCACGATCTTAAAGCTCCGCTTCGAGCGATCAAGAATTTATCCGAATGGATAGAAGAAGACGTTGGCTCTCAAATTGACGGCGAGGTAAAAAATAACTTTGAATTACTGCGCAGTCGTGTCGATTGGATGAATAAAATGATTGACGGGTTGTTGGAGTATTCTAGGGTTTGTAGCAGGACGCGAGTTATTCAAAGCGTAAACATTAGGAATTCTATCCATCAAACTGTTGGCGAATTATTTATTCCACAAAACGTTAACGTTATAATAGAAGCGACAGACCAAGAGTTTTTCGCAGACCCTACCCAAGTCAAAAAGGTGCTGGAACACCTTATTCAAAACGCTATAAAATTTAATAAAAATAAATCTCCAATGGTAACCATCAAAGCGGAGAAGGTAGCCAATGGATTAGAGTTGAGCGTTGCCGATAATGGACTTGGTATCAATCATAAGTCTCCGCAGTTGGCGTTTGAAGTATTAAAAACGTTACATGGCGAAGAAAAGATGTATAGCCTTGGCATTGGATTGGCAATAGTAAAGAAAGTGATAGAAGATATTGGCGGAATCGTTAAACTCGAGACAGTATCGGATGAAGGTACTACCGTTGAAATCTTTTGGCCCGATTCCACACAATAGTTCTCAATAATTACGACTGACAGAAAATGTTCACGGACCGTCGGGTGAATTGTGTTCAACCTTTGCTCAGATAAAAGCTTTGGCAGAGGATGCGCCTGGATCAAAAGTTTTACTGCGCAAATCCATTGCCACGTTGTCGCTATCGTAGTTGATACGATATTGATCAACCGATGGGTTTTGCGAACTACTAGCGTAGTGTAAAGTAACGCCACGCGCAAGAGAATCGACGGAAGTGGAGCTGTCAAAGAAATAAACGACCGCAGGAACCGTGGGAGTTTTCGGCAAAGCGACCGGATACATTCGCGTTGCGATGATGGCCGCTATTTCCAGATTTCCCGTTATCTTATCGTAGAGTGGAGTTCCCATCATAGTAGGACTCCGTATTGCGGTTGTGTTGAAGAGGTGGGCATATTAAGAGGTTTCTCCAACGAGGATAATTTCGTAGGTAACGTCGGTTCATGCGGCCGAGTTTTCAACTTTTAATATATCTGCGGTACCGGCGCTAACGACGTAACCTGTAGAATCTTCTGCGATCAAAACCAGTAGTCCACCCGGTTTAACGACTACCACATCTGCGGCATCCCCAACCCAGTTGACCCATGCGTTAGAAGCTGCGCCGCCAAGGCGAACATCGTTGGTATTGGCGGCATCCGCCTTTACAAATAACGCCTTAAGCTTCGTAAATATTATGGTGTCGCCAAACGCGTCGATTAGCGAACCGGCAAGATCAAGGTCTTCCGAAGCGCCGGCGGAAAGAGTTCGTTTGTCGTGGAATATCGCCTGCGATTGACTGGCTCCATTTCCGTCGGTCCAATTGAAATCTTGTTTGTAATTAAGTTTGGAGTTAGCCGTGTTGAGGTTGAGGACCTTTGTCAATTGCGAAATAATGTCCAAGCCGATGCTAATTTGATGTGGCATTTAAAATTCCCTATTGATTAAACCAAAGATAATGAATTTCTCAGTTGATGAAACTAATTTTTATTTAGACCGTGGCGGATTGAGTTGCGATTTAAGTAAAATTTGAATTTAGAAATTGGTTCTTTTTATGTGAAATATCTAGATATAAATTTACAAGGAAATCTCGCGACGCGTAACAGGAGGATTCATCACGAATTCAGTCATGTTCATATCGTTAGAGAATCGATAATCAAAATAAGGATCTCGGAAAAAAGATGAAACGAAATAGGTTTTAAAAATTAAACGAATAAAAAGTTTTTTTGGAGGACGGAATAGATAATCCCTTATTTGGGAGTAAGCCTTGAGGATTGTATTGATAAAAAAAACCGAAATATAAAAAAATGTTAAGTGCGGTAGTTGAGATTTGCTTTTACAAACGGTCTCCCAGTTAAGATATTTTAAC
>CAZMZH010000066.1:0-6759 GCA_964570665.1 uncultured Nitrospinota bacterium | reverse complement strand
AATTCGGATATCAACTACTTAACCCAAACACAGGCGAAGTTGTTTCTTAGGAGCTAAGCTTGTCCTGAGGTTCTTGAAGAAAACTGCGACCACCACCTTGCTTTTAAAATATGTGAAAACACTAAACAAAAATAGTCATGGTTTTATACCGTCCCCATGATCTGTCATCCAGAAGCTATACGCGAGTATAGGTGAAGGATCTAGTCTCGACTGAATGTCTCTCGTTATCTAAAAGTGGACAATTTTGTGTAAAAAGTTAAGAAATACTTTCTGATAAACTTTCCTGTAGAAAGGCTTTGCTATGAAGAAGAAATCATCAAAGGAATTGGTAGTGATAGATATTCGTTGTCAAATTCGCTTTAAATAATCATGTACAGGGAAGATATTAGGGGGATAGTTTTTAAAGCGTGTTAAGTTTTATCTTGTATTATATTTTGTGCTGGTCTAAAATTTGGCATTCAAAAAGTTCAAAAGCGCTAGAAATTCTCATTTCACTTGGAACACTGGAATCAGGAATAATAAATAGTTTTTGCTGCAATATTTGTTGATTCTAATTTAAAATATCATTAGTTAAAAGCTAAAAATAATTGAATTATTGATCATATATGATTTTTTTTAATCAAAATAAATATGTTATTAATTAATAGATATTTTATAAAAAAAGAAGATCTTTAAATAGATCAATAAATTAGGAACGAAGAAATTTGAGATATTGAAAAATTAGATTTCCGTGGATTTTAGCTTATAAATATAATCTGCAACCAATTGTGCTATTAAGAAAATAATAACAATGTGAGATTACTAAATGAATTTGTATCCACTAAATACTTGATGTTTAGAATTATTGGATAAGGATAAAATCGATGCCTGATAAAATTAAAAATGTTTTTGTAAGTCATCATCATAAAGATGATGCCAGCGTCGATGGCTTGACAAATATGTTATCAGGCAAGGGATATCAATTAAGGAATAGCTCTATTCGAGTCAAACTGGAAAACAAGAAACGCCTTGATCAAAACAAAGTTAATGATCGTACCATCGCGCGACTCTTACGTATGAAAATGAGGTGGGCTAGCCAAGTGATTGTAGTCATCGGAAAAGAGACTCATCAGCGGCCTTGGGTTAACTGGGAAGTTAAAGCAGCCCATCAACTGGGAAAGCCCATAATTGGCGTCTATGAGAATGGATTAAAGGATCAAGTCGAAATTCCTGAAAATTTAAAAAAATACGCTACCTCGATAGTTGGGTGGAGATCGGATTCCGTTATCGATGCCTTGGGAGGAAAAAGTCAATTTCAAAACCCTGATGGAACGCCATCTCCAAGGATTGATGGCAGCAATGTAGTGTGTTGATAGAACCAAACTCCCACTTATTCACTTATACCATTACCAGAGATTTCGGTTTTGCACCGAACCCGTTTCATGGCTTGTGCACTTTGGCAACATGTAAGCCGGGTATCCGTAAATCGGCTAAGGTAGGCGATTGGATCATGGGTATTGGTGGTAGCTCCCTTCGGGGTGTGAAAAGAAAATGCATACTTTTAATGAAAGTATCGGAAAAGGTCAGTTTTCAGGATTATTGGGATGATGAGCGTTTTTCACTAAAAAAACCTGTACGCAACGGAAGTAGAGTCCAGATGTTAGGAGATAACATATATCACAAGGATGAAAACGGTAGCTGGATACAAGAGGACTCCCATCATAGCAATCCAGATGGCTCACCAAAACCCGTGAACTTAGATCGAGATACTGGAAGAACTGACCAAGTGTTGGTTTCGAATTATTTCTTATACTTTGGTGGCAAGGCACAAGCCCTAAATTTGGATTCAATTGGATATGGCAGGGTTAGAAGTTATAAGAAAATAAGGCTCTTAGATTCAGCAGAAGCACGGAATTTAATCACTTCGATTTTCGGAGAGCATCGAAGTGATATCAACATGGTAGTTTCAGACCCATGCCAATTTATGGATTCTCATCAGCGTGTGGATCAAGGCACAGGGAGGATTCAGTAAAATGAAAATAATCATGACATACAATGCCAAATTTAGAGGTAGTGGGGAAGCAACTCAATGACAACAGAGTACTCGCTACCTCTATCTGGTCTCGCTGTTTGATTAAAATGCGAGAGAATTCGATTTCCTCTTCTGCAGCCAGAATTTGTGTCGGAGGAAAACTTTTCGGGTACAAGGGAAAGATGCCAGGGGTTTTGGAGGAAATAGTATTAGCACTGAATGCACAGATGCCAATCTTTTTACTTGGGGCCTTTGGTGGTGTGGTTGGCAATGTCTGCAAGCTTTTATTAACTTCCGATATACCCGAAACGTTAATTGAAAATTTGCAGATATCCCAATATGGAGAGTAATAAAAGTGAAAATCTGTGACTACCAAATAAAAGCCTTAGAAACTGACAAAATTCCATGGAATGAAAAAAATGGTCCAGATATCCTTTTACTTGGGTTCTTAGGAGAAATGGGTGCTTTATCGAAAGTCTTCAAAAGAGGGGAACGCGATGGTGAAGTTTATGAATCATTTAAAAAACACCTTAATGAGAATCTAGGGGATTTACTTTGGCATGTTGCGATACTTGCTCATAAATTTGACGTCTCTTTTAATTATACGCCAAAGCATAATAAATCTCATGAGGATGGAATGGCTGTTTTTTATTCACTTGCCCATAAAGTTGTAAGATTATCTGATGAACGTAAAAACCTTTTAAGAGGTGATAAACAAACTTCTTTAGAAGTAAAACAATTAATTTATGAAATATTAGATGATATGGATTTTATCGCGTCTCTTTATGATACAAGTCTTGATGTTGTAGCTGAAGAAAATTCCAAAAAAATTAAATCATACTGGAAAGGTGATCTAACTCTCCCAGCTCGCCAATTTGATAAAGATTTTCCTTATTACGAGAAGTTTCCAAGAAAGTTTGAAATTGAATTTGTGGAAATTGACAATGGGAAGAAGGTTATCATGCATATGAATGGCCTTAATATTGGGGACAGGCTTACCGATAATGCTTTGAAAGATGATGCGTATCGTTATCATGATGTATTTCATTTAGCTAATTTGGCGACATTAGGTTGGTCACCTGTTTTTAGGAGTGTTCTTCGGTGCAAGCGAAAAAGCAATCGATCGGTTGATGAAGTGCAAGATGGAGCAAGAGCAGGGATAATTGAAGAGGCTGTTGTAAATTATATTTATGATTATGCTCGAGATCTTAAATTTTTAAATGGGAAAAAACTGGTGGATTTAAATCTAATTTTACGAATTTCAAAACTTGTTCGAAATTATGAAGTGGAAAGTTGCGAACCATGGGAATGGGAACATTGTATTCTTTCCGGGTGTAATGTATTTAGAAGTTTGAAAGATAATAAGGGTGGGAGAGTCCGGATAGACTCTGATCGACGATCAATAGAACTTATAGGGCAACCAAGTAGTTAGGGGTTTGGTTAATTTTTTCATTGATGTTCCATTTCGGCGGATACCACACAAAATCAGGTTGATGAAAAAGTGATCTTAATTTTGGTTTATATTTTTGTTTAATTCGTACCCTGTCGCTAACTCCTTTTATATCTGGGTGCGCAACACGGGCATATTTTCCGACCTCACAGAACAAATTTTGACAGTCGATAAGGTGTAATTGTCTACCCCATAAAGACCTAAAAGGAATTCCCAGTCGATTAAAATGGAATTCTTGCTCGTCTGTCATCATCCTGATGACATCTTCTTCGGAGTAATCCCGAAGGTCAGAAAAACATTTTTTAATTCCATCCTTTGCTCCTGGCCCAGGAACTACAAAATCATTTTCAGAATAATCAAGGTGCGGAGAATAGTTTAAATCTATAGCGAATTGATAAGCTAAAAAATTTCCCAAGGATTCAATTTTTAGTAACTCCGAGTATATAGCTTCCAAGGAATTTTGCTTTTCAAGTTTCCGGGAAAAATTAGACTTTTGTAAATAATTTAGAAGCAATAAATGAAATCGATGTTTACGAATAGTTCCATATTTTTTTTTCGAGCCAGAGGCCATAATATAGGCTGCGGAGTATATAGAAATACCGGATGAAATTGTTTTTTCTAAGATTTGATCATATTTTTCAACGTTAAAAGTGCTTAACCTAACTTCACCGAATACTTGTTCTAATAATTCCCAAGTTTCAATTTTGTTAAATAATTTAAAAAGTAGAACACGAAAGACAGTATCTTTTAGGCTCCACTTTTGGGAATAAATAATATTTTTTATTAGATATTGACTTACTCGATCAGACGCGCGATATGCATTGGTGAATTTATATTTCTGAATAATAGGATCATCTGTCCACGGTTGGGATAGTTCATTCAAACGCGCAAAAAATACTTCCTGACGTTCTGCAGCAAAACGCCAATATGTTTCAAATACTTTTGTTTTTAACGGTTTTAGGCGTCTAGATAAATTTAATGGCGAAATTTTTTTGACCATTTTTTAGGTAGGGAAATAAGGTGAAATTACAAGGATAAAAAACAAGATAGGGTTGGCCAAATTCTAAAAAGATATTAATTGAATGTTTTCCTACAACTATTCAATTAAGTTCTTCTTTTATTGTAATTCAATAGCTATTTCAAGTATATTTTATTAATTTCTTTTATATTATTGTTTATAAATAATTTATTTTTATTGAAATATTGGTATTTTCTGGACGAAAAAAATTAAATAATAATTTAAAACGGAATTTTTATTTAATTAATTCTGTGTGGAATTTGTGCAATACCCTTCGATAAAAAATGGATAATTAGTTGCTCCAGAAAATCTACCCTAATAAGCCTCTTAAGAATTTCTTTTTTCCGAAATGACTTATTTGTGACTGAAAAACCCATCTGGATGGAATCAATAGAATTTATGGAACTAATAGAACTTCTTTAAGTGCCTGAAAAATAAGCAAAAAAGGAAAACCGTTCAAAACTCAGACAGTTATTATAAATGCTAAAATTAGTTTCGTAATCAGTTGGTTGGGTGAGGGTAACCTTTTTATATTTCCGTAGGGCGAACTATGGCCAAATGTAAGCCAACAGGGTTTTAACCTTCGTACAAAACCTCGCCAGGATGCATGAGCTCCATTTTCCTTCTATTACCCCTCTAATGATAATCGATAATTTCCAAATCGTTAACGTCCCCAGCATTTGATTTATCGGTTTCAGATAAATAATTTTCTACCCTCTTA
Source organism: uncultured Nitrospinota bacterium (assembly GCA_964570665.1). Classification (GTDB taxonomy): domain Bacteria; phylum Nitrospinota; class Nitrospinia; order Nitrospinales; family JAJDAT01; genus JAJDAT01. Next base: position 1,559 of record CAZMZH010000066.1, on the reverse strand, counting down.
ATTATTTGCATGCCATAAAAAATTAGTGGTATTTTTGCTTACAAAATGCGTCCATTTTGTGGTATTTACAATAGGATTTCAATTTTAAGATTTAGGGTTGCGCTATCTTCAATGAATAGCGGAAAAATACGACTCAATAGAGTTTAAGCATCAGGGATAATCTGGGGAATCTTTATGCCAGGGTTGTATTTCAATTGAAAAGGAAAGTGTGAGGCGTTACCCACAGTCTCCATTTTTATAATTCAAGTCTGATAATTTATCCTTTACGAAATTGGGATAAAGCAGAAAGAAGGAGAAGATCATGGGTTTTGGCTTGGTACATATTGAAGCAGTTCATGGCCAACATTGGAATTGCATTGCAGATGATCGGCCAATAACAGAATTACTTCATGACGTTAGCCAACAAGAAGAAATAATTATTGGTAAAGCTGGCAAGAAAAAGGATTCACAAGGTAGATTGCAAAAGGGAGAAACTGTTCTTGCAAAATCTCATTCAAAATCAGATATCGGCGGAATGATTGTCATGGTCAACGACACGGATGAAAATGGCGAAACTATTTATAATATCTGGACAGGTTATCCTTTTTGCGCGAAGGGAGTAAAGCATCGATTGGTTCTTGATGAAATCCAGGAATGGGAGAATGGAATAGAAGCTTTAATCACTGCCTACCAGGAGGAGGGTCCTACCCTGACTTTTTTTGATCCTTTCTTTTTTAAAAATAAGTTTCGTTACAAGGTTGGCGAAGAATATGAGTTTTTTTTGGCAGGCATGGTTTATAAAATAAAACCTTCAGGAAGTCAAACTTTAGAACTGCCTGAGCATGAGGGGACTCAATTTCTGAGAAAACACTTGGCGGAAAAAGCAGGCAAACCCGAGAACTCTGAATCCATTAAGCTGAATCTTGCGGGAATGGCCGCCCTTATCCAAACAGGCGAATCAGAGGACGATTATAATTTTTCCGGTCCTGTTAAGGAGGTTGACTCCTATGAATTTAGAAATATTGAATTCTATCGGATCAAAGTAACCGTTGCCCGAAATACGGTATCCGAACAGGATTTAGATATTAATATATATTCCAAAAAATCTTTTTTTGAAAACGGAACCACTCCCCAAATGGGTAAAGATATTGAGGGGGTTATTTGGTTGCAGGGCTACTTAGTGGATTAGAATACTTTAAATTAAAAATAGTATGACTCTACCTTTGTCTTGGCTCTTTGTTTAATTGAAAAATGTAGGTATTAGTAAAGAGGGGAAGTCTTTTCTCGATACCTTAATGCTGAATCAATCGCTCCTAAGGAACTAGTGGTTCCAATGTTGAAAAATACCTAGATTCTTCGTCGCGGAGCTTGTGCTGAACCACGTCGAAGCGCTCCTCCAGAATGACGGCGAGTTAAGGTTTTGACTAAGCGCAGAATTTTTCTTTCGATCGACAGTTGAGTTAGTCCCTTGATCAATCAATACGCGAAGCGGATCTATCGCTGCTAGGGAACTAGATTTGTTCCCGGAACCAAAAAGCGAGATTCCTCGGCAAGCTCCTAAGAAACAACTTCGCCTGTGT
>CAZMZH010000065.1:0-6773 GCA_964570665.1 uncultured Nitrospinota bacterium | reverse complement strand
CAATAGTTCCATTAATAAGTAAATCGACTTTTGATTTCCCATTATAAAAATGGCATGACCCCAGAAATGCTGAAAGACAGCCACAACAACCCGCTAAAATTGTGTTTAAAAAAACTGAAGGAGTTTTTCCATTAAACTCAAAACTACTTCCACAATTAAATCCTAACCATCCAAAAGCTAATAAAAACAAACCTAATATTGCCACAGGATAATTATTGCCTTTAACTATATGCTTACTTTCTTTCTTCCAACCTGTCCGAGGCCCAATAATAATAACGATAGCTAAAGCCGCCCAAGCTCCAATTGAATGTACAACGGTGCTCCCCGCATAATCAAAAAATCCAAGTTGCGATAACCAACCTAATGGTTCGTTCCCAAGACTGCCTCCCCAAGCCCAATTGCCAAATACTGGGTAAACAATTCCTGAAATAATTAAAGCAATAAACAAATATCCAAAAAGTCTCAAGCGTTCTGCTACTGCGCCAGAAATAATAGTTACTGCAGTTCCGCAAAAAAACATCTGAAAAATAAAAAAACTAATTATCCTATTATCACCTGTGTGGAAAAAAAATAGACTGGATTTTTTTCCATATCAGAAAAGTCAATACCAAACATTAAACAAAAACCAAACATCCAAAACAAAAGAGAGGAAACAGAAAAATCCAGAATATTTTTTACTGCAACATTAATACTGTTTTTACTTCTTACCATTCCTGTTTCTAAACAACAAAAGCCGGCTTGCATAATAAAAACTAAAACCGAACAACCTAATACCCAAACTATGTCTAAATTGCTTTTCATTGATTTAAAGCTTAAATAAATTTAGAATCTAACTGAGTTTCCATAAATAAATATAAGCAAACTTCGTTCCATTTGTTTTTTTTTGTTTGATAGGGTAAAATTAGCTCTAATCAACGAATTTTCGGCGCTTTTTAAAAAAATTAGCTCAAAATGGACGGATTTTCGTGTACTTAAACTTTATCTATTCAGTTTAAGCTTTGAGTTTTTCTACAAATCCTATTAGAAGATATTCGCAAAAAAAATAACCATGTCACTAAACGAATTTTCAAAAGTCTGGATCAATGAAAAACTATAAAAATGTAATCATTGTCGAAGACGATAAAAACTTAGCTAAATCTTTAAAAAGAAACCTCCAAATAATGGGTTGGAATACTTTGATTTTTGAGGCGGCGGAAGACTCGATTCCTCTCATTACCAAGGATTGGCAAGGTATTTTAGTTTCGGATATCAGAATGAGTGGAATGGACGGGCTTTCCTTAATGAAAAAGGCGTTGGAGATAGACCCAGAATTGCCAATTATATTAATTACGGGTTATGCAGACGTAAAAACGGCGGTTCAGGCGATAAAAGATGGAGCTTATGATTTTATCGAAAAGCCATTTGATTTGGAAACGTTTAGAAATACGGTTAGTCGAGCGTTAGAAAAACGCAAATATGTTATTGAACTAAGAAATTTGCAAGCAAAAGTATTAAATGGAAAAAAACAGAATGAAATTATTGGAGAATCCAAAATTACCCAAGACCTGCGGGAATATATTAAAAATATCGCCAACTCGTTTGCCGATGTTCTTATTTTAGGAGAAACGGGAACAGGAAAAGACTTAACCGCTAAATTAATTCACGATCAAAGCCAAAGGAGCGACCAACCATTTGTTCCCATAAATTGTGGAGCCCTTCCAGAAACTATTATTGAAAGCGAACTGCTTGGTCATGAAACAGGGGCTTTTACAGGCGCCTCCCAGAAAAGAATAGGTAAATTTGAATTTGCAAATAACGGCACTATTTTTTTAGACGAAATTGAAAGTATGCCGCTAAATTTACAAGTAAAATTATTAAGAGTTATACAAGAAAGGACTATAGAAAGGATAGGCTCCAATAAGCCAATAGTACTAAATATTAGGGTTATTGCCGCGACAAAAATTGACTTAAAAAAAGCGTCCCAAGAAGGGAAATTCCGAGAAGATCTTTTTTATCGTCTCAATGTTGTGCAAATTGCTTTACCCCCCTTAAGAGATCGCAAACAAGACATTCCAATTTTATTCAAGCACTTTGTCGCTCAAATATGCGCCCGATACGACCAATCTATTCCATATATAGAAGAAGCTTTTTTTGATAACTTGATTAAAAGAAGGTGGGACGGAAATATTAGAGAATTAAAAAACGAGGCTGAAAAATTTGTATTGGGATTAAATTTCAATTTTTCCGAAACTTCTACTCCTACCCCCGATGATTTAAATCCTCAAATTTTCTCTAATAACGATGTTGGATTAACCGATACGCTAGCTCAAATCGAAAAAAATATTATTGAAAATGAATTAACCAAACATACAGGCAGTATTAAAAAAACATGCGAAGCTTTAAAAATTCCCCGACAAACATTAAGAGATAAAATGCAAAGATATAACCTGCAAAGAAAAAATTACTCTTAATCTATTTATTATTTAAAATTAACTAATCTCTGTAATCAAAATACTCTTCCGTTTTATCCGCAAAATCCTCCTTCCTGATTTATCTCCCGCATAAAAAAACAACTCAAACTTTTTATTAAAAAATCTAAGTTTATTCCACAAAATTAAATAGATCTTCTTTAGCTCTCTAATCCAAACTTTATTTCAACTTAAGTTGGGAAAAAATGGTATGGCTTTTGCTGTAATTATCATTTGACTCTAAGGGTTCGCAGAATCATTTCCAACCCTCAAAAAGAAAATTTAAAATTTTTTAAATACTTTCAAGGAAATTTTAAGCAATTAAAAATAACATGCTCTTTCTTATTAAATCTTGCAATCACCCCCAAACAAAATCAACGCTTATTAAGCAGTACTCAAATATCTATTCATTACTATTTAATTCAATTTAGCTAAAACTCTTTGATCGTCAAAGCATTAATGGATGCATTGAACAAATTATAGAACTAAAAATTAGCGCTAAAAAAATGAAAGCAAAATTACTTTTTGTAGACGACGAAGAAAATATTCTTCAATCATTAAAACGGGCTCTTTTTCAACAAAGGCAGATTTGGGAACTTTCATTTGCCGATTGTGTGGATTCAGCTGTCAAAAAATGCCAAACCGAAAATTTTGACGTTATCATTTCCGACATTTCGATGCCCGGGAAGGATGGCTTTGATCTATTAAGGAAATTACATAACGACAATAAAACAAAAGATATACCTTTTATAGTTCTCACGGGTAAATCGGATATTGAAATAAAAAAAAGAGCTTTGCTAATGGGGGCCACGGATATTTTACACAAACCCTTTGATAATTTAGAACTGATGGCTCGTCTACAAAATTCAATTAGGCTTAAATCGCATATCGATAAAATAGTAAAAAACGCCTGCAATCTAGAAAAAGCCGTTAAAGAAAAAACAGAGGAACTATCAAAATCGCATTTGGATATGATTTTGCGTTTGTCTAATTTGTCAGAAATTAGAGATCGAACTATGGGAAACCATGGAGTTAGAGTCGCTTGTTATACCCGTTTAATAGCCGAAAACTTGGGTTTAAGTCAAAATTTTATCGAAAAACTTTTCTTATCAAGCCCCCTACACGATATAGGAAAAACTTTCATTCCTGAGAAAATTTTAAAAAAAACGGGCGTCCTTTCATTCGAAGAATGGGAAGGGTTAAGAGAACATTGCATATTAGGACACCAAATATTAAACAAAAAAATAGACGGCATAAGCGCATTTTTTTCCTTTAAAGGCAACAAATATCAAAACGATTATGACCCAAACCTAAACCCCTTTCTCAAAACCGCTTCTGAAATAGCGTTAAATCACCATGAATGGTGGAATGGGAAAGGATATCCAAATAAAAAAATGGGAGATGAAATACCTTTGGAAGCGCGTATTGTAACTATTGCAGATTGTTACGATGAACTGACATTCGACCAGCCTTATCAAGCCGCGATCAGCGACACAGAAGCTTTGAAATTAATTAGGAAAAATATCGGAACTCAATTTGACCCCGAGGTTTCGATAGGGTTTGAAAAAGGGATAAAAAAAATAATCTCATTTAAAAATCAATTTTTTAGTAAAGAAAAATCAATAAACCAACCTTGTGAAAAATGATTGATATACTTTTTGTGGACGACGAACCGGCCATGTTAAATTCTTTAAAACGCGCATGCCGGTCAATGAGAAAAATATGGAACTGTGATTTTGCCGAAGGACCGGAAAAAGCGCTAGAAAAATTTTCCGCGAAAAATTTTGATTTAATTATTTCAGATATGCGAATGCCGGGAATGAACGGCGCGGCGCTGCTTCAAAAAATAAAAGAAATTAGTCCGCAAACCATTCGTTTTATTTTATCAGGTCAGTCGGAAGGTTCTGCCCTTTTACGTTCTCTGGAAGCCACTCATCAATTCTTATCAAAGCCGTGCGAATTTGATCAATTAAAAGCAAAAATTGAAAGCTCTTTCAAACTCCAAACTGATCTAAAAGACTCTAGGCTGAAAATCCTTTTAACCCAATTAAATTCATTGCCCAGCTTAAAATCGTTTGATGAAGACTTAAATAAAAAGCTAAAAATTGGCAACGATAATTTGGACGAAATAGCAAAAATAATTTCTACGGATATTGGGATGTCGTCCAAAATTTTGCAAATCGCAAATTCTTCTTTTTTTGGAGTTTCCCACAATATTACCTCCCCAGAAAAAGCCGTTAAGAACTTTGGTCTGGATTTAATAAAAAAATTAGTTTTAGACTGTCAAATTTTCCATGAAATTAAAGGCAATATCCATGAAAACTCTTTAAACAAAATTTGGAAACACAGTTTTAATTTAGCGAACCTCTCTTACCGCTTAGCTAAAGAATGCAAAGCGAATCAGGAAATTCAAGACACTTCGCGATCAGGCGGTTTATTGCATGAAATTGGCAATATTATTATTGCGATTTATTTTCCAGAAAAATACCGTCAATATCATTTTTTACAAAACCAATATCCAGAAACAGAACCTAATATGAACATGTGGGATTATTCAATTATAGGTTCCTATTTAGCGGGAATCTGGGGGTTACCAAGCTCCATTATAGAAATAATCGCTTTTCATAATGCCCCTTCCAAGGTTTGCACAGGTAAAGTTACTCCTTTGACCTTTGTGCATATCGCAAATGCCATTTTGAGAGAAAAAAGTCTACCATCAAAAGATACTTCTAAGCGTTTATTAGACCTTGATTATTTGGAGCGGATTTTTGATTCTAACCAAATTAAGCGTTTAATTTCTTTTAGCGAAGAGTGGATTGATCAAACCGCACAAAGCTAATTCTCTTTAAACATTTATTAACTAAAAGGAAACTTCTTTGTTCGCAACTATAGGAATTTTTGTTGTCTTATTTTCGGTTATAGGAGGGTTTCTTATTGAAGGAGGAAATATTTCTATAATTTTCCAACCAGTCGAATTTTTGATTATTGGAGGTTCGGCAGTCGGCGCATTCATAATTATATCTACTCCCCAAAAATTTAAAACAATTGTATCAAGCGTTAAGGAAGTCTTTTTTTCAAAACCTTACGACACAAACGATTACAAAGAACTCTTAGGATTGATGCAGAATTTATTTCGTTTTATTCAAAAAAACGGTCCTATAAAATTAGAACAAACTCTAGACGATCCCGAAAACAGTAAAGTTTTTTCTAATTTTTCTCGGTTCCTACAGAAGAAACCACAAGTTGAATTTTTAGTAGACTCTTTAAGAGTAATGATTAACGCCAAAATTCCTCATTATGATCTTGAAAATTTATTTGATTCAGAAATTGAGTACTTTTTTCATGAGCACATGAAATCCTCTAAATTAATCAATTATATTGCAGATTCTTTACCAGGGTTAGGAATTATTGCCGCAGTGTTAGGAATCGTGTTAACTATGCAACATATAAGCGATCCCCCCGAAGTTCTAGGCCATAGTATAGGATCCGCGTTAGTAGGAACCTTTTTAGGTATTTTTTTATGCTATGGAATCGTTGGACCAATCGCAAAAAAAATTGAATATAACGCAAATGAAGAAAAAGAATTTTTGTACGTCATTAAAGTTATCCTAATTTGCTATGCAAGCGGCCTGAATTCTAATATCACATTGGAATTTGGAAGAAGAGCCATCCCCCTTCCAATACGACCTGACTTTTTCGAAGTCGAAACAACATTAAAAGAATTTAAAAAAATTGAAAAATTTTAACAAAACCATCTCTCTTTAAAACAATTAATGAAAGATAAAGTTTTAATAGTCGACGACGATCCAAACATTTTAAAAGCGTACAGCCGTTTTTTAAAAAAGGACTTTAAAATAGAAACTGCCTTAAACGGCAAATTAGCTCTGAAAGCTTTAAAAAAAAACTCCCCCTTTTCAGTCGTAATTTGCGATATGCAAATGCCAGGCATTAATGGCCTTGAAGTGCTTTCTGAAATTAGAGCTAACCATCCCGATACGTCCCGTATCATGATTACGGGAAACAACGATCAAGAGACCGCTAAAAAAGCGATAAATGCCGGAAATATTTTACAATTTCTAACAAAACCTTGCGATAGCTATGAAATTAAAAAAGCTATCGATGAAGGAATAAAATATTATAAAGAACGCGTCAATTTTAAAATTTCCTTATCGGAAAAGCAAAAACTGGAAAAAGAACTTAAAACAAACCCATTATTTAAAGAAAAGCTAAAAGTTAAACAGCAGGAACTCGATCGAGAAAAAAGAAATAAGTTTTCAATTTTAGAAAAGCTGAAACTTAAAGAAACTATCAAAAATAAAGAATTCG
>CAZMZH010000064.1:0-7058 GCA_964570665.1 uncultured Nitrospinota bacterium | reverse complement strand
TTTTAAATCTTTTAAAAAATCAACTTGACTGCGTCTGTTTCATAGCAGAATGACACGTAGAGGAGATGGCTTTTGATAGTATGGATTGTAGATTTTGTCTTTCGCGGTTTTTTCCAAATTGCTCAAAAGCTGAACTAACCTTTGTTCTTCGCAGTCCCCAGGACTTGTCATCCTGAACGAACAGACTGTGTAGCAGGCTGGTAGTGAAGGATCTCGCCTCGATTCAATAAAAACTTTCCAGGTAATAAATACGTAGTAATAAATAATATGGCTATTCAAAATATGTTTCATCCGTTATCTTATTAACATTTCGCATATAACTTTAATCTCAAATTATCCTAATACAACAAACCCAATGCCCTTCACCCTAATAGAATTTTTTACGTCTGTAGCTGTTGTTTTTCTTGGTTCTGTATTGCAAGCGGCAACAGGGTTGGGAGCGGGGATTATTATTGTTCCCTTACTTGCTTTGATAAATATTGAACTGATTCCGGGGCCAACGCTATGCGCTAGTCTGACGCTTTCTTTTACGATGGCTTGGCGGGGGATGGCGGATATTAAGTACGACGGACTGTTGTTACTTATGATTGCCTTGGTAATTGGAATGGGATTGGGCGCTTATACATTGGCTTGGTTACCGGTTAAACAACTTGGTATCGTTTTTGGTTCTTTAATACTGTTAGCGGTTGGAATCAGTTTTGTCGGTAAAGGATTAAAGCAAACCAACGGTTATCGGATGGGAGCCGGTTTTATTTCAGGATATATGGGAGCGACGGTTTCTATTGGCGCGCCGGTGCTGGCGTTGTTGTATCAGCACGAGAAAGGCCCAAGCCTACGCGCGACGTTAGGGTTTCTGTATTTTGTATCGACGCTGGTGATGTTGTTGTTCTTACATCTTGCCGGTTACTTCAATACGGTTCACATGAAAATGGGGCTTTGGTTGATTCCGGGTTTTGTATTGGGATATTTTATAGCGGGACGATTTGCAACTTGGTTCGATCAAGAAAGATCGCGGATGGCGGTATTGATTATATCGACCATCAGCGCACTCATTTTGATAGCTAAAAGCTTTAATACATAAAAAAGACCTTCCGAAAATGGATCCAAGAGGTGTAGTAGTTAATTAATCTTAGAAAGTTAAGTTTTTGACAAAGAAAATACCAATTGATATAAAATATAATTGGTTCTCACGATGTATAATTAGTACAGTTTTCAAGGCATTCGCCATTTCAAGCCGCTGGCCATTTTTTCTCCCGTATATTTTTTGGTTCAAATGATTTTAGATACACTTTCCCCCATTTCATTCTTTGTTGTTTGCCGAGTACTGGCCGCTTTTTTACTCTTGGTTTTTGTTGGTTTTGCGCTTGGAAAAATATTGAAAATTGAAATGAAAGGGACCTTAGAAACTTTTGGGATTTCTCTGGTTTTAGCGATAAACCTTCTGCATTTACTGGCGTATGGGGTTTTTTTAACGCGTTCAAATATCGTTGTGTATGGCGTTCTTTTAGGAAGCTTTTTTTATATTTTATATTTCCTAAAGACAACGTTGTCTCAACCAATTATTGAAACTATATCGAAAAATATATCTAACAATGTTGCAAACGCGAAAAATATATTTACATGGGGCGCGTGTTTGCTTTTGGTTTTTATTATTTTTTACAACTTTCATCACAGACTGGGAGTTTTAGAAGAAAGAGAAAATGGTAATTTAAGTATTCTTGGATACTGGGACGATATGATGATACTTTTTCAGTTGAACGTTACAAGAGACTTTTTTTTTCCAATAGATAATCCTACACTCCCTGGAGAACCTCCTTATTACTATAGTTGGCTAGGAAATGCGATCCCAATTTTTTTAATAAATTATTTTGGAATCGATCAGGTTGACTCCCTCTATTTATGGGCGCCGATTTTTTTTCATATCTCTATTATTAGTTTAATTTATTTAACTATCAAGCGTTACTCTGACAACAAGTGGATACCGATTTTTAGCGCTAACCTTTTCTTATTTTCGCCAATTTTGACTATTGAGCATTTTCCGCTTAGAAGCCAGGGAGGGATATTTTTGATTCTATCCACTCTTTTTTTCATATTGAGGTATTTAGCCACTGAAAAGAACGTCTATTTGGTTTTATCGTTTTCATGGATATTTTTGTACGCGGTGAAGCCGAATTATTTGTTGCCGCTGTTTCCCTGCTTTATCATTTTTTATTTTAAAGTTTTGTTCTCTGCCGGAATACCAAGATGGAACGATAATAAAATAATAGTTATGATTCCATGCGTAATGGTAGGTTTTTTTCTGATTTGGTTTAGCCGTGCCTATTTCGCATCGACATTTATTTTTAAGCTGCCAGATCTAAATCTTACAATTTTTTTAATGAAGCTTAAAGCGCAATACTCTTCAATAGCGTTATTATTTGTTATCGTCTTATTTTTTTACGTAAAAAAAATAAAAAATAAAACTCCTATAGAATTTATTGAAAAGCTGGCTCTTGCCGCCCTGCCGCTTATCATTTTGTTTTCATTATTTGCGGACAGATATTTGGCTAGCGACACAAATTACCTAATTTATCTTGGGATTTTAGTGACGTTTCCCCTAACGCTTCAAAAGCTAATTCCTCACAAAACCACATATTATGGGTTGATGTTAGCGACATTAATCGTGTTTCCTTCGTTGGCTTTGGCAAATAAGGACACTGGCGATAAAATGGAAATGACCAAAGATGAAATCCAAATGATAGGTTTCCTGCGAAAAGAAACGCCTAAAGATACCGTCTTTTTATCGAATGTCTTTCGTTACAACGATCGTCCCGGTGTATTGAGCGCTTTGTCTTATAGGAAACAGTTTATAGACGAGGCTGAGCGGTTTGCTGGTATTTTAAATCAAAAAGTGGAACGCAGAATTTATGATTATTGGACTTTCCTAAAATGCTCTTGTAAAAAAGAAGATCAAGAAAGATTTATTACAAAATATCCTTTTTTGAACTACTTAATTATTTATGGAAATAAGTTTCATAAAACAGGAAATATAATTATTGGAATGAGAACAAAAGGGATTGTATCTTTTTCGATGTTTAAACCTGATTCTGAACTATTTGAACCGGTTTTTCAGAATTCATCGATTACCGTTTATAAAATACATAGAAACGTTACCTAGAAATGTTTTAGACGAAAGATCGCTAGTAATTCCTTGATTTATTATTCTCTTATATAGTTTTAAAAATAAAAACATCAAAAGAAGTTTTTTGAATACTATGCCGTATTGTTCCATGAAAAATAATTTTCAAAAAGTTTTGTTTTTGGTATTTTTTATGACCTTTTCTACGGCTTGCAAAGAAGCAAATGTGGTTCAGCCTAACTTCATGATTAAAGTGAGTCAAATTAAACTGCACGCGCCAGAAACTGGAGCGCCTGAAGTGGTCAACTCGTTTTTGTATAACTCTAAACTACAAAAAATCTTTTTTTCAGTGATGCCAACGAATACTAAGGGAAAAACAATATTTAGTTTTCCCTTTAAAGAATCCGATCCCGAAAATTTAAAAACCTATTTAGAATCTTTTAACGTTGAAAGTTTTTCTGTGGGACCGCAGCGGCAAATACAATCAAGTCGCGACGGAACCTATATGGTTTTTGTCGGTTGGAACGGCAATGTCCATATATTTAAAAACGGGCAAAACTATTTCAACTCAAAGTTTCAGTTTGATATTTCTAGCGTTGCCTTTGGCGGGGGTTTGTTGGCATTGGGAGATGAGAAAGGACAAATTTATTTTTTTAATCTTGCTAAGAAAAAGCTTTTTGACCCGAAGAGGATTATTGATGGAGAGATTGCTTCGATAGCATGGTTTAAAAAAACACAATTTATTGTTGCGGGAAATGGAGATCTTTTTTTTGTTATGGATGGGGCGACTGGCGAAACGATAAGATCGGTAAAGCTTAATAAAAGTTTAGATGATGTGTTGGCGGTCTCCGGAATCCAACATTGTTTTGAGAACAGAGTAAACAAGGTGTTGTATGTTGCAAAACAAAATCTGGTTTTAACCTCACAGGGTGGAGACTATTGTGCACAGCAAAAAGTAAAGATTTGGAAGGCAGATACATGGGAGTTGGTTCATACGATCAAAGAAATTAAATTTCAGGTTCATCAAATGTCCCTGGGGTTTAATAACAATGAAGCGCTTTTAATCGACTATGATGAAAATTTATGGAGGTTTGATTTAAATAAATTTCGTTTGTCGAAGCCACTGCATTTACCAAAATCAATTTACTTTTTTGATAATCACGATCTTCTTGCCAAAATGCAGGCATCAAAGATTCCCTTTGGTAAAGTTAATTCTATAAGCCTTATTCCAAATACGAATATCCTTGTCATGGCCTTGGGATCTTTTTTTAAAGCGGGACCTGGCTTGCTAATGAGTCGATTGAACGAAGATTCCATACAACATATGACTTTTTCGGAATATTACAGGGGGGATTTAAATTTATATGTCGCGGCAAAAGAAATGGTTTCAAAAAACTAGCGTTTGTTTGGGCGCTATGCTTGTCTAACCACATTAGGAAATTTAACATTCCGCAAAAAAAAACGCCTCCCGGAACTTAATCCAAGAGGCATTCTTTATAAATATATAAAACTTAAGGTATGGCTTCGCTAAATTATTACCTTTTCCCTTTCCTCCTCATACGAAGGAGGAAAGGAAATAAGATATTAATAAAGTGTAGTCGATTCAGTTTCAGAAACCGGTCGTGTCAACTGGTCGCTGTTCATTTCGATACCAAATCGATGATCGCCTGCGCCGCTAGCCTTTAACTCAACCGTCCAGGAAACGGACTCTTTAGCGCCAAGATTAAAGGAACCAAAAGTTAAGTTTTTGCCGGCATTTGAAATCGTGGTATGGCCTGCAGAATTAATGTAGGACATATCGTCTTCAAATGTACCGGTCAAACCAATATTGGTTGCGGTCGCGTTACCCTGATTTGTAACTCGGATTTCGTACACCGTGTTTTGTCCAATTTCGACAGGATCGTTGACGTCGATAACTTCTAATAACAACGCCGAGATTCCCACCATGTTGAGACCGGTAGAAGCTGTAGCGGCCATGGCGCAAACTGCGTTTGCTTCGCCGCTAGTAGCGGCGTTACCAGCTGCGGATCCGCCAACCGTCATGCTCACTTTTTTGGAAGCGCTTGGAGAAAGACTACCCAAGGCCCAAGAAACCGTGTTAGCGGCTTGTGAGTAAGTTCCGCCATCAGAAGCCGATTGAAATGCGGTGTTTCCTGGAACGGAAGCTACTATAGTAGCGGAATCTGCGCTTGCATTACCCGTATTGGTAATTTCATAGTCGAAAGAAGCGCTTCTACCAACATATTGTTTGTCTCTGCTAGCTGCGGCAGTTAATGCTAACGCAGGCTTAACGACTGTGGTAGAGACGGAATTGGAATCGGCTGAAACGCTATCAAAGCCTTTACCGCCAGAGTAGTAACTTACTGGAGTTCCTGATGCCGATCCAGATTGTTGAAAATCGCCGGTTCCAGATGCCATAACTACAGCTTGAACAGTTTTAGACATCCCAGCGCCTAAGTCTCCAACGGCAAGATTCAAAGCGTTGGCTCCATCGGCAGACAATTGACTAGGCAAGCTAGAAGCTACGGAAACATTTCTCAATTCAGTTTCACCGGTATTTTTTACAGTGTATTCCACTGGAATTGGGTTACACATCATAACTTGGTTAGGAGCGGTAACCGCAACTTGAATACCAGAATCCACAACTGTGGTGTTTAGACAAAGCGCAGGAACTGTAAAGTTAGCTTCCGTACAACAAGGAACGCCGGAAGTATCGTTCGCCATTCCGTTTACGCGGATAACCCGAGTTTCGTGAGGCTTCATTTTACCCAATGCCCAAGCGACTCGATCCCCAGAGGTATCATAAATGGCAGGATCTGTTGAGCTAACTGCAAAGCTTGCAGGGAACTTTTCAATAACGTTAACGTTATCTAAAGTTAACTCGGTTAAGTTCGTTACATTGATCAAGTAATGATAAGGTTGTCCTCGATGAACTTTCTTTGGAAAAACCTTTTCAATTAAAATATTACTTGTGCTTTCCAATCCAGTTGGAAAGGCCATAGAAGCTCTTCCCCAACCGTCGGTAACAACAGGTTTTGGAGCTGGAGTCATTGCCCCTTTTTCAAAGAAAAATGGGATATTAGCTCGTCCTTGATCATGGGCCATTTCAGTGTGCGTACAACCAAAAGACATTAGAATCAAAGACGCTGAGACTAATATCCATTTTGCGCTTTTAAACATAGTTTCCCCTCCGTGGTTTCACTTTAATGAACTACTAATGGTTAAACTTTAACTAACAAGTACAAATAATTAATGATTACATAGTGTGTTAACATTAGATGTTTGGCAACGATATTATGCCAAATATACACTAATATTTTTGTGACATGGGTCACAAAAGGGTTGATTTTTCAAGCGTTATTTTCGCAATTTGAGAATATTAAGTTCGGATATTCGGGTTTTTTAGCGTTTTTTTAGTTTTTTAGGAATCCGTTGTAGAGGAAATAGATTGTTTTTCAATAACTTACAGTGAGTGTTATGCTAATTGGCCATAAATTTATTTGATGGTGTACTGACGAGGATTGTGAGAGGGAGTGAGACATTGTTTATTTAAAAAAATTGGACAGCTTCTACCGCAGAGAACGTTGAGGGCGCAAAGAAGGAAGAGAAAGAAAGGATTTGTTTTAAAAAAAACAATAAGCGAACTTCGGGATTCTTCCTCACTCCTAGGGAGATCGTCTGAATGACGTGCGGGAGGTAGGTGGTTTAGGCAAACAGTAATTTCGGTTCTTAACAATCCTCCACGAATCGTCATCCAGAAGCGATACGTAGTATCGGTGAAGGATCTCGCCTCGAATTAATAGTCATTCCGACCAAGGTGGTTTAATGGTAATAATTTTGTTCCACGTTGATTGAAAAAGAACACTATAAACACAGTCCCCATTGAACGTCATTTCGAGCGCCCGACCCAGACCCTGGGTCTGTGTTGATTGAATAAGAA
>CAZMZH010000063.1:0-7080 GCA_964570665.1 uncultured Nitrospinota bacterium | reverse complement strand
TTTTCGAGCAAATCAGGATCTATGTTCATTTTTCAATCCTCCATTTTCAAAGGTATACCATTCCATGACAGTACCGCCCATAGATGTTCTAGAAGAAAAGTAACTTTAAAAATATATAGCGGGAAAAGCTTAAACTAGAATGGCGGATTGTCCATCGCAGTTACCTCAAAATTTGAAGTAGTTAACTTAAATATAGGCCTGAAATAAAAAATATCCACTCTTTTAATATTAATTTATTTTCATTAATCAAGGGGCATCGAGGATTTTATCAGTTGATAACTTGCCTTTATCCATGCAGGGTATATATTAAAGAAAAAAAACTATTTCAATGCATTCACCTATCTTGAATCTTCAAATCAAAGGAGGTGAGTATCATGATCAAATGGGAGTTGAAATCCTGTAAAAGACCGTTTTTTATCGCAGATGGTAATGGGTGGGGCGATTTGTCCTTCATTTGCCACCCCAAAGAAAAATCAGTTGAGTGAGTATTAAGAAATTCACTTTCTGTCACGAAGAAAATGAATTAACGAACCCATTCGTTAATATTTCGGATCATTTGGTTAAGTCGGCCGAAGCTTTGTTTGTTGAATTTAAAAATCAGCCGAGGCATTTTTCGAGTATTATCATAACTATGGACTTCCCCCTCCAATGGATGAGAAGAATAGATTGTTCCCTCCGCAACAATATCTTCGAATTCAACGTTCAACCTATCGATGATACCTTTTGGGATCGGTTTTGTGAAACGAAGGATAGTGAGTCCTTTATAATAACGTAGTGAATGGTACGCATGGTAAAAATCGAGGATCGCTCTGCAAGCCTCTTTTGAAGAGTATTTTAATTGAAAAAGGTGCACATCATCGGATGAAATAAATTTATTTTTAACAAGTACTGATTTGATCCAATCCATCCACGTATTCCAGTAGTTCCCATTTTTATGTTCTAAAAGTATGATGGGCCTAGGTAATGATTTTCCAGTTTGGAACAAGGTCAGATTTTCGAAGCCTTCATCAAGGGTACCCAAACCTCCTGGCAAAAGCACCGTTGCATCTGATTCTTTGATGAATATCAACTTTCTGGTGAAAAAATATTTAAATTCCATTAGCTTAGGGTCATCATTGATGAACGGGTTAGGTTTTTGCTCGCAAGGAAGTTTTATGTTTATACCAAAACTATTTTTCTTGCCCGCTCCCTTGTTCGCAGCTTCCATGATTCCACCCCCCGCACCTGTAATCACCATCATTCCTTCATTGGCTATAAGCTTTGATAATTCGTAGGCTAGTTTGTAACAGGGATCAGACGTTTGGCTACGATTAGATCCAAAAATAACGACTTTCCGAATGCCTAGGTAAGAGTTAAAAACTTGAAATGCGTGGCGCAGTTCTTTTAAGGTGGTGTTGATTAGCTTGTAGTCACCCAAGTCATTATGCTCTAGAAAAAATTTAGCAACAGTGGTTAATATTTCGAGTCGAAGAGTCTCATGGCTTTCAGACGGAGCAAACAATTCAGCAAGTTCTAAAATACGTTGGTCGATTTCAGAGTTTCCTGTTGTAATTTTTTTATCAGACATACTTTAATATTCGAATTTAAAATTGAACACGGGAGACCTTAACGTTATGCCGATGGGTAAGCAACCAGACTATCCTATTATAGAAGAGGACAGCTAATATTGACTAACCCCTTTAGTTATATGGAGCCAACGGGCGGAATTGAGTCTACGTGCTTTTAATATAGAATAGAATATATTCGCCTGCATATTAAAATTATAGAAATAGCCTTATTGATTACAGGATTGGGTAGAAGAAGGAAATGGTGTGGGATTTATCCCTAACTTGTTGATCTCTCGGTTAAGATATTCTACACGATTTTAAGTGGCTTGATTCTTCTCCTCTGAATTTTCAAAAACATATTGTTGGTAAAGAGACCTTCCATCTTCCAAGGTTTACATAGGTGTTCTGCCTTGGCAATGTTTCCCCTGAATCGAATTTTACTGCATGTTTACAAGAGTTTTTCAGGCTCTACTAATTCCTTACCCAGTGACATTGCCACGGTTTGATGGGTGATAGAACCTAGGCATGTATTGAGTCCGCTGGGGACGCCAGTTCATACCGATTACCCCTTGATTAATGAAAATAAATTAATATTAAAAGAGTGGATATTTTTTATTTCAGGCCTATATTTAAGTTAACTACTTCAAATTTTGAGGTAACTGCGATGGACAATCCGCCATTCTAGTTTAAGCTTTTCCCGCTATATATTTTTAAAGTTACTTTTCTAAAATATTCTAGAACTGCCATAGGAGGTACTGTTATGGAATGGTACATCTCTTTGGTGCTCATAACTGCGATTCTTTTTTTGGTTTATGTATTTGTAGCTGCTTTAGGCAATGAAGGTTGAAAAACTTGTTGTCTAAACAGGTGTAACAGGTTGTCGTGAAACGGACTGATATTATTTAATCAGGAGGGCAATTTCATGCAGACACAGTTTCAGGCATTACGCAGTTTTTTAAGAATATCTCCTGATTTATGGAATTTTCTATCATCTAAGCCCATCGTAAGAATGGAACATATTCAGAGATGTAAGGAGTGTCATTTCGTCGGTAAAACGAATTGGATAAAAGATCATTTCGTATGTCCTGAATGTGGTCAAGCCATCAAGATGGATGGAGGTTATTATGGGAGCTGAGAATCCACCTGACATCTAATCAGATAAGACGAAATTAAACTTAATTCCGATATAAGTTGGAATACACCTGATCGTTACCGAATATATTAAAAGATGACGGGTCAGCAAAAGAGAATAAAAGCCCCGTCAATAAGGTCGCATGGTTGATGGGGCTTTAATTATACTGATAATTTAGTTTTTCATACTTATGGCAATAGATAAAAATAGGGACTGTATTAGTAATTCTTTTAGGAAAACAGAAAGGCATTATTAATTCGTATTTTAGGCTTTTCTCAGGCCGTATATACAAAGGAGGTTATATGTCTTTAATAGATGATGTTGCCAACATAAAGGGTAAGATTTTAGTTATTGATGATGATGATAATGTTCGAGAAATCTTTAAAATGCAGTTAGAGTCTGACGGTTTTAAGGTAATGGAAGCTAAAAACGGAGAAGAGGCAATAGCACTCATGCAGTTAGGATCCAATCTGCTTCAGGTAGGCCTGATTATCTGTGATATACGGATGCCTAAGGTGAATGGAGTTGAAGCAATCGAGTACTTGAAAAAAAATGCTCCATCTATTCCAATTGTTGTTGTAACAGGATACCCGGATGCCAAACTAGCAGTCTCGTTATTGAAAAAAGGAGTTAAAGATTATTTGGTTAAACCTGTAGAAAAAGAAAAATTACTAGAAAAGGTGAGGGAGGTTTTGTCGTCAGAACAGGAGTTCGATTATGTTTAAAAGTATCCCAAAAAATAAGTTGGGAAACCCATCCTGGTTTGGTTTCTAGAATTAGGAAGAGCGGTGGGAATATTTAAGTCTAGAAAATTAAAAAAAGGGTTAAGGAACAAACTTATTTGGAATATGCTTGCTGTCGGGGCAGTGCCTTTGATGCTAGCAGTGGTGTTATCGTATACTCAAGGAACTAAGTCCCTACAAGGAGTCGTAGGGGCCAGTTTCAAAGCGTTAGCATATGAAACATCAACTAAAATAGACTTGTTGATTCAGGGCGAGGTGGATCGTAATGTCCGCCTGGCTTCTGAAAAAGATATCCGTGATTCTATTTTAAAAGCAAACCAGAAGTTCGCTCTTGTTAGCCCAACTATTAGAAATAGCGAATTAGCAGAAAAGATTTCCTTCTGGGAAGATCCAGGAAAAAAAATAAGCGCTCTACTGGATGAAGACTCAAATAAAACTCTAAAAAACTTCCTGAAAAGAAAAATTTCTTCGGTGGCAGCAACACAAGCCCTGTATGTAACCGATTCTACTGGGGTATTAGTCGCAAGCGCAAATGACTTTCCAAGGTTTGTTAATAGCGATAATCCTGCCTTAAAAATAATACTCGAGGGGGAGGAAGACACGGTTTATATCAGTTCAGTTTATGATGACCCAAAAGCTGATTTCCCTCTTATTCAATTTGCCTTCCCTGTGCTTGGGGAAGTAGGCAAACCTATTGGAGTTTTGTTTCATGTTTTTAATGCTAAATCCTTATTTTCGCCATCTATTGAGCCTATAACTTTTGGAAAAACCGGTCACGTTATGTTGATTGATTCAAAAGGAGTGGTTATAGACTGTCCGATTCTTCCAACAGGGTTTCAATTGACTGATCCGATTTTAATTCAAAGTGTGACACAGCCTGCCGCAAACTGGGTCAAAATAAAAGGCAATGGGCATGGAGGAAAAGAACTTTCTATAATTGGGTTTTCTCCGTTAAGTTTGACGCAAAATTTTACTTCCCGCTCAACAGGTAAAAGTTGGCATATCTTCGCATGGCAATCATCGGAGGAACTGTTTGCCCCAATGAGAAAACTTTTTTTTTGGATTTCCACAGCAGCAATTATATCAATACTCTTAATTGGTATAATGGGGTCGATGGCAGCAAAAAAAATTGTCTGGCCAATCTTGCAACTCCAACGTGCGGCAGTAAAAATAGGGAAAGGAGAACAAGTTGGATCGCTTAAAATAAAAACTGGGGATGAAATAGAAGCTCTTGCGGACGAAGTAAATTCAATGAGTGAAATGCTTCAAAGGTCTTTTTCGGGATTGAAAAGTCAGGTTCGCCAAAAAACTCAAGAGTTTCGTTACTTGAAAGAGTATACCGATAGCATATTAATGAGCGTTCCTGATGCTGTAGCAATTTTTGATATCGACTTAAAAATTGAATATGTAAATGCTGCTTTTGAAAATACCATAAAGAACAATGGTGGTTTCTGTCTAGGTAAATCCCTTTTAGACTTGAGTTTTGATCCTCAGGAACCTTGGCAAACCATGCACAGTGCATTAAAAATTCATTCTAAAAAAAAATCAGCCGCAAATTCTACTACAACTCAAGCTAAGGCTGTCCTATCTTATGTTGCAAAAGACCCTCTTGGACCGGAAGAATCAACATCCTTAAAAAACATGCAGCAAACCATAAAGTTGGGTGATAAGGTTTTTGCATACAAGTCTTTTGATTTAATTCTTCATGAAAGAAATGAGAAGCATATAGGTTTGCTTTTAAGGGATGTTACAGAAGAAGTTGATTTACACGATCAACTTACTTTAGCAGAAAAGTTATCTGGATTGGGCACATTGACAGCAGGAATTGCTCATGAACTGAACAATCCTCTTGTTTCTATCATGGGGTTCTCTGAGCTCCTCCTGGATGAGAAAGAACCTAAAAAAATAAAAAAATATGCTAAAAAAATTATTGATCAATCCAAACACATGTCATCTGTAATTCTAAACATGTCAGGTTACACAAGAATTTCAACAGGAGGCAACAAGGCAGTTGACATCAATGAACGTATTGATGCCGCTATTGAAATTGCTATCCTCGCAACGTACAAGGACGACATATTTCTTGAAAGAAATTTTTCGTCTCTCCCACCGATGTTTGCGAAACCGGAAGAGATTCAACAGATTTTTATAAATCTTTTAGCTAATGCTGTCCAAGCAATGGCAGGAAAAGGCAGATTGGCTGTTGTTACCCAAGTCAAAAATGGGAAAATTTTAATAAAAATTAGTGATGACGGCCCGGGTATCCCTCAAACATTTCTTCCTAAAATTTATGATCCTTTTTTCACTACGAAAGAACAAGGTCAGGGTACCGGCTTGGGCTTGAGTATTGTGCACCAATTAGTGGAAAAATATGGAGGTAAGATAGAAGTATCATCTAGTATTGGAGAAGGCACCACTTTCTCTATAATATTACCCACACATCCAGGTTAAAATTCTAAACATAAAAAATGGTTCTAGTTGAAACTGGGTACAAGTAGATTCCTAAATTTCTGGCAACTTTCTTGGTAGTAAAACCCAGTTTGATGTTCCATAGAGCAGGGGCATTAAATAAAGAGATGTTTTGCATAGGTAGGGCGTAAATATTAAAAGAACCTGGCAAAAGAGCTCAGTTGTGTGGTAACGCAGGGCATTGTAAAAACCAAATCGCCAGGTAGTTCTATTCCGAATACCGGTTTGAATAATATTCTTAATATGAGTTCTAGAGTGACCTGCCCCTGCTAATTGTACCACTTCTTAAGTTAGTATTTCCACTTTTGGCTTTATCGTTACAGGAGCTGGTGGTTGATAATTCAGGGAACTATGTGGTCTAAACTGGTTGTATTCATTCCTCCAGTTTCCTATCAAGACCTTAGCTTCCAGCAAAGTTGTAAAGATTTCCCCATTCAATAGCTCATCTCTGAGCTTTCCATTAAACGACTCATTGTATCCATTCTCCCAAGGAGAACCCGGTTCAATGAACAACGTTTGAACTCCTAATCGTTCTAACCCGTTTCTGACTGCTTTAGCTGTAAACTCAGGACCATTGTCAGAACGAATAAAACCTGGCAGCCCACGATAAATAAACAGATAACCCAGTTGTTCCAATACATCCTGAGAATTAAGCTTTCTGGCAACCTTGAGAGCCAGACATTCCCTCGTATACTCATCAATCAACGTTAATATCCGTAAAGGAAAAAAATATATCACCCAGCATTTTAATTCCACCGCAAGTTGATATGAGCTTTGTGGTCCAAAAACCATAGAAACAAAATTTGGTCGTTAAACCGCATCCTCTCCTCGTTCTCCAGTGCGAACCCTAACAACATCCTCAAGATTACTCACAAACAGTTTGCCATCGCCGATTCTTCCGGTTTGTGCTGCTTTTATTATTGCTTCCAAAACTTCTTCTAATTTGGTATCTGGAATGGCTATTTCCAACTTGGCCTTTGGAAGAAAATCAACAACGTACTCTGCACCCCGAAAGCTGACCCATGTACTGTGTCAGATTTGTGGCAAACGGATAGACATTGATAGGCACTTATTGACAAAATACGCAACGAGCGTCCCCATAAGTATAATTAAAACAATGGTTAATAATTGACTGACCTGCTTTGGGAGCAGGGGGTCGGAGGTTCAAATCCTCTCGCCCCGACCAGTA
>CAZMZH010000062.1:0-7117 GCA_964570665.1 uncultured Nitrospinota bacterium | reverse complement strand
ATTTTTCATCTATAATATAAAACCTGTAGTAACTACAGGTTCAAGGATTATTATGGCAATTAAAGAAAAAACTCTAAGCATTGGACTTTTGTCCACTCAAACTAACTGTAAAATTGAGACAATCAGATATTACGAAAAGATTGGAATCTTTCCGAAACCTCCTAGGACAGAGGGTGGGCACCGGGTTTATAGTGAAAATCACTTAAAGCGGCTGGTATTTATTCGGCGTAGTAGGGAGTTGGGGTTTTCACTTGAGGATATTCGAGCTCTTTTGAAACTAATTGATGGTGGGGCTTATACTTGTCAGCAGGTAGAAACGATAACTCTTCATCATAAAGAGAATATCCATAAGAAGATTCTGGATTTAAAAAAACTTGAAAAGATACTGACTAAGATATCTTCGCAATGTGAGGGAGGAGTAGTACCAGATTGCCCCATTCTTGATGCCCTGTTTGACCAAAAGAAAGTAAGAGTTAAATGATAAAACTATTAGATGGACTCAATATTTCTTCTAAATTTTTATCAACGGTTTGTCTTACATAAAAGGCCTTTAGTTTCCATCAGTTTCTTCCTCTCTCCATTTGGGGAATGAAGTTAGGCTTCAGCTTCCTCGTAAGCTAATTCCCATATTTCTTACTTTAAATGAATTTTGCTTTACATTCCTCAATATTTCGATATTATTGGAAATATGGAAAATAAGACAGCAGTCACAGCTCTATCTGCCCTGGCTCAAGAACACCGGTTAGAAATTTTTCGTCTTCTTGTACGTAAAGGGGTTCAAGGTATTCCGGCAGGGGAAATTGGAAAGAAACTGGATATACCGCTTTCAACCCTTTCTTTTCATTTGAGCCAACTCAAAAATGCCAACCTAATAAATTGTCGTCGGGAAAGCCGGACTCTATTTTATTCGGCAAATTATCTTTCCATGAATGAACTTATGGCTTACCTCACTGAAAATTGCTGTCAGGGAGACGCAGAAACTTGTGAAAATTCTGTCAAAAGTATTTCTGAGGCATCAAGCAAATAAACAATGCCCGGCGAGATAATAAATGTGCTTTTCCTTTGTACTGGCAATTCAGCTCGGAGCATCATGGCAGAGGCTATTCTCAATAATGAAGCTAAAGGCCGCTTTAAGGCTTACAGTGCTGGCAGCCATCCTACAGGAAAAGTAAATTCGCTTACCCTCGCTCTATTGGTCGACCGTGGAATCTGGGAGCACTATTTAAGAAGCAAAAGCTGGGATGAGTTTACAAAACCAGACTCTCCGAATTTCGAAATAGTAATTACTGTATGTGACAACGCCGCTGGAGAAATCTGTCCTGTCTGGATAGGCGATCCAATCAAACTTCATTGGGGATTGGAAGACCCTGCTGCCGCTGAAGGATCGTATGAAGAGCGCATGAAGGTCTTTGAGCAAACTTATGCACAGCTTGAAAAACGAATCAAGATTCTGGTGGGTTTACCAATAGAAGATATAGATGCAAAAACTTTAAAAAGCCATTTTGATCAGAAAGAATTGTTATGACATCTGAAGAAACGTCCCCTATGGGTTTGTTTGAACGGTACCTCTCCGTATGGGTAGGGATATGTATATTAGCTGGAGTTGGACTGGGTGTTGTTTTGCCTGATTTGTTCCAGGCAGTAGCCAATATAGAATACGCCAGCGTGAATCTTGTTGTAGCGGTCTTTATTTGGATAATGATTTATCCAATGATGGTCAATGTAGACTTTGCTTCAATTAAAGATGTTGGAAAAAAACCAAAGGGTTTATGCATAACACTAGTTGTGAACTGGCTTATTAAACCCTTCACGATGGCTGCCTTAGGTATTTTATTTTTTGAGCATTTGTTCCTTGGTCTTGTAGAACCACAAACGGCAAAGGAATATATTGCCGGAATGATTTTACTTGGTGTTGCCCCTTGCACAGCAATGGTATTTGTCTGGAGTCAATTGGTACGAGGTGACGCGAATTATACTTTGGTACAAGTATCTATTAATGACATTATCATGATTTTTGCGTTTGCGCCGATTACTGCATTTCTTTTAGGCGTAACAAATATTGTTGTGCCGTGGGAAACGCTTTTTCTTTCCGTCGTGCTCTATGTGGTAATTCCTCTAATGGCTGGGTATTTCACCCGAAAAGCCTTAGACAATTCGAGCAACCATGAGCGTATTGAAATTTTTACTTCAAAAATAAAACCCTTTTCTATCATGGGGCTTTTAGCAACGGTGGTGCTATTATTTGGGTTTCAAGCACAAACGATTATTGATAAGCCATTGGTCATTGCCTTAATTGCTATACCGCTACTGATCCAAAGTTATGGTATTTTTGCAGTGGCCTATGGTTGGGCATATTTATGGAAGGTTCCGTTTAGTACGGCAGCTCCAGCTGCGCTGATAGGTACGTCAAATTTTTTTGAATTGGCTGTTGCCGCAGCAATTGGCCTCTTTGGATTAAAATCAGGTGCCGCATTAGCAACTGTAGTCGGTGTTCTTGTTGAAGTACCTGTTATGTTATCACTCGTTGCAGTAGCAAATAGTACTCGTAGGTTTTATATTTAACTAACGTACCCATTTAAGAAATACCCAAAACCATATTCAAAGAAGAGGTCAAGAATCTTTTAACTAACCATTTGAGTAAAATTAAAAATGCAAATCTGAGACCGTAAAGAGTTTGCTTTGAAAGTCCGCTCTTGGCCGATTTTGGTCCTTGATCCCAAACAGCAAATACCTCCCAAGCAACTAATTCATATTCTCCAGGCTAATTGGTGGGATATCAGGCCGTTACATTGAAATTCTTCTTTCAAAACCTACTGAGTGAACAGCAATGAGTTGAACATGTAAAAATGCTAACTTATGAGGTGGCACAACGTAGGAGGGGAGGGTCATGACCTTGTATTAGAATTTAAAGGAACCCTAAAGCAAAAGCTAAAGCATTTCTATTACACGCTCCTTGGCCCCTAATTCTTCCGACAAATAGCTTTGAGTCATTTGTAAACTTTGATGCCCTGCCATTTCTTGAACATCTTTTAAACTTCCCCCTGCCTTTAGAATATTCTTGGCACAATTGGTAATGAATGTTCTACGACCGGAATGAGAGGAAAACCCATCAAATCCTAAACTCCGGTAAAGCTTGGTAAACCAAAGTACCAAAGAATGGGATGACATTTTGTCACCTCTCTCAGACTGAATTATATAATCTGAAGGCTTTGGAAGTTGATCTCCTGAATCGCTCTCATCTTCTATCAATTTTTTTAGATTAAGGAGAGCATCGTTTAATTTTTTATTTATAGGGATAGACCTGGAATTTTTGCCCTCTGAGTCTTCAAATTTAATTTCACTTCCTATATCTCCATTTTCATTTAAGACCATATTCCAACGGAGATCAGCCATTTCACTAGCCCGTAACCCGGCTTTAAGATTTAGTGAAAATATAACCCGATTTCTTATGGGATATCTAGTGGTTTCCAAGTAATGCAGAATACCTTTAATCTGCGCATCAGAGAGAATTTTGGCTCGTCGATCTGGCATAAAATATTGTTGGGAAAACCCGCCTTTAGAAAATTAAAATAGGTTGCATATAACTCAATTTAAGAGTTATTTCACTCGTCTAAGATCCAACCTTTCATCTATTTCTTAAAAAATTAAGGAATTAAAGCGTTTTTCCTACGACATGCCAAAACTACTTCATTAAAGCCCTAAACTGAGACGTTTTTATATTTTAATCAGTAGTTTGTCAACGAAAAATATATGGCAACAAATGTAAAAAAAATAGCAAACGTTTATACCAAATTCGGATCAATTCTATTTTTGAAATAATTTTATTTAGACACTTTTATCTTCCGAACCTGAATATCCAAAGAAAATTTTCTAAATCTAAATATTACCTCGCAAATCTTAGAAAAAAAATAATACTTAAAAGAATTTCTTAAATATTGTCTGGTAACTGTGCGGATGTAACAAAGTTAGCCTTGCTTATTTGCTCTTGGGATAAATCCATTGAGTTCGTAAAATCTGCTTCTTTAATATCGGCCTGTTCAAAATTTGCATTGCTTAAAATTGCAGAATTAAAAATTACTCCAGTCAGATTTGCATAACCAAAATTGACGTCACTAAGGTCAGCTCCATGAAGACGGGCTCCCGTTAAATCTGCTTTAAAAAAATTTGCTGAATGCAAGTCCGCGGTCCCCATCCTTATTTCTCTAAGATCTGCGTCTTCAAAGTTTGCCCTTGAAAGATGCGCCCCCCGTAAATTTGCGCCAACCAACTGAGCCCCCTTTAAGGTTGCGTTTTGTAATTTTGCGCCAGCCAAGTTAGCTCCGTTTAAATTAGAGAAGCTGAGGTTTATATTTTCGAGATTCGAATGCGATAGATTAACCTTTTCAAAACTGCACATGCTTAAATCCAAACCACATAAATTTGTCAATTCAAATTTATGACCGCTCATATTTAATCTATAAATTTTATAATCCGAAAGGAGTTTTTTAAAAGTTAAAATTCTTTCCGGCTTTTCTTGAGAAGCCATATAAATGTCATACAGGGAATTCTTAAAGGTTTCTTTACTTTTTCCTTGGAACAGGTTTTTTTCCTCTAAAAGGTCAACGATTGCCTCTAAAAAAGATACAAATTGAATATCTCCAATATTTCCAACCATAAATTCAATCACCTCCATCCATATAATTCATATTTTCTTTAATTAAACTCACTCTATACACCCAAAAAAATTATTAATATTTTATACTATTTATTTTTTTATATCTAGTTTTTATTGCAAAATCAAGAAAAACTAGATATATTATTATTAATAATATGTTTTTTTTCTATATTTTTTAATATATGGGAGAAAAATTATTTTTTCAATAACTCATCATAAAATTTTAAATAGTTTATTTTTATAAAAATGGAAACACATAAAAAGAGATATGCATTAAATCTAAGGGGAATTGACCTTAGTGGCGCTGATTTTAGCAGGAGGACTTTAATAGGAGTTAATTTCAAGAAAGCTAAATTGGTTCAAACAAATTTTAATAAGGCCAATATGCAGGGAATCAATCTAGCTTGCTCCAATCTAAAAGGGGCGAAAATTAATTTTGCCAACCTGGAATCTGGAAACTTAATTAATGCAAACCTCATGCAGGCGGAGCTAACAGAAACTAACTTGAAAAACGCTTGTCTCCATGGGGCAAATTTCCTTTGGGCGCAATTTGAAAAAGTGGACTTGAGGGGGGCGGATCTTCAAATGGCTAAAAATTTAACTCTCGATCAATTAGTTAACTCTAGAATCGACAAGAACACTCGTCTTCCAGATTATATTCAAACCTTTCACCGGCCCATCACTGTATTGAAGCTAAGTCAATTTACTCGCAATTTTAAAAATAAAAGTGGTTATAAACGGAATATGAGGAAAATTATCTCTCTAAAATCAAAATTAGATCAACGCAATTTTAATAACTAGTGGCATTAAAATGTTGTCACGAAAACCAGGAATTTAGAACCGCCAACCATGGTGGTCAATTTTTAACTTGTTATGAACGAGTCTTTTAGAAAACTCCTTGAACTGGAAGCAGAAAAAACAGGAAATAATTCTTCTAAATTATCCTCTATTTGGAGGGAAATTTGTGAGGGAGAAGAAATTGACTGCTTCGAAAACATAGCCACTCTATCCAGAATTAAGGAATTGATGCTTTTTGGATTTTCATCATTGATTTGCCGGGAGAATCCTAGCCATAACCATTCAATCATTGAGAACGAATTTCTTTGCCAAGACAAATCGACAGATTTGGGAAAACTTGATGTTAAATTTGATTGCGTCAATTGGCCTTTAAAAGGAGAAGTTCTGAAAACGCTGATAAAAGGTTTTGGGGGTGAAGTCAACCATATGCTTAGATATCTTTTAATGCCAATTGCCATTGCTAATCCTTCGCCCACCTTTTGTAAATCAGGAGGCACATGTTTGGTGGGGAACCAACACCTGGCTCAAAAGGTGGGCGTTTTAAAGGAAAATCTGCTTTTTAAATTGGAAGGTGAGAACCGAATAAGTGGAAGTTATAAGGATCGAGTAACCGCTACGGCTATTTCAGCGGTGGAAGATTTGATCCATTGGAACAGTTTGCCGAAGGCACTCCAGAATACAAACAGTCGAGATATCATCCGGATTGGTTGTGCTTCAACAGGAAACTTAGCCATTGCAACCTTGGAACACGCCAAAAGATGCGGATTCAAAGCTCAGGTCTTTGTTCCGGACAATTTAGGTGAGGAAAAGTATTCTGAAATGAGAGATGCATTGTTGCTAGATAATGGTGCACCTAATGGAGAAATCATTCGAGCCGGAAATTTTGATGAAATCAACATCATGCTAAGCCAGCTTTATGATAGCTACCCCTGGCTATTAACGGCCAACATCAATTTAAGACCCAGGTATAAAACTGGTGCGAAAACCTTGTTATACGAAATTGCTGAGCAAATGAATTGGGATTTGCCGCCTGTTATCAATGTAGTGATGGCTCTTGCTGGAGGTACCTCATCCTCAAGCGTTGTTGAAGCTTTTGATGAATTAAAGGATTTGGATCTGATCAATAAAAACGTTCAATTGAAGCTTTGGCTCGTTCAACCTGAAGGTTGTGACACCGTGGCCTCTTCGGCAATCAACAAGGACTTTAAACCGAAATTCGTAAAAAACCCTATGAGCATTGCAGATTCTTTATTAATTGGCTATCCGGGAGATGCAGAAGTGCCCTTGAAGTTTGCAATTGAAAACGGTGGTGGTGGGTGTTTGCTCAATGATAGGGAAATCGAAGAAGGAACAAATGAATTTAATAATTGTAATGTTTCTATTCGTAAAACAGAACACGCGGGTGGATTGGAGTGGGGAGGTGCTAAAAAATTGATTTTATCAGGAGAAATTCCAAGAAAGGAAACCACTATTGTCGTTATTACCGGATCGGAACGTTGCAAATCCCTAGACTCCTCTTACACAGAGCTGGCTTTTGGAGAATATAAAATAAAAGGAATTCAAGATTATAAAGATTTAATGGAAAAACTTAAGAGCGACTTTTATGCAACCCATTAAAATTAAGCCTACTTTAAGAAAGTATTTTGATTGAAATAATTTTATTCA
>CAZMZH010000061.1:0-7259 GCA_964570665.1 uncultured Nitrospinota bacterium | reverse complement strand
CGGCGTCGGAAACTTCAACTACATTGCCGGCCATGAGTTCACTCCTTTCCAGGTATTTTTATTGAAAAAAGGATCCAAAAATCCTTTATAAAAGCAAATATAATAAGCTTTGATCGCGTTATTTTGCTAATATAACATCCTAACACAGATTAAAATAACCTCGTAATTTTTTGTCTTTTAAAATTACTTCTAATAGAGCCTAGAATGTCAAATATTGTCCGTGTATATATTTATGATGAACTGATCAACGAAAAGATTTATAAAGAGCTTGGATTTTCTTATACGACTAAATATTCCGTGACTCTTTCCGCCTGGAAACGCGTTTTTAACAAGATTCCAGTGGATAATGGAGGAGTTGAAAGACTTGGGCACGCAAATATTGAGCCGACCCACGATAATTTGGGAATGATGATCGGTATGATTTATGAAATGGAAGAACCTAAATTAGCCGAGCTAGATCGTCACTATTTATATCCCGACGAGTACGATCGAAAAATCATGGATTTTACGCGTCATGATTTTTCGCAGACGAAGGCTTATATTTATGTAGCCCAAAAAGGTAAGGTTGGAGAAGACCTCAGACCCTCCAAAGAAATGATGAAAAAATACCGGGGAGCTAAGAAAAATTTTGATATGTTAGCTTTTTCACGGCTAATGAATACTCCCACCCTTGACTAGGTTTTCTTAAAATTCCATAGAGGGTTTTCATGAACCGCTCTACCGCTTTAGTTCGCGAACCCATCCCTGATTTTGCCAACGCCCTTTCTACTCATCCCCAAAGCGATACCGTCGATTTTGGAAAAGCTCTGAATCAGCATCGCCAATATACCGCCGCTTTGACGCGAGTGGGCCTTTCGGTTATACATTTAGATCCTGTTGAAAATTTTCCAGACGCGCCTTTTGTCGAAGATCCCGTTGTCATATTAGAAGATAAGGCGGTACTTTGTTCGATGAAAGCCGAAACGCGGCGCGGCGAAGGCGAGTCTATAATCTCAGAATTTAAACATTATTTACCTGTTGTTACTATGTTGCCTCCAGCTATGCTGGATGGCGGCGACGTTTTGCAAACGGAAGAGGAAATTTTTGTTGGGCAATCCGAACGCACCAATTCTCAAGCTGTTGAAGTTTTGCAAACGCTTACAAAAAAGTCAGTCATTGCGGTTCCTGTTTTAGAAGGGCTTCATTTAAAAAGCGCCGCGACTTATCTCGGCTCCGACAAAATTATTCTAGATAGCTCGAAGGTAGACGCGACTGCATTTAAAAAGTTTGAGATTATCGAGGTGTCTCCAGGGGAAAGTTATTCGGCCAATTGTTTGGTAGTGGGTAATTATGTAATCGCTCCGCAAGGATACCCAAAGTTGGCGGCTAAGATTCGCGAGGGCGGGTTTCAAGTTATCCAAATTCCAATGAGCGAGTTTGAAAAAGCCGATGGCGGGGTGACTTGTCTTTCGCTTATTTTATAATTAAAAACTATTGAACCGCAGAGGACGCAGAGGACGCAAAGAAAGGCCTAAGAAAATGCAAAAACAGAATCCTTTATTAGTTGAACTACAAAACCCAAAGACGGGGCCCTAAAAAAGAAATAGCAAACCAGTTTTCAATATTATTTCAATACTAGAAATTGAAAGTTTTGCTTTTGATTTTTAACCTTCATCCCTCTTTGCTTTCTTTGCATTCAATCTTTTCTTTGCGTCCTCTGCGTCCTCTGCGGTTCGAGGTTTTTATGCTTTTGCGTCTTTGCGGTAAAAAAAGGTATGCGCTTAAAGCCCGCCGGAAATTTCGAGGGTGGTTCCCGTTATATAAGCGGTTTCTTTAGAAGCGAGAAATAATACGGCATTGGCGACTTCTTCAGGTTTCCCAAATCGTTTGAGGGGCACTAAAGCTTTATAACCGTCTCGTTGTTTTTCCGGTAGATCGGATATGAAATCCGTTTCAATAAAACCCGGCGAAACGCAATTAGCTGTGATTCCACGGCTGGCAACTTCTTTTGCCAACGATTGAGTGAAAGCGACTTGCGCCGCTTTGGAAGCGGCGTAATTAGATTGTCCGGCAAAACCCATTCGGCCCACGGGGGAGGTGATGGTTACAATTCTTCCATACCTTTGGCGCATGAGATGGTGGACGGCCAATTTACTCATTAAAAAAGTACCCGTCAAATTTGCGTTAATAACGTCCTGCCAATCTTCCTCTTTCATCATTCCGACAACGGAATCTTTGCGAATTCCAGAGTTGTTAATCAATATTTGGAAAGGGCCATATTTTTCTTCTACCCACTTGTAGAATCCTTCGACGCCCTTACTATCCGCGACGTCGAACGCTACGATTTGCAGTTGGTCAATGTATTGAGAGTTATCGTCGCAAAAAGTTTCGGCAGCTTCGTGATTGCTTTTATAGGTGGCGACAACTTTCGCGCCGGCTTTTAAAAAAGCTTCTGAAATACTTCTACCGATGCCTCGGGTTCCGCCGGTTACAATAGCGGTTTGTTCGGAAAAATCAAATTGCATATGGATAATTTAAGGGAGGGAAAAATGTTCCGTTCCAAACGAGAACCTTTAACGCAAGGCTAAGGATGACGCTTAGAGAATATTGTTTAAACGGTTGCCGTTTCTAATCTTTCGGATTTAATTTTCCGAAGAAAACGATCCACTTCATTTGAAACGATAACTCCATAATTCGCGGCTCCTAGCCACCCCGACATAATAATGCCAACCGATCCCGCGTGAAATAACCCGGCAATTTGCTCGGGCAATTCTTTACTAATTTTGAGTCCCTCAAATTTAGTGCCGAACGAAGATCCGCGCGTATGCATGGTGTAACGCTTAAACGTTTTCGGGGTTGAAGCCTCTACATGATCGATTTTTTTTCGAATATCGGGAACGTATTTTTCAAGCGCGGTTAAGGTGGATTCAATCAGTTTATCTTTTTCTACAAGATATTCTTCCTCGGATAAATTAGCCCAGTCTTCAAAGTTAGCGTTTGTAGAAGAAACAATAGAGTATTGATCGGAACCCGGTCTGATTTCCGGATAATAAAATGAAAATGTCCTACTGGTAACATTTTTGTCGCATAAGGCTTTTGCGCTAAATTCGTCGGTTACCGAAGTGAAAAGCAAGTCGCCAGAATAATCGATCTTCTCGCCCTTTTTTATTCCCATGTAAACTTGGCAACTGCTGTTGTTCATTCTTACTTTTCGCGCTTCCGCTATAAATTCGGGAGAGAAATGTTCGTCGCCGGTTAATTTGTGAATGGTGGCGGGTAAGCTTGAATTGGACAGCACGACGTCGGATTCAATATCGCGGCCATTGACGCGAACTCCTCTTGTTTTCTTGTCTTCGACTAAAATTTTTTCCACCAGGCAATGGTTTCGGATATCGACGCCATTTTTTTTCATTTCTTTCTTCATCTTTTTGACCAGGGCATCGGTACCGCCCTTAAAGGTATAAACCCCCTTGTCCATGAAATTGGAAAAGACGATTCCGTAGGTGACTGCCGGATCGTCTAGAGTCGAACCATTCGCATAGGTAATAGGTTCCATTAAAAGCCGATGGATATCGGTTCTACCTGGAAAAAACTTTTCAAATAAATCCCGAGTGGTCATGGAGAGGTTGTCGTAGAAATTCATTTCCCGGGCCGTTACAAAAAAATCGTCGACCACTTCTTTCAGTACGCCAAATCGTTCCCGCATGATGTTGGTAAAATCAATTTTGTCAAAGGTTGTGGAAAAGGAGAATTGAGGATTGTCGAAGCGGACTCCTTTAAGTCTAACGATAGAATCGGCGATTTCTTTACTCCAATATTTCCGACAGGTTTTAATCATGCCAATTGGAAACCCGTGAAGAGAAATATCCAGGATGTGCCCGCCTTTGCGTTTGAACCAGGTGGCTAGTCCGCCAAAATTGTAATGTTGTTCCACTAACAAAACAGAATGGCCGGCTTTAGCCAGCATGTTAGCGGCTGTCATTCCCGCCAGGCCGCTGCCTATCACGACGCTATCGTATCGAGTTTTTGCTCCTTTTAACCAATTCCTTGCCATAATTTTTCCAACAGTAGATTTTTAATCCCACAAGTGGGTTTATTGCCCCCGTGGCTTGACGCGTATTTTAAAATAACACTATATATAGGAGCGGCGTATACGCTGCCCGTCCGCCTGCGGCGAGGTCGTTCATTTTTAGGTAAATCAAAAGCGTTCTTTAATAAGATGCTTTAAGTCCGTAAATATTCGCAACGGTGACGCCGCTTAAGGTCGCTCCAATAATACCTAAAAAACCCTGGTCAGTGCCACAAATAAATAAATTCTTAACGGGCGTTTTTCCGTCTCGGATTTTAACAGGCGATCCATAAACGGCTCCATTGACGTGTCCCGTAAATTTTTTAATAGTTTTGGGGGTGAAAGTATCTAAAAATACCACAGAATCGCGGAAATCGGGCAAAAAACCGACGATCGTTTCCAAAGTTTTTTGCTGCCAATAAGATTTTGCTTCCTTATATTCCGATCGAGCAAGTCCAAACCACAAGTCTGGATTAGCTAAAAAAGTGAATCGAATCAGTCCTTCTTGTTTCTCTGGGTAATCAAAGTTATTGGCGCAGCACACGATTCCAGAATCCAAATCTACCATTTCTTTAGGTTTGCGATAACTAAAATCGTCTTTTGTATTGAAAAATACGATACTTTTATCGTACCCGATTTCGGACGGTTGCACATCCACTACATATTGAGATTCGACGAAAGAAATTTCACCGTCTTTTAGCGTATCCTCCGGAAACTTTTCGGGAGCGCAAAGGCGCATGGTTTCGGCATACCCAATGGAAGAAATTACGATTTCCGCTTGCAACTCTTCGCCTTTAGCCAATGTTACCGATTGGACTTCTTCGCTTGTTATGTTTATGGTTTTTACGGCTCTGCCCAGTCTCAGTTCGCCTCCGTAACCTTTATATTTGTCCGCCAATAGTTTTAGGATGTGGCGCATACCTCCTAAAGGTTTGGCGAAGCCCTCAAGAAAAATTGCTTTGAACATGATGGTGAATTGAGTGAAATCCATGTCGTCGGCCTGCGGATTTCCATAAAACATGAGGGGACAAAATAGCATTTCCGCAAGCTTTGGTTCCGTAAGGTACTCCGCTAAAACGGATCGGGAGGAAAGGAAACCGCTTTTAAGCGATAAATCGTCGTGTTCTTGAATTTGTTTGGTTAATCGGTCAAAACCGTCGATTTGCCTAGGGAATTTTTCTGATATTTCTTGCCTTAGAAGTTCAAAGTCGTTTGAAAATCTTAAGGAAACCCCTGGGAAACTGATTTCCGATTCTTTTTGCTGGCAAAGTTGAAAATCTTCGTGCTTAAACCGGAGCTGTTTTAAGAGCTTTCCTAACGGCGAGGAACGAACGCCTTTAGGAGTGTAATTTGTCATGGCGTGGAGACCGACATCGAACCATCGATTTTCCATTTGATAGAAGGAATTTAACCCGCCAATCTCGACATGTTTTTCTACGATACAGACTTTTTTATCGTAACAGGCTAATCGAATTCCAGCCGCTAATCCGGATAATCCCGCGCCTAGAATAATGGCGTCGTATTTCATAATTTAGTTTGGGCTTTCAGTAAGAATTCTGGGAGGCGGGAGCAAAGGAACCGGCTAGGTATTTTATTTTGTGTCGAGGCTGTTCTAAAAGGGGGAAAGAACAGCCAAAGAGTTGCCCTTTTTTAACTAGCCATTTGTTGGTTTTTTAAAAGAGGTTGTAAGTAATCAATACAGCTTGTCATGGTTACGAGGTTTTCGTAATCGGATTCCGGAACCTCAATGTTATAACGCTTCCTCAATTCCATCACGATGTCTAGAAAATCCATTGAATCCAAATCAAACTGATCTCGTAACTTTTCTTCGTCTTTCAATCCATCAAAATCTTCGTCCGGCGCAATATCGGTCAAAATCCCAATGACCGCATTTCTAACGTCGTCTCTCGTCATTTATAAAGCTCCTCTAATAATTCCTTGCTCAAGTCTACCGCTTATTATATTTCAAACCGTTTAACTATTAAAGCGGAATTGATGCCAAGCATGCCAAATGAGTTATTTAATATGTAATTCACCTGGTCAACCGGTTTTGGTTGATTAACTACCAGGTTGTCTAAAGCGCATTCTGGGTCCAATTCATCTATATTAATGGTGGGATGGACGATTTTATCGTCAAATGCCGGTAAATTTCCCGCCAATTCCAGCGCTCCAGCGGCGCCCATTGCGTGTCCTATGTAACTTTTTGTGTTATTAACCCAAACATTTTTTTTACCGCCAAAAACGTTGCGAATGGCAACGCATTCTTGTATATCGCCCTGTGGAGTTGAAGTTGCGTGAGTATTTACAATATCTATGTCTTCCGCTTCCAATCCCGCTTTTTCTAAGGCCATTTTTAAGCAATCGGTTTGGCCTTTCGGTTGGGGCAAAACAAAGTCAACAGCGTCTGAATTAACGCCGTACCCGACAATTTCTCCGTAAATTTTGGCTCCTCTTTTTTGGGCGTCGGATAACCTTTCTAATGTATATAAACAGCCGCCCTCGGAACAAACGATGCCATTTCGGCCTAAGTCAAAAGGACGACTCGCTTTTTCTGGATCTTCATGCCAGGCTAAAGCGCCTTGACTTTTAAAACTGGCAAAAATCCCGAATGTATGGATACTTTCAGAAATTCCTCCCGCTAAAGCCATATCCACTTCTTTCAGCCTTAACATTTGGCATCCCTGAATCACTCCTAAATTTCCAGCCGCGCAAGCCGCGCCAATCGAATAATGGGGGCCGGTAATTTTTAAATTGAGCGATATTTCTCCCGCAGGGTTATTGGCTACCGTTCTTGGGTTGTGATGATGCGACCAGTACTTTACGTCGTAATCGTATTGGCTGATGTTGAAAACTTCGTTTTCCGTTTCGACATTGCCATGTTCTGTAACGCCGCAATAAATACCTATTCTGGATTTATCGGTTGACTCCAAATCTATTCCAGAATCGGCAATGGCCTCATGGGCGCAATAAATGCCAACGGAGCCCGCTCGGGTTCCTCTCCTGCGTTCTTTCTTTTTTTGGTATTTGAATTCGTCGAAATTGCAAACTCCCGCTAAAACGTCTCCCATGTAGCGGATATTTATTTTTTCGATACCCGATTTTCCCTGGAGCAAATTCTCACGGAATTCGACGAGATTATTGCCATTAGGGGAGGTCAGCCCAACACCCGTGATGACAATCCGCCAGTCTGGGTTTTTTTGGTCAACCATTC
>CAZMZH010000060.1:0-7359 GCA_964570665.1 uncultured Nitrospinota bacterium | reverse complement strand
TTTTAAATCTTTTAAAAAATCAACTTGACTGCGTCTGTTTCATAGCAGAATGACAATTGGTGGGGACGGCTATATATTAAATCGATTTTAGATTGGCGGTCTCTCTGCTAAACAAAAGAAAGAGGCGCGCACTTCGAGAATCACTGAAGGTCTCAGAACAGGTTCAAGCGTGACAATTTTTTAATTTATTAAGTAGACATTTTCTTTTGGCGCAGGATTTCGTAAAATACGATGGCGCAGGCGTTGGAAACGTTCAGCGAATTATCGGAATGTTTCATCGGTATCGTCAATGAAAAATCAAACGACTTCTTGACTAGAGGTCGGACCCCCTTCCCCTCTCCTCCAAAAACCAACACAGTCGGTTGATCAAAGTTGTGTTGATAAACTTCCGTCTCGCCGTCTAAATCAACGCCCCCTATCCAAAAACCAGCTTCTTTTAAATCCTCCAACGCTCTTGCCATATTCACCACTTCGGCTATGGGTAGCGATTCCAACGCGCCTGAAGAACATTTGGCGACAGTTTCATTCAATGGTGCGCTACGCCGATTCGGAACGATCAATCCATGAATTCCCATCACTTCGGCAGATCTTATAATCGCTCCCATATTGTGCGGGTCTTGCACTTCGTCCAAGGCCACCAAGGTCGGCGCGGAATCTAATTCATTTGCTTGACTCATCAATTGCTCTAACGACAAACATTCTTTAGCGGACCGAAATCCCACTACCCCTTGTTGAGAATGTTTGCCAAACTTCTTCGAAAATAATTTACCCTCTAAAAACTCAACTTTCACCGATTGCTGGCGAGCCATAGCGACAATCTTTTGCAATCGCGGATTTTTCTTGCCGTCTTCGATCACTATTTTTTGAAACTGCGATCGTTTGTTCAACGCCTCGGTTACGGGATTAATACCGTATATTAAATTGGTGTCTTCTTTTTCCATTTCTATTTTTATTTTTTTAGAGATCCCTTTAAAACAAATTGACGGGATCAACATCTACCCTAAATTTAATTCCTTTGTGCGCTTTTTTTAAAAGCTCCTCAATTTCTTTACCCGGTTCCGCAATCTGTTGCAATCGCCCTACATCCTGAGACCGTATAATAATATGCCAACGAAAATTATCTTTCACTTGATAAATTGCGGCACGGGAGGGACCCAACACTTCGACGCCATTGCCTTTAGAAGCTCTGCGTTTAAAGACGTTGCCTATTTGTTGAACGAGAGTAAATCCTTTTTCTTCATGAGGACTTTCCACTTCAGCGGCGGCTAATCTAGAATAAGGCGGATATCGTAATTTCTCGCGAAGCTCTAATTCCTTGGTGTAAAACGTTGCGTAGTCGTGTCGCTGCGCGAATTGATACACATAGTGATCCGGATTCGAGGTTTGAATGACCGCTAACCCAGAACTTTCTCCTCGTCCCGCTCTACCGGCTACTTGCGTCAGTAATTGAAACGATTTTTCGCCCGATCTAAAATCTGGAATGTTCAGTGAAATATCAGGTTGGACAACGCCGACCAACGTCACGTTATGAAAATCATGACCCTTTGTTATCATCTGCGTTCCTATCAAAATATCAATTTCCTTTTTTGACATTTTTTCGAAGACGGCTTCAAA
Source organism: uncultured Nitrospinota bacterium (assembly GCA_964570665.1). Lineage (GTDB taxonomy): Bacteria > Nitrospinota > Nitrospinia > Nitrospinales > JAJDAT01 > JAJDAT01. The sequence goes on along the minus strand of CAZMZH010000060.1, from coordinate 5,745 downwards.
ATCGGCGCGTTTTTTGGTGGTGTCTCGGTCCATCCGCCAAATCCGCGCTTTTGGAAAAGAAACGGCAACCTCTTCTTCTAATTTTTCCGTTCCGAAACTGCGAAACCGAACCGCTTCGCCGCCGCAATGAATACACGTTTTTGGTATCGGTGTGGCTAAATTGCAATAATGGCATTCCAATCGCCTTCTACTCGCATGATAGGTCAATGAAACGCTGCAACGAACGCATTGCCATACAAATTCACATTGTTTACAAAAAATAAAATTCGCAGCGCCGCGCCGATTCAAAAACAAAAACGTTTGCTCGCCGCGTTTTAACCGATCTCGCACCGCGTTCTTTAAATCTATCGACAAAATCGAATAATTCCTGCGAACTTCTCTCTCTCTAATCATATCGACGATTTTGACCACGGGTAAAACGCGATCAAAAACCCGTTTTTTCAGTTCTAGATATCGATATTTTTCGGTCTCGGCATTTCTACGAGATTCTAAGGAAGGCGTCGCCGACCCCAGTATAACAGTTGCGCCAGAGTTGGAAGCGCGCACGATGGCGGCGTCGCGCGCATGGTAACGCGGGTTCGAATCTTGTTTATACGAGGAGTCGTGTTCCTCGTCGATGATAAAAACGCCCGGGTTTTTAAACGGAGCAAAAACTGCCGACCGCGCTCCAACCGCTATCGACACCCGTCCTTCCAATATTTTTTTCCATTCTAAAAATCGCTCGATAGAAGTCAAGCCGCTATGTAAAATAGCCACGGAATCGCCAAAACGTTTACGAAAAACCGAGGCCGTTTGCGGCGTTAAAGAAATTTCCGGCACCATCATGATCGCCTGTCGCCCTTGCTGTAAAGCCTTTTTTATGGCGTTCAAATAAATTTCCGTCTTGCCGCTTCCAGTTATGCCATGAAGCAAAAAAGTTCCATACTCATTGGTTTCTATTTGTTTGGAAATTTTGGCAAAGACGACTTTTTGGTCGTCCGTTAATATCGGCGGCTCGTCCCTTTTTGTCGAACTATCCGTAAGACCTCCTCCTTGTCTAGGAATTCGAGTCTCTTCGACAATCGCTAATCCTTTTTTCTTTAACTGATTGAGCGCCGGCGATGGGTTCGGGACTAACTTTTTGAGTTCGGTTAGGGTTCTATCTTTTTCGGACAGAATCTCGTAGATCACTTTTTGTTTATGGCTTCGCGATAACGATTTTGAGATTTCTTCCTTCGTTTCTGCAGAACCGCTCAGTCGAATTTGTTTTTCGCGAACGTAAGATATCGCGCTACGCGCTATCTTCATCTCTCCTTGAATCAAACCGGCCTGTTTCAACCGATTCACGGCGCTAAAGCTAAATCCCTTTTTCAGTTTGCTTTTAATTATTTTCAATGGCGTTGGCGATTTTTCAAACAACGCTTGCAGTATTCTACGTCCGGAATTTTCCTTAAGGCTTTCGGTTAAAGCTTTTTTGCCTTCTTCGGTAATGGATAATATTTGTGAACCTTCGTCCTCTAAACCGGCTGGAAGGGCTGCTTTGATCGCTTCTCCCCAAGAGGATTTATAATAGTCCGCAATCCATTTGGTTAATTTCATCAAATTTTCAGAAACGATGGGTTGCGGATCTAAAACGTCCTGTAACGATTTGATCTTGAATTCAGTAGAGGCGGTATCTTTTAGCTCAACCACGTAACCCGTTAATCGTCTGGTTCCAAAGGGAGCCAAAACTCGCGCGCCGGGAACTGCCATTCCGTTTAATTCATCCGGTATGGAATAAGTAAACAACTCCTTAATCGGCAAATTAAAAGCGACATTTGCGTATTTTGTATTTACGGAAGCGCTCATAAAAAAGCAAAGATTCCTTTATGGCTCTTTTAATATTTTTAGATTGGCCAAAGCTAAATTATTCTTGGGATCGATGGTTAAGGCCTTATGGAATAACTTTTCGGCTTTTTCATTATGCCCCATATTAGCGTGTGCAATTCCTAGATTGACAAAAGCGTCTGGAAACTCCGGCTGGTGTTTCAGAGTTTTTTCCAAATAGTTTGCCCCTTCCTTCCAACGGCCCTCCTCTAACGCTTTTCCAGACAATTTGAAATAAACCATCGCTAAATTAGCTTGAACGTCCATCTCTGAAGGGTCAATGGTAAAAGCTTTTTCAAAAAAGGTTGCGGAATTTTCCAATTCGCCTTTGGCATAATGATACAAACCCTTATTGGACAGCACCTTTGGATCTTTTGGAAAAAGAACTAGGGCTCTATCTAAATAAACATTTGCCTCTTCAATGTTCCCTTTAATCTCTAAAATTTGCCCCATATTGTTAAAATCATCCGCACGGATGGGAATCAAACCTTTGACCGGCTGAAATGCATAAAACAATATTGTCGCCGTCAAAAAACTAGCCGCCCCATTGCGGAAATTTTTGGAACGAAGCGCTTGGATGATGACGTCCATCCCGTAACCCGCAAACAATATATAATAGGGAATAACTGGAATACGGTATCTCGATTCGTTGAGAAAAATGAGAATCGCCAGAGATAACGAAATCGTATAGGCTCCTAATAAAAAATGCGATTTTTTCCTCTTCATAGCCACAACAATCCCAGTCAACCCTAACGCGGCAAAAAGCGCATAATGATTCCAGAGCCAATTGGTTGTTGGCGCAAACTCTTTGTATAAATAAACCGAGATATTGGTAGGCGGTTCAAAATCGTTAAAAAAGAAAAATAGCTTACGAACATAAAGAAGAAAAAAATCGACGGGGTCAGAAAAAATATGTCCGGCTAAATATTTAATATTCGACGCATACCCCAAAACGCTTTCTTTTTTGTAATCTTCCACTACCTTCAGATCAAAACCAACGCCTGAATAGGCTGTTAAATTACCTGATATGAAGGTGTGAGGACCGCTCGCATCGAATAAAACAAACTTGCCATGCACGATATAACACTGGATCAATAATGGAATGAATGACAGTATCAGAGTAGCCCAGAAAATCTTCCATTTTCGTTTTCTTTCGGCTAAATCGATATCCCCAAACACTTGACGGCTCAAATATACGCAAACCAATGGAAGACAAAGAAGCGTATTGGGTCGAGATTGAAAGAAAAACGATAAAACTAATACCGTAAATATCAACGTTTGGATGTCGCGTTTATGCGGCAAGCGTAACAAACAGTAAAAAGAAAGAACTCCAAGAAAAGAGATGAAAGAAGCTCTTAACAAGATACCTTCGTAAATGATTTGAGTGGAAAATAGAGCAAATCCTGCAAACGCAAATAATCCGGCTCGCGAATTAAAAATATTGCGTCCGATTAAATAAATCAAAACGGAGCTTATTGCGCCCAAGAAAAATTGGACGCCGTATACGAAATAAAAATTCCGAGAGGATACCCAATATAAAATTCCCAAAAAATACTTATAGAGTGGAGAAAAGGCATTATTACGGGAACGAACTAACCAATCCCCTTGAGTAAAATTAGTCGCCGCTTCGTCAAAATTCCAGTGATCGACCGCGTCGGGAAAAGCGTCAAAAAGAGGGTTGCTCGCCAAATCGAATAAATAGAAAACCCGCACCAAAAACGCAAAACAAAATAATGCGGCAAGAAAACCTATTGAAGGAATGATAAAAGATTTGGATTTCAAAGCGGTAACTTTTGGAAAATATATCGGCTAAAAAAGGGAAAGACGTGAAATAAAAATTGGCGCAAATTATTAACGGTTTGATATTAACTAAAATTAGTCTCGACTGCGCAGTGTTTTTTTCGAAGCGTCTAAAAATTGGGTTTTTTTATAGCGGCTCTTTCTGGTATTCTAATGCATATAAAACAAAACCAATAAACAATTCCCCCAATAATAAAAGATAACTATGAATCAAAGTCAACCTGCGGGTATAGAACATCCCTACGCCGACGAAAACGGAATTCTGTGGCATGAAGAAGCTTGGGATAGAGTAAAACACGCTCCAGAATTTGTTCGACCGGGTATTAGAAAATTGATGGTCCAACGCGCTATGATGAGAGGCTACAAATTCATCACTTCAGAATTTTTGACCGAAATCCGAAACGAATCCATGATGCTAGTTTCTAAACGTGTCAAACAATTCGGATTTGAAGAGCTTTCCATGGGAGCCTTCGATGAAGCTAAGAAAAAAATGAAGGAGAGTCCGCGCAAAATTGAAGTCATTGAAGAAATCGAAGACTTCTTAGCTATGCGCACTGAAAAAAAAGAGGATATCATCGATAAGTTTTCCAATTATATGGACGTCGCTCCCACAATGGGAATGAGTTGGAATAAAGAAGCTCTTGCTAAGATGGAAAAGGTTCCGGCATTTGTTCGCGGAATGGCTAAACAAACCATTGAAGCCCGCGCCAGACAAACAGGGGACAAGATGGTTACGGCCGATATAATCGATGAAGTTTTCACTAATATCATGCCCGCTTCGGCTAAAAAAGCGATGGGCATGGAAGTTACCGAAGAAGACGAACAAAGAGACGTCGATTATGAAAGTTCTATGGACGACGAACCGGAATTGACTCTTAAATGGCAACCTGAGGCTTTGGAAAAAGTCCGGAAAATTCCAATTCCTTTTGTCCGCGCAATGGCGATTCAAAGAATTGAACAAGAAGTGGCTAAAGAAGGAACCGATGAAGTTACTATGGAAATGTTTTTAAAACACCGATTCACTTTTTAATTTGGAAAATACTACACTATGGAATTCTCAACTCTTATTATTTTCAGCGTTGTTTTGTTAGTAGCTGTTCTTTCTTTTTTTAACCCGTTTGAAAACACTCAGAAAGCTTACGCTCCAATTCCCAAGAAAAACAAACGCTAATTTTAGCGTTTGGTCATTCTACGCTAAACATACTTTTTTATAGATTTTTTAATTTCAGAGAGTCTCTAATAATTCAAAATTTTAGTTTAAGGCAACTCGCTCGCCCTTTGTTTACAAAGGCGGCTCGTGGCCAAGATCAATTTTTAGAGGTCCCCTTTAATGAGCGTCCCTACCTTTTTTTGAGCCTTTTAAAACTAGCTTACACCGTAAAACTATGATAATAATAGCGTTACGGCTTATCTTTTTGACTTATTGATAATTTTTTAAAGGCTAGATTTTATCCATGCAGTTTCGCTTTAAGTCGAATTTTTATTCATTACAATTCATTAAGCGGTTCACCGTTTGCCTTTTCTTGGCTTCTACCCTTGTATTGCCGCAGGTTGGATGCAGTTTGTACACCGCTGTGGATAAAAATAAACGTCCGGCCCCAAACAAAAACCCCAATATCGACCTTTTCGGAGCGAGTAAGCTTCAATTAATCGACGAAATTCGAGTGCAAAGGGGAACCATCGCCGAACTTGAGAAGGAAAAAGAGACTCTATTAAAAAGAAATTACGAGTTAGCGACTGATATTCGGACGCTTAAAATTAAGGGGATGAAAAACCCAAATGGAAGCGGAATAGGGCCGATTCCTCCTTTTTCTACATCGCAAAATAATCAAGCTAATCAAAATGGAGGATTAGAGTACGATTTTCACAATAAAGGCGTAGAAGCTTTTGGGAAAGGAAATTATACAGACGCGTTAGCAAACTTTGGAAGATCACTCGAAATCAATCCAAATTTTTTTGAAGCTCATACCAACATGGGCGTGGTTTTTATGACTATTGGAGATTTTGATAAAGCTATTTTTCACTTAAAAAGAGCTTTGAAACTCAATCCAAATTTCGAATACGCTCAAACGTATTTAGAAAAAGTTGAAAGTATAAAAA
>CAZMZH010000059.1:0-7606 GCA_964570665.1 uncultured Nitrospinota bacterium | reverse complement strand
AGGAGAAGCTCCATCGTATCAATGATTCCCATTGGGAGCAACACTTTTCTTAACAGCCAAACCCGCTGTAATTCGTCTTTTCCAAGCAATAATTCTTCTTTTCGCGTTCCAGATCGATTGATATCGATTGAGGGAAACACTCGTTTTTCGGATAATCTACGATCCAACACAATTTCCAAGTTACCGGTTCCTTTGAATTCTTCAAAAATAACGTCGTCCATCCGGCTTCCCGTATCGATCAAAGCGGTGGCAATAATGGTCAAACTACCGCCTTCTTCTAAATTTCTAGCGGCTCCAAAAAACCGTTTTGGCCGTTGCAACGCATTGGAATCAACACCGCCAGAAAGCACCTTACCGCTAGGTGGAACAATCGAGTTATACGCTCTAGCTAAACGGGTAATACTATCTAACAGTATAACGACGTCTTTTTTGTGCTCGACTAACCTTTTTGCTTTTTCAATAACCATTTCGGCGACTTGAACGTGCCGTTGCGCAGGTTCGTCAAAAGTCGAACTAATGACTTCCCCTTTTACCGACCGTTGCATATCCGTTACTTCTTCTGGTCGTTCGTCAATTAAAAGGACAATCAGAATAACTTCCGGATAATTCGAGCTAATGCTGTTGGCAATGGATTGCAACAACATGGTTTTACCCGTTCTTGGCGGAGCGACAATTAACCCCCGTTGACCTTTTCCAATAGGGGTCATCAAATCCATTATCCGGGCGCTGTAATCGGAACCTTGCTCTGTTTCCAGGCGCAATCTCTCTTCAGGATAAAGAGGCGTTAGATTGTCAAAAAGTATTTTATCTTTGGTTTTATCAGGATCTTCAAAATTGATTGCCTCAACCTTGAGTAAGGCAAAATAACGTTCGCCGTCTTTTGGAGGACGAATTTGCCCCGAAATAGTATCCCCTGTATGCATATCGAACTTACGAATCTGCGAAGGAGACACATAAATATCATCGGGTCCTGGTAAATAATTATAACTAGGAGCTCTCAAAAAACCAAAACCGTCAGGAAGTATTTCTAGTACACCCTGACCAAACATTAGACCGTCTTTTTCAATTCGAGCTTCTAATATTTTAAAAATCAGATCTTGTTTTCTGAGACCGCTATGTCCAGGAATTTTTAGCTCCTTGGCTAGCTTGGTTAATTCGGATATCGTTTTGGCTTTTAAAGTTTCAATATTCATATGGGATAACGTTTGTTGCGTGGAGAGCTGGGTTGGTGTTTAGTTAAACGCACAAGCTAAGAGGCCAACTTGACGGGTTATGTTTATTAAGGGGTCCTTTAGAGATTCTGAAAAGACAATGGGTTTGCTAATCCTATCTTTGTCTTTTGGTGGAAACAGGGGATCTTAGGGCGCTAGCTTTAGGTATCTTTCTGGAAGGATAATCTCGAAAGCTTTGTTTGTCAAATACTTTTTTGTTTTTTCTAAAAAACTTCTAGAAATCTTTAAACCGCAAATTTAGCGCTTACTTTTAAAGCTTTCTTGAAACTTCACACACAATAATTCACATTAACTGTACAATATATGTTTTTCTAAGCATTTAAGGCGCTTTCATCTTTCTAAACTTCATACTGTGTACGGCTTAGTGGATAAAAGCTAAATTTAGATTTTAAAAACAAATAGGATTACAACTGTGTCGCCTTTGTGACATAATTAGTAAAACTAACCAGTTAGTAATTTATATTTCATCATTCTAATCTTAGCCAAAACAAAATTATTTTATGAATATTGACGAATGGTTCCAAGAGGAAACCCAGATCCCTTCTCTCCCTCATATCTTTTATGAGTTTAAAGAAGCTGTGGACGATCCCAACAGATCTTTCGACGACGTTGCCGAGATTGTTAGCTGCGATACAGGTTTAACCGCTCGCATGCTAAAAATCGTAAACAGCGCCTTTTTTGGTTTTCCTTCTCAAATTGAAACTATTTCGCACGCTATCGGCATTATCGGAATACAACATCTCAACGATTTAGTTCTTTCAACGGTTGTTATGGGCTGCTTTAAAGACATTCCTTCGGAAACTATCGACATGGAATCTTTTTGGAAACACAGCCTTGCATGCGCTTTAACCTCTAAAATTCTAGCGACTAAGATGGAGGTCCCCAATCCAGAGAGGGTTTTTGTCTCGGGATTACTCCATGATATTGGCCGCCTGATCATTTGCAGTAAAGCGTCATTGGAAACGTTAAAAATATTTTTCCTGATGAACAACCAAAATCTTGAATTACAAATGGCAGAACGCGAAGCTTTAGGGTTTGATCATGCCGATGTAGGGGCAAGACTGCTTAAAGAATGGAACCTGCCTAAAATTCACGAAGAAATTATCCAGTATCATCATAACCCAAGCCAAGCCTCGACATTTCCAGTGGAATGCGCCATTGTTCATGTCGCCGATATATTGGTTAATTCTTTGGAACTAGGAACCAGCGGAGAAACTGTGGCTCAAGAGTTTGACGAAGGGGCCAGCCAAAAAACCAATATCCAAGACGAATCTTTTCGCTCGCTCCTGGTAGACGAGGTTGAAAAACAGTTTGACGAAACATTTCAACTTTTTTTTCAACCTGCTTGATTTTCATTTTTTCGCTTTTTAAAAACCGGATCATTTATTATGACTATCAATTCGTGGTTCGAGGATGAAACTAAAATACCCACCCTTCCCGATATCTTTTATCAATTCAAGCAAGCAGTAGACGACCCCGACAGGTCTTTTGATCTTATTGCACAAGTTGTTAGCCACGATACTGGCTTAAGCTCTCGCATGTTGAGAATCGTAAATAGCGTTTTTTTTGGTTTTTCCGAACAGGTAGAAACCATATCCCACGCTACCGGTATTATTGGCGTTGAGCAACTCAACGATTTAATCATTTCTACGGTGGTCATGGGTTGCTTCAAAGATATTCCTCCGGAAGTCATCCACATGGAATCTTTTTGGAAGCATAGCGTTGCCTGCGCTTTAGCTTCTAAAATTTTAGCCATAGAAATGGAAGCGCCTAACCCTGAAAGAATTTTTGTCGCTGGATTGCTTCATGATATTGGGCGATTGATCATTTCTTATAAGGCGCCTGAGGAATCCCACAAGATATTTTCACTGATGAGGGAAAAAAACCTTGAACTCCATTTAGCCGAGCGGGAAGTTTTGGGATTTGACCATTCTGAACTGGGAGCAAGGCTACTAAAAGAATGGAGTTTACCGAAAATTCACCAAGAAATTGCCGATTGCCATCATACTCCCCAGAAAGCTTCCTCATTCCAACTTGAATGCGCTATTGTCCATATCGCCGAAACACTTGTTAATTCCTTGGAACTTGGAACTAGCGGTGAAACTATCATCTCGGAATTTGATGAAGAAGCCTGCAAAAAAATTAATATCCAAGACGAATCCTTTCGTTCTCTCCTTGTCGATAAAATTGAAAAACAATTTGACGAAACATTCCAATTATTCTTTGCAACCTAACTCGTTTTCACTTACCTAGGTCCATAAAACGCTTAATACGTCCTAATTTGATTATTTATTAGTCATATTGCTGTTGACATTTTGGGCGTAGTCAAATTATTCTGAAAAAAATCAAAAATTCGTTCCAAAAATTTTTTGCCATCTATTTTCGCTTTTTTTTCGCTTTTATATGTTCATACATCTCAACTGTCATAGTCATTATTCGTTATTAGCGGGAGCTAATGGCGTCGAACAGCTTGTCCAGGCTGTTAGCCGCCTAGGCATGCCAGCTCTTGCCTTGACTGACACCAATGGGCTTTATGGAGCGATTCCATTTTATCGGGCCGCCAAAGAAGCAAAAATACAACCTATCTTTGGAGCGGAAATTCAAATCCAATCCCAAGAAAGAGCGGTTCTATTAGCTAAAAATATGAAAGGATTTGGAGAAATTTGCCGAACCGTCTCGGCTCGCCATTTATCTGAAGATTTTTCTCTGATACAAAAATTATCCGAGTGTGGCGAAGACGTCATTATTTTGATTTCAAATCAAGACATTCTCAAAAATCTGATAACCAGTCGAGGGTCCAAAAACATCTGCGCCGAACTAATCGCCTTTGACCAACGTCAGAGCGTTCATATGTTGGATTTTTCTCGAAAAGCGGGTATTCCCTGTATCGCTTCCAATCGTGTTTTTTTTATCGATAAACAAGATTGGGAAATCCATCGACTATTGACAGCCATAAAAGCAAATTCAACAGTCCATTCATTGCCCAAAAACTTTTTAGTTTCTCCAGAAGCTTGGTTGAAATCCCCAGATGAAATGGATCGACTATTCAAAGAATGTCCGCAAGCGCTCCGTAACACCTTAGCAGTCGCCGAACAGTGTCAAGTAGACCTACCCATTGGAGAAATTCAATTTCCACCCTTTAAAACGCCTCATGGAGAAAATCATCAATCTTATTTGGAAAAACTAGCGCGAAAAAAAATCGCGAACTTATATCGCCCAATGACTGGCGAAGTCCAAGAACGTTTAGAGCGGGAACTACAAATTATCAAACGTCTCCATTTTGCGCCTTACTTTCTTATCGTTTGGGATATCGTTCAAGAAGCGCGTAGACGCAACATCTTAGCGGTGGGAAGAGGGTCCGCCGCTAATAGTATCGTTTGCAGGGCTTTGGGAATAACCGAAGTCGATCCGATTGGTCACAACTTATACTTTGAGAGATTCTTGAATCCTGAAAGGAGCGATTACCCCGACATTGATATCGATTTCCCCTGGAACCGGCGCGACGAAATTTTAAATTACGTTTTCAAACGTTATGGAGCCGAAAATGTCGCTCTCATTTCTTCTCATGTCCGGTTTCGAGGACGTTCCATATTGCGCGAAGTGGGTAAAGCTTTAGGAATCCCGACATCTGAAATCGAGATCGTCACCTCTAAACTTCCGCATTACTCAGAGCTATCAGAGTTAGAAAAAATTCGCAGAAACGTTCCTGAATGCCGCAGTCTTCCATTAGAGGACGAACCCTACCGTTCCATGATTTCTCTTGGTCAACGTATCAACGGCTTTCCTCGTCATATCTCTATCCATTGTGGAGGAATTGTGGTGAGTCCACGCCCAATAACCGATTTTGTACCTCTACAGAAAACTCCAAAAGGATTTGTAGTTACCCAATACGATATGTACCCAATAGAAGATATGGGATTATTAAAAATAGATATTCTAGGTCAAAAAGGATTAGCGGTTCAGGAAGACGTCGTTCGCTCCGTTCAAACTAATTACAACGTTAAAATCAATTTTGCGCAAATCGACCCCACTCGCGACAAGGCCACAAAGGCCCTGATGAGTAACGGAAAAACCATGGGGTGTTTTTACGTCGAATCGCCGGGTATGAGAAACCTCCTGCAAACGCTTGTTTCAGACGATTTCGAAACGTTGGTGGCGGCTAGCTCCATCATCCGTCCAGGCGTTTCTAACAGCGGCATGATGAGATCGTTTATCAAGCGTTATCTAGGAAAAGAACCCACTCGCTACTTACATCCAAAGCTTGAATCGATTCTTAAAAGCACTTACGGCATCATGATCTATCAAGAAGACGCGATTCAAGTCGCGCATGCAATAGCGGGGATGACGTTAGGCGAAGCGGACAACTTGCGCAAGTGCATGAGTAAAAAACGAGATTGGGAAAGAATCGAAACGTATCGAGAACGCTTCATATCGGGATCGGTCAACCGCGATATCGATCTCACTATCGCTAAAGAAATCTGGCGGCAAATGGAGAGCTTTGCCGGTTACGCCTTCTGCAAAGCCCATAGCGCCTCGTTCGCTTTAGTTTCTTATCGCGCCGCTTATTTAAAAGCCCATTATCCAGCAGAATTTATGGCAGCCGTCTTATCTAACCAAGGAGGATTTTATGGAGCCTCCGAATATATCGAAGAAGCCCGTCGATTAGAAATCAAAATTCTATCGCCAGATATCAACCAAAGTAATTTTGAGTTCATGGCATGCAATCCAAATTCAGGCAACAAACCAATTCCTAATCAAGCTATTCGCATTGGGTTTATGCAGGTTAAAAATCTGACTCGACAAACAATTGATCGCATATTGCATGACCGCTCTTTATCTCCCTATGCTTCCTTGGAGAATTTTTTACAAAGAACGCCAACCAACGCCGGAGAAGTCGAATCTCTTATCCGATGCGGAGCTTTTGATTCCTTCAGTTCCTCGCGCCCAGAATTATTGTGGAGACTGGAGCTTTTTGAAAAAGACAAAACTGCGTCGCCAGTACAATCCAATCGGCAGCCGCCTCTATTCGACTTCAAACTCAACGCGCCTTGCGCCGTTCAAATTCCTCAGTGTTCAGAATACGATTTAAACGAAAAAACCTGGGCCGAACTAGAATGCCTCGATGTGGCGGTTTCGTCGCATCCAACCGCGCTTTATGACATAGATTTTAGAAAAGAAAACGAAGACAATCTGAGAAAAATTTGTAAAGGCAGCCTTCCAGTACCGGCAAAGAATTTAAAACGTTTTGCAAACCGCGTCGTCACTCTTGTCGGTTGGGCTATCCACCACAAACGCGCTCGTACCGCTAAAAACGAAACCATGAAATTCATGACGTTAGAAGATCCCACAGCTTCTTTCGAGGTTACCTTTTTCCCCAATACCTATCGTAAATACGGAGAAATACTACATGATCGAGGCCCATATATCATTAAGGGGAAAGTAGAACGCACAGGATCTCTTTGCTCTGTCATAGGGCTTTGGGCTTCAAGGATTTAAAACACATCGGCGGATAAAGCGAGCCCAAATAAATTCGTTTCTCGTTTAATCAACATGTCTCGCAAACCGAGCGTTGCCAAATGAATAAAAATTCCCTCATTCAATAAGAATAAAATATAATCAAAAGGATCTTACATTTTAAAGGTTTGCCAATAATGGAATGGATTTTGGGTATTGGATGGGCGGCTTTCCTCATAGTTTGGTTTCTCCGTCGCTCAAAAAATGAAGAGCTACACAATAAAAACGATATAAAAGCGCTATTTGACCGACTGAGGGACGACCTGACGGTCATTCAAGACGTTGCCGTTCCAGTCCAAGGCGGAATGGGACAAATCGATTTTGTGGCGGTATCCTCATGCGAAGTATTTGTAACCAGCGTTATTCAAGCGCCGGGAAAAATACGAGGAGATATCAATTCCAGAGAATGGCAAGCTGGAAAAGAAACTATCTATAATCCAGTGTGGAGGAACCGACTGCTTGTGAACGGTTTAGAACCTATCTTAAAAGATATTCGTCTGATACCTCTCATCGTTTTTACAAATGGAAAATTGATAGACGATTTTGACGCAAATGTCATTGAATTTAGAAATCTGAAAAAATTTTTTAAGAAAAGAGAAAAAACGGAAATAGTCGATTCGGCAATCATTGAATCGGCGTTAGAAACTTTAAGGAAGCTTAAGAAATTGGGGTAAAAAATTACCGACCGCTAAGTCGACTCTTAAAGTCGGCTTAACGGTCGGCTATATCATTTAAGCGGGATTAGGCAGTTACGTCTACATTATTACCTGTACTAGATGGAATGCTATGATCGACTGTTTCTGCTTCTGCCGATTCAGACGTAGATGTTTGTGCAGCTCCCTGCCCTCCTTGGCTTTGAG
>CAZMZH010000058.1:0-8041 GCA_964570665.1 uncultured Nitrospinota bacterium | reverse complement strand
TAGGGAATAAAAGGTACATTCCAGGTACATCAGGTCTGAAAAAGGATGATTTTGGAGTCTTATTAAAGGAATTCGTGAAACTTGGAGGGCAGTGGGGGAAATTTTGCTTCAAGTGTTAGCGTATATGGGCTCAGAGATTTTTATACAAAATAATTGAGGAAACTATTCATCAAATATATCTTCTTGGGCAAAGCTCATACTACAAGTTTTGTCGCTTAAATTAAATTCTGCTTTTAGAATATCGTTTTCCTCCACTCCTTTTCTGGTTATAAAAGGTGTGAAACCGTACAAAGCATAATTATCTCCAGAAAGCTTAATAGCACCCAATTTTTTTCCACTTTCTCCCATCAATTTAAAATCCACGCCTTCAAAGTATCTGCGAAGACTAGGCGGACAATACATTAAGAAAGCTGATAAATCATAAGAGGCTTTTTTCGCGATCCAAATATTTCCATCCTCTGTCCAGCCAAAGGTTTGAGGATATTTTTCGCGTGTTTGCCTAGTTCGATTTTGGAGTGCAGCAACAGTTGCGGGATTATAATCTCTACCAACTAATCCCCAAATATTATAATCGACTTGGGTAAAAAGAGGGCTTGAGGATAACAATGCAGTAAAGCTATTCCTATTAATATCCCGAGATTTAACTTCCTTGATAAAGTCTTTTCGGTTAAGTATACCTGAAGGACTTTTTAGCAATACATTAACCATTGTCTGTTGAATATTTCCTAAGGTTGAGGAAATATCAAGGGGCTTTTTGTAGCGTACCAGATCAGGTTCACAAAACTCAAAATTTGGATGGTATTTAAAAAATTCCTTTAGAATTCCAGAAGGAGGCACTTGCAACATCCCTTTATAAACATCAACATTAGAAGAATTTCGGTATGCATATCCTTTGATAAGCCCTTTTCGGATTTCATATAGTTTCAGGGGCGAGGTAACAGATAACATACTTTTGGCAATATTTATCAGTCGGTTCCTATGGTCCGGCGTCTTGGGATTTAAAAACCACTCATCCGCTAGGAACAACAAGCCACCTCTTCCCGTCGCAAGAAACTTGCGGGCACTGTCTTTCGTAATATTTTCCGTATGCTCCAGTCCATCAAGGACTTCTAAAATATTAGCTATTCCGTTGTATCCGGAAATTTTTTTTGCGTAACCTATAAGTTGCCGATAATTGAATTCGGATTCTTGGGTTAGACAGTCATCATTTATGACAAATCCGTGATCTGCCCCAACAAATTGAGCAAAATTAAGAAAGCTTTTGACATGGAATGGTTTTTCTGAAATATTTTTTTCGTGAAGCATTTTTGCGCCATCATCCAAGAGGATGGGTTGTGCGTCTTCCAGCAATTTCAGTCCTCTTTCAACTTGTGGAAAAAACAATTTTTCCCCATGTGTAATGGAAAGTAATTTTTTTCCCAAATGTTTCGCGATTTGTCGAACCCTCTCTCTTGTTATTCCCCATGCTTTTCCTACTTCTTCCAGGGTTTTTGGCTTGTCACCCCCCCATCCGTATCTGCTTAATATCATGTCAAGAGAGGCTTCTTTTACCCGAAGACCCAATATATTTTGAATAAATAATTTGATAGCTGATTCTAGGGAGAGACTGGAGATCTCTTCGATTCTTTTTCTTATTAACCTTTCCCTTTCTTGAATAATGAAAATTAAACGATGATCATTTGTATCAAGGCTTTTATTTTTTGATAAAATTAAGAGCTCATTTATTGTCTCAAATAGACTTCCTGAAAACGGAAGAACATCTTTAAACCTCGGGTCGATAGAATTAATTTCTTCTGCCCATGGTTCAAGAGATAACCTTTCCAAAATATCAAAACTTTCCAGTTGAGAGTTGGAATTTTCTTTAATAGCGCGATTAACCGACTCTAACTCTTTCAGATAGGGTTCGCATAACTCAACCCCATCTTTAAGGTGTCTTATAGATTTTTTATTTAAAGCAGGGAGAATCTTTTGAAACTTTGCTTCTGTTAAAGGTATCAAGTCTTTTAAGGAAAAATAATTAAGATTATGCAGTTTCTCATTTGCGCCCTTATTAAGACCCAGGGCTTCAACCGGGGTATCGAAACCAAATTGAACAACTGAATCTAGAAGAGGCATTCCTAATGACAACTCTTTTTCACTTAAGCACGATTCTAACTCCGCCACTGTCTTCCTTCCCATATTGCGTAGCTGTAAGAAGTTGGTTTTAGGTGTAAAAATAAGCTCTTTGATTGCATTGATACCCATTTTTTTTAGGCCATTTTCCCCACGCACTGACAGATTCAGCTGATCAATCGAACCATTTATAAATTTCATATCATGATATGGTTTGTTGTTATCTGTATCTTCAGCGCCCGGATTATAAAAAGTTGGATCAGACAACGAGTGCTTGCTTGCCAATTCTATGGAATCTTCCATTAATAAAGCGAACTCAAGGACAGACTTCATGCCGAGATTCCTGATTTTCAATAAGTCCTTATAGGTAATCAATTGCAGAGATTCAAAATTTTTTAACCATTTAAGCTTTTTGAGAGCGTTGTGGGTACGTGTTGACCAGGGTAGATCTGAAATTTCAAGAATTACCGGAAAAGGTTGAGGGACTGCTATCATATTCTGAATGGTTGGCAATTTATTTTTTGCAAATTCAATGAAATAATTAGAAACAAAACAAAAATCATTTGCTGTCCAATTTTCTATTTTTTTGGTGTGGATGTTCATATTTCCACAAAAGGATTCTCCTGCCCGAAAACGTCTTTCAAGTTCCCCCAGTTCAATTGTTTCTTCTTTAAAGCCAAGGTCCTTAATCCAGGATCCAGCAACTTTTATTTTTCCCCATTCATGAAGAAGGTTGCGAGGCAGAAGACCCGATCCGAGGGTGCCGTACCTCGGGATCTGGAGAAGTAAACTACTTAAATTTGTGGGCGTTTCCATGTATTTATAGTTTTATTTGCTTTTTTTTATCCAAAATGTATAATTATTAAAAGTAAATATAAAAAAATTAATATAAAACCTTGACAAAATATTATATTGAAAAAATCTAGCAAAACAAGTGAAAAAAATCAAATAAGTAATAATGACATTGTAATAATGGCAGCTTTCTTGTTAGGCGGACATAAAAAATCATTAGATACAGAAGACATAGCTATGAAAGCTCAAGAAATTTCACCTGGCCGTTTTTCTTGGAGAAAATATCCAGAACAGATAAATCTAAAATTAGTCAGCCTTAGACTCGAATTTGCAGCAAACACCAAGAATAATTCTTCAAACAAGGACCAGCCGCACCAAATTTTTGTAACCGGCTCAACAAAAACCGGTTGGTCCTTAACAACAGAAGGCTATGAATGGGCAAAAAAAAATAAAGATGTGATTTTAAATTCAAACCTAACTTTAGATAGCGGGACTAAAAAATCAGGGTCGATTGATGCCGTGCGCCGAGATCGTGAATTAACAAGAATTAAAAACTCGGATGCCTGGGCTTACTGGATCAGCGGTGAAAAAAATCTTATTGGCAAAAAACAAGTTGATGAGGTTTTAAGAACGGACTCGTATTCAACAGAACGAATAGTCGATGTAAAAATAAATAGATTAAAAGAAACCTTCGATGAAGATAATGAGTTAAAGAATTTTTTAAACTTAATTTTTAAAATTAAAAATAAACCATGAGCGAAAATATAAACTTAACTTCACATGTCGGAAGAAATCTGCTTGCTTCTGCTGCATCTTTTAAAAAAGAAGATTCTGTTATATGGGAATATGTTGTCAACAGCCTTCAGTATATTGATCAAGGGACTACACCAAATGTTCAAGTAACTCTCGCGAAAAGACAGCCATTAAAAATTCAAATTCGTGATAATGGCAGGGGGATGGATGTTAGTGGTCTAAAAAGGTTTTTTCAAATGCACGGCGAGAATATTGATCGACAAAGAGGCAACCCAGGACGGGGGAAATTTGGAACCGGTAAATGTGCAGCTTTTGGAATAGCTGGTAGATTGTACATGGAAACTGTGAGAGATAATTTAAAAAATACTGTGGAACTAACCCGAGAAATGATTCAGTCTAGCGATGGCAATGATATTCCAATTAATTGGATTGAAAGAGATTCAGCTGTGGATAATGTTCAAAATGGAACACTCGTTGAAATATCGGATATACATTTATCAAAACTTTCTGTACAAACTATTTCGGATTATATTGAGAGGCACATAGGCGCCTTTCAAAGAAATAATGCATTGGTTGCTGTGAACAACCACATTTGCGAATACCGAGAACCTGAATTTTCCAAGCAGGAAATTTATTTACCCAAGGGGAAGCAATTGGATGTTTTAGGTCCAATTGAATTAATTATAAAAGTTTCCAAGCGACCCTTGGAAAAAAATTTAAGAGGAATATCTGTTACAGCAGGATCTGGTAATACAGTGGCAATAGAAGATGGCGGCATATCAGAAAAAGAATGGGGAAACTATCTTTTTGGTCAAGTAGATTGCCCTAATATTGAGTCGAGCAAAAGTAATATTGAACCATATGATGCGACACGCTCTTTAGAGCTCAACGTTAATCATCCGGTCGCTGGGGAACTATTGCGATTTATAGGGTCAAAACTTGATGCTGTTCGCCGTGACCTAGTAAAGGAGGCGAAGGATAAGGAAAAATCAGAGCAAGACAAACGTTTATCTGAAGAAGCATCAAAAATTGCTGATCTTTTAAATCAAGACTACCAAAACTACAAGCATCGCCTGCAAAATATTAAATCGGCAGTCTCCAGTTCAGGTAATTTAGATTCTTCTTTTGGTGGGCAGGCGCTTCAGGGAAACGATGCAAGTCTTTATGTCCAGGGATCAGAGGAAAGAGGTGTTATTGAAAAGCCCTCCAAAGTTAATAAGGAAAATAAGATAAAATCAAATTCTGACAAGGAAGATCCAAATATAAAAGCCATCGGAGTCCAGGAAAAGGATGGGAAGGATGTTTTAGATCCAGTTGGAGGTGATAATAAGAAATCGGTCAAGCCAAAGGGTGGATTTAATGTACAGTATCGATATTTGGGTAGTGAAGACGATCGCTCGCGTTATGATGAAACAACACTTTCTATTCTTATAAATTTGGATCATCAAGTAGTTAAAACTGCCTTGGATAAAAAGGGACCCGAGGATATTGGTTTTAAACGTCTCGCATATGAAATAGCATTTTCGGAGTATTCCTTAGCAGTTGGCTACGAGCTCATCAACCAAGATCCAGATATGCCAGCTGATGATTTGATCTATGAAGTCCGTTCGACGCTTAATAGAGTTGCTCGAAGCGCCGCGGCTTTGTACGCAATTTAAAAGACCTGTAACCTAAAACTAGCCTTTTTAAAAAAAAATAGAAGAGTTTTATTCATATTTACTTTCCTTGCGTGGTATTAGTTCCTAGCCAATCACCTCTGCTCACCCAACCTTTACCTTTGTAAGTTAGTTCAGGACAATTAGGAATATCATCTGGTTTTTTAGGTTTCCCCTTAACTTCTAACTCTCCCCTGGCGTATAGTTGCCAGTCTTTAAATACTCTTAAGTTTAGACTACGAGCAAACTTGCGAGCTTCTTTGAAGGAACGATAAACTTTTAAATGATCAGCAATTCTTCCAGTCCCTAACCAATCCCCCCAATTAATCCAGCCTTTATCCTTGTAGACAACGCTAGGAGCTTTAGGAATATCATCCGGCTTTTTTAGCTTTTTAGGTTTTCCCTTAACTTTAAATTCGCCCTTGGCATACTGTTGCCATTCCCCCGAACTTTTCAATTTTAGACTGCGAACAAATTTACGAGCTTCTTTGAAAGAACGATACTCTTTTAAATGAGGAGAAACTTCTCCTGTTCCCAACCAATCCCCCCAATTAATCCAGCCTTTATCCTTGTAAGTTTTATCAGGACTAGTAGGAATATCATCAGGTTTTTTAGGCTTTCCTATAACTTTTAACTCACCCTTGATATACTCTCGCCATTCTATGTTGTTCTTTAAATTTAGACTGCGAGCAAACGCTCTTGCTTCTTTGAATGGGCGAAACACTTTTAGTTTAGCAGCAACCGATCCTGTCCCCAGCCAATCTCCATTACTTATCCAGCCTTTATCTTTGTAAGTTTGTTCAGGGGTACTCGGTATATCATTCGGCTTTTTTGGTTTACCTTTAACTTTCAACTCGCCCTTGGCATACAGTATCCAATCTTTATAAACCCTTAACTTAAGACTGTGAGCAAACGCTCTTGCTTCTTCAAATGGGCGAAACACTTTTAGTCTGTCAGCGACCGATCCCGTCCCCAGCCAATCACCCATACTAACCCAGCCTGTATCTTTGTATGTTTTATTAGGATAACTCGGTATATCATCCGGCTTTTTAGGTTTCCCCTTAACTTTCAACTCGCCTTTGGCATACTGTTGCCAATCCTTCCCAACCCTTAATTTAAGACTGCGAGCAAACTTGCGAGCTTCTTTGAAGGAACGATAAACTCTTAAATTATCAGCAATTCTTCCCGTACCTATCCAGTCCCCGATACTTATCCAGCCTTTATCCTCATAATAGTGCCAAGGTGCCGATGGAATACCGGCTGGCTTTTTAGGCTTGCCTTGAACTTCCAACTTACCTGAGGCGTACAATTTCCATTCAGAAGAATTTTTGAGCGAAAGACTTCGAATAAATTTACGAGCCTTCTTGAAGGGCCAATACTTTCTATCCTTAGTGGCTATAGTTCCAGTTCCAAGCCAATCACCTAGATTAATCCAACCCTCATTTGCATAAACTAGGTGAGGATTTTTTGGAATATCATCAGGTTTTTTAGGTTTTTTTGGTTTACCTTTAACTTTTAACTTGCCTCTGGCATATAGGTTCCATTCATTTTGTCCGTTTAAATTAAGACCATGCACAAATTCTCTTGCTTCTTTGAATGGCCGAAACTCCATATCAAAGGTTGCAATGGTCCCTGTCCCTATCCAATCTCCATTATTTATCCAGCCTTGATCTTTGTAGATTAGATTTGGAGTTCTTGGAATGTCATCAGGTATTTTTGGTTTACCTTTAACCTGCAATTTGCCTCTGGCATATAGGTACCATTCCTTCTGGCTTTTTAACTTCAGGCTACAAACAAATTCTCTTGCCTCTTTGAAAGGCCTCCAAGATAGTTTGGCTAGTTTTGACCAGAACTTTAATTCAACTGATTTAATAAATTCTTTAGCGTCTATATCTATTCCATCTGGCAATTCAGTCTCGATTGGGGAACCTTCCGAAGGTTGCCTCCCCTCAGATACGGAACGGAAATACTCTACTATCCGCTCATCATCGGCTGCCAGAGAACGGAGTGTCATGAGGATTGGAGCAAAGGCCTCTTTTTGTTTATCTAAATCAGTTGTTAGCTCTTTATCCAACAAAACAGGAACAATTATGTACCCAAATTTTTTACCCTGATAAGGACGCAAGGCTCTACCTGCAGCTTGGACAATATCAACAGTACTCTTTTTAGGGTCGGCAAATAAAATGCAATCGATTTGTGGGATGTCTACTCCCTCTGTTAAGCATCTGGCATTGGTAATAAGACCATATTTAGAATCGACAAATTCTTCTAGCTCTCTACTGCGTTGAGAAGCTGGTGTCTTGCCAGAAACATGAAATGTTTCCAGTTTTTTATAACTTTTAAAAGCCTTTGTAAAAATCTCCTGATTTTTCTGAAAGGCTATAGATCGTGAAATACTGCTGTGAAAAGATACGGCTTTTTTGATGGGATTTTTTTTGATTACTTTATTAAGCCCTATCAGAGAGGCCAGCATCGCAGCTTCAATATCTGTATCCCATTTCCCTTTATCAGGTTTAACGAATTTGTTTTTTTGAATTGCCTTTCTAATCTCTGAGCGTTGCACAAGCATTGTGACAATCTTGTAGTCACACAGGATTGGTGGTTTAGCGGCGAGCGCTTCTTTAAATGTAAGCAGCTCAAAAGTTTCACCATAAACCGTTGGGTCTTCCATCGTTAATATTTTGTCGCTCTGCCCCTGATACCTTCGTTCAGTGGCCGTCATAAAAACT
>CAZMZH010000057.1:0-8487 GCA_964570665.1 uncultured Nitrospinota bacterium | reverse complement strand
AGAAAAAAGCCCGACCAACTTTAAGCGAATTGGAATGCGCAAAGTGGAACCAAACATGAGATGCCCTTGATTAAATGATTAATTTTCTATAAAAATCGCCAAATATTTGTTGAGGATGTATAGCAGTTTTAGATCGTGTTAAAATTAAGAGAATTTATAAAGAATTAAGGTTGCCAAGAGCGCAACTCTTGAAATCAATTATTTGAGACTTTTTAAAAAGTATTATTAGACATAGCGTTGCTTATTCACAACTATATTTTAACGCGTTATTGTATTTTATTGTAAAAAAGCTAAAGGATTATTTCTTGAATTGAAGAGAAATTATATTTGCCTAAAATTAAAAAAAAGAAGAAACTTATATCTGAATTTTAAGAAGTTTAAAGGTTTTGAAAAAAATAGGCTGCAGAACTGACAACAAGGAGAACGATTATTTAGTCGTTTAAGGATTTGTTTAAATTAAGTTTTTGGGAATTTTTTAATTAAATTATTATAGATTTCCTATAAAGGGTTTTTATTCATTTTTTAAATAGAGTTTTTATCATGGCCCAATCGATGGAAGAAATTAAAGATTTCATCAAAGATTACTTAACGCGTTATAAAGATGAAACAAACATTGAAGAAATCAAGGAAGATTATTTGAGTTCGTTCGATGAAAACGAATCCCCTTCGATAGAACCTTTTTATGCAGCATGGAACAAATTAAGAGAAGAAAAAATCGTTGTAATAGTTCCAGGGCAAGAAACAAACTACCAATTGTATAAAAAGAAGCCTTAAGTTTTTATCGATATTTTCTTGAACTCCAGTCTATATTAAGCGAACTTCAAAAAAATCAAATTTAATTAGATGCCTAGTTCATAGAATCAAAGATAGGCCAAAGCCAACCGGCAAAAATTTTTATATTTTGAAATTCTTTTTCATGAATCCTCTTTTAGCTAAAAAGATTGGGAAACCACTCCTTTAAAGCCATTTTTTCCAAAATTAGACAATTCTCAGGCTGTTTCTTCCAGTCGATATAAGAAAGAGATATAGATTTTCCAACAACAGTTAAACCAAAAATGGTTTGATAAAAGTTTTTCCTTTAAATTCTTGTCGTAATCGTGCAAAATCTTCGGTTCAGCTCAGTGTTTTAAGAGGTAATAGGGAGAAAGTTAAATGACAAAATGGGTTTATACATTTGGAGGCGGAAAAACGGAAGGTAATGCAAAAATGCGCGATCTTCTGGGCGGCAAAGGCGCAAATTTGGCAGAGATGGCCTCTTTAGGCTTGCCTGTGCCTCCTGGTTTTACGATTACTACTGAAGTCTGTACCTATTTTTATAAGCACGAAAACTCTTATCCTCCTGAATTAAAAAATTTGGCGGTAGAAGCCTTAGCTGAAGTTGAAAAGGCTATGGGAATGGGATTTGGCGATAAGGACAACCCTTTACTGGTATCAGTTCGATCTGGAGCCAGGGTTTCTATGCCGGGAATGATGGATACGGTTCTTAACCTTGGGTTAAACGACGAAACGGTTATAGGATTGGCCAAACAATCCAATGACGAACGTTTTGCATGGGATTCCTATCGTCGGTTTGTACAAATGTATGGCGATGTTGTGTTGGGTGTTGACCATCACGATTTTGAAGAAGTTATTTCCACTTACAAAGATGATAATGGCATTACGGAAGACACTGAAGTTACTGCTCAGGGTTGGCAAGATATAGTAAGTCAGTTCAAAGCCACAATAGAACTCCAATTAGGGAAACCCTTTCCCCACGATCCAAAAGAGCAGCTCTGGGGAGCTATCGGTGCTGTGTTTGGATCTTGGATGGTTCCGCGCGCGATTAAATATAGGCAAATTAACGATATATCTGCAGACTGGGGTACAGCGGTCAATATTCAATCCATGGTGTTTGGAAATATGGGGGACGACTGCGCCACGGGTGTCGCTTTTACAAGAGATCCTTCAACTGGCGAAAACTATTTTTACGGAGAGTATTTGATCAACGCACAAGGCGAAGACGTTGTCGCTGGAATCAGAACTCCACAATCCCTTAGTAAACTAGGCCGCGAAAAGGAAGGTAGCGATTTGCCTTCAATGGAAGAGTCGATGCCCAAAGTATTTGACCAATTGTGCAATCTAAGGGAAAAACTAGAAACTCATTTCCGCGATATTCAAGACTTAGAATTTACAGTGCAAAAGGGAGAGCTTTTTATGCTCCAGACACGCACTGGAAAAAGGTCGGCCAGGGCAGCTTTAAAGATCGCTGTAGACATGGTTAGAGAAAACCGAATTAATAAAAAAGAAGCTTTGTTGAGAGTCGAACCGTCTTCTTTGGATCAGCTATTGCATCCCACCCTAGATCCCAATGCGGAAAGGGATGTTATTGCCAAAGGGTTGCCGGCGTCGCCAGGCGCGGCATCAGGCAAAATAGTATTCACTTCGGACGAAGCGGAAGCGAAAAAGCTTATAGGCGAATCGGTAATTCTTTGTCGTCAGGAAACAAGCCCGGAAGATATTCATGGAATGCATGCGGCAGTGGGGATTTTAACTTCTAGAGGCGGTATGACCAGTCATGCGGCGGTGGTTGCTCGCGGTATGGGGAAATGTTGCGTTGCGGGAGCGGGAGATTTACACATCGATGTAAAAAAACTGGTGATTAACGTGAATGGGAACCAGGTTAAGGAAGGCGATGTTTTGACCATCGACGGTTCTACTGGAGAAGTAATCCTTGGCGAAGTGCCTACAGTTAAACCTGAAATGTCTGGCGACTTCGGTATATTGATGGGTTGGGCTGATGAGTACCGACGTATGAAAGTGCGAACAAATGCGGAAACGGAACTAGACGCCAAAACTGCGGTAGACTTTGGAGCTGAAGGCATTGGGTTATGCCGAACAGAGCATATGTTTTTTGACCACACTCGTATTCAAAACGTCCGGGAAATGATTTTTGCGACTAACGAGTCCGAACGTCGAACTGCCCTTGAAAAACTTCTACCCGAACAACGTAAGGATTTTGCCGAACTTTTTGAAATTATGAAAGGCATGCCAATTACCGTGCGTTTGCTCGACCCGCCTTTACATGAGTTTCTTCCGCATGAAGACGAAGATATTAAGCAATTTTCCGAAGCCGCAAAAATTGATGAAGATCAAGTTAGAGTTCGGTTGGGAGATTTAGCGGAAATGAACCCTATGTTAGGTCATAGGGGATGTCGGTTAGGTATTACTTATCCAGAAATTTATGAAATGCAGGCTCAAGCTATTTTTGAAGCGGCGCTAGAAGTTGCGGATAAAGGACAAAGCGTTATTCCTGAAATCATGATTCCATTAGTGGCAACTCGCAAAGAGTTAGAAATGATGAGAGACGCTGTTGTTCGAATTGCGGATGCCGTTTTTGAAGATAAGGGTAAAAAAATAGAATACATTGTAGGAACAATGATCGAATTGCCACGCGCGGCGTTAACTGCCGATAAAATTGCCGAAGCCGCCGACTTTTTCAGTTTTGGAACGAATGATTTGACTCAAACAACACTTGGCATGAGCCGAGACGACGTTGCGAGATTTTTGCCAGAATATGCGGATAAAGGCATTTTCGAACGCGATCCTTTTGCTTCGTTGGATACCGAAGGCGTTGGTCAACTAATTGAAATTGCCTGCGATCGTGGACGAAAAACAAATTTAAAAATCAAACTTGGAATTTGCGGAGAACATGGAGGAGATCCGTCTTCCATTGAATTTTGCGAAAGAGTAGGGTTGGACTATGTCTCTTGCTCGCCATACCGTGTTCCAATAGCTCGCCTCGCTGCTGCCCACGCCACCATTAATAGTGAGGGTGGCAAAGAGTAATTAAAACTTTTAATCTAAAACGTTTGGCTTTTGAGTTTGTAGACGTGGGCCAGGATCTCGGCAATGGCGCGGAATAAATTCGCTGGCACAACTTGTCCGATATCGACCGTTTTATAGAGCGTTCGCGCTAGCGGTTTGTTTTCTACTAATGGTACGCCGCTGTTATTTGCGATTTCTCGAATCTTCGCAGCTAAATTGTCGGCTCCCTTGGCGACGACGACCGGCGCTTGGAATTTGTCTCTATCGTATTTCAACGCCACTGATATATGTGTCGGGTTGGTGACCACCACATCCGCCTCCGGAACAGCTGCCATCATGCGTTTGCGGGCCATTTCTAATTGAGTAGAGCGGATTCTTTGTTTAAGTTGAGGGTCGCCTTCCGTTTCCTTCCGTTCTTGTTTGACTTCGTCCTTCGACATCTTAATTTCTTCGCCATGTTGGAAAATTTGGAACGACATATCGACGGCTGCTAAAACAATCATGAATATTAAAGCTTTTAACATTATTTCAATGGTGACTTCGCCAATGTATAAAAGAGTTTGTCCTACAGAGAAATCCATGAGCGCCGGAATTTCTTCCATCCGGTTATTGATGGTTATATAACCGATAAAAGCAAGCGCGCCTACCTTGAACAAAGATTTCATCAATTCTGAAATTGAATTTTTGGAAAATATTCTGCCAAATCCTTTCATGGGGTTTAATTTAGAAAACTTCGGCGATAGAGGTTCCATCGAAAAGTTCAAGCCTTTGGTTTGCATCAGATTGGACGCAACTCCCGCAACCATAATAGTCACTAGAATAGGGGCCATGATGGAGAACATCCGCCCCAAAACCCATTGCATAAAATCGTACATATCGTTTACGGTTAAAGGAATGGCGTAAGATTGCGCCATGATGTACTTCCAGGTTTCCATCATCTTAAGCGCTCCGCTTTGACCGGCGAAGGTGAAGGAAAGGATGGCGGCTAGCAAAACGAAAGTAGAGGTCAGTTCGCGACTGTTAGCAAATTGCCCTTTTTCCTGAGTCTCGCGAACTTTTTTGGATGTCGCCTCCTCAGTTTTTGAGTCTTTGTCTTCTGCCATCTATGACCCTTCGTTTAGGTTAGAGGAACTCTGCATGATTGTAGAGAAATCCTCAAAATGTTTGCATGAGCCCAATAAGGTTTTTGGGTAATTCGTAAAGCGAGTGTTTAAAGACCATCCCAAAATAAGTCATGGAAAAATAAAACATGACCAGTCCCATTCCAATTTGCAAAGGAAAACCGACAATAAAAACGTTCATTTGAGGCACCGTTCTGGCGACTAAACCAAGCGCGACGCTGACGAAAAATAATCCCGCCACCACGGGCGCGGCTATTTTTATGGCGACGACGAATGCGGACGAAAAGACGCTTAGGATAAATTGCATCGTATTGCCGCTGAAGTTAAAGGTGCTTGGGTTGATGAGTTCAAAGCTTTGAACCACGGCGCTGATTAAAAAGTGGTGACCGTCTAAGGCTAAAAATAACAAAATTGAAATGATGTTCAAGAATTGGGCGGTGATGGAAACTTGCGATTCGGTTTGAGGATCGATGACGTTGACCACGCCAAACCCCATTTGAAAGTCGACCAGCGTTCCCGCAATTTGTACCGAAATAAAAATTAGCCTGGCGATGTAGGATACGATAAGCCCTACGGATATTTCCGATAACATATACAACCCAAAAGTGAAAGGTCCTTTAGGGCTGGGAAGAGGAATTCCTTCCAATAAAGGAAAAATTAAAAAACTCATAACGAGAATCAAGCCTATCTTAAGTTTTCCTGGAGCCGAGGAGCTTCCCAAAATGGGCGCATACATAAACATTGCGCCGACCCGAATGAACACGAAAAAGAATTTTTCAATTTCGTCGTAATTCAGGTGGAAAAGATCCATGGACTTATTTTATGTAGTTTGGAATGTTTAAAAAGATATTCTCGGTAAAACTCAACATCAGTTGAAATAACCAGGGGAAGAATAAAAGTAACGATAAAAACACCGCCAATATTTTCGGAATAAAAGTCAGGGTCAATTCTTGAATGGAAGTCACCGCCTGGAATATAGAAACTGCCAATCCTGTTACGAGACCAAACCCGAGCATAGGAGCGGAAAGTAATAGGGTGGTTTTCATGCTTTCCATCGCAAAGCCGATAATGAATTCTTGTGTCATTTTTTTGTTTCCCCGATAATTTTTAAATGAAGCTAAGCAAAACTTTTCATCAGGGACCCGACTGTTAAGTACCAACCGTCTACCATGACGAACAACATGAGTTTAAAAGGCAAAGAGATTAAAACTGGAGGCAACATCATCATACCCATAGATAACAATACGCTGGCGACCACCATGTCTAGAATCAGAAAAGGAATATAAATTAAAAAACCAATTTGAAACGCCGTTTTTAATTCGCTGATGATAAAAGCGGGTATCAAAGCTTGAATCGGAATATCTTTGGCCGTTTTTGGTTTTTCGCCGGTTGATAAATTGATAAAGAGCGCTAAATCTTTTTCTCGGGTTTGCTTTGCCATAAAGGCTTTTACCGGAACTTGAGCTCTATCCATCGCTTCGGTTTGCGATATTTGTTCGTTCAAATAAGGTTGAAGCGCGTTCTTGTTGACGTCGCTCCAAACGGGTTCCATTATGTAGAAGGACAGGAAAAGCGCTAACCCGACTAAAATTTGAGTCGGCGGCGTTTGTTGGGTCCCCATAGCCTGTCTTAAAAAAGACAAAACGATCACAACTCTGGAAAATGAAGTCATCATGACCAAAAACGACGGCATGAGAGTAAGTATCGTCAAAAGGAAGAGAACTTGTAATGAACTGGATACCTTTTCCGGTTCGCTGGAATCTTCCATCCCAAATTGAATGGTTGGCAAGGCAACGGCCGAACTATCGGATGCCATACCAAATAAGACGACGTTAAACGCCAAAATTGCGATTAAATATTTTGCGAAGTTTTTCATTATGCGGTCCGAAGTTTTCCCAAGTTTTTTTGAATCGCGTTTGCGGCCTTGGAGATAGAAGGTTTTGGATCGCTTTTTTCTTTCGAGAATTGTCTAACGTAATTTGCAAATGCTTGGTTATCTACTTTTTTAGTGGG
The DNA here is from genome assembly GCA_964570665.1 of uncultured Nitrospinota bacterium. Lineage (GTDB taxonomy): Bacteria > Nitrospinota > Nitrospinia > Nitrospinales > JAJDAT01 > JAJDAT01. The sequence goes on along the minus strand of CAZMZH010000057.1, from coordinate 1,549 downwards.
CTTTTTTTCCGGAACGACAGCGATTGGTTTGGGCTTTTCTTTTTTTACATTTTTCCAGGCGCTGGAAATAGTCGCATTAGGCGCAGTTTTAAGTTCTTCAATTTTTTCTTCGTCTTCTACTTTAGAGAGTAGGGAAATATTGTCGTTTGAAATTCCTAAGACTAGGATTTCTCCGGCAACCTCTACTAAAGAAACGCTTTTTCTAGGTCCGATGATCCCGGTACCTATGACTTTAATCGTTTGCGTATTTCCTCCCATCAAACCATTTTTTAAAACAAATTTTTTGAAAAGTGTGAAAACGAGAAACATGATGCCCAAAACCAAGGCTAAAGAAGAAACCATTTTCCCGGCCGTTTCGGGCAACCCCGGAGCGGAACCTTTCGTTAAATCTCCATCGTAATCTAAAAAACTTAACGCTTTATTTGAAGCGTCAGATTGTTGAAGAGTGACCTGTTTTTTAGGTCTAGAGTTTTCTGCAAGAGGATCTTTTCGGCTAATAATGGATTTCAATTGATCTGTATAAGAAATATCGGCCACTTGCTCGACTGAATCGCCAGGCTCTTCCGATTGTCTTTCAACCGCGGGTTTTGTTAAGACAGGACCGTTGGAAGTGAAAGAATCGCTGGCCGCTAAGGTTTTCTTGGCTTGATCTATTTCTTTAAGGAGATCGTCCAACTCGTCTTCATTAGGACTAGGCGTTTCGAGATTTTTGGAGATTTCGTAAGAGCTGGGTTGTACTTTAGTTTTGGGAGCTTTATTAACGATTGGAGAATCGTAAGAGTATTCGGTGTTCCTTGGCGTTTCTTTTACGAAATCCCTTTCGTTGATATTGTTGTCGACCGTCTCAACCATTGCATAGTTTTCATAATTTGAATCGATTGGTTGACCGTTTCCAATATTGATGTTTAGGAAACGACCTGCTTTTTGAATTTGAAATTGATCTCTTAAATCAATATTTTCATTTTCTAAAACGAATCGAAGTCGTACCGTTTTGGGATCTATTTGAGCCACAAAAACTTCGGAGATAACAGAATCGTTAATTGAGTAGGTTTGCTTAGCCGGATCGATATAAGCGTTTGGAAAATCTATTTGGATAGATTTTTTAAAGAAATCCGGACCGTTAAAGTGCTTAATGGGTTTAGTAAACTCTATATTGTAGAAGGATTCGTTTCCCGTGGTTTCGGTAACAACATCCTCCATAAAGTTTAAACCTCTTAATTTCACTGCCGCTTCGGCTCCAAAAGCCGTCAATAAAATGATCAGTAAGATTCCAAATTTTAAAGTGATTTTGTTATTCATGGCCAACCTACGGTTTTTAAAAGGGTTTTAGGCGTCAAAAAGTCGACATTTATTATTCTGCAAAGAGTAAGTGCAAGCTGTATGCCATTTTATTTTGGAGACGGAAGGGTCGCGCTCATTGAAAATTGGGAACTTAATAATGGAGGGCGGATTATTAGAACTGGGGTTTGAGGTGACTATTAGTTTTTAGCTATTGTCATTTCGAGCGCCCGACCCAGACCCTGGGTCTGTGTTGATTGAATAAGAAACT
>CAZMZH010000056.1:0-8748 GCA_964570665.1 uncultured Nitrospinota bacterium | reverse complement strand
ATAGCTCTATAAGTTTCCGCACAAATACCGATAATGTTTCCACTTATTTAACTTCCGAAATCGCGGCTGTAGCCACTACCAGTTTTACTGTGCGGACGGGAGAAGCGGCCAATTTTGCGGCCAACGAAAAAATCGTAATTTATAACATTAACGATAGTTCTAATTTTGATATAAACACAATCCAGTCTATCGATACCGGCGCTAATACCATCACGGTTAACTCTACATTTGCCAACGCTTATAGCTCGTTAAGCCCGGTAATTATCAACAAATATCACGATATTTCGTATTCCTTAGATAATGCTACGGGCCGAATTACTAAAACTATAGATGGAGGCAACGCAACCATTGTCGTTTCCAATGTTGAAACGGATGGTTTAAATTTTGATTATTTTGATAACTCCAATACAGAAATTACTACTATGCCGGTAGGCACAACATCGAATATCCGAAAAATTAAAATCTTACTGACACTGCAAGATTCGCAAATAAACCAGGCAAATATTTCATTGGAAACTCAAATTAATCTAAGAAACGTAAACTAACAAACAGGATATTTATAAAAATTGTTTCGTATATTAAAACTAAAAGGCTGGGATAGTTTTAAAAAACCTTTGAAAGACGATAAGGGATTAGCTCTCATTCTTTCCTTATTTTTTCTAATCGCATTGGGTCTATTAGCTTACGTTTCTGTCACATTTACTTCTTCCGATATAAAAAGAGGAGAAAACTCAAAACAGACCCGGGATGCCTTTTACATTGCCGACGCAGGAATTGAACACGCAAAATTCACCTTAAAACCTTTAAACTTTGACGACGTTTTGGCCGCAGGAGGAATATTAGACTTAGACGGATCCGGAGGAGCCACCGTTACCTTCAACGGAGGAAATTATACGGTTCAAGTCGTCGATAATGACGATGGAGACTCTGATCTTACCTTGGATAGCGACGATATTTTACAAATATCCTCGACCGGAACCACGTCTGAAGGATCGACTAAACAAATTACCGCCTTAGTTAAGAAATTTGATTTGAGACCGGTTGACTTCCCGGCGGCGGTCTCCCTAGTCGACCCAGATGGCGATATTGAAATTGCCTCAAATGCCGCTTATATAGAAGGTAATGCATATAATTACGATCCAGATCCCCCCAACCAACCAATCGACGATCCAACTTGCGCTGATAAGAATGGGATCGCAACTATGGATAGTTCTCCAGATCAAACGTATCAAAATAACGCTGACGACAATATTACGGGAACTGGAGGAACCACACCCAACATCTTAACAAACGATTTCACATTCACTCTTCAGGAATTACAAGAGATCCGAAATGCTTTTTTGCCCTTAGCCACGACGACTTATATCGGCGACACTAGCGTCAGCGCAGTAACATTAGGCACAACCGCAAACCCAATCGTCGCGTACGCAGACGAATCGTTAACTATATCTGGAAATTCATCGGGAGCGGGCATTCTGATCGTTAATAAAGATTTTAATGTTACCGGCAGTTTGGTTTATCAGGGAGTTATTCTAGTGGGAATTTGCGATACCTGCGCCGGTCGTTTTGAAACTGGTATCGGAGGGGCAGAAATATATGGAGCGGTCGTTGTCGCTAACCCCACTGGAAGCAACAATGATGAAGCCCGTATCAAAATGACCGGAAGCGCAAATATTTATTTTAGTTGCGACGCCATAGCCAATGCGACTAGTTTAGCAAACCAAACGTTTTCCGTTGTCTCTTGGAATGGATAAAGTCATTTTGTCTTTCCTTCATAATAAATTCAAATGTTGGGTTTTTCTTTTTTTTAATAATTTTGTATGTCCTAAAACAAATCAGCGCCAATATCGTTTTATATAAGAGACACTTATTTATAGCTCCCGATAATAATTTTATACAATTAAACTAAACGGCTATTTGACCCCCAAGTCTTTAATCTTTCCGACACATCCGACTAGCCCCGGCTATTTGGCATAATTTGACTACATTTTGACACCATCCAACAAAAAAAGGACCTACAGCAAACGCCGTAAGTCCTTTTTATATAATGGTCGGGGCAGCAGGATTTGAACCTGCGACCCCCTGCTCCCAAAGATGGTTCTGTACAAATTTCTTAAAATTTATAACTTATTGGTTTTACTAAATTTATTGCTAAATAGTTTTTATTTAAACGTTTTACAAAAATAAAATCTTTTCCGGTGATTCCGGTTAATTCTTAATAGAGGGATTATTTTGACTACAAATTGACTACAATTGTACCAGTTGGTTTTAAGGGAGTTGATTATTAGTAGAATTGGCCAATTAATAATTTTAAGAAAAATTTTTTGTCTAGTAATTTGAAAGAATTAATTTCGTAATATCCTCAACTCTCTTATCTGCAAATACTTCTGGTCTTAAATGTAAAATATATCCATTCTGGTGTTTACTAAATTTAGCAATCTTTCCAACAGCTTTGTGTGGAATTTTAGCGGCATAACGAATCTCATAGTTTTCTTTAAAAATAATCCCTATTAAAAAATCAAAGTCCTTTTTATCAAGATTACGAATAACACCAAGTTGAGTTGACTTATTTTCAGGAATAGTCCGTCTTGCTTTAATTTGATATCGATTTTTCTTTTTATCCAATGCATCATAACCCGCTTTGGAATTTTTTTCTAAATTTAGTCCCAGTGACTGCGCGACTAGCCACTCTGAAAAATCTGCAACAGGATTATTTCTAGTTCTTAAGACCTTTCTCGATTTTAATTCCTGAATAATAGAAGTATGTAATTGAAGTAATTTTTTAATCGATTTTATTGAGCAAATTTCTTTATTAAGATTCATCACCAAAATAAAAAGGCCTTAGATTATTTTTTGTTATTAATTTCACAGATAGACTTTGTAATAGCCATGGAGTTTAAGCCTATCACCAAAAGAGTTCTATTTCCTTAAGGGAAAAATCTATCACTTTTTCAATCTTTCCTTGTTGATTCAGGGTTACCGATGCGTCTCTTAAAAAGTTAATTCCTACTTGACGAAAAAAACCTTGTACCTGGCTTGCTTCTTGGGAGGAAACTAAAGGAGAACCTATTTTAATAAATTTTCCATCCACAAATTCCATTTTAAAATTTAGATCTAAAAAATATTTTTCAGTATTTTCAACTCCATTTTCATCAAAAACTGAATCAATTTGTTCCCTGCCATAATAATGAGGTACATAAGATTTCAAATTTAGGTCTCCTAGTGCTAAACTATAAGCTTTAATTTCGTTATCATAAACCTCCCGACAATGCTCTAGGGGATTATCTTTTCTAAATACTTTTATTACCGTACCGTCTACTGAATTTAAAAAAATATCACCATAAGCACCCGAATCAATTTTTGAAAATATTGTTCCCTTTCCTAATCGCATAAGTTGTTCCTTAATGGCGAAAAAATATTTAAATTAGTTTTTAGTTATAAACTTTGATCAAAATATTTGAAACCCTCAATAAAAAACATTTCAGATTCTGTTTTAAAAGAAGACTGTCAACCTTAAGCAAATTTTTTTAACGCTTTTTCAAATCCGCTATTTTGAGTTAAATCTTAATTCTGAGACCCAATGTATAGGAATCGGGCTTAAAGGTAAAAATTGGAGACAAAAAGGGCTTTAAACACCGTAATAAACGACCCTATTTATCTTATTTTTCACATTTAATTTAAAAACTTATCAGCTTAAAAGGCAAAATCTTAGGGAATTTAAAGATTTTTTCGGATGAGTTCTAGTGAGCTAAAGAGGAAATCAAAACTTGACTGCGGTCAAGATCCTGACTTAATTTCTTTTATTTAATGAATCGGTATTTCTAGAAGGAGATAAATCTAAAATGTTTCATTAGGTAGTAATTTTTGATTAGGCTAATTCTTGACTCTATCGATTTTTAGCTTTTACAACCTAATTTATGAGAATTATCTTGGAAAAGGTCACTCATTTTCATTTTTTACCATGTTCTTTCATTAGACTATCAAACTTCTCCCAAGACAAATGATGCCCATAAGTATGTTTTGCTGGTACCCATTCGATTGAACCTTTACTTACTTTTAGATTTCCAAGTTTATCTTTACCGGAATACACTTCAAACACAGCATCTTTATTTAATAAAGTTTTTGAAGGAACTTCAAAATAAATTTCATGTTCTGCCATTTTCCTCTCCCATTATGAATTTGTTAATTTTCTCAAACTTTTGATCATTTTTTAATTCTTCCTTTTTCTTATTTAAATCAGCCAGTTCACTAAGAGATAATTTTAAATTTATAAAGTAACAAGATAGAAAACCTCTACTTTTTGTTCATTATTTTTAGAACTAAGTTAAGTGAAAAACTTTATTACTATACATTTGGCTTTTTATGACAACGAAAAATGGAGTCTACCAATCTAGTTGCTGATGAGGTTACTCTGGCCAAGACTTTTATTTGTTCTTCACAAGAAAGGACTTCTGTTTTTATTGGATAATTTATTTGATGGTCCACCTCACCCCAGACCTCTTCCATTAAAGTTCTAACTTGGATTTCGATAGTAATATTCCGTCCTGTACTAATAACGTAATGTACGCTTGTATACATTGATTTACTGGGTTCTGTATCTATTTTATTAACTGAAAAAAAACCTTTATATTCATCATCCCAAGTCCTTGCAAAGGGACCTTCGATGATTTCATAATTATTAAGGGCAAAAAGATTTTTTAGAATAGGATCGATATCTTTAATTTGATCGGTATATAAATGCAATATCCTGAATCCAAGCAAGTCATTTATTTTTTTTGAAAAATTTTTTACATTAACGTTATAGGTTTTGCCTTTTTCCTTGCACTCTAAAAATTTGCGCTCTAATTTTTTCTTTAAGTGGTTCGAGTCTTTGAGTCTTGTCTTAAAAGAATGAACATGAGGTCTTAATTCCTCGGATTCAGTTAAACAAGTCATCAATGAAGATTGGAGAGTCTTGAGGATTAAAATGTTATTTTTATCCTCATAAGCCTCAATTATGGAATCGATTAATTTCTTTTCTTTTTTAAGTAAAGAAACCTTTTTCGCCATTATTTTACCTATTTGGTTACGGAAATAATTTTTTCCGCTATTTCACTAAAGGTTTTTCTTGCCATATTCTTTTGTTGAGGGTTTGCATCTTTTGAATCGCCCATAGGTACCTTTTGGGTCTGAGACAACGACGCGATATTTCCAAAGTCTTTAATTCCTTTCAATTTATATTTAGAAATTGGTTTAGAGGCTAAATCTAAATCCAATTTATTTAATATATTTATTATTTGCGAGTGAATTTCCTTTTCCATTTTTGAAAGAAAACCTGCTTGAGTTTTTACAATCGATTTTCCGTATATTTTGTAATTTTGATATATATAACCTAAAAATTTTGGCTTTCCAGATAACAAATCAGAATTTAATGGAGCTAAACTTGAAATTATTTTCCATTCATTTATCCAATCAAATAATGTTCTTCCTAAAGTTTTTAAAGCTCGAATGGAAAACTCATCACATGACATGGGGATAATAAAAAAGTCGCAGTCGAGAAGAATTATTTTATTTAACGGTCCTATATTTGGGCCTGTATCATAAAATATGTAATCAATTTTTAATTTTCTCGAAATTTTATCAGTTAACCTACTAATTGCCGTAACGCCCCTGAAACCCTTCGGTTTTCTTTGTTGGCAATTTATCCATAACTCTGTCAAATCCATTTCAAATTGCGATAGTTGAATGTCCCCTGGAATAAGGAATAAATTACTTCGGACAGGTATGGGGGATATCTCTTTAAAACTTCCTTCTGCCTCAGAAATTGGTTTTAATGCTGACCAAATTGTTTTTCCTGATTTAGAATCAGACTCATCAAGAAGAGTATCGATTTTTTTATTTTGAAGACAATATGAGGTAAGGTTACATTGTGGATCAGAATCCACCAGCAGGACTCTTTTACCCAGCTGAGCCAATGCCCCCGCTAGATTATAAGTAATGGTGGTTTTTCCAACTCCCCCCTTATGATTATAGAGAGAAATTTTGGCGGCTTTTTTTTTACGGATCACTTTATTATTTTTCCGATTTATTTTTTGTAGACTTATTTCTTTTTTTTCTGGGCTTTATGTTTTTCATAATTAATTTTGCAGCTTCATAATCAGGTAGAATTTGGACAAATTGCTCTCCCATAGCACTTAATTGCCTCTGACCTTTTGATGAAGCAGCAAGATAATGTAACGACAAAGCATTTTTTGCACTAGACACAATATTTGTAAATTTTGGTTGCGCAGCTTCTGTATTTAATTCACTTAGATGATTAGTTTTAAAGTGAGGCATATCTCTATAATAAGTTAGGTAATAAGCAAGACATGCAATTTTTTCGACCGCTGTTTTAGGTTTTTTTTCTAATAAAAATTCTTTGGGACTCATAGATATATTTTCTGAAAATCCGACTTTTTGAGGTAAAGAATTTTTTTCTGAAAAATTTTGCTGTATTTGTTTATTTTGGGAGGCTATGGACATATCAACGTTTAGAAATGCTAACACTGAATTTAAAACTCTAATTTTATCTTCCTCATCAAGCGGTTCTAATATTTTTATAATATCTATTAAAGCTTTAGAATCCATTCTCTCGTCCATATTGCACCTTCTTGATTAATTCTTTAAGTTTGCAATGTTATAAAAAATATTTACACATAGCAAACAAAAATTTTGTTAATAAAAAATTTTTATCGTTTTCCAGTATAAATATTAATTTCCTCCATCATATCACAGCACTTACCTTTTCATCGATTATCTATTCTAAGCTTATAAGTTCAATTGTCTTAGATACACAAACCAAAGTCCTAATCCAGTTTAAACATTTAACAGAAAATCATTTTTAAATTCATTTTTGAATCATTAGATCACTCCTTAATTCAGAAATATCCTTAATTAAGAATTTCATTTTTTTTTATTTGGACCGCATAAACAAGAGCACTTTTATTAGCCAAATTTAATGGAACAACTAAAATTTTCCAGTTAACATTACCTCATGTCTTAAAGAAATAAGAAAAACATTGAGATATTTTAAATTGAAGGATAAATTAATATCAATTTCATATAAAAATTCCAATAAATCTGCATCAAATTTTGTTTAAATTCATTAAATAATTATTTCGCACTACAATTCCGACACCTCCGAATAACTCCGGTTATTTGGCATAATTTGACTACATCAAAAAAAAGGACCTAGCCAAAAATTGACTAAGTCCTTGATTTAATGGTCGGGGCAGCAGGATTTGAACCTGCGACCCCCTGCTCCCAAAGCAGGTATATCTTCTTTAACTATTTGAAACAATTAAACATTGAAAAAGCGACAAATTGATTCAGACTGCATAAAACCGCACAAGTCTTAAAGTAATCTTAGCAAATTCTTAGCAAACCATTATTTAAAGTCAAGATTTAAGAAAAACTTAATTTTTCCTACTTCCTTAATTCAATTCCCTTATTTTTGATTTTTTAACCAGTTGCTCTCACCCTACCACCCATCACATTTACCATTTGTTAGCACCGATGAAACTTCATCCCATAAAACATAATAAGTTCTTACTGTCACCTTCCATTCAAAAAATGTCAATTTTGCGTTTAAAACTTCGTTAATTTTCCCTTTTAACTAAATCTCGAATAGCCTAACTATTTTTTATACCCCTATATTTTGTGGCCGTCAAAAAAGTTCCCTACTAAATAACATCCGCGACCCGTGAAATACCCGCTCAACTCCGTAAGGGTAAAGACCTTAATAAAACCAAGCAATTTCCAAAAATTTCGAAGTTTTATAAGGAAACAAAAAATGGAAGTCAGCTCATCGTAAAAATTTTTTGGACGACTAAACGCGTTCATAAAATCATCATCGCTTTTTCTAAAAGCCTTAACCAATAAAAACCAAATTAAAGAAATGCCTCTCAATCAAACAACCAAAGGAGAAAAAATGAAATTTTAATTAAAATATAAAAATCAAAATAACCTTAGTCCGTGGATGCCTATCTTCAAAAATATTTTTATTCAAAAGGAGACTAGAAATTTTAAACGGAAAAAACCATCCTAAATAAATTTTTGGAGAAACACCCATGTACCCAGAAGAAATAAAAATGAAATTCTTAGAACTTAGAATTCAAAACCTCAGTCTTGACAAAATTTCAAAAGAAATTAATGTTTCAAAACAAACCCTAATAAAATGGAACCGTGAATTTAGTTCTGAGATTACGGAGTGGAAAGAGACAATTCTAGAGCAAAAATTGGAACAATATGGTTTATCCATTTCTGGTCAGTTAGATCTAATAAATGAACGGCTTAATACAATTCAAAAAGAACTTGATAAAAATGAAACTTTAGATTTAGATCCTAAGGAATTAATGCAAATGGAAATTCAATATATGAGGCAAATTCCAAATATATTAAAACCTCTCAACCCTTCGAAAGGCAAAACAAGAACTAAAGGATCAATTGAAAAGCCTTTAGGTGTTGAAGAAAAAGGCGATTCGGTATCAGTCAATCAAAAAGAATAAATTATTTTTTTCTTTTAAATTAAGTTCACTAAAAAAAGTTTAACAAAAGTGGACTAAAAGTGTACCAATTTTCATTTGCTCAACCATAAAACTGCCTCCAAATATTAATAATATTGGAGGCAGTTTTTCATATTTTCAGAACATTTCTGCAGAAATAGTTTGCAGTACGACCAACTGATTATTAATCGGTTGGCTCAAGGGTTGAATTAGCTCATCACCTTCT
>CAZMZH010000055.1:3144-9352 GCA_964570665.1 uncultured Nitrospinota bacterium | reverse complement strand
TTTTCAATTTTAGAAAAGCTGAAACTTAAAGAAACTATCAAAAATAAAGAATTCGGCGACCTTAGTAGAAATTTAGAAAGAGCTAAAAATATATTAAAGAAAAATAGAATTGACTTTGATCTAGAAACCAGTACCGACATAGGTCGAGAAGCCGACCTCTCAAATAATACCGGCTTATCTAAAGAAACAGACTTAAAACAAATTGAAGAATTAAAATCACGGGGAAAAAAGCTAACGGCTAGCCTCGATCAAAGAAGCCTGGAAAACGAAGAACTTAAAAAAGAAGTTTTCAAAATTAATAAACTTTTAGAAGAAAAGCAAAAGGTTTTCGAAAAAGCAAAAAACTTTGCAAAACTTATAGATAAAGAAAAAAATGAAAAAGAAAAACTTCAAACAAATATTAAAGCGTTAAAAAAAGAAATTGATTTAGTTCGATTGGAATTAAAAGCAAGCCATGAAACTAATCTGCGTCTTTCAGAAAATGAAAAAGACATGGACCTACAACTTGAAGCAAGTCCAGTAGAAACCGGCAGTGGCGCCCCTCTTCCCACTCAAAAATTAAGCGGCATCGAAGCCAGTCAAGAAGACAACCTTAATAATCTGAATTTAAAGTTGATCAATTTAGAATTGATTTCAAAAGAAAAAGAAGAATTGATCGCCTCTTTAGAAAACGCTATCGGAGGAGGAGATACGTTAGAAGCAAAAATAAAAGGATTGGCTAATTCCATAAAAGAAACGCAAGACAAATTAAAGGAGTTAAAAGTTGGAGACGAATCTCCCAAGGAATATCTCCTTGAACTTCAAAAAATATTGAATAAGAAAAAAAAGCTAAAACTAAACTTTGAAAAAAGTTCATTTTCAGACAGCTTGAAACAAGTTCCAATTATAAGAAAGATAAAAAAAACGGAAGACGAGCATCATGGGTCTTCAGCCTGGAAAATTGCATACGCCGACTTTGTAACCGCCATGATGGCTTTTTTTCTTGTCATGTGGCTCATTTCCCAATTATCGCAAGAAACCAAAGAAGCGTTAGTCGAATATTTTCATAATAATAGTTTGCATAAATTAACAGGAATTGGCGAAAACCTGAAACAAGACTTTTCCAAGGGAAAAACGCCTAAAGAAAATCAAAACCAAGTTCAAAAATTGTTCCAAGATGAAATTTCAATTGCAAAATTACGGGGAGATTTGGTAAGGGAATATAGAGAACGCTTTCCAGGCTTAGAAGAACATTTTTTAGTAAAAAATCATGCTGGCGGCGTACGTATCGAAATCATGGACAAAGATAATGAACCAATGTTTAAAATTGGACAGGCCGAATTAACGTCAAAGGCTGAAGACCTTCTTGGATGGCTGGCAAAAAGAATAAAAAGCTTACCTAATAGAATTATTATTGAGGGACATACTGACGGGCTTCCATATGCAAATGGAAAAGGGTCAAATCTAGATCTCTCGGTAAAAAGAGCTTCATCCGCCAGGTTATTTTTAGAAAAAAATGGAGTCAAAACTCATCGGTTTTTTAGAATTATTGGCTATGGACCATTTGAGCCGTTTATAAAAAAAGATATCCTCAACGCAAAAAACAGACGTATCAAGATTATTTTATTGCCCGATAACAAAGAGGAGTTTTTGCCAAATATGAACGTAAAAAAACCGATTAAGGCCTTACCAAATTAAATTAACGAAGGCTAATTAAACGTCCCATGTCTAACAAAATCCTGTTCGTAGACGACGAAGAAAATATCCTAAAAGCTTATGAAAGATTATTTTATAAAAGTTTCGAAGTTTTAACCGCGCTTGGCTCAAAAATCGGTTTAGAAATTGCCAAAAAAAATAAAGACATCGCCGTGGTCGTCGCAGATATGCAAATGCCAGAAATTAACGGCGTACAATTCCTTTCAGAAATTAAAACAAAATTACCCGAAGCTACTAGAATTATGCTGACGGGAAACGCAGATCAAGAAACGGCAGTCGAAGCTATAAATAACGGTAGTATTTTTCGCTTCCTTACAAAACCCTGTAATGAAGAGCTATTTCGAAAAACAATATCCTCGGCGCTAGAGCAACACAGATTGATAACGGCTGAGCGTGAGCTTTTAGAAAAAACAGTCGGCGGAAGCGTGGCGATTTTAACGGAATTAATGTCCCAATTTGATCCAGATTTATTTGGAAAAGGAATCAAAATTAAAAATCTAATTTCCATTCTGGCTGCTTTTCTAAACATTCAAAAATCTTGGGAATTGGAAATAGGGGCAATGCTCTCCCAAGTTGGTTACTTAAGTCTTCCAAATGATGTTTATGAAAAATGAAGAATAACGCGCCCCTTACAACAGAGGAAAAAACACTATTTGAGAAGCTACCTGAGTTCGCTTCTTTATTAATCGCCAATATCCCTAGACTGGAAACTGTTTCCAATATCATTTTATACCAACAAAAAAAATTTAATGGCGAAGGTTTTCCAAAAAACGATTTAAAGGGCAACGATATACCTTTAGGAGCCAGAATCATTAAACCGCTTATAGATCTAGTTGATTTAGAAGAAAGCCTAAAATCAAAAAAAGAGGTCTTTGAAGTTTTGTCCAGCAGAATAGGATGGTACGACCCAAATATATTAACAAAGATCATTCAATGTTTCTTAGATACCGATGAAAAAAAGGTCTTAGACAAAAACAAAATGCTTTACATTCCATTTAAAAAATTAAAATTAGGGGATATTTTAGCGAAGGATATTGAAACCATGAATGGAATCAAACTTTTAGCGAAGGGAATTAAAATTTCTCAGATAAACCTGCTTAGATTAGGAAATTACTCAAAATTGGAAAAAATCAAGGAACCTATTATTATACTTGGTTAAACTTATTATTTTTTAAAAAATATTTTATTCTCTCAACATTTTACCTTCTCCCATCAAAAGCCATTCAAAGCTTATATTTGTATTTTTATATAATTTAACTAAAGTTTTTACAGATGGAGTTACTTTTCCATTTTCAATTTCTGATAGGCTTGCTATCCCAATTCCTGTATAAAAAGAAAACTCGGCTAAGGATTGAACTCTGCTAGTCCTATAATCTTTTAAACGAGAACCTATAGTAGATTTAAATTTGTTTGATTCAACCAAAGAAAAACTCCAATTTTAAAATTCAATCTCTCTAAACCTTTTATAAAAACTTTAGCCTTAAAATTTAATCTCAAAATTTATCTAGAGCTTGAAACATATTTTTCTCCACCTTTGATTAACTGATATTTATTAATTAGTAATTCTTTCCAAGAATTGGAGACAAAAGAAAGCTTTTCAATTTGCTTTACGCGTTTTTCGTATTTGGTTGGTGATTTAAAAATATTTGCCGCTTCATAAAGGGAAATATACTCGTCTCCAAACGCTTTTAAAGACATATATGAAACGGGTTTTACCCAACCCGGCTTTATTACCCTGAAATAACAACCGCCCAGGTTAAGTTTGTTAAATAACGCAACGACGGAAATTTTTTCAAACTTAAAATCCAATTTATTACAAGGAGGTCTTGGTTGAGTAATTTGTATTTCTGCTTCTCCTATTTTAAAAACATCGCCCAAATGAGCTTTATTTTCATCAAAATCCGATATGCTTAAATTTTCGCCAAAATCTCCAGCATTTAATTCTCTTTTCAACTCTTCTTTGAGCAAAGAATGGTGCTTGCAAGAAAAACCGCAAACGGCTTTTTCCAAGGTTCTATGATTCAATTTGTCTGCCGATTCATCCCCTAAAAACCCTTGAAAATCTAAATAAGTTTTTTCAGAGACGGGAATTTTCCATATCCCTGAATACAACTCACCTTTTGATGAATTCGTAATTACCCTCGCCTTTCCAATACTAAGAACTGTCCGCATCTTATTTAGAAATTGATCCACAAAAATTTATCTCCACGCAGTTAAAACCTGACAATTTTATTTCAGGTATTTTATTTTTTAACCAATATTTATCGCTATTTATCAATCGCGACGAAATTCCGTGCACTAAAAACCGTTTTCCGTTGATTAAGTCTTCTGAAAAAATTAAAAAATCACTTGGATTATTTTGGATTTTTTTTCAAGTAACCCTTCAAAAATTGAATTCTCTCTTCAATAGCCTTATTAGAAGAGTGCAAAACAAATAAATTTAACAAATCTAAATAAATCTTTGGTTTTACCCCAATACTTTTCAAATATATCAATGCCTGAACATCCGCTTCTTGCTCTTGGTAATCTCCAAAACCTTTTGGAACAACAGTATTTCCAACAATTTTAACTGGAACATTGCTGGGAGGTTTTCCAACAAACCGAAGCTTTTTTTCGGAGGAATTCAAAATTATTATTCCATTTCGCGCATAGTAATGCCCCAACTGCAAATGAGCCAATTCGTGAGCGGCCACCGCTAAAACTTTTTCATAATTTATTTTTGAAATAAATTGTTTTGTAATATTAACTTCACGACCTTTTGATACCCAGGCATTATCATAAGAATCGTCCCAAACAACCGCCTTATACCATTTATATTTATTGGGGAAATTTTTTAGAACAACCGTATCAATTGCTTCTTGCCAAAGTTGCCGGGCTAAAGAACATCCAGGGAAGTTAGTATCAAGACAGGGCTTATGGTTGTTTAAAGTGCTGCAGGAAAAAAATAGAAGTGCGAATAAAAAAACTAAAAGATGTTTATTGCAGGCGCGCAAAATTTTTCCCCTTAAATAAACTTAGGAAAAGCAAATTAAGCGCCGTTTAATTTTTTATAAAAAAAACATTTTAATCATGCCTTGTTTCTGGTTTATTTTTAGGAATTTTAATAATAAAAGTGGTGCCTTTTCCAACTTCAGTATTAAATGAAATCGCACCTTTATGTTTTTCTTTAATGATGGAGTAAATAAGATATAACCCTTGCCCGGTTCCTTTTCCAACTTTTTTAGTGGTAAAAAACGGGTCAAAAATTTTTTGTCTAATTTTTTCTTCAATTCCAATTCCATTATCTTCTACATATAACTCGATATATTTTGGGGACTCTTGGGTCCATATTTTGATTTCGCCTTTATGTCCATGACCCTTTTCTTTAATCGCATGAGCGGAATTTATAATTAAATTTAGAATAACCTGATTGATTAAACCCACATCGCATAGAACTAAAGATAATTTTTCCTTCAAATTCAATTTTAATTCGGCAACATATTTCCATTCATTCTTTGATATATTTACAGTAGTTTCTATAGCCTTATTAATATCAGCCAATTTAATTTCATTTCCTGGATAAGAAAATTCTTTTAACCCTTTGACTATTTTGGAAACCCGGCTTATTCCCTCCTGAGATTGCTTTAAAGCTATAGGGATCTCATCGCTAAAAAACTTTAAATCGCATTTTTCGTAATTATTTTTTAAATTTAAAACCGCACAAACAAATTCTTCATTTTTTAAATTTCCATTTGTAAGAACCATAAACTTACTGGTAAACAATTGAAAATTGTTAAACGCATCTTCCAAAAAACAGTTATTTTGACCAATGTATTGCAGAGGCGTATTAATTTCATGAGCAATCCCCGCAGCTAATTGCCCAATAGATTCTAGTTTTTGAGATTGCCTTAATTGATCTTCAATAATTTTTAACTCCGTCACGTCCTTAAAAAAGACTGTGAAAAATTTTTCATCTTTTTCCTTAAAAGTCGAAACCTTCAATTCCAATGGAACTAAACTCCCGTTTTTGTTTACACAATCAACTTCAATCATTGAATTTAAAATTGGTTTATTATTAAAAAAAATAGATATATCCTGTCCAATTTTTTCAATCTTTAAATTTATCCCAAACACCCTTCTCCTAAAAAATTCTTCGCCAACCATCGTATTGGCTTCCAATCCCAAAATTTCTGTCGCTCTAAGGTTCCATTCTCTAATTATTCCAAATGCATCAAAACAAATTATTCCGATATAAGATGAATCTAATATTGATTTTCTGAACCTTTCAGCTTTGGAATATTTCTCTTTGGATAATTCCAATTGTTTTTTGAGGCTTAAATCTCTGCATATTCCTAAAAAATATCGTTTTTCATCAACCAAAATCTCGCTAATTTGCAGATACATTGGAAAAATTTTTCCATCTTTTTTCTTACCTTCCACTTCTTGTCCAACACCAATATTTTTGACTCACCATATTTTATATAACTTTTGATAGACTCTTCATGTCTAATCCGGTATTTTTCCGGCATTAACA
>CAZMZH010000055.1:0-3044 GCA_964570665.1 uncultured Nitrospinota bacterium | reverse complement strand
ATATAACTTTTGATAGACTCTTCATGTCTAATCCGGTATTTTTCCGGCATTAACATCTTAATATTTTTTCCAAGAACTCTACTTGACGGACATCCGAAAAGTTCTTCCACAGAATCATTAATCTCTTTAATAACTCCTTGTTCATCAATAATGATTACCCCATCAATTGTATTGCCTCGTATAGCTTCGTACTTTGAATTCATTTGTTAATTGGATTTAAAATTAATCATAGAGTCGTCGTTCATCAAATTTAAAATTCTTAACTTATTGGCAGGATATTTCTTAGCAGTTTAAATAACTTCAAAAATCGCTTCAGTCGAAACTTATTAATTAGAATTTAAATAATTATTTACTCCTGATATTTGTTAAGTTTTTCAAATTATTTGGAACTAAATTTATAACGGCATTAATAATTTCCTCTTGGTCATGTAGATCTTCTTTAAATTGACTGAAAATCTCACTTTCAAGATTTAAATAGTCGGCTTTTTTAAGTTCTTTCGCGCTAGCGATAATTATAGGGATACCATTTAATAATGAATCAAGGGATATAGCTTTTAAAAATTGGAATCCATCCATTACTGGCATCTCTAAATCCAATATGATTAAATCGGGAGTATATCTAGCTAAACTTTCTAAACCTTCTTTTCCGTTATTAGCTGTGTTAACGGAAATTTTTTCTTTTTCCAAAATAATTTTCATCAGCTCTTTTATTCCGGGGTTATCGTCAATTATTAAAACATTGCTTGAATCTTTGATAGCTGGATGATTTAAAATTACTTTTCGAAATTCCTCGACTTCAAAAGGCTTTTTTATAATTCCTGATTTTCCTTTTGATAAAGAAATTTTTATTCGGCCATTGCCGCTTCGAGAAAACGTAATCATTGGAATATTCAAACCGGCGCAAATTGTCAGCAACTCCGTCAAAACTTTCCATCGTTCTGTTTCTCCACGACCTAAATCAAAAAAAACCAAAGAAGGCTTAGTTTCTTTTATCTTTTTCTCTCCATCATCCAAACTGCAGTTAAAAAATAAAATTTTGTTTAAACTAAGCGGTAAAATTAAAGAGTCCTCTAATATTTTTTCAATCTCTATCGCCAATACTGAGCAATGCGAATTACTATCAACTTTATTTTCTTTGGCCTCATTTCCATCTCCTTGAATAGGAATAACAACCGACGCTTTGGTTCCGCTTCCTAGATTACTTTCAATTGAGACGTCTCCTCCCATCAAGTTGCAGTAAGCCCTACTAAGAGCTAACCCCAAACCAAGCCCGCCATATTTCTTTTTATTGGTCATATCCGCCTGAACAAAGTTTTTAAATATAATTTTTTGTTGCTCTTTGGATATTCCGATTCCAGTGTCTATTACGTCAAAAACTAAGGAAAACTGATTTTTAATATTTCTCGTTGAAATTTTAAGTAGAACACTTCCTCGCTGGGTAAACTTATTTGCGTTATCAATTAAAGCAAGAAGTACCTTTTTTAGTTTAATACTATCTATTTGGACTACATCAATATTTGTTATTAATTCAATAAAAAACTTATTATCGCTGTTGCCAAACATGACATCAGAACATTCTTCAATTTCTTCCAATAAGGATTTAAGTGGAATATTTTGGACAATTAATTCATGATCTTTATTTTCATTTTTTGCTAATTCCAAAATGTCGTCAACCATATTTAAAAGGGTCTGTCCAGCTTTATATATTGCATTTAAATCTTTCTCAATATTATCTTCATAATTTTCATTTTTCGCTTTTCGAATTAAAATTTGGGAATATCCCATGACATGATTTAGCGGTGTTCTAAATTCATGACTCATATTGGAAAGAATTTTTTCTCCTAAAGAATTATAATTTTCTTTTTTCTTTTTTGTCTTATTTAAAATCGCAACCCGTTTCTCATTTTCATTTGCCAATTTTTGATTCGTTTCAATAATTTTTTCAATAAACCTTTTTTCCCTCAAACAGGCTTCAAGCCTTACTTTTAATTCGTTAAGTTTGATAGGCTTTGTCAATAAATCTGTTGCGCCATTTTTTATAGCGTGGCTTTTCAACTTTTGGCCCTCAAGGCCGGTAATCATAAGCATTGGCCAATGCCTACTTCTTTCCTCATCTTTGATCTTTGTTAACAAATCAAAACCGTCTTTACCTGGCAGTTTCACATCTGAAACTATAACGTCAAAATTTTTTTCGGAAGTTATCTCTATTGCCTCCTCTACACTATTTGAAAAAGTCATTTGCCAATCGTCTTCACAATCACGTAAGTTTCTTTTAAGGCTATTTAAAAAACTTATTTCATCATCCACAAACAAAACTTGATTCTTCATTAATCCTTCCCAAATATAAAATTAATGGTAAGTTAAAGTAAATATTAAAACGGGAGAAATACCGATACCCAATGCAACAAAAGATTTATCATTTGGTCCCAAACGCAGCAAAATAAAATTCTCTTTTAAAAACCATTACCGAAATTTCTAACAATTTTTTTATTCAATTTTTAAATTATGAATAAAATTATTTTTCCACGGAATACTATTTAGACCCTAGTGTTCTTATATACATGATTATTCGCCAGATTTCTCTTGGCTTTAAACCCTTATTTGGCAGGCAAGCAGTTCCTCCAGAACCATTTTTTATAGCGTCAAACATCTGCAAGTTTGAAATTTTATTCATATACTTTTTTTGAGTAAAATTTCTTGGTAAAGGATTTAAAGCCCAAGCCATAATCCCAAACCCGTTGCCATTTTTTCCATGGCATTTACTGCAGGCAATTGGCTTAACTTCGTCTTGATAAAGTTTTTCCCCAAATAAAATATTTTTATTAGAAACTTTTATTGGAAATTTAAAGTCCTTCGCGGTTTTTTTAACTGAAAGATTTGTCTTGACCTCCAAATGTTCTTGTTTTCTTTCTGCGGCTAAAAGTTGGGATATAAAAAAAATTTTAAAACAAAAAATAAGTAAAATTAAAAATACGTAATATTTTAATTGGAACTTTTTAATCATTACTTTTAATAAAAGCTCAAGTGAACAAATATTTCTTTTT
>CAZMZH010000054.1:0-12100 GCA_964570665.1 uncultured Nitrospinota bacterium | reverse complement strand
TCATATTATCTGAGGAACGGTTTATCGTGACGAAGAATCTCGCTTCGATTCAATAAATCATTTCTTCTTATCGTTTCTCTTCATCCATTCGTCGCTTAGATCGTTCCAATCGCGATTTTTTGCTTCAATCAACTCAATTTTCTTAGCGCGCACCCAACCTTTTATCTGCTTCTCTCTTTGAATCGCCATAGATATATCCCCAAAAGGCTCAAAATAAACGAGCCGTTTGACATTATATTTTTCCGTGAACCCAGGGTTGGAATCAGTCTTGTGTTCAAAAGATCGGCGTAACAAATCATTCGTTACGCCAGTGTATAAGACTCCTGTCTTGCTGGCCATTATGTAGACAAAATAAGTTTTCAATATAATAATTCAAGAAAGGATTTCGCCCTTAGGGACGAAATTTATTGAATCGAGGCGAGATCCTTCCTCGGCCCTAACAGGCCTCATCAGGATGACAGTGCGGTAAGTATTCTATAAACTAAGCTTGGCTTTTGTTTTAGCTCTGTGGTATATCCCAAAAACAATAAACCAAATAAAACCTAATCTAAATCCATCCCCACGACTTGTCATCCTGAACAACGCGAAGGATCTCGCCCCGATTCAATAAATCACTTCATTAATTTACTTCATAGAAATACTTAAGAGACTCTCTTAAATCTCTTTTTATTTCTTGCAATCGTTATTTTCGCTCATCAAAAACTTTGAGTAATCGCTAATCGCATGATCGTAAAGGCCATTTGCTCCTTCCACTGGATCGCAAATTCTTTTTAAGGTTCCGTGATGGATATATCCCGATGGGTTTTCCGGTGGAATCATAGTAATGGGGTCATTACCATTAACGACTCTCGTATGTCCTTTTGCTTTGAATTCTTTTTCAATTCCGTACCCCACTCTCGGCTCTCCAAAAGTCACAACGTTTTGGAATGGATACCTCATGCCGGCAATAACAGCCATAGCAGCTCCCAGGCTATGTCCTGTCGCCCAGGTGGGTTTCCCTGCGGCATATCGTTTAAGATCTGGCAGGATATGCTTATCCCAAAGCAAATCGACTTGCTTTTTAAAGCCAGTATGAACCATTGCCGTCCCCTCTGCAGTTCTATTTATACTGGCATCCGCTAACAAATCTTTTAGTTTTTTAGACTCAGTTCCTCTAAAAGATAAAATTGCTTTATCTGGCCAAACCACTAAAAATCCTTGCGATGACTCTACGTCGTAAATTCGAATTAAAGGGGCTTGATCGTTATTATCTATGGACGGACAGGAAGCAGTTGTATCGACAAACTTAACTAGAACCCTGCAAAGTATATCTTTATCGTAGTAAGCCGCGTGTGAAAAGTTGGATAACATCCAATTAGGGTTACTCGTCCATGCGTCGTTAAAACAATTTGAATCGCAAATTTCTTCAAAAACGGGATATTTTTGAGGACTTAGAACTGCTTCAACACTCCTGCGAGCTAAACAGGATGTGGTTATCAATAAAAGAAAAGCTAAAAGTATTAGACGCATATTTCTCCCTTTCGTTATTCATAATTTCACAACAAAAGAAACCGTCGCTTGAAGATAAAATATTACTATTTATCTGGTTCAAATTTTCACATTTCTCAACCATTTTGTAAACCAAGTTTGTCTTTTGTTATACGGTTAAGGTATTTCCAAAAACTAAAAAACGCTTCAAGACTAAATATAAAACAGTTCCCACGACTTGTCATCCTTAACAACGTGAAGGATTTCGCCCTACAGGACGAAAATTATGGAATCGAGGCGAGATCCTTCTTCGACCTTAACAGGCCTCATCAGGATGACAGTGCCGTAAGTATTCTATAAACTATAATTTATCTTTTGATTTGCGGTTAAGATATATCCCAAAACCAATAAGCCTAATAAAACTTAATCAAAATCTATTCCCACCGCATGTCATTCAGGTCCTTCGACAGGCTCAGGATAAACTCTTCGAAGAATCTCGCCCCGATTCAATAAATCAATTCCACGCATTCTCATCCGTAATTTGCGTCCTTTGCGTCTTTGCGGTAAAAGTAATTATAATGATTTCTAAAAATTTCCTTTTAACTTATTCCTTAATCGTTTGGATGGGGATCTTTTTCGCGACCCCACTGAATCTTCTCGCCCTAGAGACAACTTCGTTAAAGATCGCTCTATATCCTTACATTCCAGACGCTGATAAATTATTTTTGGAATTGGAACAAGCCTTTGAAGCGGGTCATCCTGGCGTTGACGTTCAATCGATTGAAAATCATCCTGACTCAAACTTAGATAAACCTGTTTCTCTCGCTTCGGATTACTACAGCGGCGGGTTGCTGCAAACGCAAGCGGATGTCTACGAAATCGACACGGTACTATTGCAGGCGATGATCAAAGCGAAAAAAATCGAACCGATCGAATTGCCTAACCGCCCCTTCTTACCGGAAACCTACAAAGCCATAACGTTTGAGGGTAATACATGGGGAGCGCCACACTGGGTTTGCGGAAACTTTCTCTTTTACAAAAAAGGCGATCTTGCTATTAAAAACGCTTCCAACATTTCCGAATTAATAAAAGCTTTTAAAAAAGACGACTTGTTGTTAATCGATCTTAAAGGCAAGTCAACCTTGGGCGAGTGGTATTTAACGGGATTAGCCGCCAACGACGGCAATCGCGCAAGTCTTCTTAAGAGAATTCAATCAAACAAAATAGACCAACCAGCTTTTAACGTAATTAAGGATTTGTTGTCGTTGTGCCCAACAACATATTGTCGCAACAACGCGTTACACAAACGTGTCGATTATTACGCCAAAAAGTTTGCGCAAGGTAAAGCCCGCGCCTATATAGGATACTCAGAGTCGTTACATTATGCGCTACAGGAGATTCGACAAAATTGCAGTCCGGCCGATAACTGCTTAAAAGAAGAGGAAATCGAGGTACGGGAAATCCCAACGGCAAACGAAAAAGGCAACCAAGTCGGATGGACGGACGTATTGGCATTGTCGAGTGGATTAACGACAGAGAAAAAGAAACTAGCAATGGAGTTCATTGAATTTTTAACTTCTTGGAAAGCGTATCGACTGGTTCTAAATCCTGAACGGACTTCGACGCCTCGCTACTTGTTGCCCGCGCTCCCTCTTTCTAAAGAGTCGCCGGAATTAGAACCGCCTTTGTATCCTATGTTTTACGACGCGTATCAATCGCGAGTGATATTAAATTCTAAGAACTTGAACCAAAATCTTAGAAACTATGGCAAGAAATTGGATTGTCTTTTGCCAAGAGATCGCTTGGACTCTACTGAATGCGGCGATTTTGCGAACGCTTCAAATATGCGTTGATTCTTTTAAGAAGGATTTTTGTCGAAATCGTTTCCCAAAGCGACATAGATGGGCAGTCCCACCGCTACGCTTGCGTTTTTTATATTTTTTACATATAGCTTCCTAGCCAAAAACTTTAGGTGGGTTTCGTTAGACGGTAATTGATTGATAGCTTTGCATAGGGACTTCGCGTACAAATCGGTATCTTCTTGTTGAAAAGAACGGGAAGCGTTTTCGTCGGGATTATCCGACATGAGGTTGAACTGGACCATTCCATAAAACCCTCCGGCCGCGTTCTGGTCTTCTATTTTTTCAACGGGATTTATGAAACCTTCTGCCGAACCAATTAGCGCCACCTCTCCTACTACGTTACCTCCAAAAAATGCGACAGACGATTGATAATCGTAAAAAATGGCATGTCTCATCGGTAACACCCCTGCCAAATAATCTTTACCTAAATTTATGGAACCAACTCCTTTGCAATCCTGCAAATGCCTTTCTGCAATACCAGCTTGGATGCCATAGCCTTCACTATCCATTTCCTGAATGGGATTGATCAAATTATTAAGCCTTTGAGAATCCACGGATAACGTTTCGGCAATACTATTTACAATATCTGACGGAATTTGTCTAAAAATATGATCGATCCATGGTTTTGATAAATAGATAAATTTTCTCATTAGAGGATTATCATATAAAATCTAGAGCGACTAAAGAAAACTTTTTAAACTCAAATTCAAATTATGGACGAAGAGGAAAGACATTTTAATAGAGTACAAATCCTTCAGGCCGTTATTATTGCCATCGTTTTGCTTGGTATAACGGCTAATTTGTGGGGATTTAAGGTCTATGCGTTTTGGTGGCATTTATTCAACCCGAATCCATTTGCCTGGGAGGATATTGAGATTTCGGTTCCAGAGGACTTAGTCGTTAAAGACGTTAAGAATGACAAAAACAGAGAACTAATTGTCCTGGTCAATTACGATCCAAACTCCCAGATTGCTATTTACTTTGCCAAGTTAAACAATCCTTCGGGAGTCGACCCACTAAAAGCAATTTACAAAAAAATGAAGTTTGAGTTGGTTGAAGAAAAACCCTGCCGACTATTAGAAAAAAACTGCCAATGGGTTGTGGGGAAATACAAAGAAGACGATACAGAAAAATATCGCGAAGATATTTTCCTAAATTCGCACAGTATTTATATTTCCTTCGAAGGTTCAAAGGACAAACGATCCTATTTGAACCAAGTCGTCTCTTCTCTTAAAGGTAGCCGCGCTTGACAAATTCAGCATGACATTTTATTAGACTCCAAATGACAATTGATAAAATCTAGGTTGTGTTTATGGTTAAAATTTTGTCCTTGCTTATTTCTCCAGTCGGCATAAAATAAAGATAAATTCGATATTTCAGGTTCCGTAAGGATGAAAATGGAAAGGTCGTGAAAATCGGCCACGGTCCCGCCGCTGTAAGCGCTACGAAATCTACATCGTGCCACTGACGTTTAGTTGGGAAGGCGTAGAGAGTAGGATAATCGCAAGTCAGAAGACCTGCCTGAAATTACAAGTGTCCTCTTTCGGGTAAAAAGAGCGGACTCTATGCCGTTGATCAAGTAAACCAGGGCGCAATCAACCTCAAACTTCCATGTGGAATGTTGAGGTTTTTTTTTGCCCAAAACCAAAAAACTATTACCGCAAAGACGCAAAGAAAGCAAAATAAAAAGAGAAATCATGCTTCCACAATCTTAAGGTAATGCTTGAGAGGGACTTTTCAATTCCAGTTTTTTATCAAATGACACATAACAAATAAACATATTCCTTATTACTAAAGGCCAACTAAATGGACCACGATCTCAACGAGCCGCTTCCAAATAATTACGCTATCTGTATCGCCGGACATGGCAGCCGCGATCAGGACGGCATTAAAGAATTCTTAACGCTTGCGCAA
Source organism: uncultured Nitrospinota bacterium (assembly GCA_964570665.1). GTDB lineage: Bacteria > Nitrospinota > Nitrospinia > Nitrospinales > JAJDAT01 > JAJDAT01. Next base: position 6,857 of record CAZMZH010000054.1, on the reverse strand, counting down.
AAATTTAAAGAAAGAGAGCCTAATCGCATCGTCGAATGCGGGTTCCTGGAATTCGCCAAGCCGACCATCACCGAAGCAATCTCCAAATGTTCCCAAGATGGTATCGATAACGTGGTCGTTCTACCAGGAGTGCTAATGGCTGCCGGTCACGCTAAAAACGATATGCCGAGCGAAGTATTGCAAGCCAATCGCGATTATCCAAACTTAAACATTCAATACGGTCGTCCCTTAGACATCCATCCAAAAGTATTGAAGGTTTGTTCAGATAGAATCGAGTCGACGGAGAAATCGTCTTCTTCTAATATCACGCGCAAAGAGACGCTTTTGATCACCGTCGGGCGGGGTAGTAGCGATCCGGACGCTAATTCCAACATCGCTAAAATAAGTAGAATGTTGTGGGAGGGTATGGGCTTTGGTTGGGCAGAAACTTGTTTTATTGGCGTCACCCAACCCTTGCTGGCAGACTGTCTGAAAAAGGCGACAATAATGGGCTACAAACGAGTCGTCGTTTTTCCTTATTTCTTATTTACGGGAATATTGATCAAAAAGATCTATTCTATAACGGATGATTTCCAAAATAATTATAAAGATATTGAGTTCATAAAAGCCCCTTATCTCAATTTCGACGATCTCATTATCGACGTTTTTATGGAACGCGCCAGAGAAGTTCCTTTCGGAGAACAGAATATGAATTGTCAGATGTGCAAATATCGCGAACAAGTGGTAGGATTTGAAGATCAAGTGGGAGAACCGCAGGCCGGACACCATCATCATGTTAGAGGAATTGAAGGTTATCACGACCATGGCCACGGACACTCTCACGAACATTCACATGCGCCTGGACATTCTCATGAGGAAAACGATTCCAAGCGTTGATTAAAATTCTATTCCCAACGATTTGATCATGGAAATTTATCAACCACACCCCATCGAAAAAGAAAGCTACGAAATCATCGATGGACTGGTAGATTTATCCGCTCATTCTCCTGAAGTTCAAGAAATTTATAAACGCGTTATCCACACATCGGGCGATACCCACTTCATCGACGATTTTCAAATATCAGAAAATGCCATCAAAGCGGGCGTCCAGGCAATATTAAACGGAGCCGTCATTTTAACGGACGTCACTATGGTGCAAGCGGGTTTAAAAAGAGAATTGATGGAACATTTTAAATTGGAATCCGTTTGCTGGGTTCACGCCCCAGAAACGCATTTGCTCGCGCAAAAGGATAAAACCACCCGCTCCCAAGCGGCTATCCGCAGAGCGGCAGGCCACACTTGGGACAAACCCATCATTCTACTCGTGGGGGACGCCCCCACCGCATTAACCGAAGCGGTAGAACTTGTTGCGAAAAAAAACTTCGCGCCCGAACTGATCATTGGTATTCCCGTGGGGTTTGTCGGCACAGAACAAAGTAAAAAAGAACTTAGAGAACAATCGCAAATACCTTATATAACGAATATCGGAACGCGTGGCGGTTCTCCTATCGCCGCTTCTATTTTCAACGCGTTACTAATTTTGGCTTCCCGCGAAAATCAAAAACCAGCTAAAAAGTCCGCCTACGGCTCTGTCGATTTATCGGTTCCAACGGAACAAGGATTGATGCGTGGCTATACAACTGGTAGTTGCGCTACCGCCGCCGCTAAAGCCGCTTTTAATTTTTTAACGGGTAATCAAACTCCAGCGGAAATAGAAATCGAACTGCCCTCGGGAGATAAACTCGATATTCCCATTAATTTTGCTCGCAAAACCGAACATGGCGCCATAGCGCAAGTCACTAAAGACGCTGGCGACGATCCCGACGTCACCCACAAATGCCAGGTGGAAGTGGAAGTTAAAAAAAATGACCTTGGCGAGTTTCGTTTTTTTGCCGGAACAGGCGTTGGCACGGTTTCCGAAGAAGGATTGCAACTAGCGAAAGGCGAACCGGCCATCAATCCCATTCCTCGGGTGATGATTCAAAGTAATCTAACGCAAGAACAGGAAAAACCAAATTGTCCCGCCGACTGGAAAAACACCGGAATAGATATTACTGTCGGCATACCTGGCGGCGAAGAACTGGCTGGCAAAACCTACAATCCACGCATTGGCGTAAAAGGCGGACTTTCTATCCTTGGAACATCCGGCATCGTAGAACCCATGTCGCTCAGCGCATGGAAAGCCGCAGTCGAAATTTACATCGATGTCGCCCTTGCTACTCAGGAAGATTCCATTGTATTCAGTCCTGGTAAATGGGGACAAAATTTTTTCCACAAACGCGGCAAAATGCCGCTCAATCGGATTTGCATGATTTCCAACTTTATGGGATTTGCGTTGGATCATTTGAAAAAACGTCTTAAGCAAAACGATTATCCATTAGAAACTTTAAAAATTGCCGGGCACCCAGGTAAACTTGCAAAAGTTATTGACAGCCATTGGAATACCCATTCCAAAGAATCTCCTATGGCGGTTCCTATTATAATGAAACTAGCCGAAGAGATTTTTCGCGATGAAACGGTCAAAGAAATGGAAGCCTCCATTTCAGTCGAGCAAATCATCCAGATAAGCCACCGCGAAGGATTCATCACGCGACTGTTTGATTTGGTCTCTTTAGAAATAGCAAAATCGATTGCGGAATACTTAGGCGGAAAACCAAAAGTGGAAGTATATCTCGCCGACTTCAAAGGCAACCTCATTGGATCATTTACCGGACTTTAATGCATTGACCGTTCTACAAACACAACTTGGATCGTTCACGGGTATCGGCGTTGGTCCGGGTCCTACCGGATATTTAACGGTAAAGAGTCAACAAGCGCTTCTGGATGCCGACTTGGTATTGGTTCCTAAAGCCCAAGGCGGAAAAACCTCCACCGCGTTGACCTGTATTAAGGATTTAGAATTACCGGAAGCTAAGATCGTTCATCTGGAATATCCAATGACTAACGAAACCGCCACCTTAGACGCCAGATATGAAGAAGTCGCTAACCAAATTGTCGATTATTTACAGAAAAATTTAAAAATCGCTTACGTTACACTCGGCGATCCTTTTTTGTACTCCACTTATATATACACCGTACAAGCTTTGAAGAAACAAATCGCTAGCGCGGATATTAAAACGCTTCCGGGTATTAGTTCATTCCAAGCGTTGGCCTCGGCGCTCAATATGCCGCTGGGAACGGGTAAAGAAAAAATCTTGATTCTGCCCTGCCCCGATGCGCCACACGAATTAGCGCTACATATTGAACAAAACGAAAACGTGGTGTTGATGAAAATTGGCGACCGCTTTCCCTGGGTTTACGAATTACTTAAACAAATGGATATCCTACCCTATTGCGCTCTCGGCAAACGCATTGGATTGGATAACGAAATCCTGACGCAAGAGTTAGAGGAATTGGACATGAACTCCAAACCCGGTTATCTATCAGTCATGTTAATTCGTAAATCGGAAGTTCTGACACGGCAAGACGTTTGAAAAAATATTTTAAGGAGTAAAAAGCGTTGAAAGTATATTTTATTGGAGCGGGTCCTGGCGATGTCGAACTGATTACGCTGAAAGGACATAGAATACTCCATTCCTGCAGGTTCGTTATGTATGCGGGTTCGCTCGTCAACAAAAAGTTGTTAGACGATTTGCCGGAAACAACAAAAATTTTCGACACCGCAGAATTGGATTTAGGCCAACAAGTCGCCCTCTATAAAGAAGCTTACGAGAACGATTTGGATGTAGCGCGATTGCAAAGCGGAGACCTTTCTATATATGGATCCATCGCCGAACAAATGCGAAAGTTGGATGAGTTGGGAATCGATTACGAGGTCATACCCGGCGTTTCATCTGTCGCCGCCTCCGCGGCCGCGTTGCGTAAAGAACTGACATTGCCCAACGTTTCGCAAACGGTTATTTATTCCAGAGTCAGCGGCAGAACCAAAGTACCGCCGGACGAAGAGTTGGAACTATTAGCCTCTCATAAATGCACGCTTTGTTTATTTCTTTCCATATTAAAATTAAGAGAAGCCGCCGAAAAACTAACGAAATATTACGATCCCAAAACGCCCGTTGCCGTAGTTTATAAAGCAAGTTGGCCCGACGAAAAAATAATAAAAGGCGACTTGACCAACATCGCCGACTTGGTAGAAAAAGAAAATATTACTCTGAGCGCCTTAATCTTAATCGGCCATGTGTTAGAATCTTCAGATTTCGACGACTCGAAACTTTATTCCGATGACTTTTCTCATCGGTTTAGGAAGAAAAATGTTAAATCCTAAAAAGGTAGCCATCGCCGTTATTCGAGAAGAAGGTTTGGATATCGCCCGCAAACTGCATCAAACGGAACCCGATTGGCATTTATGGGGACCTAAAATCACAGAACCGCAAAAATCTGAATTTGTATTCGAACCGCGCTTTAAGGACTGGCTTAAAAATCACTTCGATCAATACGACGGTTTTGTTTGCTTCATGGCCGCCGGAATAGTGGTGCGCGCACTATCCCCTTTGGTCAAAGACAAAACCACCGATCCTGGCGTGGTGGTGTGCGACGAGTTTGGCAGGCAAGCGATCTCGCTTTTGGGCGGTCACGAAGGCGGAGCCAACAACCTAGCGTATCAAGTAGGCAACGCCATTGGCGCCATTCCCGTAATAACGACCGGAACCGAAGCGTTAAAAGAGTACGTGCTTGGCATTGGTTGTCGAAAAAACGCTTCCTACGAATCTCTGCATACATTGGCGACAAAAGTACTAGGAAACGCCGACGTAACTCCAGAACAGATTCGTTGTATCTCCACCATCGATTTGAAAAAGAACGAACCTTGCATATTACAACTTGCAGAAACGTTTCAGTGTCCGATACGCATCTTCTCGCAGCAAGAAATTCTCGCTTCCGATTTAAATATTGGATCTTCGGAATTTGTTGAAAATATGATCGGCGTCCCTGGCGTTTGCGAACCCACGTCGTTGATGGCCTCCCACTATGGCCAATTGATTATAGACAAAACCACCAAGGACGGTTGTGCCGTTGCTCTGGTGAAAGAATCCTCCGTTCACGAAAGAAAAAATGATGAGTAAGCTTTATCTGGTTTCTATTGGCCCTGGCGATTTAGATTTGATTGTGCCGCGCGCTCAAACCGCATTACGCAATAGCGATATTATAGTCGGCCATCAATTATATCTCGATCTCATTGCTAAGTTGACTGAAAACAAAGAGACGTTATCCACTCCATTAGGTCAGGAGTTAGAGCGTGTCGATTTTGCTATAGAGCATGTATTGCAGGGAAAGTCGGTCAGTTTGATTTCTAGCGGAGACATTGGCGTTTACGGATTGGCGGGGCTGGCTTTGGAACGACTGAATCAGCAGGAGCATAAATTAGATGTCGAGATTATTCCCGGCGTGACTTCGGCTACCGCTTGTGGATCGTTACTGGGAGCGCCGTTGACGCTCGATTTCCTCACCTTATCGCTTTCGGATATTTTGGTGCCTCGCGAACAGATTTTAAAACGCGCCGAAGCCGCCGCCGTTGGCGATTTTGTTTCAGTTCTCTACAATGTGCAAAGCGCGCAACGCAAAGGATTGATCTTCGAAGTATTGGAAAAATTCAGACCGCATAGAAAGCCCGACACTCCCTGTGGTGTTGTAGCCAATGCGTATCGCGAGAAACAAAACTTTCAGATCGTGAAGTTCGGGGAGCTGTTTGATATGAATTTTAATATGCTGACCACATTGATCATTGGCAACGAAGCCACCATTAAAACCGGCCCCTATATGGTTGCGAAAAGAGGCTATTCGTTGACGAATGAGTCCTAACGAGCCAAACTCCAAAAACCTCATCTGGTTATTTTCAGGAACGTCGGACGGCAACGCCATAGGTCTCCGGTTAATAGAAGAAGGATATTTTATAAAACTGTTTGTGGCGAGCGATTATGGCAAAGACGTCGCCTTAAAGTCATTTTCCGCAGACGTCATCCACACCGGCAGACTCAACCGCGAACAATTATTCCAAAAAGAAAAAATTGACCAACCGCAAATCGTATTAGACGCCACCCACCCTTTTGCGGTAGAGATCAGCGCCAACCTCATCGAATTGTGCAATCAAACATCCGCCAGCTACATTCGTTTTGAACGTCCTAACGATTTACCATCCGACAAAAATATTCATGTTGTCGGAAATTACCAAGAAGCCGCTCGCAAAGCCAATGAACTAGGCAACAGAATTTTACTTACAACCGGCTCCAAAGAAATCGATCATTTTTTAAATGCTCGTATCGAGGGAGAACTATTTTTGAGAATGCTGCCTCACCCAGAGTTATTGCAGAAAGTTAAGACGAAAGGAATGAACCCGAAAAACATAGTCGCTATGCAAGGCCCTTTTAGCGTAGAAACCAATAAGAATTTGATCGAACGCTGGAGAATCGATTGTTTAGTAACGAAGGCGTCTGGTAAAGAAGGTGGGTTATTAGACAAAATCGAAGCGGCACGGATATGTGGCATTCCCATTGTGATTATCGACCGACCGCATATCGACTATCCTGTGGTGTTTAATGGAGTGGATCCTCTACTGCATTATTTACGCGAATAATAGGTCGGAGTTAGTGAGTTGTGGTCGTGCTTCGACAAGCTCAGCATGACAATTTTTTATTTTCGGGGCAAGATCCTTCGCTACTTCGGCTACGCTCAGCACAAGCTCATCAAAGGAAGATCGCTTCAGGATGACGCGTCCTTCGAGTACCTCAGGACAAGCTTTGGGGATGGATATAAAAAATGAGGGATTAGGTTTTATGGTTTTGGAATATACTTTAAACGCCAAACAAAAACAAACTCGGTTTTTAACAAACCCCACGACCTGTCATTCTGCTATGAAACAGACGCAGTCAAGTTGATTTTTTAAA
>CAZMZH010000053.1:0-12232 GCA_964570665.1 uncultured Nitrospinota bacterium | reverse complement strand
GCCTTTTTATTACTAACACGTTTAGAGGTTGATCGTCTGTTTCATATTATCTGAGCGAAAGGGTTTGCTTTAGTTTTGATAATAGGTGGTCGTGCTTCGAGAACCTCAAGGTGACAGTTTATTTAATTCGAGGCGAGATCCTTCACCGATACTCCGTATCGCTTCTGAATGACATGCAATGGGGTTTGAGCAAATCTAGTTTATTTTCAATTTAACGTAATACGAATCATCCTCTTAGTCGCTTTATTCCGATGACCACTCCTGTCAGGCTGAAGACAAAACCGAACGCTAATAAAAACAAAATAACCGCATCCCAAAGCGGACGGCGGTTTGCCAGTCCGGGGAAATCTAAACTGTGCAATCCGTTGAACAACCAACGATATACGCGGCGGCTTTGGTCCATCACCGAAACGATCCTCCCCGTTTCCATGTCGACATGTACCCAAACCTCTGACTCCCAATCTAAAACAACGCGTAATGTGTTTGGCGGCATCGATCCTTCGCGCAATTGATTGTAAACGTCGTCGGCCTCCACCTGATACGACGTTTTAACGTTTGCTTCGGACCACGCTCTATTAACGGCTGCGACAACCCCAGCTTTGGTGAGTTTAATTTCTGTTAATTTCTCAGATTTCTCTTGCGTCAATAATCGCGTTTCGGTTTGTGTTCGCGTCAATAGAATCGCCTGACCGTTAACCACTTTAAACTCGACTTCGCGAAATGGTTTAATCTGTTTTATCGCTTCGGCAGAAATATTTTCTATGGCTTTATATAAAGGCAATCCTTGAAAATTAGCGATGCGGTCCGCTTGCGGTTTGGGACTGGAAAATAATCTCTGGTGATCCATGGACAACCAACCGCTGAATATCCATGTCAGTACAAAGCCGCCAACACCTAATCCCAAAATATGATGCCAACGCATCCAGCCTATAAAAGGACTTGCCATACCAACCTGCCCATTCCCCTTCGCTTCGCGATAACGGATAACTCCCAACCATATTCCAAAAATGGCGGCGACGATTCCAAACAACGACAACCACCAAACGGTTTGATCCCACAAAGCCCAATGTTTACGCAATACCGTTGGATAAATCCAATGTACGACAGCTCCTACATAATTCCAACCGCGTTGGAAGGCCGTCGTCTTTTGCAATATCTCCCCCGTTCGTTCCGATATATAGAGCGCTGTCGACTCGGGATCGTCTAACTCTACTCGATAGAAAGGTCGATAGGGATCGAAGCTTTCATAAACCACCCATTGGTCATACTCTATGGACGGCTCGATATTTCGTATTGATTTTCCGGTAAAGCGTTGCGCGATCTGGGCGGCTGTGTCTTGCTTTAGCGACTCAACGAGCTTGCCATCGTTCGCTCCAACAACCATCACTTCATTATCGGAACTACGCACTACATAGACGGGTCTGCCATCCAGGTTTAGCAGGCGTAATCGTTTTAATTGTCGAACGTCTGCGGCTTGCTGCGCTTCTTGGGGAGAGATCTGAATAAGAGTGGGATTTACGTCGGTTTGAAAAGCGGACAGCCGTTCCCCCGAGGACAAGGACGGGAATGGAACATAAATCAGAACGGCGCCGCTAAAAAACCAGGCCGCGAAAAACAAACATAATAGGATTCCCAACCAGCGATGCGCCAGGATTAGGTATCTCATGTCGTTATTTTTAAGTGTTTACTCATTAAAGCAAACCCTTTCCACCGCAGAGAACGCAGAGGACGCAAAGAAAGCAATTATGGATGAGTAATGGTTGCACTTCGATCCTTCTAGTCTCTCAGGACAGGCTGAACTCTGTGTGATATTTTATTTATTTCGAAGCGAGATCCTTCGGCTTCGCTCAGGATGACGGATATGACCGTTATTGGATTAAATAAATCGACTGAAAATTTCATCTTTAATAAATGAGATTCTTTTTTTTCGGCTTTCTTTGCGTCCTCTGCGTTCTCTGCGGTTCAAGAACTTTTTGTAATTGAATTAACTGTTTCACTAAAACTTCACATAAAGGCTGAGTGAGTAGGTTCGTGGCGAACCTAAGAAAATTTGATCTGGATAGAACACGTCGGCCCAGGGAGAGTAATTTTCATCCAACACGTTTTGTACTCTGGCAGTCAAACGCGCATTCTCCATTGTGTAGGCGGTATAGATGTCCACCGTCGCATAACTCTTTAGAGTAATAGTATTGGCGTTGGTAGAAAAACGATCGCTCACATAGCGTGTACTGGCGCCAACTTCTACAGGTAGATTTAGCAAGTTTCTATAACTGGTCGCGGCGTTGACCGTCCAATCTGCCACGTTGGGCGGTGTATTTCCTGAATTGTCGCCAAACTCTTCGAACTTGGCGTGTGTATACGCGGCGTTTATATTGAAATTCCAATTACCGGTTAACTGGAGCGCCCCTTCAATTTCGACTCCATTGGAAGTTTGTTTGCCAACGTTTTCAACTACCCCGCCGGGAGCCACTTGCACAAGAAGGTTTTCTCGTTCAATATCGTAATAAGCCAGCGTGAACTGAGCGCGTCCGTTCCAAAGCGACGCTTTGACGCCAACTTCCCATTGTTTAGATTCTGCAAGATCAAAATCTTGATTGGCGTTGACCAGGAATATATTCGAGTCTACTGGATCGGCTCCGGTACTGTATTGGGCGTATCCCATCCAGGATGGCATGAACTCGTAAACCGTTCCGACTCTCCAACTGACTGGGTTGAACGTTCTTTCAAAAGCGTTGCCGGTGTTGGTACTGCCGTCCAAGTTTTTGCTATCGCGTTCTAAATCGATATGATCGTATCTCAAACCACCCACTAAACGAAGGTTTGGCGCGATCTTTAACGTATCTTCAAAAAATACCGCCGCCGTTTCTATAATCGTTGGGTTAGCGAAGCTTTGCTCTGGAAATGCAAAACTACCGGCAATGGGGTTGAACGGATCGACGCTATCCACACCGCCAAAAAACCGGCTGTTCCGTTTAAAATCGAAATAACGGTAGTCGACGCCTACCAGGGATCGGTTTGGCAGTCCCGCTATTGGATGATCAAACGTAAGGTCGGCGCGATTGCCGGCGGTGTTTTGGTCGTGCCCTACAAAGAACCGGTCGCGGTCGATCAGGTTTGTCGTTGCGTTGAACGAGTAATTTTCCGAGTTGGTCCATCGTCGTGTTGCGTCAAAGTAGTACGCGATATTACGCACCGTCAATTTATCCGAAAATTGATATTTAACATCAACGCGCGTAAAAATTTGCTCGGAGTCCGCTAAATCGTCGCCCACATTAAAGTTTACCGAACGCATGCGCTCGTCGATGGTTCTTCCGTCCGACGTTTCTACAACGCCAATAAGAGGTCGTGTCGCGAAGCTTTCGCTAACCAGTGGGGTTCCCCAGTAGTTTTGGAGCTTGTCGTCCATGGCGTCGAATTGAAACCTCACGTCCAATCTGTCGTTGGGTTTCCATAGAACCGAACCCGTTCCGTTTAGCGATTTCGAATCGGCGTTTTCTACAAATCCTCCGGTACCGTATTGACTGATGTCTGCCCGAAACCAGAGCTTGTCGGAGATCGGTCCCCCTGCCCCGCCGGCGATTTGGTAAGTATCGTAACGACCGTAAGAACCCAGCGCTTCGGCTATCATCGGCTGTCCGGGCGCGGCTTGTTTGGAAACCATATCGATAACGCCGCCGACAACGCCTTGTCCATGTAACACTGACGCCGGTCCTTTTAAAACCTCTATCCGAGCCAGATTGAACGCATTGGACGGTCTACCGGACATATTCGACGGGCCTAACCAAATTCCGTCGCGCAGGATATGTACCTGATTGTTGCTAAACCCGCGCATCGAAAAACTCAACGGTTCGGCGGGGGCGTATCCCCAAAGCACGCCGGGCATATTGCCCACCGCTTCGGGTACAGAGAGATAACCTTTTTCAACGATGACCGAATTATCGATAACGTGAATGCTTGCCGGTATCTCTACAACAGGCAAACCCAGTCGGCTACCGGTGGTTGATTTGTGATCGAAATTGAGTTTGTTAGGGGTGACGACGATCTCGTCTAAATTGACTTTAGAGGCCGTATTGGTATCTGCCCAGGCTGTCGACAAACAACCAATGAGTACTAACGTTAGGGCCAACGTTTTTGAAACAAATTGCATCAAACATTCCTTTCCGCGAAGGTATCTCCATTAAGACCTCGGATAATTCGTGTTTACCGTTTTGCTAACGCCGCATCTTTGCTTGCAAAGACGAGGTTCATGGCAAGTTCAAATTTTTAGAGATCCTTTTACGTTTCGATCAGGTCTCCTGACTTTGGGCGACCTACTCGCCGCGCCTTCCCATCGCAATCGACAGTGGCTTTCGCGGTTTTCGTTCCCTTCACAGTTGCGGGACAGTGTTGGATTTCCACCAAGCTTCCCTTAACCGAAACGTTGTTTGAAAGTTAATACGAAACTTTAAATCAATTTTCTATAATATTAATGATCTCGTTGAAAACCACTTAACAGGCTTCTATTCGAAATCTAAGTTTCTAAATGAGATTCTTCCTCCCTTTGGTCGTCTGAATGACAAGTCATAGGGTCGGATCAAAATACAATCCACTTTAATAATACAAATTAGTTCCCAAGCCATCTTAGCCATAGGCTCTAGTGACAGTAGTTTTGTCCTTTATAGATGGTTACTCCCCAAGGGAAGTTACCTACATTGGCAATCCGTTTCACGTTATCGGACTCCATATCGACAACATAAACGGAGTTGTCTTTTGAAGAAGCCACGTAGATTTTCTTTCCCGCTGGAGAAACGCTAGCGGTTTCCAACCTTGCTTGCGGTCCTACATCCAACTGGTTGATCTTGGTTGCGGTCGCGAGATCGTAAACATAAATTTGATTCGTCCCGCGACTGATAGCGTATGCCTTCGTCCCGTCATGATTGAAGTTAACGCCCGTCATGTCTGGACCGCCTTGTAAAGTCGCTTTTACGGTTTGAGTTTGTACGTCGATCAGCGATACCGTTTCGTCGCCGTTGTTAGGCGTTAACATGTACGCTCCATTAGGAGAGACATAGGCTCTCCAAGGATTTTTTCCAACCGCAATGTTCTTCACAACTTCGTTGGTAGCCGTATCGATTACTTCCACAACGTTGGCGTCGCCCACGGCAACGTAAGCAAAACTCTCATCGAGAGTGAGAGTCACGTTCGCGATTCCGTTAACTGGAATAAAGCGCTCGCGATGCATGGCGGCTCCCATTTGGTCTCTATCTAAGGAAGCGAGTCCAACCAGCGATCCCACTTCAATATTTTTTACGATCGTTTCCGCTTGGATAACACCAACGCGCTGCGCCCCTCGGTTCGGAACATACACTGTATCGCTGTTAGATAAGATGGTCGCTCCATGCGGTTCCATGAATCCCTGGTAACGTGCGGTTTCGATGTTTTGGTTAAGATCGATTTTGGAAACGGTTCCTTCTTCGATGTTCCCTACATATAACCACCGGTTGTCTTTGCTGATATCCATATGTTCCGGACCCGCGCCCACGCGAACATTTTTAACCGCATTGTTTTTAAGATTTACGATAGAGATAAGACCGTTATCGGTAGCGGCGATGGCCAGCTTTTTGCCGTCGGGAGAAAACATTGCCATGTGAGCCTGGCTGTTCATTTCGATTTTTTGTTTGCCGATCACTTTGTCTGTTTTCATATCAATGATCGTCAACTCGTCGGCGTTGCGGTTAGAGACTAATACTAAATGCGATAAATCGTGAGCTTGCCAGTCGAAGGCAAAAACAGAAGTCGGAATAATAAAGGAGAAAAAACAGAGAATCGCAAAAAACCTTCTAATAATTTTTTTCATAACCAATCTCCTACAAGGGGGGATTTAAAGTGGCGTTTAATAAATTTATTAATACTAAAAAGTGAATCGATTTAAATAACGCGCAAGTAGGGATTTGAGCTTTTGATTGCAGAAAATAAGGCAAAAAAAATCCCCTTTTCGAATGAAAAGAGGAGACCAGTACACACTTCACCACCTCTCTAACTCGAAGAGTTGCGCGATGCATTTTCAGAGAGGTCTTCTGGCTTCGGGATCAATCTACTTCCTGCGCCTTCCCATTTAACATTGAAATAGTGGCATGATGCAGGTTTCGTCCCCCGTTACAGCGGCGGTACCGCGACGGATTTGCACCGTCTTCCATTTCGCTGAAAACAACAAAATTTTGTTTAAAGTAGCAGAACTGGAGGAATAGTCAACAGTAAAACAAAACGCATTGGGAGGTCCAAATAACTCCTTATTAATCAGAAGTCTTTCCCTTTGCTAAAAATTTTGATAGGATTATGGTCGTTTAACGAATTTATAGTAAAATTAACTAAAACTAGCAATCCTCCACGCTATGTTACCTCGACCTTAGCTTATCCTGAAGTACTCGAATGGTGGAGAGATATTGGATTTAATTTAGAGACGGCTTAATGGATATAAACACTATTTTGGGTTGGATGCAGGCTATTCCATTTTTCTCTCCTTTTAACAGAGAAGAATTGATGACCTTCGCACAAGATCAAAAACACTTCTTTAAATATGAAGAGGGAAACTGGATCATCCAAGAAGGCAAGACCGACTCTTCGTTTTATATCCTATTAAAAGGATCGGTTCGCGTTTCCAAAGAGACGCCAACACGAGACGTTGTGGTGAACAAGTTCAAGGAAGGTTCCGTTTTCGGGGAACTCTCGATTCTACGCAGAGGGAAAAGAACCTCCAGCGTCATTGCTGAAGAGACCTGCGTCACCATGGCGATAAAACCCAAACACATGGACGAATGGGACGTCAAACTGCAAAACAAGTTTCGAGATCAGTTGTTAAAGGTGGTTTTAAAGCGCTTTGAAACCATCGATAACAAACACGCCGCCCTCCTCGCCAAACACCCCGAAGAAAAAGAATAGATTTTTTTAATCCCACTAAAATTAGTAAGCTTTGAAAATCTTAGCGGCTAATAAAGTTTTTCCTTCGAGAATCTTAGGACAACATGGTTCCTTTTGAAACTTTTTGGGAAGACAAAAATCGTCAATCAATATAGGAGGGGTTACCTTAAAGGCAAATTTTCAACCTGCCATGTCTCATGCTCTCAGCGGTTCACATAAGATGAGGAACTAGCAACTACCTTGGAAAGGGCAGGCCACAGAAGAACACAGAATGGCACAGAAGGAAGCAAAGCGAGATCCTTCGCAGAACTTAAAGGTTTTCCTCTGGATGACAATTCGTAGGGGCAGTGTTAAACACACTGAATTATTGTTTTGAGATTATTCTTCTAAATTAAAAGCAATAGGCGGTCGCCTTTCGAGAACCTTTTAAGGAACATGATAGATTCCTCGACCTTGCTCGGAATGACTATTTGAATCGTGGTAAGATCCTTCTAATAAAATAGACCACTGCGGAAAAAAGGAGTTGCCTGTAACCTTTCTTCCTCCAAAACCTCCCCATTCCAGCGTAAAAAAATTACTCAAAAATCCAAATGAATTTTGACTTGCTTATGAATTACAATGGGGGTAACATTAATATTTAAATTAATCTATCAAACCTGTTTTGAATAGCTTCGGGTTTCGCTACCTGAAATTAACCCTCTATCAAATTCTTGCGTTACCCCTTAACAACTTAAAACAAAAAATAAGTTTTTCGAGATTAAATCCATACATGGTAAGCGACCTTTCCAAACAGTACCAATTTCAACTCTCCATTCAAAATCGAGCTTTGGAAAAGTTGAATCAAGGAAGTTCCATAAAAGGGATAATGGATTTATTTACCCATGGATTTGAAAGCCAATTTCCCGAATCCAAATGTTCGGTTCTTTTGTTGGATAAATCGGGTCAATATCTGCACAACTGCTCCGCTCCGAGCTTACCCGAAACGTTCCTAAAAAAAATCGACGGTATTTCCATTGGTCCTATCGCGGGCTCCTGCGGTACGGCGGCTTATAGAAAAGAAATTGTCGTGGTTGAGGATATCGGCTCCGATCCTCTCTGGGAAAGAGGGAAAAATCTAGCCATGAAAAACGATTTACACTCTTGCTGGTCTTTCCCCATTTTCGGCTCTAGTAAAAACGTACTTGGGACATTTGCCGTCTACCACTCCAAACCCAGCAAACCTCGGTCAGAAGAACTAGAGTTCATAAATTCGTTTGCAAAAATTGCGGGCATTTCCATAGAAAGCGAAAACACCCAGAAAGCCCTGCGCGATAGCGAAGTACGGTTTCGAGCTATTATGACGCAAGCGGTGGACGCGTTTATTATCTACAATTTCCAAGGAAAAATTGTCGACGTCAACCTCCAAGCTAGTAAAAACCTTGGCTATAGTAGAGAAGAGTTGCTCAATCTTTCTATAAAGGATATTGAAACGCAGTTTAATCCAAATATAGCCCCACAAAGGTGGCAAGAAGCAACTCTAGGCAAACCTGTAGAAATAGAAGGAATGCACCGACGAAAAGACGGTACCCTATTCCCCGTCGAGGTCCATATCGGCTTGGTAAATTTGGACGACGGCAATTACATTTTAACGACAATAAGGGATATTTCGGAAAGAAAAACCATCGAAGAAGAATTAAAAAATCATCGAAGTCATTTAGAAAATTTAGTGGCGCAAAGGACCGACGATTTAGAAAATTCTAAACTAAAAGCTGAAAAAGCAAATAAAGCTAAGTCCGAATTTTTATCCATGATGAGTCACGAGCTAAGAACACCGCTGAACGCCATTCTTGGATTTGCCGAGCTCATTAAGGTAAGTCACGATAAACCGGCAAATAGAACGGAAGAAAACGCAGAGTACATTTTAAGCGGCGGAAGACATTTACTAAAAATCGTTAACGAATTACTAGACTTAACTCAAATTGAAAAAGGGGTTGTTAAACTAAAGCATGAAACATTTGCCGTAAAACCGCTTGTCGACAAATTGATAGAATCTCTCAAGCCTTTAGCCGAAAAATCGGGAGTTTCTATCGAAAATAAAATTCCCGAATTACCAAACTACTCAATTTATGCCGATAAGGTGCGATTTAATCAGGTTATGTTAAATTTGATTTCCAACGCCATCAAATACAATCGAAAAAATGGATGTATTAGTATTGGCATAAGAAATAACGACGATTCCAATTTGGTAATATACGTAATTGATACGGGATTGGGAATCCCCAAGAACCTGCAAGATCAGATCTTTGACCCTTTCGACCGCTTAACCGCAGACCCAAAAATAGAAGGAACGGGAATTGGGTTAACGATCACAAAATTATTGGTCGAGGCAATGGATGGATCAATCTTTTTGGAATCGGAAGAAAACCAGGGATCGACTTTTCTCGTGACGCTTCCAACTAAAGAAAAAGCTTCTTAATTTTTTTTTATCGCCGTTCTGTTTTGAGTTCTCTTATATAGAGAGTACGGATATACTTAAAATATAAACCTCATTTAACCCGTCAACCCGTCAGATAGCCCCTATAATCTTATTAAATTTCTTTTCTATCCAGTAGTTACAACTTGACAGGCAACCTGTCAACACCCCGGCGCTCCCGTCAAATAGCCTTTTCTGCCCATTTCCACTCGCCCTTTTCTTACCTACTGAATTTTTTCTTCCATATTTTTTTGAGGTTTTATGTGTCTAAGTAACATGAATTCATTTGAAGCGGATTTTTTACCACAACGTGAACTAGGGAGAGGAAGGATTTATAATCAAAATTTTAATTTAAAGAAATAACGCTTGTATTTTTATTTTGAGTAAAAAATCCTTTAGCGTCAACATCGGTGGTATGCATGGATTCCCAAGCTAGTTTTAAAAAATGTTTATCTTTTATAATTTTGGTTTCTTTGGGTAACGGTATTGTTTTCTTCCATTTCTGATTATAAGAATAAAATGTAGAAGCTAAATTATCGTCGGGGAATATATTTATAAAAACACAATTTTCATTTTTTAATCGGGTTTGAAAACGTCCCGGACAAATTGCCAGATCCGTTTTATTTACAAACTCGGTGTATGCCCAAAAATAATGCCGATGGACATCAATCCGAGCGACATATCCCTTATCGGTATTTTTAATATCCAGATTCAATTGAAAAGGAGAATTGGAAAACTTGTCATAAGCCAAGTATTCGCCCTTGAATAAAATTAATTCATTCTTTGAGTTATAATTTTCTTCTCTCGTGATTACTTTCATATCTAAACTTTTATTAACATCTAAAGCTTTAGCTTTAATCAAAAGATCTCTTGTTTCTTTTTCAACAGGAAAAGTATTCAACCCATTGGTATAACAAGATTGATTGTTTTTTGGTTTATATTTAGAAACAGAAATAAAATTTTTAAATTTTTTAAAAAATATTTTTAAAGTTGGCGATAATATTAAAATAGTTTTATCCTCTAAATATCTACCAAGGCGAAAGGTAATATAATTCGACTTTTTAGTCATTAAGTTGACATTGTCTTTTTCCTGAAAAACAAAATAACAAAACTCGTTATTTCTAGATAGGTTTGATAATTGATCTGATTTGCCAACAGACGATTTAAAAGGTTTTAAATCTATCAATTGAACTTCGGCAGTTAAATCATTTAACTGTTGTATAGAACTCATTGATCTTAAAGATGTAGGCGGAAAACCCTCAAAATAAACGCGATTGACGTAATCTTCTGGAGATAACTCAAGAGTTTGCATTAAGGTAGCATGTAGTTTTTTGTAGTTATTAAACTCTCCAAAAAATAGGTCCTTTTTTAATTTCAACGAAGAAGCACGAACATCCGCATAAGAATTAAAACCCAAGAAAATAATTACACACATTGTCGCTAAGATAAAACTGCCTTGCATCCATTTTTTCTTGATTCTTTGAAATAACCAAACCAGAAATAAAGCGATTAAAATCATTTGGGGAAGAACAAAAATAAACGTGTACCAGTTATGTGGAAACGCGTTCCAACCTACCGGATTGGTGATTTCATAAATCAAAGCCGGACCGTAAAAAACTACAAATAGAGTAACCTCTTTACTAGCGCTTTGAATCCCTTTTTCTTTTGCTTTTTGATATATCTGCCAGGAAATAAAAAGCAAACTCAGCAAGGTTAAAACGTAATAAAAGGCCGCTACTTTTTTATCCATATAATACGTTCGACTTATTCCGTTTTTAAACGTCATTTTCTCAATCGTATTAGCCACAAACGGAAACTTAATCGCTCTTTCAAAATATGAAATATTGGGACTTTTAAAAGTGTTGGCTGAGCCTTCGACTTGAGGAGTGATAGTTTGCTTCAAGTAAAGTGAATATGGCGTAAAACAAATTGCGGCAAAAAAAACACTCAGCAGAATCTGCTTTAATGAACCTTTCAATCGAAGAAAAAATAATAATAGAATCGGAGCAAGGTAAAACGTTGCGAACGAATAATGGATTTGAATCCCTAAGGACACTATTAAGATTATAAAAGGAAGAAACTTTATGTTTCGATTGGCCCCCAACTCAAACACAAACCAAAGATACAGCGGTATGAGCAGAAATAAATAAGAAGGATTGAATGGAAAACCAGAGGCTCCTATATGAGTTATATTGAATGAAAGAAAGGCGGCCGAAACAAACCCAACGGACGCGCCAAAAAACCTTTTTGCGACAAAGAATAAACCTAGTATCGAAGCGCAGTTGACTATCAAATTAAAAGTAATTATAGATTCATACGAGGCTTTCACCAAAATGGGAATCGCCAGTAATAAGTACAAAAAAGGACCTGGTAATCTACCTCCATTATTAACTTCCGATCCTGCCAATGGGAAATAGGTTCCCTCCACAAGATTAAAGGCTCTATCGAAATCCCGAGTAACCCATCCATTAATATAGGCGGCGTCATAAGTGAAATATCGCAAAGCAAATCCTATAATGATTACGGCTATAAAGCTTATGACTACGAGTATATTAATTTTTCGAGGCATGAAATGCTTTCTAAGGTGTGGACAATCCGAGGCAATAGTTGAGTGGCAATAGAATGAAAAAAGCTGGCGCTTATTGGGTGTAAAAAATCAGTAGCATTGTCACACATCCTTCAAAGATTTGACAACACTATTATGAAGAAATACTAAAGGGTTTTGGCAAAAAATTTAGTTAAAAAAAATTGAAATAAAACGAAATATTATACTCATCTACGTTATGCAAAGGAAGATTGCATTTAACCGGGATTGTTCTTACTTAACATGGGTAAGTAAAGAAAAGCGTTTACAGATTTAGACCTTTGTAAGTGAAAGAGTCA
>CAZMZH010000052.1:0-12566 GCA_964570665.1 uncultured Nitrospinota bacterium | reverse complement strand
AGCAACTGATTCGTAATCAGTAGGTCGGCGGTTCAATTCCGCCCGCTGGCTCCATTAAATCAAATAATTACAATAAAAACCTTATTTGAAATATTCTATAAATAAGGTTTTTTCAGTAGATTTCAGCCCTTCCTTCAAGTTAAGAGTCCGATTTTTTTTATTCAATGCTGCTTCCCTTTTCAGTTTTTTACTTTCTGTTCCCCCTGAGCAGAAAATATTTTACCAATAAGAATTCAATCGTAATAGATGAAAAGGAAAGATAGTATGTTTTGAACTAAAGGGTTTTGATGAGCCCTTTCAAAGACCGTTATCGACCCAAACCGGACATTCAGAGCCTATAAAAATGCAAACAATAAGGAGTTTTTAAGAAACTCAAATGTCAATTGACTCCAAAAAAAAGAATAGACTATTTATTTTAGGTGCTGGAGCCTCCAAGGATCATTCATCTGGAATAATGCCTACTACAGACAATTTCTTAAAAAAAGCAAGAGAGGGAGATTTTTTCTTTTGGCGACCTACTCCTTATCCATTTGCTGACGCAAATAATTTTCAGGATACGGAGAAAATCATAAAAAGATTGTTCGGGATTAATCAAATACAGCCTGGGGATACAAGTGCCAAGGAGAAAGAAACCACCCTTAAAAGGGTGGATCAAATAAATATAGAGGAGTTGCTTACCCTGGCAACTATATTCCATCAGGTTGACCCCCGCCAACCCTCTGAAGACAATATAATACAACTCATTTTAAAGACAATAGATTACTACTCGGAAAAGGTTACAAGTGAAAATGGGATTTTTAATAAATTTGTGGAGGGATTAAATGGGGATAAGGATTCTATTATTTCATTTAATTGGGATATTCTTTTAGACCAGCTATTGCCGAATTATTCGCCAGAACCGCATAGTATTCCTTTTTCTTTTTATGGCCAATTTATAAATATTTGCACAGCCGAGCAAGACGATTCATGGAAAAGTCCTGTACCATATGTTCTTGGACAAGTTGATTCTAACAGGCGATTTAAACGTAAATTTGGTGGCAATTATATTAAGCTTCATGGTTCAGTTGATTTAGTAAATTGTAAAAATAATACTTGTGAAAATAATCAAAAACCTTTTGTCGCAACAACGCCTAAAGATAGAAATTGCTGCGGAATTTGTCATGAGCTTCTCTATCCTTATATAATACCCCCAATTCAAAACAAGGCCATAAGGGATACCCATTACATAAGAAGGTCCTGGACAAGAACCTTTGAATTATGTCAGGAAGCAGACCAAGTAATATTTTGGGGTTATAGCCTGCCAGTAACAGACTATTGGGCCAACTTACTTGTTAAAAAAGTTTGGGGTGGGAATTGCAAAGAAATTATAATAATTAATCCAAGTGTCCAATTTCAAGATGGCAAACCCAACGGTGACTTTGTGAAGCGTTTTTGCCCGGATGAAAATGTTTTTCAAAAGAAAATTTCCAAAAAATTATTTCGGTATTTTAAAGATTATTTAAAGGATGTTTAGCTGCAATCATCCTAAATCAGATCTAAGGATTGTCGTTCGACCATGTTTGAGCTCCTCATCGGTACTATAGCGTTCCGTTTAATTTAGGGCTTTCTTCGACTTAATATAGGTCCGCTTTTGGCCGTTTAGCGACCTTTTTTGGGTGTTCGCTTATCGACCCTAAGCGTACGTTATATAAACTTTTAAAAATATAGCTATATTACATATGGATCCTATAATTAATGACTCGAGAAAAATTATTGCAACTCTAGCTAATCTCTTTAAAAGAGAGGGAGGAGGAGCTGAGTTCCAAGTGTTATCTCAAGGTTCGCCATTAATTGAAATTACTGGTTACGACAACTGGAATAATGGCACCACTATATATGGAATCTTTTGCAAGGTGCCACTAGAGCTCTATTCAAATATAGAAATAGAAATACAGGCACTTGAACAAAGTATCAAGAACAAAGCGGAGAAATTATTTAGGTCTTATCCTGAATCATGGGTCGACGAAGTTGTAATATCACCCGAATTATCCGAAGAAATCCAAGATAAAGAATATAAGATTTCCCACGAAGAGTTAATAAAACTTTTGGAGTCACAGAAAAGTTTAATGGTTTCCGTTTCAACTGGTGGAGCCCGTATTCAGAGTGTAAATGATGAATACCAATTAAAATTTAAAAAAACTTCCGAAGGCTTAATAGAAAGAGGCTTGGAAAACCTTAATCCTTTCAAAGA
The DNA here is from genome assembly GCA_964570665.1 of uncultured Nitrospinota bacterium. Classification (GTDB taxonomy): domain Bacteria; phylum Nitrospinota; class Nitrospinia; order Nitrospinales; family JAJDAT01; genus JAJDAT01. The sequence continues at coordinate 10,336 of CAZMZH010000052.1, read as the reverse complement.
CCTTTGGGAATGGTATGGGAAATGGAGTGACGGCACTCTTTCAACATACCAGTCTCGACGCAAATTTCTTGGAGATATGTTTGACCCACTTATAGAAACAATAAAAGGCATGGAATCAGTCTCTGTAAACCCAGTTTTTGAAGAACCAACAGGGTGGCATCGCGTTGACCGAAGTATGGGTGAAATCAAGCTCCGGCTTGCGAAAGCTTCAACTGAAGAACATTTTCAAGGAATAGGGCTTCTTGCCAGAGAAACGTTAATTTCTTTAGCTCAAGCGGTCTATGTTAGTGAACTGCATCCAATTCTAGACGGTACGGTGGCCAGCAAAACAGATGCCAAACGGATGCTTGATGCTTATATTGCTGTAGAACTCGAAGGAAAGCCCAACGAAAATATACGAAAGCATGCCAGAGCATCGTTAGATATGGCCAATGACTTAACACACCGCCGTACAGCGGACTTTCGTTTGGCTGCTTTATGTGCTGAATCAACAAATGCTGTAATCAATATTCTCTCAATTATTTCTGGGAGGAGGGATAAAAAATAGGAGTTCTAAGTGATCTTCAATCTAATTCTCGATAGTGTCCGCTATTGGCCGAATGGAGACATGTCTGGTAACGACTGCCACTTCAACCGGTCAACGCAACACATGCGTTAAATCGTTCTGCGGGTGTTTCAAACTCTAATGTTTCACGGGGTCGTTCATTTAATTCTCGAGCCACTTTATTAAGTGTTGCCTGTGAGTGTACCGACAAATCCGTTTTTTTTGGAAAGTATTGTCGTAGCAACCGATTTGTATTTTCATTCGAGCCACGCTGCCAGGGGCTTTGTGGGTCACAAAAATAAACATCAATGTCGGTCGCTAAAGTAAACCGTTGATGATCTGCCATTTCTTTTCCTCGATCCCAGGTTAATGATTTATACAGCTCTGTGGGAAGTTTGTGTGCATGTTTTATCAGTGCCGAGATGACCGTTTCCGTGTCTTTACCTTTCACTCTCACTAACATGACATACCGTGTTTGCCGTTCAACCAAAGTGGCAATATGACTATTGTTTGATCCTGCAATAAGATCACCTTCCCAATGCCCAGGTACAGCACGATCTTCAACCGAGGAGGGACGCTCCCTGATCGACACAGCATTGCAGATTTTACCCAGTCCTTCATTTTTTATGCTGTGTTGTTTGGCGCGCCGTATTGCCCGTTGAGTACGAAGGTACAATTGCAGCTCTTTTTTAAGGACCCCACGGGCCTGAATAAACAAACTGCGATAAATCGTTTCATGTGACACGTGCTTATTCTTATCCAATGGGTATTGTCGTTTTAGCCAACCGTCAATCTGTTTGGGTGACCAATTCATTTGAAGCTTTGATGCAACCCGTCGTTTTAGTCCAGGATGCAGGGATAGTTTACAGGGTTTTGGTCGATGTGCTCTATTCCAAGCGGCTTCATCTGACTGGCTGGCGCGGTATTGTTTCAAACCACCGTTACGTGCAACTTCTCTACTGATCGTTGAAGGTGAACGACTCAATTGAGCAGCGATACACCTTAAAGAAAGATTGCTGATAAGACCTCGTGATATCTCTTCACGTTCACGAAGCGTCAATGCTAATCTTGAACGTCGTCGGGGGGAAGGTCGGATTCCCCCAGTCGGTGATAATAGATTAAATATTGAGGATGAGGATCGATCAAATACCCGACCGATGGCTTTGAGTGATTCGCCCTTTTGCCATCTTTCCCATAACTCTGACATCTGTCCTGCTGTATAATTTCTTCGAGTTCGATATGCCATACTTACACTCCATCTTTTTATTCTTAAGATAAAGTGTTGCGTCGACCGGTTGAGGTCGCAACCCAAAGCGGACATTCCATCCTATGATTTGGATAAAGTGATATTGGGCAGGATGATTAAAGAGGCGGGTAAATGATTCTGATAGTAATTTTTGTATGTTTTTCCTGGCTAACTATTTTCGCAATTCGTCAATTATGGTGGTTGCTCCAAGAAATACCGCCTAGCATAACGAAATTACAAGTCGTTCAAAAAATCCTAAATGTAATCATCGTAAGCACACTTCCCCTTTGGCCCTTTGCGGCGATGGGTGGATTTACATTTTTGGCACCTTACATGAAAATGTATTTTCCTGATACTGGTATAATTACCCGCGCTTTATTTTTTTCAATATATATTTACCCTATTTCTGTTTTTACTGGCTTCGTTTTTTTTCGGGTAGGGTGGGAAGAAACAAATTCTTTAAAAATGCTCTTATCAACAATAGTAACTATAGTAGGTCCTATTTCAGTAGGATTTTTTTGGTTTTATATTCCTTAAAATTTTAAAAAAAATATCCTTATAGCGCTTAAATCTTTTTGGTCAACGTGGAAAATTAAAAAGAGGTGGTCTTATGTTAAATATCGCTATTGCATTAGCGTTTATAACTAGTGTTTTATTTTCACCTGGCCAGAAAATACTTCTTCTAATTATTAGTAAGCCCCTACTCCAAACACTTCCAAAAGTTCAATCTGTTGTACTCTCAGCAACCTTTACTTACTGGCTTCCCGCACTGATTATTTACCTAGCTTTAAAATCATTTCCGAAAACCGCTGGAATTAAAGCTACCACAGGTGAGAGCAGGGCATTAACCATTGGAAATTTAATTTTAATACTTTATGTGATTGTTAGAATTTTCGCTTCAACAATCCAAGGAGGGGGGCCTGGTTTCGTTGTCGCAAGTTACTCAGTAGTAACGGCACTTCCGGCACTTATTGTTGTTGGAATGGTATCAATTAAAATTGTTGTACGGACTTTTATTAAAGAAAGGCAGGTTTCCCCTCCAGCTCAAATAGACAGACGTCAAATAGCAAGTTTTGGCTTTATCGGATCAATTCCGGTGCTGCTTGCATTAGGTTTTACCTTTATTGGTGAAAATTCCTTGTTTAATATTTCCAATAAAACGGACCGAAGATTGGATGAGCTTTGCAAAACTGCAGGAGAAAAAATATACAGCGTTCCAAACGATTTGCAATCAGTATATTTTGATCTAAATGGAGGTGGAACTTATTATGGGATTAAGGATGGAATTTACAGTGGATGGGGTAGCGGTACTATCGGTATAGGGTTTATCAATCTTGGAATACTACGTTTTTTAGAAAAGCCTGCTGACAGTTATTCAAAAAAACAGCGAAAGGATGCTAAATATGCAAGGTATTATTCCTCGACGAGGGTCGAGCCGGTTGACATTTTAAAATCTAAATATGGAGTTTATAGTAGTTCAACTACCAATCAAAAGGATAAAGAATTGGGGATTTTTGGTACTGAAATACTTATTAAAGAAATTGCCTCGGGTAAAACAATTGCTGAAAATAGATACTTCCTTAGCAATAAGAACAGAAGGATTTGTGGCCATGTAGTTGACAATAAAATCAGAGATAGAGATTTTATTGTCAGAGCATTAAATCTCGAAAGGTAATCTATAAATTTGGAAGTGACTAATGTCCGCTATTGGCCGAAAGCCGTCATTAAATTTGCATAGGTTCCATTACTCCCCGCAAAAAGACTTACCTAATTTCTTTTTCCTTTTTTGATATTTTTAAAATCTAACAAGGAGCTGGGATCAACTTTAAGGGCTTTGGCGATTTTACATATATTAATCAACCCTACATTTCTCCTCCCCTGCTCGATTCCTCCAATATAAGTGCGGTCTAGATCGGATTCAAAGGCCAAATCTTCTTGAGACCACCCTAGGTTGTTTCGTACACTTCGCACCTTTTTTCCTAATAATACTCTGGGATCGTTTTTCACCTTGCCTCATTTAAGAATGAATAACTCCCATTAATAGAATCATTTTGATGATTTTAAGTCTACGGACTATAAGTATCATTATGAAATGCCCAAATAGACAGCTATACTTTGGGTCTAATGCTGATAAGGAGCTTTCCGATTAATCTTAGAAAATGCGAAAGCCATATAAGGAAGGACAAACCAAAATGGCTGATGAAAAAAATAAAAGGACAGGTTTCTCATTTGCAAAATTATTTGGGATGTTTATATTCATAATTGTTGGTGTTTTTCTTTCAATAGGAATACACGAATATATAAACTTAACTCCAGAGCAATTGGAAAGAATGGATAGGGAATATGAAGCAAGGAAATTAGAAGAGGCAAAGCAAGAAGCTCAAGAGGAAAAGAAAAGAGCAAAAAAAGCCTTTGAAACTAGATGTGACAAGAGTGGAATGCCGTTTGTTATGGTGCAAGATGCAGTAAGGAGTCGTTTAAAAAGTCCAAAATCTGCCGAATTCCCAGTCCGAGAAAGTAAGACAGTTCAATATAAATCAGAAGACAAGAGAGATACAAATTGCTATTACACAGTTTTGGGAGTGGTTCATGCCCAGAATAGCTTTGGGGTAATGTTAAAGAATACCTTCATGGCTCGAATTACATATTTTTATAAAACAAAAAGGTGGCAAGTGACATTTGTTGAAGTGCAATCATAGTCAATATTTAATAGTATATTAATTGTATGCTCTCTACCTTTAGCGGGGGAAAAGCCGTAACCGTAACGGCCTGGGAGCAGTTCTCCTTATACGGGTTTTCTTACGGAGAAAACGAATGCCAAAGAAGCCTCTCCTAAAAAAAGGATTAAAAAAGCCCAAATTCTTTTCTTTCTCCCCTGAGTTACAGGAGGAAATATTGAACCTTTCAGGTTTGACTCGAAAGGAGGTCAACCCTCTAGCTCATGCCATAAAAAGTATTATGGATTCACACCTTTGGCATGAAAGCTTTAATCAAATAAAACCAAATAAAATTCGTGAATTTTTAACGGACAAGAAAACTGGAGGGGAATATTTATTATCAAAGGCAAAAGAAATGCTCGAAATATTAAAAAGGTTCTCAGAATATGAGATTAACCTTTTGTCTTTAAAATATTTAAAAGAGGAACTGGAGTTTTTTGCGGAGCCTAACAGTCAACTCTATTCCAGAGAGGACTGTGAAAGCGGCTTTATAAGTGAATATGAAATTGCATACCTTAACAAGATTAGCGACGAGCAAGAAAAACGCGCCGGAAAATCGAAGAATAAAAAGAAACCACCCAATAAGGTGGAGGAATCAGGAAGAAGGCATCCAAAAAAAGAAATTGAGACGGACGAAAAGTTTCCTTCAAATTACAATCGAACTTTAGAGATGATAAAGAAACAACCTGTTTCCCGTTCTGTGAAAAGGGAGAAAGGGGACAGAGAACGTATAAAAAAAGAGTTGGAGGATGTGTTTTTTCGATTTGCAAAATTTGATGATGATAATTTTAATGAAAAGATTATAGAACAAGAAAAAAAAGATGCGGTAAATAACTTTACCAGATTGATTTTAAAAGAAGTAAACCTGCTTCCAAAGAAACGAGGTAAGTACAAAAAATCAACATCATCAAAAAAATAATACAATATTTCTATCCATAGTTAGAATCATTTTGTTTTTGCCTTTCAGTTATGATTGTCAGTCCATTTTCTTTTATCCACTCATCGACTCCTTTAGGCCCAGCAGGAATGACTAATACTCCGCCACTTTGATTGAGGTTTCCGTTCGGTTTATCCCGATATTTTTCTGGACGATGAGCTTTAAGCAAAAACATTGTGAGGCCATCGGAATACTCCTTAACCTCCCCGCATTTTTTGCCTTGATAGTAAATATTCTTTGTTACCCCTTCAAAAGCTCTCTGCCTAGCTACATCTTCAAGTAGATCTAATCCTTCTTGTAAGGCATTATCCCAAGCATCAGAAAACTCAGGATTAACTTTCTTCGCACTATATGCAGTGATTCTGCTTATGTTAATTCTTTGGGATGCTTTAGTTATATTGCAGGTCCGCCTTAATTCCCGCAAAAACTCAATTTTTAAATCTTTAGTGAAAGCTACTTGTGTTTTTCGATCATTTCCTGATTTCGCCATACTTAAAAATACCTAAGATAAAAATATCAATATAAAAAGTTTACTCCATTATTTATTTTTTTAAAGTTTTTTCCCCCGAAGAAATAAGAACTTACGCTTTCTAAAATTTGTAAAAAGAAAAACTCCCCTCTTTTTTGGATTTTACAAATCGGGCTTGATTTTGCCTTGATGTAAATTAAGTGCAGTTAAGCAAATCTCATCTGCGATGGGATAAAGAGTGGTGAATATTAAAATCAAATTTTATGTCTAATCTCGATTTAAAAAAATTGCCTACTCCTTGGTTAGAGGCTATTCGAAAAATTCCAGCTGGTTCGTTACCAAATGAAATTTTAGAGGCTCTTACCCAAGATAAGGAGTTTCAGCCCAATTTTAGAACCCGAAGTCTTGATGATCTTGTTTCTAGAAAAGAAGCCGCTGGAATACTTGGTGTTTCTGTCAAATCGTTAGAGGGTTGGGCACAGAAGGGAATAGGTCCAGAAATTATCAGGCTGAGCCCTAAATTAATCCGTTACTCGATAAGATCATTAAAGGAGTTTCAAAGTGGAAGAAAATAACAAACCAAAAAAGAAGCCGGGGGAAGTCGAGGCTCCCGCCAAAAACAAAACAAGCGATAGAAAAAATATAAGGGGCTCGGGCAAAATAGAAAAGTACAAAGTAGACAATGTAGCTGATTTCTGCGCTTTATTTCACCTAGCACAGATAGGGCTCCTGCGTATCAAGCCATCAGGAGGGCCACCCATAGGGGAGACTTTCCATCCAACCAAGGATAAGCTAAAAATCCAGAAATGGATCAAAGAGAACGAAAATAATAATATCTATTTTTCAGTAAATCCAACCAAGAATTTCGTCACAAGTAAAGTAGAAAAAATTGGCATAGCCTCCATGAACTGGCTTCATGTTGATATTGATCCAAAACCTGAGGCAAACCCCAATTGGGACCCAAAAAGAAAGGGAGAACCAGAGTATTTGCCTTTATCCAACGAATACAACAAAAGGTGGAAGAGTGAAAAGTTAAAGCAAATCAATGCACTTCACACCAAGCCAAGCCTAATCATAGACTCAGGTGGCGGCCTTAATGTCTATTGGCGCATAAAGCCTGTTCCCATCAAAGGTGAAGAGGAATGGACTCAGTTGGAGCTTTATCTCAAACAACTTGTCATTGATTTGGATGGAGATTCTGCTGCTGCAGAAATTAGCCGTATCTTAAGAATGCCATTTACCACCAATTTTCCCAGCGAAAAGAAAATAAAAAATGGTCGGGAACCAAATCCCACCAAAGTTATAGAATTCAATGATTTGATATATACCCTAAGAGATTTCAAAAAAGCCAATCCAAAAAATTTAAAAAGCAAGGAGAGTAAAAAGCAGAAAAGTAATCCTGTCAACCTCTCCCACTTGGGCATTGATCAAAGTTATCAACAATTAATTCTCAATGGGTTCATAGAAGATGAACCAGATAAATACATGAGTGACAGCGAGGCTGTTTTCGCTGCTACTTGTGTCCTTTTGCAGAGGGGTATTGATGATGAAATTATTCATTCTATCTTATTGGACAAACGCTTCAAGATTTCTGAGCACAATTACCGCCAACCAAACTCAGATTGTTATGCCCAAAAGCAAATAAAAAATGCCAAGGAACAAATAAAAGAGAATTTAAAGTCAATAGATGAAAGCATTGAAGCCTTGACAGAAGACAGTCGTGAAGCTGAAATCAAGGAGATATTTGAAAATGTCATCAAGGCACAATTTTCAAAGTTTGATATCGATCTCACCATTAAAAAAATCAGAAGGAAAACGAAGACACCAGTTTCAATTCTTCGTGAAATTATTAAAGAAATCAAAATCTATGGAAAAATTTCTGAAGATATAGGTCTTAAAGTAGCAATAAAAACTCTCAACAAATATTTCGAGGGAAGGAAATATCTCATTCGTACAAAGGAAGGTTCCTCATGGGAGTATAAGGAAACCCATTGGGAACAAACCAATGATGATTTTATTAAGAACCGCATTATTAAAACAATTGAAAGCGAACAAAAAAAGAATGCGGATTTTTTGGATGGTAATAACTTCGATTCTATTACTAGACAGGCTCTAAATTTAATAAAGGCACTGCAAGTTATGGATGGTGATCCCTTATGTTTAATGGAGGTACCTAAACCCATTATCAATGTTAAAAATGGTGAGCTTTGGCTGGATGAAAATGGAAACGTTGAATTGCGCGATCACAGCTATGATTCATATCTGACATATTGCTTGAATGTGGAATATGAGCCTGATGCGAAATGTACTGAGTACGATAAAGCCTTATTGAACACATTTAAGAACGTAAGAGGGGGCACTGAACCCAAAGAAATGGCAAGCTTATGGAATGAAATAATGGGCTATATCATTCAGCCCAACCGGGATATTCCTGCGTATTTTATTCTTTATGGAAATGGGTGCAATGGTAAGACCTCTCTTGTTGAAGTCATGACTAACTTAGTGGGAAAAAACTCTATCCATGCAGGGCGAATTGACAAGCTTGAGTCTGGTAATTTATTTATGATTGGTTCTTTGGCTGGAAAATTACTTTTTTTAGATGATGATGTGAATGCAAACACAAAATTACCAGATGGGATATTAAAGAAAATTTCTGAGCGTAAAATTATGACAGGGGAACATAAATTTAAGGATCACTTCGATTTTGTATGTGTTGCAGTCCCGGTATTGCTATGCAACCAATACCCCAATACCAGTGACCTTACCCACGGGATGCTAAGACGAGCTTACGTCCTTCCATTTGACCGCAGATTTACCGAGAAAGATATAGACCCAACGCTATTCCCGTCGATCAAAAAAAATGAATTACCAGGCGTTTTGAATCGCGCCCTAGAAGGGTTGAAACGACTGCGTCAGAAGGGGCAGTTCAATATTCCAAAAGCTTGTAAGGTCGAAAAAAAGAAATGGCTTGTAGCCGCAAATCCTTTGATGTCATTCATTGACGAACAATGCAATCAAGGTTCATATAATGACGACACAGGGGAATTTAGCGGATTAGATAAAAATGGTGAACCCTTATCGCAAGAACTCTGTGTATTTTTCCAGAGATATACTAGCTGGTGTGACAATGGGGGAATAAAAAATCCCATCACAAAGCGAACACTAAAAAGGAATTTAGAATCTTTGGGATATCTGATTCACAAAAGTAGCTTGAACCGTATCATGGGTCTGGAAGCCCAGAAAGATGATAACTTCTGAAATAATAGATTTTCATAGATTAACCGCCGAACGGGTTGAAACCCGAGAGACTTACGCGAAAAGAAAAAAATTGTTTAATACAATTATGAAATAAAATAATTTTTTTTAAATTTAATAAGGGTTGTTGAGATTCAACCCTCTCAGCGGGAAATCCCATCCCCTCTTTGGGCAATAGCACCAAAATACTCAGGCCTATTAATTTCCTATAAGTAGGCTCACACTAAGGTAGAGCTTATAGTTTGTTTAAAAACAAGCAATTAGCGCGTGACTCAGCGGGGAAAGGTTTACCGAAAAAGGTATTAAGAAGGTATTGCTTCCTTATTTTATATGTTCAACAAATATACTGCCATTTTTTGACTTAGTTTATGGGTTAATCTGTATCCACCATAGAACCCAATAAAATATTTCGAGAAGGGGGATTAGCGTAAAAGTTGCCGTAAATCTTTGTGTGGTGAGACTTGTCTGGGGGCAGTATGAAGTTTGATAAAAAGATGGCTCGGAGCAGCTTTATATAAAAGGTCGCTATCCGACCCAAAGCGGACATATCAAGCTGGAAAAAGTAGCAATAGGAATGGAGCGAGTAAGAAATAATTAAGAGCTTGGGTCACTCAGATGAGCAACAACCGGCTTGACCGAACACGCCATCATAGGGAACTTCACCCTGTAAACGCTTAACGTAATGATCAGGGTCTTTTTCGAATACTTCAGGACAATAAGGGCATCGGCAAAAAAATACTTCCCACCCTGCAATTTCCATTCGAACAGTCCACTGAACCGGCTTTTCAGCCAAACAGGTAGGACATACAACTAAATCTTTCGTTTCCTGAAGATACTTAGGAGGTTCATCATTAAAAAGGTCAGTACAACCTTGGCAACAAAAGAAATATTCCTTGCCTTCGTAAATGGTTGTTGTCCATCGATCCTCACCAATTCCAAGCCGAATTAAAGAGCAACCGCAGGTGGGACAAATAGAAGTCACAATCTTTTTGGCCGTATCAGTTGTCATTGCATTGTTCCTTTTCTGTTTGATTCATTTCATCACAACAAGAAGATTCTTTTTTCTTGGGTAGTAAATCCACTACGAAATCAATTACTGATTGCAATTTACTCCTTGTGCATTCACAGGCTTCTTCTGAAGAAACGGTCTCTTCTTCTATCTTGTCCC
>CAZMZH010000051.1:0-12893 GCA_964570665.1 uncultured Nitrospinota bacterium | reverse complement strand
CGTCGGAAACGCCTTCAAATCTGCCTAGAAATGAAGGTAATTTTTTAGTTAAAAACTATACCCAGGGGCTTTTACATTAGATTTAAATAATGGGAAATTCTCTTCAACACCATACAAACAATCAGAGTAATAATCCAGAAAGCTAATAGGGATTGGAGCTGGAATACAACAATGATCGCAAGATATTTCCATATCACAATCTGATACATCCATATGGTGCACGGCATAAGCGGACAGGTTAGCCGAAAGAAGACCAACCATAATCGCCAATAATATTACTGGCAATTTTTTTGTAAAGAATTTCTTCATGTTTAATGATGTAATAATTTTTAAACTTTAATGAGAATGACCTCGATGACCATCGTTAGTTCTTTGGCCAGTCTTTCTTGAATAGGATGGAGTTTCACATCCAACTGAACTTAAAAGAATGCCACCAATAAATATCGTTAAAATCAAAATACTAATCATCTTTTTCATAGAGAATTCTCCTCAAAAATTGATTTTTATCAAATGATAACGGCCATGCCATTATCTCCCCTTAAAGTCAGGTCTTATCAAACCCCAAATAGGGTTATCTAGACGCAACTCTGACGAGGCGTTTTTTAGGTTTTAGAAATAGTATAAAGTGGGTTTAACTTTTGGGAGGTGGAACAGGAGGTGAAGCGGAAAGAAAATCTAGTACCTCAAAATGCAAATAGGGTGCACTTAAGATGGGTTGGTTATGAAAAATAAGTGGAGGGAAATTTATATTAGATAGAGCGCAGTTGGTACAGGAAATTTGCATTGGGCAATCGCTCATATCCATATGGTGCATGTTTGCCGCAACTATATTTGTTGAAAAAACAAACATAATAGCGGTTACTATGGCGAGAACAAAAGAATGTTTAACGATTTTATGCATAAGACCAAAAATAAATTTTCTTATTTTCAATATAATATTATTTTTAGAGCGGCGCAATTTTTTTTTAAAAATCTTTAACTCAGCCAAATATTTTGAATCGAAAAGAGTTGCTTAATCAAATGAAAAATCAGGCTTATCCTCATTTTAATAGTCTATAGTACTATTTTATAGCTCAACATTTTTAAGACGAAGAGCATTTACAATTACGGACACGGAGCTAAAGCTCATAGCAGCCGCCGCAATGATGGGGCTTAAAAGAATGCCAAAAAATGGGTACAGGATTCCAGCCGCAATAGGAACCCCGAGCGCATTATAGATAAACGCAAAAAATAAGTTTTGTTTTATGTTTCGCATTGTCGCCTTGCTTAGATGCCGAGCGCGAACGATTCCTGAAAGATCTCCTTTTACTAAAGTTACTCCTGCGCTTTCCATGGCTACATCAGCTCCAGTACCCATAGCAATACCCACATTAGCTTGTGCCAAGGCCGGGGCATCGTTTATTCCGTCTCCAGCCATGGCAACAACATGGTAGTTTTTCTGAAGTTTCTTGACTACATCATTTTTGTCCTGAGGGAGTACTTCTGCCTCAACTTCATTTATACCCAATTTTTTAGCAACCACTTCCGCTGTTGTTTTGCTATCTCCAGTTAACATTACTATTCGAATTCCTTCTTTTTCTAAATCCTTTATCGATTGTGGAGTTGTTGCCTTAATTGGATCTGATACTCCAATTATTCCAGCCAGGATTTGATCTACGGAAACAAAAATTACCGTTTCAGAGTTCAACCTTAACTCCTCTGCTTTATCTGAATGCGATCCTGGTTCAATATTTAGAAATTGAAGTAGGTTGGAGTTGCCTAGTCCTACTTTATGGCCATCAAGGATACCCGTTACCCCTTTACCAGAATGAGACTCAAAATCTTCGACTTCCTTCAACTGAATTTTAAGTTCCTTTGCTGAGTCTAAAACGGCGTTAGCCAACGGATGTTCGCTCCCTTGCTCAAGACTTCCTGCCCAATAAAGAATGTCGTTTTCTTTATATCCATTCATAGGAACGATAGAAGTCACTTTAGGTTTTCCTTCAGTAAGAGTTCCTGTTTTGTCTACAACTAAAGTATCTACCTTCTCAAAAATTTCCAAAACTTCTGCGTTTTTGATTAAAACTCCTGCTTGAGCTCCCCGACCTGTACCCACCATAATAGAAATAGGAGTAGCTAAACCAAGAGCGCAAGGACAGGCAATAATTAGCACAGAAACAGCATTTACCAATGCAAATGCCATGGCAGGTTGTGGTCCAAAAATCGCCCATACAATAAAGGTAATGACAGCAATGCCAACAACTATAGGAACAAAAACACCCGCTACCGTGTCGGCAAGCTTTTGAATGGGAGCCCTACTTCGTTGAGCTTGGGAAACCATCTCAACAATTTGAGAGAGCATCATTTCGCTTCCTACTTTTTCAGCGACAAAAATAAAACTACCCGAGCCATTGAGCGTACCCCCGGTTACAGGTTCTCCTGCATATTTTTTGACTGGCAAAGGTTCTCCAGAAATCATAGACTCATCAATAGAACTTGTTCCTTCAATAACCCTCCCATCAACAGGAATTTTTTCACCTGGTCTTACTCTTAATTTATTTCCCTTATGAACCTGATCTAAAGAAACCTCAATTTCTATTCGATCATCTTGCATAACCCTTGCTGTTTTAGGCGCAAGGTCAAGCAAAGCTTTAATGGCACTACTTGTTTTTTCCCTAGCTCTTAATTCAAGAACTTGTCCTAGCAATACCAGTGCAATGATAACTCCTGCCGCCTCAAAATAAATATTTACAGATCCGGATGTTCCCCTGAATGTAGCTGGAAAAATTTCAGGAACTAGAGTGGCTACCACGCTATAGAGATAAGCAGTCCCAGTTCCTAAAGCAATTAACGTAAACATATTTAGTTGACGATGGACTATGGATCTCCAACCCCTTTGAAAAAAGGGTAACCCTCCCCATATTGTTATTGGGCTTGCAAGAATAAATTGGACCCAAGTAGATAAAGTAGGTGAAATCATGTTTTCCAAGTGAACGCCTGGGATGTGCTCGCCCATTGCTAAAATAAAAAGTGGGATCGTCAAAACTCCACTCACGATTAAACGGCGAGTCATATTCTTTAGTTCAGGGTTTTCTTGATTTTCAACACTAATCGTTTTAGGTTCTAAGGCCATTCCACAAATGGGACATTCTCCTGGACCTTGTTTAACCACTTCAGGATGCATCGGACAAGTATACGTAGCCCCAGGCTCGACTGTTTTCGCTTGCTCTTTTGTTAAGCCAATAAATTGAGAGGGATTATTTGAAAAACTTTTTAAACAATGATGAGAACAAAAATAAAAATTTTTGTTTTCGTAGCGAAGTTTAAACTTGGAGGAAACGGGATCAACTGTCATACCACAAACAGGGTCCTTTGATTCTTTTTCGTGCTCGTGACAATGGTGATCTTCCATTTTCTTTTCCTAATTGAAAATCGAATTACTTTATTAATTTAATGTAATCTTTGCTTTTTTTTCAATGAAATGTCCAACTCTATATTTAAAGAAGGTACTTAAATTGATTATTTATTCAAAAGTTAAAAAATAGTTTTCCCGGCCTCCCTAGTATTTATTTTTCATTTGCTGATCAATAGAGGAGCCTAAGAAATTTTCTTAAATGCCTGCGAGGATGGATTTTAAGCAATCTTCTGATATTGGAAAATTGAACAAATGCCATCTAACTTCAAAATCTATGGAATAAATTATCCAATTAAACGACCTAACTTATAGGATGAAAAAAGTTGACAGCCCAAATAAAGGGAATATACTTAAAATATAACCACTTTGATATTGCTATGCTTAAAAACATCCGAAAAAATAAAATAATTTTTGCTTTGGTCATTGGCCTTGCTTTAATAACGGCCACCCACTCCATGGCAATGAATTTAGTAATGGACCCAACCAATTGTATGGCAACAAGCTCTCCCGACAATATGGCAAAAAAAATGTGCAGTGATTGTACGGTACCTGTATTAACAGAAGTTCCAGCCATTAGTCCTGCTTTTCAACTACTAAGCTTAGTTCCCGAATTGGAAATCAATTATCAAGAAGTTTCTCCTTTCCTTTTTTATCATCCTCCCAAATAAACGTTTCATAACTTTCAATAGTTTTGTGGCTACTTTTGCCTAGCCAGGCATAGTTGTCCCTAGTTTAGCCTTCGGGTTTTTATTTTCACTATTCCAAAGGCCAGAAAACCACCTCTTTCGTGAGGGTTTTATGAAACGTTTACTATTTTTTATTTCATTTATTCTAATTTTGCCTGTTTCGGTATTGGCAAACGATGGAAGTTTATTTGAAAAAAAGCTAAAGGAATTTATTTCTGAAGCTTTGATCAATAATCCTCAACTTCTAGAAGCAAAACAGCAAATAAATATTTTTAAAGAAATTCCCGATCAAGCGGGATCTCTAGACGATCCAATTTTGCAATTTGGCCTGATGAACCTACCGGTAGACACCTTTGCATTTTCACAGGAACCGGTAACCCAAAAGCAAGTGACTTTAATGCAAAAGTTCCCATTCCCCGGAAAACTGGGATTGAAAACAGAAATCGCTCAAAAAAACGTGGTTATGGTGGAAAGAAACTATGACGAACTCCAACGAATATTAATTAAGGAAGTTAAGCAATCTTATTACGAACTCTGCTTCGTGCTCGCGGCCATCGAAATCACCAAACAAAATAAAAAGCTATTGAAACAATTTGTCACCATCGCTCAGACCAAATACAGCGTGGGTAAAGGAATTCAGCAGGATGTTATCAAAGCGCAGGTGGAATTATCTAAAATTCTCGATGAATTGATTCGCCTTGAAAAGTTAAAAGAAATTGAAAAAGCTAAACTCAATACCCTCATGAATAGGTTACCTCAAGCTCCCTTAGAAATACCTCATGGGATCAAACAAACGCCGTTTCAATATTCCATGACCGATCTTCAATTTATGCTGGAACGTAACAGGCCTATTTTGAAGCAAATAACCGCCATGATTGAACGATTCCAGGCTTCAAGGCAGTTAGCGGAAAAACAATATTTCCCTGATTTCAATGTGGGGGTTCGTTATGGGCAAAGAGAAGATTCGACTATTCGAGACAACCCCGATTTTGTCTCCGCTTATGTGGGAATCAATATTCCCATTTGGTTTGAAACCAAACAAAAGAAAAAGGTTGCCGAAGAGGGTTACCGAATTTCAAGAGCAAAAGAAACTTATAACAAGCTAAAAAATCAATTTTTCCTTGATATTAAAACAGTATGGGAGGAAGAAAAAAAAGGTTCTCAAGTCATCAACTTGATTAAAAAAGGAATCATCCCGCAAGCGCGTCAATCGTTGGAATCAGCTTTAGCAGGTTATGGAGTGGATAAAGTTGACTTTTTAACGTTGTTGGCCAATCAGGTGACACTTTTCCAATGGGAAATAAAATACCATCGCGAATTAACGGATTATGAAAAAAACCTTGCCGGTTTAGAAAACGTCGTTGGTAAGGATTTATTTAATTAATTTTTCTGAGGCTCATATGAGTAAGGAAGATAACGAACCCAAATTAAATAGACCGGATGATCCCCATGAGGAAGATGTTATTTTCCCTATGGATGTCCCTGAAGATAATGGGAAACTTCCATCAAGGCCTATTCCAAAGCCCAGACAAAAAACAAGCGTATTTATCCTGATAATTTTCTTTTTTGCATTGGGATATGCTTTTAACTCGCCAGTTTTCAAAAATGCAAGACTTGGGATAGAAAAATTGGCAATGCTGACTAAAGAAAAAGCAGAACCTTTCAAGCAATCTCTAACAGAAAAATTAAAATTCAAAAATAAACCATCTATGCAAATGAAAAAAATAAAAGGTGGGAATGATGATTCTACTGGGATGAGCAAAAAGTCAAAGCGAAAAATAAAATATTGGCAGGCTCCTATGAATCCGTCCTTTACCGCAGACAAACCAGGAAAATCGCCAATGGGAATGGATTTAGTTCCAGTTTATGAGGATGAAGGAGGAGAAGACAGTGGAATTCGGATTAAATCTTCAATGGTCCAGAACATTGGAGTAAAAACTACTGTCGCAAAAGTCAAAGTCCTACGACGCGAAATCCGAACCGTTGGGAATCTCACCTACGACGAAAGAAAAGTAACCCATATCCACACTAAATATGAAGGTTGGATTGAAAAGCTGTACGTTGACTTCACGGGGCAGGAAGTCAAAGAGGACGATATGTTGGTTGAGATTTACAGCCCCGAACTTGTTTCAACTCAGGAAGAGTTTCTCCTTGCAATGAAGTATGAAGAGACATTAAAGGACAACCAATTTTCAGATATTGCCGGAGGCGCAAAAACCCTCTTGGAATCTTCCAGACGCCGCCTTGAATTATTTGACGTACCCGAACATCAAATCGAAGAATTAATTCGAAATAAAAAGATTACAAAGACCATGCATATCCATTCTCCTGTTCGTGGTTTTGTTATCAAAAAAGAGGCTTTACAAGGTATTTACGTTAAACCTGGTAAAAGTCTATACACCATTGCAGATCTATCTAATATTTGGGTTCTTGCAGATATTTATGAATTTGAATTGCCTTGGATTCGAGTAGGTCAAAAAGCGACCATGAACTTATCCTACTTCCCTGGTAAAACATTTCAAGGAAAAGTCACTTTTATCGATCCCATTGTGAACCCAAAAACACGGACTGTTAAAGTCCGTATGGAATTTAGCAATCCCAATTGGCGATTAAAACCCGATATGTATGCCGACATAGTTATCAAGTCGCCTGTATCTAAAAAAACTGTTGCCCTTCCTGAAGAAGCTGTCATCCATTCAGGACAGAAAAATTTAGTCATCGTCCAAAATAAAAGTGGCAGTTTTGATTCCAGAGAAGTAATCCTTGGAGTTGCTTCTAAGGGAGAAGTTCAGATTATTAAAGGAGTTAAAGCGGGTGAAACCGTTGTGACTTCTTCCAACTTCCTGATTGATTCAGAAAGTAATTTAAAAGGGGCAATCAATAAAATGCGTGAATCCAAAAAAGTTCAGAATATGTCAAAGGAGCCCTAAAAGTTTCAGGAAACTAATAAAGATTCTATGAAATCAAAACAAAACATGAAGCATGATATGCCAATGCCAGCTAATAAATCTGGGAATACTGGGCATTAAACCTTGAAAATAGAACCCTAGTTTGGAGTGGTTGTTCAAGACCTTATTTTAAAATGATTTCCTCAATTCTAAAAAAACTATTAATAAAAAGAAAAATCACTGGAATATGTATCGCCATATTCTTTGCTCTGGTTTTAGCATTTTTCCAGGAAGCGTTGCTAGGGGAATATCATTTTGGATTCATGATTGCCTTATTTATTTTTGTTTGCGTTTCTTCCGGTTTCTTAATTAATAATTTTTTAAATTCCCTCAAATTAAAAAAGGACCAAATTGAAATCCTGATGGGACTTAAGTTAGTTCTAACGTCGTTAATCGACCTGAAAGATCCTTATACAGAAGGGCACTCGCGACGTGTACGAGATTTGACTCAAAAATTTTGTCGATTTTTAAAATTACCCGAAAACAAAATCGAAAATATCGCTACCGCAGCAGAGTTACACGATATCGGGAAAATTGGAATTCCAGATTCAATTTTAAAAAAACCTGAAAAATTGAACCAAAACGAATTCTTAAAAATAAAAGATCATCCCGTTTTAGGAGCCAACTCATTAAAATCTATAAAAGGATTTGATGAAATCATGAAAGCTATACGACATTATCATGAAAAGTTTGATGGAACTGGATACCCAGACGGTTTAAAAAAAGAAGATATACCGTTCTCTTCAAGGATTCTAACTATCGTTGACGCTTACGATGCAATGCTTCACGGCAGATCTTATAGAAATGCCTTCTCTAAAGAAAAGGTATTGAAAATTATTGAAAGTGAATCTGGAACTCAATTTGATCCGAATTTGACCAAAAAGTTCTTTTATTTTCTTAAAAACGAAAAAAGAGATTCTCAATTCGATCCAGTATGTGGGATGGATCTAAATAATGCAGAAGGAGTTCTTAAATTTAGATTTAACAAACATACTTATTATTTTTGCTCAAATATTTGTTGCCAAAAATTTCGTGAATCTCCGGAAAAATATATTCCAATACCCTTTACTACCATTGAAAGCTAATGATTAAAAATATTATTGCATATTCTCTAAAAAATAGATTTCTTGTTCTTTTGGGAACTTTTTTTATCATCGCATGGGGCATATATTCTATAAAACAAATTCCTTTGGATGCAATTCCCGACTTAAGCGATGTTCAGGTCATCGTCTTTACAAAATATCCTGGTCAAGCGCCTCAAATTGTTGAAGACCAAATTACCTACCCTTTAACTACAGCTATGCTTTCTGTCCCATTTGCAAAAATTGTCAGGGGGTATTCTTTTTTCGGGTTTTCATTTGTTTATATTATTTTCGAAGACGGAACGGATATGTACTGGGCAAGAAGTCGCGTCCTGGAACAACTCAACTACGTCTCCGGACGGCTACCAGATGGCGTAAATCCATCGCTAGGTCCAGACGCAACAGGAGTTGGTTGGGTATTCGAATATGCATTGGTGGACACCACAGGGAACCACGATTTATCGGAACTAAGATCCCTCCAGGACTGGTATTTGCGATATGAACTGCAAACGGTTCCTGGAATTTCCGAGGTTGCTAGCATTGGAGGTTACGTCAAACAGTATCAAGTGGAAGTAGATCCAAATAAGCTCATTGCTTACAACATCCCGATTCATAAAATATCTATGGCAATCCAACAAAGTAACAACGATGTTGGCGGGAAGCTTCTAGAAATGTCAGAGACCGAGTTCATGGTTCGCGGCCTCGGTTATATAAAAAACATTGAAGATATTAATAATATTTCTTTAGGAGTCGATTCAAAGGGAACTCCAATATTAATCAAAGACGTTGCTCATGTTCATCTAGGGCCAGAATTAAGAAGGGGGATCGTAGAACTTAATGGCGAGGGCGAGGTCGTTGGCGGTATCGCTGTTATGCGATTCGGGGAAAATGCTTTAGATGTCATTAACGGTGTAAAAAAGAAGCTAAAAGACTTAAAAACTGGTTTACCTGAAGGAGTAGAAATCGTTCCTGTTTACGATCGTTCCGGACTTATTATACGAGCTATTGATAACTTAAAGGAAAAACTCGTTGAAGAATTTATTGGAGTCGCTCTTATATGCACAATTTTTTTATTGCACATTCGGTCTTCACTGGTCGCTCTCGTTACTATTCCTATTGGAGTATTGATTTCGTTTATTATTTTAAATGCGCAGGGGTTGAACGCCAACATCATGTCGCTAGGAGGTATCGCTATCGCGATTGGAGCAATGATCGACGGCTCTATAGTGATGATCGAAAACTTTCATAAACATAAAGAAAGGGATGTCGATAATAAGAGTCATTGGCAGATCGTTTATGAAGCATCATGCGAAGTAGGCCCCGCCTTATTTTTCAGCCTACTCATCATTACCGTTTCTTTTCTTCCCGTATTCACATTACAAGCCCAAGAAGGTCGTCTATTTTCCCCCTTGGCGTTTACCAAAACCTATGCGATGGCAGGATCGGCCTTTTTAGCCGTTACATTGGTTCCTGTTCTCATTGGTTATTTTGTGCGCGGTAAAATCCTGCCCGAAAAAAAGAATCCATTGAACTGGCTGTTTATTTCAATTTACAAACCGATTATCTGGGTAGTTTTGAGGATGAAGGTCGTTACAATATTAGCGTCCGTATTTATCGTCTGGATGACGCTAATCCCTCTCAAAGAACTCGGGTCAGAATTCATGCCGCCACTAAATGAAGGCGATCTGTTATACATGCCAACGACGCTTCCAGGCATTTCCATCACCAAAGCCAAAGAGTTGCTGCAACAAACGGATAAAATCATTAAGCAATTCCCGGAAGTTCATCATGTATTTGGAAAAATAGGTCGTGCCGAAACCGCCACCGACCCTGCTCCTCTCAGCATGCTCGAAACAACGATCATGCTTAAACCGGAAAACGAGTGGCGTCCTGGTATTACCCCTAAATCTCTTATCCAAGAAATGAACGAGGCGATTAATATTCCAGGCGTGACCAACGCTTGGACAATGCCTATAAAAACGCGAATTGACATGCTTTCAACAGGGATTAAAACTCCAGTAGGAATCAAAGTAGCTGGGGACGATTTGAATGTTCTTCAGGAGCTTGGAGAAAAAATTGAGTTTATTATTAATGATATACCTGGAACTTTAAGTGTTTTTTCAGAACGTGTTGTTGGCGGTAATTATTTTGATTTTGAGATTGATCGAAAAGAAGCCGCTCGTTATGGCCTTACTGTTGGGAACATTCAAAATATTATTCAATCCGCAATTGGAGGAATGAATATTTCAACGACCATAGAAGGGTTGGAGCGTTATCCAATCAACCTTCGATATAGTCGGGAACTACGGGACAATATCAACACGCTCCGCCGAGTGTTAATTCCAACTCCTCGCGGAGAACACATACCTATGGCTCAGGTAGCTAAAATAAAAATTAAAAAAGGTCCTCCCGCTATAAAAAGCGAAAATGCTCGTTTAAACGCCTGGATTTATATTGACCTGAAAGATATTGATGTTGGTAGTTATGTTGAAAAGGCCAAACTAATTTTAGAGAAAAACTTGCGACTGCCACCGGGTTACAGCTTAACTTGGAGCGGTCAATACGAATACATGGAGAGAGCCAAAGAGAGATTGAAAATTGTCGTTCCTCTGACCTTGCTCATCATTTTCCTATTGCTTTACTTTAATTTCGGAAATATCACCGAAAGCTTGATCGTCATGCTGTCGCTTCCATTTGCGACAGTCGGGGGAATCTGGTTGCTTTATTATCTTGATTTTGAACTTAGCGTGGCGGTTATTGTTGGATTTATTGCGTTGGCAGGCGTCGCCGCCGAAATTGGCTTTCTGGTGTTGGTCTACATCGACCACGCTTGTCAAAAAAGAGAAAAAGAAGATCGACTTAAAAATAATTTTGACCTAAGAGAAGCCATCATGGAGGGGACTACCGAACGTGTCCGTCCTATCATGATGACTGTATTCAGTACAATTGGAGGACTGTTGCCCATCATGTGGGGAACGGGGACTGGATCTGAAATTATGAAACGCATCGCGGCCCCCATGGTTGGTGGATTGATTTCTGCGACCATTTTGACCTTGATTGTACTTCCAGCAATTTACGCTTTGATCTTGGAGTATAGAAGAAGTTAATCCTAAGGTAAATTTCCTAATTCCAATTTTGATCTTAAAAAAAGCGGAGTCTTTACGGTCGCTAGAAAACTCCACCCATCAAAACTCGAAAAAAATTCGAATTAGCTAAAATTTATTTAGCTAAAGAACAAAATAATTCTCGAATCTTGGAGCTAAACGGAAAACGTTTTTATCTAGCAGTTAGCTGCGATATTTTTGGGATCAAACATCAAAATCTAAGGAGTCCAAATGTTAATAGTGTTCTAAATTTAATTCGTCGATTCACGGAACGCTGTCAATTCGAAATGTTTGATTGCAAATGTGGCGGGGTTTCTGGCGATGCTTATTTTGTTATAAATGGAATGGCTGGAGCCTCAAGGTTATATGGAAAAAGTCCAAGACATTGGGACATTATTACACCGCCGTTCTCACTGAACGAATATCTTGCTATTTGAAGCGTTACCATAACATTTCAATTTCCGGGAATGGGTGTATGGTGTATTGAAACGTCATGGCTTTATTCGATTACCCAAAAAACTAATGGCTTCAGTCCAGATAAAGTTGGAAAATGGTTTGTTTTAGGGAATATGCTGAATTTGGGACACTTCGGATGTTTGCAACCCTTTGGTTTGTTGGATTAGATAGTTCACGCTCGCATTCATCGTCTCCATTAATGGTCCAGGATACAATCCAATACCTAATACAAGGATAGCCAAAGGAATCACCGTAGCCAATTCCCGTTTCGATATATCAGAGAGCGCTTTGGCAGTTTCGGTCATTGGCTCTCCCAACACAACCCTTTGGAGCATCCACAACATGTATGCTGCAGCTAATAGAATACCGCCCATAGATATAAGAACCATGGCAAAGCTAATATAGGAAGTTCCTACCAAGACTAAAAATTCGCCAATGAAATTACAAGTGCCTGGTAGCCCAAAGGCGGCGACTGAGAATAAAAGGAATAATACGACAAACCTTGGCATGGGTTTATGCAAACCGCTGTAGTCAGAAATCGCTCGAGTGTGAGTGCGTTCGTATAATTGGCCAACACAAATAAACAAAGCAGCAGCGGTTATCCCGTGATTGAACATTTGCAGGACTGCGCCTTGAATACCCTGGCTATTGAACACAAAAATTCCGAGAGTAACAAAACCCATGTGAGAGATTGAAGAATAGGCTATGAGTTTTTTCAGATCGGACTGTGCCAGGGCCATAAATCCGCCGTAGATAATACCTATGACCGATAACCATAATATTAATGGAGCGAAACTCGCCGAAGCCTCCGGAAACATTGGCAAACAAAAACGCAAAAATCCATATCCCCCCATTTTCAAAAGCACGCCAGCCAGAATCACACTACCAGCCGTAGGGGCTTCGGAGTGCGCGTCAGGGAGCCATGTATGAAAGGGAACCATGGGCATCTTTATGGCAAAAGCCAAAAAGAACGCCAGAAATAACCAGAATTGCTGGTTGGAAGAATAATTTTGTTCAGATAATGCTAAAAGATCGTAGGTCTGTCCTCCATTAAGATAAATACCCAATATTCCTACCAGTAGCAGTAAGCTTCCCGTTAGACTGTATAAAACGAATTTAATCCCAGCGGCAATACGATTTGGCCCTCCCCAAAGAGTAATCATGAAATACATGGGAATCATTGTAAGTTCCCACAACATGAAAAACAGGAAAAGATCAAGAGC
>CAZMZH010000050.1:0-13463 GCA_964570665.1 uncultured Nitrospinota bacterium | reverse complement strand
ATTGAGTAGAAAACTAAGGAGTAACATCATGATTAAAGGAATAACCGAAGGATTGACGCAAGAAGAGCAGGCGCAAGCGGTAGAAGAAGCAACCGATTATGGTCACACGCTATTTGTAAGCCTCAAAGAATCATTAGAAAAATCGCACGATTACACAATCCCGCCTAAAGCCGAAATAGCCATTATGGGCTCAATGATTTCAATGTTGACGGTCCAGGCTATCGCTATAGCTTCCCTTGAAAAGAAAATAGCGGCTAACGTAAAATTCGATTCATTTGTAAAACTATATGAAAGCTTTGGTAAGTACCGGGATATGTTTACCAGGTATCAAGAATATTTCGGGAAATTACAAGATAAGGTTTTGAAATTAGAGGAAACCTCTATTAAGAAACCACAAAAAAAGACAAAGAAAACTCGTGTTATCGCTAAATCAGGAAACATGATCCAGTTTCCAGTGAAGGGAGGCCGGCCATGAATAAGCCTGTATCCCCAAAAAATATTATTAGCAAAGAATTAAAAGAGTTATGGGACGGACTAAATCAAGGGCAAGGATCTTTTACGGGGGCTTTTATTGCCTGTTGTCAAAAATTTATATTAGACCCCTTAGAGGGCAAAGAATTAAGTGAAGACGATAAGGTTGTGTTGAGAAATATATTTGATCTTGCGGATGATGCAATCAGACTTCTTTTAGGGGGGACAGCATCTATGGGACTTGTAATTGGAACCAGTAATGGACCCGTTGAAGAGCTCCAAAAGATTGGTTATTTCCAAAATGAAGTTTCTCTGATTGTCCTTGAGCTTTCAGCAATCCAATATGAGATTGAGCATCTTTTAAGGAAAGATAGTGAGAGGACTACCAGCGAGAAGGGAGGCCAATCATGACTGATACCCTCCTTGAGAACGCCCTCGAAAAACTCATTGAAGTTGGTAAAGAATTGGGTTACGTAAGAGCGGAAAAAAGACTTATAGCGGAGGAAAACGAACAGCTAAAAGATGCTTTAAATAAGCTTAAAAACAAGAAAGCTGTAATTCATAAGCGCGTGTCTAAGAAGAATCCTTTTCGAGTTTTGAGAGGAGGTAAATCATGCTAAGAGACGGACAGATGAGCGATATAGATTGTGATGCGGGAATATACGCTAAAGGCGTGTTTGATGGTGTAACAGAGGAGCTAAAAGAGCAAGGAATAGATATCCCTGAAGGCATGGGATTGATAATTATTCCATTCTTGAAGCAGGTTCTTGTAAACCAACTTTGCGGTGATGCGCATCTTGAGAATAAAGTGGATGGACTCGATAAAGGTGAATTAACGCAGGTTATCCGAATTGAAATTAATCAAGATTTGATAAAGCTATGGAAAACGGTTAATCAAATGCAAGACAGCGTTATAAAGCTTAACGATTTCATGATAGGCGAAATGAAAAAGGATGGATCTTGCCTATTGGACACTGAAAGGGATAATCCAATTGACCGATTGAGCAATGAACTCGTTGAGTTAAGTTCCAGGGTTAAGAAGCTGGAAGCCAATCAAGGGCAAGCGCTTAAATTTCCATTAATCGATTCTAGTATTAAAAATTAACGAATCCAAGAGACCGAGCCTTGTAATGAGGCTCGGTTTTTCCATATAAAGGTCCAATCATGAACCTACATAATATTATCGTAGATATTACAGAAAACTTTGCAGCTAAAGCCCGATTACATCCTGAAAATACTACTCCTGCAACATTGGAAGCTTTAGAGTTTATTGAGGAACAAGCGCAATGGAAACGTAGTTCCTTAATGGCCGATGTTGAAACCATGGGGCAATGGGTAACTATTGTTTCTAGAAATAAAGAGCTACGGGAATTAGAATCATTGAAGGGTATAGAGAATTGTATAGGGCTATGGCTTCAAGATACCGGTGGCACTCTCCGTGATTTAAATGAGTTGCTTGAGTCGTTGCCCGATATTGTACGGGACATTAAGAAGCGCCATAATAAAGAGTGAACTATTAAGCCGGATCTTTTGCGAGGTCCGGTTTTTTTTTGAAATGGTTTTACCCTCTCTTAAACCGCCATCTTAAGACCAAAACTAATAATGCTAAAAGGGCAAGGTTTAGAGTTGTTTGAAGATTAAATATAATTTCTAAAAAATCGTCATTTGGTCCAGAACCAAGCCAGTCAGGTATCCTGCTATTATAGGCATGGTAAGGAGGGATTGTTTGCTTCAGATTAAAGATAAAAACTTTAAAGATTAATTTAAAGTCAAAAGTTAATGATGGATCGATAGTTGGCGTAGCAATCCAAAGATAAATAATAAAAAATGAAAACAGCGTTATTAAGAACGATCTAAATACATGCCAGACGCTCTGACCATAATCAGTCGTTACCCCATACAACCAAGAAAAAGTTTTAAATGATTTCGGCGTATTTGGGTTTAAGTGAATACACTTTTGTTCCAATGCGCTAAACATTGCCTCTTCATTCCTTGCGCGTATTTTTTCCATTGCAAGTTTTAAAGTTCGATAAGCACTTGCAGATTCTTGGTTTCCGATTACTGGAAAGTTTTTTTCGGGCGGGAAAGTTGTGTCTTCATGAAGTAGACAGCCTTGAAATTTAGGAGCCGCATTAAAGGTGCAATCGTTGAAATCTGTAGTTTTTAAAAATCTCCTGTTAATAAAGAATACCTCATCACCAAATGAAGAATTATTAAAATATATAGAGGGGAAGTTACCCCATGATTCATTAGTTTTACTTTCTGTATTGCTAGTCACGGAAAAATCTACTATGCCAATAAATTTTGTATTTATGATTTGAATGTGACGGGAAAATGATGCATTTTTGAAAATTGTAGTTGAATGGAATTCTGAATCATTAATTATTAGTTCGCCTTCTAGTCGACACCATTTAAAGTTTACGGCATCTTTAAATTTACAATTAGCTAATTTGAGTTTTCCGAAGACACTTAATGATGAGAAATCGGCCCTAGAATAAAAGATGCAATTTATAAAATTTATGTCCTTAGAATTGTGACCTTTAAACTTAACTCCTCGGAATTTTATTCCTCCAGGAAATACAATTTCAAATAAATCTACGGGAAGGTTATTTTCGATTAAATAATTAATGGCACAAATAACCCTTTCGTTGAAAGAACTATTAGATGCTTCATATTTAGATTTTGAGGTTTTTTTGCCCCCACTATCGAATAAAGGTAGATGAAACTCGCAATAAGTTTCTTCATCAACCTGGTCATGTTTTAAGGTTAAACCATGAACCTCATGAAACCTGCAATGGTCATATTTGCATTTCAAAAGATATCTCCTAATAATTTCTTTAATATGGTATTAGTTTAGTTTTCGAATGACAAAAACGCAACTTTCCATCGTCAAAATCACAAAGAGTAGTATCTTTCATTCCTAAAAATGGCTTAGAGCGTCCGTGTGTCCTTACCTGTAAGGGCGGTCTTTGTGTCCGTTGACAGCATATGCGCTCTAAAATCAGGAGGGCAACAATGTTAGAAATCGCTGGTTATCAACCACAAGTAGAAGATGAATATGATATTTCATCAAATGGATCTAACGGCGCCAGTCACAAATCAGAATCTGATCCGGAAACAAAAAAACAAACACGAGATAGTGAAATTAACGCCGAATTACTGAAGAAAGCCTTCCATGTATTGAATCATGGAGATGAGATTCAAACGTCAGCATTGATCGATCAAATAGAGAGCTCTTACCATTGTGAGGAAGAAGGGGAAGTCCTCGAGGTCGTTGAAGATGAAGCCATCCAAAAAGAAATATCATGGCGCGCAATCATCCCAGAATTAGCTGAAGAATTTGTAAGGATAGCTGGATTAAACCCAGAAAAAACTTCTAGAGAAACCTACGAGACTTTAAAGTTTATAGAGTATCAGGCCGGGTTAAATAGAGATTTTCTGCTGTCTGGGATTGAGGGAGTTGGAAATTGGATTTCTAAAATTTCTAGAAACAAAGATCTAAAAAAACTGAATTCTTTGCAAGGTGTTGAAGAGAGTTTGGGCGAATGGCTTAATGAAGCAGGAGGTATTATCTATGAAATAAATGATTTAATGGAAGTTTTGCCAAGAGTGGTTCTTGAGGTAGGAAAGTATCACGAGCAGTAGAAGGCAATTCTTATTAGGCCGGGCCTCGAAAGGGGTCCGGTTTCCTTAAATATTATCTTCAGTTTAGTGAACTAATTATGAAACTTTTTGAAAATCACCAAAACTGCTTATAAAGAATCTGCTAATTTCTTCATCATATTTTTTCATGTAGTTATTAACTGCTCTCGTTACATAGACATATACCGAGTTTTTGTCCTTGTAGGTCAAAGTGAAATTCCAAGTTTCAACCCAACCGCCACTTCCTGTTTTATCATAAACGTCTGAAGATGAATTAATGGCAAAAATTATTGCGTTAGTCTTATGCTTATTTATTTTAAACTGGCCTGGTTTCACTTCCTTCCATTTTCCCTTCCACTTGTAATAAACTTCTACGTTTTGCCCAGAAACTACAATTTTCGATTCTCCTCCGTTTTTGTCTATTTCTTTTGTGGAAAGAGTATAAGGAAAACCAGGTAGGTCTAGCCCAATGAGGTATAAAGTTCCTTCCCAACTACCATTAAAGTCTCCGTAATATAAATCATCTTCCCCGTAAACAATGGGTGAAATAATTAATACCGAGAAGAAGAGAAATATTTGAGAAAATCTTAACTTCCAAATCATTCAAAACCCCCTATTTTAATGAAGAAAATCTCAACCATTTGACATTAAAGTTTTATTGTTTGTCGCAATTATACCTTCAATAGACAACTTCTAAACCTTAAAGTACTTATGTGAAAAATCAAATCTTCTGGAGTATAAAAAACTAAAAGTGTTCAATAAATTGGATGCTGCTAGGGAGTGGTTAAAACACTAATGGAAGTTTTAATGTGATGAAGGAATAAAGATAATTTCCTATTTTAAATAACGGCGGATAACAAATTATTAAAAGTATGGTTAATATAACCTCAATTCCTTGACGCTTATCTATTAAAATTTTGAGAATTGAATTACATATCTTGAAAAATAATAAGGGATAAATAATGAAATAAATCCAAATTACCTCAAAAGCTACTAACATCGAGAGGAGAAAAAAACCGCCAAAAAATGGTGAAATTAATAACAATACAAATTGATAAATGGAATATTCCCATCCATTTGTATTAATATTTTTTTCTCCATTTCCATAACCTAATTGGCCGAAGGTTGTTATGTCAAAAAGGAGATAAACTGTTAGAGATGCGACTGAAACCCAAATAAAGCCAAATAAGATACATAGGAGGAATTGGCGAAGAAAAATTTTCCAATATTGATTTAAATTTAGATACTTAGAAATAATATACGTATGGAATTTTAGGGCAATAGTAAATCCCAAAGTTAAAATCAAAATGATTATCTGTGGATTTGGGGCGATAAGTCCTTCAATTTTAGGATTTAAATAAATTTTTATTATATTTTTGAAAAAGGCGCATAAAATAATGATTCCAATAAAAAATAGAAAATTGTTTTGACCCTTATCCGTGGCTATTGGTTTTAAATAAGTCTTAAAATTTTGTTTTTCTAAAAATTCAATGAATTTTTTGAATATTATTTTTAGTTTTTTTTTCCACTCCTTTGGAAGGAAAAGTCCCGTCAAAACAACAACAGTCAGGAAACTTGATGCTGCTGTTCCATACCTATCAACAATGTCGGAAATTTCATCCATTGAGGTAATCCAAGATTTAGTTAAGGTCGTTTAACGAGAAATACTTCATGTAAAGAAACTTTTATATGTAAAATTTTGCATTCAAAATACCTCTTTTTTGTGGTATTTACAATAGGTTCCCATATACCGATCCTAGGAGGCCATATGAAGAAGCTAGTCTTGGCATTAATTCTTGTTTGGTTATTTCCTTCCACATCATTTTCCCATCCTGGTCGTCAAGATTCAAACGGTGGCCATAGAGATAGCAGAACTGGTGTATACCATTGCCATAAACCTGGCTGCGTTGTTCCTTCCTCTGAAAGTTCATCTACAACATCAAATTCACCTCTATCCATATATGTAATAGATGTTGGGCAAGGCGATTCAACCTTGATTGTTGGACCTAGCGCAACTTTATTAATGGATGCAGGAGATAATCGAGGCAGAACTCATGGGGCTGAATATGTCCAATCATTATTGAACCAGTTAGGTATAACAGAATTGGATTATGTCGTTGTTTCTCACTACGACGTGGACCATATGGGTGGATTTGTAACTGTAGGAAGGCATTTTCATACGTCTTTAATTTGGAACCAGGAGGGAACATTAGAAGATCCCACTTGCACTCCTAAGGAACTATTCCCAAAAAAAGGTATTTACGATATGGGAGAGCCAAAACCTGGAAGAAAATCTAAGGCTAGAACCGAATGGAAAAAATGTTTACCTCAATTAGCGGGTGGAGAGGGACAAGCTGAACATATTTCAATTGATAACCCTAGTATCTTGGGTAAGGAATTAGACTTGGGAGGCGGTTTTAAGGCAACGTTTGTTACCGGGGATGGGTTTGTAATCGATAATCCAAATCTTATCGACAAAGCTAATTCCCCTAATGAAAGCTCAATATCATTATGGGTTTCAGGGCCAGGGGATTTTGACTTTTTAGTAACCGGGGATTTGATCGGTCGAAAAACCAATAGCGTAGAAGATGCCAAATTGGAATTTGCGTTAGCTAATAGCCTAGCTGCTAGAGGAATAGATCTAGAAATATTAAGAACTGGACATCATGGCGCCGCTAATGCCACCGACGATGAATTTATTAAGAAGATAAAACCTGAAGTAGCAATAATTTCTGTAGGAGATGGAAATTCACATGGTCATCCACATTGCAGCACTGTTAACAACTTAGGCAGAAAAAAGGTCAAACTTTTACTTCAAACTGAATCCGGTGTGACCAATTGCCGCCTTCCCCAGTCGATGGATAGGGTTATTGCAAATGGGACTATACAAATAGATGTCTCGGAAGGAAACTATACTATTTCAAATTTTGGCGAAGAGTCTCCGGTTACTGGGAAATCCACATCATTATTTAAATTTCAATGTAATAACGACGGCTGTTAAATTTAATAAAGGAAAATTTAAAAAATAAATGCGGAAAAATTCGTTGAAAGATAATTATGAGTATTTATGTGGTGTTTATGAAAAAATTTTCTTGTGGTTATTGGAAGATTTTCCATTTGTTTTTTACCAAATAAGTGGGCTTAAACATGTCGTAAGAAAATTTCAAAAAGTGAACGATGATGTTAAGTATCCCACAGGATTTCTTTGGGGGATTGGACTATATTTTGCAATGTTTAGTTTGGCCGATCAACTTTATCAAGGGCAATTAAACAGACTTCAGGCTCGGGTGGATCAAATTCGTGACGGGGTAATAAATACGGATGGAGGGGTTAAAAAGTATTGGATTGAACAAATCGGTCCGTTACAAAATGCAGAAACAAGAATTCAACCTGATTTTTGGCCGCCAAGCAAAACGATTCAGTCTTTTTTTGGGGTAAAAGTTAAAAACAAATTAATTATTGAAGATTTAAAATTAATTATTAGATCTATTAAGTTTGATTTGAAAAATACTGACCTCCGTGATGCAAACTTAAGTGGCGCGAACTTTCAGAAAGCAGATTTTTATGAAGCTGACCTCCGTGATGCAAACTTAAGTGGCGCGAACTTTCAGGATACGAATCTCCAAAAAGCAAAACTACAAGGAGTTAATTTTAAGGATGCCAATCTTGTTGGCGCCAAACTAAATTCTGCCGATCTCAGTTTTGCCAACTTTGAGAATACTAATCTTAAAGAAACTAATCTCCAAGAAGCGAACGTATATGAGGTTAATTTTAAGAGAACAATAATTGAGGGAACGAATTTAGCGAAAGTATATTACCTGACTTGTAAACAGCTAAAAATTGCCAATGTATTAAAAAATTATAAAAGTCCTGAACCGGAATGGGTATATACAAAAATACCAACTATCCTCCCTGATTACTTGGAAGCTACCTGGACAGACGATGGCAAATTGAAAGACTGTAAAAAAAAAGAAAATTGAAAAGAAATTCCTTGGAAAAACTATAAACTGAATTAATGCGCTCACTTGGTGTTGAGTAAGAAGAATAAAAGAAGGTGAACTCCAATATTATGTACACTAAAACTGGCGATATCTTGAACAAGGTTAAGGAAATGAGGGAATAGAGCCTATGGGATCACCTTCTACTTTATCTTATTTTGGATCATTCTTTACAGCTATGACTACAATTTATTTTCTTTTTGATCTTTTAGAAAAGAATACAAGCGATGATGTTAAATTAGATCTTTCGGAAAAGTTAAAAAAAATTAAGACCTACGAAGGTTTGAATAATTGGGCGGAAACCTTTGGGAAGGCTTTTGACAAAATCTTTGGGAAGGAATTTATTACTTGGGAAAAATTTATTAAATCTAGTATTGCCTCGTATGTTTGTTTATTAATTTGCTTTACCTATAGTTATTCTCTTAATTCTATCTATTATATTAATCTTTTTGAAACCTATGGATACTTTACAATTTTTTTCTTTTTATTTGTGTTTGGCGCTTGGTTTAACCTGGTTCCCGATTATATTTGCCTTAATAAGACTAGATACCTAATAAAACTATGTGAAAAACCTTTAACCAAAGGGGAGAAGGTTGGAATTTTATTAGGTGATATTATTTCAACTTATATAATATTTTTCTTTAGTATTATTTTCCCTACAATCATTTTCGTTTTGTTAAAGGCCATAGGAGTTATTGAGATTGCTTTATTATATTTGAGTGATTCTTTCGGAAATTTTGAACCTCCAGATATTCCCTTATCAGTTTTTTTAGCAACAACATATTTCGCCTCAATTTGGTTTTATTTATATCTCATTTCAAGTCGGCTCATTAGTTGTTGGCAGTTTTTTGAAAGTTTTATGAATAAAAAAAGAAATACACCCTTTACTGACTTGGGAATTATTTCAATCTTGATTGTTTTCGTGATCTATTTAATCGCGGCCCCTTTCGTATTGTTTAAATAATGGCCTCCTATATCCCTCGTAAATGCCCGAAATGTGGAAGCGATATGATTCTAACCGTCGCTGAGAATAAGAACGGATCGCCCAAAGGGGCCATGAAGGGGAAATGTTTAAAGTGCTTAAAAGAGCAAATATATTATTTGGATGCGAGGGAAGGTAGGGATCCCAGAAAAAAATGTTAGCGAAACTGTTGATGATCAATGAACATTTCACCCTTTATAAAATAGAAGACCCATTCGGCTTCAATGGTATCAAAGGGGACTTGGAAACGATTATCTAACTTATGAGGAATTTAAACATTGTTTAAAGAAAATACAGTATTTGTTGTAGGAGCTGGGGCTAGTGCTGAGTTTGAGCTTCCAATCGGTGCCGAATTAGCTAAAAATATATCAGAATTAACGGATTTTTATTTTGAGGGGCGTGGTTTTAGTAGTCATTTAGAAAGAGGAGACCAGTTAATTTTGGATGTTTTAAAGCTTGGCTCCAATCAAGACAATCAGGTTTATCAAGATTACCAAGACGCTGCCAGAAAAATATCCAAAGGTATTACAGCGGTAGATTCAATAGACAACTTTCTCGATATTCATAGCGACGATGAAAGTATAAAATTTTGCGGTAAGGTTGCAATTGTAAGGGCAATCTTAGAAGCGGAAGAAAAAAGCGATCTCTATTATGATTATATATACGCAAATCCAAAAATGATTGATTTTGAGAAATCGAACGAAGCATGGATGAAAAAGTTCTTTAGTCAGCTAACTAGAAATCGACCAAAATCCGATCTGGAGAATATTTTCGATAAAATCACGATTATAAGTTTTAACTATGATCGGTGTATTGAACAATATATTTTTCATGCCCTACAAAACGTATATTCAATTCCGGATATTGAAGCATTTGATCTTTTAGAATCTCTCGAAATTTACCACCCCTATGGAATGGTTGGAAAACTTAAAACAAACATTAACCAAAGCGGTGTTCCCTTTGGTACAAAATTACAGCCACAAGAATTAATTAAAGCGGCTGAAGATATCCGCACATATTCCGAACAGGTTAAAGATAAGAAGTCCCTTGATAAAATAAAGGACATAATCGAAGTTGCCGAGGCAATCATTTTCCTTGGATTTGCCTACCATGCACAAAATATAGAAATTTTAAGACCACCGCAAAAGACACGAATTAAATCAGTTTTTGGTACAGCTTTAGGTTTTTCAGACCCCGATTTAGAAGAAGTAAGAAAATTAGTGCAAAAGTTTTCCAATAAGGTGCTCAAATTTGAAATAAAAAATAAACTTACATGCAGTGATTTATTCACAGAACACCGGTTGAGTCTTTGAGATAAGATCAAATGGTTCAAAGGAAGAAGGACACATTCAAACGTCCGTTTTTTGCCGAACTCAGGCCTATATCTGAGCATTGAGTAATGGCCATATTCATCCAACACTAATGCTACAAATGTTTCGCGGATATCATCCTGATACAGCCTCAAGATAAGGACGGATCTATAAAAGGACCTGCAAAGGGCTAGTGTTTGGAGTGCGGGAATGAGTCCGATGTTTCTTCAATTAAGGTATTGCAGAAGAAATAAATTGAGCTAAATTTAATTTTTCCCCACCTCTGTTCCTTTCTTTACTATTGAAAGATAATTATCATAGATATACAACTTGTTTCGTTTTTTACCGGTAATTTCTCTGATAATGCCCAAACCCTCCAAATGGTCGGCAGATTTTCGTATAGTTGGTGCTGATATACCTAATTCAATTGCTGCTTTAGGCACAGACAGAATTG
This sequence comes from uncultured Nitrospinota bacterium, assembly GCA_964570665.1. Lineage (GTDB taxonomy): Bacteria > Nitrospinota > Nitrospinia > Nitrospinales > JAJDAT01 > JAJDAT01. The sequence continues at coordinate 2,606 of CAZMZH010000050.1, read as the reverse complement.
GCTTTGATTGTATATATTGAAAAACCCTTAGCGAAGAAGCGGTTGGACGACCAAGGCTCTCAATTTTCTGTCTATCTTTTTCGAAAAGATCTAAAATCTGATGGGCGGTTTCTGCCGCCTGTTCTGAAGTTACCTTAACGCCTGTTAAGAAGAAGTCAAGCCAAGCTCCCCAGTCGTCGTCTTCCCTGACTCTCTGTAAAAGATCGTAATAAACCTTTTTGTGTGTTTTAAAATATAAACTTAGATAGAGAGTCGGCTCACGTAAAACTCCCTCCGCGCATAATATAAACGTAATGAGTAATCGGCCTAAACGACCATTACCGTCTAGGAATGGGTGAATACTTTCGAATTGGACATGAATCAATGCTGCCTTTATCAACACGGGAAGCTTTGACCTTTCTTCGTAGATGAATTTTTCAAGCTCACTCATGAATGGTTGTACTTTTTCGGGGGGTGGTGGAACAAAAAACGCATTTCCTGGTCTTGTACCGCCGATCCAGTTTTGGCTGCGACGAAACTCTCCAGGCGATTTCTCACTTCCTCTCCCTCCGGATAAGAGAACCTCATGAATTTCCCGAATTAAACGCAAGGATAAAGGAAAATCCTTATGTAATCGCTCTAATCCATGTTCCATTGCTGCGACATAGTTAGAAACTTCTTTTACGTCATCGAGTGGAACCCCCGGAGTTTCTTCGTTTTCGAAAAGTAGTAAATCAGAAAGTGAGGATTGAGTTCCTTCAATTTGGGAAGATAACAATGCCTCTTTCCGCACATACATATAGATGAATAACTGCGGGTCAGGCAGAATCGAGGTAATGCCATCTAATCTTCCTAATGCTTGGTTTGCGTCTTCCATTAGGACATATAACTTTTCTAAATTTAGTTTAGGTTCTGGTGGAAGCGGTGGAGGTAGGTAAATGCGTACTTCCTCCCCCCCAACTATCGTTGTGGTAAAATTGTCTGTTCCACTTTCTTTTTTTAAGTCATTCACTTAGGAAACTATCCTTTCTTAAGAGCCTTCACTAAGAAAGGATACACCCTTATCCTTTCTTATGGAAGTGTTTTATGAAAATCAAAAAAGATAAAAACATCAACAAAAAGAGAAGAAAAACTAAAAATTATAACTCTACAATTTGTATAGTTTTCTATACGTTTATAAAAATTCCCCTATACAATATGTATAGTTCGTAGGGAGCGCATTCGGTAAATAGTTAATAATTAAGTGATAACAAGTTGTCGAAGGGTAGGCTTTACCCTCCAAATCTATCCAGCCTCAAACCGTCATATTTCTTCCCGTCAGTGGTCACCAATTTGGTGATAACTGGGTAGATTAGATACCACCGGTTTGGTGGTGACTGAATATTCACCGGAAACAAAATAGCATCGATCTTGAAAAAAACGTTTACTATTCAATAGTTGCAATGAAATAAATAGAGTATTGCCCCTACCTTGTCGACAAAAAATAAAAATTAAAATAAGCATTGCGGAAATTTTAAAGAGTACTTATATTGTTTTTAACCTATTGAATTAGGCCACTTGATCTTGATTGATCTCCATAACCGTTGATTCGGGCAAAGGCTTGATTGCCAAAGTTATTTAAAACTATCTTGTAACTTCAAAGTAAGGAGCATTTAATATGTCTACAGTAAAAACAGAAGTTCCCGCCTTAAACGATTCCAAAATTAGCGACGCTCTCGAAAGTGCTGATTCGGTTTTCGATACCTATCAAAACTCCTTGGATAGAATAAGCGACGATATTAAAAATCTTGAAGCTTATTTGCAAAGCAAGGGTATCACCTGTGAATTGGAATTTCCTTTTAGGAATACAGATGAAGGGTATGACAATTTAGCGTGGACAAAAGATGAAAGTTCTAATAAGTTTCGTCTTCATTGCGTTTTCTTTAAGTGGGCGCGAACAGCAGACGGCAAGGATTTGGCTTATAATGAAGACGGAGGAAGCATAGAGGTTTTTCATAAAAAGACGCCATTAATTCAATGTTGTTCGAGCGTTCGGATTGAGGCGGTTAAATCTTTACCGCGCTTAGTGGAAGAACTCTCAGAGAAAGTTGCTGCTTTAAATAAGGAAGGCCAACCTCAAGAAGATGAGGATGAGCCTTTACACTGGACTGAAGTGGTTAAGAAGGGCAACCAAAAGAGGTCGGAGCGCAACTAGTTTAATCTGTTTTTCTTCGGGGGTATCCTTTCGGGGGTACCCCCTTTTTTATTACTCTTCAACAATCAATTAAATCATCAGGAGCCTTTAAGAATGCCCGATAAAAAAAATATAAACTCATTACCTAAGCTTGGCGAAAGACTTAAAAAGTGGCGCAAGTCTCAAGGTCTTACGCTTGTTGAAATGGCCGGAATGATAAAGGGAACAATAGGACCATTATCTGAAGTGGAAAACGGTAAAAGCCTTCCATCAATTAAAACCATTGCCATGTTTCATAAGAAGACAAATCTCAATGTCATGTGGTTAATGTTTAATGAGGGGGAGATGTTGAAAAAGGGAAGGAAATGAAGGTTGGGATAGAGGGGAAGATTTGTTCACCTGCGGTAGTTGAGATTTGCTTTTACAAACGGTCTCCCAGTTAAGATATTTTAAC
>CAZMZH010000049.1:0-13999 GCA_964570665.1 uncultured Nitrospinota bacterium | reverse complement strand
GTTTCTTATTCAATCAACACAGACCCAGGGTCTGGGTCGGGCGCTCGGAATGACGCGCGGAGGGGGATTTCATTTACCTGAGTGAATTTTTATTGATCTGGGACTTAATAATCTAGTTTAAATTCCTTAACCCGAATACCTATCATTCAACCAAGGTTCTGCCGTGTTGGAGTAGCCGCGCTCTTCCCAAAAGCCCAATTTGTCTTCCGCGCAAAATTCTATTTCGGAAATCCATTTCGCGCCTTTCCACGCATACAATTGCGGCGTGATCATTCGTACCGGGCCGCCATGTTCTTTGGTTAACGGTTTTCCTTCCCAGTGATGCACCAACATCACGTCTTCTTTCATCGCTTCTTCTAACGGCAAGTTGGTGGTGTACCCCTCAAACGCTTTAATAAAAACGAACTTAGCTTCGGGTAATAGCACGCAATCCTTAGCAATATCGCAAAACCGGACTCCTATCCAATTATTGTTCAGCTTGCTCCAAGTGGTTACGCAATGGAAATCCGATACGTCTTCGTGCTGAGGAAACTTCATAAAGTCTTTCCATGTATAGGTTTCGGGGTTTTCTACCAACCCGGTAACAGCCAAAGTCCAAGTGGTTTTGGGCACGTCCGGTTGAACTCCTAAATCCAGAACGGGCCAACGTTCGACAATATTTTGTCCGGGCGGAATTTTGGGATTGCCATCCCTATTGAGATCGCCTTCGCCTTGAGGGATTTCGCCTTCCCATTTTTGTTTGGATTCAATCGCTTTTCTATATTTTATGAGTTCTTCCCGTTTTTGAATTCTGCGAGAGTTGGGATCGAATTGTGGAATGTCCAAGAATCACCTCATCTATCAATAAAATGAAAAAGAGAAAATTTTTCCCATTAAATACGGAATATTTCGCTTATAAAATCCGCTTTTTGTCAAAAAAGGGGTCTTTTTATTTTATCTGTTTTAGTTTGGATGCGCCAAGCTCCTTTTGGTTACCGGTTTTTGCGAAAATTTTAACCATTTGAAAACTAATGCTTTAATTTGGCCCTGCTTTTGCATTTTCTCCGGTTAGCGCGAAGATTAAAGGAATTATGGGTTTTTTCCGACAAGTAAAAAGTACATTAATTGAGGGAAAATTTAAAAATTGAGGGGAAATAAATGAAATTCCGGGTAATGACATTCAATTGGCACGCTCCTTATCTATACATTTTATCAAAACTAGGTCACCAAATGCTGGTTGTGGAGCCAGAAATCGCTCCGGGTAGAATCAAAAATTGGGAAAAGGAGATGCGACCAATTCCGGAAAATGTCCGGTTATTGTCTGAAGCACAAGCCAAAGCCGAACTGGAAAAAGGCGAGGTGGATCTTTTATTAGCTCATAATGTAAAAGATTTGATTTTTGCCGACGGGTATTGCATTCCCAAGATCATGGTTTACCACAATAAACTATCTACAGAGATTGGTTTGTCTCAAAGTCCTATCGATCGAAACGATTATATGAACAAAATCGCCCGATTACGCGAGGACGTCAGAGAAATTTACATTTCGGAAGCTAAGCGCGCCGATTGGGGCGGGCAGGGCGAGATCGTTTTGCCAGGAATCGATATGAGCGAATACGGTGGCTACACTGGGGAGGAAGCCTCTATTCTTCGAGTTGGTAATCATTTCCGAGAACGAGATCTGATGTTGGGTTTTTCTATTAGTCAACATATTTCCGAAGGGTTTCCCTGTAAAACTTTGGGAATCAACCCAACCATTCCAAACACACATTTAGCGAAAAGTTTTGACGAACTGCGCGATCATTTTAGTCGATACCGAGTTTATTTAAACACTACTGTCGAGCAATACGAGGACGGTTATAACTTATCGATGCTGGAAGCGATGGCAACGGGGATGCCGGTAATTTCGACGGCTAATCAATCGTCTCCTATTAAAGACGGTATCAATGGATTCATTTCTAACGATATTGCTCACTTAAGGCAATCGGCCGACGCTTTATTGAAAGATGCGGGAATGGCCCAAGAGATGGGGCAAGAGGCCCGTAAGACCGTTGAAACTCAATTTAGCCAAAACGCGTTTCTCCAAAAATGGGATCGTATTTTCCACGAAACCGTGGTTGAGTTTTTGCGAAACAGCGGCGTGGATGTTGGCGGCGAAGAAGTTCCATTCTCTGAGAAGAAAAAGAAGAACGTATTGATGGATTACGTTTCTTACCCAGCGACCACAGCTTACTATATGGAAAGAGCGTTGGGCAAAAATCATAATGTGGTGACTTGCGGTTCCGCAATCACTCCCGAAGTTAAAAAGCTTTGGAATTTGGAAAATTTGAACTGGCCTATTAATGGACAAGATATTTTTAGAAGTCGTAACGATTCGATAGCTTCTGTTATGGAGCAATTACCGGATAAATGGAAACCAGACCTTTATTTTTGGATGGAAACAGGTTTAGATTCTTATCCTGAAGATTTGGATAAACTGGAAATTCCCAAAGTATGTTATTTGATCGATACGCATTTACATTTGGAAGATCATATTGAAACCGCTAGAAAGTTTGATTACGTGTTTATCGCTCAAAAAGAATATATCGATCGTTTTAAAGAAGCGGGAATCACCCAAGTGCATTGGTTGCCATTAGGATGCGATCCAGATATTCACGGCAAGGTGAAAACTGAAAAATCTCACGACGTGGTTTTTGTCGGCAGTTTGACCGACCCGCGCCGAGTGGATCTTTTGAAAAAAGTTGATGAGCGGTTCGATCTATCAGTCGAAAGAAAGTTTATGGACGAGATGACCGAAAGCTTTTGCAAAGGCAGAATCGTTTTCAATAACGCCATTAGAAACGACCTGAATATGCGGGTTTTTGAGGCTCTTTGTTCCGGTACCTTATTGGTAACCGACCCAGCAGTTGGCTTGGAAGATTTCTTTGAAGATGGCAAACATTTGGCCATTTATAAAGACGAAACCGATCTATTGGCAAAAATACAATATTACATCGATAACCCCGATCAACGCGAACAGATAGCTGAAGTGGGTAAACAGGAAGTTTTAGAAAAACACACTTACGAATGCAGAATTGCTTCCATGATGGAAACTCTTGATCGAGTGTTAGATAAAGAAGATGTTGAAGTTGTCGTTACGTCTTCTGAGGAAAAAGAGCCTACGGTAAAAGTCTCTAAAGTAAATATTATGGAACTGATTCCCGAAAACGTCGAAGTCGTTATGATTGCAGGGGAAGGCATTGCGGAAATTGGAAAATCGATTAAAGAGAGTCGAAATATTTTTGTGGCAGGTATCGAAGAAGATTCTCGATTAAAAGAGGAGGCGAAAGCCGAAGTTGACGATTTGATTTGCAGTTCGGCAACAGCTTTGGAAATCCCATACGACGATCAAAGCATAGATTGTATATTGGTTTTGGGCACTTTAGGGCGTTCGGCAAATCCCGATGCGCTTTTGGAAAAGTTTAAAAAATGTTTAAAACCCGAAGGAACATTGATTGTTAGAGCTCCAAACGTTCAATCCATTCAAGCGATTAATTATTTGATTGAGGGTGGCAAAAATCCAGAAAATGGTAACGTTTTTAATAAAGAGACGCACGGGTTCCTAACAATTTCAGATTATCGGTCTCTGCTGAAGAGATCGGAGTTTCATGTTGAAGCTATCGAAGAAACAGTGGCTCCCAACTTTAATTCTATTGATAACTCAGATACGACGGTATTGCGGTTTGGTCGAGTTGTTATTAATGATTTATCTCAGGAAGAAATACGTAGGTTATTTGTTGAAGAATATTACATCGTAGCCATTACTCAAGAAGCTTATAAGAAGAACAATCTTGAAATTCATGCAGAAGAGGCGGCGAAAAAAGAGCACGAGAACTTAATGCAATTGGCAAAAGATTGTGAAAACGCTAATCAATATGAGAACGGGATATACTATTACCGACAAGCTTTAAAGACGGCATCTGATAAAGCCGAGGTTTATTGCGGAATAGGTAATTGCCATATGAGGTTACAGGATTTAAAAAGCGCTGAAGAAAACTTCGATTTATGTTTAACTTCCAATCCAAACTATACCAGCGGTTTGATGGGTATGTCTTTGTTGAAATTACAGCAATCCGATTATCAAGGATCGGTTCGATTGTTGGAAAAGCTTATTGCGAAAAATCCAACTCACGATAGAGGCTTATGCGCTTTAGGAATGGTTTATGAGAGGATAGGGCAGAAAGATAGAGCTATTAAATTCTATGAAACTTCCATTCGCGAAAATATCGAAAATGCGGCAGCGATGACCTCACTCCTTAACTTATCTTACGAGCTAGAGCAGTTTGAAGAAATACATGCTGCTTTATCGCGGTATTTGGAGATACATCCGGCGAATCTAAATATGCAGTTTGGTTTGGCTGGGATATTGTTTAAAATGGATCGTTGGGAAGAAGCTCGCGAAGCCCTTAACCAGATTTTGATTTTTGAGCCAAACAACGAGGACGCTCTTAAACTATTAGAGCAAATCGAAACGATTATTATGCCAGCTTAAAGGAATACCTAAAAGTCAAAATTGTTATGTTTAAGATTAGGCGATTGCAAATCGTAAAAATAGCAATTATTTGAGACTCTCAAAACTTAATGGAACAATAAAATCGGAAAAATGGATTTTTTCGAAAAAAACTTAGAGCTTTTAAAGGAAACCGACCCCGGTTTGGCTCAACGCGTATCGGCTCAACCTCTTTCTGAAAACGTAAAAGTTATTCAGTCGAAGAGTGGCCATGCGATACCTCAACTAAACTCTATATCTTTGCATAGCTCCTATCGTCCTGTCCAAGAGGCCGAGAAGTTGGTTGCAGAGTTTTCCGAACTTCCTCATAAGCCCACAGTGGTTATGGGATTGGGTTTTGGATACCATGTTTTGGAGTTGTTGCGGAAAGTAGAAGGGCCGGTTCATGTCGTTGAACCTTTGATGACTCTTTTCCGTACATTCTTATCCGAGTTAGATATAACACCATTTTTACCTCGAGTTGTCTTTCATATTGCTGAAGAGCCAGCTAGGGTTTTGAGTAAAATTCCATCCAAAAATTTGAACTGTTTTACCCACAAGGCTTCTTATCGATTTTCAGAAAAGTACTATCAGTTATTAGAAAAAGCGTCCAACGTTCGCGAATTGTTAAAAGAGTCGCCGATTAAAGTTTTGGTCGTTAATCCCATTTACGGGGGATCTTTACCGACGGCAAAATTTTGTGCTAGGGCTTTAAAGAACCTGGGTCATGAGGTTATTTCAGTCAATTGCGAGGATTATGCAGAGGCATTTTTCGCGACTAAAAAAGTAACAAAAAACGTTAATAATTCAGAGGTTATATCAAAACTCTTCATGAATCTCATGAATGAGATTGTGATTGCGAAAGCGGTTGAACACAAACCCGATTTAATTTTGGGATTGGCGCAGGCGCCTCTATCTCCAGAGGGTATTGGCCGATTAAAAACCTTGGGGGTTCCGGTCGCTTTTTGGTTTGTTGAAGACTTTCGGACACTTGGTTATTGGGAACATGTTGCGGATCACTACGATCATTTTTTCACGATTCAGAGAGGTCCTTTCTTTGAGGAATTGGAAAAACGCGGCATCAAAAATTACTATTATTTGCCGCAGGCTTGTTCTCCTTCCGTCCATCGTCCATTAGTTTTAGACGAAGCAGATCGACAAAAATATTCAGCCGATTTATCGTTTATGGGAGCGGCTTATTATAATCGAAAACAATGTTTCCCGAGATTATTGGATTATGATTTCAAAATCTGGGGGACGGAGTGGAATTTGGATTCCGCAGTTGGCAAGAAAACGCAAAACAAAAACGAGCGAGTTTCTACAGAGGATTGCGTAAAGATCTATAATTGCGGACAAATAAATTTAAATCTTCATTCTTCTACTTTTCATCAAGACGTAAACCCTAACGGAGATTTTGTAAATCCTAGAACATTTGAAATTGCCGCTTGTGGAGGCTTCCAATTAGTCGACGAAAGATCGGAATTACCTCATTTATTCAAACCGGGCGAGGAAATAATCACTTTTAAAGATATTGAAGACCTTAAAGAAAAAATTGATTATTACTTAGAGCATAAAGAAGAGCGCGATGCCATTGCCGCTAAATCTCGAGTAAAAGCTTTATCGGAACATTCGTTTGAGCGACGTTTAGAAGAAATGTTGGTTCATATTTTCCAAAATAATGTTCAAAATCTTAAAAGTAAACTAGAGGCGCGCCAGAATAATTTAGAATTCATATTGGATCAGACTAATGAGAAGTCGGAACTAGGAGCCTATTTGAAATCATTTGACAGACAAAGCGATTTTAATTTGAAAACGGTTGTAAAGCGAATTGAGTCTGAAGAAGGCGACTTATCTAAGAACGAATTGCTTTTGTTGATGGTGAATCAAGTTGTGACGGAGGATACTCCTTAAATGCCAAAGAAGATATTGATCATGAATTTGACCCGCATGGGAGATTTGATTCAATCCACTCCTTTGATTTCGAGCCTGCGGAAGCGCTATCCAGACGCTAATCTTACTTTACTTGTATCTAGCGATTTTGCCGAGTTTGCAAAAAGAGCCAAGCATATAGACGAAATTATGGTTTTCAATCTTCGTCAATTCAATCAAAAAAATCAAAAAGGGGAACTCAAATCTTGGGTTCAAGTTTACCAGTATTTGGAGGAGTTTTTAGAGACTCTTGCCGATCAGAGCTTTGACAAAGTTTATAACTTGAGCCATTCAAAACTAAGCGCATTGATGATCCATTATTTGAATATTCCGGAGGTTGTGGGGTTTCATTGCAATCGCACGGGAGACAGAAAGACCGATCATCCCTGGCTTCAGTATTTTGGAATAGAACCTTTTAATAGACTTTATAATCCTTTTAACTTGGCGGATATTTATCTATTGTCGGGCGATGGCGATCCGGGTTCGGAAGAGCTTTCTATATTGCATGATTCGAAAGACGCTTTGGCAGCGGTGGAAGTGTTGAGCGATTTACCTAATAATAATGAAGAGTTAGTTATTGGAATTCAAGCTGGTTCAAGCCTTGAGGGAAGAAGGTGGCCAGTCGATGCTTTTTCTAAATTAGCGGATCTTTTATGTTCCCATTTAAACGCAAGAATTGTGTTGTTGGGCGTTGGTTCCGAATCTGAGATTGCAGCCAAAATCGTTGAAGGAATGCAACATAAAGACCGAGTTTTGGATTTAACGGGGAAAACCAATATATCCCAATTGATCGGGGTCTTGAAACGTTGCAGTTATTTAGTTACTAACGATACCGGAACAATGCACATTGCGGCCGCTTTAAAGGTTCCAATAGTTGGATTGTTTTTCGCTCACGCTCATCCCCATGAAACGGGTCCTTTTGGAAAAGGACATATTGTTTTTCAAGCTCGAATTCATTGCGCACCTTGTAGCTATGGAGTTTCTTGTAACGATATTGTTTGCGTGCAGAAGGTTCCGCCTCAAGATGTTTTTGCATATATAGAAAATCATCTTCAGACTCAAAACTGGAAACTAGACACCGCACAGGTTCAATCGAAAGAAATGAATGTATTCGAATCGAATTTTGATTATAACGGTTTGATTAATTTCAAGCCGTTACTAAAAAATGTTCCGGCGGAAATGGAAATTTATAGTAGGTTCTATCGCCAATTGTGGGTTGATGCGCTGATCAAAAAACCCAGAAATGACACGGCTAATAAGGAGTCTTTGAAGAAACTTGGCGCTTCCATGCGAGAGGACTTTGAAGAAGATGGATTGCGAGAAGTTATTTTGGGAATTGGGGAAGATTTTAATTTATTTCGGCAATTACGGTCTATCGCTAGAGACGGTATAAAATATTGCGCTAGGTTAAATGAATCGGTGAGTAAAAATATGGTTACTGCCGATAAATTGAAACTATTCTCTATTTCAATTGAAGAAACCGACGAAAAAATAGATCGGTTAGGCATGACTCATCCTCAAATTAAACCTATTTCAGATATATTTGATAAAAGAAAAGAAAATTTAGATGGAGACGATATTCAGTATTTAGCTAAAGAAACGCAGATTTGTTATGAAAAGCTAGAGTACGAGTGTAAGCGAATGGTAGAAATTATGGAAAGTGTTTTCAAGACTTTTAATCTTTCTCGAGAAGATTATACGGAAGTGAGCTCCTGCAAAGCGGCTGTTCCTGCCAAATAAGTAGCCAGAGACGATTTTCCATCGTCTTTAATAAAGTTTTCCAAAAATTCCAGCGAAGCCCCGCCGCCAGTCGAAACGAAGAAATTGGAAGTAAATTTATTAAAAAGAGCGTAGCAGTCTTGCCCTTGAAAGTCTATTTTGACAAGGTCTTTATTGATTGAAGTGGAGAGTTGATTCTCGATTTGATCTCGAATTAGTTTTTTAAGATCGTCAAATTCAAACTTATTCAAGATGGCAGCAGTATCGCCCCCGCCAATAACAGCAGAAAACTTTTGATCGATCAAACATCGTGAAAAAATAGTTTTGATGATTCCTTTTGAGCCTTCTCCGTACTGTTCTGTGAAGGGATGATCATAAGCTCCAAGAGGGCCGTTCCAAAAGACGTTTTCGATATCGTCCTTTAATAGGTGTTTTGAAAAATTGATAACGCTGTTCGGGCCGATATCCAATTGTAGTTCGCTGTTCCAATCGGGTTCGTTACGAAGCGAGAAAGATGTTTGTTGATATTCTTTGACAACTTTAAAATCTGTGGGGAATATTATTTTGACGCCTTGTTTTTGGGCTAGCTCTAAAATTTCTACCGCTAGTCTTACTTCTTTAATAAATGTTTGATTTTCGTCGCCGTTTTGCGAACAAAGTTTCGCGGGAATTTGCCGTGGGGTTAAGTCGTCTATATGGCCAGCATATTCTTTTGCCAATATAAAAGCATTGACCATTTTTCCGCCTAATAGAATTTTATTTACCTTTGAGTTGACAAATTGCTTCAAAATTCCAATTTTATCGGCAATTTTTGAGCCGCCAGAAAGAACAGCCGTTTTCTCTGGGTTTTTCAGAATTCGAAAACCGAACTCCCCCAATCGTTTAATTTCTTCAACTAACAAGCATCCAGAAACGGCCAGTTTCTTTTGGCTTCGCATAATTTGTGGAAGCATTTTGATGCTTTTCGATAAACGGTGGTTTGTGCCAAATGCGCAGTTTATATAAACATCTGCCAAATCCCCAAGTTGCTCAATGAATGCTTTCCGATTGATTTCTGGGTTTTCAGGATCTAACAGATATCGCAAGTTAGGTAAAAACTTAATGCCTCCCAAAGGCATTTGATGTTTGCTAACAATTTCAAGAGAGTGGTTGAGCTGAGAACCGATTATTTCTGGCGGAAAAATCGTGTAAAGGTCTAGATACTTTTGCCGAATAAGCGTGTCAAAATGGGAGCTTACAAACTGTAAATTAAACATTCCATCCCATCCGGAATGATTCTTTTTTACATGAGGTCTACCTAAATGGGAACCAATTATGATTCTACAATCGCCATCCGTTAAGTCGTGAATTTTGTTAAATGTCAAATCAAGGAATCGGCGAATTCGAGTATCGTCGTCGACAACATAGTTTCCTCTGCTTGTAGCTGCCATCGGAACATTAAAATCGACTCGAATAAATAGAGTTTTTCCTTTTAAATCCTCTTTTGTAAGCTGGTCGACAGAGGTCAAACCTATATGATTGTCCATTATTAAACCTTGAAAGGGGTAGGAAGATTAAAGACGTTATATTTTGGAAAGATTAGAGCGACTAATGGGATAAAAAGTAGAAAAAAATTAGACGCGAAAAGGGACATTACTTACGGAGCAAAAAAACAAAATTTTTCAATTAGTTAGCCAATTACTTCAGGAAAGGAAAATCCTGTCGCCAACTTTTATCAATATTACAATATTTTCGAAATTATTTTAACCCTTTAAATTCATTTAGTTGGTTATAAATGCAATTATTTTTTCAAAAATGTTTTTAACGCGATGTTTTGTGAAGAATAAGGGTTCAATTGAAGAGCTTTTTGAAAGTATAAACGGCCTTTTTCTTTATCGTTTAAATAGAAATAATAAATACTTCCTAATTCTCTCGCGATATAGTCTTTATCTGGAGCTTGTTCGGTAGCTCTGTGCAAATACTCAGCCGTCTTTTTGTAATTTTTTAAGGTTTTATGGCATTTTGACAAAGTTAACATGGTTTCGATTTGGCCCGGATGTAGTTCTAACGCTTTTTTTAGAGGATCGAATGAGTTTTGACATTGGTCGGTCAAAGAGAAGCTGACGCCAAGATTGTGGTAGGCTTCAAAATAATCCTGCTTGAGTTTTATTGTCCTTTGATAATGTGGAATAGCTTCAAGGTTTTTCCCCATAAGGCTTAACGATCTTCCCAGGTTTAGATGAGGTCGGGCCTTCTTAGGGCTTTTTTTCGCAGAATCCTTCCAGAGCGCATATTCAGATGTCCAGTCTAAGTTTCTATTTAAGGTGATTATGGAAAAAATAGGAATTAATAATATTAATAATATTAGGGTTTTGCGGTTAATTAAAGTAGCAGATAAAGCAATTGCAAGGCCTATACAGGGCAAATACAAACGATGTTCCATTACTATGTCTGTTAGAGGAACAAAAGTGGATTCAGGCGATAGGGAAATAAGAAACCATAATATTCCAAATATGATAGCGCTTTGTAGTTTTTGCAAGGAATATAGAAGGACACAAAGAAAGGTGGTTCCTATTAAAAACTTGGCCTCAAAAGTCGATTTTAATAAATTTACGGTTGGATCAATGTTTTGATTAAAAGGAAAGATAAGAAGTTTGAGGTAATAAAAGACCAACAGTTTTATCTGCGTTAGAAAATAGTCCAGCCTATTGATATTGAAAGTAGCTTCATCCGCTAAATTAAAAATTCCCACTGTAAAAAGAGCTCTGTGCAGCAAAACGGCGATTAAAGGGGTTAAAATAATAAAAAGTAGTTTTTTTTCCCTTTTTATAAAAGATATAAGCCCTAAATTGGTTTGATACCGAATGAAAATATAAAATAATAGCAATATAACAGGAAGAGAAATTGCGATTAGTTTTGACGCTAGTCCTAGATACATTAAAACAAGAGAAGCGCCGAATAATGATAAATATTTAATTGATTTTAGACGAGTTTTTTGTTTTGAAAAATAAGCTTGAAGAGCGTAAATAAAAGAGTAGAATGATAGAAGGTAAAAGAATGAGCTCAATAAAGCGGCTCTATTTACCAGATAGGAAACGGTTTGCGTAAAAACCGGATGCGCGGAGAATAAAATTGCGGCCAACAGGGGAAGGTTATATTTTCTTTTTATATCATCATTAGGAAAACTAATTAATAAGATACGCGCAACTATATAGATTAAGATACAAACCCATAAATGAATTTGTAAATTGGTTAAATGAAACCCGAAAGTATCCTTGTTACCTAAATGATTATTAATAGCTAGGGTGAAACTGGATACGACACGATTTTCGTAGTTATTAAAATCATAAGCTTTGTAAAATTCATCCATTCCACTCAGAATCTTATTCTTTTGGATATGGGGGACCCCATCAAATTGAAATGGAGATTGCAAGGTATTTGAGTAAGAAAGAGTTCCGACTAAAATAATGACGGCAAAAGAGCAAAAGTGTCGAAAAAGAAAGTTTTTTTGTTTTATATCCATTGATAGTCGAAAATATTTTTGAATTTTAAATAGCGTTTTATTTTTTCCAGGCTAAACCTCCCCATAATAATGGCCAACCTTAATTTTTTTCGCCAATTAATCCAGTTTGTGTAGTTCCTTTTATTATTAATCAGACATTCAAATTGACTGCGGAAGATTTAGTTGGGTTAGTCCCAAGATAGAAGCGTTTTGATTATATCGTCAATTAAAGGTTCTTGTAATAGTTATCATTGATAAAAAGCCCAGTTGTTGGAAGCAAAGAGTAATCGGGAGGTCGCCTAGATGGGTTAAATGTTTTGGCCGAATCTTATTTTAAATTCTAAGGCGGATATAGTGAAAAAAAAATATTTATTTGGACGCTTCCAAAGACTACGTAGATAGAGAGGTTTAATAATATATGACAAAGAGAATGTTAATTAATACCGACCATCCAGAAGAATGTCGGGTGGTTATTACAGAAGATGGAAAACTAGAAGAGTTTATAGTAGAGCATGCCGCTCAAGAGAGGATAAAAGGAAACGTTTACCAAGGAATTATTAGTCGGGTTGAGCCGGCTTTCGAAGCTGCATTTGTCGATTTTGGGGGAAAAAAGTTTGGTTTCCTTCCATTTAAAGATGTGAGAACCGAGTCTTACGCTCAAACAAAAGAGAAAAAAGCTAAAGTAAGAATCCAAGATGTTTTATTCCGCGGCCAGAAGATATTGGTTCAAGTCGTAAAAGAGGAAAGGGACTCTAAGGGTCCGACTTTAACCAACTTTTTATCTATTCCCGGTCGATTTCTCGTTTTGATGTGTGGAAATGCTGGAGGTGGCGTTTCGCGTAAAATCGAAGATGAAAGTGAAAGAAAGAAACTAAAAGAAATTATTTCTGGTTTTGAGCTACCGGATAGTACGGGCGTTATTATTCGAACAGCGGGAATGGGTAGAACCAAAATAGAGCTACAAAAGGATCTCCAAATGTTGATGAAAATTTGGGAGACTATAGATACTCAATACAAGGAGCCGGGCGATAAACCAAAATTGATTTATCAAGTTCCAGATATGATTGTTAGAACGGTTCGCGATCATTACACTGCAGACACCTCAGAAATTGTGGTTGATTGTCCCAGTTCGCATAAGACCTTAAAGGCGTTTTTTAAATTAGTTATGCCCAGAAATCAGGGAAGGGTAAAGCTTTATAACGAAACAAAGCCGCTGTTGCTCCATTATGGGATGGAAGAGCAAATTGAAAATATCTACAAGAGGCGAGTTGAATTGCCCTCTGGCGGGTCATTGGTGATTGATAGTGGAGAAGCCTTGGTGGCTGTAGACGTTAATTCTGGAAAAACTACCAGCGCAAGTCAATTGGAAGAGACCGCTCTTCGAACTAATTTAGAGGCAGCCGATGAAATTGGGAGACAACTCCGATTAAGAGATTTGGGTGGGTTGGTTGTAATTGATTTTATCGACATGTTCCAGAAAAAGAATAAAACCCTAGTTGAAAAGGAGATTAAGCAAGCTTGTAAAAAAGATAAAGCGCGAATTAATCTTTCTAGAATATCAAAATTTGGCCTTTTGGAAATGTCGCGCCAAAGACTTTCGCCCGCAATAGGAGAAGGGGCATTTGATCGATGTCACCATTGCGAAGGTTCTGGCTCTATCAGATCTAAGGGATCGTTAGCGGTTGGCGTTTTGAGAAACGTTCAAGAAGTGTTAGCGGCAAAAAACGTTAGGACAATGGAGGTTGTAATTTCACCCGATGTGGTTAGTTACCTTCTTAACCATAAAACGCCACATATTACGAAATTGGAAGAAAAGCACCAAGTTAAAATTAACTTTACAAGCCAGATGGGATTAAGTTTTGATGATTTTAGTTATAATGTTACAGAACAAAAAGATGATAAAAGCCAAGAAGGTAGGGTAAAAGAACCAAGACATCAAAAAAGAAATGTCAGAGATTCCAAAACTCGATCTTCTTCAAACGATTCAATTCCCGGTAGAAAAGAGGCCTCAAAACCCGAAGGCGAAGTTGCCGCTACCGAAGCTGAATCTGAACAACCAACGACAGAAGCCACCGATGGAACAAGCGCTACGGAAGAGAAATCAGAATCTGGTCCTAAAACTAAAAGAACTAAAGCTACTAGTAGAAGGAAATACGTAAAAAGAACTCCTAATAATAGAAAGCCTGGGCCGGGTAGGGGAAGACGGAGAAGAAGACCTGAGTCTGAAAACTCGGCTCCAACGGAAGCTTCTTCTGAACAAGCAAAGGGTTCTGTTACGGCTATTTCAAGTTCGAGAGAAAATCGAGATGAAGTGGGTAAGTAAAGAAAAGCGTTTACAGATTTAGACCTTTGTAAGTGAAAGAG
>CAZMZH010000048.1:0-14205 GCA_964570665.1 uncultured Nitrospinota bacterium | reverse complement strand
AGTTTCTTATTCAATCAACACAGACCCAGGGTCTGGGTCGGGCGCTCGGAATGACTATTGAATCGAGGCGAGATCTTTCGGCGGAGTTTATCCTGAGTAAAGTCGAAGGACCTAGATGACATGCGGTGGGGACTTTGCAACTCTAGTTCCTTTTTAAATCAACGCGTGAAACGAGTCAGGCGCTCGAAATGACCCTTGGGTAGAGTTTATGTTTTGAAACACTTTAACGCGGTGCAGGTTTCAATAAAGTCAAAATCGCTGTCGTTGTGTAGAATAGCTTGATCGTTTTCAATGCATATCGCGGAAATAATACAATCGATGGTTTTCCTGATGGTTTTACCTTTTTTCCTGCAATCTCTGAAAATCTGAGCCGCATTCAGGTAAGTTTCAGTGCCCTTTGGTTGGTAGATGGGAAAGTCCAGGAGGAACGCTTTAACCTTCTTGTAGTCTTTGTCTTGCTTGATTCCTTGAAGGATTTCCGTGCAAATAATCTCAGTAAGGGCAAGTTCCTCCTCTTCCTCTATCAACCGGCACAGGGTCTTTTGTTGAACAGAGTTTTTTCCTCTGAAGAAATCTATCCAGACACTGGTGTCCACAATGATCATGTTCTGGTTTTTCTCATTTCAGAAAGGTTTCCTGTCCATTCCACTTTGCCTTCCATTTCAAGGAGTTTTTTTCTCTTTTTTTTATGCACGAGTTCCTTGAGTGCGTAATTTACGAGATCCTTTTTGGTCTTCAGGCGGGTGAGTTTTAACCCTTCGGCAACCAACTTTTCGTCGATTTCGATATTTGTTCTTAACATGGTCTTTACTCCCTTGATTTTATACACATAAAATACAGGAAATATGTGTATATTACAAAAGGAATTTTTGGGACTGTGGCGAAGTTGAGAGCGCGATCATTTGGTCAAGATGGAAGGTGCGTGTATGATAACGCCTGCAGGCAGGCTCTTTGCCGAAGTGACGGTAGCCTGTTTTGATGCTTATTACAAACCGCAGGAGAGTCCGCATGCCAGAACCATCTACAGGCGTATTGAATCATCCCTTTCTGGGGCGCGGATTTCGCCCTTTCTTCCTTTTAGGCGCGTTATATAGCATTGTCATTTTGCTGATATGGGGCGGGTTTTTTGCCGGGTATGTCTTGCCGCCTTCCTTCATGATTAATTTTATTTCCTGGCATGGGCATGAAATGATCTATGGTTTCACCATGGCAATTGTTGCGGGGTTTTTGCTTACGGCTGTGGCGAACTGGACAGGTAGAGAGCCGGCGCGGCAGATTCATCTGGCGGGGTTGTGCGCACTCTGGCTTGTCGGGCGGGTGGTTATGAATTTTGATCTAGGTTTGCCGGAGATTGCCATTATCGTTGTCGAGGGAGCGTTTATCCTGGCGCTGGCGCTCAGCCTGTGTATCCCACTTTTAAAAAAATGGAATAATCGCAATTTCGTGTTTCTGGTTTTGCTGAGTATTTTGCTGGCATGCGATATGACTTTCTTAATCACGCAAGATAGTATATTGCTTTATGTTGCTGTGATGATTATTGTCACCATGATTTCTCTGGTTGGCGGACGAATTATTCCGGCCTTCACGGTTGTGGCAATACATGAGCGCGGAGAAGAGGCTAAGCAAACGCCGCAGGAGAAGCTGGATGTTATGGTGTTTATATCGCTTGCTTTGATTATTCTGGCGCTGGTATTTATAGGTCAGGAAGGAGCTGTTCTTGCCGGTACCGCTTTTTTATCCGCTATCATTCATGCGCTACGTCTGCGGCGTTATCATACGCGCAGAATATTGGGCGATCCGATGGTTTGGATTCTTCATGTCGGTTATGGTTGGGTGGTTGTGGGGTTGCTTTTAGTGGGGATCTCGGCGTTGGATTTTATTCCCTTCGTAATTGCTCTCCATGCCTTTACAGCTGGAGCTATTGGTTCCATGACGCTCGGGATGATGTGCCGTTTGGCGCTGACCCATACCAAACGCAAACTAAATTCAACAAAACCGACGGTATTAAGTTTTTCTCTGTTGCAGTGTGCCGCTATTATGCGGATATTCGGTGTGTCGATGGTTCCTGACTATACGGTTGAGTGGCTTATAGGTTCCGCTGCGCTTTGGGCGCTTAGCTTTGCGCTTTATATTTTGATTTATACGCCGATCATGTGGAATCCAAAACCTGATGGGCTGGCGGCTTAATAAGCCGTGTCATTAAGGAAAACGTTATAATTTAGATATTCTTCCAACCATTTTTAAGAATAAAAGTATTGAATGATGATTTGTGAAACTATCAATAGGAAAATATCTATAATTAAAATTCACAAAGTAGCGAGCCATTGGTTGTAGGCGGGATCGTTTTTTAAATTTTCAAGATCGGGATCGGTTTTTAGCGTTTTAAAATTTCTAAAACCCATCTGTGTCGCTTTTTGAATAGCGACTCTTCCAAACTCTAATTGCTTAGTCAGTGAATAGTAGCAAGCCAAATTATAATAAAGCGATGGGTTTTGCGGTTGGAAGCTTCTAAGTTTTTGCAAAGTGAGGTAGGCTTGGTCATACTCCTTCGTTCTCAGTTGCGCCACGCTGAGGTTTATATAGACTTCAAATAATTTTTCGTCGTGTTTTAAAGCCATTTGATAATTACCTATGGCTTCTTTCCACTTCTTAGTCGCTAATAGTTTATTGCCTTCGTTGTAATGATGGATTCCCATGCGGCGTTGATTTTTGGGGTCGGAGTGATCGATGTTTTCTTCGTGGTCGTGTTTGTCTGCATCGGGTCCGTCGTTATGAGATCCTTCCATACCCTCGGAACCTTCTGATTGCAGATCTTGGTTTTTGGTTTCTGTGATATTAGAAGGAGTTGGATTGGTTTGGGAATTGTTTCGGTTTTTTGCGAATTGATATCCCGCTCCAATGAGTAGCGCGATTCCTAGCGCTGTGAATATAATGTTTTGAAGTTGGTTTTTATTCATAAAGTTTTTTTGTGGTTCTTAACCTTAGAAAAAAGCCGGTATAAAAACCGAGATCCTTCACCGATACTGCGTATCGCTTCTGGATGACACGCGGGGGGGATGGTGTTGAGCAAAGCCGGCTTTAGTTTCGTGTTTCCATTATAAATCATTTTCCTTGAAACAGAGTTACTTAGAAAGCCGAGATTCCTCGCAAATTATTGGCCACAGAATGCACAGAAATACACAGAAAAAGGCTGAAAGGTCGTCGCAGTTTACTTCGAGTGCCTCCTAAGAGTTATAACCGGTATAAAAAACGAGATTCCTCCACTTCGGTCGGAATGACGCGCGGGGGGAACTTTGTAGCTCTATTTCCTTTTTCAATTATCACATATCGCTTATTATTCGCTTCAAGCCGCTTCATTATTTAGCCAACCCGCCGATGATATTAAACAATTCGCTATAGGAACCGACTGAGCTTGTTTGTTTGATTTGCGCGCCGTGGCTCCATAAATTGTAAATTTTTGTTTCTGGTCGTTCTGCCGCTAGTTCTTCAAGGTTTCTTAAATAATTATATAACAATTGATTAGATAGAATATCGCACCCTTGGTCGTTTGCAATTGAGATTCTTTTATGGAGTTTGGATTTGTTGAGGTGTTCGGATGCGACGGTTGTTTCCGTTTTAACCAGCATGATCAATTTGTCTTCTTGAATGGATTTTCGCGCGTAGGTTCTATTGCCCGTAAATGCGCAGTCTTGCCCGATTAGAAAAATGGGGTTGCATCCCATTTGGATGAGGCAATCGAGACCAAAGCACGAGACGGAGCCGCCTGCGACCGTGGTTCCTTTTTCTTCGGTTAGGTTTTTATCTTCTTCTTGAAACGTTCCGCTTTTGAAGGCGACGATTTTGCGGCCCTTATAATTTGCCAGGATACGCGCGTTTGCAGTGGCCAGGTAAACCAGGTCTATCGATGCGTCTAATTGATCGATAAAAAATTCGAAGCTGTCCTGTTGTGGATCTAATGAAAAAACATAATCTATCGGAACTTGCGTTTTTCCTAATATGGGGAAAGCGGTGTCTACACAGGCTATTATCGCCGAGTTATTTAAAGATTTTAAATAGGGCAGGGCGTTGTCTAAAGAAGGTCCGGCGCTTACCAGGATGGCGGGTTTGTTCTTGTGGGTTTCTTTTAAAGAACGGATACCCTCGCTTTTAATTATGATTTCTTTATTGAGCGCGTAGTTTTGGTTTTCCAGGTTGCCAAATATGAGCGGCACTCGGCGTTCCATTAATAATATTTCGAGCGCGTTGGTTATTTTTTCAAATTCTTTAGGTAAACAATTGAAGGATGACTTATGAACTAAAATATCCGTGTTCTCTGCGTCTGCCGATACGCCTAACCGCGACATTTGTTTGGATATTTCTTTCGCCGCGATTTGTTGATCGGGGTTAGAAATCAAAAAGAACCGGGGGTCTTCTAATATTTCTGCGTGATCTATTACGGAAAAGGAGGCGGATAGTATTTCTGAATTTAAATCGACGACAAGTAGAGATCCATTTGGGCCCAAAATTTCCAAAATGGATTTGATGTGATATCCCAGCCCGAACCCATATAAAAAAACCTTATTTCCTTCTTGGATTTTTGAGGCGAATTTTTCTGCTTCTTTTTTGGGATCGTATCCGCTATGGATTAACAGGTTGTTAAACTTAAGCGTTTGGTCGCCGGATCGGGTTTCCTCTATGACGACGGTGTCGGAAATCTTGTTTTCAATGCCTTGGACTTCCGGGAAACGGGATTGGACGATTTTTATATTGCGGTCGAAGTATTTTTCCATAGTCTATTTAAATGCGTCATGCCAATCGTAACATTATCCTGATATAATTCTGGAAAAATAAACCGTATCGTTTTATTTTTTTAGTTCATATAGATATTTAAACTGGTTTGCCATCGCTTGGCCTTAAATTGTAAGTCTAGCCTCTTGGCAATTTTGAATCATTAGATTTCCCCTTTATCTTACCTCATGGAAAAAGAAAATCGCATCCAAGTTTTATCCGACGAAATGGCCAATAAGATTGCCGCTGGCGAAGTTATTGAAAGGCCGGCTTCGGTTGTAAAAGAATTATTGGAAAACTCTATCGACGCGGGAGCGACTGAAATCACCATAGAAATTGAAGCCGCTGGTAAAGAACGTATAAAAATATCCGATAATGGCTGCGGAATGACGGTTGAAGACGCCAAAATGGCTTTTCAACGGCATGCTACCAGCAAACTTTACGATTTGCCGGATTTGGAAGCGATTCAAACTCTGGGATTCCGAGGCGAGGCATTGCCGAGTATCGCTTCGGTTTCTAAAGTGTTATTGACGACTTCGCACGATGAAAATACCTCCGGCTATGAAATTGAAGTCGAGGGAGGGAAGACCGTTTCCGCACGAGAAACTGCGCGCCCTAAAGGAACTACTTTTGAAATACGAGAACTTTTTTATAACACTCCCGCTCGAAGAAAATTTTTGAAAAGAGATTCGACCGAAGCGTCGCACATTGTGCAAGCGACCACGCAACAAGCCCTGGCGCATCCTGAAATTGATTTCAATTTAACTCATAACGGCAGGAAATTGATCAATGTTCGGAAATCGGAACAATTTTTATATAGGATTGCCGAAATTATGGGGGCGGATTTGACTAAGGAATTGGTTCCTGTCGAAAGTTCCGATAACAGTTATCGCTTGGAGGGATATGTATCTAACCCTGTGTTTACGCGGGGAACGCCATCGTCGCAATATTTCTTCGTAAATAATCGTTTTATAAAAGACAAAGTCATTTTGCACGCTATTCAGCAGGGGTATAGTCATTTATTGCCTAAGGGACAGTACCCTGTTATTTTTTTGTACTTTACAATGGACCCGCGTTTGGTCGACGTCAATGTGCATCCGGCAAAGGCCGAAGTTAGGTTTGCCTATCAGCAAGACGTTCATCGGTTTGTTAGCGAGGCGATACGTCAGGCGATTGCGCAAAACGAACCAGCGATAAAATCACCTGAAACGAACGAAAACCTTTCAGGCGATTCCCCGCCATTAAACGAGACCAATAAACATCTTGAAAGACCGTCCTTTCAGGGACATTCTCACTTCGGTCCGGCTGAGCCTTTTTGGCCTGGTAACGACCCTGTTAAAGCGCCTCAAAAAAATTTAGATATATTTTATTCCAACGATCAGCCAAAACTGGCTGGAAGCTCGGGGTCTGCGAGCGCTCAGTCTTGCTTAGGCCAAACTGCGATTTTTGACGGAAAATTGTTGCCCGTTTCTCGTTTAATGTATTCCGAGTTTGAACCTCTGGGGCAATTGAATCAGTCTTTTATTATTATGCAGGGTCCGCGGGGTATTCTCGTTGTCGATCAACATATTGCGCACGAGAGGATTTTATACGAACGGTTTCGAGATTCCGCTAAAAAGAGAGCGATCGAAGTACAGAAGCTGTTGTTTCCAAAGTCTATTGAGGTTTTACCTGAAGAAGCCGAGACATTATTGCCGCATTTAGAAATGTTACTAGAGTTGGGGTTGGAATTGGAGCCTTTTGGAACCAATGGTTTTTTGCTGAGGTCTGTTCCCACGATTTTAAAGAAAGAAGATGGAGAGGAGTTGGTTCGGGACATTGTGAACGAACTTCAAATCCAGGGAAAAGTGGACGCGGTAAAAGAAAAGTATGAAGATTTAGTTGTGATGATGTCTTGTCGCAACGCAATCAAAATCAATCATGCTTTGGATATGGATCAGATTCGTAAATTACTTTATGATTTGGAGCAAACCGAGATGCCTTATACGTGTCCCCATGGTCGACCCATTTCTTTGTTAATAGAGATGGATGGGATACTAAAAAAGTTTTTGAGGAAATAGGTTGTTGCGGGGAAGGGCGCTGCAGAAGTAAGGCGATTTGAAACTAACTTTTTTCGCCCACGCGTTTAGGTATATCGGAGGATTTTTGGAGTTTTGCTACTTTTTTGATGTTTTTGTTTTCTGAAGCAGTCGTACCTTCTTTCATTAACCACTCCATTTCTACTAGACATTTTTTTCGTGTTTGCAGGTTCATACCTCGAAATAGATTTAAAAGATTTTTTTCTTCTTTTTTCGAGATGATCAGCGTTTCATTTTCAATTGAGGAGGACGTTTGATTTTTTCCATTTTTCTTGGAAGGACTTTCCTGAGATAAGCCTCTAAAATCATTTATTACCAAAGGCGACAAGATCAAATCGTCTAACGATATTTTATTCTGTTTGGAAATTTTAGTTAAAACGGGAATGGGAGTTTCTCTTTCACCCATTTCATATCGAACGTAGGTACGGAAACCAATTTCTAGAACTTTTGAAAATTCAAGTTGGGTAAGGTCCAGGTGTTTCCGAACTACTTTTAAATTTTCAGATATTTGAGACATCGTTTAGAGGCTAGTAAAGCTAAATAAAAAAATCCCATCTTAAAATTAGTAAGACAACCGAGATAAACTTTTATAGAGCTTAAAGTTTAGGCTAGTTCGATTCCATTTTTCCGTAAAAACTTATAAGCCTCTTCGATCCAATGTCTTTCTTTTTCAAGCTTGTAGTCGGGTAAATTTTTTGAAGTGCCTATGATGCTTTTCATGCAACTAATGGCCTCATCATTTTGACCCTTTTTTTCTAGCAGTTTACCGTAGTGATAGTATGCTTTAAAGAATCTATAAGAGTCGATTACCGATTTGTAGGCCTCTAATGCTTTTTCCTCTATACCCGCTAACCTGTAACATTCGGCCAGACCAAAAATAGCGTTTCCATAGTCGTATTTTTTGTCTTCTTTTACAAGAGCTTCCAGTATTTCAGCCGCTTCTTCAAAACGCCCTAAACCATGAAGGCTTTTTGCGAGACCATATTTTGCTTCTAACATTTCGGGGTCTCGTTGAATTGCTTCCTGAAACGGTTCTAAAGCGCGGTCATACTGCCTTGAATCCAGGTAAGTTTGGCCTAATTTTTCGTAATGGTAGGCTTTATGAAATTTTCCTATGAGGTCTTTGAGTTGAATTGTTTCGTCCGTTTCAACTTCCTTAGCGGGACCTGTAACAAGGGAGAGTTTCCTCCCTCCTTCGCTTTTATTTTTAACCATAAAATAGTAGGCGACTGCGCCTACTGGAAATAAAAACAGCATAATGACTATCCAAATAATATGTTCTTTTCTGGATAAACAATCCATGCACATCCAAACCATAAAAACGAAACTAACTATAATAAATAAATCCATGGCGCCTTTATTACCATTATTGGAATTAATACTAATTATTGTGAAGGGTATTCAAAAAACCAATTATTTACCCAGCAACATTATTTTCTGAATCCAACAGAATTACTTTAGGTTGGAATATTTTTGCCTCATCGGTACCCATAATACCATAAGCGACTATAATGATGCGATCATTAATATGAACGAGCCTAGCTGCAGCGCCGTTTACCGCTATTGTTTTACTACCTCGGGTTCCGATAATCGCGTAGGTTATGAATCGTTCGCCGTTGTTTATATCAAAAACGTGAACTTGCTCGTTTGGAAGAATTCCCGAAGCTTCCAATAAATCCTCATCAATTGCAATACTGCCTTCGTAATCTATGAGTGTTTCTGTCACCGTAGCTTGGTGCAGCTTGGATTTCATTAGTGTAACTTGCATCAATTTTTCTCCACAATGCAATTGTCAATTAGCCTGGCGGCTCCTACTTTAACGGCTAATGCGATTAAGGTTTTTTGATCAATGGTTCTTTGTTCTACAAAGGTTGAAGGATCGCAGACCGAAATATAATCAATTTTGTTGACTGGTTCCCTGCAAATTATTGTTTCTATTTCTTTTTTGATCAAAATGGCGTCATTTTCCCCTTGAGAGACTAGGGACTGGGCTTTTTGTAATGCTTTATTTATAGATAAGGCCGATTTTCTCTCAAGTTCCGATAAATAGGAGTTTCTTGAGCTCATAGCCAAGCCGTCGTTTTCTCGAACTATTGGAACTCGGACTATTTCGATATCTAAGTTCAAATCTCTTACCATTGTTGAAATAACTTCAAGTTGTTGCCAGTCTTTTTCGCCAAAATAGGCTTTTTGAGGTTGAACGATGTTTAGTAATTTTAATACGACTGTTGCCGCGCCTTTAAAAAGCGTAGGTCGAGATTGGCCGCATAGCTTCTCAGAAATTTCGCCGATGTTGACTACGGTTTTAAAATCTTTGGGGTAAAGATCATCTTGACTAGGTAAAAAAAGGATGTCTACTCCCTCGGAGGCGAGCTTTTTTTTATCTCCTTCAAGGTCTTTTGGGTATTTAACTAGATCTTCTTGAGGTCCAAATTGAATTGGGTTTACAAAGATACTTGCAATGACAAGATCGTTTTCTGCACGGCATTTTTTAAATAAACTGAGGTGACCTTCGTGAAGATAACCCATGGTTGGCGCAAAACCAATTGAGATTCCTTTTTTTAATGCATCAAGGGATCGGGCTTTCATTTCTTGTATTGAACTAATTATTTCCATGAACTCAAAAAATGATTAGGGATAAATATATTATTTATAAGAAAGTTAAACCTTAGCGCTATCAGGATTGGGTTTGATTCTCTACCTTTTTTAGCGATTTGTTTTTCAAATGGTAAGAATTTTCTTCTGTAGGAAAAGAAGCAGTCTGTACCGATTGAATGTACTCATTCACTGCATTTTGGGTAAGCGAACCTAATTCGGCAAATTGTTTGACGTATTTCGGAAGAAAGCCCTTGTTTAAACCCAACATATCTTGAAGGACCAAAATCTGGCCGTCACAATGCAAACCAGCGCCAATTCCAATTGTTGGGATATCAAGATCGTTTGTAATTTCCTCGGCAAGCTCCATGGGAATACCTTCTAGCACAATAGAAAAGACGCCTGCTTTTTGTAATTCTAGAGCGTCTTTTTTAATTTGACGGGCTCCTTGAAAGTTTTTCCCTTGAACGCGATAGCCTCCAAATTGGTGTACGGATTGAGGAGTTAGCCCAATATGTCCCATGACTGAAATACCAACTTCAACGGTTGCTTGAACTCTTTCTATCATTTTTCCTCCGCCTTCTATTTTGACAGCTTCGGCGCCGCCTTCTTGAATTAGACGGCCTGCGTTTTTTACCGCGGATTCGTTGGAGATTTGATAGGACATGAAAGGCATATCGCCGACCAAAACAGGTTTTTGAAGCCCTCTTCGAACGGCTTTTAAATGATAAATAATATCTTCGACTGTTACGGGTAAGGTGTTTTCGTATCCTAAAGAAACCATTCCTAACGAATCGCCAACTAGAATAAGGTCAATAGGAGTTTCGTCTAACAATCGCGCAAAAGTGTAGTCATAGGTTGTCAGCGCCGCGATTTTTTTACCTGTTTTTTTTCTATCGATTATTGCGGGAATTGATATTTTATCCATGGCTCAAAGAATTTAAGCAAAAAAAAACCGCCCACAGGCGGTTGAGACTGGAACTCTAATTATAAATACACTTTGATCCGCTCTTGGCTATATAGGTCCAAGGCATATGGATGAAGCAGAAGTTATAAATGGTTCCCGTCTCGGTCCTGTTAGGATCCAAGCGGATTGTAATACTCGCGACCTATTTTATGACTATTTATTTTATTTATCAACTGGTCAAGGTCGCCTTTTTTTTCAACAAAATCTATTTCGTTCGTATTGACTACTAAAAGTGGAGTGTCTGAATAATAAAAGAAAAAGTTATTGAATGCTTTATTGACTGAATCTAAATAGGAAAAATCTAAAGTTTTTTCGTAATCGCGGCCTCTTTTCTTCACTCTTTTCATGAGAGTATCAGAACTCGCCTGCAGAAAAATTACCAAATCAGGTTTTGGAGTTTTTCCTTTTAACATATTAAAGATTTGATCGTAAAGGTTTAACTCGTGCGGCTTTAGGTTTAAAGCCGCGAATACTCTGTCTCTTTGAAACAAGTAATCAATTAAAATGACGGAATTGAATAAATCAGTTTGAGCTAATTCAAGATATTGCGCATATCGGCTTAGTAAAAAAAAAACTTGGGTTTGAAACGCTAGAGTTTCGCGATTATCGTAAAACTTTGAAATAAATGGGTTTTCCTCATCCTTTTCAAGAGTTAATTTAGCGCCGTAAGTTTCGCTTAATAATTTCGATAAGCTCGTTTTTCCCGCTCCAATGGAGCCTTCTACGGCAATCAGTCGCGGTTCAATTTTGCTTTTTTTCATTTTTCTAACTAATAAAAACCTAAAACTTCTTTTACGGTTAGCTTTAATTGATCCCAATCTCCCAGTTTTACAATATGAGCTGGACTGGACCAGGCTTCAAATGTTTGTTTTTCTGGCCCGTTGTCAGTAATTAAAATAACTGGAAGTGGGTTAGGGCTATTAAAAATAGAATTAAAAGTTTCTCCGAAACCATTTTTGGCAATATTTTGACTGATGACGATAAGATCTGGTTTTTTTTCATGAATTTCTTTTATCTCAAATTCAGATTTAACCATTTCTACGGAAATCGCTTCAATTGTTTTTAATTGATTTTCAATAACTTTGGGGTTATTGTCGAAAATTAGAACTCTTTTCACTATTTATTCCTATAGCAAACTGAACCCTTTGTTGTTAAAGGGGGTTTTTGTATGGCGACTAGTAATTGAAGCGATCATACTAAGCAAAGGTAGAGGAAAAGTCAATCAACTGAATTGCTTGGTTTTTGGGTTGGTTTTAGGAGTTTAAATTCTTGAGTGGTCAGAATAGATTTGAAAGATAAGAGACTTTTATGAGTGGAACTTTAAAAGGAAAAAATATTGTTTTAGGAGTTTCTGGAGGGATTTCTGCTTATAAATCTGCGGACTTATTACGCTTGTTGATGAAAGAAGGCGCTACGGTAAAAGTTGCGATGAGCGCGAACGCTAAAAAGTTTATTACCCCGCTAACTTTTAGAGCCTTATCGGGGAATCCAGTCTACCAAGATGTATTCGAAGAAATTGGCGACGATGCAATGGAACATATCCGATTTGCGGAAGAAGCCGATTTGATGGCGGTGGCTCCAGCCTCCGCAAATTCCATAGCTAAAATGGCTCATGGTTTAGCTGACGATGCGTTATCTACCCTGTTTGTTTCATTTGCGGGGAAAGTTTTGATAGCTCCCGCTATGAACGACAAGATGTATGCAAACGCATCGGTTATTGAAAATATCAAAATACTAAAAACTCGCGGTATTGTTGTCGTGGAACCGGAACATGGGAAGCTTGCTTGCGGATCTGAGGGCAAAGGGAGGTTGGCCGAGGTAGAAACGATATTAAAAGAAGTCGTTAAACAATTTTATGAAAAAGACGATTTCGCTGGGAAGAATATTGTCGTGACCGCTGGTCCTACCAGAGAGGCAATTGATCCAGTTCGATTTATTTCTAACCGATCCTCAGGGAAAATGGGTTATGCGATAGCTTCAGAAGCGGCTAAACGCGGTGGGCAAGTTACCCTGATTAGCGGCCCGACAAACTTAGAATCCCCTCTAGGTATAGAAACTCTTTATTGCGAAAAAGCAGAAGAGATGCAACGCTTGGTTATTGATAAGTTTCCTGAGTGTAGCGCTTTGATCATGACTGCGGCTGTTGGAGATTTTTCCCCAGAAAACTACGAAGAAAATAAAATTAAGAAAAATTCTAATGGCGGAAATGTTCTCAAACTAAAACAAAATCCTGATATTTTAAGCGATATTGCTGCCCGGAAAGATGGACAAATTGTGGTAGGGTTTGCAGCTGAGTCTGAAAATATTTTTGAAAATGCTTTAGAAAAACTTCAAAAGAAATCTATGGATTTGATCGTGGCCAACAATATCGTAAAAACTGGAATAGGCTTTGGCTCGGATTATAACGAGGCGACTATAATAAATAAGGATCGACAGGTAACACAGTTAGACCGAATGCCAAAAATAGAATTGGCGAATCTATTACTTGATGAAATAGCGGGTTTGATTGCGGTAAGATAGGGAGGTTTTAATTATCTAACTAGCGTTTTTTGCGCAACGGAAGCCAACGGTTTTGCTTTTTAGTTTTGGAGTTGTTGCGTTTCGAAAGGTTACTTTTACGTCGTCTTTATTGTTTCGCCAGTTACCGCCTCGGATAACCTTATATGTTCCTTCGGAAGGACCTTGAGGATTTTTTTCAGGGGAAAAAAGATAATATTCTGGACCATGCCAATCGTAAACCCATTCTGCAACATTTCCGGAAAGATCATAAACTCCTAGACTAGATTTTCCTGCTTCATAAGAACCCACGGGCATGGTTTTACCCGTATGACTATCAAAGTTTAGCTTTTCCTCAGTGGGGAGTGAGTTGCCCCATGGATAATCATAAATCTCTTTCCCTTTTGCGGCTTTTTCCCATTCGGCTTCAGTTGGGAGTCTTTTATTTTTCCATTTGCAAAAAGATTGGGCTTCTTTCCAGGTAATTCCTACTACAGGTTGTTGAGGCTGGTTAAAGTCGGTATTATTCCAAAAAGTTGGAGGTTTTCTATTTTTAGCTTTTATAAACTCGGCGAAGCTTGCATTTGTAACTTCATAAATATCAATGAAAAAAGCTTCTACAAATACTTTGTGAGCTGGATTTTCAGGTCCTAAGGCGTGGCGATCCGGATTTAAAAGGTCAAAAACATTCGTTTCCGAAAGCGATTTAAGGTCGCCCATTTCGTATGTTCCGCTTGGGATTAAAACCATTTTTGGCGGCAGAGGTTGAGAATGAGCCGCTTTGATGGAACCAAACAAGCTGAATAGAAATAATATTATGAGAGAAAAATTACGCAAAGACTTTAGTTCGATTTTCAATTTTGAATAATTTTAATCTAGGTAAAGTAACAAATTCAAGTAATTCTACTTTGTCTTGCTTTAATTTTAAAATAAAAAGACTAAGAGTTAGATTTATTTTGTTTACCCTCTTAGCATATTGCCTTTATTAGTTAATAGCCAAGCTATATTTATTTCCGTATATAGATGAAGGTTTGCTAAGGTTTGCGCTGAAGGAGCGGAAATTCCATTTTCTAGTTCTGATAAAGTTCCCAGTCCAATTCTTATTTTTTTTGCAAATCCCGCTACATTTAAGCCAGTATGTTTTCTAAAGGTTCTCAAACGTTTTCCAACGGTTTTCTTAAATTTCTCGGTTTTTTGCATTTGATCGTTTTTAGAGTTCGTTGTAGCCATATTAAGATCCTCCGCGCTTTGGTTGTCGAAGAAGAATGATTAACATTTTCCAAAACCGTTAATGTTGATTAA
>CAZMZH010000047.1:0-16131 GCA_964570665.1 uncultured Nitrospinota bacterium | reverse complement strand
TTCCGGGTCATCACAAAGTATTGGAGGAACAACCTTTCATAATTTCTCAAATGGGGTTTCCGGGTCATCACAAAGTATTGGAGGAACAACCTTTCATAATTTATCCAACGGGGTTTCCGGGTCATCACAAAGTATTGGAGGAACAACCTTTCATAATTTCTCAAATGGGAAGAGTTGCTCCTCTCAAAATATTGGAAATTCAACGTTTACGAATTGCAATTGAATAATTTTTAAAACCCCATGCAAAACTCATTTTGAAGATATTTCCTGATGAAATTAATCTTCTCTTCAGTAAGGATTCCAGCAACAGGAATCTTTCATAATTCATGATCAAAATTTTAAGCCAAGACTGTCCATAGAAAATTTTCCAATCCCTTCTGGGATTGTTTGGTGCCATCCAAATGTTTGAGATTGATCATTGAGGGGTTTGACCGCATCAATATCTCCCGTTATTTTTGAAGATAAATCCGGTAACTATTCCCATCTTTCGATTTCATAGCATAGTTTCATTACCGAATAACGAATGGTCTAATTTTAAGAATAAATCACAAATACGCGGGATTCTACATCAGTGCTAAGTTAGATATTTGCGTCGTGTGGATTGGAAAGGCAATAGAGTTTATCATTAACCCCAATCGCTTAAGCTCGAATTGGTATTTAAGAACGCCGGAGTAATGATGGGCCGCTGATATATTTCAAATCTTGCTGGCAATAACTAAAAGTTCCTTTCAAAGAATATTAATTTTTTATTAACAAATAAAATTTCGCTATTAGGGGAGATGGAAGTTTAATGAATAAAATTCAGGTTATTGGGGTTAAATTTGGTTTTATCTTTATCATAATTTTTTGGATTCCTTTAGCGGGAGCAGCTGAGACACCAAGTGGTTCAATGGTAATTTGCGAAGCCCCAAGAGGGATAGCTTTTAAAACCGAACTCCATAAAAAAACAAAAGAATATGAAGATTATTATAAAGATACGCAACTTATTTTCAAATTACCCGATAAAAATTCCAATAAAATGGGGTTTTCGTTTACTAAGAATAATATTGGGGAATTTAAATGGGAAACCGCTATAGTGGTACTTAAAAAAGAAAATCTAATTTCTGCCGTAAAAGTTTATCCAAGTTCAATATGGACCTTTACCCTTTTCCCAAAATATCAAGTGGGTCATTTTTCCCGAAGTTTAGTTTTATTCGAACCCCAATCCTCTCTTTTTTACTCCAAATGTAAGTTTGATAATTAATTTTTTCCTTCGGGAAATTTTCTTAAAACTGGATGATTTTGGAGGAAAATGAAAAAGCCTTATTTCGTTTTTTACATTAAAGCTAAATAATCAAAATTCGTTCCGTTCAAAAAATTGGATTCAAGGACTTATTTGTATAATTTTTTTGGCCGGTAATGCGCCGTTTTAAAAACCTGCAAGGTAAAAATAATGAAACTATTTCTGGGTTATTATGAGGCGACTTTTTAAAATAATTATTCTTTATAACGTTTTTTGCAGCGGTTTTTCCATCCTATGCAGAAGATAGGAGAATAGTCCCTATTCCAATCAAAGATAAAGTCGGAAAACAAGTTGGTTTATTTAAAGAAAGCTCTTCACTTGTTATTGAAGTTAGCGATTATTCTAATGGGTGGAAGGGAATACGAAATTAGCGTTCGTAACGGCTTTCGCTATGCTAAATAAAATTTTTATTTAGAAGTTTAATTTCATTTTATTTATGGAGCTTGACGAATGTTCCCTCCAGATTGGAAAGATCCTTCCCAATATCCCGATCCCAAAAAAACCTCTGGCAAGCAATGGGCCTGGGAATTCTTACGCCGAAATCCTCAATATCAAAATAATTTCAACGAGGTAATAAATCTCCCTAAGAAAAGAGCAGGTAATTTTCTCCTTAACGACCCTGCATCGTACATTTGGAACCCCGAGAGAAAATATTTTAAGACCAAAAAAGAGTATGAAACTTTCGACAAATACATTGCAAGGCTTCAAAGAAGTGGATTAAAATTTAACCCTCCGATTCACAAAAAAAGATTTTATGCCGACAAGTGGGGGGTCAAACGAATGGTTTCGCCTGAGGAGGATGATTATAATATTGTCGAATTTTACAAATCTTTGTTGCCTGTGAGGTTAATGAAATCTCCAGATGACTTCGAGAATTTAATTAATGAAGGAATTGATCGGGAAGAAATTTATCCCAATGAAATTATTTTAGGAATTAATCTTGAAAGATCCGTTGAAAGTAATATTTGCGAAATTAAAAGAATCATCCAAGAAAAAAAAAATAAATTGGACCTGAGGAATAAAGTAATACGAAAAGAACGAAATTATTTTTCAAGATATCTTCGAATCTTGGACGCCAGAGCCTTGGGCATCTCTTATCAAAACATTGGAAAAATAATTTTCAAAAATGAGGACCCCGAAAATGCAAAGCGAAAAAGTGCTAATGGCTATCAAGCCGCTTCTAAGATAAGCCAATCCGGATACTTAAACCTCCTTTCCGTAACAAATTAGTCCCTGGATAACTATACACGGACAACAACTTT
Organism: uncultured Nitrospinota bacterium; assembly: GCA_964570665.1. Classification (GTDB taxonomy): domain Bacteria; phylum Nitrospinota; class Nitrospinia; order Nitrospinales; family JAJDAT01; genus JAJDAT01. Next base: position 13,587 of record CAZMZH010000047.1, on the reverse strand, counting down.
TTGCGATTCTATAATTAGAAAAGATACTAATTGGAGATCGTAAAAATGGACAAACCTCTAAAAATCGCAATCGTTCAATCCGGCAAACGGGCTTATGAAATTGAACGATCTGCCAACCTCCCTTACACAAAATTATCGCGTATCGTCAATGGAGTAGTTTCCCCTTCCATGGAGGAACGAAAACGAATTTCTAAAGTATTAAATATTGAAGAAGAACAATTATTCCCAAAAGCGCAAGAAAATAAAGGAATTTAAAGGGATGAATAATCATAATAAAACTGACGATTTCGAGGAAATTAAATCCGTAGCACATACTTTAAACCTACCTGGTTTTAGCGTTCGTATAACAAGAATTGACGGAATAAACCATGGAACTTTAAAAGTTGGAGGAATAACAGTTCCTATTGGGCCTATTGGAAATTTACTCAGCCAAACGAAAACTCGGAGAGCCATAATTAATTACAGTAAACATGTCCCCACTAAAGTTGACAGAATTACTTGGGAAAATTGTGTGAATAATATTGTTAAGCCTTCAAGCAAGATCTCAAAAAATTTGGAGTGAATTAATGATCCAATTAGCAACTCAAGAAATACCCGCTATTAGAGAATTAGCAAAGTATCCTAACTGGGTTTTGTACAACTTAAAAAAAATTCCTTTTCAAGCCAATGGAAAACCGGCTGACACGACCGACTCAAACACTTGGAGTGACGTTGATACGGCTATTCAAATGGCAGAGTCTCGCGAAATGGCAGGAGTAGGTTTCGTGTTCTCCAAGAACTTGTCTTACGTTGGAATAGATATTGATAAATGTATTGACGAAGGTGGAAAACTCTATCCGTGGGCAGACGAAATTGTTAAACATTTTGACTCGTTCACGGAATATTCAATGAGTAGGCGAGGTATTCATATTTACATAAATACTCAAAAGCCGATCAACCTTCCATGGAACCGAATAAAAATTGAAGGAAGTTCTGTGGAAATTTACAACAAAGATCGATATTTCGCCATGGTTTTCGAGGTATTTCCTGGTTGTTCAGAGGAGATTATTGACCGAACTAAAGAAGTTGAGGAATTTCTCGCAAAGTATGGCAAAGGGGAACGGGAAGTAGTAAAGCCTGAACCTGAGTCAGTTCAGGTCGATCTTTCTAGCGTACAATTCCCGGAGGAAAAATTTCAGGCTCTGCTCGAAAATGACTCCAAATTCAATTTAACATGGAGCCATAATCGACGCGACATAGCGGATCAATCATTAAGCTCATACGATCTGAGTCTCACGACGCAGGCGGCAAAAACCGGAGGATGGACGGACTCTGAGCTATGCGCCCTAATTCAGCGACATCGGGAAACCAATGGCGATTTCACAAAAGGAATTAGAAGGGATTACCTTGAGCGAACAATCGGCAAAGCCAGAGCGGCATTGGCGCGGCAAGTCGGACAAATTGAGCCACCGTTAACGGATTCTGGAAATGCCCAACGGCTTTTTGAACGGCACGGACAGGATATTCGATATTGTTATCCAGAAAAGACTTGGTACGTCTGGAACGGAAAAGTATGGGGGCGGGATGATTCCGGTCGGATCGTGGAGCTTACCAAAGAAACGGCCAGGGCCATTCACGGAGAGGCAGTTGATTTTACGGATAGCGATATTCAAAAAAAAATCAATAAATGGGCAATCTCCAGCCAATCGGAACGGGCAATTCGAGCAATGGAAAAGCTCGCTCGCTCCCTATGCCCTGTTTTGCCGGACCAGTTCGACACAAATTCAATGCTTTTGAATGTTCAAAACGGTGTGATTGATCTGCAAACAGGCCAACACATCCCCCATTCGCGGGATTTTCTAATGCGGAAAATGTCCGCGTTTACTTTCGATGCAACGGCAACGTCTCCACAATTTGATCGTTTCTTACAGTGGGCAACCCGTGGCGATACCGAGCTTGAAAGGTACCTAATGGCGATTCTTGGTTACTCAATGAGCGGGGATACGTCTCAGGAGAGCTTTTACATTCTTTTTGGTCCACCTGAATCTGGAAAAACGACAATCATTGAACTTATGAAGGAACTCTTGGCGGACTACGCCGGGACCGCAGAAGATCGTAGTTTTCTGTCTCAACGGTTTTCTTCGATGAGGGACGATTTAGCTTCCCTTGTTGGTAAGCGATTTGTGGCGGCGGTTGAACCGGAAAAAGGCAAGAGCTTCGACGGGCCAATGTTGAAACGAATCAGCGGCCGGGATACGGTTCGATGTGCTCAAAAATATGAGAAATCGTTCGAGTACCGACCGACCTACAAATTGTACATCGGCACGAACGAACTTCCGGACGTAGACGCATCGGATACTGGATTATGGAGACGACTCAAAGTGATTCCGTTTAATGCCCGGTTTGAGAAACGGGATAATTTTCTCCGGGAACGTATGCGGAAAACTGAAGCGGCGGGGATTCTTAACCGTTTGATTGCCGGGTGCCTTGACTGGACCAAAAATGGTTTAATCGAACCAGCAGCGGTCAAGCAGGCCATTGCTGTTTATCGGGACGATGCGGACCTACTAGCTGATTTTCTTTCAAATAATTGTTGCATTCCGGATAAACCACCAACTGGTCGAAAGGCTATTGAGTTCTTCACAACGCCTATCGGCGAATTTTCACGGAGGTTTAATAGCTGGCTGGAGGCGGCAAGGCATCCACCCCTCACAAGTCGGAAGATTTCCGCAATGATGCGAGGGAGGGAGAAGGGACCCTTTCAGGTAGTTTTGGCAAGGGGTAAGTCTTCAACAAAACCCACAAAGTGTTTTAGGTGGATTTGCTTGGGGTAACTTTAAGCGATCCATAGTTGTTTTATCTGTAACCGAGTAACCGAAAATTACCATTTTTAAGAAACCTTTCTATAGAGGGGGTAGTCTCCTAGAGGACTTCCTTAAAATCTGTGGTTTTCGGTTACTCAGTTACAAAAATTAGACAACCAATTTGGAATTAGAGGGCAGCTTATTGCTGCAACATTACACAAGGAAAAGAAAGTATAGCAAAATTAATGTGGAGACAATGTGACGACACAATATAAGAATCATGGAATAAGAAAACTTACAAAAATCGAAGAGCGGTTTGTCCTAGAGTATTCCATAACCGGGAACGCAACCCAAAGTTATTTGATGGCCAATCCGGGGAGTAAGGTTGAGAGTGCACGGACTTTGGGTTCACGTTTGCTTAGAAAAGTTCGAGTTCAGGTTGCTTTAAACGAAATTCAGGAGCAAGAGAACAAGGAATCCCTACAACAGGGTTACATTTCGCAATCCACCGAGCCAAAATCCCTCAAAACGCGTGACGGTCTTCTAAACCGCCTTGAAGGCGTCATTGAAAAGGCGGAAGAAGCAACCGATTCAAAGGGAACACCCACCGGATTGGGAACCGCCGTCAAAGGAATCTCCGAATACGCGCGTATCAAAGGCTATTCCGACCCAAAAGAAGAAGGAATGACAATGTACGCAAATTTCATCAACCGATTAATCGTATTCGTACAAAAAGAAAACCCACCGAGAGAATACAAACCAGCGATCGATTGGGAAAAAGGTTATGAAGATTGAGGGAAGACATTGGGTTGACGTAAATGAAGTTTCCAGAAGGCTAAGCATTCCGAAAAAGACCCTATACACGTGGGCAGAGCAGGGAATGATTCCGTCCTATAAAATTCATGGTCTACGAAGATTTAATATGAATGAAATAGAAAAATTCATGGAAAACCATAAATCCCTATCTCCCGAACATGAATCAAAGAAAATACTTTCCGAGGACCAACTCCGGTATAATAAAAGGGTTAGCGGCCAGAAGACGCGCCGGAATAGGAGGCAACATGTATCTTAAGCGTGGAATCTGGTATTGCAAGATCGCTCGTCACGGCAAAAGACCACTATGCAAATCGCTTGGACGGGACAAAAAATTAGCCAAAGTAATAGAGGCTAAGCTTCGTGCGGAAGTGCATGAAGGCAAGTTCTTTGACAAACGAGAAGGTGAGTATATTACCGTATCCCATTTGCTTGAAATTTACCGGGATCGACATGCCAAACCAAACAAAGGTGAGGTTTCGCAAAGTAACGACAAATTTCTTGGTCGATCAATTAATCGCATTATTGGAAAGCGATTCTTAAACGAGATATCTCCTACCATGCTTGAAGATTACATGGCAAAGCGCCGTGAAGAGGGGGTTGGGGACGTCACGATCCACCACGAGCTGTATCTCCTAAAGCACGCTTTCATATTAGCAAAGAATCGTTGGGACTTAGTTGATTGTAATCCGTTCGACAAGATTAAACTTCCAAAGGGGGACCGGAAACGGGTCCGTTACCTTAAACCGGAGGAAGAGAAGCAATTGCATGTTGCGTTGGAGGGAAAAGGCTGGCTGCGGTCGGTCGTTATACTTGCTAGGGAAACAGGGTTGCGTTTAAGCAATCTTTGTGAACTCGGGTGGGAGGATGTGGACTTATTTCAAAGCAGTATTGAGGTCCAGCGCACCAAAAATGGGAAACCAGTTTGGATTCCGCTTTCCGATGTAGCGCATGCCGAGTTGGTCAAGGTGCAAAAGGTTAGAAGATTGGGGACCAATAAAGTATTCGTCCGAGAAAACGGCAAGCAGTTGACGCGATACGTAGTCTATTGGTATTTCAAAGCCCTTTGTAAGGAAGCAAGAATCGAGGATTTTTGTTTCCATGATCTCCGCCATGACTTTTGCTCCCGTTTGGTACAAGCCGGGCAACCATTAAATGTTGTCGGTGAATTGGCAGGTCATTCAGATTTAAGCTCAACACAAAGATATGCTCATCTCAGTCCAAAGACCAAACGAATGGCTATTGATTCGCTAAATGGCTACCCTATGGCTACCAGTCAAAAAGAGAAAGGTTGTGGTTAGCTCCGCAACTCCTTGATATGACTGGTGCCGAAGAGAGGACTCGAACCTCCACAGGATTGCTCCCACATGAACCTGAATCATGCGCGTCTACCAATTCCGCCACTTCGGCAAAAACAATTTCTTAATAAATTTATAAAAATCTATAGGGAAGTTTTCAAAATTTGTGAAACGGTATGAAGTTTAGACAATTTAGACCAGTTTTGAAAAATAATCTATAATTTCTCAGATGGTAATTAATATTTTCCGCTTTTTCAACCACTTAAAAATTTCCTGAACTACTTCCCAATTCAAGAGGCGCTAAACTCTAAAACATTTTTATCCATTCATTTCATGCTAAAGATTGACGACCCTAATCTAAAAAAATTAAAACCGTTGCCTAGTAAAAATCGCGGAAAATTTTTCGAATTAAATGGGACCTGGAGGACCATCAGTTTAATACGCCTTAACTCCGCTCCAAACCTTTAACATTGACTCTTTTATCTTATAATTATTTTTATATTAGAGGGTCTTCTTTTTAAGTAAAAGCGAGTTATTTCGCCTTAAATTAACGCCATACATGGACCAGTTTACGCTAATGGCAAAACCATTTTTGATTAATTTAAATTCTGGTTCCGCCTGGATCTCCCGGCGCCAGACCTGGTTATAATTCCACGAACTACCGTCATGCCCAGTAATGTTAATGCCATCCGCAGTTATCAAAGTATCTTTTGTTAACACACTTATTCTTAAAATCTTATTTGAACGATTGCCTTCCTCCTGATTTTCATCTGTATTGGCCTTCGCAGGAGTAAGAAGTACGTCAAAAAAGCTAAAATTAAAATTCCTGCGAGAGTAAAAATAAAAAGAATCAATTTGTGTCCGAATGGAATAACCCTTATCCATTCTTTTTATCGATAAAATGAGTCGAAACGGTGTCTGCGTAACATTGTCGTAAACGATGTACTCTTCTTTAAGCAGAACAAGCTCTGATTTCGAATCGTATTCTTCCCGAGCTGATATTTTCTTGAATCCAACCCCTGTTTTTTTAGATATATTTTTTATTTCTTTAGTTTCCCTTAACAGATCTCTAATGCTCCGAGCTACCATAAATGGATTGTGTCCATTGGAGTAACAAGATTGTTTAAATTTAGGTAGGTACTCATAGACCAAAAAATACTTTGGAAACCCAAATTCAAAAAATGAAATTTTACTTACATTTTGAGATTTTATTGAAGGATCTTTTAAAAACAGATTATATCTCCGGGATTTAGAAAGCAAAAAAGAATCCAGGTAAGAGGAATTTTCGGAGCTTAATGTTGCCGGTTTCAGGGCAAAAGGATCCAGTATAAAATAACAAGGATACGGTTTTGTTTCTTTAGTCAAGTGTTCTCCACTTTTTTTACTCAGGGCAAAATCGATTCTCCTTCTTGAAGAAGGATAAAAATCCAGAAAATAAACGCGTTCATAATATTCCTCTGGCGTTAAATTAAGTTGGGTCATTATTTTATTTAAAAGAATTTTGGAATTTTTATAAGAACCCGAACTGTTTGAATTAACATTGTTCGCAGTTTCCAGCTTTTTATCGAAATGATTTAAATATTTAAAAGTAACCCTGTAATTGAATAACGCGTAAAATCCGTACAAAAAGACAAAACCCGCTACAAGCCCTACTCTTAAACTCCTTTGCGAAAAAAACCTGTATAGCGTGAAAAAAAACATCGCGACAATAAAAGTCTTTGGCAAATCAAAAATATAGTTATACCAGAAGTGCTTTGAATGAGGGTCGATCAAGTCGTAAATTAATGCGGGAATATAAAATAAAACAAGGACTATTATTTCCTTACTAAAATCTTCGGTTTTCTGTTTTCTTGATCTTATCTGGACATAAATTAATAATGAGAAAAAAGCTATAGAAAATCCAACCCGGTTAAAAGCCCTGATATCTTCAGAGACCCTTGCAAGAAAATCGAAAGGATAAAAAAGAAAAATTCGTGAAATGGTATTTTGAACGGTAATGATTTTTATGGTTTTTTCAACGAAAGCGAAAGGATCTATTTTGTAGCTTTCAATACTGTCAAAAACTTCAATACCTGATTTTTCCGGTATAAACGTCTGAGATTTATGAAAGGAGTAAGGCAGAAAACATATAAAAGCAATAATTAGACTCGCCAGAACTGTTCTAATCGGGATTTTAATTTTAAAAAATAAGGCTAGTATAATTAGAATTACTAAATAAATTGAAATTTGATAATGAAGCTGAACCCCTAAAGACAGAATTAAAACCAGTACCGGAAGAATTTTTGCGTTTCTTTTTATTAAAAATTCGAATAAAAAACCTACAAATAATATTAGAAAAATACAAAGAAAAGATGCGTTTGTTGGAAAGTGGATGGAACTGATATGTGAAAGATTGATTGAAAAAATTGCGGTCGTTATGAAGGCGAAATAAAAATTAAAATATCTGGCCGATATAAAAAAAACCAAAATCAACGAAGAAATATTTAGGAAGAAGTTATAATTGAATAAAGCTTCGTAAGTCGGTTGGATCCACAAGGGTGGAAGCAAAAAGAAATATAGAAATGGGCCTGGCAACCTTCCTCCGTTTGACAGATCAGGCCCGGCCAGGGGAATGTAATCTCCCAAAAGGAGACTGAAAGTTCTATCGAAATCCCTTGCGATCCAAACATTGATCAGAGCTGAATCTAAAACCTTCCAACGCAGGAAAACTCCGAGAGACATCGAAAGAATCAAAACGATTACTGATAAAAATCGTGTTCTTTGGTGGATCCAATAATAATTAATATTTTGAAATAGTCTATTCAACAAAATTAAAAACTCATAAAAACAATAACCGCTAAAAACTTATTACGATCAATACCGAATACTCCCATAGGGATATAAAAACTTCACATTGCCATCATAATACAGTGGAAAGAAAATAAAAGAAGTTTGTTACGTCTTTTTGTGGATTGATTGGGTGGTTTTGAATGGAATGCTTGGATGGATGAATCGTTAAAAAAATATTTTGGTAATGAACAGATATTTAATCCTTTGGGCGCTCTAAAGTATTCCCAAAGGATTAAATAATCACAGCCTATCAACAACCTGACTTATCGCCTCCTCCGTTATCTAAGAAATCGGCCAATACAGAAACCTGTTGCGCTTCATTGTTATCCTCGACAACTTTAATAAACTCTTCTACCGTTAGATCGGGTAAAGCTCTAAGAATTCGGTCATTGTCATCATCGTCTTTTATATCAAATCTTTCCTGAACCTCCGATAATACTTGATTCTTTATCAACCCAAACAGGTTTGGCGGCACTTTTATTTCGCCCTCTAAAACTTCTTCAATAAATTCTTGTAATGGAGTTTCTGAAGCTTCGCTGCTCGAAACTGTTGTGGTGCGGTTTACCTTTGAAAGGGTACCTCCATTGGTAATTACTGGACCATTTTGATTCACGTTATTACCGGTTAAAGTCACATTACCGCCTTGTGTTTCGATAAAGCTGTTTGAACTTAAAATAAAATTCCCGCCATCGGTTTGATCTGAATCGGCAACAGCCGTGAAGGTTCTAGCAAATCCAGAAACATGAGCTACTATGCTTGAACCGGAATTAAAACCAATATTTTCTTTTGCCGCTAATGAAAAATTATTATGGAAAACAATATTAGCGCCGGTGCCAGATATATCGTCACCCGATACAAAGTTAGTTTTTTTATGTCCTAAATCAACGTCGCCAAATGTAATGGAACCCGCATTGAGACTTCCAACATTTAATGTTTTTCCTCGTAATGAAATAATTTCATTTTGAGTGAGAACAATATTACATCCTGTTGTCGCTATACATATTGTTCTCCCAGCGGTAAAAGGAGATAAAGTAATCGATCCACCGCTCGGACCGCTTATAAAAGAAAAAGTCCCCGTAACGATGGAGGATGGAATCCCAAATATATTGCCGCCCGAACCCGTAAACCCGTTTAGCAAATCTATACTATCTGCCGTTACCGAAGCGTTGCCTCCGGCTGTTGCGACGCTAATGAGGGGATCTTGCAGGTATTCGCCAGAAGCTACGCTTGCTGTAAATTTTCCGCCTCCTGTTTTTACGTCGCCCGTGAGGTGCATGGTTGAGCCGCTGTTGGTAGTCCCCGTAACCGATAAACTTACGGCTCCGCCTTTAGACATAATAGGTCCAACGAAAACACCTGTGGAACCAGTAATACCAATCGTCCCACCTCTAGAATTTATTTTTCTTAAGGCGCTGACCGACGACCCTGTAGATGATAAATCAATATTACCGCCATTGGAATCAAGTCTACCCATAGTTAAGGTAGATCCAGCTTTGAAGGTAATCGCGCCACCTTGTGTTTGAATTAAATCGTTTGTGTCACTAAAAGTTATTGTGCCAGTCTTAGTCTCAAATCTTACGGAATGACCCGCCACTTGTTTAAGATTCAAAATATTATCGCTTAAATTTTGGATCGTTATATTATCAGTAGCCTCTAAAATTATATTCGTCGACGAACTCAAACCTTCTAAAAATTCTTCTCCAATACTGCTACTACCCCCGTTTGGGTTTTCAAAAAGTATACCTCCATTTGTACTAAAGGAAGATTCGTCGCTATTACTAAGAGCCGCTCCATCTACAATGTCAAGAAATTGTGGATCCAGAAGTAACGTACCCGTCTGACCATTGGCGGCTGTCGTTAAAACATCGCCATTGAAATCCAAAAATTGTTTACCGGAAACTTCCACAAAGCCGCCGTCGCCCGAGTTCGCGCCACCCTTAGCTTCGATAGCCCCAAAAAACCGGGTGGTGTCGTCGGCCCAATAGATAACTCTACCGCCATTGCCATTGGTAATCGCGTTGGCTTTTACCGTGGTGTCGGAACCGCCAAAAGTAACCGAAGCGTTTTGTACCGATCCTTTACCTTGAAAGTCGCCTCCTATTAAAACTTCGCCGCCGCCCTGGTCTCCGGAAACATCCACCATTGCCGTGCCAAACTGCCCTACTTTATCTCCAAGCACATGAACGATACCGCCAGTTTCTCCCGAGTCGGTTCCCGAAGCGTCTAAAGTTCCTTCGTTGGTCGCTGTTCCATTCGATCCCGCTTCCAAATAGATCGCGCCGTTTCTTTTTGAAACCGATTGCGCTCGAATAATTCCCGAGTTATTGACAACAGATCGAATCATCTTTTGCGCCGTATGCGCGGTTAATAACACCTTGCCGCCATCGGCTTGAATGGTTCCGGAATTGAAAGCGCCATTCTCAATAGTGTCTCCGTCTTTATCGACGAATGAACCGTCAACCGGTTGCGTGATCGCAAAGCTGATCAAACCGTCGCCGGAAAAATCCATGGTCGCCGCTTTACCCGAACCTAAAGCAATCGACCCTAAATTAGCCATCAACATGCCGCGATTTTCAGCGCGCGGTCCCAACAATCCAATATAACCCGAAGCGTTGATTTGACCTTCGTTAATGACCGAAGCTAAGGACTTAGAAGGATCTTGCGTAAAACGATAATTACGATTCAAAAAATCTTGATTAGAAATTTGCAACGAGGTAGCCATCAAACTACCGACATTGATGGTCGAGTTGGGACCAAAAAACACGCCCGAGGCGTTGGTAATAAAGATTTGCCCATTGGCGTTGAGCTTTCCTAAAATCGCCGTCGGGTCTTGTCCTACCACTCTATTTAACGCAACCGAATTGGAACCCGGTTGATTGAATTGCACCGTTTCGGACTGACCAATATCAAATCCCTGCCAATTGGTGATCATCTGATTCGACGATTGATTGATCACCATGTTCTGGTTATTCGGCTGTTGGATATTTCCGTTCCCTGCCACAATCTGACCGTCTTGCGGTAGCGCAAATAGTAAAGCCGGAAAATAACCCATTAAAAAAACCAGAAACCCTATCCAAAAAGGAACCAAATAAGTCGGCAATGGTTTGGAGAATTTAGAATCGTTTTTAATGTTCATGGTCAAAAGCCCAAATATTTAAGATTTTTATTATTTAACAACCTGATTTCCCGGCTCCGTTTTCTAAGAAATCACCCAATACAGAAACCTGTTGCGCTTGCTCGTTATCCTCAATAATCCCTAAAAACTCTTCCGCAGATAAATTAGGAATCGCTCCAAGAATACCTAAATTTTCATCATCCAATATAATATCGCCAAAGATAGGGTCAAAAGGATCAAATCCAAAATCAGCTAATCCAAACGGATCGCCAAACGGAAATAATAGCTCTTCTTCAAGCAAGAATGTATCTTCAAGAAATTCCTCGAAAAAAAGCTCTTCGAAAAAGAGCTCTTCAAGTAATTCTTCCTGACTCACGAATGTTGTTGGAAGCTCCGTTATGGTTAGAGCGCCCCCATTCGTATTTATCTGTCCAAAAACGTCTACGAAATTACCGGTTAAATCAACATTACCGCCTAGAGTCGTGATTGAACTATCGGAACTCAGCGTAAAAACTCCGCCATTAAGTCCGTCCGAGTCGGCAGTAGCAGTAAACGTATTATTAAATCCCGAAATATGAGCTTCGAAACTTGATCCAAATATAATACTAATATCCTCTCCAGCCGTAAGACTAATATCATCATGGAAAACAATTTTAGCTTCATCGACGATTATACTTTCGCCGGAAATAAAATTTGCCGCTTTATGTCCTAAATCGACGTCGCCAATTTCTATATTTCCAGCAAGGAAGCTTCCAACATTCAAAACGCTACCTCGTAATGAAGAAATTTCATTTTGAGAGATTTCGATATCGCATACCGTTGTCGCAATACAAATTGTTTTGCCAATTGTAAATGGTTCAATAAATATCTCCCCAGAACTCGGACCATTAATAAAAGAAAACGTATCCGTTATTATGGAGGATGGAATTCCGAATATATTTTCGCCGCTAGAACTAAAATCATTTAAAAAGTTAAAACCATCCGCTATCAAAATAGCGTTGCCGCCTAATGTGCTCACAATATTGTTTGAACGTTGGGTATAAATACTATCGCCAGCGTTGGCAAAAAAATCACCGCCCCCAGTTGTAATGTCTCCAACAACGCTTATCCCAAAACCCACCAAATTTATATCGCCTACATTAGAATCCAGAGATCCAATAGACATGCTACTTCCCGACGCCAAACTAATAGCGCCACCCCCCGACCTAATACTCATTTGCGCGCTAAGATTTGTTCCCGCGCTCAAACTTATATCGCCGCCATTGGAATCGAGTTTCCCCATTGTCAAAGTGGTACCAGCAGAAAAAACTATGTCTCCTCCTCGGGTACGAATCTGATCGTTGATGTCGTCAAAGGATATGGACCCATTGGTCGCTGTAAATCTTACAGAATTACCTAAAGTTTCTTTAAGATCCAAATCATTATCGCTTAAATCCTGAAAGGTAATATTACCGTCCGCAATTATATCAATGTTTGTGCCACTAACTAACCCTTCAAGATCCTCCTCGGCAATCGTTGAATCTGCATCAGTTTCCTCAACTGAAAGAAACCCGCTAGAAATATCTGCCGAACCAGAAGTCCCATTCACAATATCGATATTCCCTGGATCCAAGAGTAAGGTACCGGTTTTGCCATTAGCCGCAGTCGTTATAACATCGCCGTTGAAGTCCAAAAATTGTTTACCCGATACTTCCACAAACCCGCCATCGCCGGAGTTGGCGCCGCCCTTGGCTTCAATCGCGCCATAAAATCGGGTGGTGTCGTCCGCCCAATAAATGACTCTACCGCCATCGCCATCATTGATCGCGTTGGCCTTAACCACTGTGTTAGAACCGCCAAAAGTAACTAATGCGTTTTGTACCGTTCCTTTACCTTGATAATCGCCGCCAATTAAAACTTCGCCGCCGCCCTGGTCGCCAGATACATCGACTATTGCTTTGCCAAATTGACCTACCTTATGACCTAAGATACGAACGCTACCGCCAGTTTCTCCCGAGTCCACTCCTGAAGCGTCTAAGGTTCCTTCGTTAGTTGCAGTGCCATTGGTTCCCGCTTCTAAATAGACCGCGCCGTTTCTTTTAGAAACTGATTGCGCTCGAATGATTCCCGAGTTGTTAACAACAGATCGAACCATCTTTTGCGCCGTATGCGCGGTCAACAAAACTTTTCCGCCATCGGCTTGGATGGTTCCCGAATTGAATGCGCCGTTTTCGATGGTTTCTCCATCCTTATCGACGAACGAACCGTCCACAGGTTGTGTAATCGCAAAGTTGATCAAGCCGTCGCCAGAAAAATCCATCGTCGCCGCTTTACCCGAACCCAAAGCGATCGATCCTAAATTAGCCATCAACATGCCGCGATTTTCGGCGCGCGGTCCCAATAATCCGATATAACCCGAAGCGTTGATTTGCCCTTCGTTAATGACCGAAGCCAAAGACTTGGAAGGATCTTGAGAAAATCGATAATTACGATTTAAAAAATCTTGATCGGAAATTTGCAATGACGTTGCCATCAAACTAGCGACATTAATGACTGAATTCGGACCAAAAAATACTCCCGAAGAATTAGTTATAAAAATCTGTCCGTTGGCGTTGAGCTTTCCCAGAATCGCCGTCGGGTCTTGTCCTATCACTCTATTTAACGCAACCGAATTGGAACCCGGTTGGTTGAATTGCACGGTTTCGGATTGACCAATATCAAACCCCTGCCAATTGGTGATCATCTGATTCGACGATTGATTGATCACCAT
>CAZMZH010000046.1:0-17172 GCA_964570665.1 uncultured Nitrospinota bacterium | reverse complement strand
GCTTTCCCATGACGGGAGCTCCGAAGGCCAAAGCTACCGGATAGGCCATTAACAAACCCGAAAATAAAACAGCGCGATCTTCTGACGAAACACCGATAGGAAGAATCCCGTTTTCGTCAAAAATGAGCGGCGCTTGCAGAGGCAGGATGATGGTGGAGGTCATCATGTCCAGAAACATAGCAAGATATACCGGAAATAAAATCCACTTCATGATTTTAACCGCCGCTCTTTGAATAGATGTTGATCAGGATTACCTATAAATCCAGCGCGTCCAAAACTTTTTTCGCAACTTGTCGATTGATTCCTGAGTACGGGTAATCGTGAATATACAGCACAGGATTGAAATTTAACTCCAAAACACAACCGGCTCCCGGTTTTTCCGGTTCTGGAAGAATGATATCGACGCCGCAAATCAAAGCGCCGAGTTTTTTTGCAGCCTGGCAAGCGAGCGCTTTATAAGACGGATGCACCGTATCTGTTGTGTCAATAGAATCGCCGCCAGTACTAATGTTCGAATTCTCTCGTAAAAATATGGTTTCACCGGAGTCGGTAACATGGTCGACATTCAGACCCTGTTTTTTCAAAACCGACAGTTCCGTGGGTTCCAGTTGGATTCGTTCCAAAGGCGTGCGGTGTCCGGTGCCTCTTCGCGGATCGCGGTTTTTAATCTCCACTAGTTGGGCAATGGAATGAACTCCGTCCCCGACCACATTTGCGGGAACGCGTTGGCATACTCCGGCCACTTCGGCGCCCACTACCAAAAACCGCATTTCGCTTCCCTTGATGAATTCTTCGACAATCGCCTTGGGCGAATAAGATAAACTTTCCTTAAGCGCTTCCCGGACAACGCTTTCCGGCGCCGACCTGTCTAATATAGAAATCCCCAATCCGAATTCGCGTGTCGCGGGTTTAATGACAATACGCTCCGCATCGAAATCAGAAAAAAAGCGCGCCGCTTCGTCAATATCGCAAAAACATCCTCCTTCCGGAACGGAAATCCCTTGCTCTTTTAAAATCGATTTGGTGGCTTCTTTGTCTTGTAACAGAATGAAGGCGCTATAACTTTCAAGAGACGTTTTGGTCGCTTCTTTCAAAACAACGGATCGGCTATCATTTCGGATTCGAACCAGATGGCTCTTTCGGTCCAGAATATCGACTGTCAGGTTGCGTAGAAACGCCTCGCGCAAAACCATCTGCGTCGAAAGCTCCATATCCTCATAACCGCTCAATGAATATTCAACATCCTTATTCATTTTAGAACCCGCGCCTCATCAACTTTAAAAAAGCTTCTAATAATCGATATTTTTTACTAGTTTGCTATCGCCTAACCCTTATTCAAGGATTAGGCTCTTGGCAATTCTTAGTTTTTGGAGGTCTCTTTAATCTGATCTTTAAAAAATGAAACCATCTTCTCGGGTATATCAACGCCTGTTGTTTCCATCAATCCTTTAAACAACGGGGCTCGGTTGACTTCGATGATCTTCCACATCTGGTCTGCAGAATCAAAGATGAGGTCAACTCCGGCAATGGAATAGTTTAAAACTTCCACCGCCCTTAGCGAAATATCTATTTCCTCCTGGGAAGGACTATGGACCGACGCCTCTGCGCCCTGCGCCATGTTGTGCCGAAAGTCTCCGCTCCGGTTGACACGCTTGATGGCCGCCACCGCTTCTTGGCCAATCACAAAAATCCGGACGTCGCCGGAGTTTTCGATATAGGGCTGGATCAGTACACGCTCTTCGAACGTGTGAACGTCACGCTCTAATTCTCCAGGGGTTTTGTAAAAAAAGACATCTTTGCCCTGGGAACGGTTGGATGGCTTCACCACTCGAGGAAACGGCAAACTGGAATAATTTTCCGTTAGCTTCGATTTTGCCAGGTAGAGACTGTTCACCAGCGGAAGCTTCGCCTGCAACATTTTAAACGCGGAAAACGCTTTGCCTTCTACAAACGGTCGTCGATGCTCGAACACCTTATCGAATACCGGAATATCTAAAAGGCGACATTGTTCCGAAATTATGTGTTGAGTTTCCAAAGCTCCAACGCCCGTTTTGAAATACACCAGATCGAATGGGTCCAAAGGCCGATCCTGAACGACAACCCGGGGCGGTTCGCCAGAATTCAATGTGATGAGAATTTCGTCAAACGGGCATAGGGTCACCTCAACGTCTTGTCGTTTCCCCGCATTGAGAAAGCAATCGTTCTCGGGACTATCCTGATTCACAATTAATAAAATCTGTTTCAAAATATTCCTTTAAAAATCACTGCCACAGTTAAATTAAATCTAATCATTACTATAACAGGGGCTTAACAATTAGGGAGAAATTTCTTGATCCGGGAATAACAGTAACCATGAACATAGCGTGTTGAAAAAATTTCTCTGACTTAACTCATCGAGAAATTTTCATCCTATCAAGCTTGCATGCCAGTTAATGGTGGTATTATATGACGTTGATTTAACCAACCTGTGGCGATTTTTCTTCAATTTCTAAATCTAAATGATCCTTTTAAAACATCTGACTCTTTATGGAGCCATCCTGTGCGTTTTATATCTTTCTGGATGGGGTTTGGCGGTTTCTGTTTGTAGAGGGATTGGCGCGCGATATTTATGGGCATTGTCGCCACTTCTAGCGATCATACCTTTATCGCTTATTCCAATGTATGCCAGTCTTGCCGGATTGCCTGTTGCCATTGGAGGGTGGATTGCGCTTCTAATTTGCGGCGCGTTGACTGTTTTCCAAATCAGCCGAAACAGAACCAACCCATTTGCGAATTCTGATTGCCCTCCTTGGCTTGCATTGATATGGGTTATCGCGGCTTTTCCCACTATACGGGTTTTGGCCGAAACGGGTTTCGTCACCTCTTCTTATCAAAGCTACGGTGCCTTCGTCTCTTTCCCTGCGGATTACTTTCTGGATCATTCCTGGCACGATAAAGTATTGCCTGATTTTGAAAAACCTGTCTCTCAAATGTTGAGCCAAATTTTCGAATACAACGAATTGTTCCCTTATTTCTTTTTTTTGTCGGCTTTTGCCGCCATTTTGGGACTGCCGGCTTTCAAAATCTATTTAGCGGTTTCAACCGTTTTAGGCGCGTTTCTTCCAATTGCTGCATACGCTTCTTGCCGAGTCGGTTTTGAGTTCGATAAAAAATCGGCGCTTCTAGTCGCGGTACTGACCGCTATAAACGTTTCCTATTTTTATTGGCCGCTCATTGGCCAACTCCCGCAGATATTGGGAATGACTTTTTATATTCTGGGTTTGGGGTTTCTAAAAATCGCCTTGGAAACGGACAAAAGAATAGATCTCGCGTTTTATTCTTTTATCATTTCCGGTTTTTTAACCATGTACGGTTTTATGCTGATCCATCTTCTTGGGGCGGCTGGTTTTTATGGAATCCTTCGATTCCGCACAAACTTGGGACAATGGAAAATCGCTATAATAAATTCCCTGATCATTCTTGGCTTCGCTTGTCTCATAACACCCGTAACTATCTGGTGGATTGCCCAATACGCTGGCGAGTATTCCAAAATCACTTCGACATTCACCCAAAATATTCCCAGGGTCGCGTACATTCAGGAGTTGCTAGGTTTTGGCCCCCATTTCTCCCTAAATTCTAGCGGATCTTTTGAAGACAAGGCCATTCGCATTACCGGTTGGCTTTGGTCGCTTTTCGCTTTGGCGGGTGTCTACCTATCTATTAAGAAAAAAGAGAAGCTCATTTTAGCGGATATCGGCTTTATGGCCCTTCTCGCCAGTTATTTTTTCGCCATAGATTATCGATACCATTTTTATAAACATTCTGTAGTGGCGGTATTCCCACTTATTCTGACGGTTGTTATCGGCGGAACCTGGGCAATTCGATCGCTCAATCACAAAATTGCCAGAGCTATATTATTCGGCGTTTTACTGACGGGCTTTTTTTGGAACCTAAAGACCTACGTTAAGGGTTCTAACCCGGCGCAGCATCCCCTCATAGGCTCAGAAATCATGGCGTTGGAAACGATTGATGTGCCCGCTGATTCTAAAATTCTGGTCCACTCTGAAACGCCAACGGACGAAGCGTGGCTTTCTTATTTTTTACGCGATAAAAAAATAAAACTAACCGGTAGAGTCGAGCCTTGGGGGTTTTGGATTTTTTCTCCATTCACGGGTCAGCCCGATTCCAATTATTTTTTTGATCCCTTGAAAGATCCGATTGACCTTACCCTGTCCAATAAAAATAAAATTTACAAAGATATATTAGACACTCATTACGGCGACACGGTTTACGAAAACGAAACTTACAAATTAACGCGCGGTTTGCCAGATTTATTTTTGCTAAACGGATGGCATGGGCTAGAAAAAGACCCAAACGGGTTGTTTCGCTGGATGAAAAAAGAAGGTCAGATCTTATTTAACAAGCCAGATCATCCCGTAAAATTAATCATTCAGGGCGAAATTCCAAAAATTTTTAAAAATGAACTTAACGCCGCTCTCTATCTCAATGGAGAAAAACTAGGATTATTCGGAGGTGAATCCGGTAAATTTAAAAATACTTATCCAATAGATCTCTCTGCTTTGAGGCCAAATGGAAACCTTTTATCCATTCGTCTTGATAGAACATTCACTCCTAGCGAGATCTGGGAATCGAGCGATCAAAGAAAATTGGGAATTCGAATTGAGAAATTACAATTATCCCATGTCTCCAAGTAAAACCGTCTCCAAAATCCCGGCAATTACAATAAGTTGATTTAACCTTTAAAAAACAAGCGTTACCGTGGTATAAATGGGTTCGCATGGTAGGCGGTTCGATTCAAAACTGCTTTTAAAAAATCCGACTAAATCGATTTCCCCGAAAAACTAAAATCTAGAGGAAATCTTCGTTTGATAACGATTCTATGGCAAAAATTAGCTTAATACGTCCTCCATATATGCGGGACAAGGCCGCGCTCACGGAAAGGATTTGTCCTCCACTCGGGTTAGCTTATTTGGCGGCAAGCCTTCGCGATGCGGATCATACCGTGCAATTAATCGACGGGGCTGGCGAAGATCCCATGCGAATGTATCCCTCGCCGCACCCGCAAATCGTCTGCCATGGTTTAACCTTAGAAGAAATCGTATCGCGCATCGATACGGACGCTTCGATCATTGGAATCAGCAGTATGTTTTCCTGCGAATGGCCGATGGTCAAAATCCTCATTGGAAAAATTCGAGAAAAATTTAACGACGCTGTCATCGTTCTAGGCGGAGAGCATGGGACTGCCCTGCCAGAATTCAGTTTACGAGAGGCTCCAGAACTCAATTGCATCGTTCTTGGCGAAGGCGAGGTCACCGCGGTTAATTTAGTTCAAGCGATAGAAAAAGGTAAAAGCTTATCTGATATTGGCGGGATCGCATTCCTTGACGGCGGTCGCTTCATGCAAACGGGATTGAGCGAACGAATGGTTGAAGTGGATAAGTTTCCTCGACCTGACTGGGATCAGATTCCCCTCAATAATTATTTTGAAAACGATTTGAGCTTTGGGGTTTACCTGGGACGCACCATGCCAATAATGGCTTCGCGCGGGTGCCCATACCAATGCACCTTCTGCTCTAGTCCTTTTATGTGGACCACGCGCTGGGTAGCGCGCGATCCTGAAGAAGTGCTGGCGGAAATGGAAACTTATATAGAAAAATACCAAATCGAAAACTTCGATTTTTTCGACCTCACGGCCATCGTCAGAAAAGATTGGATCATTGATTTCTGTACGCTATTGATCAAAAAGAATTGGGATATCACTTGGCAGCTACCTTCCGGGACTCGGTCGGAGGCGCTGGACGAAGAAGCTCTTCCTTTGCTTTACAAATCCGGCTGCCGAAGCATCATCTACGCTCCAGAATCTGGAAGTCTCAAAATGCTCAAAAAAATTAAAAAGAAAATTAAACCGGAAAAATTAATCGAGTCGATTAGTACTTGCGTTAATAGTAAAATCTCCACTTCCGCAAATTTGATCCTGGGTCTGCCAGAAGAAACTAAGAGAGATATTCTTAAAACTTATGGCATGGTTGTCGATTTAGCCTGGGCGGGAACGCACGATATAAGGATATCCCATTTTTCGCCCTATCCTGGTTCGGAACTATTCAGCGAGCTGCAAAACAAAAATCAAATTCCTAGCTTGGACGACCGCTATTTTTACAGTTTGTTGAGCGCGGAAGAACAAAAAGAAAACGGGCCCTATACCCATCATTACTCAAAACCATTCCGCAACAGGGCTATCCTGGCAGGGTACCTATTATTTTTTGGACTTTCTTATCTCCGTCGCCCCTGGCGGTTTGTCCGAATGATTAATAATCTAATGGCGCATCGAAGCGAAACCTTAATCGAAGACGCCTTAAATAATCTTCAAATTTTAAAATACATTCGTAATAAAAAAGCCTCAAACCCCGCTTTATCGAATTGATGTGGGTAGAGCATTCGATATATTTTAATAATTGTAACTCTGCGGCAGAAAACTCCGACTAAAAACTTAAAGGATTTATGATTCTTTTAGTCAAAAGATTGATTCACAATAAAAATTTATTAAAAGAATTTATCCATAGAGATCTGCATAGTCGCTACGCCGGATCTGTCATGGGGATATTCTGGTCGGTCATTCATCCCATTGTCACCTTGATGATTTACACCTTCTTATTCTCGGTCATATTAAAAGTAAAATTAGGCGACCAGCCGGGAATGACCAACTTTGCGCTTTATTTATTTTGCGGTATGTGTCCCTGGTTGGCTTTTCAAGACGCCGTTCAACGGTCTACTTCTTCCATCGTGGACAATAGCAATTTGATCAAAAACATGGTCTTTCCGGCAAAAATTCTACCGCTCTATTTGTCTTGCTCTTCGCTTATAACCGGCCTGATCAACCTTGGAATTTTGACGATCGCTATCTTGATCATTCTAAAGTTTGTGAGCCCTTTTATAATTGTGCTGCCCTTATTACTGATCTTCCAATTGCTATTTGCTTTAGGGTTAGGACTCTTAACTTCCACGGTGAATATTTTTTTCCGGGATACCACTCAAATAATGGGCGTGCTCTTAACCGTCTGGATGTTTTTAACCCCTATATTTTATCCGGAAAGTTTAGTCCCGGAACGGTTCCTGGGTTTCTATATGCTCAATCCCATGACTCATCTAGTTCATATTTATAGGGATATTTTTTTAAACGGGCAAATGTTTCAAATGAGTAATTTCTTTTATTTTGCCGCTTGTTCCGTATTAGCATACTTCGCCGGTTATCGTATTTTCACCAAATACCATAAAAAATTCGTCGATTTACTATGAACGCTATCGAAGCCCATAACCTATCAAAGATGTACGAGATCTATGCGAGACCGTCGCATCGACTTCTTGAGTTTCTATTGATGGGAAAAAAGCGGTGTCACTCTGAATTCTGGGCTATCAAAGGCGTTAATTTTTCCATTGAAAAAGGAGGAGCGGTCGGAGTTATCGGCCCTAATGGATGCGGCAAAAGCACGCTATTAAAATTAATCAGCGGTATCACCGCGCCAACAGAAGGCAACATTAAAACGGAAGGCCGAATCGCTTCGCTCATCGAATTGGGCATGGGATTCCATCCTGAATTTTCGGGTCGATCAAACGTCTATATGAACGCGGCTCTAATGGGATTGAGTCACGAAGAAATTGACGAAAAGTTTGAAAGCATATTGGCGTTTTCAGAATTAAAAGACTTTATCGATTACCCAATAAAAACCTACTCTTCTGGAATGCAGGTGCGTTTGGCTTTTTCGGTAGCCATCCATATCAATCCAGAAATTCTGCTGGTTGACGAAGCGCTATCCGTAGGCGACGCTCTCTTCCAACATCGGTGTTTAGAAAAAATTCGCGAGTTCAACGAAAAAGGAATCACCATCGTTTTTGTTTCCCATGATCTGAACACTTTAAAAGCTTTATGTCCCCAAACCATTTTAATCGAAGGCGGCAAATTTGTAGAAAAAGCTGAAACGGGAGCGGTGTTAGACCATTATATGGAGCTGGTTGCCAAGCAAGAGGCAAAGGCGATACGTTCCACGACTGAAAAGGACGCAAGATTTTCCGATTCTCAAGAGGGCGACGCTGCAACTAAAGGTAGAAGATACGGGTCTTACGAAGCCAAAATTACGCAAATTAAAACGTATAACGAAAAGAAAGAAGAAAAAAACGCATTTGTGTGCGGCGATTCCGCAATTCTTGAAATTAGTTTAGAAGTTCAAAAGCCCATTGAAAATTTGACGGTCGGAATGTTGATTAGAGATCCGAACGGCGTCGAAGTTTATGGAACCAACACGTTCCATAAAGGAATCAAACTGGAAAACCTAAAACCGGGAGAAACCATTACGGCAAGCTTCAAACAAGAATTGCCTTTAAAGCCGGCGGAATATTTTATTACGGTCGCTTTGCATTCGGTGGACACGCATTATGCGGAATGTTTCGACTGGTGGAACGATGCGCTCATATTAACCGTATTGCCAAGCCTTTCCCGGTTTTCGGGAGCGCTAGACCTAAACTCTGAAACTTCCATCGTTAGAAATAAATCGTCTTTAGAAAATAACCCATCGGAAACTCAAGAACCATCGCCGAAGAATCCACTCAGCGTCTAATAAAAATTTGTTAAACTGCCATTATGTCCGAAATTGAACCGAAACCACCCAAACCGTTAGACCCCAAGCTTTACGAAGAGCTGTATCGCCTAAAGGATTTTCTCTACGAGAAAGTCGATCCCAGACAACAAGAGCCCATCAGCTCCCAAATTCCCATTTTTGGTCCGGTCATCATTGGCATTAAAAAAGGATTGCGCGCTTTACTGAATCCCATCATTAACATGACCTTGTTACGGCAAACTTTTTTCAACGAAAAACTCGTTGAACTCATTACCAAGCTTGTAGATCACCATCACGAAGAATATATAAAAGGCTACGAAGAAAAAAATAACATCAACTGGTTAATCACCTACACCAAAGAGCTTCAGCAAGAAAACTTGCTGTTAAAAAATCGCCTTGATCGTTTGTTGGAAACTGCCGAAGGAAAGTTTGACGCCGAAAAAACCAGTTCCATAATAAAAGAGGAAAAAGATCATCTTTGGGATCATCAGTATTTCCGATTTGAAAATCGGTATCGAGGTTTCGAAGCCGACATCAAAAAACGTCAGGAAGTCTACTTGCCTCTACTGGAAGGTTGCGACAATATTTTGGATATCGGATGCGGACGTGGAGAGTTTTTATCGCTTCTAAAAGAAAACGAGAAAACCGCTGCCGGGATCGATTTGAATGAGGACATGATTCACATTTGTCAGAAAAACGGCCTCGATGCCAAATTGGCGGACGCCTTTGCTCATTTAAAATCATTGGAAGACGGATCGCTTGGCGGAATTTTTGCGGCGCATGTTATCGAACACGTCGGCAACGACCGTCTCCGGGAATTTGTTCAACTCTGCGCCAATAAACTTAAATCGGGCGGAACGCTGATTTACGAAACGCCCAATCCATATTCCATCGTCGTTTCGTCGACCAGTTTCTATTTAGATTTAACCCACATTAATCCCATCCATCCAGAAACCATTCAATTTGTTTTGGACAACTGCGGCATTGAAGAAAGCGAAATTAAGTATTTGTCTCCCTTCCCCGAAGAAAGTCAGCTGAATAAAATTCCTTTGCCTTCCAATCAAGACGCCCACGAAACCGTCGAACAAATCAATCGCAACATCGACCATCTGAATCGAATTCTATACGGTTTCCAAGACTACGCCGTCATCGGCAAAAAACCTTAAAATAGTAAACAAGATTTTCAACGGAATCGACTTTTGCTTAATTTACCAGGCAGTGCAAAAAACTATTCAGGCTGTAAATATTGTCAATTACATACTAATCCCTAGTAATACTCTTTAATTTTCCAAATACTTTAACGGATATTTAAAATGTGGGGATAATTCGGAAGCAATTTTAAAATATTTTTGAGCCAATTCATTTTCATGGTTATTAGAAAAATATATTCCAAAAACAAAATACGGATAGGAAAATTTTGGGAAAAGTTCTATAGAAAGATCCAAATAGTGTCGAGCTAGAATATTGTTATTCCTTTGCATCGCATATAAGGCCGCATCCGGCAATGCAAAAAAGGCATCAAAAAAGGAAAAGGAACGGGGTGAAAAACCTGAAAACAATTTCCCTTTTTTTCTCTCAGTTAAATAGAAATAAGCTTTCCTTCCAGCCGCAATCTCTATCAAACCCTGTATTTTCGACGTGGTTTTTGACTCGATATCCAACATAATTTCTGCGTACGCATCTAAAATACTCGAGCGATCTATTTCAGCTTCACTAGAACGGGTTATAGTTTCGCTAGATTTTTCTTCTAAAATTCCGTTTATTGATTTAGCTAAACTGTACGCAATAATTTTGGACCCCGCGTCATTAAGGTGGATTCCCGAAGTCATTAAAAATTGAGCGTCTCGTTTCTTAGGTACTATAGGAGTTTGTAATGGCGTTTTAATAAAATAAACGCCCAACTCTTTTGATAATTTTTCCATCACCTCTGAAAAAAATCGATAAACTATTGGAAGATTTTTATCTTGAAATTCTATTTCATCCCAATCGAATTCACTCAATTTTGACTCAAACGGAACAACCGACCAAGGCATCAAAATCGGAATCACACCCTTGGCTTTCAACAATGAAATGGCCTCGCGAAGATTTTTTTCATAGATAATCAACGCTTCATTATTTCGGTCGATCATTTTGTCAATCTCCAAAGTCTTACTTTGGGTTCGAACCGAATTTTCTTTTAGCCTTGAGGTAATTGCCGATAAACCTTTCCGAAAATACCCCATCGTAGCGGATAAGTTGTAATACCAGTAAAAAAATGGAAAGTTTCTGAAAGCATTTAATTCAGAAAATCGAAAAAATCGATTTAAATCATTTGCCCCAATCGAAATAATGACCATATCGGGATTTTGTTTTAAAACAAACGTTTTTAAAAAATTCAACAAATGAGCGCTGGTATAACCAATCACCCCAGCGTTCATCACTTCAAAATTCATTGAATTACCGGAAAAACGAGGTTTTAGACGGGTGTCATTTAACAAATACTCCAAGTAACCTGGATAATGCAAAAGAGGCGTGTTTGTGGCTCCAAATGTAATGGAGTCACCCATTGTTACAATTTTATATACTTTTTCCCGAGAAATATCCTTGAAGTTATACGGAGTCTTTCGGAAACCTTCTTCGTCAGTTATATAAGGAAAAACATCAAAATTTGATTTATTTTTATATTCACAACATAAACTAGGAGTAAAAACTCCACCCATTCCAAGGAAATTTCTATACGTTTGTAAAGCCCCTTCTAATACGATTAGAAAAAAAAACGGGATAAAAAGAACTAAGCCCCAATATATAATCTTCCTATTAAAAAAAGTCATTCTGCTTTATATAACTCGAATAATTCATTAGAGATAAAAAAATAAAAAAGTTTACCATACATAATTCCTAACCTCTTGGAGAGAATAAGTAGTCTTCTAAATGGAATTGCAATGCCTATTTCGGGAGTACTTCGCCAATAAGTAGATCTCCAATCTCGAAACACGCTCTGGATGCAAGTTGAGAATTATTGTAATAGAATGGGGATAATCACGACTAAAGGAAGTGGCTTTTTCCAAACCAAAGAATGGAACTTATTTGTCTTTGATCCGCTCAAAAAACCGGGTAAATTATTTCTCCATTTGCAATTCATAAAAAGAAAATAAATGGTCCACAAATTCAATTCGTATAAAAATGCAATCTATGGGGCGGTTCTATTCTTTTTCCTAATTACGTCTATTATCGCTACCGCTAACGAAAATAATTTGCGGATTGCGGGGTCGACCACGGTTCTTCCAATTGTTTCACGCGCTGCAGAGAAATTTAAAATCAAACATCCCAATATTTCTATTTCAGTCAATGCAGGCGGTTCTGGAGTTGGATTTAGTTCTATGGCCGATCGCCGCATCGATATCGGAATGATGTCCCGTAAAATTTCCGAAAACGAGCGGAAAAAATATAAAGGTCAAGAGTTTATTATATATACCCTTGGTAGAGACGGGGTCGCTTGCGCTATTTCTTCGGAAATTTTCTCCGACGGAATAACTGCGCTTTCTAAAGAACAAATCCGCGATATCTATTCTGGTAAAATTAAAAACTGGAAAACTCTTGGAGGGCCGGATAAAAAAATTGTGGTGGTTGATAAAGAACGACATCGAGGAACGCGACACGCTTTCATGAAATATATTTTTGGAAATCCAACCGCCAGAGCTCGCGGAGCGCGTTTAGTCTCCGGTTCCAATAACGAAGAACAGTCCAAAATCGCGCAAAGTAATTCGGCTATTGGCATGCTTTCGCAAGCGTGGATTAATAAAAACGTAGCGAGCGTAGCGCTAGTCCACGAAGGAATGCAGATCAAACCTTCTATCCAAAATATTAAATCTGGCGCTTACCCAATTTCCCGCGACTTAGATATTGTTACCCAAAAAAATATTTCCATTGTCGCAAGACAATTTATCGAATTCCTACTCGGTCCAGAAGTTCGACCCCTCATTGAAAAAAGTGGTTATGTCCCGATTCGCTGATATTGATTTTTTCCATTGCGTCACTTTTGTCATGGCTCTTTTATCTATGGCGCTTGGAATTGGGATTGTCGCTTATCTTTTTTGGGAAGGCGGTCCTTTTATTTGGAATCAAGGGACTCAATTTTTACTGGGATTGGATTGGTTCCCTGGCGAGGACTATGGCGCCGCTCCAATGATATTTGGTTCTGCCGCCGTAACTCTTATGGCTCTTATTTTTTCGACACCATTGGCTTTGGCCAGCGCTATTTATACCGCGGAGTTCTTAGATCCCCGTCGGCGTTTAACCGTAAAAGCAATTATGGAAATATTGGCTGGGGTTCCTGGAATCGTTTATGGATTACTTGGCGTTTCCTTACTTTCCGTTTGGGTTCGCGATGTCTTTAATTTATTAGACGGCTACACCTTATTTTCCGCTTCTATATTATTAGCCATCATGATATTGCCGACCATCATGACCTTATCCGAAGACGCAATTAACTCGACTCCAGCCGAACACCGGCAGGCCGCTTCGGGTTTGGGATTAACTAAATTGGAAATTCTTTTCTCGGTTGCTTTACCGCACGCCGCTCCGGGAATTGCGGGAGCTATTTTGCTCGCTATCGGTCGCGCTATGGGAGAAACCATCGCGGTCATGCTGGTCATTGGAGGGTTGGACCGGATTCCAGAACCTTGGTTCGACGTTTTTTCATCCGGCCAAAGTATCGCTTCCAAACTGGGGCGCGAAGCCGCCGAGACGTTGGGTTCCGGCGAGCATTGGAGCGCCTTAATGGCTTTGGCTTTGATCTTATTTTTTCTGGTCATTTTTTTAACGGCATTTGGCAATTGGCTCATAAAAGGATTTAGAAAATGACTCGAGTTCAAAAAGAAAAAATATTTTCCGGCGCTCTGGCATTTCTCACTCTTTGCGCTTGCTCTATTTTGGCGTTTATTTTATTTGCCGTTTTTTCGCGAGGTTTCGCGGCATTGAGTTGGGAGTTTATTTCTTCTGAAGCAAGAGACTTTGGAGCCAAGGGCGGAATTCTCTATCAAATATTTGGAACGCTTCTGCTGATGTTCGCTTCCACAACAATCTGCTTGCCAATCGCTTTAGGAACAGCCTTGTACCAAACCGAATATCTGAAATCTTCTTTCTGGAAAAAAGCATTTAAAATTTTTATGGCCTCATTAAACGGGATGCCCACAATCGTTTTAGGATTGGCGGGATATCTGTTTTTTGGCAAGTTTTTGGGAATCGGCGTTTCCTGGCTTACGGGAGCGTTAATTCTAGCGGCGATGATAATTCCAACAGCGCATGCCGCCATACTAGAGGCTATCGAAACTCTTCCAGAACATTACCAAGAAACCGGCATCTCTCTTGGATTGAAACCCAACCAGCGCATCATTGCGGTTGTGATTCCTCACTCCGTTTACGGCATTATTACTGGCACCCTACTCGGTTTGGCCCGTGCAGGAGGAGAAACCGCCGCTATCATGTTTACGGCAACCGCTTTTTCAGGCGTAACCCTTCCAAAATCCATCACCGAGCCAGTGGCAACATTGCAAACACATATCCTTGTATTGGCCCAGGAAGCGACCAATCCTATTGCTCTCGCAAATGCTTGGGGGTCCGCTTCGGTCTTGCTTGGAATCGTTTTTTTCCTTATCCTAGGGGCTAAGTCCATACGAAACCGATTGACTTGGGAACTGGAACGATGAGCGAAACACAATTCGATATCAAAATACAAAACGCTAGCCTGCATTACGGGTCCGCTCCGGTTTTTAATAAAATCACGCATTATTTTGTTCCTAAAGCCGTTACCAGCGTTATCGGTCCCTCCGGTACTGGGAAATCTACTCTGCTTAGAACCTTCAATCGAATGAACGATCGAATTGAAGGATTTCGAATAGATGGCGACGTTTGGGTTGGAGGTCAAAATATTTATGAGGAAAACATCGACGTTTACGCATTACGTCAAAGTGTTGGAATAGTTTTTCAAAAACCCTGCGTCTTCCCTAAATCAATTTACGAAAACGTTATTTTTGGCATCAAACGCTTACAACCCGAGAAAAAGAAGGATTTTGCCGATTTAGCGGAACAGGCTTTGCGCAAAGTCAGTCTTTGGGACGAAGTTCAAGATCGTTTGAGCGAACCCGGATTATCCCTTTCACAAGGGCAACAACAACGGTTGGTATTGGCCAGAACCCTCATTTCAAAGCCCGATATTCTATTGATGGACGAACCCACCTCTTCGCTGGACCCCAGATCTGCCCGGGCCATTGAAAACCTTATCCTTTCTCTAAAAGAAAATCACACCATCATCCTTGTCACCCATAATATAGGACAAGCAAAAAGAGTTTCAGACGAAACCATCTTTGTATGCAATGGAGATATTTGCGAAGCTGGGGACGCCCAAAAACTTTTGGAAGATCCTTGTTGCCAAGAAACACGCGATTATTTAAACCAAGGTCGGTAGCGGCGAGTCCGCCGCAGTCAAAGTGACGCGGCCATGCTGGAGCATTGGACCAAGTAAATGGGCAATTCCCTAATAAGCGAAGCTATATAATTATGGGGTCGCTACTTATCCTATTTTCCTTTTAGTTACCTTAATAAAAATCTATAATATTAAAGCCTCAAAAATAATAGAGGTTATTTTTGTTTATGCTTACCCAATGAAATAAATACAACGACGGCACAATGGAACAAGAGACTCTATCAACTTTAGGCGAACAACTGGCTAAGACAAATCCAGGTTTAGTCGATAAGATTTCACAAATACACACTTCAGACCAAAGTCTGGAGAGGTTATCTTCAATATTACTCGATTTATTTCCTTTCCCGTGGAACGATCCAACGGCTTACAAAGAAGGAATTAAGCTCTGCGCTCGTCGGCAAAACAAAGAAGCTTTAGAACAATTTGAAATCGCGCTCGAACAAAACCCAGACGCATATCCAGCCCACCACATGATGGGATACGTATACGGAAACCTAGGAAAAACTAAAGAAGAACTAGACCATTACAAAAAAGCGGTTAAGTTTGGATCGAATCGCCCCCAAGTATTTGTCGATTTAGGTAGAGGACATTGGCGGAGAGGACAACTAAAAAAAGCTTTGTCGGCATTTAAAGAAGCCGTATTACTCGATCCGGAATTCTCAGCAATCCAACACTGGTTAACGTTAAGTTTTGATCGGTTAGGTCGATATCCCGATAACCTTAGCCGGGACGACGTCGTCTTTCGAGAAAAAGTTAGCTCTTTGGCGCAAGCGTATTGCATGATAGGAGACGCCTATATTGAATTTGGATTACACCCTTCCGCTCGACGCGCCTTTAAAGAAGGCATTCAAATGAAACCCGATTACGCCGACGGTTTTTTTAAACTAGGTTCCATTCATATAAAAAAATTAAGAAACCCCAAAAGAGCGGCGAAATATTTGAAACAAGCCGAAGATTTATTCATCGAGCAAAGCGACCTACACAGCGCCAATTTAGTGGGACATTTACTGAGGCCAGACGACAAAGAAATTGATAAAGAAAAAGCAGCTGAGGACTGGCTTAAAGAAGGGCTTAGACTGCAAAACCTGGGGTATTTTCAAGCCGCCGCCGACGCCTACCGGGAAGCGATTCATCACAAACCAAACTATTTGGACGCTTATTACAATATGGGGATCGCCTATGGAAGTTTACAAGACGCTGGGCTTAACAAAATCAATAGCGCGATAGGAGCTTTTAAAGAAGCGATGCGAATCAATCCAAAGTTTCATCATGCCCATATAGCGCTGGGGGCTTCTTATATCAAACAAAACGAGTTCGACGAAGCCATGGAAGTTTTAATACGCGCTTCGGATATTCAACCCGATAATCCCCAAGTTCATTATTATCTAGGCATTGCTTATCGGATGTCTTCCCGATTTTCCGACGCGGCGCATTCTTTCAAAATGGCGGTTCAATTAAACCCTTCCTCCGCCGAATGGCATTACAATTTAGCCTTAGTTCATTTTGATATGATGCAATATCAGGAATCGTGTCATTCGCTTCTAGAAACAATAAGCTTAAAGCCCAACTTTCCCGAAGGTCATTATATGTTGGGTATCATTTATAGCGAACATATTCTCGACCCTGAAAAATCTATAATCCATCTTAAAAAAGCCGAAAAGCTATATACAAAACTAGAGGATTACGTCCATGCCGCGAGGGCGCGGCAGATGTTAACCAAATTTTAAAAGAACCTTGTTCGTACCTCAAAAGTTATTTGTCTAATTTCGTTGGTTTAGATTTTTTATCATCCACAGCATAAATCGCTAAAATAAGCCCCAAAATAATAAAAAAAGAAATCCATTTAAATGGCGTATCCATTTTAAAATCAAGGATGTCGTATGTTAAAGTTCCATCTATGGCAATATAAACGAATGGCAATACAAGTAGCGCGATTATTTTTTTCCAACGCGCTTTAACCGGTTTTTCAAAATCGCCATTTGAGTTGGGCGATTTTTCGGGTTCAGGCAATATTGGCCTATCGTCCATCGTTCATTCCTAAATTAAAAACAGATTATCGTTGACGGTTGTCTTAGTTGCCCAATATAATTATAAATCAAT
>CAZMZH010000045.1:0-17382 GCA_964570665.1 uncultured Nitrospinota bacterium | reverse complement strand
TTCAAAAAGGAATAAGTATCTACGTGGTCAAAGAACTGGCAGGGCATAAGGACGTTTCCACCACTCAACGCTACGCTCATTTAAATCAAGATCAGTTAAAAGAAGCGGTGGGTGTTTTAAATTATCAAGGTTTTATCAAGGTCGACCAAAATGAAGCTATGATGATATTGTAAACCATTGATAAATGGAGCCGACGGGCGGAATTGAACCGCCGACCTACTGATTACGAATCAGTGGACCTACTACGAACATGGTAACACGGATTACTACACCCTACCCTCTTAACCTTAATTATAGCCTTTTTAAGCGAACATGTTACTATATAGCCTACATGGTTTTCTATGTCTCGTGGTAACTTATTGGTAACTTATAGAACCACTGACTATGGAATTAAATAATTTATTAATCAGTGAACCTTTTTGGTAACTCGTCCATTCGGCCTTGGTAACTTGCCTTTTATAATTTGGTAACTTAAATGAAATTAACCAAAAAGTATATCGATTCTCTTAAATATGAAGGCGACGGAAAAAGCCAATTCATAAAATGGGATGATGAGTTAAAAGGTTTTGGTGTTCGCGTTTACCCAACTAGCAGGAAAGCGTTTGTGTTGTCGTATAGATCTAATGGGCGTAAGCGTATCATGGTTTTAGGGCAATATGGAGTGTTGACGCTCGATCAAGGGCGCAAGTTAGGCCGTGAAAAATTAGTTGATGTTAACAAGGGGAAAGATCCTTTAACGGATCGCAAAAAGGCCAGCGAAGGCGAAACGGTAAAAGATTTATGTAACTCCTATTTAGAGAGATACGCAAAAAAAGAAAAGAAAACTTGGAAAGAAGACGAAAGAAGAATAAACCGCCATATACTGCCCAAATGGAAGTCGGCTCAAGTCAAATCAATTCGCCGCCAAGATATTGCAAAACTTCATAATAAAATTGGCTCGGAATCTCCTTATGAAGGGAATCGAGTTTTAGCCTTAATTTCAAAAATGTTTTCCCTTGCTGAAGAATGGGGGTTTCTGCCAGAAGGAACGCCAAATCCTGCAAGCAAAATAAATAAATATAAAGAGAAAAAAAGGGATCGCTGGATAACTCCTGTTGAATTACCGAAACTGGCAAAGGCGATTGATGTTGAGCCAAATATCTATATTAAATCGGTGTTTTGGGCTTATCTATTAACCGGCGCTAGACGTTCGGAACTTCTCAAGGCAAAGTGGACCGACATTGATTTTGATAGGCAGGAATTGAAGATTCCCGAGTCTAAAGCGGGACGGGTTCACTATTATCCGTTAACTCCTGAAGCGATCAAGCTACTCGAAACAATTCCACGTTTAGACGGAAATGAGTATATTTTCCCAGGAGTCATAAAAGGAAGGCCGTTAGTAAATATTTCGAAGGCTTGGAAACGGATTAAGGTTAGAGCAAAAATATCGGATGTGAGAATACATGATTTGCGCCGAACGGTTGGTTCGTGGCTGGCAACTTCTGGAAATAGTCTATTGCTGATTGGAAAAATATTAGGTCACAGTAACGCAAGTACAACTCAAATTTATGCAAGATTGAGTGAGGATGGATCAAGGAAGGCTCTAGAATCTCACTCAAAACAAATCATGGGCATTGCTGGTAAAGCTCCGGTAGCCGAAATTGTAGAATTGCCAAAGAAGAAAAAGTCTAAGAAATAATAATTTCCAGGTCTAGGTTGATCACCGAACGCTTGGCCACTTTCACCAAGTTGGCCTGGAATCCTCTATGAAAGGCGCTTTGAAAGGGCGCGTATGTATTTCCTTTATCAAATACCCCCAAGGTGGGAACCAGAAGATTTAATACCTAAATCAATCATTACGGTAAGAGATTTCTTTTGTTTGCTTTTCGGAATTTCCGTTATCCCGTCTCCTTCCAAGCGGTCACTAACGAAAGAAGAAATCAATAAGCTCGCCTTATTTTTATCCGTAATTGATAATGGCTTCAAAACATACACCGGAAAGCCTGGAGAAATATTCCCCCATAATGACGGTGAACCTCTCCCTGACAATGATACCCTGATTGTTAACAGTATTCAGAAACTAACAAATTTTATTGTTGACGCAATGCGGATTGAAAGCCTAAAGAAATTACCTGATAAAAAGGTGGATGATTTTATCTTAAGAGCAACATCGATAAACCAAGAGCTAGTAGATTATAAGCTTGACGATATAGGGCAGTATTTTATTATGTCATGCGAATTTCATATGTTCGCCTTCAATTCAAGAGAGTTCTTTGAATGGTTTGCGGACAACGTGTTTGACTGGTATAAAAATAATTGTCAATTTCTCCCAGAAGAAAAGATAGAGGTAGTTGAACGGGTCATATTAAAAGCATTTAAAATGAATTTAAGGGCTTGTGAAATAGTAAACGAGAAAGTGGATCCATTTGAAAGCCAGATCAAGGAAGATGAAAAACCCGAACCCAACCAAGAACTTTTAGTTAAAAATACCGAAACCGAAAATACCGACAATGAAGCCACAGAAAAAAAGAAAAAGGGTCAAATAACCTTTGAACGCAATGGGGCAACTTGGAATGTTGGTATTGATACAATTCGATCGGTAAAACATACTGTTGGTATGCTTTATATCGAATATTTATTAGACCATCCGAGGGAGAGAGTTAGCGGGTTAGAGCTAAGAAAATTACTAGGCGAAATCGGGCCAAAAAAGAAGCCCATGGAAAGGGACGGAAATGAAGGAGATGAGCCCGTGTCTCTAGAAATGGAGCACGGGACAGGAATGGAGTATAGCGAGCCGGAATTCAAGGCTTGGGGGGAAGCTTACAAGGAGGCCTTCGGGGAACTTGAAAGAGCCAAAAATAAGGAGGAATTTAAAGATGAAAGAGAAATTGAAGAACTTGAGAAGAGGATCGAAGAGCTTAAAAAATTGGAAAACAAGTTTTTAGATAACAAAGGAAAACCAAAAGCTATGAAGAACCCAGTGGAGACGGCAAGAAAAGGAGTTTTGAAAGCAATTGTTACGGCAAGAAAAAATATTTTAGAGGATGCGATTGGAATGGAAGAAACATTAAAACATATTAAAACGAGTCCCTTATTTTCTTACAATCCACCTTTATAGCCCCACCCTAACTTACCTCAATTTTTGAAATGTGAAGCCCCTCTTCACAAATTACGTCATTAAAAGTCATAAAAATTCCAAATAAAACTAGTCTGCACCCAAAATAGTCGATCTGCACCCAAAATAATTGGTTTGCACCCTCCAAAGTAGCAGCCTGCACCCATAAAAGTAGCGCTGGAACATTAGAAGCAGAAGTTTTCAAATAACTTTTTGGAGATATCTAATGTTTAACAAGCCAAATCTAAACGTAAAATCGGCTATGGTCGCTTTAGGCGATCCGCTATATAAGTCCTTCCGAGCCGTCGGCATCCATCCTAATCGCGGGTCGAAAATTATTTCTGGATTAGTCAATGTGACAGACGAAGAAAAGGAAAAATTAGCCAAATTGGTTGATTTGCCTGTTGATGTGCTTTTCCCAGAAATCCAAGACCCCGACCATGTCCAAGACTGTGTTGATTTAATGGAGACGGTTTAAATGGAAACCATGCCGGACATTCAAAAAAATAAAGCAGCATTTAATGCGGCCATTAAGGAAGCGCTGAAGGATCAGTTCCCCAGTGATCCAAAGGCATTAATGGACCGGCCAATGGCAGGCAGATACCTAGGGGTAACTGCGCGATGTCTTGAAAAATGGGCGGTGACGGGAGAAGGTCCAGCATTTGTGCGCTTGTCTGCCCGATGCGTTCGTTATCGAAAAGCAGATATTGACGAATGGGCCGAAAAGAGGCTCGTTTCTTCAACGTCGGAGGCTGTCGCATGACCTCCATAAACGACAAAACCCCGCGTCACGGGCAAGTGAGCGGGGTTTCAAATTCTTTCAACACGACACAACAGGACAAACACTATGAAAAATTATACGAGTAAGTTTCAAAAAAATCAAGGCTCCATCCTCCCTAATCCGTCTAATCGGATCCAATCGTTAATAAAAACGCAAATAGTAAACCGTCTTTCAGCCGCTAAATATCAAGGCATCAAAGGGCCAGGGTATTTTGTTGCTCGAGCCGTTCAATCAACTTGGGGAGGCTTTGGAGCGGCATGAAACGCAAGAACAACGGATTCTTTATAGATTACGAGCTTTACCGCTCTAATGCGTTCAAGGATCTAAAACCTATTTCTGTTTGGGTTCTCTTGGAATTTTTTACCAAGCGCCAACTAAAAAAGAACTCCTCAGGTTGCTGGGCTTGTATTAATAACGGCAAGATTATTTTCCCGTATAGAGAAGCTAAAAATAAGCTTGGGTTGCATTCCGCTCAATTTACACGGGCGATCGACAACCTGATGGAAGTTGGTTTTATTGACCTTACTCATTCCGGAAATGGTTCCGGTTCACAGAAAGACCCCAGCTTATACGCAATTTCCGAACGCTGGCGCAAATACGGTACATCGGATTTTGAGAAGCATGAAAGAGAAAAGGAGGACAGGAAGTTAGGGTTTCAAGGAAATAAAAAGAAGGCGGCTAATTCAAATATTATTGATTTGGCATCCCGAAAATGAAGTTTAAAAATAGCACACATATGTTACCTGGGACAGCACACAAAATGAAAGAAGATAGCACACATATGTTACCTGGGACACGGCAAATCAAGGGATGGCATAGCACACATATGTGTGCATTCTATAGATAAAATCTTCCTCTCCAGGGGGTTATTACTAGTAAAAGGGCAAACCATGGGCAACTTACACATACAAACGGCACTGCTTGAGCCAAACAACGCAATTGAGCAATACAAGCTCAGGGACTATCAAATAGACTTGGTCAAAAGAATTAATGAATCCTTGGCAGAAGGAATTAAAAAGATACTAGGTGTCGCTCCAACTGGAAGCGGTAAAACCGTGTCATTTACAGAATTTATAAAACGTCAAGTTGAGCAAGGGCGAAGCGTTTTAATTTTGGTACATCGAAGGGAATTAGTTTTTCAAGCTTCAGATAAGTTAACGTCATTCGGAATAGAGCATGGAATTATCATGTCAGGCGAAGCAAAAAGCTTACTCCATTCGGCTCAAGTCGCCAGTATTCAAACTTTGGTCGCTAGGTTAAGACGCAATAGAATCAATCCTCCTTTGGCTGATGTACTTATTGTTGACGAAGCGCACCACGCAACAGCAACAACCTATTTAAAGATCTTTGAACATTACCCAGAAGCAGCAATAGTCGGCTTTACAGCTTCGCCATGCCGAAAGGATGGGCGCGGTTTAGGCGCTGTATTCGAGACAATGATCGAGGGTCCATCAATCGCCGAACTCACCGAACAAGGCCATTTAGTGCCGTGTCAATACTACAGCCCGACAAAGAAAGATTTATTAAAACTGGAAGGCTTGAAAATCCAACGCGGCGACTTCAACGAGAAGGATCTTGCAGAACGGGTTGATACCCCAGAGATTCACGCCGATATCGTTTTGACCTTCTCCCGAATTTGTCCCCACTTGCAAGCCCTTTGCTACGCGGTTTCGATTAAGCATGCAATCCACATAAGGGATTGTTTTGTAGAGGCTGGGTATAAATGCGAGTACATCAGCGGCGAAACGCCAAAGCCTGACCGGGACGAAATTTTAAATAAGTTTAAACTCGGCGAAATCCAAATAATTGTTAATTGCATGGTTTTGGTTGAGGGATATGACGCTCCTACTGCTTCGTGTTGCATCTTGGCAAGACCAACAAAAAGTTTCGGCTTATATCTCCAAATGGTAGGCCGTGTCCTTAGACCGTTTCCAGGAAAACATAGCGCTATCATCCTTGACCATGCAGGAAGCGTTCATGAGCACGGATTTATTGACGAGCCGATACCCTGGAGCTTGGAGCCTGGACAGAAAATCAAAGAACGCAAAGCTAAAACCAAAACCACTAAAAAGCAGCCCATTGAGTGTAAAGAGTGCAATTTGATTTATCGCCATCAAAGAGAATGTCCGGGTTGTGGATGGATGCCTGAAATCAAGGGCAAAGTAATAAATATCATTGACGGCGAATTAACACGAATGAGCCGTGACGGTTTTCAGCAGGAGCTTAAGCAAAGCGCGATAGAGCAGGAATATTTCCTAGCCGAATTAACTTGGATCCAAGAACAGCGCAATTACAAAAGCGGTTGGGTTAGCGTTCAATACAAGAATCGATATGGTGTTTGGCCGAAAAGATCCACGAAAGCGAAACCAATTAAACCATCACACGAGACATTAGCCTTTATTCGAAGGGAGAATCGAAAATATGCACAGCAACGTCGAGCCTCATATTAAAGACCTTGCAAGGGGAAGGTGGACGCATATCTTAAGCTCTTTTGGAATCGGAGAAGAGTTTTTAAGAAATAAGCATTCCGCTTGCCCGTTGTGCGGTGGCCGTGATCGCTACCGCTTCGACGATAGAAACGGCGATGGAACTTATTTTTGCAACGGTTGTGGAGCCGGTGACGGGATATCCCTATTGCAAGGCTTCAAAGGCTGGGGATTCCCTACCGTGGTACGAGAAGTAAAAAACATGATCGGAAATTATGACGGACCAATACCTCAAGCTAAAGCGAAACCTAAACCGGATCCGTACAAGAACATTGAAAAGTTATTGTCCGATGCAATGCCAGTTGTAGAAGGCGATCAAGTGACGGAATACCTTAAGGGCCGCGGGTTATCGACAATGCCGGGAACTCTTTTATCTCATTCGCGATTATATGACGGTGAAACTAAACAAAACTATCAAGGGATGCTTGGCATCATGGAAGATTCGGAAGGAAAAATCGTATCAGTCCATCGAACTTTCTTAAAAGACGGAAAGAAAGCCTCTATTTCTTCCCCTAAAAAGTTTATGCCAGCAATCGGAAGTATTAACGGCTCCGCTATCAGATTATTCCCGATCGCGCAACATATCGGGGTAAGCGAAGGAATTGAAACGGCAATTGCTTGTCATGAAATGTTTGGGCTGCCAGTATGGGCCACGGTTTCAGTAAACGGGATGAAATCGTTTATTCCCCCGAATGGAGTTGAAGTAATAACTATTTTCGCAGATAACGACGCGAATTTTGCAGGTCAAGCAGCTGCATATGATGCGGCAAATAAGCTCAAGATTAAAGGGTTTCGAGTGGAAGTGAAGATACCGAAAAAAAAGGGTTTTGACTGGTTGGACGTTCTAAACGGACCTGAGAAAACCTGAGATTTTAACGACAGTGAGAACTTAGCAAAACTTAGTATTCGAGGAGTTTTCCGACGCCATAAAAAGGGGCGGCAAACCAGACAAACCGGACACCTAAAAAAGGAGGTCAAACCGCACAAAACTCACAACTTAAAAAAAGAGCGTCAAATAAGACAAGTTGGACACCTAAAAAATGGCGATTAACACACGACAAGAAAGGGCAAAAACTATGCATACACAACAAAACATAATTAAAGCAAGTCAAACCGGTTTGGAGAAGTTAGGGCTAGTCGAGAAAGATGGACAGCTATGGACCAACACCTTGAAGGTCGCAGACTATTTTGAGAAGAGGCATAAAAACGTTTTAAGAGCTTCAAGGGAATTGGGCGATAAATGCAGTGGAGAGTTTTATCGGTCAAACTTTATTCCCGCCAGCTACTCAGACGATCAAGGCAAGCTACGGCCAATGATTCAAGTAACCCGTAGCGGGCTGATGATGCTAATCATGGCCTTTACTGGCAAAAGGGCCGTGGAATTGAAAGTTAAATGTATTTCAGCTTTTGCGCTGATGGAAAAAAAAATTCTTGAGGCTATCGAAGAATCAGAAACGGACATTTTCCAAACATTCGTCAAATACGCCAAAGGCCAGGGATATCAACATGCAGATGATTACACCGATAGGATTAAGCGTGTTATGTACGAGGGATTAGGGGCTATAGAGCCAGGGCAAGCCATACCCGCAGATCTTGAAAGCTCGATGGTCGGACAGCAAGCGCATTTTCTAGGCACGCTCGGTTATCTTTGCCAGAAGGTTATTAGATCCGGTATCGAAGATGCGAGGGACCATGAATCCATTTTTAACGCCGTCAAAGAGGTTATTCAAAGGACGGTTGCTTCACTTGGCGGGAAAGAGGTTATAGCTAGATGACCATTAAAACTAAAACCCCACTAAAGGCAATTCGTGAATTTTGCGTGACTTGTGTCGGTGGAAAAGTTAACGGCCATGCTCCGAAAAAAAAGATTTCAGATTGCAAATTAACAGATTGTCCACTGCATGATTATCGATTAGGGAAAAATCCGTTTTGGGGTAGCAATCATGACGAAAAAACCAAAAGACGCTTAAACGGGTTAGCACTCGCAAAAATTGGTTATAAAAACCCCAAGTTTTTCGGGGATTTTTGAAAAAAATATCAACTTTAACGGGTCACCCTATACCTAACTATAGGCAGAAGAATAAAAAGCGCTTAAATCGGCTGTCAGGCACTTTTATGTAATTCGGATAATTAACAATAAATTTAACGAGAATATTTAATTTTAAATAGGAGTTTTAAGATGGAAGAAATTGAAACTGAAATAAAAAGAAATGAGCCTACACAATTAGAGGGTATTGAGTTTGGCATATATCGGGAATACGGAGACATCTTAACGGGCATCGGAATTATTGCAATGGGTTCAATACCTATCGGTTTTTTCCAAGAAACATCCGAAAGCCCTGTTAACAATTTCCATCCAAAAGATGCAGAACGGCCATTTATTAATAAATTGCCAGCCGGAACCTATCAAGCAGAATTACACGCTCCCAACCAAGAACGACAATTTTATTATTACCGCTTTGAAGGGCTACCCCATGACGATGAAATAATTTTAAGCCTTGGTAGTCATGGCGTTTGGACGTTAGGTTTTTTCCAAGAAAACGTTCAGGGTGAGTTGAGAAGCTTGGCTAGCATATCGGGGGCAAGCGGTCTTTTGGCAATAACTCAAGTATCGCCCTATGTGACTTTCAAAATAAGTGATACCGAGTTCCCTAAAAAAGAAACCAGCGAAACACTTTAAGAAGGCACAGCAATAAATTAAACGATAACTTTAAGAGAAGGAAAATTTTATGAGGTATTCAATAAAAAACCCCACTAATAACGGAGCCCAAAAACTGGGGAACTCAATCGGAGGGTTTATAGGCGATTTATTTGGTGGGAACAGCGGAACTTATGCACAGGCTAGAGACGAAGCATTTAATAACAATCTTAAAGGATATCGGGATTTTACCGCAGCTCAGCTAAATCAAGAAAAAATTAATGATAGCCGAGCTAATAGGGAGTTTTTCCAGCAAGGGATCAATAGCAGTTTTAACTTTGCGCCAAAGAACCAAGTGCAAGCGGCCCAAACCTATAAAACAACGGGCTCTTTCCCTCAAGAATCATTTAGCGATAACACCCTAACTAATATCAGGAACCTTGACCCAAGAGTTTTTGGCGGTGGCCAATCTGCAAATGTAAGCGGTGGCCTTGGAGATCGATTTATAAGCAGTCCAACTCCGAATGTTAGAACGGCTAGCTTGGATCCAAATACTCCGCTAGGCAAATTATTTTTAAAACAACCCGAGCCAGGAACGCCTGAAAGTGTGGTCCCATCTGGAAAGATAAGCAGTCCGGCAGATATCTTGTTTACAAACCACAAAAACGTGAGGAGT
The DNA here is from genome assembly GCA_964570665.1 of uncultured Nitrospinota bacterium. Taxonomy (GTDB): domain Bacteria; phylum Nitrospinota; class Nitrospinia; order Nitrospinales; family JAJDAT01; genus JAJDAT01. The sequence continues at coordinate 7,707 of CAZMZH010000045.1, read as the reverse complement.
GGAGTAGCCCCGCTAACCTCTAATATAAGCGCCACGAAGAATAACCAGAATAAAGAGGCATTTGATAGGATGAGGCACATCTTTGGCGATGAGGCTTTTACTAAGATCATAGCGGCACAGCCTGATGAAAGACTTGGAATTGCGGCCAATACGCTTGGAGCCCCTAAGTTTTTTACGCCAGATTTCGAAAAGAAATTGCAAACCGCAGAAGATAGGAAGAGCTTGGCATTAATGTCCCGCTACGGAGATCTAAGCGGGATGGCTAGCTTAAAACGTGCGGAGAACCCGCCAACTCTGCCGAAATCGGCGCAAGATGCCCTTGCCTTAAATTTCTTCGCTGGTGTCGATCCTAATAAGCCTGAAACCGTACAAGCGGCTATCGATCAATATACTAAGTTTACTCAAAACCCCAATCAAGGGCCTGAAGTTAGAACTGCATCCGAAGTATTGAATCAATTTACACAACCAACTCAACAAAACGTATTAATTAATCCTAGCGCCGATACTGAAGGACAGAGCTTTTCCCAAGATCCGTTAGGCTATACCCAGGCTTTAGCTGGCCAAGGTGTCGACGTTCTTTTAGATAAAATTGACGCGGTTTCCGATTATTTCAGTAATTCAGGGATAACGCCTGATCCTAGTCAGCAAGAAGCGTTTAACGGTCTAATAAATGAAGCGATTCGTCAGGGCGTCCCCCTTGAGCTGCGCGGCGGTCAAATCATGGTGGGCAATAAATTCCTGGACGATTACCTGAAAGACCAAATCCAAAATGTTGAGACTCAAACCGGTCAACCGGAGAAAGATATTAGAGACCGATTCGCTGATTTGCAGAAAGAAGGCGTTATACCTAATTCAAGTGATGGGTTAGCGAATTTACAGGTTGGAGAACAACGGCCATTTACTAGGAACGGTCAACCTGGAGTTGTCTCTAAAGACGCTGGTGGAGTTTTAATATTTAAGGCTAATGGTAGTGACAAGTGGATAAAGCTACGCTAATCAACTTTCAACTTTTGGAGCAATGGGTAATTGAGGACGTGGGAGTTTAAGCTCTATTCTGCAAGCTGGTTTGGGGCCATTAAAAGGATCGTTGTTGAATTCATGTTCTAAAGGGATATCAGCGTATTTCATGCCATTTCTTTTTTGGTCAATAGCATTCAGCCATCCATTAGCCTCATCAATCATGGAGTGGAAGCGGGTTTTAAATTCTTCAACGGCTATTTCCTTGTTAGCGAGTCTACTTTTTAGGAGGTCGTATCTAGTTTCAAAACAAGGATGAACCTTAAGCGGGAAGTCTTCTAAGGGAATGAAGTTACCCGAAGCGGACAGCGATATCAAAACTGTGAAGATGAGTTGATTCATCTTTTAAATATAAGTCTTTAAATTTGGAATGACAAATGAAAAATAACTTTTTAAATAAAAGCTCAAGAATAAACGGTTTATTTGAACCGCAAATGGAACCTCTAGACCTTCAGACGCTGCCGCCACAGCAACCGGAGCTGCCAAGGATTAACTTTGATCTAAACCAATTACGGCCCAAAGCGGAACGATTCCAAACGCCAGTTGTTAAACCAGAGACTAATACCGGAGCTAATCTATTAGATTTCGCCAGCGACGTTTTACAGAAACCAAGCGACCAAGTTGTAAACGAAACAATAAATTTCTATAAGTCTAAACCGGACCTTATAAAATCATTCTTCACGAATCCTGAACCAACAACGCCACAGATTACACCGGCAATTCAGCCTGATATCAATACTTCACAATTTACGCCAAATCAGGACGAACTATTACCGATTCAACAGGAACCGTTAGACCTTTCGACTATTCCTATGTTAGGACCGGAGTTATCGCGGGTAGAACCAGGACTCCTCAATTTTCAGGAGTCTAAAACAATAAAACCTGAACCCATTCAAGCGGAGAGCAAGCCAAAAAATACATTGTTCGACGTATCCTCTTTTAATAAAAATGTTGTTTCATTGGTAGACGCTACAGCTAAAAAGAACGGCATCGATCAAGACGTTTTCAGGCGCTTGATTCACCGTGAAAGCCGATTCAACCCCAATATCAATGATGGCGCAGCCGGTGAGATCGGATTAGGTCAGGTCCGGAATACGGCATTTACAGAAGTTTTTCCAAAGGGCGATATAGGCCTTCCAGAAGATAACCTTGAAGCCGCATCTTTATACTTAGGCAAGCAATACCAAAAGGCTTTAGATCTTGGCTATCAAGGCCCCGATGCTTGGAGAGTGGCGGCAATGAGCTATAACGGAGGCCCAACTCAATTAAGCAGAGCTTTTTCCAAAGCACGACAAGAAACGAAAGAAGACCTACCAACGGTAGATCAAATCGAAAAGTTTGTTGATCAGCGAGCTGTCACTTATTCCCGCGAAGTCACAAAAGGCCTTACTCAAAGCAATGAGGGTTCATTAGTTTGGGATTCATTGGCTAATGTTGGAGGCGGTAGCTCTGAGATTGTTACCGTTTACGGTCATATTCTGGATAAAGTCGGCAATCCCTTTGGAAAATATGTTGAAGGTCTCGCTAAACGCGGCGTTAATTTCTTCGATAGGATATGGAGCTCCGAGACAAATAAAAATGAAATGAAAGAACCTGTCACCGTATCAACAGGAGAAGGCCCTTTAGATTTCAAATTTAATGAAAACTTAACGCTAAGAGGCGTTTTCTTTAAAACGGTTAGATCGTTGCCGGCCATGGTCGCCGGTTTTGGTAGTGGTGGCGTAATTAGTAATTTACTACAAAAGTTTACGGCTAAAACGGTTGGTTGGTTAGGCGGTACGGTTGGACCGAAAGCAAAAGCGGCCATTGATGCCGTAGGATTTGGGTTTGGAGAAGGAACTATTGAGGGCGGTTTCTCTTCTATGCAAGTAGCGGAGGCAATCTTAACCTCCCCTAAAGAACAACTAAAAAATGCTCCTTTATATCAATCTTATATTTCTCAAGGAATGTCCCATGAAGATGCTAGGGCAGCATTAGCGGATACGTTATCTAGTAAGGCAGGGTTTGAATCTGCTACGGTTACGGCGGCTTTAGGCGCTCCTCTCGGTATATTTTTCGGAGGTTTATTGCGAGGCGCAAATAAATCAACTGTAACCAATACCATTCTTAAGGGGGGATTAGGGGAAACGGCTCAAGAGTTTGGGCAAGGCGGCAGCTCTGCGGCCATTGAAGCGAATACCTTAAACCAAGCGGGTTTTGATAAAGATCCACTAAAAGAAGGAATCGCTGGAGGCTTTGAAGATGCTGTAGCGGCTCCTGGTCCTGGTATCGCTTTCGGTCTAGCGTCAAGAGCAATTGGAAATAATCAACAGCCTACAATTGACCCTAAGGTTGAACCATTCCCAAATCAAAATAGAGAAATACCTATTCAAAAGGAAGCTATCAGTCCAACTCCCGTAGAAGCCACAAGGGTACCCGCAGAGTTTGAAAGCGAAGTATTCAACCCAATTTCACCAACTGGCGAGGCAAAGAAACCTCACGATATTTTAATTTTAAATTTAACCAAACAATTAGCGGAGGAATCGGATCCAGCAGCTAAGGCAAAACTTGTTTCCTTGATCGAGAGAGCTCAACAAGGCGAACCCGTAAGGATGCTTGCCAAGGAAATACCCGTCTTTACTAAGCAAGCGATCGAGCAAGCGCCCTTTGAAAAAAAGGTTATTCCAGAACCCGTCGAGCAAGCTTCAACCGATATTAACGTAGAAACGCCAGTTGCCATTGAATCAATAGAACAACCAGAAACCCCAAAGTTTGACCTAAGCCAACTCAAGTCGAAGTCAGAAAGGCAACAATTACCGCAAAGACAACCAATAAAAGCCGTATCCGGTAAACCGATAGCCGTCAAAACAGTGACGCAATCATTGCCAAGCAAATATAAAGTTGTCGAGGCATCGAGTTTGATTCCATCGCATGACGTTAAAACTTTTTCAAAGAACTCAAAATACCCTGAAGGAGTCCAGGAACGGGAATACCATCGAGACAAAGAAGCCCAATTGAGGGTGACTCAACAGGCTAAAAACTTTGACCCCTCATTTGTATTGAGCGACGATCCAACGCCTAGCAATGGGCCTCCAATCGTTACGGCTGACGGTGTCGTGTTGGGCGGTAATAGTAGAACCATGACAATTCAACGTGCCTACAACGAAAAAGGACGCGATATAACTTATAGAACTCGGTTAACCAACTTGGCCGGCAATTATGGATTGAATAAAGCGGATATTCAAAAGTTTGATAAGCCTGTTTTGGTTCGGGTGTTGGATGAATCGCCACAAACCACAGAACAAGCTCGTTTCATTGGCTCGGATCTAAATAAGGGTTTTACTGCAGATCTTAGCGAAACTGAAAAATCTATATCCAGCGGCAAAAGAATAAGTCAAAAGACAATTTTCTTTATATCTAATGAATTAAATAAGCTTGGAGAATCGGCAAGTTTACGAAAAGCGTTTGAAATAAACCCAAGCGGTATCTTGACGCAATTGGTAAGCGATAACGTTATTACTCAACGAGAAGTACCTTCCCTATATGACCGCAACCGAAAGTTATTAACCGAAAAAGGAAAAAACTTTATTGAATCGGCTTTACTTGGAAAAGCAATTGATAACGCGGCTACTCTGGATAATCTTCCTCCTACTATTAAAAATAAAATAGGCGCTGCCTTGCCTACTTTATTACGACTGAACGGTAATAAAGCATTTAGACCGGTACTTGAAAAAGCTCTTTCGATGGCGATTGATGCCAAATCTAAAGGGTTGAGTCCTGAAAACTTTATTGGACAATCAAGCCTGTTTGATGACGCGGCGACAACTCAAGCAGAGCAATTATTCCTATCTCTTTCCAAGGATACTGGTAAAGCTTTAAAAACTAAGTTTGGAAGATTGGCTAATGTGGCCGCTAATAATAAAAATCAAACATCATTTATCAACCAACCAAGTATTGACCAGGCGTTTAACAGAGTGTTTGGCGGTCAAGAGATTGAAGAAAGTATTGCCGTTTTAAAAGAGGAAGCGGTAAGTGAACGCGCAAAGGCTAAAACCTTAAAGGAATCTCAATCCAAACCGAAAGCCCAGCCAAAACTTAAAGACGAATCAAAGGAATCGGATCCGAGCAAGTTAAAAGCTAAATTTCTCAGCTTTGAAACGAATATGTTCAATACCTCACAAGAAAGAGCGCCATTTGATATTGAGCCAACAACCGACGAGACGATAACCAAAACAGACATTCTACATATTGTTGAAAAGCAATTCGGCGCAACAGTAAGAAACCGCGTAACCAATGCAATGACGGGTTCTGCAGGCTGGTTTGAGCGTCAATCTGAGGTTATCCGAATAAAACTTGGCATCTGGGGCGAACCTCAAACGCTTACCCATGAATTGGCACATTTCATTGATCAAAGAATTTCCAAGAGCTTTGGTGGTAACTGGTTAAAAAAGGCGCTTCCAAAAGATATAAAGGAGAAAGCCTACGCCGAGTTAAAAAACTTGGACTACGATCCTAAAAAGACGCGTGACTTTGAAGGCTTCGCGGAGTTCTTCAGGCATTACCTAACCACTGGTAGAGCAAAAGAACTAGCTCCAGCTTACTTTGAATGGTTTGAGAATACGTTCTTAAAAAACGCTTTGATTGGTCCTGACGGCAAGATGTTGTTACCGCAGGAAAAGAAATCGTTTATTCCCTTCTTTAATAGCAAAGTTGAAACGCCAAAGGGATTCTTCCCTCTATCTGGTCCGATCGGCAATTTAAAGAAAGCCATGGCTACTTGGTATGGTCAGGGAGCGGTTAATAGAATGCGCTCACAGATTGACTTTGACGGAAAGCAAGAGAAGAGCTTTGAAGATTCGTTACCACGTAAGGCCTATAAGCTGGCAATGAAAGAGCTTTATGACAGTAATTTTATTTTCGAAGAAGTGACGCAAGAAGTTAAAAGACGAACCAAAAAGGATATCCAACCTGATAAAGATCCATTCGCATTGGCCACGTTTTTCAAGGGCAAAACCTTAAGCGTTGCAGAAACGATGGTTCGTAAAACGATGGTTGATCCATTTGGTCGACGTGTTGGGCCTTCTTTAGTCGACGCTATCAAACCGGCTAATCTAAATAGTAAAAAGGCTATGGAAAACTGGATTACCTACGCTATGGCGTTAAGAGCCAAGAATAACCATGAGCGTGGCTTAGAGTCCGGTTTCGAGGATGTCGATATAGATCATGTTATTAAGACATTTGGCGACAAGAAAGGCTGGAAAGAAGCGGCTAAGAACGTTTCAAAATGGTCAGACCAGCTTCTTGATTGGTACACATGGAGTGGCGATCTTAGCCCAGAAACCAAAGCGTTATTTAGAGATTTAAATCCAATTTATTTACCGTTCATGCGTATATTTAGGGAATCCGTCACCATTACCGGCATTGGCGGCGTTGAGGAAGATGGAGCTGCCGTTAAACCAATAAGAAACTCAACGCGACCATTTAAGAACCCGATGGAAAGTTTTATCCAATCGGCGGCGGCAGTTGTATCAAGAGCAACCAAAACTCGTATTGCTCGAGCTGTAATTGATCTTGGCAACGAGGAAGGTCTAGGCGATTTAATTGTAAAAGTTCCTCTTGCTTCGCATTCTAAAAACTTTGATCTTGGAGATATAGCGCAACGATCAGAAAGGTTACAAGAAATCCTTGCTGAATACCAAAAGGATAACCCTGGGGTAATTAACCTTGATGAAGTCGTTACTCTTTGGTATCGAGATTCCAATTATTATGGCAAAGAAAACGTTGTTGGTATCTGGAAGAATGGAAGACTTGAACTATTCGAAATCCATCAAGACTTATATACAGCGCTAAAAGAAACCGACCCGCCTTTGATTGACAATAAGATATTGAAAGTCTTTGCATCCGTCGCCAGACTGATGAGACTTGGTTTTACTGGCTTAAACTATTCTTTCTCCTTCTTCACAAATCCGATTCGAGACAGCGTTTGGGCTGCTGTTGTCACCAAAAAGAGATTGCAGTTACCAGGCTTTAACACGGTCAAAGGAGCCTTAAAAGAGATTACAGCGTCTAAAGATTCCATCACCGATCAAGCGTTAAACTCAGGCTTGCAAATGGCCACCATGATGGGCTTTGATCGTAAGGCGACAAGCGCAATGTATGACGATTTAGTACGTCGACAATTAGGGCCACTTGGTAAAACGCTACACCTTGGAAACCCATTTAATCTGGTTCCAACGGTATTAGATAAAATTCGTGGGGCGTTTCAGTTTTTCGAACTAGCTCCGCGAATTGTTGAACTTGAAACCTTTGAGCAGATACAAAAGGAACATCCCGACTGGAGCGAGGATTCAGCCTTTATTGAAGCGTTTAACAACGCTCAGGACGTTACAACCAATTTCACAAAAAGCGGCCGCACAGGTAAGACTATCAACCAAATCAGTGCATTTTATAACGTCGCTCTCCAGTCGCCAAACAAGCTACTACGAGCATTCAAGTCCAATCCGGTAAGGACGTTATTTAGATCGTTTCTATACGTCACATTACCGGCAATCCTGATGTGGGACGAGGTAAAAGATGAGGAGTGGTATAAAAATATTCCTGCCGAATGGAAATATCTGAACATGTGGACGCAGACCGACGAGGGAAACGTTTTAAGGATTCCTGGAGCCCATGAGTTGTTTATATTGTTCGGTGGCCTAGTTGTCGCAGGAT
>CAZMZH010000044.1:0-18479 GCA_964570665.1 uncultured Nitrospinota bacterium | reverse complement strand
ATAAAAAACCGCCAAACATCTGTCTCATATCCATGCCTCTATACAATCCAACCCCAATCAGCAATGGAGAAACAAAGAAAAAGATATAAGGCAAAGACACTAAAAATCCCTGACCAAACGGCAAAGCAAAAACATCAAAAAATAAAAAACTACACACCGCATATAAAACAAAAAAGCCAATACTAAACTTCATCCAACGAGAGAATAATTGGTTATAAAGTAAAACCGCAGAAACAAATAAATAACCAATCAACGTAAAAAGCTTAAAAGCTCCAAATAAAAATTCAAACATCGCTTACCTCCTTCAAAATCGTAGAAATGTTATGTAGCAAACAAAACGAAACCTTGCTTAACGTCAATTCTGAGTATTGAGCCTGTGCGCAAACAGTAGTTTTTGCCAAAACCTCATTGCTTACAAAACTCAAAATGACGCGGTCATAACCCAACCTAAAATTCTTCTCAATATGTTTTGCTTCCATTTCAGGTTTTGAGGTAACGCCTAATTCAACCGCAATACGAAGACCGAGATTGAGTAAACCTCCTATCTTTTTTAATCCAACATCAGGCGCTTCAGGCGTTCCGTTGTTGTTCTCCTCAATCGTCGCTTCAAACCCTAACGCTTCTGCTGCTTCTACTATGTTCTCCTGGCCTTTCTTATGGAAAGGTTTGCCTCTTCCGTTTCCAAGCTTGATATTGAACTTTTCAAACACATGAGGATTAGGAATGAGCAACTGAGCTTTTTTACCGCCCTTGCCAAAATTAGTATCTATCTGAGATATGAAGTTTTTGGTAATAAGTCTTTTTTTCATGCGAAACCCTGCGCTATTACTAAGGCCGCATGCTTTGTACACTGTTGATGAGGGTTCATCGTAATGATCGACCAGATATTGTAAAAAGGCAGTTTCTTCTGCGCTAAGAACCGTTGTAGGTTTAGCGGGTTCTGGTTTAACCGGATTGGCATTTAAAACGATTTCTGATTTTTTGACTTTAATAACGTCCTTATAAAGTTCCCTTAATACGGGTTCCATCAAACGATCTATTTCTTCTTGTGTTATGAATTTTTCATATTCCACATAAGGAATTTTGATGCGGATCAAATCTTTGCATTTAGTCGTCCGAACGATTGCTTCCCCTGGCTGAAGGGAATAATTTTCTAAAATTTGAGCGTTAGAAGCGCCTGATGAAAGTTGGAGTTTGTGAACGTCTTCTCCAGAGGAGTGCCGGAAAATGATGAGCGTTGCAATATTGGAAAAAAAGAACTGGGAGATTTCTGAGGGTATTTGATCTGAACAAATGAGGCCGATTCCCCATTCCCTGACCATACTAGTGAACTCTTTTAATATAAAACTGTCTTCATTTTGTTTGCCGAACGTGCCTTTGGCTTCGTCCCAAATGATAAGAAGGTTTAACTGGTTTCTTGGACCATGCGTTTGGAAGTAGAGAGCGTTATGCAACAAATTGCTTAAGATCAGAAAATTGCGCGAAAACGTTGTAAGGCCCGTTACGACAAAATTAATGACCTGTTTTTTCGCAAACAGCTTTGCGCAATCAAACCCTTTCTGACATTCAAGGACAGATCCAAGTTCAGTTAATAAACCTTCTAGTTTTTCAATGATACCGCCAATAGATTCTCGACCTCCCTGACCTTTTGTTTTTTCTTTTTGAAAGATGGGAGATTTGAGTAGCGTTAACCAGTCGCGCATCGTTGGCATGACCATAGTGTTCCAATCCCATGTTTCCCACCGATCATAAACGCCAAATTGTTTATATAACTCATCAAGGCTTATTCTAATTATTGCCCGGCCTCGTTCCTTAACTTCAAATAAGTCCGCACAAATACTCCCCAAAATATTGCGGTGGCCTTCAATAGTTACTCTTGGTGAAGAAGGACATAAGGGATTACTTCTAATTTTTGAATAATGAAAACTGATCATTCCTTCGCGGACTGTATGTTCTAAGTCTCCCTTGGGGTCGTAATGAATGACATAGAGGTTTTTCCTCTTAGCCTGTTTAATGATTTTTTTTATCAAGAAACTTTTACCGCCTCCACTTGAACCGGCAATGAGCATATGCCGATTTAATTCCTGGCGATCTAGACCAAACAGTTTATCTTCAATAGTTGGCGCAATTTCAAACTCGCCGTTTAAGTCAGTTAGACCTGAACGAAAATTGTTTGGCGTTATGAGATGATCTGCATATGGACTTTGCAGTTTTGTAATATATTTTTGAGCGGCTTTTTCATTATTCTTGATTAAAATACCTTTGAGTAGGCGTTTCCATTTGGGGTCGTCCGTTAATTTGAGTTCCCGTGCCATATGCAGGAGATGAGTGATGGAATTCCTTGCTTGGGTTGTCATCTGCGGTTGGCGGTTCTTGTTGGACGAGGTTTTCATTTTGTTCAGACGGTTCATGCTGCTGATCTCCGATAAATGGTTTTAATAAAAAAGATAGTCCGAAAGTAAACAAATTCAACAACACCAATTTTTGGCGGCATGTGGTGCAAATCAATTGAGCTCCAAAGGGCTTAGCGCAACAGGTACGTGAAACGAAAATCCCGCATCTTGGACAGGGATGCATGCACAGTGCGCACGTCTCTTTTTGACAAATAGTTTTGCTCCATATCCATTTCCTACCATTGCAATAACAACCAAACGGGGTTTCTTTAGTGATAGGGTGTCCGCAGTCAACGGGCTCTTGAGTGATGTACTCTTTGACAGTTTCTGGCATGTCCTTCCCATAACTGGTCGTCTCTTTCATGACATAATCGTTACGAGGTCCCTGAGGCGTGTGCCGGATATAAAGCGATTGGTCAACAGTTGACGTGTCATCCTCTTCTTCCTCATTGGTAATATCAATAATGTCGTTCATAACTTCTCCTTACATACCTTGTCCCGGAGGAATTGGCGGGTTCATAAAATCGGGATGAGGCGGTTCCATAGGTTCAGGTAATGGCGGGGGTTCCATAGGTAACGGCGGTTCTACCGGAGGATTCTGCCAAGGATCAAATGAATTCATGGTTGGACCGTTTACACGTTCTTCAAGGGTTAGACCTTGTAGACCATCAGGCTGTGGCGTTTCAACGTTTGAAAAAGAAGCGTCCAAAATTGCCATTCGTATTTCATGAGCGTTAGCGTCGCGTTGTTCTGGACTAAGTGCAAAAGGACCCAAGACAACATCATCTATCCCAAGGTGTTCTCCCACCGATACAAGTGGTTCATGCATTTCTTCAGATTCCTGTACAGACAAGGACTGGGCGTGTTCTCTTTGTTCAAAATCAGCCTGGCTTTCTTCTAAGATTAAGCGGTCTTCTTCTTGTCTTTCTAAGGCTTCCTGCATTAAAAGATCATGGAACGCTTCGTACTCTTCTTCGGTGTATTCAGTTTTAGGTTCGTGTTCTCTGTTTTCGTCGGAAGGAAAAGAAGACGGGAATACTATGGGTGGAGTGGCGCTATGAGGGATTGCAGAAGATTGTTCTTTTGGAACTTCGTAATGAGGCACATCTAAACCATCGTTTATGGTTTGATGTTGTTGACGCTCATAAGTCTGACTTACGCCAAGATGAGGAAGAGGAGTTCCAGAAGACGTTTGATCTGATGATCTTTTACCTTGATAAAAAGAAGTAGATTGATTCCATATATTTTTTGCAACGTTTCTCAACGGAGAAACGTAATTTTTTAGTTGTTGTCGTAAAGACAAAATAGTCATAACTGTTCCTTTCGTACAGAAAACAAGATTTTAGAAGAATGAAAGAAAAGCTACTGCCCCTTGCATAAGAGGCAGTCCTTTCTTTGTTTAACCATTTGTTTGGTATCTGGCATGATTCCGTTAAGAGTAATGTGTCGATAGTTCCAGTCACGAGACCTGCCACAGAGAAGGGTGTCAACGCAATAAACCATGAAGCCAGAAACAATTTGAAGCACGTCAATAATCCCGCCTTCACACGGATACCTTTTGTTGTTAAACGCATCAGGTTGAAGACACACAAAACAGGGTGTGTGTGGTTTGGATTCTTGTAACCATAAAGCTATTTCATTCCCGTCTCCACTGAGCGCACCAACTACAACAGGGATGCCATATTTCAATCCAATGTTTGCAGAGGCGACTCTGGCAATATCGTTGTCAACGCAAACGATAATGACGTCGTATTTACTAAAATCCATACCCTGTTCTTGAGTTTCCTGAAGGCGAAGCGGAATAGCGTTAATGGTGCTTGGGAACAAACCATGTGGTAATATGTTCTCTGCCAGGGTATAGACTTTCAATTTACCTATATCCCTTTTTGAAAAGAGTTGTCTAGAGCAGTTACGCAGATCAACTACATCAGAATCAAGGTTTGTAATAAACCGATATCCCTTACGAATGAGTCCAAGCAGTACATGACCACCAATACCTCCTGCGCCAATGAGAAGAATCCTTGTTTTTTGTGCTACTTCTATATCAAATCCGTCAATCTTTGACTGACTGTAGTTCAGCTCCTTCAGTTGATTTTTCTTCACAGGTTTTGTCTTGAACATTTTCTTCTTTAATGGGTTTATCGGTATTTGAAACATCAACGTTCTCCTTATTTAGAGGTAAGAGTCGAAACACTTTCATCATCGGTTCATCTTCAATGACTTCGAATCCTTTGCCGTGAATATCAAAATCAAAAGGTTTCCACGTGCTATAAGCACGGACATATCCATCTAAATTCACAATGATCCCAATCGAGTCGTCTTGGATTTGGACCAACCGTTCTTGATTATCCAGATCGACCCTGCTTGGACAGGTTGTTTCCTTGCCATGCATAATGTGACTATGCGCAGTTGCGGTTTGTTGATGTCCGTGAATTTCGTTTAAATCAATTAAGGTAAAGTGAGTCGAAAGAGGATCGGCTTTCACGTGATATGCGTTTTGGATTTCCAATTCCACAGGTATGGTTTCAGAAATAATGCGAGTCCCTTCAGAAGTTATCGGTCCTGTCAGTAATCGAAGACGTTCTCTTCCTTTTGGATCGGAAATTAGATATTGCCAAAGTTCTCGAAGAAACAGAGTTGAAGTTACATACCGTAAGGGAGGTTTAGGTATCAGTTCATGATTAGTAAGCTTTTTGATGGTGTTTGATGATTGTGCAAGAGAAGTGCAGCACGCGATCAATTGTTTAATCACGGTTAACGCTTCCATTTGCCAGCCTTTGTGAAGAAGAGTCACTATAGCCGATAATTCTTGGAGTGATTTTTCTCTGGAAATTAATAAGGCTTGTGTAGTTTTATTCCCAGAAGATTTTTTGGAAGAATTGTTATTTTTTGATTCCATAGAACATTGATTCATCAGTAAAGCCTCCCTTTAGCAAAGGTGAATGATTCGGTGAGTATCTTTTCAACTTTTAAAACAATCCCACTTGGAGAGAAATCAGTGGGTTGGAAATCCAAGTGGATAAAAAACTTCCCTTGGCCTCGATCCATAAAGCAAGCTTGTTTGGGATGGTGTTTTAAGCGTTTAGGAGGATCAAAGATATAGGCTTCGAGAATATCTCCGCGCCGGATAATTTCTCCGTAGAAGTAATCAACTTGAGTCTGGTAGTAGCCGTAAAATAAATTTCCTCCTGAGGTTTTCCATCCTTGCTTTTGATGGTGAGGCGTATGATCAAAAGCTTGTTTCATGTGCTGAGACATATGAAGAATTTTTGCATTACTTTTTGACGCCATAAAACGACGAAAAGACCGTGAAAAAGTGACCAACGGTTTAGGTGGTGAAAGGTTTTTAACCACTGGCGTTTGATTTGAAAAAGAGTTGGGAGAGCCCGAAGGCTCTCCTTTTTTAATAAAAATATTCTTAACAGAACTTCCAGGCTTGCCTTTTATAAAATCAGTTATTGCACCCAAGCTCATCATGATCTCCTATATAAAAGAGGTTATGCCTACTTTTACCTGCGCTGATATGTACAAAACGTCTCCGTCTTCAATAGCAGGATAAAGAGGATCATTAAGATTAAATGTTTGTTGCGTATCTCCTTTGGAAAGAACGTAGTCATCTGTCAAATTGAGGGTTTGGAATAATTCTCGAACAGTAAGGCCCGGTATGGCTTCGCACATTTCTCCACGATTTCCATTGGCAAATTTAACTACAAACTGTTTTGTTCTAATTGGTGGCGGTTGTTGAGCAGGATTAGTCATATGATTCATGGTATGTCTCCTTCAAAAAGTTGAACAAATTGAGAGTGATTGTTTTTAAGAGTTAAAAACTAATTTCCTTTCATATGGATTTGTACTTCTTCACTTGCCTGACGAACCAACGTGCTATGGTTATTTTTTAGTTCTGGCGGTAAGTTTGGAAACTGTTTCCCAATACTTTCCAAACTCCTGTAATAGCTAAAAAGACTGTCCAACATATCCAACGTTTTTTTTCTGCTACTGTTTACTTTGGTAGTCATGTGATGATCCTTTCTAAAAAGAATTAAAGTTATGTATCGCGTTAACGCCTCTGTGTTTTTGGCGTTTGCAGTAGTGATTGTCGTAAATGTCTTGCGGTTTGTTCTTGAGTCTCAACAACTGGCATTGTGGTGGGTTGAGAAAGAAGAGGGTGTGCGGGTGGTGAAACAGGTAGACCATGTAAAGCTTGATTTGTGCGTTTGTGTTTATCCTTTAAAAATAGTAATTCCCTGTTCAATTCATTGAGTTCCTGTCTCTCTTGAGAATTGAGCTGGTAATAGGGATTATCAAGCTTGTGTTGCATGATGTCCCTTCGGCGGTGATAATCAAGCGATTGTTCAATGACTCCATGATCAGAAAAAAACTCATCGAATAGGTCATCTTCTAATTTTTTGCGTGAATTTCTTTTGAACATAGTTCTTTCCTTTATGTAAGAAATGGTCAAGCTTTCTAACGAAGTGCTTCCGTTTGGTTTTAGTGTTGGTCTTTATCCCTCCTTTCTTTGTGCCCGTGACAGCAACAACAAACGTATTTGAAAAAAATAAAATTCCTGAGATTAAAAATAAAAAAGCCGGACAACACAAAGTACAGGCCCCTGTATTGCCCGGCTTTCGCCTACTAATTCAGGTTGATCAGCCTGAATAAAAATAAATGTATAAAATTAACTATCTTTTAATGGTCTATATGGAGCTCTCCTAGTTCACTTTGATTCTTTTTTATCCAAAAAACTGTTAAACAGCTCCATTGATTTGTCTTTAATATTTTTCAAATGATTTTTGAAACAATACGTCCCGGCTAAAAGCTGAAGTACTAAATAAATTCCCTCCAATGGGAAGACCTTTAGAAACACTAATATTTGAATTATTGACACATTGACTTTTAAGAAGAGAGCCAAGAGATGCTTCCAATTCATGCCAATGAGTTTCAGTGAAGTATTCATTTTTTAAACCACTGAGTGGTAGGAAATAGGACAAAGCTTATATGGGAGAAGTCTTTTTCATTTAGAAAATGACTCCGAATGACAAGCACGATAAACGTAAACTTCTCCCTAGCTATTTTCCTGAATTGGATTTGGAAACTAAATGGAAAAGTCGGTACAAAGAATTGCAGGGTTTGGGATATAATCAGACCAATGCAATTTATGAAATATCCAAAGAAAGTAATGGCGTTAGCAGGACTGCCATTCGAAAGGTGCTGTTCACCAGAGACAAAGAAAAAGCAAAAAAAAGAGCTTCGGTTTATGAAGACATAAGAAAAACTAATCCTGATCTTAGAAAACGTGATAATACTAGACATGCCAAATACATGTCCGTAAGAAGGCACATCGGATCGATTATCATGGACATTTATAAAAGTAATACCTCTCAAGGAGAGGCTTTTACTCTGTTGGCTATAGGGGATAAAATTAAGGACTCCAAAGGTGTTTTTTTGAAGCCTAAAAGTCTTGAAACACTTTTGGTTCAATACGAACAGAAACACGGAAGACCTTTGTTGCAGGAGCATGGGCATTATCAACCACCTAAATACATTCCTTTTATTAATAAAGTTTAAATTACTCATGCCCATTTCTCTTTTCTTAAAGGTTGATATGATTTAGAAAGTAGAAGAAGAAAACATCTTGATTTTCCTAGAACTCAGTATGTTAAATATAGGTTCTACTAGCCATTGCCTAACTTATGGAAAAAAACATGAGGTGAGTTATTGTACGAGGGGTTGTATTTCTTATTGATATTCTGACTTGAAGAAATGGAAGTTCAAAAAAGTAATGAAGGAAAAAAATAAAATGACAAAGGATAATAGATTTATTTCATTTCCCCCTTTTAAATTAGATTTAAAAGAAGGTGCTTTGATAAAAGGGAAAAAAGTTTCTTCCTTGACTGGAACGCAATTTAAAGTTCTTAAGCATTTTCTGGAGAACAAGTCTGAACTATTGCTCAGAAGTGATTTGATCGATCAATTTTGGCGCAATTCTAATTCAGGAGATTGGTTATTAACTAAAACTGTTTCCGGATTGAGAAAAGAATTAGGAGAAAATGTTAAATCACCTGAAATTATCAAAACAGAACCCGGAAAAGGATACCGGTTTATCGGGAATATCAAGGATGGAATAATGGACAATAACTTACAAAACCAAGGGGTCACTCCGGGATTCGTTTCATCCCGAAGAGATATGGGGAAATATCTCAATAAGTATGAGGCGGTGCATTCAGTAAAAGAAATTGATTTGCTTGGTTGGACTTTTAATAGAGAGTTTTTTGAAGATCCAGCTTTTTATGAACCGTTGTATGACCGTCTGAAAAAAAAACAAGTCAAATTGAGAGTTATTTTACCTGCAAAGAGTTCAAAATATTTTGCAACGTTAAAGGAAGACAGGTTAAATGTTTCCAATCTAGGCAAAAAAGAGGCTGGTAAATTTGAAGCGCAGTATATGGATACAATCGAACGAATTCAAGAGGTAAGTCCAAAGGTTATCAGATTTCTCAATAAGGCGATGGTACATTACGGAACCATACGATTTGACGACCAGATGGTTTTAACCCTATTTGATTCATTTCATATTGGGAGTATGTGCCCAGCTATTGTTGTTGATCAAAAAAGCCACGATGAAGAAATTCGAGAATGTTTTAAAACTTGGAAAACCAATTTTGAAAAATATTGGAAAATCTCTCTAAAAACAAATAAATAATAATTAATTAAATCGTTTCTTTTCCCATTCTAACCATAGCCGTTTTCCCCCTTAAACTTCCCTTTTTTAAACCCCATCCCAAAAAACATAATATTTTTCGCAATGGACTTTATAAATTCCAACTTCCAATCTCTTATGAATGGAAAACAGTAAAACCCTCGCCACCCGCCTTAACCAGCTAGAACAAACCATCCTCAACCGATTACAACAAATAGAAGCGACACTACAAAACGGAAAAAACACCTTCACATTTTTTAACAACGCTCTCAACTGCCACACAGATATAACGCTTCAAGACCTTACCAAAAACGCGCCTGACAACCCCGTTAATATATGGCATGAAAAAATTAGAAATGACCCTGAGATTCGACATCCACATAGAAAAATAATGGAGACCCTTATTAACGAATACGATTACCTCAAAAAACAGTTCAAGCCCATACATTTTTCAAAAATCGTAAAAGAATCAAAAGTTGGAAAAAACAAAGCAGGGGAATATTTAGATTTACTCAGTAAAAAAGGTTTCATTCTTAAAGAGGAAACCGGTTACCGTACTTTTTATAAAATACGAGGATAAATTTTCCTTCATAGTTATCCCTGTCGATCAGTAAGGTTTATGTACCCCCCTTGTATAAGGTAGTAATTCGATGACGAGGTGAAAGCGATCCACATACTCAAACTTATAAACGACAAAAAAAAGCATGAGGTAGAAATCCAATCTATTCTTCAAATAAAAGAATTCAAGTCATTAAAAAGTGAGCTGGATGAATTATATATCTTCTCAAAGAACTGCATGCAAGGACCCAGTTCAGTGATTAAGACAGGGACAAAACATCAATGTGCCAAATATCTTCTTTTGCCAGCGAAATTAAGACATAAATTCAAAGCGCCAAAATATGATTTCTCTCATTTAGAAGTGGGTTTTCTTGAGGCACAGGATAGATTGTTTATTATTTATGAAGTGCCAGAAAAAGGATTTGGGAAAACAACTTAGGCTTCTTCTGAAATTATATCCATAATCTCAGGTTTTCTTTTTACAACCTTATTCATAAAAGAATTAATCTCATTCATTTGATCTTGTAAGTCCGTATATTGTTCTTTTAGAGCTTTTAATTCTTCATCCTTGGCCTTTTCTAATTCTGTAATTTTCTTTCTATCCAGTGGACGTTTACAGGTTTTACAAAATTTAATTCCAATGCCATTAATTGCTTTGCAAAAAAGGCAAGTTTTGCTGGATTCCTTTGCAAATGAGGAATCGATTTTAATCAATCCTTTTTTCTCCAGAGCGATCTTAAAGGAATCGTCGTGATTACTTAGATCATATGTTTTTAACTGCTTGTTACTTGTCCATCGTGCGGCATGTTGAATTTCAACATCATTGTCGCCCCTTAACCTTCTAAAGGTTACTCCAGAACGCTTTAGAGAATAGCAGGTCACCGGTTTTGAAATGCCAAGGACTTTCATCTTATCTCGAATATGTTTGTTGATAGTGGTATTTTTCAATTGCTTATATTTCCCGGTGTTACCTAGATTTATAAAAATAAAAGCATTGGGATCATGGCGTAAAGGATGTTGATTGAGCCATTCTGCAACATAAGGGAATGAATCAATAACTTCAAGAAAGCCCGTTCCTTCTTTCCCGTGCTGAGAAATCCAAATCCGGCCATAATTATCTGATAACTCGGCGTCTTTTATTCTGGTGTAAAGAATTTCCTGAGGACGACCAAGCGATTCATAAGAAAGAGTCAAAAAGGCTTGAAGGCGTTTGTCTTGGGCAAAAGATTGAACTAATTTTTCAAATTCATCAATGGTAATTTTATCTTCTCTTCGTTTTTCTTTGCTCTTGTCCATACGATTTGATAGATGTCTAACCGGATAAGGAACAAGGGTATCGTCAATTCTTCCTTTTTCATCTTTTTCTGGGAAAAGCTGTTTCCAAAGGTGTTTGAAGTCTAATATGAAATCTCTTTTAGATTTAGGACTTGGATTTACTTCGTGCATTGCTCCAACAATTTCATCAACATCATCACGGTCAATATCAAGCAAGTTTTTATTACTAATGAATGTAATAAACTTCAATTTCCCAAGAAGACGTAATCTCCTAACAAAACTGATATCTTTTGATGCAAACTTCTTTATGAGTTTTTCAAAATAAATGAGGTTGTCAGAATTTTTACAATAGTATTTAGTTTTTCCTTTTAATGATGAATTTGCTTGTTTTGGAGGAATTAAAATCTGATTTAAATCTGCCACTAAACGGTCATATTTCCCCTTATGATCGTAAATATCATTTTCAGCCATATCAGTACTAAACATGGTTTACTATATAAAACTTTCTGCCGGTTTCAACTGTTAGATAATAAGCGGGGACTGGGAGTAAGGGGTAACAATCGAAACCGCCGACGAGAAAAATGGTTTTTCATAGAATTTCTTAAACCATGTTTGGTGTAAAAATAAACTTCTATTTAATGTTTTCTAAAAAAATATTGTTTCAGTACAAAGCTTAAAAATGAGAATAAGATTTTCATTTTATGGACGATAAACAAGCCTCAAATCTTCAAATTGTAAATCCATATTGGTTTGAGGAAATTCAAAAAAAAATTAAAAGAAGAAAGAGACGATTAAAAGCTAAAGATCGAAATTAAGGGGTGAATTGAGACTCTTCTGAGGAGAAATTTTCTGAAATTTCTGTGGTATTACAATTTTTACTCTCTGTAGCAAATCTAAATATTGCTTGAACCATTGTCGTGATTCTTTTTGAAGTAGGGATATATCCTTAAAACATTGAGTTTGTTCTTGTCGTTTTTCTACCAATAATTGATTGAGTTGTTGTTCTAGCCTAGAACGGCGTGTTTCAAGAGAACGACTCCATCCCATTTCTCCATGCTGGTCTGCCATAAAAAAATAGGATTTAAGGATGCTGTATTGGTAGTAAATCCGGTAAGTGATTTGTGTAGATAGTTTTTCCCTTGTTGTGATTTCTTGCTGAATTTGTTTAAGGAGATTCGAAAATGTTCCTACTTTTTCAATGAGAATCGTTTCAAGCGAATCATCTGATTCATTTTTAGATGGTTGTTTGCTTTCGAAAAATGTTTTTGGTCTTTGCTCAAACGTTATTGAGGGATAGTGGGTAACGGGGCCGTAGTTTTCTGTATGTCTAGGGATTCATTTGTCTCACGCTCTTTTTTGCTCTGTTTTGATTTTAGAGGAATGTTTTGTATTTTCCCTATCAAACTATTATGAATATCGCGTACTTTTAAATACAAATCAGCGTTGTGGTTAATGGTAACAAAACGAATGTAATCAGACGTAAAACGAAACCCCATCATTTGAGCGTTCAATTTTACTTTTTTGAAATCATCAGACTCCAACCGAACCTGCAAACATTTGAGTTTTTTCATCTTTGAATCAAATCTTTCAAAGACAGTTTAGGATTTAAAATCTAATACCCAAAATAAACCAAGCATAGTTTAAGAAAGATAAAAAGAAAAGAGGGATTACTCCCCCTTTTCTTTAAAGCACAGATGCTCAAGGGCTTTATCAATGACCATTCTTAACCTAAACAAATCGTTTAGATCATACGAATTGGTATATTGATCCTTGCCTTCTTTGTTTTTGAAGTGCTTTTGAAGAACAACCGTTTGTTTGCTAAAAGCTCCATTAGATCCTTGAAGCTCATTGACAAACACGCTTGCTCCACAATTTCCTAGCCGTATGTTTTTTTCTGGTTGTGCCATAGTTATCACCTCCTTTTGTTTTTATAATTCGATTTATTAGCTTTGTAGCGCAGTTGTAAACATCCTGAGCAGGATTGGAAACAGGCAGGCGGGCAGCTCCAAGGTTCTTCACAGCCTTCAAGAACATATTCAAATTCTTCGGCAGTTAATTTTTTGTATGTGTTTATGTTTTTCATTTTTTATTTCCTCCAAATAGTTGATTTTGTTTTTTCATAGGCAGACCATTTGGCTGGTTGGAAATTCCAATTAAATTTTAGAAAGTTTTTGAGGAAAACCACAAAACTTTCGACCCGGCAGGTAACCCATGTCGGGGAAAAATTAATGAAATTCCCAACGACCCTATGATGAAAAAACAAAACCAACTGGAGGGAAATATTTAAAGAAGAAAAGTAATTCAAAAATAATAACTTGAAGAAAAATCCTTTGAATAGAAATCAAACTTTGAATTAGATTCAGCTAGTTACTTAAGGAATTATTGATAAACTGTGCGCTACAAATCTTAAAAATTAAAACGTCTCTCCCAGGGGGAGGGTGGGCTATCATATGGAATGGATAAAGGGAAAGGTTCCTTATATATAAGGAATAGAAAAAGGAAATTTCAAATATGAATTAGTCTATTTTCTCAGTATCAATAGGAATATACTTTTAGTACATTTGGGAAAAATTAAAGACGAAAGTCAAAACCAAAGAAGTTCCTATACTCTAAATATTTATTTTAAAATCAACATTGATCCAAATAAAAAATTGCACAAAAAAGATGAATGACAAAAAGTAAAAGAGACCGCAGGACTGATGAATTATTCCCATCATTGTTTGTCTTAACCTTTTATTGTTTTACAGTTCCTCAACCACCACCTTCAAAACTCGACGTACCTTCCCCAACTGTTTCTGATTCAAACCCCGTAAAGAAGCATTGATTTGAGCAAGCTCCTTTTCAAATTCTTGTGATTTCTTAGAGGACTCACCAAATTCAAAAAAACAACTCATCGGAGTTTTCAATATTCTTGCAATACGTTCCAACGTTTTTAAGGACGGGATAGTAACACCACGTTCCAGTCGAGAAATGGATTCCACACTCATATCTGCTTTTTCAGCTAGCTGAGCCTGAGTAAGCCCTAAAGCCAATCTGAACTCTGCTACTTTATGTCCTAACCGTTTTTCTATTCCAGGCATATTACCTCTCCTTTTATTCAAGGATAGGCATTTTTATGCTTGCGAAAAGGAACTAAAAAGACATATATTTAATATAATTAGACATATTACTTCTATACTATCCACTGACTAGAAGTAAAAACCAAAAGATTTAAATAGTCAAAAAACTAAAATATAGACAGGGGTGCGACATGACTATTAACAAGAAAGTTGCTGCTGTGGTGTCTACTATTGCTATAGCTACCACTCTAGGTCTTGCTAAAATGGCTAAAGCTGAACAATGGACTAATCCTAATGGGTTTCCTGCTCCTAATATTACAAAGGCTAAGACTTACGGGACACTTAAGAAAGATATTATTTCTGAAATTCCTGGGAAAGAAACGACGGTTACAGGTTATACAAACCCTGATGGCACTTTCTTTAATACTTTAGAGTATAAGGGGCATCTTTTTGGATTCTATGTTGATACTAATGGAAAAATGCCTTTAGAATATACTTTGCTAGACTTGGATGGGGATGGGAAATTTGAGTATAAATCTTCAAAAGAAGGAGAAAATCCAAGCCCACAATATATTATGAATATGGCGCAATTAGGAAAATATTAAAAAGCACCTCATCAATTTTATTTCTACATGAAAAAGAGGTTGCTTGTCGGCATAATAGTTCTATTGGTCTTACTCCCCATAGTAGCATCACAAACAGTAGACGAAGAAGGTGGTTTTGGACCTCCTGGCGGTTCCCCTCAATCCAACGACATAGATTACCAAAACCTCAACCAAGCAGAATTCCAACAATTATCAGGCAACCAATTGGACTTCTCAAAAGTAAAACAATTTAATAGAGAAAAAGATCTTACCTCTGATCAATTAGTTGTTAAAAAAGATAACACGTACAATTTAGACAAAGTTGATCCAAACAAACTTGATACAAAAGTTAGAGACGACACACTTAAAAAACTGGGCAGAGCAAAAAACGTTGAATCTGAAACAGGAAACCAACCCGCCCAAATCACCACCTTTGACAACGGCTGGTCAATTGATAATATTCTCCTTTTAACCGTTGATGGCATTCATATTGTTAACGGACAAGGCATCACCTATAGAGACAACAATCTCACTGTTGATCATGCAGAAACCTTGTATTTTCCAAATGGCGTCATTTTTAATGTTGATAACTTTTCTGGCATTCCTATTGAGTTTGATGTTGGTTCAGTAAATCAAGTTCAGGATGGATGCATTTCTCTTTATGGACTAGAAAATAGTCACTTGAAAAGTGACGATAAAAATCTTGAAATCAGCACTCAACAAAACGGTATCTTTTCTATACGAGATTGTGGCAAGGCAGAAACTCAGTTTGAAGCGTTTGGAAATAATAGCAGCATTACTATTTCTAAGGAACCTGGCAAACCTGCTCATTACGACATTACTAAAGGAACATTGTCTTGTGAAAATCTTGATCATAGTAAGGATATTCTCATAGGAAATACAACGGCATCAGTGGATATGGGTAAAAATTGCTTTTCTTGCCTAACCATCAATCCTGTCGGTTCCTATTGGAATCTTGCGCATCCAACCACATCATTTATCGTAAAAATCCCTAAAGAATCTGAAGAATATTCGTTATGTATTAGAAAAATAAAAGGTCAACCGGTAAGCAATTCTTTAGGACTTATTGACTTTGCTAACCATTCCATTTCTTTAGGAGGTATGGTTGAATATCATCGTTTATCTTTTGAACTATTAGCAGATGATTTTCGTCTCTTACCGCCTTTTGGATCGGTTTCTATCTACGAATCCTTTGATGAAAATAATAAAGCGCAGTTATCTCTTGATGATGATTTTATTTTTATTGAATCATTTCATCTTGAAAATGATCGTCCACAAACAAAAATATTGGCAACAACCCATTCTGGCTACCATACCATTACAGAAAGTTCTCTCAACTCCTATTCAAGATTTGGAAAATTAGAACATCAACCAGTTTCAGATATCCTCAGATCATATACTACCAAGAACATCCTGCCATCTATCTGGATCAACGGTTCTCTCACTCAGAGAAATAAAAAACTAAATACAACGGTAACAATCCATCCGCCAGTACCAGATACCCCAGTTAAATTGATCAACCTGCTACAGCACATTTATGAAAGAAATTATCTCATGACAACATGAAACCTAAAAAAGCCCAACTCACTATGTTTATCGTTATTGCGCTTGTTTTAGTTTTCTCAGCCACCTTCATGCTCTATATCAATTACCAGATAGGAAAAAATAATAAACTCGCTGATTTAATTGAAGAGTTTTCTATTCCCACAGAAATGATTCCGATTAAGACGTTTGTGGATGACTGTATTAAAATGATTTCAAAACAAGGTCTTTCACTTCTTGGCGCTCAAAACGGAATTGTAAAAAGAAATGGTTTGAACATAGGTGGGTTCCACGTTAACTATGCATACAACAAAACCATAGCTGTCCAAACGTTAATACAGTTGGAATCAGAACTGTCTTCTTATATGACTTCTCAACTTCTAAAATGTATTGACGATTTTGAAGTGTTTCAAGGTAAGGATATTGAGACCGGCGATATGAAGATTGACGTGAAAAGCAATATTGAAAATGTCGATTTTACTGTGGATTTCCCCATTACCCTTACCACTAACAATAATCAGCATTACCTCAAAACATTTATAGTTAGCCAGCCTATAAGATTAAAAAAGCTACATGAAGCAATGGCGATTATTTCTCAATTCTATTCAACACAATACCAGTACGAATTGTATAAGTATCTGGGAACGCTTGATATGAATGCGAGTGTGTATGGACTTGGAAATGATGTGGTGTTTACGTTTGAGGATAACAGGAACAAAGAAGAAGAGCCTTATGTGTATGCATTTGCTGTACAAATGGAGGGAAAAATCTCAAATATTTAAAAACTACTCAAGAACTTTGTTTTAAAAATTCACGATGATATTTTTTATAATCAATTTCTTTTGTTGCTTCAAACCCAAGTTCATCATAGTCATTGAAAAACTTATTGCAGACGGTTTTTGAAGAACCTGCTTTTTTATTCTTTTTTTTATTGGAAAATCCTTTGACATTGGACAACACCGTGTTCTGTTCTCTAATGAGGATTGAATCCGCCGCGTCAATTTCAATGAGTGAAGAAGTATGAGCAGAAATATTTGCGAATTTTACCTCCTTAATGCAAACAATATGAAATTCATCTAAAGCTAACACGCCTTGAGGCTTTTGGAATAATTCGGTAATATCAACCGCCGATTCAGTGAGATCGGTATTAGGCAATGTGGTATGAGGCTTATTCGCGCCACATGATGAAAGCATTAGGACCATAATCAGTCCAAAAGAGACTAATGCCAACTTTGAAAATTGTTGATATTTGAAGTTTGTCATTATTCCAATTCATTTGCTCTTTGTCGGTATTTAAATATTTCGGAATATCTTAACTCGTTTATCAAACCATTCCTCTGCAAGTTCCTGAACATGGGAAAGAAATTCTTGCTTTGCCAATACCATTTCATTTTTACTTTCTTTTGTCCTTCGGTCAGAAATCGTTAAAAACTCTGTAACGTCTGAAAAAGCTTGTTCAAAAATTAGGTCTTCCATAATGAATTCAAAATTATAAAACTATTTAAATTTTGTTATTTATGAAGGACAACTAAATTTCTCGAGTTTGTATATAATTGGCAATGACTTCTTTCTACATCATGCGATTAGATCCAAATTTTGATTGGAAAACCTATGCTTGGATAAAAAGAGGTTCAAGAAGGATAAAGGTTTTACAGTATATGGCAAACACCAAGACCCCCATTACCGCCACTCTACTGAAAAAAACTCAAGGTATTGATATCACTCAAGCGGCTTTTACGTTGAGTGAATTATGGAAAAAAAATCTGGTAAAATGCTTGAACTCAGGGGATCATCACGGAAAGTTATTTATTCTTTCAAGTAAAAGTAAGAAAATAGTAAATAAGATTACGCTTTAAGATTTCTAAGGCCAACATTTTTGCTCCGTAAAAAATATGCGAGAGTTTCCTGGTAAATATGAAAATAATATAAGCAATTAAAGAAAAAGCCTATTTTTGAGGAAGGCGGTATGACTCAAAGTATTGGAGAAATTAAACAAAAAATCATTCCCATTCTAAAACACCACAAGGTGAGTCGTGCTGGATTTTTTGGCTCTTGTGCACGTGACGAAATGAAGCCTAATAGTGATGTAGATATTCTAGTGGAAATAAAAGAAGATATCAGCTTGCTTGATTTTGTGGGTATCAAGCTGGAATTAGAAGAAACCATTGGCAGAAAGGTAGATTTAGTGGAATATACTACCATTAAGCCGCTTCTTCGAGAGAGTATTCTAAGCGGGGAACTTGCTATTCTATGAAAAGAAACATGAAGGCTATGTTCAATAGCATTACCAAGATAAAGTGGGTAAGTAAAGAAAAGCGTTTACAGATTTAGACCTTTGTAAGTGAAAGAG
>CAZMZH010000043.1:0-18648 GCA_964570665.1 uncultured Nitrospinota bacterium | reverse complement strand
GAACTTTTTAATCATTACTTTTAATAAAAGCTCAAGTGAACAAATATTTCTTTTTGGTTCATGACTAGTTAAGAGGGTGTTTTTTGACAATTTTTAGTATCAATTTGTATAGGTCATCCGACCGATGATTGAACCTAAACTCACATTCTTTAAGATGCAAGTAAAAGCTATTTTTGGAGAGTCCTCTAAATTTTGCGAGTCTCATTTTAGCGATTCCCCAAAAGTTTTCGATACCATTAATATGGGAATTACTATTAGCGAATTCGTCGTTTCCATGCTGAACCCGATAGTGTTTTTTATACCCCAAGTCGACCAAGCCGTTGTAGCCTTTCCATCCGTCGAAATGGATTGTGCTTTCGAAGTCGACTTTGCCTTTAATAGCCGCTTGTAGCGTGGCTCTAGAGCAGTTAGGGACAACTTTTGTGTATACTTTGCCGTTGCGTTTAAATAATCCAAAAACTATGGTTTTTCCACCCGCTCCGCGACCTCTTTTTCCGCGAGTTCGACGAGCTCCAAAAAAACTTTCGTCGACTTCAATGTCTCCTGAAAAAGGTGACTCAAGTTCGCATTCTTTGGCAATACATTCTCTAACTAATTTTAAATATCGATTAACCCTATTACGATTTAAACCGCTCAATTTTGCAATTTTAGTCGCTTCTAAATCGAGCGAAAAATACTTAATTATCTCCCTAAATTTCCTTGTCGAAATTCGGGACCTTTTTAAAACAATGTTTTCCCGCTTCATGACTACATATTAGCCTCTTTTGAGACCTCTTAACTAATCATGAACCTTCTTTTTTTTATAAAAACCTATTAAAGACTTTTAAAATATTAAAGCTATTATTTCGGCCTTTTCTTAACTCTTACTTTAAGGAGCCTAATAGCTTCAACAATTTTTAATTTATTTTGGCAGTTGTCTTTAATATATTGATTTTTTACTCGCCATTTAAAAAATGAAATCACTTATCCCTTACCTCTTTTATTAAGCTCAATAAAGTTTCTAAAAGTTTCATACTCTTTACCCAGCAATATTGATACCGTTTACCAATTATAAATTTGATCATGCATGTAAAGAACTACCCAAAGATTTATGCACGAAACTTCGTTTAAATTTTTAATTTTGCCGATTTTTAGTACATTCAGAAATTAGGCTTGTTAAATTTTTTAAGGTGACCTCTAAAAATCGTAATATTTAGTTAAATTTTTGTTTTCAGTTTTATTTTAGAGGTGTCTGTTTATCTTATAGAGATATTTGTTAACCTGATTTTATAATTTATCCTCCTTTTAAAAAGGAGGAAGGGGCTTATTTCCCCGGCCCTTTGTTACCCGGTAGTTTTTAGTTCGTTTAGTTTTTGTAAGTAAAGATAGCGTTTCATATTGTAAGCCAAGTTCATGAGTCCAATTTTTGTTTTCGCTCTTAGAATGCCTATGGTTCGAATGAATTTTCCTCCCAGCGCATTTTGCTGGAAGGCAAAGATGTGCTCGACAGGAGCGCGTAGTTTGGATCTTTTTTTATTGACGCGTAGTTTAGCTTGGGATAAAGGAGCGTAACGGTAACCTTTATATTTGATCTGATTTTCAAGTCCCTTTTGTTTAAGAGTTTGATCGATGGTTTTGGAACGATATGCGCTATCGGCCCAGACTTTTTTTCCGGTGTTGTTGGGATCGAGTAATTGTTCAAAAGGTTGACTGTCGTGAACCGAAGCGTCGGTGACTTGATAGGTTCTAATGAGTTTGTGTTTTCGATCCGCGCCGACGTGATTTTTATATCCGTAATGGTTATGACCTTGCATTTTGACCCAGCGGGCATCAACATCTTTTTGACGAAGCTTAGGCGGTTTTTGAGTCCATTGTTTAGGAGTTTGACCTTGTTTGATATCGGAGTTTTCCTCCCGAGTATTGCGTTGGGTTGGAACGGGCACTATGCTGGCGTCGATAATTTGGCCCTGTTTAGCGATAAAGCCTTCACGGTCTAGGTATTTGTTGAACTTGTTGAATAGTTTTTCGATAACGCCTTTGTTGGCCAGCGTGTCGCGGAATAGCCAAAGTGTTTTCGCGTCGGGAATAGGATCTTCGAATCGAAGATTTAAAAAACGCATAAAAGACAGGCGGTCTCGAATCTGGTATTCGGTTTGATCGTCGCTCAGATTGTACAAGCTTTGCAAAATAAGAACTTTAAACATCAAAACGGAGTCGTAAGGTTTACGACCGGCGTTATTCTTTTTAGCTTTTCGGAGGCCTTTAGAAAGAAGAGAACGAAACTTTTCCCATGGAATTGATTGATCTAACGTTTCTAAGGGGTCGCCTAGTTTACTAAGAGATTCTAAGCGGTTGTCGAAATCGAAAAATCCGGGATGGGCCATGGGATAGACTCCTTAATTACGGTAGGAAAATGCAAAATTACGTCCTCCGATATTTTACAACCTTTTTTGAAAAATAGGACCTATTTTTAGAGGTTCCCGTAAGTCCTGGTGAGTTTTCCACCATGGTTTTAATTGTATTGGTTTCATTGGCCTGGCCCAGCATTTCATCTAATTCTCTCTTGAAATCTCCCTTTACAGAAACATTATTCAAACTTTGAATAGAACCATTCAAAAGACCGGTAGTGGTTTTCATAAATTCTTTGAAACTATCGACTAAAGTAACGAAAGATTCGTCCAATTGTTTAAATTCGTCTTTCGTGTTGATTTTTAACGGTTGGATTCCTTGAATATTTCCTTCGGCAAATTTCTTTAATTCAGAGATCAAAGAAAGGATCGGCTCCACTACTTTATTTGCGCTCCATCGACCAAAAATGAGGATCATAATAATACATCCAACAGTGATCCAAACGACTTGATTTTGAATGGAAATAAGAGGAGCGTTCACTATTTCTTCAGGGGCTCGTACCAAAATAGACCAGTTCATACCAGGAAAACTTAAAGCTCCCTTGTGATGAACAAAACCTGCGGCCTGAATTATCTTTTTCCGTGCATGCTCGGCATACATAAAACCACTGTCATTGGCAACCGCTTTTACAGCGGCTCCAACCCCTTTTTGCGCTAAATTTAATTTCATGAGAACGTCAAAATCATGATGAACGCTGGTTTTGGTCCCTCGCCCTAAAGAGGGGTCGTGATCGACAATGACTTTTCCTTCCCTGTCGAGCAAAGTTAATTCAGTTTCGCCCAAACCTTTTTGCTGTAGGGATTTCCAAGCTTCAATAAAAAACTCTTCTCCTAACGAAAACTTTGCATAGTTATGCCATATCGCAATGACATTGCCGGTGGGACCGTAAACGGGAGCCGCAAACCCAATGGTCAAACCATCGTCTCCTCTATAGATCGCTTGCACATCATCATTTCGGTATAACGGAAAAATTACCGTTCCTGTGAAATCGCTATTTCCACCGATATTACCTTTTTGGCTGGTGTAGTATCTTTTATTGATAACATCTTTAAACCACTTAGTATTCTTGAAATTACGTTTATAAAGACTTTCGGTTGATATACTTTCTCCGTTTTGATCTTTATTGTTAACCGCGATAACCCTGCCATCCAAATCAACCAATAGCGTAAAATAATAAATATCATAGGTATCGACATAATTATTCATCGCTTTCACAATTGGACTTTTTTCCTTATACCAATATTTTTAACTACGAAGGATTGTATTCAAGCCAAAAGCTTGAACATCACCATAGCGTTCAAAGAGATTTCTGTCGATTTTATCGGCAATATGCTCAGCGGTTGTCTGAAATTGAGAAGCGTTGATGGTTTTAATCTTTTCAAAAGAAATGGAATTAACAATAGTTACAATTAGCAATGGGATGAGCCCCACAAGCAAATAGAGTATTGACTGCTTCCACCTTAGGCTAAGCGAACCCCAAACATTCATTTTATTTCCCTTCCAATTACATTTTCGGTAATACTAAATTGTAAAAAAAATAGGAAATTTAAAAAACCAGTGATTCCTCAATTTAAACCAGGATATCCCTTAAAAGCCAGTAGGAAAAAACTTAATAAATATATCCTTAAGATTAATTTTCTGAATTAAATCTCTGTGCAGGCATTAAAGAATTACTATAAAAAATAAAGAGAATTGTTGAAATATCAATTTCAGGGAAAGACAACTTTGTTTCGATTAACCGTTTGAAAATAGGCTTTCGGAAGAAGTTCAACTTCAAATCACAATACTTAAGAACCTTTAACTTCTCTACTTTTCACAAGTTTATAATTGAGGAAGGTCATTCCCGAAAATTCCTTTTAACTACATGGTAAAGATAATACCACTCGGAATCGAATGGAAGATCTATTGATGAATGATGAATTGTTCCGCAAAAATTCTACCTTGATAAACCTTCTAGAGTTTTCTTTTTTCCAAAATGACTTATTTGTGACTGACAAAACCCACCTGGATGGAATCAATAGAATTTATGGAACTAATGGAATGGTTTTAAACGCCTGAAAAATAAGCAAAAAAGGGAAACCTTTCCAAATTCAGACAGTTATATAAAATGCTAAAATAAGTTTCGTAATCAGTAGGTCGGCGGTTCAATTCCGCCCGTCGGCTCCATTAAAATCAATAGGATAGGGTGGTTGTTGGTTTTGAGGAGCCTTCTTAAGTTACCAATAAGTTACCGCAAGAACTGCATTTATATAGTAAACGGTTCGCATTAATGGCTATTCCTTCCAGTTATCAATCCCCTGTATTTCTCCTGTATTTTCAGGAAATCTCTTTCCTACTATTTCTCAAAAATTAGTAGCAAATTAGTATCACGCCTCATTGTTTATTTACTGTTTTAACAATGCGGGGAATTTCTCCTTTTTATTGTAATCGCCTGTTCTTTGCCTGCTTTTTGCAGGGGATTTGACTTAGGTGTTTGCCTGTTTTTTGGGCCTGTTTTAACAGGCATTCGGCTATTGTTTTTTATTGTTTTTAACAATGGCGGGATATGGCGTTAAACCATAAGTTTTGATAAGTCGGATAGCTTCTTGGATGTGAAGTTTTGTGAGGTTCTGATAACCTTGCTCTTTTGCCGTTTTCTCGCTATAGCCCGCACGAATAGCGTTTTAAATGTCAAGTTTTGACAAGTCCGAGGAGGGTTTTTCAATCTGAGGTTTTCTGAGGTTCGGTTCCTGTTATTTTCTTGTTTTTTACAAGAACACAGATTCCTTGGTCTCGCTGTTATTTTGCTGTTTTATCAGCTAAATTTTAAAGTGCCTTTCGTTTATTTTTCGTTTTAAAACGATAATCGCCTAGGAATATTCATTGAAATTTATTGATATTATCAATGGTTTCTATTTCGATCTACTTTAGAGGAGAGCTGCAAACTAAATAAAAAAAACGCCCCCCGAAAAACAATTCGAGAGGCGTTCTTTAGTCTTTTACCAATTAAAGTAATAGATTAATTGGATAGTAGTGCCATTGTTTACTGCGCCCGCTAAGTTTGCATAAATTCTACCTTAGTGGGGAAAATGAAATACCAAACTTACCTTTATTGATCAAATTTAAATTTGGTTATGGAGTAACTTCAGACATTTCAGTTTCATACCAAGTAGGAAGTCCTCCATTGTTGCCTCCAGTATTATTGCTGTGGGTCCAATTAATACGATAATACGTGTACGCTGTTGTATTATTTAAACCAATATCATCAAAAGTAGAATTTCCCGATAAGAAAAAATAGTTATTTATTGACTTTAAAGTAGTCCAAGTGGAATTGTCATTACTACCGTCAATATTGAAAGACACGTTATCCGCTCGTCCCTCGTTTCCTTCAACGTTAATTCTCACAAACTTTATAACCTTTGGTTCTGCAAATTGAACTTTTAAAAATTGAGGGTAAACGGCAGGATTGGTCAAAAAGTTTATATTGGTTCCAGTGCTATCGTCAAAAGCGTTACCAATACTACCCGAACTAATCGAATTAGAAGTCGTATAGGTTTGGCCGTTCGAAATATCAACAGGGGTACCAGGAGAATAATTATTGTACATTTCGGTTTCGTACCAGGTAGGAAGCCCACCATTACCGCCTCCTACATTATTAGCGCTGTTTGTCCAGTTTATGCGGTAATAGGTGTATGCCGTTGTATTAGTGAAGGAAAATAAATCAAAACTCTGCCTTCCCGATGCAAAATTATAGCCGGATACTGATTTTAAGGTAGTCCAAGTGGAATTGTCATTACTACCATCGATAGTAAATGATACGTTACTCGCTCTTCCTTCAGCTCCTTCAACGTTGATCCGCACGTCGGTTACGATTTTGGGTTGAGACATTTCAACTGTTATATTTTCGGGATAAGTTTCGGGATTGGTTAAAAAGTTTATACTAGTTCCTGGCACATCGTCGAAAGCATTGCCAAGAGTTCCAGAAACTATTACATTGGAAGTCGTAAAGATTTCTCCAGTTGTTAAATCTTGGTTGGTAGCAGTGGCGGTTAATTCGTTTAAAGGAATAAATGCTTCCGAGTCTCCCTGAGTATTGGATAATTTCAACTTGTAATTACCTTCAATTAGAGATTCTGGCATATCGATAATTACTTGTTGAATTATTGGGGTAGTGTTTGGAATATCTCCTGTATATAAAATATTACGGTTTTGACCTGCGAGGGTGACTGTTGGGTCGGTTTGACTTATAACCAAAGCCGTTCCATTCATATCAATAGCCGGAACAGAACCTGTACCAGGATCATATTGAAATTCCCTCGTGAAAAGGATTTCTACTCCATCAGCATCATCTTTACCGCTTACCCCAGCGGGCCCCGCTGGTCCCGTTTCGCCAGTCGGCCCTGTAGCTCCAGTCGCACCCTGAGGTCCAGTAGCTCCGGTTGGACCTTGCGCTCCAGTCGCGCCGATAGCCCCCTGAGGTCCGGTTAGTCCAATTGGACCTTGAGGACCGGTGTCGCCAGGAATTCCTTGAGGACCTAAGTTTCCTTGTGGACCTTCAGGACCTGCCGGTCCTTGAGGTCCTTCCGGCCCAGCGGGTACGGAACCCCATTTAATTCCATTTGGGGCAGTTGAATCCGAAGTTAAAACTTCACCA
Source organism: uncultured Nitrospinota bacterium (assembly GCA_964570665.1). Lineage (GTDB taxonomy): Bacteria > Nitrospinota > Nitrospinia > Nitrospinales > JAJDAT01 > JAJDAT01. The sequence goes on along the minus strand of CAZMZH010000043.1, from coordinate 11,627 downwards.
TTTGCCCCTACTCCCAAACGAATTTCTTTATTTCCGTCATGAGTTAACACATCGCCCTTGGCAGTCAAAACAGGTTTTCGGCCAATAATAATAACGCGATTGGAGGTACCGGATTCAGTTAATTCAATATCAGGCCCCGCTTGGAGCTTATCCATTAAAAATCCTTCGGTGGTGTCACCTGAAGACACCTTGGCCTTTTCATCTTGCGCCCAACCAGTAGATGCGAAAACAAATATGACAAAACAGATAATTCCTATTTTTAACCTAGTCATAATTTCTCCTTATGAATTGTTTAAAGGTGGAATTTCTTCTTCAAGAACCAAAAAGAGATAGTTTAGACTAGGTTTACAGTACTTTGGAATTCCAAAGCCTTAATTCGCAGTAATTCAATAGATTTCTAGAGATTTATTTCATTGACAATAATTTATTTCAATTATTATTTTCTGAGTAGAAAAAATACCGTGGAGGAAGATTTTAAAACCTTAACTTTTCCTAACAAGTGGGAAAGCGCAAACCACAACATTTAATAACAGGTTACTTCTTCAGTGGTCACCAATTTGGTGATAACTAAATGTCAACATTTGTCAACATCCAATTAAGTTAAAATATAAGGTTTTATAAGGTTCTATTCACCGATTGTAATGTATTTGGTAGGCTCTTCAACCATAGGTTTTGTAAGGTTTTCAGACTGGTAACATTTTGGCGCAGCCACTGGTTGAGGCTCTAGCCAATCGGCTACGATACTTTTCTTGGGGTTGGCTTTATCTGTAAGCTTTCGGATGGCCCTACGTTGTCGGTTGATAACGTCTCTTGAAAGGACTAGCTGCTTTTTAATTCTGTCGATCTCGTTAACCTTCTCTAATAGCAACTTAGGATAATCTATATCTAAGCCTCTGATGCTATTCCCAGATACCCAAACCTCTTTGGCGTTACCTGGCTTGATCTGCGTCACCTTTAAAGGACTACCCATAAAAAAGCTCCTATCGTATTGAAAAATAGTATTTTCGCTTAATTTTCGCTACTAGTGAAGATAGGGTAATAATGGGATTTTGTCAACCTTTGAGGTATGTCGACAAGGTAGGATTATAAAGGGGTACCCTCAAGTATTTTTAAAGCTTGTTCGCGATCAATACGCATCGGCCTACTGTCCTTTACCGCTTGTATTTCTTTACCAATTTGCCGATAGATCCCCTGTTTAGCTGCCGCTACACTTATTCCGCATATCTTAGACAAGGCTACCGCAATCTCCAATACGGTATAGGTTTTTTTATTGGGTAAAGCTTCTTTCATGTTTATCTCTATCTAACTATCGAATAGTAAGCATTTTTTTCAACGTAGATGCTATTTTGTTTCCGGTAAATATTCAGTCACCACCAGCTTGGTGGTACCTAATCTATTGAGTAGTCCTTAATTTAAGGACCACTGGTCTATTGAGTAGTCCCCAGTTTGGGGACCACTGACGGGGAGGAATACGACGGTTTGAAGCTGGATAGATTTGGAGGTATTACATTTTTATCATCCATTTTCAGTTTTATTTATTTTTAATTGGATCGCTAGCAAACCATTCCGGAAGACGACGAAATTCTTTATTGCCTTGATAGTATTTTATGTCCTCTAACTCATCTTTAAATTTTTCAAGAAGATTCTCATTAATATTCATTAGAGGTTCAGACTCAAAATCCTGAATAAATTGTTGAAGCGAATCTATACCGTTGTTTAAGCTTAGCTCGGGGAATTTTTTCCGAACTTTGTCTTGCCATTCATAGACCTTTTTTTTGTCCTCACATAAAGATGCATAATCAGGATCGCCTGCATTTACTGGGGACGGATAATTTCTTAGTTTTTCTTCCCACTTTTTTATTTCATTCTTAATTGCTTCCTGCATAAAACTATACATTGGACCCTTAAGACCCCTTAAATTGAATAAATGAAATTCCATAAGAGCTTCATCAATCATTGCATTTGAAATATCATTTTTCTCAAGCTCATCTTTTAAATTATTTTGAATTTTATAAAGCTCTTCTCTTGAAAGAGCCGTATTCCAATACCCTAACTTTGTAACCAAATGGCCTATTGGTTTGGAAACAACAACAGAGAGAGACTTGAGATTTGAAATCAACTTTTCCGCTTCTTCTTGTTTTTCCTCCCATAATTCGGCTTCGATCCCCAACCCCTTAAATTTTTTAAATTTAGATAAAAGTGAAAATATTAAAATTAAGGTTCCTGCGGTAAAAGTTAAACCTGCGCCAGTATTTTTATCAACAGCAACTAAAATACTCCCTAAGCCAATTAGCGCGAGTGACGTAAAAAAAAGAATTTTTTGATTTTTTTCAACATCTTTATTCCCCGACATTAGTTTTCCTCAGTTCCTTCGCATCCAAATAATATATTTGCTCTTTAAAGCACTTCAAACATTTCCCCTTCATGGCTCCTTTGGGCGATCCGTTCTTATTCTCAGCGACGGTTAGAATCATATCGCTTCCACATTTTGGGCATTTACGCGGGATGTAGGAGGCCATTATTTAAACAGTACGAATGGTGACGCGATTAAATAGATGATGAATACAATGGACATGGAAACAATGCCTAAGGATTTGAAAGGCTTCTCTTCAATATTTAGGAACCTTGTAAACACTTTTAAATACTTAATTACCCAACCGGAAAAAAGATAGAAATAGAGCCATATTGAGGTGAAAAAGGTTGTTGAGAGAAATACTATTAAAAACCGATGATTAATTAATTTTTTCAGTACATCAAGCGGGCTAAACAATAATAAAAAAGGACTTACCTTAGTATCCGATAAGCCAACCAAACTTGTCAAACCAGCCATTATAATGAGGGCGAAAAAAAATAATATATAAGTTGAAAAAACGTCTAAAATTAAAGCCAACGGCATAAAAATATTATTTCGAGGTCTTTCAAAAAAGTTTATAAAGTACCTCGTCTGAATAAGAGAGAAATAATCTGGAATAAGATTTAACGCAGCCCCACCCATAAAAATCGACAAAATTGAATATAAGACACCGTCACGCTCAAAATCATTATTATAAAAATCTACATCAAATGTATAAACAGCGGCAAAACAAATTACTAGAGACGCATAAGATGCTAGGCCTGATCTAAAAAAACGCTTCCATGAAAAATGCTCCTCTCCCAATATTCGATCAAAGATACTCCCAAAAGTAACGGCCCAATTTTCATATGTTTCACCCGTCTTAATATTGCCTAGCCAGTTAGAGCAAGCTTTCCTTGACTCTTCACTAGAAGCGTCTCCCATTGCCCAAAAGAGAAGATGCACGAAAGTAGCCAAAACTATAAAAGAGCCCCAATAAGCAAAAAATGAAGGTGATTCCATTTACAAATTTCCTCTCATTTCCTTAACCTTGTTCATGGCATCGCCCTTTGGAATGGTTCGAACGCTAAAAGTAGATTTGCTTAAAGAAAAATTAGCAACCGTTGGTATTACATTGAAAATTAAACGATGCTGTGGCTTTCCCAGTGACAGGAGATTCTTCACCAAAATTTGAAATAGTATAGTTTCCTCCTGAAACTTCTATTTGAATCGTTCCGTTTGCAATAACTCTATTCATGGACTGCGGCAAACGACAATTGGTCACACCGGATTCAGTTTGAAGTAAAAGTTTGACCTTTTTTCTACCTAAGTTGCTAACAGTACTGCAATGTGGATGACCATGTGAATTTCCATCTCCTACAGAAATTATTGCTACCTCAGGTTTTATCTTCTTAATAAATTCATCGTCGGTGGCATTAGCTGCGCCATGATGTCCCGTTCTTAATATTTCTAAATCTACTCCTCTAGCAGCTAGGCTGTTAGCTAACGCAAATTCCAATTTTGCATCTTCTACGCTATTGGTTTTTCGACCTATTAAATCCCCGGTGACTAAAAAGTCAAAATCCCCTGGTCCTGAAACCCATAAGGATATAGAGCTTTCATTTGGAGAATTAGCTTTGTCTATAAGGTTTGGATGATCTATTACAAAGCCGTCACCTGTCACAAACGTTGCCTTAAAACCGCCTCCCAAATCTAACTCTTTACCCAAGATACTTGGGTTATCAATTGCAACGTGTTCAGGTTGCCCTTCTCCTCCAGCTAATTGGGGCAAACATTTTTTCCATTCGGTTCTAGCCTTAGATTTTCTTCCAGGTTTTGGCTCTCCCATATCGTAAATACCTTTTTTTGGGAATAGTTCCTTAGGAGTGCAAGTGGGATCTTCTAATGTTCCCTCCTGGTTCCAAATTAAAGACGTATGAAAATGCCTTCCTACAGTTACAAATCCACCCATATGGTCCACGTCGTAGTGAGAAACAACGACATAATCCAATTCTGTTATACCTAACTGGTTCAATAATGATTGGACATATTCAGCCCCATGAGTTCTGCCTCGATTATCTCCTGCATCCATTAATAAAGTTGCGCTAGGTCCAACAATCAAGGTTGAATCGCCTTGCCCAACATCTATTACATATATGGATAGAGGTGAATTTGATGTTGTAGATGAACTTTCAGAGGAAGGAACAACGCAGCCAGGTTTATGGCAATGGTATACACCAGTTCTGCTATCTCTATGGCCACCGTTTGAATCTTGACGACCAGGATGGGAAAATGATGTGGAAGGAAATAACCAAACAAGAATTAATGCCAAGACTAGCTTCTTCATATGGCCTCCTAGGATCGGTATATGGGAACCTATTGTAAATACCACAAAAAAGAGGTATTTTGAATGCAAAATTTTAAAACTTAGTTTTTGGGATTAAAATTTCACCAAACATAAAACCAGAAGGTTCGGAAATGAATTTTAACGATTCAGATAAACCTAAACTTTTAGAGTTATTTAGCCTCAAGGTGACGATAGAAGTATTGGAAGAATATTATCCTCCCGCAGTTGTGGATCAACCGGTTAAAGCTGAGCATATTGAAAGACAACTTTTAAAATTTTTTGCGGAAGGAAATTCTTCACTAAAGGTACCTGTACCTAAACAAAAATTTAGGAATTACATTCAACAACACATTGTTGATTGTTTTTCGCAGGAATTAAATCAAAACGAATTAAAAAAACTTAACTTGGTTAATTTCAAAGTTTACAGAGGATCTATTATTATTGAAGCATTAGTAACGACTTATATGGTTGTGGCAAACTTAGAAAATTTTCAAAAAGGCTTTGTCCGCCTATCGAATAGTTTAGATAGTTATATTTCCTCTGTCCTTTCAGAAATACTTCAATTTCCACAAAACAGATTTTTAGTAAACAACGAACTACAACCAGGACCAGTTTTTGGAGGAGTTGAGAAAACGAATCGAATTGATAATTCAATTGAAAACGAATTAGCGTTAATCGGTGTTTCCATAGCAGGCGTTGTTTCAGTTACTTCTTCAAATGGTGACTTTGGTTTTATTGATTGCGCCGTAGGAATTTTATTGATTCTAATGTTAACGCCTGCAATTTTGGCAGATAAACCTAGACACCTTCGTTATCTTATATCGGCTGTTTGTGGAATGTGTTCGCTTTTGGTTGCGGGAATTTTTATACAAAAACACTTATCTTTTATTTGCTTAAAATGCGAGGATGATCAGCTATACTTTGTCTTTTGGCTTGCGGCAACATTTGTTTGGATGAAATTTATAAAAATAATCGAAAAAAAAATGACATTTTTATGAATAAGAACTTTTCATAGACCCGAACCACCAAACTCATCTATATCTAGTTTTTTATCCTGACGTTCTATCTCCATCTCTTCCTTTTTTCCTTGATCCTGCAATCCAAAGTGTAGGTAATAAATACTTAATGTAGCCACATCTCCAGAGCTCATTTGACAAAGCACCCTAATACCGCTATTAGCTTGATTGATAAAAACTAATTTATTAGTTTTATTAACTGCTTTTCCATATTTTTTGGTGAGAATTTTTTCAAGAGTATTTAATTCTTTTTGACAAGCTTTCATTGCCTCCGTTTTCCCAATACCTCCCACCGTAAATATTTTTCTACTTTTAGGCGTTACCTTTACTAGATAATTTGAAAATACCTTGTATTTTTTTTGAGGTTGGAAATTATATATCGCTCCTTTAGCTTTCCCTTGGACTGGATCAAAGCCATTACTTTTTAACGTCTCTACGGTCTCTCCAAAAGTTACTCCAAACGCTCCTGTAATCTCTTTAACGGTTGTTTCCTTCGAAGCCTCTTCTGCCTTAGGTTCTTCCTCTACCGGCGAATTAAACGCTCTTACGCCTCCATTTTGACAATACTGATTATCTCCGCATCCAGAACAATGGCCAGTGTCGCCACAAGTATAAGTACCTCGATCAGACGGGCAACTATGCCAGCGATGGCAGCCGGAACGGTGAGCGAATGAATAACTTGGAATGGATAGAATGAGGAAAAGAATTATCAGTCTTACCATGGGAAACTCCGTGAGCGTTGATCGATTGCCTAATTATGCTATACTCTGGGGACTTTTCAAATGCCAAAATATAATATCAGTCTTGATTACCGGCCGCCAGTGCCTGAAACAAAATAACTGAGAAATATATAAACCTTAACTTAAAGAGTGGCATAAATTAATTGGGCACGTCATGGGGTCAAAATACCTGGAAATAGAGAATCCAAAACCACTGGAATAGGATTCCATTTTTCGATAAAAAATATTTTGGTAGCGGCCTACTTTTAAAAGCGATTTTTTTAAAAAAAAGAAAGGGAGGAAAATGAAACGAATAATATTCGTATTGTTATTGACTCTTTGTTTTTCGGTAAATGTTCATGCGGTTGAGTTTGAATGGTTGAAAGAAACAAAAACTTTTAGCTTTTTCCAGAAAGTAAATATCCCCAAAAGCGGGTGGGCATCGAATCAAGGAAACAGGTACTGCCAGAGTATTAATAAAGGGCCAAACGCTGTCTTCAGAACCGTAGTAGTTCCACAGTCTCCTAATTCTACAGAAGTTAGCTCGTCTTTAAGTTTAAGTTACAACCCAAGCTTTAATGTTAACTATGCAACGGTGTTTATGGCTAATACGGGGTCAGGTGATTGTGCTCCTGGGGACCAAGCATTTTATGAATGTTCAGGGACATGTCCCATTGGCTGGGCAAGAACGTCGGCCTTTAGTTTTACTGCGCCTGCGACTTATAATATTACCTTTTATAATTGGAGGCATTGCAATGTTCGTAGAGGATGGATGGTCCTTTGTTATAATTGAATTCTTCTAACATAGGATTTAAGGTTAAAGACGACAAAATTTAATTTATCCATTCTAATCTTGTTATTTTAAGTATTGTGGAAAGAAACCGGACCCGTTTTGATGCGGGCCCGGTCATAGATCAATTTAAATTTTTTGGATTTCTTTTAATCTACTTTTATAGTTCCTTGCAATGTCCCCCCATATATCATCTGAGATGAGTTTAAGCTCCTTTAATAACATTGAAATATCTTCGACCATTTGTTTTAAATGAGTTAAATCATGTTTTTCATCACTAAACTGGTTAATTTGATTTCTTTCTTCAATTAACCTTTCTATTTCATAGATACCTCTACTCAAGGTGAATGCGGTATTGGAAGCATTATCAGAAATATCTTTTAATAACTTCATACTCCCAGCGTCACGCGGATTAAAAATGTTTTCTTTAAGAAAGGTATTTCTAAAAGCGGAAATGAAAAATGCTATAAAACCGTTTCCGCCATATATAGACTTTTCCCAGTTTCCTTTCATTTCTTGGATACTTTTACTTCTTTCTTCGGGTTTTACTTGTTCAATTTCTAATCTTTCCAATAATTCGATAACATCTAAACCCGTTAATTTTTTAGCCAATTGTATATAAGCGTCAAATGCATTGCTCCCTATACCTGAATCATCACCTAACATCTGTAGTTTTCTTATGCAGGTAAGGCAACCCAAATAATCAAAATTTATTCCAGAAGTTTCTTTCAAAAAAAGACCCAAGTATCGATTTGTTGAATCCTTGAGATCACTTTCTGAGATATTATTATCGTTGTTCTCAACAAATTCTTTTGACCATTCGCATAGATCCAAATACTGTTTGGTCAGTTTTTCTTTCTCTTCCTCCCAATGGTAAGAGTTCTCTATTTGATCGATCAGCGCTGACTTTTGAATCTCATCTCCATGATTTAATACATGGAAAGCCTTCTTTAGTAATTCGGCGTTAACTTCCCTATCTCGGATTTGTTTTTTAGTTTCCGGATCGGTTTCTGATTTGTGATTGGCGCCATTAGAGCCATTGGATGAAATTTCATATTCATCATTTACTTGTGGTTGGTAACCAGCGATTTCTAACATTGATGCCCTCCTGATTTTAGAGCGCATATGCTGTCAACGGACACAAAGAACCGCCCTTACAGGTAAGGACACACGGACGCTCTAAGCCATTTTTAGGAATGAAGGTGCTACTGCTTTGTGATTTTGACGGGTGGAAAGTTGCGTTTTTGCCATTCGAAAACTAAACTAATATTATATCAAGCCACTTAAAAGGAGACGTACTTTTGAAATGCAAATATGACCATTGCAGATTTCATGAGGTTCAAGGTTTAAATTTAGAGTATACAAAACTTGGAGTGGAAACCTTTTGTCAGTTTCACCTCCCGTTAGTGGATGAAAATGATGAAAAAACTCCAAAAGCTAAATGGGAGGGAAGTGCGCTCACCGAATTTAACAATCATGTAATTTTTATTATTAATTTCTTTACAAACATAAAAAATAATATTGACCTATCAAATGTTGTTTTCCCCGGAGAAATAAAATTTCAACGTGTTAATTTTAAGGAAGTAAACTTTAGCAATGCCATTTTTTACAAAAAAGTAAATTTTGATAGCTTAAGATTTATTGGAAATGCCAATTTTAGTAAATGCTTATTTAAAAAAGGCGTAAGCTTTCGTGGCTGTAAATTTGATAACGAACTTATCCTTGATCGCTCTGAATTCCATTCTCATGTAAATTTTCAAAATGCCTTATTCGCAGATCTCGTTTCTATTAAAAGAACTAAATTTATGGGGAAAGTAGACTTTTCTATGCCTAGCAGCACTATAAATAAAGTTGAAGATCGTTATGGCACTTTCCCCTATATAAATTTTGAAAATTCTATTTTTGGTGATGAGACTATCTTTATTAACCGGAGATTTTTAACAACAACATATTTCAGTGGCTGTACTTTTAAAATGGCTCCTCAGTTCCAAGGCTGTCAACTCCATGAAGATACTACATTCCCATCAGAAAAAAACTTTCAGGTTATTGGAGACGATAAATCAGCAAGCGCTTATCGAACTTTAAAATTGGCAATGGAGAGTATACGTGCCAGAAATGAAGAGGCAATGTTTAGCGCATTGGAACAAAAGTGTATTCACCAAAATCCAAATACACCAATGTTATTTAAGTTTTTTTCTTGCTTATATAGGGTCACAACTGATTATGGTCAAAGTATCTGGTGTGTATTTAGGTCTTTCCTATTTGCATTATTTTCATTTTTTGCTATTTATTTTTTCATGGCTATTCCGCCAATTACTTCTTCGTTTAATAGTTATCTGAGCTTAATCAACAAAGTTTTTATTTTTAATCTGAAGCAATCAATTCCCCCTTACCATGCTTATAATAGAGGAATACCTGACTGGTTTGGCTCTGAGCCTAATAACGATTTTTTGGAGATTATATTCAATCTTCAAACAACTCTAAACCTTGCCCTTTTAGCGCTATTGGTTTTGGTCTTAAGATGGCGGTTTAAGAGAGGGTAAAACAATTTCAAAAAAACCGGACCTCGTGAAAGATCCGGCCTTATAGTTTAATTTTTATTATGGCGCTCTTTAAGCTCCCGTACAATATCGGTCAACGACTCAAGCAGCTCATTTAAATCACGGAGAGTGCCACCGGTATCTTGGAGCCATAGTCCTATACGCCCCTCTATTCCCTTCAATGATTCTAATTCCCGTAGCTCTTTATTACTAGAAACAATAGATACCCATTGACCCATGGTTTCAACATCGGCCATTAAGGAACTACGTTTCCATTCAGCTTGACTCTCAATAAACTCCAAAGCTTCTAATGTTTCAGGAGTAGTATTTTCAGGATGCAACCTAGCTTTAGCGGCAAAGTTTTCTGTAATATCTACGATAATATTATGTAGGTTCACGCTTTACCTCCCTTCAATACTCTGAAAGGATTCTTCTTAGACATGCGTTTATGAACTACGACTTTATTTCGTTTTAAGTTATTCAAAGCGGTTTGGAGCTTTTCGTTTTCTAATTGTAAAGCGCCATTTTCTTGCGCTTGCGCTTCTATTTTATCCAGGAGAACGTTATGAGCGTCATTGCTGTTTGTCATGATTGGCCTCCTTTCTTACCGGCAAGGCTTTCGATATGCTTGTCGTAAAGCAAGGCAATTTCATGTTGAACAGATGAAAACTCATCAAGAATACAGCCAATTTCACAAAGCAATTCACCGCTTAAGTTTTCCCCTGGTGAGGAACCTTCTTCAACTTTACCCAGAAGCCCAATCTCTGCAACGCCCATTGATAACGTAGAAATCCCGCTGTTCAATTGCTCTAATATTTCTTTAAGCGTTTCCGTTTCTTTAGCAGTTAAATCTTTTTCCCATAAAGACCCTAAAACTAATTCACGAAACGCTTTTAAGAATGGCCTAACAAACCCGCCTTTCCCTCGAAGCTTTTCCCATAGTTCGGGCAAGTTATCCCCGTTGACTTTGATTACTTGATTGTTCTTGCTCATGATTGACCTCCTTTCTCGCTTTGAGGTCTTTGAATCTCTTCTCTTAAAATATGGGCGATATCGTATTGAATTAAAGAAAGCTCCCTTAAGATATGGGCTATCTCAGAAAGAAAATATCCAAAGTCTTGTCTTACCTCTACATGGTCTCCATTCGCGTCAATCATAGACCCCATTTCGGCAATACCAGCGGTGAAACATGTTATTGAAGAGTCTGCCCGCTCAAGCATTTCATTTAAAACAACTACATCTGCGGCGTTCACTTCTTTTTTATATAAGGGGTTAAGAATAATGTTCCGAAACAGACACATAAACGTACGAGCAAACCCACCTTTCCCGTCGTTCAACTCGTGCCATAGTTCCTCTAGGTCCTTACCATTGAGAATTTGTTGAGGCATGACATTTTTGGATGTCGACGTTGTACCATTTCCATTACCTGTTTTCATTGGAGGCCTCCTTTCGCAATGGAGACCATTTTCTTTTCATTCACCCTCATCTGGCATAGGGTTTCGCCTTCAAGAAATGAAAGAGAATGGATAAGACTAGAGATTTGACCAATAAAAGCGCCTGTGTCTTTGAGTGGTTCTTCGTCATGCCCGTTATACTTTTCCATTAATTCCCCAACCGCCTTAAGGCCTCTCGACAAGGTAAACACTGAGAATCTTGCCGTGTCGTTAAGCCTTTTAAGAGTAATCCTCGCTTCTTCATCGTAGCCATTGCTCTCAACGTCGGCTTCGATATATGCAGCAAGGAACTCTATGAGCATGTCGGTTGTTTCTCTTTTCGGTTTTAGAGTTTTAATTCTATTTAAGGCTTCCGCTAGAGGCCTTTCTACTGCCAATCCTTCGGTTATTCCTTTAATCATGATGTTACTCCTTAGTTTTCTACTCAAT
>CAZMZH010000042.1:0-18911 GCA_964570665.1 uncultured Nitrospinota bacterium | reverse complement strand
ATATCTTAACTGGGAGACCGTTTGTAAAAGCAAATCTCAACTACCGCAGATGAAGGAATCCTATTAATTAATAACAACTTCAACGGGAAGTTCTTTTAAGTCAACGCCAGTTTGATCAAGGACATAATTCAATTTTTCAAACCCAATTACTTTTTGAGTTTTTGGGTCTTTTTTCAAAATTACTTCGTCTCCGGTTTCTTCACAAACGACTTCTCTAGGTTCTTCAAACCAGACGTCGAGTGTATTACCTTCTTTGTCAAAAAATACTTTTATTTTATTCATGATTCCCTCCTGAAGATTTCTTTTCCTTCCTTAATTCTGTCTGTAAAATAAATGGTAATGATAAATCCGTCTCCATTCACATGTTTTGCCACCACACAAAGGGAAAGCTTTTCTTGCCATTTATAATAAAGAAAGACGGCAGGATCACTTTGACTCACTCGAACTTCATCAGGGTCTATAAGAGCATTATGGACTTCATTCTCTTTGCCTCTGATTTCAGGATGTTTAGTGTTAATAATCAGCTTCCATCGCTCTTCGCTTATCCTGATTTTATTACCTAGCTTGGAAGTGACTGATAAATACATTATATCCTCAATATGTTGGAAAATATATAAATATAGCGGTTTGCCATATCTTATTCAAATATCATTATCTGGGAGAGTGATCTTTTCCTAAAACCCATTGAACAGCCTTTTCTGCTTGTGCTGCCGCTGTTACCAACAGCTTTTTATCATGTTTTAATTTTGACAACCAACCTTGAATATACGCAACAGAGTTTTCCAATGTATCGTTATCTATCCCTGTTAAAGAACAGAGAAAACTTGCTCCCATTTCTGCTACCAGTTCTTCTTTAGAATACTCGTAAGATGCAAAAAAAGTAGGGGAAGCAATGCCTTTTCTATTTAACCTTTTTATGTGACCTACTGAATGAATAAGTTCGTGAAAAAGCACAGAATACATTTCTGGAACACTATGGAAATGTTCTTTTGGAGGTAATACAACTTCATCTTTTGCTGGATGATAATATGCCTGATTTCCCGTGTATTTTATCGGAGGTGCATTAGGATACCCTGCAACAATTTTTTCACATTCACTAATGGGTTCAAATAGTATTCGCTTTGTCTCTTCTTCTTTATGCAAATCGGTAATGAGATGTTCTAACCCTTCGCTTTGCTCCAGATTAAATCCTCGATAATAGCGAAACAACGGAACCTGATATTCCTTATTAGTTTTCTCATCTTTCTTGGTGAGCCAGTTCCAATACACAATGGGAGTGGACTTTGATCCTTTCTTAATATGCCCTCCCAAGTCTTTTGCTTGTTTGAACGTTAACCAATAATTAGTTTCATATGCTGAAAGGTCAAGCAAAAATCGGTTAATCCCCTTGTACTCATTTTTGGAAACAACATTTTTAGGAGAGCCAATGCCGTTCCAAGGACGTTTCCAAGGAACAGTACCTTCTTCTAATTTCTTTACGATGGTATCTGTGACGATATCGTAGACACTCATTTTATTCAGACATAACAACTCCTTTTGTTTTAGGCACTAGCAAATTACTATCCTGAATAAGTCCTTTTTTAAGATCAATTTTTGGAAATGCAACCAAAAGTGGAGCATTTATTCTGCCTTTCATAGACACCACGGCTTTTCCCACTTCAAGTAAATTAATGTAATCAGATTCTTCTTTGTTTAATCCCATGCACAAAGAGATTTCTTCAGCGTCTTTGCCGTTACCAAGATTAAAAGTGATCTTGGTGTAAGTATTAGCTTTAATGGAATTGCTGAGTTTGATTGGTTCCTGATCAATAACAATAACTGCTTCACCGAATTCACGAATTTGACGAAGGCTGGTTTCCATAATGGTCTCTGATCCTTCTAAGTTTTCTTTTTTCTGAGATAAGACATGATGCCCTTCTTCGATAATGAGGGCGTGTTGAAACTGTTCCCTTTTTCCTTGAGTTTTACGGTATTCATATATCCAAAGAATGAGAGCTTCAGTGAGAAATATTTTGTCGGAATCAGATAGCGCATCCATTTCTAGAATGACGTTTGCATTAAGAAGCGTTTCATACTCAAAGGCTGTATTAGCATTAACCACGGGACCAAGTCCATGTTTAAAACATAAACTCTCTAGCACCCGCATAGCCGATGCTTTCCATAAAGACATTCTCCCTTGAAGCCGTTGTTTATCAACATAGGAACGCACTTCATAACAAGTGGGAACGATGGATGTTTTTTTTTCAAACATGCCACATTTTTCATACACCCAGTCAATACCTTCTCTAAGGAGATACTCCACTCCTTCACCTACAAAGTAAGCGTGTTTGATTACGTCAACCAGTTTCATTAACCACTCCCCAGGTTCAATATTGGGTGGAGGTAAAAGGGGATTAAATCTAAAAGGTACAATATCTCTTCCCACGGTAAAGACTGGTGTATGTTTAAATTCATCAAACTGGATTAAATCTCGATAATTTCTTTTCCAGTCAAAAACTAGCCAAGGTTTGTTGCGAACGGTTAACTGACGAAGTATATTAAAAGACAGATTGGTTTTTCCCGTTCCCGTCATCCCCGTAATGAGTGTGTGCTTGATCCATTCGTTTTCTTTTAATCCGAAGGGGCAGTACATATTATCCGGAGGATATTCAACTGCTCCTAAAGGAAACTCCCCAAAACATGAATCAGCATTTGGTGGGTCAAGATGGATATTCTTTTGAAAATCTTTTCCTGTTTGTTGATGAAGTATGATGTCCATGAGTTCATCGGCATCATTTCGCTCTTTGCCTTCTCCTGAGAGATAAAACAACCAATGTAAGTGAGCTTTTTTGTTATCAAGGGAAGCCAGTTTTCTTATTTTTTCTTCAGTTGCTTGATTGTTCATTGTTATGGGTAAAGCGTTTTTGTAGAACTATTACTTCTTTGAAGCATTGCAGTTCTTCAAGCATCCTTTGAATATGGATAGCTTGTAGGCGTTTGAGAAGTCGCTTCGATTTTTCTTCTAAAGATTCCAGTTCAGCGTCACGCTGTTTATAGCGAGTTTCAATCAGAGAGGAAATAGTGTGGTGGCGTTCAGATTCAGAAGAAGAATATCTGGAAATGATATCGTCTACGGTTTCTTGCCCATAGGTATCGTATTTTTTGTAAAAGTCATCGAAGGGTGTGAAGTTGTCTTTCATGTGGATCAAGAAAAAATAACATGGAGGGATATAAAAGGATTGTAGTGCAGTCTAATAAAATAAAATTTCTTAACTAAAATTTTTAGTTTTTTTTATTTGATTTTAATTACCAAAACTTATGGTATTGAAAATTAAGTGATAAATAGCATATTATGACTTTAATAAGCTTTTCGTCTTATTAAAAAAGGATTTTATGTGACATAGCATTACTGATGCTCGAACCTATTTAAATCGGTATATGAAAAAAAATTTGACAACCTAGGCGAAAATGTTTTTTTGGTTCACATTGAAAAACTCCATGTAGTTCTTTTCTTTACACCCACAACCATTTTCGTTTAGGAAGTTTCATGACAGTTTTTAGAAATAAGCCTGAGGCATTTTTTGACCTGGTAGTTCATGATGTTAATCGAACTCCAGGGCTAACGGGTGCCTCTGCAGGATTTGAGTCTGGGGAATGGCGAAATGAAGAAATGGCAGATTATCTTTATGAATGGCTTCCAGAGTTCGCTCTCAAATATTCTGATCTTGAGGATTTAAATTCCTCTACGGCAGTACGATTAATTAAAAAAGCGGCCAAAACTGTTTTTACGACAAAAAAATATAAAAAAAGAGGCGAATTTGGAGAACTCTTACTACACGCACTAATTCGTGAAATATTTGGTTCTGAACCCGCAATCAGCAAAATTTATTATAAATCTGCATTAAACGAAACTGTAAAAGGTTTTGACGCGGTTCATGTTGTAGAGAATGATGGCGAACTTGAATTGTGGTTAGGTGAAGTTAAATTTTATAAAAGTATTTCTTCGGCAATAAGAGATGTTAAACAAGAACTAGAAGATCATACTAGAAACGATTATTTGCGTGATGAATTTATATTAATTTCTTCAAAAATTGATTCTCGTTGGAAACATCGAGAACAGCTAAATAAGTTAATTAGTAGCCGGAAATCTCTTGATACAGTCTTTAAATGCATATGTTTGCCTGTTCTTCTTACTTATGAAAGTTCATGCGTTTCAAGCCATACTGAAACATGTGAAGAGTTTAAACATTCATTAAAAGAAGAGCTTCAAAAAGCATATGAAAAGTTTACCGAAGGAAACCTGCCACCAATTCGCATCCATCTCTTTCTAGTGCCGTTAGATAAAAAAGAAGAATTAATTTCAATTCTTCAGAATAAGCTTGAAGGATTACAAAGATGAATAACCCTAAATTCCAAAATTTTTCGAATCCGGAATGGTTAAAGGAAAATTCTTTTTCTGCACTTTCAGAAATTGCAAGCTTACTTAATAACAATGAGGATGAAGGAAGAGAATTACTAATCAGGATTCTTGAGCATCAGCATATTTTTAACGGTTTTCATCCAGTTTTGACAAGTCTTATTCAAAAATCTGGGCTTTTTCCTTATCTAACTAAATTAGAAGAGTTGTCAACAAATGATCTTTTAAATTTGGAGTTTCATACTCCGGATGGGCTCGATGATATTATCCTTCATTCCATGCAGGGGAAAGTTTATAGGGCTTTAATGGATGGAGCAAATGTAATTCTTAGTGCACCAACAAGTTTTGGAAAGAGTCTTTTGATTGATGCAATGATTGCTTCAAGACGATTTACGTGTGCTGTAGTTATCGTACCAACTATTGCGCTAATTGATGAAACAAGAAGAAGATTGTCCAAAAGATTTAACACTGAATTTAAAATAATTACTCATCCTTCACAATCACCTGCAGAAAAAAACATATATGTTTTAACTCAAGAAAGGTTTGTTGAATTTGATGAACTTCCAACTCCAGATTTTTTTGTAGTAGATGAATTTTATAAGCTAAGCCCCACAAGCGAAGATGAGCGTACTTTTGTCTTAAATCATGCTTTCTATAAGCTTTTAAAATCTGGGGCTCAATTTTTCATGATTGGTCCAAATGTCCAAGATATAACTATAGACAAAACACAACTAAACTTTCGGTATTTTGGGACTGATTTTTCTACAGTTGCTTCAGAAATTAAACTAATTGAACAAGGAAAAGCAGAAGAAAGAGCTTTAGATATTTGTAGAACCTTAAAAGAACCCACATTAGTTTTTTGCAAGTCTGCCTCTAGTGCTTATAAATTAGCAGACTTTTTGAGAAATGAAGGTATAAGATCGCCAAATAATTCCGTTCGCGGCGTTGCAAAGTGGTTGCGTGACAATTATCATCCTAACTGGAATCTCGCAGATTTTATTGAGGATGGGTTTGCCATACATCATGGAGCACTTCCTAGATCAGTGGCCTACCATATTTTAAGAAAATTCAATGAAGGAGTTATTCCTTTTCTTCTTTGCACATCAACTATTATTGAGGGTGTAAATACTGCCGCAAAAAATATAATCATCTATGACAATAAAATTGCCACAAAAAAATTTGATCAATTTACATTTAATAATATTAAAGGAAGAGCTGGGCGCATGTTTAGGCACTTTGTTGGTCATATTTATGTATTGAACCAAGAGCCTCAGCAAGAACTTCCTTTTGTAGATATTCCTTCGATCACACAGCCGGAAAACGCCCCGGAATCTTTACTAATCCAAATTGACAACTATGAACTATCAGAACATTCCAAAGAAAAACTTAGATACCTTCACGCTCAAGATATTCTACCTATAGAAGTAATAAAGCAAAATGTTGGACTTTCACCAGATAGTCAACTTCAGCTTGGAAAAGAAATAACTAACAACATGGAAAAATATCACCCTTTCTTAAATTGGAATAGGTTTCCTAATTCTGATCAGTTATCCAATGTCTGCACTCTTATTTTTAAATATCTGATGGGTGAAATGGGAAAGGATGGCATATTTAGTGCCAAACAATTGCATTTCAAGATGTCTCAATTTTCACAAGTACAAAAAATGTCATCTCTTATTGCTACTGAAATCAAGGATAACTCTAAAATAAACACACCTTCAGAAGCCGTTGAAACTGTTCTAATGTTTTTGCGTCGGTGGTGTGAGTATAATTTTCCTCGCTATCTCAAGGCTCTGGATAATATCCAAAGAAGTGTTTTTGAACAATTTGATCGAAAACCAGGGAATTATGAAATATATGGCACTGCGGTAAAACAACTTTTCATGCCTCTTTCTGCAACATTATTAGAGGAGTATGGCCTTCCTTATCAACTCACTTTGAAATTCGAAAGTCAGGAGTCATTGGGGAAAGACGTGGATGAAATTTTAGGAAAAATATCCAAAATAGATCCTTCCAGATTAGAATTATCTCCATTTGAAGAAGATATGTTTAAAGACACCATAGAAAATTTATAATCAAATTAATTATTGTTTTAGTGTCTACAAATTTCTCAAGGACCAACTGATTATTAATCGGTTGGCTCAAGGGTTGAATTAGCTCATCACCTTCTGCAATATCAATATTTAAAAAACATATAAAAACTCTTGGATTTAAGTGAATGACCTATATTTGACTCAAATACTTCTTCTTTGGTTTAGAATTTAAAAAACCTACTGATTAAGAGTCAGAAACGGACTATTTTTGTAACTGCTTAATGTTGGGGCGGTATCCTAAATCTGTTAATTTTTCAATGAGCTAATTGCTTTCTATTATTTCCATTGAGTCCATTAATTCTGCTATGGGAGGAAATTTCTATCAAGGTTTTACCAAGGCCCTAATTGGAATTCCGAAGCAATCCTTTGCGAAATAAGCATAACAAACTATTAAAAATATATTAAGATATAAACATCCTGAAATTATTAAATAATCTAACAGGAAAAAACCAATATGGCAAAAATCAACGGGAAAATAATAATCGTTGACGATGAGAAAAATGTGGCGTTAGGCTACAAAAGAAATTTAGAACGCTCAAGTTATGAAGTTGAAATTTTTGGCTCCGCAAAAATAGTCCTTTCAAGATTAAATAATAATTGGCCTGGAATTCTAATTTCAGATGTAATGATGCCTGAAATGGATGGATTTACTTTAATGAAACAAGCTCTAAAAATCGATCCTGAATTGCCTGTCATATTAATTACGGGAAAGGGAAATATTTCCATGGCCGTCCAAGCGATGAAAGATGGAGCTTATGATTTCGTAGAAAAACCTACTGAAATAGAAACATTTTTAGAAGTAGTCAAACGCGCCCTTGAAAAAAGGAATTTCGTCATGGAGTTGAGAGAACTTCGGGCTGAGGTTTCCAATCAAAATAATATAGAAAATCAAATTATTGGGAAATCAGAATCAATTAAAAGACTTCGGCATGTTGTCCAAAATGTAGCCCAATCTCATGCGGATATTTTGCTTTTAGGGGAAACAGGAACAGGAAAAGATCTAATTGCAAAATGCTTACATCAAAATAGTAAAAGAAAAGAGCGCAACTTTGTAGCTATTAATTGCGGCGCTATCCCAGAATCAATTATTGAAAGCGAACTATTTGGACATGAATCTGGAGCATTTACGGGAGCGATTAAAACTCGAATTGGTAAATTTGAATTCGCCAATCAGGGAACTGTTTTTCTAGACGAAATTGAAAGTATGCCTTTAAACCTTCAAGTCAAATTACTCCGCGTTCTTCAAGAACGAACTGTGGAAAGAATGGGTTCCAATAAATTGATTCCGCTAGATATACGAGTTATAGCGGCTACCAAAATAGATTTAAAAGAAGCTTCAAAAACTGGTCAATTCCGAGAGGATTTATATTACCGCTTAAATATGGTTGAAATAAAAATTCCACCGTTGCGCGATCGAAAGGAAGATATTCCTATTTTATTTCAGCATTTTGTGGCAGAGGTCTGCAAAAGATACAATCAATCCATTCCCCAATTATCCAAAAGGTTATTCGACCAGCTTTTAGAAAGAGACTGGGAGGGAAATATAAGAGAATTAAAAAATGAAGCAGAAAAACATATGCTTGGATTAGACATGCCTCCTATGGAAATTAACTCAGGATTTGAAAACTCCCATAGCAACATTCAAATAGAAAAAGATAAACTGCCTCCCCTTGCAGATAGGATAACCGAATTTGAAAAACAACTTATCGAAGAAGAATTAAGACGAAATAACGGCAATATTTCAATGGTTCTAGAGTCTCTTCAAATCCCCCGTCAAACTCTCCGCAATAAGATGCAAAAATACAATTTAAATCGCAAAAACTTTTTGTAATCCGTTCTCAAAGAATCAAGTCCTCACAGTTTTTTGAACCTCCAACTTATTCGAAAATAAATTCACCGAAAATAATAAAAACATTTGGGAATTCACCAAATTTGGTGAATGGGTAACTGGAAAACTATTTCCAAAGCATTAAACATATTGAAATAACAGTAGTTTTAGCTCTAATTTTCGATGGTATCATTTTTGCTTTTTACATTTTTAAAGAATATTATTATCATAATTTTACTGATTATTAAAAAAAGCCATGAAAAACCAAATTCTATTCGTAGACGATGAGCCTCATATTCTTTCAAGCTTGAGAAGGCTTTTAAGAGATTACAATCAAAAATGGGAAATGGCCTTTGTTTCAAACGTCGATGACGCTATAAAAACAAATAACGAAAAAAATTTCGACGTGATAATTTCCGACATAAAAATGCCTCAAAAAGACGGATTTGAATTACTAAAAGAATTGAGAGGTAAAAAAGAAACTAACGATATCCCGATTGTAATGTTAACTGGTCTGGACGACAAGGATGTTAAGCGTAAGGCATTAGATTTGGGAGCAACCGACTTACTGAATAAACCTATAAACCTTGAGGAACTGATCGCAAGAGTAAACAACTCTCTTCGATTGAAATCCTATATGGATGAAATAAAAGAGTTTAATAGTACGTTAACCAATAAAGTTGAAGAACGCACTAGGGAATTAATGGTTACCAATAGCGAACTAAAACGAGCTAAAGAGAAAGCTGAGACTGCAAATCATGCTAAAAGCGCTTTTCTTGCCACGATGAGCCACGAGCTTCGAACGCCATTAAATGCCGTTATTGGTTACAGCGAGATATTGGAAGATGTTGCCATTGAAACCAATTGCCAAGAATACTTTGTTCCTGATTTGAAAAAAATCAACGACGCCGGAAAACATTTATTAAAACTCATAAACGATATTCTAGATATCTCCAAGATTGAAGCCGGAAAAATGGAACTATTTATCGAATCATGCAATGTATCGAACTTAGTTGAAGAAGTGGTCTCTATTGTTCAACCTAACCTTGATAAAAATCATAATTCCTTGACGATCAATATGCCAAATGATTTAAAAGAACTCTCAACAGATGTAACTAAATTGAAACAGATTCTTTTAAACCTATTAAATAACGCGACAAAATTTACTCATGAAGGTAAAATTTCTCTAGATGTAACTAAAGCACGTTCCCAAGGCGAAAATTGGGTTTATTTCAAAATTACCGATACTGGAATAGGGATGACTTTAGATCAAATGAGCAAGTTATTCCAAAATTTTTCTCAAGCAGACTCCTCCACAACTCGCAAATATGGTGGCACGGGCCTGGGATTGGCAATAAGCAAAAAGTTTGCGCAATTGATGGGAGGAGATATAAGCGTTCAAAGCGAAATAGATAAAGGATCAGCATTCACGATCAAAATTCCAATTTCAGAAAAAATACTATTTCAAACCGACGATATTGAATTACCTATATATATCGATTCGCTGCCAAATGTTTTAGAAAATCCTTCAGTACTAGTAATCGACGACGATCCAGTTATTCAGGATTTGATGATGTGGGCTCTTAGTAAAAAAGGCTATCAGTACTTTGCGTCTTATGATGGTATAGACGGTATAAAAAGAGCTAAAGAACTTCTCCCTTCTGTTATTGTTTTAGACATTCAAATGCCAGAAATGGATGGATGGAATGTATTAACAAAATTAAAAGAGGATTCGGAACTTTCTAAAATTCCAGTCATAATTTTGTCTATGATTGACGATAAAAATAAGGGCTACTCTTTGGGAACTGCGGAATATCTCTTAAAACCAATAGATAGGAACCAATTAAATTCAGTTTTAAAAAAATATTTAGACGAAAGAAACTGCTCGGAAATTCTAATAATTGACGACGACCCTCAACAAAGAGAATTGCTTGGATCAATATTAGAAAAAAATAATTTCAATGTTCACGAAGCGGAAAATGGGAAAATAGGTTTCCAAAAAATCACTGAAAAGCAACCGGATTTAATTATTCTTGATTTAATGATGCCAGAAATGGATGGATTTGAGTTACTTAACAAGATTGATGAAAACTTCTCTTGGCAATCTATACCAATTATAGTTCTTAGCGCAAAGTATCTAACAAATGAAGATCGCTTACAGTTAAATAACAGAGTTCAAAAAATATTCACAAAAGGCCTTTACAGCCCAGACAAACTTATTGACCAAATCATTTCTCTCATTTCACAAGATGTCTTTTCAAACTCAAAATAAAACCTGATCCCCAAATTAAACTCAAATAGATTTTGTCGCGATTAAAAATGGGAAAAAAATTAAACATTCTTTTTGTTGACGACGATATTTCAATACTAAATTCCATTCGTCGAGCAGTTCGTTCCATGCGACAGGAATGGGAATGCGAATTCGCAAATAGCGGCGAAAAAGGCCTTAAAATACTCACGCAAAAGAAATTCGACTTAGTCGTTTCCGATATGCGTATGCCAGGAATGGATGGAGCGGAGTTTTTAAATCAAGTAAAAAATTTGTACCCAGACACGTTACGCTTTATTTTATCCGGCCAGACGGAAGGAAAAGCTTTTGTTCGAGCGTTTGGTTCAATGCACCAGTTTTTATCCAAACCCTGCGGTTTTGATTTTTTGAAAAAATCCATAAACTCCAGTTTGTCGTTAAATGATCACTTACAAGATAAAAAATTAAAGGAAACTTTGTTAAACATTGATTCATTACCCAGCCTCCCAGAATTATATTATGACTTAATGGAAGAGTTAAAATCTGAGAATTCAACGCTGGAAACAATTGGAAATATCATTTCTAAAGACGTCAGTATGTCCGCTAATATTCTTAAAGTGGCAAATTCAGCTTTTTTCGGAATTTCTCAAAAAGTTTCCACGCCAGTAGGGGCGGTTCAAGTTTTAGGACTGGATTTTATTCAATCGTTGGTTTTACAGCATCAGGTTTTCTCAAAACAAAATGTGTCAAAATCCATTGAACCTATAGTTAAAAAAATTTACGCAAACAGCTTACAAGTAGGATATTTATGCTTATCGCTGGCGAAAACAGAAAAAATGGATAATAACATTCAAAATTTTTCTTTCACAGCAGGTCTGTTTCATGAAATCGGTAAATTTATATGTCTATTGAATTTTCCTGAAAAGTTTAAAAAAGTTTCATGGGAAACAAACTGCGCGAATGAAAGTATTATGGAAACCGAAATCGAAGCTTTTGGAGCGCCCCATACCCAAATAGGCGCTTACATTTTAAGACTATGGGGATTACCCTATCCGATAGTTGAAGCTGTCGCTTTTCAGAACTTTCCTTCCAAATCATCAAATAAATTTCCCACGCCATTAACTTTTGTTCATTTGGCAAATTCTTTGATTTTAAATTCAACAAAACTTGACGAGCCTTATTTAAGAGAAATAGGAATATTTGATCATTTAAATAGTTCACAAAAAAATTGTAATTCTCTTTCGTTAAATCCAGAAAACGTTAAATAAAACAGTTTCAAAAACAAAAACTTTGTGAAAAGTGTTTAAAGTCAACTTTAAATTTTTATTTTATTTTTTTACATAACCATTTTTAGATATTTTCTTTGTTAATTGGAAGTCGAATAGTAAAAGCAGTTCCCTTGCCCACTTCGGTTTCGAAATCGATTGTTCCTTGATGTTTTTTAACGACAATTGTGTGAGCGATAGACAATCCCTGTCCTGTGCCCCGCCCAACCTCTTTGGTTGTGAAAAATGGATCAAAGATTTTCGGTCGAATCTCTTCGGGTATTCCCATTCCCGTATCCGCGATTCTAATTTCTACGCTATCCCCCTTCACTCTTGAACTGATCGCAATCTTTCCTTTATCGTTTTCGCTCTCATTTAATTTATCTTTTATTGAATGAGCCCCATTAACAATTAGGTTTAATACCACCTGCTTGATATCGTTTAAATAACAGGGAATAAGAGGAAGATCTGGAGCTAAGTCGGTATCTAATTCCGCAACGTATTTCCATTCATTACGCGATACGTTGATCGTTGTTTCTATCGCTTTGTTTATGTCGTTCAACTTTTTCTCGCTCATTCCCGGATGCGAAAACTCTTTCATAGCCGCAACTATTTTGGTCACTCGATTAATTCCTTCTAAAGACTGTTCTACCGCATCGGGTATTTCCTGTAGTAAAAAACCAACGTCCTTCTCTTCATATCTTTCTTCTAATTGTTTAAGGATCATAGAAAGTTTTTCGTTTCCAGGATTTCCGCTCAATATTTGATACTCGTTTATTAAAGGGATCAACTCTTCCATTGAATCCTGGATAAAGCGAGTGTTATCGCCTATAAACTGTAACGGCGTGTTGATTTCGTGAGCGATGCCAGCCGCCAGTTGGCCTATCGACTCTAACTTTTGAACATGATTTAGTTGAATTTGCAAATTCCGACGTTCCGTAATATCCGAAATAAAAGCGTTGAATAAAATCTTATCCCCGCTTACTAAAGGTGATATAGAAATTTCTACAGGAACCTCGCGATTGTCTTTATTCAAAGCCATATATTCCATCTTGTGCTTAGCTTGGGTATAAGTAACCCTCATTAAATTTACAGCTCGTTCTATACCCAATCTGCAATCCCCTCGATACTTTTCGGGGACGATTAAGCTATAGAACCCACGGCCTAAAGCCTCTTCCTCAGACCAACCAAATATCTCTTCCGCTCTTTTATTCCATTTCTTGATTATGCCAGACGAATCTGCAGAAATAAAAGCGTCGAAAGCAGTGTCAATGACTGATCGGGATTCCTGTTCTTTAACGTCTAGTTCTTGAACTTTTCGCTCTAAAAGATCTTTAGCTTTTAATAACTTTAAGGCTTGTTTATCAAATTCTCCGGCTAATATTTCTAACTCGTCATTTGTTCCTACAGGACTGCATTTTTTATCCTTGTCCAAACCCGATGTTATTTTTTCACAAAGGCTTAAAATTGGATTAGAGATATTTGCGCCAACTCTAAAAGCTAAAACAATGGAAAGAACCAAAAAAATTAATCCAATAAAAATTAACTTAAAGAGAGCTTTCTTGATCCGCAAATCAATAATATCTTTCGATTCTCCAAGCTCTAATGAATCAATTAATTCGTTTAAATAATTGAACTCTTCAAGCGAATTAATCTGCACTGAAACATAGGTTTGATCTTCCAGGTAATTTTCCTTAATGATTAATCCATTTTTAGTTTTAATTTTGTAATAAATAAACGGTCTTTTAACCAGAGTGCGATTTAAAATGGCAGAGATTTTAAATTCTGAAACAACAGCTCCTTGAGGGAAGTCATAATATTTTATAGGAACAGCCATTATGATATTGTTTGAAGTTTTATTTATTCCAATAAAAAATTTTCCGTTCTCTAATGTTTCGTGAATATTTATTAAGGCATGGTTTATCCCATCGAAATTGCTTTTTTCAAAAATAGTTTTGCCTGTAAAATCAACGATGGACGTAGACACTAAATCTCCAGTTTTATTAAAACTTTCCACCAGCTTTGGCAAATAGATGCTTCTACCTTCCACATCAACTAAACTGTTTACTACAAATTCGTTTTGACTAAACTGTTTTATTCTTTCCGCTAAGAATGAAACCCGATTATCAATACCTTTTAATGAAGAATGAGCCTCAGAAAGCAATGTTCTTCTTAATTCCTGATTTAATGTGGACGTGAGCATAAACCCAACAACTAGTGTAATAAAAGTTAAAACCACTCCCACAAAAACAGAAAAACTTAGAATTATTTTTGTTTTAAGACTCTTTATTTTTACCGCCATTACTCAATTTAAATATTTAGGTATGATTCGTCCGTTTTCATCAAATTTAGCCATGAAAAAATCGCTTGAATCTAACGCGTCGTGATCGTTTGAGGTAAAAGGATTAATATAATTCCTTACTAATCCATCATAATTTTTGATTTCTTCCAAAGCATTCCTAATTTTTGATCGGTCAAGGCTATTTGCCGATTTTACCGCCAGGGCCAATAAATGAATCAAATCATAAGCATGGGCCGTTCCAACGGGAGCTATAATATTATCTTCATCATCAAGTTTAAAAAATTTAAAATACTTTTTCAGAAAAGACTTGGTTCTATTATTTTTATTATTGAAAAATGAAAAAGTTTGAAGGACTTCCAAATCAAATTCTCGAAGTTCTTTTTTAAGCTCCCATCCAAAATTTCCACCTGTTATTCCCCAGTGAGATAAAATTGGAATATCTATACCTCTTTTCTTCATATTTTTAATAACAGTTTTTCCTTCGGGAGAATTTGCCACCAAAATAATAACTTCCGCTCCGGAGTCTTTTATTTGAAATAATTGTTTGTATAAATTAGGTTCGCCCCAATTAAACCATTGCACTGTAACTGGCTTTACGCCTTCTTTTTTTAAAGCGGAATTTATTGATTTGTGGTTCCCTCTTCCCCAGCCTGTATTTTCCAATAACAACGCAATTTTTTTATAACGCTTAATAGCCTGTTTGGCCAAAAAAGGCCCAGCATACTCGTCTCTTACGGATACTCTAAAAACATAGTTTGGGTGTTTTCCATTTTCCACAATTTTAGTCGCCGCGGCCCAAGGAACCAAATAGATAATTTTTTCCTTATGCAATAAATCAATTTCCGCCAAAGCGACAGGACTATGTAGTCCCCCTAATACGGCAATTAAATATTTAGTCTTACTGAAATCCTCAATATTTTTAATCCCGCGAGCGCTGATTCCCGAATGATTTTTGGAAATCAAGCGTAGTTTTTTCCCTAATACCCCTCCCTGACTGTTAATTTCTTCAATAGCTATTTTGGCGCCTCTCTTGATTGTAAAACCTGAAGGAGCCGAACCTGCAAATAAATCCGCATCTAACCCTATAATAATTTCATCATCAGAAATAGGAACTTGTTCATTTTTGATTTGGTTGGTAAGCTCCATCAACTTAAAACCAATACGCTCCCTATATTTTTCAACTACAGGCTTTAATCGGTCTTTAAATTTCTTTTTTTCATATGGAGCCATCTTGGAAAATTTAATTTTTGTTTCCCGCAATTTTTCCAAATAAAACTTTTCTTTTTTAAGAGTTAATTCTCTTTGATATAAGGCGGTTTCTACTCCTGTAGAATAAAGGAGTTCTTGTAATTCTTGAGGAAGATTATCATAAACTTTTTTGCTAAATGACAAAAGATAACCAATATAGCCGTGTTCACTTAATGTTAAATGCGATTGGCTCTCATATAACTTTAAATTCAATATCGAAACAAGAGAATTTTCCTGGGCGTTTATAGCTCCATCCTTCAAAGCGTCGGAAATTTTTAGAAAATCTATAAAGTATGGTTTTGCTCCAAATCGTTTATATTGTTCGAACAAAAATGGGTTTTTCATAGTCCGAATTTTTAAATTTTTTAAATCTGCTGGTGAATGGATCTCTTTATTCGCTGTGAAATGTTTAAAACCGCTTTCCCAAAAAGCAACACCCACTAAACCTTTCCTTAAAAAATTTTCCCTTAGGATTTCTCCTGGCGTTCCATCCAACATTTTGTAAAGCTCTTTTCTGCTTTCAAAAAAGAAAGGTAAATCTAGATAAAACGCTGAAGGAACTATAGAGCTCAATTTTGATAATGGTGGCAAAATGATGTCCAAATCCCCTTTTATTGCCTTTTGGATCATTTCCTGGTCGGTCCCCATTATTTGATTAGGAAATATTTCAATTTTCAGCCGACCTTTGCTTTTCTTTTCGACAATCTTTTTAAATTTTTCTGCCGCTAATTGTTGAGGGCTTACCCCTGGCATATCATGTCCAAATTTTAAGTTGTAAACCTTAGAAACTGTTTTCTCTTTCAATGGTCCGCTTTTACTTGATTTAATTTCATCGCTGCAGGAAACAAGTAGTATAGAAAGCAAAATTACATAACTTTTAATTTTAGAAAAAGTATTCATGCGTCAGTCCCAAAATATTAAGGAATCTCTAATAAGTCGATATTTTTACTTTAGGCAACTCGCAGGACCTTATTTTATAAGGCCCGCTCGTGTCGAAAAGCAATTTTTACAGACCCCATTAAAATTTAAACTTCAAACCCAGGGCAATTCCAACCCCGTCTAATTTTGAATTGGCGTCTTCAAACTCATTGTAGCGAAACTCAATAGCCGCATCTATTAAATCGGTTAACTTATAGTTAAGTTGAGGCTCCAATAACCAACGATCTTTTCCGTCTTCGATAAAATTAATATCGGCAAACCCGTTGATAAACAAATCGTCCGTTAAACCAATAAAATATATTAAACTAGCCTGGCTCCCAGAGCCGTCCGTCTCATAAGGGTGATAACGCCATTGCAACCAACTTTTTGTTTTATTAAATAATTCAAATTTATGTTTATAGGTTACTCCAAATCGGGAAACATGATTTCTTTGTCCGTTGAAATCGTTATACTCCGCTTCAATTCCAAGTCCTTTAATCCAGCCAGAGCTTTTTGGAAATAGAGGGCGTCCTAACCGGTACTCCATAAAATATCGAGTTAAATCATATCTATTCTCCGGCTCATTTTGATTTCCATGAAAATCAACAAACCCAAATATATTTAGATCCAAAGGAAGATTTGGGAAAAGGGTTAAGATATTTACGGTGTTGTAGTCGCGTGAATCAAAATAGTAAGAAAATTCGATTACATTTTTTTTCTGCGATGTGTCTTTCTGTTTAGAAGTCTGTTTTGATGTCTGCTTGGAACTTGAAAACGAAGCAGTCGGAAAGAATAAAATTAAAAGTAAAGGTAAAATTAACAGTATTTTAGCTCTTTTTTTTTTATTTTCAAACAATTTAATTCTCCCAATAAGTTTTTTTTAAAGTAAGAATATCTAAATCGATTTACCGAAGCTCAAAATTATTCAGCTGAACTGAGAGGAAGTTTAATTTTAAAAGCAGTTCCCTTGCCCACTTCGGTTTCGAAATCGATTGTTCCTTGATGTTTTTTAACGACAATTGTGTGAGCGATAGACAATCCCTGTCCTGTGCCCCGCCCAACCTCTTTGGTTGTGAAAAATGGATCAAAGATTTTCGGTCGAATCTCTTCGGGTATTCCCATTCCCGTATCCGCGATTCTAATTTCTACGCTATCCCCCTTCACTCTTGAACTGATCGCAATCTTTCCTTTATCGTTTTCGCTCTCATTTAATTTATCTTTTATTGAATGAGCCCCATTAACAATTAGGTTTAATACCACCTGCTTGATATCGTTTAAATAACAGGGAATAAGAGGAAGATCTGGAGCTAAGTCGGTATCTAATTCCGCAACGTATTTCCATTCATTACGCGATACGTTGATCGTTGTTTCTATCGCTTTGTTTATGTCGTTCAACTTTTTCTCGCTCATTCCCGGATGCGAAAACTCTTTCATAGCCGCAACTATTTTGGTCACTCGATTAATTCCTTCTAAAGACTGTTCTACCGCATCGGGTATTTCCTGTAGTAAAAAACCAACGTCCTTCTCTTCATATCTTTCTTCTAATTGTTTAAGGATCATAGAAAGTTTTTCGTTTCCAGGATTTCCGCTCAATATTTGATACTCGTTTATTAAAGGGATCAACTCTTCCATTGAATCCTGGATAAAGCGAGTGTTATCGCCTATAAACTGTAACGGCGTGTTGATTTCGTGAGCGATGCCAGCCGCCAGTTGGCCTATCGACTCTAACTTTTGAACATGATTTAGTTGAATTTGCAAATTCCGACGTTCCGTAATATCCGAAATAAAAGCGTTGAATAAAATCTTATCCCCGCTTACTAAAGGTGATATAGAAATTTCTACAGGAACCTCGCGATTGTCTTTATTCAAAGCCATATATTCCATCTTGTGCTTAGCTTGGGTATAAGTAACCCTCATTAAATTTACAGCTCGTTCTATACCCAATCTGCAATCCCCTCGATACTTTTCGGGGACGATTAAGCTATAGAACCCACGGCCTAAAGCCTCTTCCTCAGACCAACCAAATATCTCTTCCGCTCTTTTATTCCATTTCTTGATTATGCCAGACGAATCTGCAGAAATAAAAGCGTCGAAAGCAGTGTCAATGACTGATCGGGATTCTATTGCGCTAATTTGTAATTGGTTTTCTCGTTTTTTTATTTTTTCTATTACTTGGTTATACTTTTGAGCTATTTCGCCTATTTCCGTAAAAGGTTCTACGAATACTATATTAGAATAATCTCCCGTACTTTTTTTCTCCATGTCTTCTAAAAGATTTAAAATCTCCGTTGACGCTCCATGCTCTGAGACATTTAACCCTTTGTATTCGTCTTCAATACATACTCGTAAAGGAAAAATTTTATTGAAAAAACTTCCTAAAACATAAGTAAGCCCGAAAGCCCATAAAAAACAAACAACAACCCCTATAATTTGTATAAAAAGTTGTTCAATTCTGTCGGTGTTATTTATCCAGTTACTTGGGTCGCCAAATAAAGCGACCGATAGCGTTCCCCAAATACCGGCAAACCCATGACATGAAATTACCCCAACAAACCCCCCAATAGTTCCATTAATAAGTAAATCGACTTTTGATTTCCCATTATAAAAATGGCA
>CAZMZH010000041.1:0-23083 GCA_964570665.1 uncultured Nitrospinota bacterium | reverse complement strand
TTAACCTAAAATAGGAGAAGGCAAATGGCTTCAAAAACGAAATTATTTGCATCCGTTTTGGTTGCTTTGAGTTTTATATTAACGCCAATGTTAGCAATGGCTAAACATTACCCAGAATGGGATAATTCTAGGGCTATTGTTGGCGTTCCTAAAGCTTGGATGCCAAAAACAAAATCTGGTACAAACTCAAACGGGCCTAAGTTTCCTCCAGGGGATAACTCTGCCGCAATTGTAGGTGTTCCAAAAGGTTGGGCTCCAAAAGTTTCATCGACTTTTTCTTCAAAGTGTAAGGAAACAAAATGCTATCCTCCAGGAGATAACTCTTGGGCAATAGTAGGCGTTCCTGGACCTTGGAAACCTCAAAAATAAATTTTGTAAGCTTTTATTAAAAACTCCCGTGGAGAGAAATCTCCGCGGGAGTTTTTTTGTTTTTGCCTAAAATTGTAAAATTACAATTCCATGTTTTTATACCTTTCAATTTTTTCTAAAAAATAACTAAGATGAAATTACAGTTTTCTTTTTATGTTTTAGTCTCTTATTTTTTTCTTTTTTCGGTGGGTTTAGGGGAAAGCGCCGATAAGGAGCCATTATTGAATGGGAAACCAATTCCAGAAGTAATTGCGGTAATAAATGGCGAGAATATTGATTCTAACTTCTTAGTTAATCAGGTTAAAATTTGGAAAATTACGCGATCTCGCCAGGGGCTTTCGGTTTCTGATAAAGAAGAAAAAGAGTATGCGCTTAAAACTTTGAATAAAGCTATTGATCAAGAATTGCTTTACCAAAAAGGGAAAAAAGAAGGTATAAAAATAAAAGATGCAACAATTCAAAAAGAAATAGAAAATATCCAAAGCAAGTTCCCCGATGTAAAAACTTTCTTAGCGGCCTTAGCTTTTCAGAATTTAACCATCGACAGGCTTACAAAAAAAATTGAAAAGCAACTCGTTGAAGAAAACCTTATTAGAATGGAAATAGCTCCAAAAGTTGATGTTTCCGCAAAAAAAGTAGAAGAAGTTTACGAAAAAAATAAGGAAAGATATAAAACCGCCGTGATGTATGGCGTTAGTCATATTATGGTCAATTCTACAGAGGCCTCCTTAAGTCGAATTGAAAATTCTGACGATCGAAAAAAGGCCGAAAGACTTTCAAGAATTTTGGACCTACAAGCGAAAGAATTGATGGATGAAATTCTGATTAAATTAAAAAAAGGAGCTGACTTTTCTGAATTAGCAAAGAAAAATAGCGAAGACGAAGCGACTCAAAAAAAAGGCGGAGATTTAGGAGAAATTGATTTAAATCAAACGCTACCTGAACTTGCCAAGGCAATTGCCGATCTCAAACCTGGAGATATTAGCGACGTAGTTAAAACTTCTTACGGTTATCATATTTTTAAGTTAAATAAAATTATCCCTTCGCGTCAAGTCACTTTTAAAGAAGTAAAAACCGACATCCTCAATGCTCTGCTTAAAATTGAAGTAGAAAAGAAGAAAAGAGAATATGTGTCTGATCTACGAAAGTCGGCTAAAATAAAAATCTTGCTTTAAAGATATTTCAATAAATAAGAACAAAAGATATTATTTAAAAGTTCCACTACTTTTGAATGAGTCTGCAGTTTTTTTGAAAATCATAAAACTCCTTAAAAAATGAAAACTCTAGTTACCGGAGCAACCGGTTTTTTAGGTTCCGCTATCGTCCGCGAATTGATATCAGATGGACGCGATGTCAAAGTTTTAGCGAGGAGTAACGCAAATTTAAAGAATATTGAAGGACTGGAAGTTGAACCGGCAAATGGAGATTTAAGAGACCTGAGTTCACTAGAGAAGGCTTTAGACGGATGCGACACCTTGTATCATGTAGCGGCCCATTATAGCTTTTGGGACCGCGACAAACGCGCCATTTATGATATTAATGTTGGGGGAACGGAAAAGATCTTAAGCGCCGCTTTAAAAAAGGGTCTAAATAAAGTTGTTTATACCAGCACGGTAGGATGTATTGGAATTTTACCCGATGGTAAACCGGGAAATGAAGAAACTCCGTTGGACCCGCGAACTCTTTGTAATGACTATAAACTATCGAAATTTCAAGCCGAACGTTTAGCGTGTGAATTTAATTCTAAAATTCCCGTTGTAATTGTTAATCCAGCCGCTCCTATTGGGCCCAGGGATATCAAACCCACTCCAACCGGAGGCATTGTCCTTGATTTTTTGCGAAGAAAAATGCCGGCTTACTTGGAAACGGGTTTAAACTTGATTCATGTTAAAGACTGCGCCCGCGGTCATATATTGGCGGAGAAAAAAGGAAAGCCTGGCGAGCGTTATATTTTGGGGAACCAGAATATGTCGTTTCAAGAAATTTTGATGACGTTAGAAAAAATAACTGGTTTAAAAGCTCCAACCGTTAAAATACCTTATTGGATAGCTTATGCTTCTGGTTGGGTTAGCGAGCTCATTTCTGATTTAATTACCCACCGTCCTCCAGCCGCCCCTCTTGGAGCTGTTAAAATGGCAAAATATAAAATGTTCTTTGATCCTTCCAAAGCGATCAATGAATTAGGTCTTCCACAAACTTCGGCTGAAATAGCCTTAAAAGAGGCTGTGGAATGGTTTCAAGAAAATGGATATTTAGATAAAAAATCCTAGATCAGCTAAGGCCCAATAAATTGATAGAAACGTTAAACCTTCTTTGGGGAACAGTCTTATTACGTCCCTATGTGTTTGTTTTTCTGGTTGTTTATTTTGCAATTGGCGTTATAAACATGGGGTGGTTCAGGACTTTAGGTTTTACCATTTTAGCCTATGGAATTGCTTTCTTATCCGAATATTCCTCGACTCGAAACGGTTTTCCTTATGGTTTCTATTCTTACATTGACACAACCCGCGATCAAGAATTATGGATTATAAACGTTCCTTTCATGGATTCGTTGTCTTATTCATTTTTATCTTACGTCAGTTTAACGATGAGTTTATTTTTTTGGTCGAACTTTGTTGAGAAAGGTCGCGACCTTCAAATAATGGAAGATAAAGAAGTGTTTAGATCGTGGAGAGTGATTTTTACGGGCGCCATTTTTTTTATGCTAATGGATGTGATTATAGATCCAGTCGCTTTTCGAGGAGATAGATGGTTTCTAGGAAAGATATATACTTACCAAGAACAAGGAGAGTACTTCAACATTCCTCTCACAAACTTTGCAGGCTGGTTTATTGTTGGCGCTACAATTCTTTATTCTTTTTCTAGATTGGATTATTTTTTAGATCGAGTTCTAAAAAAGCCATATAAAGGGCTTATGGTCCCTTTTAAGGTTTTTTGGGGCCCAGCCTTGTATTTTTCAGTTTTAATCTTTAACTTGGCTGTTACGGCTTATATTGGTGAATATGCTTTGCTAGCCTGTGGAATATTTCTATTATTAGTAATTGCATATTTGTTTCTGCTAAAGCTCAAAAATTCTTCTAACCTCTTCAGTCAATGAAGTATCGATAATTTATGGAGGTTTATTTCCAAGTTCTATCAAACCTTACAAATCAGATAAATACTTTATTCTATATAGTTTTATGGGCAATCTTCCGAAAATAGATTGATAACGTTTTAATTTATTAATCTGAACTTTTATTTTTTGTGAAATTTGCAATGCAGCTTGAATCTAAATAGCTTATTTCTGTTGCTTCTTTAAATATAAAATTATGAGTTCTTAGGCTTTCTTTAATCGACTTACAAAGCGTGTTTTTAGCGTTCATTTTTTGCATATTGTGTTAAAAATTTGTACAATATTTATGAATGTATACTTTTGTATAAATAGAGGTGTCGAATGTCTGTAAAGAAATTTTACGAAAAAGGTGAAGTAATTTTTATGCAGGGTACCCCAAGCAGTTGCGCCTATATTATAGAATCGGGAACAATTGAGATATCTGATTGGAATAATGGCGATAAACTGGTTATAGGCTTTCTAAAAGAGAACGATATTTTTGGCGAAATGGGATTAATTGATGATTTACCCCGTTCTGCTACCGCGATTGCTCATGAAAATTCAATCGTTCATGTTTTAGATAAAGAAACTTTTGAGTCCCTTTCAAAAAAGAATCCTGATGCATTAATGCCAATAATGAAAGTTTTAACTTTTAGGCTCCGGGAAACGTTAAAACAATTGAATGAAGGGTACAAAATGCCCGGTACGGATAGAAGGTTGGATGAATAATTTAATCTTTGTTAAGTAGGTCACATTTTTGATTAATTAATTATTTTTAATGTGCTAAACCGTCAATTTATATGGCTAAATTGGCAGGCGGAATATTTACAAGTGGTTTTAATAATGAGGTTTATTAAAAATGATTAATTTTTAAGGAGTTTTTCGTTTTTTTTGATGTTTATGGATGCATGAACATTTATGAAAAACTGCTATTTGTGACAAAAACTTGACACGATTTGCTTTAGATAAGTTGAAATAAGTTTTTACCACGTCTTTGCCCCGCGAAAATCAAGGTTATAATAAAAAATCAGTTTTGGCACGCTATTTGCTTAATAAATTAGTAAAGTCAAAAAGATATCAGATTTTCAAGAAAGGAAAAGCCATGGGAACGAAATACGCACTTAAAAAAGGTCAAGTTCTTTTTAAAGAGGGAAGTTTTAGCGATGCCGCGTTTATTATTGAGTCTGGTAAGGTTGAAATTTCTGTCAATAATAGTGGCGGACAAAAAACAGTAATTGGAGTTTTAGAAGATAATGACATAGTAGGCGAAATGGGTTTAATTGACGGCAATCCAAGGTCTGCAACGGTCACAGCATTAAGCGACGTAAGTATTAAAGAAATCACGCGGGCGCAATTCGAAACTTTAGCGCGGACCAATCCAAACGCTATCATGCCAATTTTAAAGGTTTTATCTAAAAGATTACGCGATACTTTAAAAATGGTATTAGATATTACTAAAAAAAATGATGGTAAGAATAGAGTTCAAAAAATGAAATTAGATAATTCCATGCCTGTTTGACCCTATTTTTACCTTTTATCTAAAAAAAAGGCCTTCCAAACTTGGTAAAGGCCTTTTATTTTTAAGAATCCCTTCCTTATTTTTAAAATTCTCCAAAGTTAAGAAACCTTCAATAAGCTTAGGCCAAATTTCTTCATATTTATTTGAAATTTAGTGGTTTATTGCCGTTTGATACTAATGAATGCGGCAATTTTTGCCGTTTAAAAAGATACCTATATATCCTTTAACGGTTTTCTTTTTATTATTTTGTCATTTTTCTCCAATGTTTAAACTTCAGTTTCAAAAACTTTCATATTTTGTCTTTATTTTTGTGATTAACGTTTTTGTTCAAAACGCTAATCTTTCCGAAGCCGACCAATCCAAAACTAAAGATAAGAAAGCGGAAAAGATTTTTCCTGTTGAAGTGGCTGAAATTAAGAGCTTATCAAATATTGAAAAAATTGAACTTCCTGGGACTGTCATTCCTTGGGCCATTACTAGTCTAGCGGCAGAAATTGACGGTCGTGTCGACAAAATTTATGTTAACGAAGGCGAATTTATAAAAAAGGATGATTTACTAATTCAACTTCGGACTCAACCATTGGAATTGGGGCTAGAGTTAGCTAAGGCCGAAAAAAAGCGGATTTATAATCGACTAGAAGAATTATTAGCTGGAACGCGAGTGGAAGTTCTTGCGGCCTCTCAAGCTTCAGTTCGTCAAGCGCATGCGCGATTGCAATTAACATGGAACGAATTTAAGCGAACTAAAAAACTGTATGAAGAAGGCGTTTTAAGCGTAAACGACTATGATAATGCCAAAGCGCTAGCTCAGGAGGCAAGGGCTCAATTTGACGGAAAAAAATCGCAGTGGGAAGAGTTTAAAGCGGGACCGCGCATTGAAACAATAAAACAAGAAAAAGCGAGTCTTGCCGCAGCGGTAGCGAGAATTCAAATAATTGAAGATCAAATTGACAGAGCGGGGATACGAGCTCCGTTTGATGGTTTTGTGTCCAAAAAAGATACGGAGGTGGGTCAATGGTTGGAAAAAGGAGACCCAGGATTAACCATAGTGGTGATCAATCCGGTAAAGATCGAAGTTAACCTTCCTCAATATTATTTTGATCGTATTCAAAATAAATCTCCCGCCTTGATTATTTTGGAATCGCGAGACTCGAGTCAAGAAGACCTTAAGTTCGAAGGCG
The DNA here is from genome assembly GCA_964570665.1 of uncultured Nitrospinota bacterium. Taxonomy (GTDB): domain Bacteria; phylum Nitrospinota; class Nitrospinia; order Nitrospinales; family JAJDAT01; genus JAJDAT01. Next base: position 16,923 of record CAZMZH010000041.1, on the reverse strand, counting down.
AAGTTATAGAGAAAATTTATTCAGGAAATCAAACTTCGCGTACCTTCCCAGTTCGGATTAAAGTGGATAATCCAAATACAGAAATGGCCGTTGGGATGTTGATGCGGGTCGAGTTGCAATCTACCAAAGAGCAACGCGACAAAATTTATGTTCCAAAAGACGCGCTTGTCAGAACGCCTACCGAAGTCTTCATATTAGTAATTCAAAATGAAGAAGGAGATGGTTTTACGGCTGAGAAAATTCAAGTAAAACCAGGCGATCAGATTAATAGCATGGTTGCTGTTCACGCAGACGAATCGAACGCGTTAAAAGCTGGAGATAGAGTGGTGGTGCACGGTAACGAAAGACTTCGTTCGGGAAGCAAGGTGTCTATCATTCAATCGACTCCATAACGTGTTATGAAATTAGTCGAAAAATCTCTTAAATATGGCGTGACAGTAGCGGTGGGGGTTATTCTCATCTTAATGTTTGGTTTATTGTCGCTTTTTCGGATACCTGTGCAATTAGTTCCAGATGTAAGTCAACCTGAATTAACGGTCACCACTACCTGGCCCGGCGCTAATCCAGAAGAAATCGAACGCGATGTAGTGGAAGAACAAGAAAAGCATCTCAAGTCCATTGTTGGATTAGTCGAGATGAAAAGCTTATCGCAGACAGGTCGCGCGGAAGTTTATTTAACGTTTCGAACGGGAGCTAACCTGCAAGAAACTCTTGTCCGCACCTCTAATGCTCTCCAGCAAGTTTCGTCCTATCCTGAAGATGTAGACGAACCCATAATTAAAACGGTAAACGTTTCCGATAGACCTATCGGATGGTTCATATTACAGCCAATTCCAGGTTGGGAAGACAAGATCAATGTTTATCAGTTTCATGATTTTGCCATAGATAAAATCAAAACTCGTTTTGAGAGAATTCCAGGAGTTTCTGATAGCGCTGTGCGAGGCGGGAGTCCCCTTGAAGTCCACGTGACTTTTAACCCCAATGCATTGGCGGAAAGAGGCTTGAGTATTTTTGATCTTCGCGAGGCTTTGCGGAAACAAAATAAAAATTTAAGCGGTGGCGATTTTGACGAAGGCAAGCGCAGATATATTGTTCGAACTCAGGGAGAATTTACAAGCGTTGAAGACATTAAAAACGCGATTTTAAGGCAAGAAGACGGTCGAATCGTGTATGTGAAAGATGTTGCCGAAGTAAGCGTTGAATATGACGAATTGAGAGATTACGTACGCCATAATGGATTGCCAGGAATTGCAATAAACGCGCGAAGAGAATTAGGATCGAACATACTTTCTGTAATGGATGAGTTAAAGAAAGTAAGAGACGAACTTAACGAAAATCTTCTCCGTCCTTTAGGCGTTCAACTAGTTCAAACGGCAGATAAAACAGAGTATATTTCGCGGTCCATCCGAATGGTCCAAATTAACTTAGTTTTGGGAGGGGTTTTTGCGATTGTCATTTTGCTTCTTTTCCTCCGAAGCTTTTATGGCACTTTTGTCGTGGCTATAGCTATTCCAATAAGCGTAGTTGGATCGTTCTTGATCATTACTTTTATGGGGCGAACGATTAATGTCATCATGTTGGCCGGTATGGCCTTTGCCGTTGGGATGGTAGTGGACGCTTCTATTATTGTTTTAGAGAATATCCATAGGCATATGCAAATGGGTAAATCGTCTGCACAAGCCGCATTAGATGGAGCCAGTGAAGTTTGGGGAGCGATTCTTGCCACGACCTTAACGACACTTGTTGTTTTTATCCCCATCTTGTTTATTGAAGAGGAGGTGGGGCAACTTTTTCGCGACATTGCAGTTGCCGTTAGCGCATCGGTTACGTTATCCATGATCGTAAGCATTTTGGTTATTCCTGCGTTGTGCAAAAAATTTTTAAAATATGAAAAATCCTCTGAAATTAATTCCACTTCTTTTTTAAAGAGAGCGTCCCAAAATTTATTTGGTCTGGTTCCATTGGCAAATCGATTTAACGATTTTGTTGTGGCGTCGCTTAAAAGGTTGTTTCGTTCCTCCAAAGTACAATGGTTGATTGTTTTAGGGATAATCGTTTTACCCGTATTCGCCGCATGGAATATGGTTCCTAAAACAGAATATCTGCCTGAAGGCGACCAAAACGTTATTTTGGGATTAATGATACCACCGCAAGGTTATAACATCCAAGAAGCCCATCGTTTAGGTCGAGAACTGGAGAAGGTTTATAAACCTTATTGGGAAGCGCAACCCAATAGCGCTGAAGAAGCGAAATTAAAAGGACCTGCAGTGCGTAACTTTTTGTTCATTGGAAGTAGAGGCAGGTTGTTCACCATTGTTAAGGCCAAAGACCCAGAGCGTTCTAGAGAATTAATCCCAGTCTTAAAAAGTGTATTGTCAAAAGTTCCTGGAGTTATCTCTATAACTCGTCAACTATCGTTACTCTCCAGCGCTTTACGCGGTACCCGAGGGATAGAAATTAATATTATGGGTCCCGATCTTAGAAAATTGACTGCCATGACAAAAGACGCTTTTTTCAAATTGAAAAAGTTAATGCCAGGAGCTCAGATTCGACCGGTACCTGGGATGGAATTAGGTCAACCTCAATTACAAATATATCCCAGATGGCAAGAAATTGCGGAGATGGGTTTAGACTTATCAGAGCTTGGTTATTCGGTTGCGGCCTTAGTGGATGGCGTATATGCCGACGAAGTGTATCTCAATCCAGAGGGCGTTAACGCTCCTTATTTACCTAGAGAAGGTGTCGATCTCATTTTGGAAAGTCGAGATAAAGATGTCGAAAAAACTCAAGATATTGACAAGATGATGGTTCATACACGTTTAGGAAAGGCGGTTCCTTTAAATAGCATTGCTCGAATGGAAGAAATAGTAAGCTCTGAACAAATTCAACATTATGAACGTGAGCGCTCAATTACTTTAGAAGTTGTTCCTCCTGCTAAAATGCCTTTGGAGGAAGGAATCAGTATTGTAAAAGAAAAAATTATTCAACCTCTGGTAGAAAAAGGGGAATTGTCTGGAGGATACTCCATAAGGCTCACTGGAAATGCAGACAAACTAGAAAAAACGCGCCAAGCGATGTCGGGCAATTTCATACTGGCAATTATTATCACTTATTTATTGTTGGCCGTCTTGTTTCAGCACTGGGGATTTCCATTAATCATAATGCTCAGCGTCCCATTAGCCGGCGTAGGCGGAATATTTGGATTATGGTTTTTAAATCAGTTTGTACTTCAACCTTTGGATATTTTAACGATGTTAGGATTTATTATTTTAATTGGCGTGGTAGTCAACAACGCCATTTTGATAATTTATCAAGCTCTAATTAATTTACGAGATCAAAAACTACCTATTCAAGAGGCGATTTTGGAAAGCGTTCGTACTCGTATTCGACCCATTTTTATGAGTACCTTTACAAGTATATTTGGTTTGTTGCCGTTGGTTGTTATTCCAGGGGCGGGTACGGAAATGTATCGCGGGATAGGAGTTGTAATACTATCTGGTTTATTTTTTAGCGCTTTATTCACTCTAGTTTTAATTCCATGTTTGATGAATCTCACCTCCCAACAAAAACAAAATTAAGAAAACCTCCATAAATTGATCTTGGCCACACGCTGCCTTTGCATACAAAGAGCGAACTAGTTGCCTCAAGTTAAAGTTTCGAATTATTTGAGACTCTTTTAATCCATTTTTAGCAAATTTATTTTTTGCGATTTCTCAAAGTTTTTCTAGACAAAAATACTGGTTCTCAATCTGATTCATGAAGGAACTTCTAAAAACCCAAAGCTAGTAAGAGTCTAACCTTTAAAATCAATGGTTAATGAGACATAAAAGCGCTATAAGGAGTTAGGGTATAATTAACCCAAATACTAAAAAATTACGCGTAAATTCAATTCAAACCAAATTAACGCTGCAAAGCTTCCCATAAATTACTTTTTCAAATTAAATCCCATAATCCTCCTATTTACTGTGACTTACATTTAGGATACAATAGGCCCAGTAAATTATACTGAAGTAAATTAAAATATTTGGCGATAAATAAAATAATAGCTCTTACCTTAAATCAAATATATAGTACGCCTCAAGGATATATAAAGAGATAAGCCTTAGATTTAAATTTAATGATAAATCTTAAGAGGCGAAAATGTTGGGCAAAAACCTTATTTTCTATTAAAAATGGAGTAGGGATAATTTTCGTAGCTAAAGAGTTAAGAAAAGGTTAATTGTTCTCTTCAGTTTTGATATTGGTTAAGGAAGCATTTCCTCCCAAATAAAATAAACTTGTTTTAGATTAAATAAATGAAAACCGAAACGCTTGAGCCTGAAGAGTCAATAACTTCAGGCGATAACCCGGGTTCTTCGAGAGAGGAAAAATCCTCCATGCCTCCCGTACGCGATGTCTTAATAATAATGCCCGCCTTTAATGAAGAGTTAAATATAGGCAGCGTATTGAAAGATATTCACAAGGAAGTCCCAGAGATACCTATCTTAGTAATAAACGATGGATCGGGTGACAGGACAGCGGAAATTGCCGCCGAAAACGGGGCTAAAGTTATAACTTTGCCATACAATTCTGGATATGGCGTCGCTCTTCAAACGGGGTTTGTATACGCCCACCAAAGGAAAATACCAATTGTTATCCAAATGGATTCGGACGGTCAACATGACGCCAAATATTTAAAGGCTCTTCTTGAAGAAGTTAGAAAACCAGATACAGACGTTGTTATTGGATCTAGATTTTTAGGGTCGTGCGAATATAAAGCCGGACTTTTAAAGAGAGCTGGGATGTTATTTTTTGGTTCCATTGCGTCTCTCATTGTGGGAAGAAAAGTCACCGACCCAACTTCAGGTTTTCAAGCGGCAAAAGGTAAAGCGATTGAGTTTGCCGCCAGCGATTTTTACCCTCCAGATTATCCTGATGCAGATTTTATTATTTTGCTGCATAGGCATGGTTTTAAAGTGAAAGAAATTCCCGTAGCCATGCGCCCGAATGCCCAAAACAAAACAATGCATCGCGGCCACAAAACGTTGTATTACGTTTTTAAAATGGGCCTTTCCATAGTTGTAACGTTATTAAGGAAAAAGCCTGAATCCCAATGATGCCTCCAAAGATTAAAATCATTGCAATTTTAATTTGCATTTTTTTGCTTTCTTATGTTTTTGAGCTTGTGCGCCGGAAGCATTTAACGGAAGAGTATTCTTTAGGGTGGCTGGTAACAGGCGCTGCAATGTTAATTCTTTCCATTTTTGAAGATTTGTTGAAGTGGATTTCGGATTTGGTAGGCGCTACTTTGTTTACGTCAACTTTATTCTTTTTCGGTTTGATGTTTTTAATGGTCATATGCCTTCATTTTTCAATTCGAATTTCGGCATTGACCAACCAAGTGAGAAGGTTAACTCAACATGTTGCAATCCTCGATACCGAAAAAGAAAATTTACGTAAAGCAATAAGCGATACTTCTTTTGAGGAAACTACCGCTCGTCGAGGCAAACTTTGAAAACCGATTTTGTAGTTTCGTTTTGCCTATCCTTTAAAGCTTTTTTTTAAAGTTCCCCTTGCGAATTTTAAGAACTATTGAAACGTTTTTGCCTTATGTTTGCGGTCCCACCAACCAAGCTTTTCAAATATCAAATAGGTTAGAGTTATTAGGTTTCGCTTCCCCTGTTTTGACCACTTATTGCGATGTCGAACCCGAGTTGCCTTCCCAAGAGACGATTGACAATGTAAGAGTGATTCGGTGCCAAAATCAAGCTAGATTGATGCGATATTGTATTAGTCTCGGAATGGCGAAGCATCTAAGAAATTTTGACATATTGCACTCTCATAATTACCGAAATTTTCAAAGCGATTTAGGTTGTTTTTTTTCTCGATTACGTAAGAAGCCTTTTGTTCTTAGTACGCATGGATCGCTGTTGGGATACAAGAAGTACCTGCCGCAAGGAATGGCGCAAGCTCCTTATGAAATATACGATAAATTTACTTTCAAATTAGTTGCTTGTCGCGCCGACGCCATTGTTGTTTCTTCTGAGTTTGAACGAAACGACGCCCTTGAATTTGGAATTGATTTAAGCAAAATTCACATTATTCCAATGGGGATCGATTTACCGCAGGATTCTATAGAAAACGAAATGAAAAACGATAATGTATTACGTCTCTTATTTGTTGGGCGATTGGCAAGAGTTAGACGTGTAGAGTTATTGCTGCAAGCCTTGAGTTTTATGGATTTTCCAGTTTTAGCGACTATTGTAGGGGGAGAAGAAGAAACCGCAAGTGTCGCTAAAGAGGGATATTTAAGCGAGTTAAAAAAACTTGCGAAAGATTTAAAAATTGAAAATAAAGTTGAATTTGTTGGCTCAAAATCTAAGGATGAACTGCGGAGTTACTATTCCAATTCCGATATATTTATTTATCCATCGTTATATGAAAACTTTGGACAACCTATTTTGGAAGCCGCCGCCGCTGGGTTGCCAATAATCTCAACGAATGTGGGGGTCGCTCGAGAAATTGTATTGGAATCCGAAACAGGATTTATCGTTTCAAACGATCCAAAAGAAATTGCCGCGCGTGTTTGCGATTTGATAAATGGGGAAACTCGAAGGCAGATGGGAGATAAAATGAGAGAAAAGGTTGCGGCTAATTTTGGATGGGAGACGATAATGCAAAAATATCTTAAACTGTATAATTCATTTTAGCTAATAACTTAAGAGGATCTCTAAAAATTGTTTTCGGCCACGAACAGATTTTATGAAATAAGGGCTTGCGAGTTGCCGCAAGTAAAAATTTTGAATTATCCGAGATTCCCTTAAATTATCTACCAAATAATGCGATGCCTAACGTAATTGCCGAATACAAGACGCAGAAAACACAGGCAAATACTCTTCCTTTTAGTAAATTGTTCATACCAGCGCTCCTCTAGGCTTATCTAATCTTCTTTTAAGATACCATTTATCTCGTCTATAAGAGATCGAATCTCCGACTGATTACTGTCAAAATCCTCTTGGACTGTCTTTTTAGATGGAGTTTTTTGAGAGAGAATAGCTTTTCTTTTTTCATTTTCGTAAATGAGTTCTAATTCTTTCTTAAGTTTTAAAATGAAGGCGTCTTTTTTTTCTACTCTTCGAATCAAGACTTGGATGAATCGGTCTTTAAACTTGCTGGCAATACTAGGTTCTAACGTCCTGAGTAATTCGCCATCCATTTTAAAACAAATAACTTCTCCTTGAGCAATTACATTAGAGCTTCGCGGCTTTTCGGCCAAAAAAGACATTTCGCCAACCACAGCGCCCGATCGTAAGGTATTAATAATAGAATCTGGCGCTTGGTCTTGAGTGACGGTAGCGTTACCTGAAAGTATTATAAAGACAGAATGGTCGTCTTCCCCTTGGCGAATGATATATTCTTTTGTTCGAAGTTTAACTATATTGCTTGAACAAGCGGCAATAGCTTCTTTCTCTTCTATTGAGAAAATCTCGAAAAAGGGAAATTGCTCCATGATTTGGACAAGATTATTATCGTTCAATTTTTTTTCCTCTCTATGGATAAAATTGAGTTCTGGCGAATTTACAAAGTTTATGAAGTTATGGTTTAGTTAAATTTGTAGTTACTTCCGTAGATTGTGAGACAGTTTCAACAGATGCAAGTTTTGGGTATCTTACTCTTTGACCTAGTAAAATTTCTCGATTATTCAATATAATAATAGCGGTAGCCGTTGTTTTTTTTGTAGAAAGAATTTGAATTTTCCCAATTATTTGATCGGGCATGGGAATATCTTTATTTTTCCAAAATTCAAATCCACGCTTTTGCTTTTTTTGAGGTTTAACAAAAATATCTAACCTGTCTCCAACAAGTAAACCGTTATCTCTCCCTTTATCAATAAAAATAATATCGTTTCTGCTAGCAAGGGTTCCTACTTTATCGAAGGCCATGATAATTCCTTCGAAGGTTTGGCGATCAATATCTTTTGCTCTTTTTGTCGCAATTTTTTGATCTGTTTTGGGGACAAATCGATCTCCAGATTTGATGGGGGAAAAGGTCTCTAATACAATGGCTTTATCGGCAAATTGACCTTTTTCTAAGATTTCTATGGTTCCAAGTTTTTTTACTAAAACTCCCACCGTTTTTTCTTTAATTTTAAATATCTTTTTAATGGGTTTGATCAGTTTCGTTTCATAGTCGTTTGCGGCCATATAATAGGAATCTGTTGTCCTATCGAAAGAATCATATTCCTGATCCAAAAACTCTTCATTTACTACCTTGGGAGGCGAAATTTTTCTCTTTGCGGAAAATATTGTGAACCTTTGGCCAATTTTTAATTCGTCTAGCTCGCCTTTTTTTACGTAAATTATGGCTCCATTTTCTATAAATATATCCGGTTTGAAACTTTTAAGGATAAAACCCGATTTAGCTATATCTTTGACAATAAAGCCCGATCTTTGCCGAGTTGGTTTTGGTATGGATTCGTTATTATCGTTTTGTTCGCTAATTTCACTTGAGACCTCCGGTACTTGCGATTTCTCAGCCTCTTCCGATACCTCAGGTTCTTGAATTGGATATTTTTTTTCTGACATTTGCGAATTAGGGAGAGATTTTAGCGAATCTTTTAAGGGCTCTGCACAAGCAGAGGAGCCAAAAAAGATGAAACTCAGAGAAAATAGAACTCCCACTTTGATACATTTTTCTAATTGGATCATAACTGTCAGTTTTCTATCTATTAAAGCGCTTATTTAATTAGAACCATGATATCAATCCTATTAAAGGTTGTAAATGTAATGAATAATAGTTATTACAATTAAATCGAAAGGTTGTGGAGAACTTCTCGCTTGACTTTAAAAATGCTCAATGAAATAATCTAGGATTCTTTTCGAAATAAAAAAGCGCTTGTTTGGTAAGCTTTTTCAATAGTTTTGTTTATAAAGAGGCATAGGTAAATGAAGAGAACGTTTCAACCAAAAAATTTAAAAAGAAAAAGAGTTCACGGGTTTCGTGCACGGAGAGCGACAGTTGGCGGTCGTAATGTCTTAGCGCGTAGAAGGCGTAAAGGTCGAAAACGATTAGCCTTATAGTGAAATGTCCGAATTCCGGTTCAGAAAAAAAGAAAGAATATTAAAGAGAAGCGAGTTTCAAAATGTTCTGAACCAAGGTGAAAAAAGACGTGTCAATTCAATTTGTACCGTTTTTTGGGTTGGCAATGAGTTTGGCTGGAGGCGGTTGGGGATAATCGCTTCAAAAAAAATTGGAAATGCCCCGGACCGGAATAAAGCTAAGAGGAAAATCAGAGAAGTTTTTCGTTTGAACAAATCAAAATTTAAACCCGCGCTAGATATTGTCGTCATTTCCGGCAAAGGTGCCGTCGATCTGCCTTTTTCCATTCTGGAAAATAAAATTTCGCGTATCTTACAAGCCTAATTCCTCAACAGATTATTTGAGTTGAATTGACTATTAGCGAAGTTGGCTCATTAAACAAAAGCGATGCTAAATCGAATTGCGATTAGAATTTTAAAGGTTTATCAGTCTTATATTGCGCCTTTGTTCATGCCATCCTGCCGGTTTTATCCAAGTTGTTCCGAGTATGCCATCCAAACGATTGATCGCTATGGTTTTTTCCGGTCGTTTATTCGGATATGTTATAGATTGTCACGATGTCATCCTTTTTGCGAAGGCGGACATGATCCTGTTAAGTAATTTTTTTGGAGGCTAGAATTGGAAAATAGGGCTCTACTTGCCTTTGTTCTTTCGTTTGCTTTTTTCGTTTTTTGGGGATATTTCCTATCTTTAGTCGAAGATCCTCCGACACAAAAACAGAAACAAGGTGAAATCGCTAAAAAGCAATCTGGCGCAAAAAAATTAAAGAAGGCTCCAGCCGACCCAACAGCTAGTTCTCCAGCAAAAGCCGTAAAAAAACCGGCTTCCGAGGAAAAAGCTCCAGAATCTACCCCTGAACCTACTAAACCTGCAATGGTTTTTGACGGGCAGGAAAAGAAATTTTCCGTCGATACCGGATTGACTAAATATGTTTTTTCAAATCGTGGCGGCGTAATAGAACAAGTTTTGATGAAGAAGTATAACTTCGAAGGCGAGCCCATCAATGTTGTCAACCAGGTCGAGGACGCTAAGTTATTACCCCTCACTTTGATTTCCAGCGACGATTCAATTAACGAAATTATGCAAAACGCCTATTATGAAGCGTCGGCAGAATCGATTGAGTTGAGCGAATCGCAGCAATCGGCAACGTTCACGTTAAAGCTCAAACATGAAACGGGATTGGAAGTTACCAAAAAGCTAACTTTTAATTACAATAGTTTTTTGGTTCAAGTAGAGGCGGATATATCGGCTCCTTCCAGAGAAAATGATAATTTGAGTTATTCGATTCTTTGGGGACCTGGATTAGGCGGCGAGTTGGCCTCTCATACGGACTATTTCGTTTTTGCTGGCGCGACAACCTTTTTAAATAATGAGCGCTTAGAGATTAAGAAAGAAGATGTTTCCCAAGTTAAAGAACACAAAGGAACCCTAGAGTGGACAGCTTTTCAAAATAAATACTTTGCCGCCGCGTTAGTTCCAGAAAAGGGGGTCGATTATGCCGAGACCTATAAAATCGACGACCAGCTCTATGTGGGACTTTCTTTACAATCGGTAAAATCGGCGGTTTCTTCGTCTATTTTGTTATACGTAGGCACCAAAGAAGTTTTTATATTAGAGGAATCCGGGCATAAGTTAAATCGGTTGATGGATTACGGTTGGCTAGGAAATAAATTTGCGTTTCTGGTCAAACCCCTGTTGCGAGTTCTCCAGTTTTTTTATGACGTTTTTGGAAATTATGGTTGGGCGATTATTTTTCTAACCATAGTGATCAAAATCATTTTTTTCCCGCTCACGCATAAAAGTTTTAAATCGATGAAGGGTCTGCAAAAAATTCAGCCCTACGTCAAAGTGATTCAAGAGCGCCATAAAGACGATCGTCAAAAAATGAACGAGGAAATGATTGAGTTGTATAAAAAACATCAGGTCAATCCATTAGGCGGATGTCTGCCGATGCTTTTACAAATCCCCGTGTTCATTTCCCTCTACCATGCTCTATTTTTCTCCATAGAACTAAGAGGGGCTCCATTCATGTTGTGGATCACCGATCTATCGGTAGCGGACCCCTATTATGTCACTCCGGTTTTGATGGGCGTTACCATGTTCCTACAACAAAAAATGACTCCATCCGTTGGCGACCCCGTTCAACAAAAAATTATGTTGATGTTGCCAATCGTTTTTACGTTTTTATTCGTCACTTTCCCTGCCGGACTCGTTATTTATTGGACGATAAATAACCTTTTAACGATCACCCAACAGTATTATATTTATAAAGTTGCGAAAGACTGATTCGAAGAAACGCAATCAAAGTTTTAGTAATTGAAACGTCAAACTAAAGTAACCTAAGTTTAAGACAACTCCCCTCTGCGTGTCTTCCTGAAGCGAACTTTTAAGTTCGGTGAAGGATCTCGCTTTGGAATTTAATTCTTTAGAATACTTTTATCTTTATTTAAGGATTTTGCCTTATTTAATCCTTTGAGACGGCGCCCTGTAGGTGTTGCGGTAAAAATCCCATGAACGAAACTAACGAAACCATAGCCGCTATTGCAACTCCCCCAGGCGAGGGAGGCGTCGCTTTAGTTCGTCTGAGCGGACCGCAATCAAAAAGTATTGCGGCCAGTTTGTTTCGTTCGTCTGTTGTTTCCGATGATTGGAAACCAAGAACCGCTTATTTTGGACGGATCTTTGATCCAGATAAAAAAGTCGATATAGACGAAGTTTTAGTTACCTGGTTTAAAGCTCCAAAAAGTTTTACCGCCGAAGACATCATTGAAATTTCCGCGCACGGCGGCGTTTATGTAACGTCGCGAATTTTACAATTAGCTGTTGCGCAGGGAGCGCGTTTGGCCGAACCCGGCGAATTTACGAAACGCGCTTTTTTAAACGGTCGTATAGACTTATCGCAAGCTGAAGCGGTTGCCGATCTCATCAACGCTTGTTCGGAAAAATCCTTGCAAATCGCATTGAGCCAATTACAAGGCGATCTATCTCAAGACGTTAACGATATTTATCAAGAAATAGTCGAAGTGCTAGCGCAAGTGGAAACCGCCATAGACTTTCCCGAAGAGGGATTGGAGTTTAAGGCAAGGAAACGGTTAGCCGATAAAGTGCAAAGCGTAAGCGCAAAGCTGAATGATTTAATTCAATCGTTTGATCAGGGAAAAATATTTAGAGAGGGCGCGAAGATAGCTATAACAGGCAAACCTAATGCGGGAAAATCGAGTTTATTGAATACCTTGTTAAAAGAAAACCGGGCGATTGTAACTCCCATTGCCGGGACCACGCGCGATTCTCTGGAAGAACGCTTTCGCATAAAAGATATTCACGCTTGTATCACCGACACCGCCGGTTTTAGATCCAATCCCGATTCCATCGAACAGGAGGGGATCAATCGCGCTCGCGACGTTTTAGAAAGCGCTGACTTGGTGTTGGCGGTTTTTGACGGCTCAAATCCGTTAGACGATAATGACGATTTGGTAATTAAAGAAATCGGAACGTTGCCCAATATTATTTTGATAAACAAATCTGATTTGGAAAGTAAGTTGGACGTTAATCAGTTACCGACAGAGTTTTCAAAATCTCCTATCTTAAAAATCTCCGCTAAAGATCAATCGGGAATTGAGGAGTTGTTTGAAGAGATTTATAAAAAAGTCGTTAGCGATAAAGCGGTAGCAGGAGAATCCAATATTGTTGTGCGGGAGAGGCACCGAGACCAATTACGCCGCGCTTTCGATTCGTTACAAATCGTTTGCGATACGCTGATCAATAATCTTTCAGAAGAATTTGTCGCGGTGGATATTAACTCCGCTCTCGATAGTTTGGGGACCATCATTGGCAAAACCTTCCAAGACGACCTCCTCCATCAAATATTCAACGACTTCTGTATTGGGAAGTGAATAGAAGGAAAAGAAAATAGCCCTTGCGTGTTAATTGGAATTGTAACTATCGGTGGAAAGTTTCCTTCTGCACGTTATCCTGAGCGAAGCCGAAGGATCTCGCTTCGATCTAATAAATTGTCACATTGAGGTATAAGCTTATCCTGATGCACTCGAAGGAAAGTGCGACCCCTTATTTTAGTTCTTTAGGGGCGGATGACTAGCATGGAGCATTGGAATTGGGAGTCAATTTTTTTTATACCGTCGATGCTTATGGCTTCAAGCGTAATGAAGAATTATTGCGACAAACGTTTGAAAACTCTAGTGAAGAAGCGCTCAAGTCCATTAATACTATTCCTCTAACTTCTAAATGTTTTTGATAATAAACTGGGTTAAGCTAGTGATGTTTTTAAGAGTTTATTTAGCAAAAGCGATAAGCGGATTCCACGAATAATTTTTTATACCCACCTGATTTTTCTTCCTAGTTATGACGCAAGAAATTCCCAGAGAAAAAATAAATTCGTCTACAATTTTGAATAGTGAGAGTTTTGGCTTATTGGTTATTTTGGCGGCGAACTTAGTATTTTTCGGACCGTTTTTATTTGTCAACGAAGCGGTATCTATTGGTTCTAAGGTTGGAGACTTGCCCTTCTTGTTCAAGCCAATGCGAGAGTTTGCAGCGGCTCAATTGTCGAACGGTATCTTCCCTTTCTGGGAACCGTTTTCTATGTCGGGTAGACCCTTTTTTGCCGATCCGCAAACCGAGCTTCTAAATCCATTCACATTTTTGTTTTTATTATTGCCGTCGCATTTGGCATTCTCCTGGGTTTATTTTCTTCACTTTTTAATTGGCGGTGTGGGCCTTTTTTATTTTGCGCGACGGTTACAGGTTTCCGTTTTAGGAGCCACTCTTGGATCGTTAATTTATCTTTTTTCCAGCCCGCACGTTTTACATTTGTATGCGGGACATTTTGTGATCGTTTCGACTATGGCGTGGACGCCTTGGGTTTTGTGGGCGATGGAAGGATTTTTACAAAGACCTAGTTGGAGAGGGGCGGGATTGTTTGGATTGTGCTTGGCGATAAATCTTTATGGCGGCTTTGTCCAATTTACTTATTATTTGGGTTGTGTTGTTCTAGTTTATTTAATATGGGCGATTCTAAAAGGACGTCTCAAAGGCTATTTTTTAAAATCATCATTTCAGTTGAGTTTTGCGACACTTTTAGGGTTAGGTGCTTTTATTGTCCAAATGTATCCCGCTTGGGAATTGACCCAAAATTCAATCAGAGAAGGAGGCGATTTAAGTTTTACGAGCTCGTATGCCCTTTCGCTGGAGAATATGGTCACTTTAGTCGCTCCCAAGTTTTTTGGCGAGTTAGCCGAAGGCGACTCGGAAGGTCAGTATTACTTTGGGCAGAACTTCGTTTGGGAAAATACCAGCTACTTTGGCGTAGTGAGTCTGACTCTTTTGCTGACTCTTTTTAGGCGTAAAACTCAATCTGACCAAATATTTTGGGTGGGAATTTTTTTGGCGAGCTTTATTTTGGCTCTGGGAAATGCGACACCTTTATTTAAATGGTGTTTTGATAATATCCCCGGCTTTTCATTATTTCGTGGATACAATAAAACGCTCTCGTTTAGTTGTTTGGCTTTAGCGATTTTAGCCGGAATGCAACTCGATCAGTTGAGGTCTTTCACCCTTAAAAATTCCACTAAGTACCTCTTTTTAATCGTTCCATCAGGCTTAATAGTCCTATTTTTTTGGTCTGAGTTTTTTTTGGATTCTTTTCCGTTTTGGAAAGAACAACTCCATGCAAAGTTTAACGAACTAGGATGGAAAGATCTTACCGGCGAAAAAACGCTCGGATTTTTCAAAAACTTTCGAATGAATCTTTTACTAGGTTTGTTTTTAAGTTTATCGTTAGCGGCTATAATTTTTTCTCAAAAACATAAAGGCTCGCTATCAAATTCAGGCGCGGCCATGATCTGCGTGTTGGCATTTATTGATTTTGTTTTTTTTGCAAAACCGTATTTCCATTCCGTCAATTTTAAAACATTTAATTTACCTGAAGCATTTGTAAATCTTCCGCAAGGCGAACACGAAAGACACCGCGCTTTTACTTCGGATTGGAAAGTGTCAAATTCAGGTTACGCGCAAGGTTTTGCGACCAATGCGGGGTATCAAACTTTTGTCTTAAAAGAGATGAAAAGATTTTCCGGATTTTTTAAAGGCGAGCTGCTGAAGAGAAAAGGTTCTTACATAACGTCTCCGTTAACAAATGAAGGATTAAAGCTTTTTGGAGTCCAATCTATTTTAGGGCCCGAAATTATTCAGTCCCCAATTGCATTAAATCAAATGGCTCATGAAGATTATTTGGGAGATCCTTTTTATTTATATCAATTAGAAAAATCTCAATCTAAATATTCACTGGGTAGTCAACTTGAGCCGGTTTATTTGGGAGAAGAGCCGGACAGTGGTTTTTCAGAACGCTATAAGGACATAGTCCAAAAACTTTACAGAGAAACTCCAGAAACGGTGTTTGTTTCTCCAGATGATTATAAGGAGTTGAAAAGCTATTTAAGTTCTGAGTCCCCTAAGGAACGTTATGGAACAATTGATGTTTTGCATGAAGGTATCAATAAGGTTCGCTTACGAGTAGAAACAAAATTTCCTACGTTTTTGACGATTAATGAAAACTTTTATCCGGGCTGGCGATGTTTGATTGATGGGAATGAAACAGAATTATTTCCAGCCAATCTTATTATGAAAACGGTTGGCGTTCCTGCGGGCAGTCATATTGTCGACCTAAACTTTTTACCAAAGCACTTCTATAGAAACGCGATAATATCAGGACTATCTTTATTAATTTTAATTGGAATGATTTGGATAAAGCCTCATTCGTTAACCCATCCAGAAAAACCATGAAAAAACGGACTCTTGGATCAAGCGATTTAAATGTTTCCCAATTGGGTTTGGGACTCGGTATTATTGAGAGGTAGTTGCGGTTCGAGAGCCTTCTAAGGAATTAGAAGAAATAACCGGTATAAAAACCGAGATCTCTCGACAAGCTCGAGATGACGCGCGATAGGGACTGTGTTTATAGAGATTTTTTTTCTATCAATACGAAACTAAGATTATTACCTTCAAACCACTGCGGTCGGAATGACTATTAAGTCGATGCGAGATCCTTCACAGAACCTAAAGGTTCTCTTCAGGATGACGTGAGGGAGGAGACTTGCCAAAAATAACTTATTGCTGGTTGATGGTTTTTTGAATTTTTTTTAAGCATTAAACAAAAGAGTTCATTATTTTTAAACGCCCCACGAATCGTCATCCAGAGGCGATGCGTTAGTATCGGCGAAGGCTCTGGGTTTTTAAAAGGTCTTTTTTCGATTAATGCTAAGCGCTAGGTCATCCACTCTATACCGACAAATTAAAATGATAAAAAACTTCGTCTTTTTGATACCCCATTGCTTCATAAAGTTTTTGCGCGGAACTGTTTGAAAACTGAGTTGCTAGAGAAATTCGAATGGCTCCGGTTTTAATGGCGTGGTCCTTGGCAGCTTCCAAGAGTTTTTTTGCCACGCTTCTCCTCCGAAACGTTTCAACAACAAATAAATCGTTTAGTATCCAAATTGGTTTCATTGATACTGAGGAAAAACTGGGATAAAGCTGTGTAAAGCCCGCCAAATTTTCGTTGTCTTCCGCTACAAAAATAACTGAATCTCGATTCTCTAAGCGCTTTTGAATAAAGGCCATCGCTTCTTTAATATTGGAAGATTGCTCGTAAAATACTCGATATTGATCAAATAATTTTGCGAGTTGGGATATATCTTTGGATTCCGCCAAACTTATTTTCATGTTTCTTTTTTTCTCCTAATGGACTTGGGAAATAACCGGTATAAAAAACGAGATTCCTCGACAAGCTCCTAAGAAACAACTTCGCCTGTGTTTGGGTTAAGTAGTTGATAT
>CAZMZH010000040.1:0-23923 GCA_964570665.1 uncultured Nitrospinota bacterium | reverse complement strand
ATCCTGCGACAACTAGGCCACCGAACAATATAAACAACTCATGGGCTCCAGGAATTCTTAATACATTCCCGTCTTCGGTTTCATGCCACATGTTTAAATATTTCCATTCGGCTGGAATATTTTTATACCACTCCTCATCTTTGACCTCATCCCACATTAAGATAGCGGGTAATGTTACGTATAGAAACGATCTAAATAACGTCCTAACTGGATTGGACTTGAATGCTCGTAGTAGCTTGTTAGGACTTTGCAAGGCGACGTTGTAAAATGCGCTGATTTGGTTAATTGTCTTTCCTGTGCGGCCGCTTTTTGTGAAATTTGTTGTAACGTCTTGAGCGTTATTAAACGCTTCAATAAAGGCTGAATCCTCGGACCATGTAGGATTCTCTTTTTGTATCTGCTCAAAGGTTTCAAGCTCAACAATTCTTGGAGCCAGTTCGAAAAACTGGAAAGCTCCACGAACTTTATCTAATACGGTTGGGACTAGATTAAATGGATTGCCAAGGTGTAGCGTTTTACCGAGTGGTCCAAGCTGTCTTCTTATCATATCGTCATACATTGCGCCTGTGGCTTTACGGTCAAAGCCCATCATGGTAGCCATTTGAAGGCCTGAGTTTAGCGCTTGATCGGTGACTGATCCTTCAGACGCTGTAATCTCTTTTAGGGCTCCTTTAACAGTATTGAAGCCTGGTAAAGACATTCTCTTTTTGGTGACAACAGCAGCCCATACGCTATCTCTAATTGGATTTGTGAAGAAGGAAAAGGAGTAGTTTAAGCCAGTAAAGCCAAGACGCATCAAGCGAGCGACGGACGCAAACACTTTCATGATTTTGTTGTCGATTAATGGCGGGTCGACTTCCTTTAAAGCTTGGTATAGGTCTTGATGGATCTCGAATAGTTCAAGTTTGCCGTTCTTCCAGATACCAACAACGTTTTCTTTGCCGTAATAATTCGAGTCTCGATACCAAAGAGTAACCACTTCATCGAGGTTAATTGGTTCTCCAGGTTTGGACGCTGAATACTCTTTTAATATTTCTTGGAGTCGTTCGGATCGTTGCGCGATATCGCCAAGATCAAAGTTTTTAGAATGCGACGCTAAAGGAATCTTCGTTACTAAATCTCCTAAGCCTTGCTCGTTACCAAGATCGATTACAGCTCGAGCGATTCTTGTTTTTGTAGCTCTTGATACAACCGCGGCAGCCGATTGGATAAATGATTCCATCGGGTTCTTGAATGGTCGCGTTGAGTTCCTTATAGGCTTAACAGCAGCTCCATCTTCTTCAACGCCGCCTATACCGGTAATGGTGACAGACTCTCGAAATATACGCATGAACGGAAGGTATATAGGATTTAAATCTCTAAACAACGCTTTGGTTTCTGGACTAAGATCTCCGCTCCAAACATACCAATCAAGCAATTGATCGGACCATTTAGAAACGTTCTTAGCAGATTCTTTCCATCCTTTTTTATCTCCAAAGGTTTTAATGACATGATCAATATCAACATCCTCAAAACCAGACTCTAACCCGCGTTCATGGTTGTTTTTGGCTCTTAACGCCATACTAAAAGTTACCCAATCTTCCATAGCCTTTTTGCTCTTAAGATTGGCCGGTTTAATAGCATCAACAAGGGAAGGGCCGACACGTCGACCAAATGGATCCACCATCGTTTTACGAACCATCGTTTCGGCAACGCTTAAGGTTTTGCCCTTGTAAAAAGTAGCCAATGCAAAAGGATCTCGATCGGGTGGAATATTCTTTCCGGTTCGTCTTTTAACTTCGGTGGTGACTTCTTCGAAAATAAAATTACTGTCATAAAGCTCTTTCATGGCCAACTTATAGGCCTTGCGCGGCAACGAATCCTCGAAGCTCTTCTCTTGCTTTCCGTCAAAGTCGATCTGTGAGCGCATCCGGTTTACCGCTCCTTGACCGTACCAGACTTTCATTGCTTTCTTTAAATTACCGATCGGACCAGATAGAGGGAAGAATCCCTTTGGCGTTTCAACTTTGCTATTAAAGAAGGGAATAAAAGATTTCTTTTCCTGCGGCAGTAGCATCTTACCGTCTGGACCAATCAAAGCGTTTTTGAGGAAAGTATTCTCAAACCATTCAAAGTAAGTTGGAGCTAGTTCTTTTGCTCTACCAGTGGTCAGGTAATGTCGGAAGAACTCTGCAAAACCTTCATAGTCACGAGTCTTTTTAGGATCGTAATCCAAGTTTTTTAACTCGGTATAGGCTTTCTCCTTTATATCTTTTGGAAGCGCCTTTTTTAACCAGTTACCGGAAAAGCTCTTGGAAATTCGTTGATCAATAAAATGGGCAAGCTCATGCGTCAATGTTTGTGGTTCGCCCCAGACACCCAATTTAATTCTGATTATTTCACTTTGTTTTTCAAACCATCCTTTAGAATTAGCCATTGCATGAGTAACGGAGTTTCTAACCGTCGCTCCAAACTGTTTTTCAACAATATGGAGAATGTCTGTTTTGGAAATAGTTTCATCCGTCGTTGGCTCTATATCTAACGGCGCTCGATCTTGTGGGGTATTAAGTTTATTCGTTTCGAAACTAAGGAATTTAGCTTTTAGCTTGCTCGGATCCGCTTCCTTTGATTCGTCTTTAGGTTTTGGCTGGGCTTTCGGTTTGGATTGAGATTCCTTTAAGGTTTTAGCCTTTGCGCGTTCACTTACCGCTTCCTCTTTTAAAACGGCAATACTTTCTTCAATCTCTTGACCGCCAAACACTCGGTTAAACGCTTGATCAATACTTGGTTGTTTTATAAATGACGATTGATTTTTATTATTACCGACCACATTAGCCAGCTGCCCAAACTTGGTTTTTAAAGCTTTGCCGCTTTCCTTGGATAGAGATAAAAACAATTGCTCTGCTTGGTTGGTTGCCGCGTCATCAAACAGGCTTGATTGACCAATGAAGTTTTCAGGAGATAGCCCTTTAGATTTGGCATCAATCGCCATTGAAAGAGCTTTTTCAAGTACCGGTCTAAACGCTTTATTACTGTTCAATCGTAACAATGTAGGCAGTGCTGCGCCTAATTTATTTTTAATGGCAGGAGGTAAGTTATCCAGAGTAGCCGCGTTATCAACAGCTTTCCCAAGTAAAGCCGATTCAATAAAGTTTTTGCCTTTCTCGGTTAACAATCTTCTTTTGCCGTCAAACAGGGATGGAATTTCACGTTGATTAATCACTCCATCCGTTAACAGATTAGCGACGATATCAACAGAATCCTTTTCGAATAACTTTCTAAGAGATGCATTTTCACCTATACGGTCAAGCTTTGAAGAAACAGATAATAACGTTTGATTGGATATGCGCTTACCGTTTGAGATGGCCCTTTCAGTTTCACTAAGATCTGCGGTAAACCCTTTGTTTAGATCCGAACCTATGAAACGGGCTTGCTCTGTGGTTTGTGGCGATTGATCGAGTACCCGCACTAAAACGGGCTTATCAAACTTTTGAACATCAGCTTTCTTTAACCCGTAGTTACTGGCCAAATTGGTTAACCGAGTCCTATAAGCTGTATCGCGTCCTTTTTCGTTGTAGACACGTTGGATTGTCATGGTTCTACTGTTACCGCCCAACACGACACCATCAGCCGTTACAACAGGAGGGCCATTAACAGGAGTGTTATCGTCGCTCAATACAAACGATGGGTCAAACTTTTGGGATTGTTCAATGACTCGCGCCTGGGCTTGTTTGTCGGTGTCATAACTTCTTTCTTGAACGTCCAAAGGAAAATTTGGATTCTTTGAAAAAGTTTTGGCGTCATGCGATGGGATCAGGCTTGAAGCTTCGACAACTTTATATTTGCTTGGCAATGATTGCGTCACTGTTTTGACGGCTATCGGTTTACCGGATACGGCTTTTATTGGTTGTCTTTGCGGTAATTGTTGCCTTTCTGACTTCGACTTGAGTTGGCTTAGGTCAAACTTTGGGGTTTCTGGTTGTTCTATTGATTCAATGGCAACTGGCGTTTCTACGTTAATATCGGTTGAAGCTTGCTCGACGGGTTCTGGAATAACCTTTTTTTCAAAGGGCGCTTGCTCGATCGCTTGCTTAGTAAAGACGGGTATTTCCTTGGCAAGCATCCTTACGGGTTCGCCTTGTTGAGCTCTCTCGATCAAGGAAACAAGTTTTTTTCTACTCTCTGGATCCGACTCCTCCGCTAATTGCCTGGAAAGATTTAATACTAAAATATCGTGAGGTTTCTTTGCCTCGCCAGTTTCTGAAATTGGGTTGAACACTTCGCTTTCAAACTCTGCGGGTACCCTTGTGGCTTCTATAGGGGTTTGCTGGATTTGTTCCTTTTGAATTGGCGTTTTAGCCTGTCTATCAACTATAGACTTTGGTTTGATATCGCTTAAATTTATATTCGTGTTTGGCTCTATTGGAGCATTAAACGCTGCTATGCTTCCACCTGTCGCCGCTCCCAAGCCACCGCCTAAGATGGTATCCCGTATAGTTGATTTATCCGCTATAGATCTATTAGGGTCTATTTCTTCGCGAATTCCCAAATTACCGGCAATATTTTCAACGCCTTCTTGTAGTCCTTCTGGGATTATGTCGGCTTTGGCTCCCTCGATCGCTCGTTTTAATACGCTGCCTTTTGCCGCAAACGCTTTACCTAAACCAATTTTACTTAATATCGCCGTTGGCAATGAATTGTAAGCGGTCGCATAAAATGAGGCTCTTTGCGCTATGGATTCGGCTTGATCGCCTGTTATCCCTTGCTTGGCTAACTCTTGACGGGCATCTTTTAATGTTTCTTCATAAAGTTGAGTTGTACTGAAGCCCGTGCCGGCCAAAACTGGAGAAGCAGTTCCAACCGCAAACATACCTGGTAATTGGGGTACAAGTTCGGCAATAGCAGAAGAGAATTGAACAAGATTTGGAATATAACCATCTTCATTTAGCTCACCTTTAAATCTTTCGGGTAAGGATTCGTTAATGATTTCGTCGGTAGGGTCGAAAAATTTACCACGGAAACTTTTGGAGGCTTTCCCAATAAATGAATTCCGGTATTCTTCGTCGCCAAATAGATTTCCGACATAATCCAATAAATTTAAAGCGGTTTTAGGAACACCAACAAAACCTTGAATGGTTTTTAAACCCAATCCTTTTACAAAGTCCTCAGTTTCTACGCCCTGGTTTGGGTCAATGCCTTCTGTGATCGCCCTACCGTACTTAGCCGCCCTCGGGTCGACATATTTAAAAACTTCCGCAACGCTTGGGATTGGATCGTTGGTAAGCTTTCGGGCTTTACCAAATGCCTCTCTAAAGTTTTGCCGCCCACCGTTATAAGCCATTCCCGCAATTTTCCATGCATCTGCGCCCTCATAGCCTAAATCTAAGGCTAAATTATGCTGTTTTTTTAGGTACCTTGCAGAGCCTTCTAAGTTATCTGCCGGGATACCAATATCACCTTTTGGGTGAACCTCAGTAAATGATGTAAATTTGATTTGACCTAGGCCTACCTCTTTTGCCTTACCGTCCTGGACATCGGGATTTATTCCGCTTTCGCGGTTAATTAGTCGCCGGAATACGTCTTTATCAACTCCATTCCGGTCTGCTGCTTGGTCTACCAGGGAAACAACATTAGGATTGAATTCCGAAACGTCAAACAGTGTATTCTTTGGTTTGCTCTCCGTTTGAATGGGTTCAGGTTTTATTGTTTTAGACTCCTGAAAATTGAGGAGTCCTGGTTCTACCCGCGATAACTCCGGCCCTAACATTGGAATTTTTGATAGATCTACGGTCTCCGGTTGTATCGGCGATAGTTCATTTTGATTTGGCGCAAATTGTGAACCATCGATATCAGGCTGAATTGCTGGCGTGACCTGTGGTGCTATTGGTTCAGGATTCGTGAAGAATGGGGATATTTGGTCGATCTTAGTTTTATAAAAGTTAACGGTTTCATCAATTGCCTGTGAGCCTGGTTTCTGTAAAACGTCGCTGGCGAAATCTAAAAGATTGGCTCCGGTATTAGTCTCTGGTTCAACAACTGGCGCTTGGAACCGCTCCGTTTTAGGCCGTAATTGGTTTAGGTCAAAGTTAATTCTGCCAAGCTCCGGTTGCTGTGGTGGCAGCTTCTTGAGGTCTAAATCCTCGATCTCTAGTTTTAATGGATCTATTATATTTTTCATTTGCATTCCAAATTTAAAGACTTATATTTAAAAGATGAATCAACTCATCTTCACAATTTTGATTACTCTTTCCGCTTCGGGTAACTTCATTCCTTTAGAAGATTTCCCGCTTAAAGTACATCCATGCTTTGAAACTCGATACGATATCCTCAAGGGTAGACTCGCTAACAAGGAAATTAACGTTGAAGAGTTCAAGGAGCGTTTCCACTCCATGATTGATGAGGCTAATGGATGGATGGACGCTATCGACAAAAGAAGGAATGGAATGCAATACCCAGGAATTCCACTGCCCCATGAATATAACAACGACCCATTCGATGGACCAAAGCCAGCTTGTCAAATTAACTTGAAGCTCCCAAAGCCTAGATTGCCCGTAGCTCCTAAAATTGAAAGCTAGGATTCTGGTAACTCTATCCATTTATTTCCTTTATTCGCTTTAAAGATTAATTTCCCTTCTGAGTTTCTAGACACAACCCCAGGTTGACCGTTTCTATTAAAAGGCCTTTGCTCTCCAACCTGTAAACTCGCTAACCCATCACTTGAATTAGGTATCACGCCTTCTTTCTGAAGCCTCTCAAACTGCTCCCTAATATCTTCTTGGGGGTTCCCACTTTGAGTTTCAACGTTTTGGATTTGGTCTTTCAGGTATTGATCTAAGGTCTGGTCCTTGACCATGATGGCGCCATTTCTCATTTCCAAAGGAACGCCTTGTTTAATAGCTTCTGAAATTAGACTGTTAAATGCTTCCTGTTGACTTGGGTTAGCCGTAATTCCAGAAGTGGAAAAGTAATCGGATAAGCTATCAATCTTATCTAAAAGAACGTTTACTCCTTTACCCGCCCAGTTCTTTGCAAAACCCACAGGATCTTGTGCAAAGGTTTGCCCATCTATCTGAGCATTTGGATTGATAGTGGGTTGAGCCTTATCTGCCTGGTCCTGGAAAAACTGGTCAACCCTCCTGAATCCATTGCTTTGTTGTGGTTGTTGATTTTGACCGATAATACCTAAGTATTGGCCTAAGGCTTTTCTTGCTTCTTCGGGCTTATTAGGGTCAACATTCCCAAGATAGGAAAACGCTAAGGCATCTGCGGCACCTTTTGGAATTTGTGGATTTTCTGCTCGTTCTACCGCTGCCACTCCCGAAAGATTAACTTTACCTCTACTTAACCGAGCTAAATTGTTTCGGTTTGATACCCGATCAAAGTTTTGGACGAATTGATCGTTAACATAGTTCGGTTGAAGCTTTCGCGCATTGATAACCGCTTGCAATTTAGTATCATCATCGCCAGCTAAGAGTTGGCTAAATTTATCCTCACCCCCAAACATGTTTATTAACTCAGGTTTATACTGTTTAGATAGCGGCACAGGAATATTAGCGTTTGTGACCGTACCGCCAGCCATTGAAGCGTTTTTAATACTTGGCCCCGTTTGTTCCGGTTGAGGCAAAAATAACTTTCGCCCTTCTGGACGATTGAATAACGGCGAATTACTTTTTATTTTTTGTATTTCAGGTTGAGAAAATGAACCCGCGTTAAAATTGCCCGTTTTCCTGAAATTCCGAAACGAGTCGACTTGTTGTGGCTGCGCAAAGTTGAAACCTCCTTGGAGGCCTTTTTCAAACTGCTGCTGGTTAAATTGGTCGTTGCGGTTTTGCTGGTTGTTGCGTTGAATATCAGAAAACGTTTTCGCTTGCTTTAATCCACTATTAAGCGCTTTGTTTGACGCATCTTGATAGATGCTTGGAAGACTTCCAAATAGTCTCCCAACTCGATTTGCTTTTTGCGATAAGTTCATAATAATTTTCCTTTCTAATTAATTAACTCTTAACCCGCTGGCGATCATTCCTTTAATTTGAGATGCTGCCGTTGGGCTTGTTTCGTCTAAAAAACAATCCTGAATATTTACGTCTATTTGATGTTCTAGCTCTGTCGCTTTAGGTAAAAACATATGGCCTTTGTTTTGCAATAAACTGGTATCTTCTCCCAAAGTAAGAATTGATAAGAGATATTCCGGCGTTTCGCTCGGTGGCTTCGTAAAGTACGGCGATGGCACGATTGCCGCGTCATAACTCTCATTTACTCCAATAATTTTGTAGTGCGGGAAATACGATCCTTCCTCTTCCCAATGCAGTTGAGCTATATGCTTGCCTTGAGGAAGTAACTCTTCGCTTTCTTCGATCGCTAACCCAAAAGCTTGGCTTCCAATAAGCCAAACGCC
Organism: uncultured Nitrospinota bacterium; assembly: GCA_964570665.1. Taxonomy (GTDB): domain Bacteria; phylum Nitrospinota; class Nitrospinia; order Nitrospinales; family JAJDAT01; genus JAJDAT01. Next base: position 15,549 of record CAZMZH010000040.1, on the reverse strand, counting down.
ATAAACTTGTTTTCCAACCCTACAAGCACGACGAAGCGTCAAAGTATTTCTTGCGCGTTTTCTTTCTAAAACTTCATAAAATTGTTCAAGCATATTTCACCTATTCGTAATTGCCTTTCCTGGAATTGTTAAAACTTTCACAGTTGACGGTTTATCTGTTTCACTATTTGTTGCCAATTCTTTGGGCAACATCCGCGACGCCATTTGATAAAACTTTTTTTTATTATCTTCTGTCTCGCCGGCCCAACCTATAAGACCTTGAGAGCCGCCTAGCTCTCCATATACCTCTAGGAAACTTTCTTTTAAACTCATATTTTCATCCTATTTTTAAATCTGAACCATTTGTCTTTGTTCGTTTAGCAATCGCCTCATTTGTGATAAATATTTTTCGCCTTCTCTAGCTTTTGCGTTTCGGCCACCATGTTTAAAGGAATTGCGAGATGCGGATTTTTTCCCAGCTTCAGTTTTTGGCCCCGTTGACTTTTCCCACGGCTTCCATTGGTTGATTAGCTTTGCTTGTTTTTTTTTGGCTTTTGAAGTCCACTGCCTCATCTTTGCTTTCCTCTAATAAAAGTTCGTTTGCGAGTTTGTTTGTTTTTTTTGAGTTTTTTCCCTTCTTAATTTTCTCTTCGGCATTGTTAACTTGTTGATTATTAGCGTTGTTCTGCTGTTTGATAAAGGTTGTTCGCTTAGGGTTTTTAAGTTCGACTAAGACTGCTAGCGTTTGCCTAGACTGGTTTTGAGCTTTTAGTGCGATTCGCGCATAAGCTTCGAATATCGCGAGAGATTGCTTTGATTGCATCCTGCCAACATAATCAACGAATAAACTTTGTAGGGCTGTTGCTTGACCAACTAGCATTGATTCGATTTCGTTCATATTGCCGTCTTGGAGCCGTTTAGTTTTCTCAAGGTGGTTATCAACCAAGCCTTGAAGATCGCGAATATCCGGACCTTTCTTCCCGTCTATATACGCTTGTATTTTTACGTTCGTTACCGAACCTAATTGAAACTCGGTATTTAAAGCGTCAACTGCGCTTTCTAATGTTTCGTTACCTAAAAGTTGTTTTTGCTCTGGATCATAAAGGGAATTGAACCTCTTCCGCATTTGCCAGATTTCCTCTTCAGAAAATTCTTTCCTCTCTTCGTGTTCTTTTTCCTGCTCTTCTTTTTGTGCTCTTTTTTTCGTTCTTGCCATAATCTTGATCCTTTCAATTTCTAGCGCTTCTAAGCGCCTTTCCTTCAATTTTTCGTTTATACCTACACATAACATTACTTTTAAAATAAATCCCATTAGCGAAGCACTCAAAGCGCCTAGCGTTAAATCTAGTTATCCTCCGATCACTCTTACTTCAGTTTCCGAATATCTACCGGTTGCTCGGTCATAATAAAGTTGAGCTACCCCCGGCTTACCGATATGTTTAAACCGAATCTTTTGAACGTGTACTTCAATTTTTCCATTTTGGTCTTCAAAATCACGCCATACGCTTAGACCGTTGTCGGCCTTGTTTCTCCAATGCGAACTGCCCATACAGTCCGATAGAGACGGAACCGGAAATTTTCCTTTAGCATCTTTTTGTAATTTAGTTGGATGGCAAATAACCCAAACATGGACGCCATAATCCCTCGCAAATCGTCTGATTTTGGTTAATGATTTACTGATATATTCGGTCTCGCTTAGATTTGACGGTCTCGAATGGTCGATTTCGTTCCAAGGATCTATGATTAATCCTCTTATCCCCTTACGAGAAACCAAAGTTTTAGCCTTCGATAAGATCGCGTCAACGGTTAATTCATCCTCGTTTGGCAGAATGAAATAAAAATGCTCCTGTAGAGATTCAAGGCCTTGAAACATTTCTTCCGAAGTCATTCGGTTTTTGGACCGATCCCCAAACGGTTGGCAATTCCATTTTTCAAGTAGCTTCATGCAATGAATCGATAGCGGTTGGTTTTCGGGAGAAAATATTCCAAATCTCCAACCCTGGCTTTTGGCAAGATTTATAATCATGTTGTCGTTAACTTCGCTTTTCCCATGACCTGGAATCCCGGTGACAATCGTCATTTCTCCAGGGTTAACGCTATAAAGTTTGTACAAATTAGCCCAACCAGGGGAGGCTCCAGGCTTTAGCCCTTCGCGATATAGATCGCAAACGCCCTCAACAAGATCGTTGACAGAAAAAACTCCTTCAAGAGGAACTTCCTTTGCCTGATCGATACAACCCTTGAGCGTTTCGGCTCCATGTTTTACTAAAACGTCGTTACTGTCTTTACAGTCATCTGGGAATAAAACAATTTTGCATTTCTCTGGCCCCAATCGCCTTACCGCTTCCTCTTGGAGCCGATTCCCCGGGCCGTCGTTATCAAATGCGAGAATATGAACTTTGACTTCTTTGAGTCGGTCTAAACAGTTTTCCAAAAATATAAATTTATTTGCTAAGTCTTTAGCGTTCGGGTTTACTGCTCCAGTTGGGACGCTAACAACGCTCGATATTCCCGCTACTTCGACTGATAGTTTGTCAATCTCTCCCTCAGTCCAAATCAATCTTTCGTTTTCGATATCGTCATAGCCGTAAAGAGTTTGCTTTGCCCCCTTAAATAACTTGAAACCTTTTTCGCCGCTCCTGTATTTGATATTGACGCATTCGCCATTTTCAAAATATGGGAATTGAATTGTCGTAACTTCTTTTTCCGCTTGCGGCATCCACTCAAGGCCATAGCCGATTTTATTGCGCGTCAGGATTTCTTCGGAAATTCCACGTCCTTGAAAATAATCTAAAACTTTTTGAGGTAACTTTTCTGGCGTCTGATATTTAGGCTTTGTATACTTGGATTCGGTCTTTGGCTGGTTGTAGCGTTTTGGCTCGGTTTTTTCATTCAACGAGCCAGACCATTGACAATGATGACAGTTCCAAACGCCATCTTGAATATTCACAGATAACGGCTTAGCGTTCTTTTTTTTGCGGTCGCTGCTGCACTTTGGGCAAACAACATAAGCCTGATTTGCACTCGTAGCAGGGATATTTATTTCAAAATCGGCGAAGGTTTTCACATTACCAACCTTCCTGTGCCGCCTGAATTATGATTATGGCTTGCGGGTTGGTTGCCGCTATTTATTGATACTGGCTCGTTTAGATAGGCTTCAAACTTGGATGGAGCAAACAAGGTTGTTGGCCTTAAATACTTGGCCATATCAGTACCTTTCCATTCGCGGCATTTTTTCCGGATTACATTTTGGAAAGCTTCTAGGTCATGACCCTCATTTACCCTGGCAAGGATGTTTTTTCGGTTGGCTTCTGTTTTTGGAAGAAATTTAGTTCCAGCTTCTTTGTTTAAATAATCGATAACATCAGCCACAAAGTCGGGCTCTTTTTTGCCCGACAATATGTTTTTATCCGCAGTAGAAGAAGAAACAGTAGTGCATTCCATTTGCAATGCATTTGCATTGCTTTTGCATCCGTCTTTTTTCTTACCTTTTTTTTCATTTTTCCAGCGTACATCTGCAGCTTCTTTTCGTTTTTGGGATTTAGTTAATTGCTTTATAAACTCACGCTTTAAACCTGTTTGAACCCAATAACTTTTTTCCTTTTTCCACGCGGAAAATATTTGTGGCTTGAGTCTTTTTTCCCAATCATCTCGGTCAGGATTGCCACACCATCGACGTAATTTTTCATCATCGTCTGGCAACGTGCATGGGTCGTTTTGTTGCCATGCAATGCACATGCAATGCAAATGCATTCCACGCGCATCAAAATCCATTAGCATTACCTTGTCATCACCAAGCCATTGCTTGGGATAGAACTGGAAGGCAGGGCTTTTATGCATTCTTTGAATCCTCGCTTACATGCCGGAAATAACGTACTTTTTCAGGCTGACCACTGATGCTGGCGTAAACATCATGAAGTATTTTTTTTGCTTCAAGATTTCTTCCGCGATTCCAATATCGACGATGAGTTGAATTTTTTCTTTGGAATTTTTTACTATTTTTATTTAGAATAGACATTGTTCGTGTTTCCTTATATTTGTGTCTGCGTTAAAGATTTTTAAAGCCCGGTATCCTCTGCAAAGGTGCCGGGCTTGTTAGCTTCTACGGGTCATGCGGTACCCGCCGTTTGCACTGGATGAGCCTTTACATATGCCTCTAAATCCGACCATAAGTAAAAGCGCCGGCCATTAACCATCGAATACCTTGGCCCCCTGCCTTCCGATGCCTCGTTGGCAAATGTTTTGTTACTCTTACCGATTAAAACTTTATCCAAAGCATTAGAAAAAACACCGATGGGTTTTACGTCCGGCATTTCTAAAACCGTTATTGAATCTTTATCGAGTTTTTCAATTTTGTGTTTTCTTGGCATCACGCTACCCCCACAAGGTCTCTGGCGTCAGGAAAAATCTCTTTTCTTTCCACTCCTAGCACCGTTGCAATTTTGCTTTGTTCTTCGAATGTAGCCGGGTACATTCCATTAAGAATTTGGCTTAACCGCGTCGGGTGCATTCCAAAAAGTTTTGCCCATTCATACTTTTTCTTTCTGCGTTCTATGAGCTTAAGGTTTAGCTCCATCAACATATTGGACCTCCTAAATAAAAATATATTTACGTTTTTAGGCCAAAAAAAAAGGCCGCACACTTGGGGCCAAAAGCCCTAAGCACACAGCCAGATTATCTTGATCGTTTTATTAACCCTAGGACTTCGCCTTCGTCCCTAAATTATTTTTACGGGTTTATAATTAGGTTTTCTTTATTTTCAATGATTTAGGTATACCTTGCCCTTAATCCCTAAATTAATTTAGGGAAAATTCCAGGTTTAAATAATTTAGGGAAATTACTCGTTTTCAAAGATTCCGTAGGGATCATTATCCTCTGAATCAGTGTCCTTGTACGGTTGTATCGCCTCCAATGCCCTGTTGTAAACTGTTTTATCGGAGTAGCCAAAGCTTTCTTTATATTTAATTCCAAGCCTTTTTAGGCTGTCTGGTGAGGCATTTGGGTGGACTGTTCCCACGTGGAAAGTATTTATTAAAGTTGGCTGATAGGGAAGTTCCGGCGGTTCGATCCCTTTAATTATATGAAGTCTTGCAGCTTCCTTTTTAAATTCAAATGAGCTTGGGAATCCAGGCCTTCCAACTTCTTTTTTCTCTTCCTGTAGGGCTTTCTCTTCTAATAAGTCTCTACCTGTTATTTTCTTTATTACTTCATCGTTTAATTTAGGTAATAGCTTTGCGGCTTTATCCCAATTCTTTTTTTCCAAAGCATTAACCAGCCCATGAGGAATATCAATTATTCTATCTACCGCATTTAGAAGAGAAGCGGGAGTGTGGCCTTTCCCAAAACTTTCGCCAATCATAGGGAAAGCTAAATGATTTAAGACCGGTCTTTTTATATTTTCGTTGGAAGAAATTAACTCTTTAAGTTCGTCAGCTTCTTTAATTTCTTGTTCAATCTGCTCTAACAATTCTCGTGAAATCTTGGCAGATAAATGCTCATTATTTTCACCAATAAAATAAATGCCTCTTTTACCATTAGTGGTAATCTTTTTGGATTTTTCTGTAATACCAGAAAGGGTAGAAGGCCAATAATTTTGAAATAAGAGGGTAATAAACTCGATAGTTGTCCAAAACCGCATTTTAGCAATTTTTAGATAACCTTCAGGTTCAATGTTAACTGCAGTATGAATTTGTTTTTTTTCTTCTATATAATCCTGTATTTCCTTAATTTGTTCGGGGGATAATTTGTTTTCTTCTTCTGCCATATTTGCGCCCTTTCTATGCGCCTTTCGTAGAAGATTCCAGGTCAATCCGTTGAAAGTGTCCGGACTGTCCCCCGTCGGGTGAAGACCTGGAAAATTTATTTATTCCTTCTTGTGTCCATTTCTACTATTTTGGTTGGCGACCACTCAGCTAGATCAACCGCCGCTTGTTTCTCTACGCTTGGGGAAAGGTGGGCATAGATCAACGTTGTTTCGATTTTCCGATGCCCCATGAGCTTTTGTATCCCTGGTAGAGGCACGCCAGCGATGGCCAACCACGAACCAAAAGAATGCCGTAATGAATGAGCTACCGCTTTATCTCTGCGATCCGTAACGCCATTATTGAAACCTAATTCTTTAACCGCTCGATCATAGGTATTCGGCATTTCTTTTATTTGTCCACCTTTAGTATTCAGAAATACAAAACCGGCTTTGGATTCGCTTTCTTGATAGCGCCTTTTTAAAACTTCTTTAATGGGTTGCGTCATGTAAGCAGTTCGACTTTCTCCACTCTTAGGGTCTTTGACGCTAATCAAATCATGTTTGAAATCTAAATCGATAAACTTTAACCGAAATATTTCTGACATTCTAAGACCTGCATAAAGAGATATAAGGCTTATATCGTGGACTAGATACCGCTTCTTTTCGGTTAGATGGTCAAGCAAAGCTTTAGCCTCTTCTCTCGAAAAAAACCGAACACGCTTATTATCTGGGGTTCTAAGAAACTTTTTATCAGCCTTCGCCGTTTGTCGAACTGGATTTTCTCCGATGAATAAACCGCGATGAATAGCCCAATTAAAAATTTGACGCACTAACACAATGACGTGTTTGACCGTCGCGGGCGAAAGTGTTTTATCTTTATTGACCACTAGTTTGGATTTGCTTTTTACTCGGATAACATTTCTAACTTTTTTCTTTTGTAGATTCTTCTTCAGACATTCTAAGGTAAGAATGGAGATATCTTTTATCGGCATTTGACCGATATCGAGTTTGATGTGGTGATCGTATCGGCTTTTATCGTCAGACCAACTTTTCTTTGAAGCTTGCGCCCACTCTATATATTGTTGCGCGATCAAGTCGAAAGGCGTGTTCTCTTTATCGATGGCAGCTTTCTCTTCCGCTTCATTTTGTCGCCGTGTTTCCTCAAGCTCTCTCTTTTCTTTTAAGCTCTGGAAACCTTCACCCGTTTTTATATTTGATGTAATTTGACCGCGTAATTGGGCGCAATATTCGGGGGTTATACCCTCGTTTTGCCAACCTACGGTTTCGGTGATTGTTCGCCCGTGGCGTTTATATCGGAGAACAAAACACCGTTCAGACTTGCCTTTATAATTACGAGTGTCGGATATCCAATAACGAACTCCCGGGAATCTTGTTTTACTCCAATTTGCCACTTATAATAGCCTTATGGATTTTGGTCCGTGGTTAATCCATTTGCCACCCTTTTGCCACTTTTGAGGGCGAAAATGGGAAATTATGGGAAATTCAGATGATTTCGGATGAGCCAGTTATAATAGGCTAAACCCTTATATGGGAAGGTATAGGAAAGTTTGGGATATGTCAAGGAAAGGGCTTATCCAAGGACTTCTAATCCGTAGGTCGATGGTTCGAATCCATTCGGGCGTACTTGCAATATCAAGGGTTTACAGGTTTGAGACTTGTAAACCCTTTTTATTTTTCCACCTAGATCCTACCTTGGCCTCACCATTTTGAAGTTTTTCATAAATCACTTAATATGAGGTAATGAAAAAGATTAATAAACTTATTAAACCAATTTATTTTTAAAACTCATGCTGAACAGACTGGTCATTTTTATTCTTATCTTTTTGTTGGTTTCATTAATCGCTTTGATTGGTATGAAATATATTCTGTGGGCGATGTTCCGCTGGGGCGGATTTGGCGCTATATTACTGACACTATTTTTTTTACTAATATATGTTGGAGTTTTCTTTGCCGTTACAAGCAAATGGAAATACTATGAGAACCATATATCCATTGGTTCCTTGAAATGGATATGGATTATGGGAGTGATGGAATTAGGGCTACTGGGGATTCTTTATCACCAAGTCCCCCAACTTTTTCCTTCATTTATTGCAGTTTTTTTCTTCACTTGAAACGAAATCCATACCACAACAAATAAGAGAGACAATTACAAGTGAGTCAATCAAAGTCAGATGATAATTGGGTGCAAGATGCATTGAACGATTCTTCTGAAGCATTTAAGTTGACTAGAGGAGAGGTCAGGGAAATTAAGAAGTTAAGACGGAAAGGTTTTAAAGCATTTGCAGACGCATATTATGATTACCTCCAACTAGAAAAAAAAGAAGGTCCATTAAATTACACTTTGAAAAAGTTTTGTGAAAAAAAAGGTATTGAATATCCACTACAAAAATGATGAGAAGGTTTTTCTTTTTTAACCACTTTTATCGGCTAGTAAAGACTTTCTTAACTTGCTTTTTTCATCTACCTCATTTAAACCAATCTCAGCTTCGATAGTTGCCGTTGAAGTAACCAATGGGTTATGTGAAAATACTTTGTGATTTTTTCAACCTCATCGTTAAAAAAAAAATCATTTGGCAACACAAAGCGTCTTCCACTTTCCACTTTGACAACGCCTTAAACCCCATTACGGTATGAACCATAGACAAACCCCTTCCATCCCCTGGACAGCCGCTGGACTTGTTCTTCTGGGTTTAGTTTTAAGGCTTTACGGATCCGATCGAACCTTGGGAGGCGGAGACGAAGCGGAGGCTTTGCTCGGCTTCATCTATCAGCCCATCTCATTTATCGTTGTAAAATACTTTGCCGCCAGCAACCATATTCTTCACTCGATCGCGGCCCATCTTATGGCCGAATGGTTTGGAGAAGATAACGCCATTGCTCTTCGCGCTCCTTCATTAATTCTTGGAATTGCAGATCTTTGGTTGATTTATAAAACGGCATCCTTAATTTTTCCCATAACTTCCGTTCCATTATTGGCATTAGGAATAGCCGCGTTAAGTCCCGTCCACATCTATTACGCGCAAACTGTACGCGGCTATGCCATGATCATGTTTTTTTCGACCACAACCATTTTCGCTTTATTAAAAGTTTTAACGACTTCTCGAAAACTCTTATGGAGTTTTCTATTGGGCCTATGCGCTTTTCTATCCATCTATACAATTCCAACCAATAGTTATTTTTTGTTCGGTTTAGTGGGATGGTTATTTCTCATTTTCATCATCCCAGAATGGGGAAGCCCATTCTTCTCCAACAACCATCAAAGAAATTATTGTTTAAAATTATTTATCGTAGTTTTTACCTGCATTTTAACCGCTTCTATTTTTGCTTACTCACCTCTCATTGATCAAATGAAAGCCGTGGCACAGGAACGGATTTTATTTTTTAAAGGCCAATCAGACAATAACAACAACTTCCTCTTGGCAGTAGACTTGGCCGGAAACATTTTAAAATTTACTTTTAAAAACCATCTAACATGGTTTATTCCCATACTTTTTCTAGGGATATTATGTGGGCGCACAAAATATAAAGCTTATCGTATGCTTCCGGTCTGTGTATTTTTATTGCCTTTATTGCCCATTATGACCATGGGGATCGGTGGCTATCCTAGAAACTATTTATTCAATTTCCCACTACTAGTAATTTTTTTATCCGGGGGAATACCTGAGACAAGGCGATTAGTAACCTCCTTTCGCCCAAAGCTGGGTGAAGCTATATATTATGGATTAATAACCCTGTTTATTTTAATTTCCGCCAAAATACTCATCTTTGATTATTATCCATCCGTTCAAAACGACGACGGCTCTCAATACCGAAAAAACGTGCAAGCTCATACCAAGTCTAAAGATTTAATTCTCTTTGCGAACCCCAAAAACTACTTGTACGCTAGAACCGTTTTTTCAAATAACCTGCGATCTATTTTCCACGACAATCAACTTCAAGGCGTTAGCATCGTCGCCAAAGACACAAGCGCAGTCCAAATGTTTCAAGTCGAAAAGTCCGGCATTGCTTTCGCGATCTTTAAAGATCAATTTAAAAATCTTGCGCCAAATCCTGTTTCAAAAAATCTTAACCTCTTTTCGTTGACTTCAAACCCAGGGCAAGCCTTACTATCAGAAGACTTTGAAATTAAAACTCCCTGGAAATTGATTCAAGGCGAAGGGAACGTAGAGGCATTCGATCAACAAAAACTTTCGGGAGACGCCGCTTTACAATTGAAAACCGACACAGGGTTCGTAATCGAAGCCCAAGTCGCCAAAAATTTAAATCTGAACAGTTATCATCTCGCCGTTCTTATCTGGTCGGGAAAAAACCTAGATCAGAATAACGACAACTTTATTGTCCCACCCATCATTTTAGAACCTGCCGACGGTTCTCCACGGTGGGTTCTAAAAACTGGCTCCGTCAACCCGGGTAATCGCGTCGACTTAAATCAATGGTCCCTTGTCTCGTTTATTGGCATGATTCCACCTGGGAAATATCACTTACATTTACAACTAGCCGCTGGCCCAAATCAAAACATACTGTTTGATGGCCTTAGGCTGTTTTTAGTTAAAACTTTTTAGATGTCTAAAAAAGTAAAACCATGACCCTCTCTAAATCTCCATCGCCAATCAAAAAAACGATTCGGACAACAATCTCCTGGACCGCAGTCCTTATTCTGTTGGGAGCAGCGCTACGAGTTTATGGATGGGGAAGAGACCTTGGAGCGCAAGACGAGCAAATTATTCTTTTAGGTTACGTTTACACCGATATCATAAAAATCGTCACAACGTATTTCACTGGAATGAGTCATCATATTTTTCATTCCATATTGCTTCGCGGCATGGTTGTTCTTTTTGGAGAAGACAACGCTTACGCAATAAGATTCCCTGCGCTTATTTCTGGTATCGCATGTCTCTGGATTATTTTTCAAATTGCCGTAGAAATTTACCAGGATATTCGAATAGGTAGATTAGCTCTTCTTATAGCCGGATTGAGCCCCATCCATATCTATTATTCTCAAACTGCACGCGGCTACAGTTTGGCGCTGTTCTTAACCACTTTGGCGTTATATGCTTGTATTCAAATTTTAAAAGCTAAACATTATTTGACCTGGGGACTGACTTTGGCCTTAAGCGGTTTCTTGTCGGTGTACACTATCCCAACTAACGTTTACTTTTTATTTGGATTGGGAGCATGGCTTCTTCTAGTTTTCTTCGTGCCCTCCTTAGGACAAAGTTTGGGTTTAAACCAAGAAAACAAAGCTGGCAAGCGACGTTGTTTTCTTTACGTCACCATTGCTATTCCAATATTATCGTTAGCCGCCTATTCTCCTGTGTTGAGTCAAATGGCCTTGGAAGCAAAGAGCGAACAAACGCTACTCAACGAAATGTACCATTTCGATCCAAACGCCTTATTTCCGCAATTGAGTTTATTTGTAAGTTTGATTGGCAAACTGTTTATAAAAATTTTCCCGGAGTCATTAGTCGGATTTGCTCCTTTCATTTTGGTAGGGATATTTACCTCTACTTTAGGATCAGCCTATCGCTGGCTACCGGTTTCGATTCTTTTCATACCATTTTTAATATCAGCGATTACGGGTGTCGCCGGGTGGCCACGAATCTATTTATTCAACTTTCCGTTATTGGCAATATTTTTATCTGGAGGAATATTTGAGGTAGGGCGAATGGCAACGTCCTTTCGCCCGAAGCTTGGCGAGATTATCTCTTATGGACTCGCGACACTGTTTGTAGCGTTCTCCGCTAAAATACTCATCATTGATTATTATCCATCCATCCAAACAAACGTTGGGAAGCAATATCTCAAAAACGTGCAGGCGCAAACTCAACCTGAAGACCTAGTTCTCTTTGCAGATCCCAAAAACTACTTATACGCCAGAACCGTTTTTGCGAACAATCTTCAATCTATTTTCAACCAAAACCGCCTCCAGGATATCCACATTGTCGCTAAAGACGCAAACGCCATCCAAACTTTTCAAGTAGAAAAATCTGGAAACGCTTTTGCGATTTTTAAAGATCGATTTCAAAACCTCGCCCCCTTTCCCTTGACGAAAAACCTAAACCTCTTTTCGTTAACTTCAGGCCCTGGTCGAGCCTTGCTTCCAGAAGACTTCGAGATCAAAAGCCCTTGGAAATTAATTCAAGGCCAGGGAAAAGTCGCCGCATACGACCAACAAAAACTTTCCGGAATCGCCGCTTTGCAATTAAAAACCGACTCTGGGTTCGTCATTGAGGCCCAAATCGCCAAAAGCCTAAATTTAGTCGGTTACCATCTTGCCGTTCTCATCTGGTCCGGAAAAAACCTTGATGAAAACAGCGATAACTTCATCGCCCCTCCCATCCTAATGGAACCTACCGACGGATCGCCCCGATGGGTCCTAAAAACGGGATCTATAAACCAAGGAAACCGAGTCACATTAAAACAGTGGCCTCTCGTGTCATTTATTGGCATGGTCCCTCCAGGGGATTATCATCTACACTTACAACTAGCGGCAGGACCAAATCAAAACATACTCTTTGACGGTCTTAGGCTTTTTTTAATCCCACTGGCATAGCTAACTGGAAAAATCCTTAAAAAAACCCTCAATTCTCCTCATAAACCCAAAAAATCCTCTAAAACATTAAAATTTATTAATTTAACGTTAATCTTATTTTAATTCTCCTTAAGTATGATCAACACTGAAATAAAGGAAAATAATAAATTAACCCTAGATTAATATGTTACTGAGGAGGGTCTTATGTTGTTTGAAGTAAGGGTAATTGACCCTAAAGGAAAAGTTACACAAGTAATTCCAGAAAAGGAATTGAAAAAGATCCATTGGAAAAAATTTGAAGCTGAGCATGCTCCACCCGATAAAAAAGGCGGCAATTCCAAAAAAGGTAGAGGTCGAAGGAAAAAATAAGAATTAACCCTCAAACTTATTGATTTGATTGTAATCTTTTATAAGTTTGATTATTTATACGCTTTGGGCGGCGGGCTGGTTTCTCCTCCTTTGGTCAAGGTCCAACTCCAACCTAACCAAATCCAAATTAAAACCATTCCCGCCCACCCCATAGCCTCTACAATACCCGCAATTTTTAAGTCTTTTTGTAATAGCCCCCAATGGAGGAACAAATTCCTCCAATCATGACTTTCTTCCCCTAACCCTCCTATTAATGGCAATATCAAAGCCCTCGAATCGGCCATGTAAACCGCTATATCTAAAAAATTTTCAAAAAACCATACTCCAGCAAAAGCAAAACCCGCTCTGTCCTTTTCCCGAAAAAAAGCTACCCATACAATTAAAGGAATCGCTAATTGCCCCAAACTACCGCCCAAAATCACTGGAATTCTTCCAAAGTTTAATAGCGCTAGAATAAAATGGCCCGCTTCATGAAATACCAAGTTGACATTGTGTAATAGAAAAAGAAAAATCCCCTCTCCCATGGGACCATGGGAATAAAGCAAGTAAAACAATCCCGAAAAAACAAGAGACAATCCTAGAAACTGTTCCGTTGTAATAGGTTTCCAAAATTCTAGCGGTTTTGTTGGGATTGTTTCAGAAACAGGAGGATTTTTAAACTTTGGAGGCGCGTTCTTCTTTCTATCTTGGACTTGGCGATACTTTAAAAAAATAATCCCACAGTTACTGCATGTTTCGCCTTCAGCGCTATTAAAACCGCATTTGGGACATTTCATGATTCCCTTAAGAATCTAAACTTTTTTAAAGTTTCACAATTTTAGGCTAAAAAGTTATTCGTTTCCTTTAACGCTTGCAAATTAAAAGGAAAATAAACCTAATCTAAGAGCTCTAGCTAGTTCTTTATAACCTTCATTATCAGCTTGCTCAACGATTTCTAAAAGTGGCGCATTTTCTTTAATCAAAGTCACTGTCTGAGATAAAGGCGGAAGGGTTTGAATCGATTCTTTCAATAAACCATCTATTGCTTGACGAAAGGAGTTTTCATCAATCAAATATTCGTAGTTGTCCCAAAACTTTTTTATAGGATCTTCTAAAAAACGAAACCTTCCCCAGCAATAATTTGCGATTCCCTTAACAGTTATCAACCCAATATATTCACCCTCTTCTTTTATCAAAACATGCCTGATTTTATTTTTTCTCATACATAAGATGATTTCTTCCATCGATTGGTGGTGGTCTAAAGATATGATCGGGCGAGTCATAACCTGAGAAACAAGGGTTAGAGTAGGATTTACCCCTTCTGCAATAATTTTTCGTGTAAAATCCACATCGGTTACAATTCCGACATATTCTTTTTTTTCAGTGACCAATAACGCCGTCGTTTCATGATGTTTCATCATTATTGCCGCCTCGGCAACTGTTGAATTAGAGTCAATATCAGAGAACAATTCTGCTAAATAATTTTTTATATCACTCATATTTATTTTTTGCCTTAGTTATCTACAGCGATTTTATGGTCAAAAAATAACAATTTTTGAAATCACATATTTTACACGACAAGGATTTCTTAAATGTTATTCCTCACCTATCAGAAAAACATATTTTTTACCGAACAATATTCAAAAACTCGGCGATTTTTTCAGCCTTTTTTGTGGAAACAAATTCTTCAACGCTGGAATATTGACTTTTGTTGTAATGCTTTATCCCAAAGGCTTCGATAAATCCATTTTGACCAAATTTAGAAGAAAATTGAAATTTTTTAGTCAAATCCCCTCCTTTATTACCTCCTCGTCCCTTTAGAGAGTGGCAATAAAGGCAATCGTCCCCAAAAGCTTCAAATCCAGGTTGCGCCTTTCGATTACTTTTTAAAGCGGCAGTTATCGGCTTATAGTAATCGTCCCAGCTCACATACCTCAGATTCTTAATATTAGCCGGTAGAAATCTTTCTACATCGGGCGGGTTTGAAGAGTCTGGAACGACAAGAGCAAGGGGGTTCATCCAACTGGGTTTCTTTTCGCCATCAGAAACCTGGATTTGTGTAGCCCAATACAGATTGTATTTTGTCGCCTGCTTCAAAGAAATGATGGCCTGATAATCGTCCTCTCCATCCATTAATATAGAATCCATTCCGGTAGGAGGAGGAAACATTTCCAACATTCGCGCAAAAGGAACTACGGTTAATCGAGTTCCTTTTAAACCCATTCCTCTATCATAATAAGAACTAGGGATAACTTGCTTTCCTTTCTCCTCAAGTTCTTCTATTTGAAAAGTTTTACTTTTAGAAGAATTCTCCCCGCTACCCCAAAATATATATTTAGATTCGCTGGCGGATATCGGTTCCAAAAAACAATACAAAAAGACGAAAAAGACTAAATAATAACTTTTTTTCACTGGCATCTCCCAAAAATGGTACCATGCAAGGTTTAAAGGAAACTTTAATATATAGTAATAATATACAAGATCCTCCCGGCCTATTCTTAATAATTTTAGAATGGATCTTTTTAGAGGCGTCTTTTAAGCCTAATCCCTTAAAATACAGGGTCGATTGTTCTTCGAGAGCCAAAGCTGGCCAATCAACCTGTTAAAATTTAAAAAATTATGGAAGCAACCTTCGTTAAAGACGATAAAACCGACAAAATGGATTTCCGGACCTACTCTATTTCCTGGAACTTAACTAAACGCTGTAATTTAAATTGCGATCACTGTTATCTCGACGCCGATTTTAGAGGCGGCGTTAGAACCGACGAATTAAATACAGAAGAGTGCTTTCGGGTAATTGATCAAATTGCCGAAGTGAATCCTAACGCATTTTTAATTTTAACAGGCGGCGAACCTTTATTACGTCCAGATATATACGAAATTGTCCGTTATGCGGCAGATAAAAAATTCATGGTTGTTTTAGGAA
>CAZMZH010000039.1:0-31173 GCA_964570665.1 uncultured Nitrospinota bacterium | reverse complement strand
ACTGATTACGAAACTAATTTGAGCATTTTACATAACTGTCTGAATTTGGAACGGCTTTCCTTTTTTGCTTATTTTTCAGGCATTTAAAACGATTTCATTAGTTCCATTAATTCTATTGATTCCATCTAGATGGGTTTTGTCAGTCACAAATAAGTCATTTCGGAAATACAAAAGTATTGGGAGGTGTATTAAGAAAGCTTTCTAAATATCTGACTATTTACCCACAGATTCTCAACTCAAACTTGGGACAATCTATCAACTAATTATTACTTCCACTTTAAATAAATGACTTCAAAGAGACGTTTTCATCAAATTGATGTAAAGTTTTGCTTTTTTTTTTACAAATGCTACATTTTTAGCGTTTTTGATTGCTTAAGTTTTTAACTTTCTGAAAGGCTACTATATAACTATTTGATTTTATTATTTAATTTAAATTAATTTTTTATTGTTGATATCGGCTTGAATCTTGCATTATTTACCAATATGACAATGCAAAATTTGAGAAATTACGACCTAACTAAAAAGTAAATTAAATGTCCTTAAATTTGACAGTTCCTTTTTCTTCAGCCGTGTTTGGATTGGGGATGTTACACGCGTTTGATGTTGATCATATCATGGCGATATCGGGTTTGGCTGGCTCGCGTCCTGATTCAAAAAAAATGTTTTTGCTTTGTGCGCGTTGGGCGTTGGGTCATGGATTGATTTTATTAACTGTAGGCATTGCCGTGTTAGTGCTGGGTATGTCTCTTCCCAATGGAATGGATGAGTGGTCTGAAGCAATTGTAGGTTTAATCTTAATTGTTATAGGTTTGGGGGCTTTTAGGGACCTATATAGAAATAAATTAGTAGGTGTTGTTTCAGATTCATTTAAAAAACCGAAATCGATCCATCATCATAGTTCAGTGATTGTTGGTATGTCTCATGGTTTAGCGGGGTCGGCGGTTCTCTTGGCATTAATTCCTATAGCGAACCAGGGTTCTGCGTGGTCTGGTTTAGCTCATTTAACGGTATTTAGTTTGGGTGTATTAACGTCCATGACGGCTTTTGGCGGCATGTATGGGATTTTTTTTAGTCAGTTAAATCAAAAAGCATTTCGTATGGCAACCGCGTTTAGAGTTTTAATAGCTTTTAGTAATTTGCTTTTGGGAGTGTATTGGATTCATGACAGTGTTTGATACGGTAGAACCCGTTTCGAAAAAAGAGTGGCGCGCTAAACTGGATTTGGGGTTCGCCAAGTCTAATGGTCGCACGATATTAAGCCATCGAGATCACTATGGGCCCTTACAAGTGCAAAAGCCATTTTACCCGGAAGAAAATGGAATCAGTCATGTTTATGTTTTACACCCGCCAGGAGGCGTTGTAGGTGGAGATTGCTTAAGCTTAAATATTGATATTGGGGATCATGCGCATACTTTAATAACAACTCCCGCCGCCGGTAAGTTTTATCGTTCCTCCGGATCTGTGGCTCGACAAAGTCAAACGATCAAAGTCGCTGCCGACGGGGTTTTAGAGTGGTTCCCATCGGAGAATATAATTTTTTCTGGTTCGAAGGTTCAAATTAATACTCGAATAGATTTAGCTAACGATAGTGATTTTATAGGCTGGGACATATCTTGTTTTGGCAGGCCAGTCTCTGGAGATAGTTTTGATAATGGGGTTTTTAGTCAACGGATGGAAATTTATAGAGAAGGTATTCCTTTAAGAGTCGAAAAACTGAACCTACAAGGAGGTTTTGAAGCTTTAAACGCTAATTGGGGGTTGATGGGATATCCCGTAATTGGAAATATGGTTTGTGCAACGAATCGACAAGACATCGATGAGTCGATTAGAAACATTGAAAACAATTCTTCAAAAAATGAATTGTTCTCGGTTACTCATGCGGAAGGTATCGTGTTGTGTCGGTTTTTTGGAGATAGCGCCGAACGCGCTAAAGCGTTTTTTATTAAGGCTTGGAAGATTTTGCGTTCCGTTATTTTGGATTTGGATATTGTCGAACCTCGAATTTGGAAAACTTAAAGTTGAATTAATTGGAAAGGGATGTGGATGGAACTTTCTCCCAGAGAAAAAGATAAATTACTGGTGTTTACGGCGGGATTGTTAGCGGAAAGGAGGCTGGCGCGCGGGCTAAAACTAAATTATCCCGAAGCTGTGGCTTTTATTTCTTCGGCTATTTTAGAAGGCGCACGGGATGGACAAAGCGTCGCTAAGTTAATGAATATAGGAACCACGTTATTATCGCGGGAAAACGTAATGGAAGGCGTTCCGGAAATGATTCACGAAGTTCAGGTAGAAGCTACTTTTCCCGATGGGACAAAACTCGTAACGGTTCATAACCCTATTCCCTAACGGAGATAATTTAAATGATTCCTGGAGAGATAAAAGTTAAAGGCGGAAATATGCCGATTAACGGCGATCAAGAAATTTTGACTTTAACCGTTGCCAACACGGGAGATAGGCCGATACAGGTAGGTTCGCATTATCATTTTTTTGAAACGAATGAAGCGTTGCAGTTTGACCGTCGACAAGCCTTGGGGTTCCGCTTAAACATTGCGGCGGGAACTGCCGTTCGTTTTGAACCAGGACAAAGCCGCGAGGTAAATTTGGTGGCCTACGGAGGAGAGAAAAAAATTTTTGGGTTTAATGGAAAAATCATGGGTGGAGTGGGAGAAAATAAATGAGCGAAATAAGTCGTCGCGCTTATGCGGATATGTACGGCCCTACAACCGGAGATCGAGTACGGTTAGGCGATACTGAATTATGGATAGAAGTGGAAGAAGATAAAACCGATTATGGCGAAGAAGTTAAATTTGGCGGCGGTAAGGTTGTTCGCGACGGCATGGGCCAAAGTCAAAGAACTTCAAAAGAAGCGGTTGATGTTGTTATTACTAACGCATTGATTTTGGATTATTGGGGAATCGTCAAAGCGGATATTGGAATTAAAAATGGCCGTATCTTTGGAATTGGTAAAGCGGGTAATCCGGACGTTCAATCCAATGTAGATATTGTCATTGGACCGGGAACTGAAGCGATAGCGGGAGAAGGACAGATCGTTACCGCCGGAGCTATTGACGCGCACATTCATTTTATATGTCCGCAACAAACCGAAGAAGCTTTAATGTCCGGCGTTACTACCATGCTTGGCGGCGGCACGGGGCCCGCCGCAGGAACAAACGCAACGACCTGCACGCCTGGGCCCTGGAACATCCATAGAATGTATCAAGCAGTAGAAGAAATACCGTTAAACTTTGGTCTCATGGGAAAAGGGAATGCCAGTTTGCCGCATGCATTGGAAGAACAGTTGATTGCGGGAGCTATGGGATTGAAATTGCACGAAGATTGGGGAACGACTCCAGCTTCCATCGACAATTGCCTAAGCGTTGCCGATAAATACGACGTGCAGGTAGCGATCCATACCGATACATTAAACGAATCTGGTTTTGTGGAAGATACATTAGCGGCTTTTAAAGGTAGAACGATCCACACTTATCACACCGAAGGGGCTGGGGGCGGTCATGCGCCGGATATTATTAAAGCCTGCGGCGAAACAAATGTATTGCCTTCGTCGACAAACCCTACAAGGCCTTACACGGTGAATACAGTGGACGAGCATTTGGATATGCTTATGGTGTGTCATCACTTAGATCCGAAGATACCAGAAGACGTTGCCTTTGCCGAATCGCGTATTCGCAGAGAAACGATTGCGGCTGAAGATATCCTTCACGACCTGGGAGCTTTTAGCATGATCGCTTCCGACTCGCAAGCGATGGGCCGTGTTGGCGAAGTGATTTGCAGAACCTGGCAAACCGCTCATAAAATGAAAGTGCAACGGGGTTCATTAAGTCCAGATCCAGATCGGCACGATAACTTCCGAGCCAAACGTTACATAGCAAAATATACGATTAATCCCGCGATAGCTCATGGCATCAGTAACGAAGTGGGCTCGATTGAAAAAGGAAAGTTAGCGGATATCGTTTTGTGGAAACCTGCTTTCTTTGGAGCCAAACCTTCTATGATTATAAAAGGCGGTATGATTGTCGCCGCGCCTATGGGCGACCCCAATGCGTCCATTCCCACTCCTCAACCGGTTCATTATCGTCCTATGTTTGGCGCCTATGGAGGCGCCAGGAGCGAGACCTGCGTCAGTTTCGTTTCCAAAGCCGGTCTTGAGGATGGGATTGAGCAAAAACTTGATTTGAAGAAACGATTGGTTGTCGCACAAAACACGCGTTCTGTAATGAAGAAGCATTTGATCCACAATGATTATTTGCCAAAGATAGAAGTGGACTCGCAAACTTACGAGGTGCGCGCCGATGGGCAACTATTGACGTGCGAACCGGCTAACGAATTACCGCTGGCGCAAAGGTATTTTCTTTTTTAGGAGGATTTCAATATGATTGAGATTATAGAAAAGATAACCGAAATCCCCAAAGCCTTTACGATTTTAACTTTAAGCTACGATCAAAGGCAAAAGAGCCGCCAGCGTGTAAGGCTAAATAACGGATGGGAAGCGGGTCTGATGTTAGAACGTGGAACGGTAATCCGTCATGGAGATTTTTTGCGTTCAACAGATGGTTTGAACGTACAAATCAGAGCCGCAGATGAAGAAGTTGCCGTCGCTTCATCGGAAGATTCTTTGCTGCTGGCCAAAGCGTGTTATCACCTGGGAAATCGTCATGTTCCATTACAGATCGATAGCGACTCCGTAAGCTTTCTAAGAGATCATGTGTTAGAAAAAATGATCCTTAATTTGGGATTGGAAATCCAGCATGAAGTGACTGCATTCGAACCGGAAAATGGAGCTTATTCGGGCGGCCATAATCATGCGGGACATAAACACGATCACGTTTGATGAATTTTTTTAGACAAGAAGAGCTATTGCGCTTAATCCAGCTTTCCAGCCCGATGTTGCCAATCGGGTCTTACGCCTATTCACAGGGATTAGAGTACGCCGTGTCGGCTGGATGGGTAAAGGATGAAAAGTCTGCGACCGATTGGATATTGGGATTGTTGAATCATTCTCACGCGCAATTGGATGTCCCCATCTTAGCGCGATTACATGCATATTGGAAAAAAGGTGATAAAGATAAAATTCGGAGTTGGAACGATTACTTGTTCGCCAGTAGAGAGACAAACGAATTACAAGCCGAAGAACGACACCTTTCGCAAGCGTTGTGTAAATTATTAAATGAATTAGATGTTGTGGACGCGAAGGAGTGGACTAGTTATCCCAGAGGGACTTTTTTATTGCCTTTTTCTTTAGGAGCTTCTTATTGGCGTATTCCGTTGGAAGATACCATCAGCGGCTACCTATGGACATGGTCGGAAAACCAGGTATTAGTGGCGATCAAGTTAGTTCCATTGGGGCAAACAACTGGACAAAAAATATTGTCCAAAGTAATTGGCGAAATTCCAAAGGTTATGAACGCTGGATTGTTATTGAAAGACGACGAGATTGGCTCTTCAGTTCCGGGGCAAGGCGTTGCAAGCGCGTTGCACGAGACCCAGTATTCCAGATTGTTTAGATCTTAAAATAGGAAAGACAATGAAGACTAGCCAAGTGTTACGCGTAGGAATCGGCGGCCCCGTAGGTTCTGGAAAAACCGCTTTGCTCAATGCCTTATGTAAAAAGATGCGCGACCAATACCAAATAGCGGTAGTGACCAACGATATATACACTAAAGAAGACGCACAGTTTTTAATTCGCAACGAAGCTTTAGAGAAAGAGCGAATTGTAGGGGTAGAGACTGGAGGATGCCCCCATACAGCTATACGCGAAGACGCCTCGATCAATTTATCAGCAATCGACGACCTCAACTCCCGGTTTCAAAATCTAGACGTGATATTTGTGGAAAGCGGCGGCGACAACTTAGCGGCGACTTTCAGTCCAGAGTTATCCGATCTAACGATTTACGTGATCGATGTTTGCGCAGGCGACAAAATTCCGCGTAAAGGCGGTCCAGGGATCACCAAATCCGATTTACTAGTTATAAATAAAATTGATTTAGCGGAACATGTGGGCGCCAGCCTGGATGTAATGGATCGCGACGCAAAAAAAATGCGAGGCGATAAGCCTTTTGTATTTTCCAACTTAAAAACGCAAGACGGAATCGAAACAATCGTCGCTTTCATTCAAAAAGAAGGAATGCTTCCTATTTAAGCGTTTTTATTTTTCTCTTCTTATTACCGTTCCCATTCGAATTATATTTTGCAATTTAAATATCATTTTTGCGTGATTTCGACTAAGGGATATTAGAATTTATTCTATTTTTCTGGCTGTAAAGTTTTTTTGTTCTAATTAATAATTCTATAAAAATTTAATTTAATTGCCAAAAATAGAATTAGTTCTAATTTTATGTATTAATTTTCAGGCGCCCGTTCCAGGGTGATTTAAAAGGCGCTAGCGCTATTAGAGTAAATTCGAATATTCGAAAAATAATTGTTCAAAAAAATAGCGCCGAGTTTATTTTTGCTTCAGTAATGAGCGCTAATTTTTGGCGTTTCATTTCTTCCAGAGTCCCTTCTCCTTTAATAGCGGGCAATTTATCAAAAAAAATAAATTGGCATATCTCTTGCTATTACCCCGACAAGCGCATTAACGAAATTTTTAATGAAATGCTCCTTAGGAGAAATCGATGAAATCTAAAGTTCTAATTCTAACGCTGTTGGCGTTCGCTGCAGCTTTCTTATTTTCTGAAACGGTTATTGCGGCTCCGGGAGCCCAAATCAAAATGCCGGATAATTTGCGATGGCTCAATGTGGGCGGAGGATTACGCACTAGTTATACGTCGGTTGAAGATTCGGCTCCAAGCGGAATGGATTCTTCAAATGAATTTGAAGTTGAGAACATTAGGCTATACGTAAACGCTTATATCACTAATGATATTGAACTTGAATTCAATACCGAGCGCGACGCATCCGGAGCTTCCGCAGATGTTCGTGTTTTAGACGCGGTGGCTAAGTTTCGATTCCACGATATGGCCCAAGTTTGGGCGGGTCGTTTTTTACCTCCAAGCGATCGTTCTAATTTGAACGGACCTTACTTTTTGAATGCATGGGATTTCCCGTTTGTACAGGCATATCCAGCGATATTCGCAGGAAGGGACGACGGCGTTGCGCTTTGGGGTATCACCAAAGACAGTCGTTTCAAATATCAAATTGGCGCATTCGATGGAACCAATGGAGCGAACACTTCTAATCAAAGCGATAACCTTCTCTATGCGGGACGGTTGACTTACAACTTCTGGGACCCAGAACCCGCGATCTATTACAACCAGAGCGCTTATTACGGAGATATCGACGTGTTGGCGATTGGCGTAGCAGGAATGATTCAAGAAGACGGCGCAGGCACAGCCGCAGTTAGAGGGGATTATTCCGCATGGAACGTCGATTTTTTAATGGAAAAGAAATTGCCTTCAAAGGGCGTGGTCACTGTCGAGGCGGCTTATTACGATTATGATTTGGACGGTTTAGGTTCTATCGATTCAAGAGGTTTGACGGAAGGTGAAAGTTATATGGCGTTAGTCAGTTACTTATTTCCTCAAAAAATGGGTTGGGGGCAAGTACAACCTGTACTTCGATATCAAGAATTAGATAGAGACTCGGGCGGAACTCACGATAGGTACGACATTGGAGCGAATTACATCATCTACGGTCACAACGCAAAACTCTCCGCTATTTATTCGAAGGACGACGATCCCGCGTTAGGTATCGATAATGTGGATCGCTTTAAATTAGGCCTTCAACTCCAACTTTTTTAATTTTTAAAACTAAAGGTAAAACGGGAGAAAAAAATGTATTACTCAAAAGTAAAAATAAAGACAGCGGTATTTTTTATAGCGTTGATGTTTTTATTCGTTCCTCTAGCGCAAGCGGGGAAAGGAACTATAAAGGTGGGAATCCTGCATTCGCTTTCAGGCACCATGGCCATTAGCGAAACTTCGCTAAAAGACGTGGCCTTAATGGCAATAGAAGAAATCAACGCCAAAGGCGGCCTGTTGGGAAAAAAATTGGAACCTGTCGTTGTCGATCCCGCCTCGGACTGGCCGTTGTTTACAGAAAAAGCTCGAGAGCTGATCCAAAAACATAAAGTGGCGGTAACGTTTGGTTGTTGGACATCGGTTTCTCGAAAGTCGGTTTTGCCGGTATTTGAAGAGCTGAACGGTCTGTTATTTTATCCAGTTCAATACGAGGGAGAGGAATCTTCTTACAATGTTTTTTATACGGGAGCCGCTCCTAACCAACAAGCGATTCCCGCTGTCGAATATTTAATGAGCGAAGACGGCGGCGAGGCGAAACGTTTTGTTTTGTTGGGAACCGATTACGTTTATCCAAGGACCACAAACAAAATCCTTCAATACTTTTTGAAATCAAAAGGCGTGTCTTCTAAAGACATAATGGAAACCTACACGCCGTTCGGTCACAGCGATTATCAAACCATCGTGGCGAAGATTAAGAAATTTGCGGCAGGCAAACAAACCGCCGTTATTTCTACGATTAACGGCGATTCAAACGTTCCGTTTTATAAAGAGCTTGCTAACCAAGGATTAAAAGCGGAAGACATCCCCGTGGTTGCTTTTTCGGTAGGCGAAGAGGAGTTACGAGGAATTGATACCAAACCGTTAGTGGGGCATCTTGCGGCGTGGAACTATTTCATGTCGGTTGAAACTCCAGAAAACAAAGCCTTCATTAAGAAATGGAAAGCTTACGTGAAAAAGCATAGATTGCCTGGCGGGGGTAAACGCGTTACCAACGATCCAATGGAAGCCACTTATATAGGAATCAATATGTGGGCGCAGGCAGTGCAGCAGGCAGGTTCTACTAACGTAAACGCAGTGCGACAAGCGATTGGTTTTCAATCTTTCAAAGGACCATCCGGTTTTGATATCAAAATGGATGCCAAGAACCATCATTTGCACAAACCCGTGTTGATTGGCGAGATTCAAGAAGACGGTCAGTTTGAAGTGGTGTGGAAAACCGATGGACCGATTCGAGCGCAAGCGTGGAGCCCGTTCATTCCGGACAGTTCCAAGAAAGTCGCCGATTGGACCTATCCCTGGGTTTGCGGAAACTGCGTCAAAGCTAAGTTTAATAGTAACTAATTAGAAGTAAGAATTATGAATCGAAAATGGAGTTTGATTGATCGAATCGAGGCGAGATCCTTCGCCGATATTAAAATATCGTCTCAGGATGACATACTTTGGTTATTGGATTGATCTAAGCAGACTTTATTTTAGAGATCCACTTATAAACTATTTGCTTAACCTCCTCCGGTCCCAAGAACTTATCTGCCTCCTCCAAAGGTTAACTTTTAGGGATCGGGGGAGCAGGGATAGCGTTAGAAGGTAAGACGATCCTACGGATCGTCGAGATTCCTCCACGTTGGTCGGAATGACATTAAGTAAAAGAGATTTCTGATATGAATTAGACCGTCCCTTACGCGCGTCATCCAGGTCCTTCGGCAGGCTCAGGATAAACTCCATCGAGGAATCTCATTTTTTAAAGACGATTGTACCAGTGGTTATCAATTAGCTCATTAAAGTTAATATTCGTAATCCTATAATCCGAAGGAGGAAGGATCTAGGTAAAGTTTTTCAACATAAATAAAGAAACACGTTAATTGAAATAATAACCATCTATAGCAGGACCCCGTCGCGTGTCATCCAGAAGCTAACCTTTAGGTTAGGTGAAGGATCTCGCCCCGATTTAAATAATTGTCACCCTGAGCTTGTCAAAGGGCGACCACCTTTGTAATTTCTGGAAACACAGTCCCATATAGAAAGACCAATAATCGCGAATGACACTCTCATCGTCAAACTTTGCTTCAAATCATAGAATTAATTCCAAAAATGTCGTCCTAATGTTTTCTAAGGGCGAGCATTTTGGTAAAAGATTGGTTTTTGTTTTTGCCTTTCTATTGGTTTGCCTGTTCTCTGTTGCCGCGGAAGCAGGCGATTTTGAATCGGCGGTCGAAGGGTTCGCTGAAAAAAGTCGCTCGAAACTAAAAAAAGCCGTTATTGCGTTAGGCGATCTCGGCGACCCCAAAGCTTTGCCAATCCTGCAAGCCCTTAAAGAGAAAAGACTGCGTGTCGCTAAAGATAAACAACTCTTGATCCTGGACGAATCTGGAGAAAAGAGCTTAGACGCTCTTAGCGGCGCCTCAGTCGATATAAGCGGACTCTCGCTTAAAAAGCCGCGAGTCAACAATTCCATACGAAGAGTGATCGCCGTGGCGATTGCAAAACTGAAACTCGGCGCTGAGAATTCTGATATTCGGTTGGCGGCGGCGGAAGAGCTATTGAAACGTCCTAATAACAGCATTTCCGAACTCATAGAAAAAGCTCTAGAAAACGAGAAGAACGACACGGTTCGCGAAACGCTTTCGCTGGTTTTAGCGAAACTTTACTTAAATAGCGACGAAAAAGACAAACGAATCGAGTCTTTAAAGACGATGCGGGAATTTGGCAATAACAGTCTCAAGCTGGATTTGGAAGCGTTGCTGGAAAAAGACGAAAATGGAGAGTTCTTAGAAGGCGACGCGGAAATACGAACATTAGCGGATAAAGCCATCAAGTCGATAGATAGGCGACAGTTTTTTATTAGCCAGACCGCGAACGTTTTTTACGGGTTAAGTCTGGGGAGTATTTTATTGTTAGCGGCTCTGGGACTTGCCATCACTTTTGGGCTGATGGGCGTCATCAATATGGCGCATGGCGAAATGCTGATGCTCGGAGCCTATTCAACCTTTGTCGTCCAAAACTTATTTAAATCCTATATACCCACTTGGTTCGACTGGTACCTCGTCGTCGCTATTCCAACGGCGTTTCTCGTAAGCGCGTTGGTAGGCGTTCTGATGGAAAGAACTGTTTTGCGGCATCTGTACGGACGTCCTTTAGAAACGCTACTGGCTACTTGGGGAATCAGCTTGTTATTGATCCAAACCGTTCGCTTGATCTTCGGCGCGCAAAATGTGGAAGTGGCAAATCCCGCTTTTCTTTCGGGAGGCGTACAAGTTTTTTCTGGAGTCGTTTTTCCTTATAGCCGTATAGCGATAATCGTATTTGTTATTTTCGTTGTCGTTTCGGTTTGGGCTGCCTTGCAAAAAACCGCGCTAGGTTTGCAAGTAAGAGCGGTCACTCAAAACAGATCGATGGCGTCGTGCATGGGAATTTCCAGTCGACGCGTCGATATGTGGACCTTTGGACTGGGATCGGGTGTCGCCGGACTTGGGGGCGTGGCGTTATCGCAAATCGGTAACGTGGGGCCGGAACTGGGACAATTTTACATAGTCGATTCGTTTATGGTGGTTGTATTGGGAGGAGTCGGAAAGATCGCCGGGACCGTGGTCGGCGCCGTTGGCCTGGGCGTGACCAATAAATTTTTAGAGCCGTTGACAGGCGCTGTGCTGGGCAAAATCATTGTGCTGGTGTTTATCATTTTACTCATTCAAAAAAGACCGCAAGGTTTGTTTGCCCTAAAAGGCAGAACCGCCGCCGACTAGCCCTGTCCAGCGGAAGGTGGATTTTTTAGAAATAGAAGGGTTTTGAATTTAAGTTTTTTTTATTGGACTAGATTACACAGGCGCCATCGCGTGTCATCTCGAGGCGATATTTTAATATCGGCGAAGGATCTCGTTTTTTAGATTAACTCGTTAGCTTGAGTTTTTTAATATGATCAAAAATATACTGGCATTACACTCCACAAGATCCTGGGTTTTTATTTTCCTGCTGTTTGGGGTTGGACTCGTTATCGTTCCCGTTTTGAATTTGGCGATTCCCGAAGACTCGTTCTTGCATGTTCCAGAT
Source organism: uncultured Nitrospinota bacterium (assembly GCA_964570665.1). GTDB lineage: Bacteria > Nitrospinota > Nitrospinia > Nitrospinales > JAJDAT01 > JAJDAT01. The sequence goes on along the minus strand of CAZMZH010000039.1, from coordinate 19,372 downwards.
TACATCGTTGCGTTGTTAGGAAAATATCTTTGCTATGTTTTAGTCGCGTTTGCGATAGACATGATTTGGGGATACACCGGGATCTTGAGCCTAGGACACGGTGTTTTCTTTTCTGTTGGCGGTTACGCGATGGGAATGTACTTGATGCGAAGTATTGGTAAAGAAGGCGTGTATAAGAGCGAACTGCCCGACTTCATGGTGTTTTTGGATTGGAAGGAGTTACCCTGGTATTGGAATGGATTCGATAGTTTCGCTTTTGCATTACTCGTGATACTGGCGTTGCCAGGATTGTTGGCGTTTATCTTTGGTTACTTTGCGTTCCGGTCGCGTATTAAAGGCGTTTACTTCGCCATCATCACACAGGCGATGACCTACGCGCTCATGTTGTTGTTCTTCAGGAACGAAACCGGATTCGGCGGCAACAACGGACTGACCGACTTCAAGCGTATTCTTGGATATTCGTTGCAAGACTCTTCGACCAAACTTGGTTTGTATATGGTCACGGTGTTAGTCGTCTTCTTAAGTTATGTTTTATGCCGTTATGTCGTGAATTCAAAACTGGGGCGAGTATTGACCGCCATTCGCGACGCGGAAAGTCGCGTGATGTTCTCCGCCTATAACACGTTTCACTATAAATTATTTGTCTGGACACTCTCTGCGTTTCTTTGTGGGCTGGCGGGAGCGTTGTACGTGCCGCAAGTGGGTATTGTGAATCCTAGTGAAATGCAGCCGTCAAATTCGATTGAAATGGCGATATGGGTCGCCGTTGGCGGACGCGGCACCCTGGGCGGCGCATTGGTTGGCGCGAGTTTGGTGAATGGCGCGAAGAGTTGGTTCACGGTAGCGGCTCCAGACTATTGGCTGTACTTTCTCGGCGGCTTGTTTATCTTTGTGACTTTGTATTTGCCAAAAGGCATCGTCGGTATTTTTTCAACCTTTAATAAAAAAGCGGGGAGCGGATGAGTCCAGCGGGAGTTCATATAAAAGAAAGCCCTATTGACACTTCGCACGGATGTATTTTATACGTCGAAGGCGTTAGGGTCAGTTTCGATGGGTTCAAAGCGTTGAACAATCTAAATTTGTATATCGACGACGGCGAGTTGCGTTGCATCATCGGTCCTAATGGCGCGGGCAAAACGACGATGATGGATGTTGTCACTGGAAAGACGCGACCGGATTCGGGACTTGTTTATTTTGGGCAAAATTTGAATCTCGCGGAAATGACGGAATACGAAATCGCCGACGCCGGAATCGGACGTAAATTTCAAAAGCCGACTGTTTTCGAAAACCATAGCGTTTTTGAAAATTTAGAACTCGCCTTGCGCGAGAAAAAAAATATTTGGCACTCGCTATTTCGCCATTTGAAGGGACAGCATAGGGACGCGATCGACCAAACCTTGGAAACCATCGGGTTGTTGGAGGAAAGAAAGACAAGGGCAGGGCTTCTCTCTCACGGACAAAAACAGTGGTTAGAAATAGGGATGTTGCTGGTACAAGATCCACGCGTGTTGTTGATCGACGAACCGGTCGCCGGGATGACGCATCAAGAAACCGAACACACGGCGGAGTTGTTGAAATCGTTAGCGGGAAATCATTCGGTGATTGTGGTGGAACACGAAATGGATTTTATACGGTCTATTGCGAATAAAGTAACGGTGTTGCATGAAGGCAGCGTTTTGGCCGAAGGTAAGATGGAAGAAGTGCAAAACGATCCGAAAGTGGTCGAAGTTTATTTAGGGGAGTGACCGTGTTAGAAATCGAAAAATTAAACCAGTACTATGGAGAAAGCCACACGTTGTGGGATGTTGATTTATCGGTAACGCCCGGTTCCTGCACCTGCCTGATGGGACGCAACGGCGTCGGCAAAACCACGTTGTTGAAATCCATTATGGGACTGTTGCCCGTCGAGTCCGGGAAGATCGGATTCGATTCGAACGCGTTAGCGAGTAAAGCGGCGGAGTTCCGCGCGCGGAGCGGTATTGGTTACGTGCCGCAGGGAAGGGAGATATTCGGTCAATTAACCGTAGAAGAAAATTTACGAATCGGTTTGTTTGCGCGGCAAGACGGTTTGCGCGAGATTCCGGAATTTATATTTGAAATGTTTCCAGTTTTGAAACAGATGTTGCATCGACGCGGAGGCGATTTATCTGGCGGACAGCAACAACAGTTAGCGATAGGTCGCGCGTTGGCAATCGATCCTAAACTTTTAATATTGGACGAACCCACCGAAGGTATTCAGCCCAACATCGTCCATATGATCGGGGATATCATTATCCAATTGAATCAAGAGAAAGGCTTGACCATCCTTCTAGTCGAGCAGAAGCTACCTTTTACGCGGAGAGTCGCGCAGAACTTTTGTATTTTGGATAAAGGAAGAAGTGTCGCCCACGGTACAATGCCTAATTTAACTTGCGAACTCATAAGTCAATACTTAACAGTTTAAAAACTAAAACAATATTTTTGGACAGTTGAGAATATAGGTTTTCTTTATTCCTAAAAAGTTTTATGTGTGGTAATAGAATGTTTTAGAAAATATTTTGCCTCACTATACCCGATTAAGTTATTAAATTTGTCGTTAAATTTTTTTCGAAACAAATATCTTCCTTATTTTCCAATAAGTTAAGTGCTTACCAAATATACTGTCTGGTAAAACCCAAATTTGAATCTCTGGAAGACTTTTCTAGAGTTGTATGGAACCCCTTTTCTCCAGTAAAAGGAGGTATTAATAGTTGTTTAAGAGGGGTATTTTAATTTTTCCGTAAAAAAAATTCTAAATAAAGCCTATATTTTTAATGACACTTTCAATATCCATCGGATACTAATGGTTTAGGCTTATAATCAAACTGAAAACTACCTGATGAATAATCAGTTGGTTGGGGGATAAAAAGAAAAATTGAAATATAACTTGAAGCCAACAGGGGCTCAGTCTTCATAAAAAACCTGCCTCCTTTAAATTCTTTGAGTTATTAATTACACTTAATTTAAAAGAAGAAGCGAGCCCGCAAACACATTACCAGTGTTTATTTAAGTTAGTTAAATTCGCCTCTCATACCGAAAATAATTCAAATTTCTTCGAATGCCTACTGATTATTCATCAGTAGATTTAAAGTTTAATTTTTTAGATTCATTAATTTTTAAAGGTTTACATTTTTAATTATGAGCCCTTTTTCTTAAACCTTGATAAAATCTTGATAGAAATTTCTATTGGAGAAATCTTAGGACGCTGAAAAGCCCAGAAAATTCTAATTTTATTGTAATGACTTATGTTTAATCAAAAATAATTTTGGTAATATAAAACATGCCAACTGATTACGAAACTCATTTTGGAATTTTATATAGTTTTTTGAATTTGCAGTGGTTTTCCTTTTTTCCTTATTTTTTTAAAGTTTAAAACAGTTTTATTGATTCCATCTAGGTGGCTTTTGTCATAACGAATAAGTCAATTTGAACTGTCTAAACAATAAGAGATTTTTCATGGGACAACCGTATCAAAGAAACACCAAGAAGAAACTCCGAGGGAAGAGGCTTTATGTTTAAAAGAATTTAATTACTAATCAAACGATTAGTGACTTTTGAAAATTGGTTTATAAAAAGATTCTTTTGCGGCTATGTCAGAGCTAATTGAAATCCCAGTTCTAAATACAAATAGAGTAATTGTCATTATGTATTTTGCTTTTTTATTTGTTTTTAGCTTTTAATATTTTCTTTAAATTTATATAGGTTTTAAAACCCTCCATCGAGATAAAAGAAGAGTAATTTTTTACCAACTAAGTAAAGAAAAATAAATAGAATAATGATTATTGGATTGAATAATTTCCCCATTTTTATCAAATTATTAAAAGTAATTTAAAAATAGTTCGGGGGATATTTTTATGAATTTAAAATAAATTAAAGAATGAAGGCTAAAATAGATTCAAAATTAGGAAAACCTTTTAAAGGGAGATGAAGAATTTTTAGGTTGTGTTGATTTAATGATCAATGAGATTGAAAAAGTCAGCGAGTCCAAAGAAAGAGATTTAAAAAGGTTCCACTTGATCTCATCGGGAAAGAACCCTAAGTTTAGGTCTAGAGTTCTTTATTTAATAGGGCCATTATTACGTTGCGGAAAAATGTAAAAAAGCAGTCCATAATATAATAGCTCCCCCCTATATTAAATCCTTACTTAGCATATGAAATGAAGAGACGCTAATTAATATTTCATTGATATATTTTTTTATTGTTTAACAATATTTCCTAATAAAATAGTTTTATTAGTGTTATAAACCTCGCTTGTAAAAAAAATAAAAGTCTTTATAGTTTCTTTTTAAAAATATTCTCTAAAAAAAGGCAACCCGAATCCATGGGTTGCCTTTTTTCTTCTCTTCTCAATTTATGAGAAGTTTGTCCTAATTACTATAATTAACCTAAGGGAAATAATTAGAACCAGCACTTTATAACCCCCTTTTTTAATTTTTATAACAAATATTGGATATTTTTTAAATTACCTAAAGGGGTAATTTTGACGTTTTTAACAATTGCCCTTATTTTTTCATTCAAGGGAAAATAATTTATTATATCAGTAGTAGGAACTTTGAAAGAGTGAGTGTTTTAATTTTTATTTGGTTTGCGGATATTGTGGCCGCGCTATAAAAATATAGAAATATTCGTTCAAACGTTTAGGAGCGGTTGCAAGGTCCTCAAAGCTAGTTTTGAAGCGTGCTTCTGGAACAGCAAACTACTTGTGCTTTAAAAATAAACTATTGCTGGGCCTTATCTTTTTTCACAATATAGTAGAAGTTTAGATGACGACAAACACTAGCTTCTCCCACTTATAAAAGCCTAACCTAACATCAAAAGCTCAAAAACTTTTAAAGAAGTTCTTTTTTAAGAGATCAACGTTAATGAAAAATACCCAATTGAGAGTATTGTGTCTTTTTTCTTAATTATGCTATCGTCCATCAATTATTAAACATTTGAATAAAAAAGAATGATTGGTATCGGTATCAAGTTTTCAGTAAATGATGTGTTGCCAATATTCGAAAGCGCTTAACTTAGAAGTTAAGAGAAAAAAACATATTGTGAATTAAATAAAATAAAGTTTCCGTATGACTCTTATAGAGCATCCTTACAATTGATTTAACTTTATTGGGTGATTCTGAAAAACAAGATTAATTTTTGGTTAAAAAAATGACCTATATGATTGGAGTTGATAAATTTGATAAGGAGATTTTGTCATGGCTATGAGCTCTTCACCTATCAAGCCTCTAGGGCCCGATCTCATTTTTCTGGCTGGCAATGTTTCTGGCCGAGTGGCAAAAAAGCAAGTCCTCGATTCTATTAACAACTTGACTTTCGTAAAGCAAGCCAACAAGGAAACATCGGATTCTCCAGTCGAGGCAAACAAGATGTCCCTTACCCAGGCAAACGCAAGGGGGGTCGCCAGCGAGCTAAGCAAGGCGGAAATCGGAAAAGGGTTTGCATTAAAAGTTTTTGGTTAGCCTCTAAATCCTAAATGACGGACCGAACCTAGGGAAGGGTTTGGTCCGTTATTATTTAACTTTCCAATTTTTCTTTCGCTCGAGAAAAAAATCTCGACAAAACCAAGTTATTTTCATTGTCTTGCTTCTGTGAAGCCTTATTCGAAGAAACCTTTTTTAAATAGAGGACAAGAACGGCATGATTCAATAGAAAAGTTAAGCGATCTCATAGAACGGATAACGAAGAAATTAATAAACTATTTTCCTAGACGGGGGATGTTTAGTTTAATGAGAAATTAAATGAATAGGAGTCTTTTTACAATTTCCAGCGATCACACGGAACTTTTAAAGGAAAACTCCGCAAGAAATACCTAAAGAAAGAAAAAAGCTTGCAAGTAGTAAAGTTCATTGACCTTACAAGAAAATGTAGAATACTTTCTTCAAGTACACAATTAATTTTAGCGCCTACTCAGATGCGAAATATAATGGAGGGTTATTTTTTCAATAAAATGCTGCGAAAAAATAATGAGTTTAAATAAAGAAATGAATTTTTCTTAGCGTATTTTTTGCAAAGTGAAAATAGTTTGTATGCTTTTTTAATATTTTTTTTTGCATAAACTCCATTGGCATATATTACTCCCAATGTATACAAAGCCGGAGGATAGTTTTTTTTTGCCGATTGTTCGTACCAATGAAGACTTACTTGCATATTGGGAGAAGGGCTGTCTTTATCATGGAGTTGGCCTAACCTAAATTCAGCTTCTGCAGATCCCTGTTTTGAGGCCAATACGTATTTTTGGATCGCCAGATTATATTTGGACTGTTCTTCTAAAGCTAATCCCCGGTTATAATTTGAATTGATTTTACTTTCCATTTTTACAGGGAGGCAGCTGTATTTTGATCAAAAATAATCTTAATTTATTTTGCATAAAGTTATCAAGTACGTCTCAATTTCTTAATTTGCGTTTTCATTCATTACAATGATATTGATTCTTCTATTTTTAGGATTTCCATAATCGTCATTAATCAATGGTTCCGACGGCCCATAGGCCACAACTCTTTTAATCCTATTTGGCAAAACGCCGTTTTTAATTAATTCGTATCTTGCGGCAGAGGCCCTATCCATCGATAGTTCCCAATTCGTATATTTATCCCCTTTAAATTTATAACCATCCGTGTGGCCCTCGATGATCAGCGATCCAGGAATCGATTTTATCCTTTCGGAGACAAATTGTAATACTTCCACAGATTCTGGAGTTAAATTTGCTGAACCTGTTTCGAACATATTTTTATCGTATAAATCCATAATTTGTATCCTTATGCCTCCAGCTAATAATTCAACGCTAAGGTGTTCGTCGGATCCTTTGTATCGTTCCTTAAATTCTTTAATGATTTCGGCCTTGTTATCCTCATTTTTTTCAGTTTGGGAAACTTCCTGGAGTTCAGACAAATAGTTGTCTTGCGAATCGGATTTGTAATTTTCTTGTTTAAATTTTGGAATGGCTTTACCTGTGTGTGAATATACTTTAAAGTTTTTAAAGTATTCGACAAGATTATCCTTTGAGTTTTGACTTAATGTTGACAACAGCCACATAAGAAGGAAGAAAGCCATCATCGCAGTTACAAAATCTGCGTAGGCTACTTTCCAAGCCCCTCCATGATGACCGCCATGTTTAATTGTCTTATTAAACAGTAAAACTTTATCTTCCTTTTCAGAGTCTTCAGGTGAATTTTTATCTTGTGATAGTTTTGTGACAATTTCATTTTTCTTTTTTAAGTCATCAGTATAAAAATCTAAAAGATAGGTATCTTTTTCTTCTTCAGATTTTAGTTTCGAAATTATTTCTTGGGTTGATACGATACTCTTTTGGACAATTGCTTTCGCATCATTTTTATCTACGGTTTTATCGTAAATAAAACCTAAAAATTCATATCTTTCGTTGCATACTGTAAAGGCGTTTTTTAGTTCTGTAATTTTTTTTCCAAATTTTAAAGGGAGATTTTCAAAATCGTCGTCGTTTTTTTGAGCAGTTTGGGATTTAGTTTCAATCTCTTCTAATTCGAGTTTGAGGTTTCCTATCTCGTTTTCTAAGCTTTGGATTTGTTCATCTTTTAACTTAGTTTCTGTTTCCAGCCTGACTTCTAAACTTTGGTTTTGCTGAATCTGCTCGCCCTTTAACGCAATTTCAGTTTCTAGCTCTTCTTCAAGCTGAGCTATTTTTAATTTTTGTTTATCAAAATAATCTTTTCCATTTTTAAGGCCTTCTAATTCATTAACTAGATCTTTCTTTTCATTTTCTCTGCGTTCATTTTCCCTGGCAATAAAATCCTGATAAAAATTGTTTTTTGTGCTTAGTTCAGAAACTAAAACTTCCGAATTTTCTAAATCAGATCTAAGGCTATTTACCGAAAGCTTTAGGCTTTCGACTTTTTTATTTTTAGAATGCAGTTCATTTTTTATTTCCTCGAATTTTTTTTTAAATTCTTTCGACTCTTTTTTGTCCGGTTCCGGAGGTTCGGTTTTGTTTTTTACAATTTCTTTTGTTTCTTTTTCAATTTTTTCTAGATTTCTTTTAGTATCTTCATAAAGCCTTTGGATTTCTTGGTTCTCTTCATAGTTTTTATTCAGCCTGACAAAAAGTTTTTCTATTTCAAGATCCTTTTTTTTTATTTTGACTTTAAAATCAGCCTCAATAGATTTAAAAAGATCTCTTTGAGTTAAATCTTTTGGGTTTTCTTCCAAAATAAAACCTCAATATCAAAACAGAACAGGAAGGTTGTGTAATTAGACTGAAACTTTAGCATTCATTTCGTCAATAATTTTTTGGATTCTCTTATAGCGATTTCCATTTCCGTAAACGGGGGTCTTAAATGGTGTGGAATTTTTCTTCTTCCAAGCTCAAGCGAAATGTTAGTATTTATTCCGGCGACATAACCTATAATTATTGTCTTTATTACAAATAGATATTCTTTTTCCTGAACCGCTAATAGTTTACATTTCCTTGCTAATGGACTTACAAAACCATAACAGAGCAAAACTCCCAGAAAAGTCCCTACCAGAGCGGCTCCGATGCTATGACCCAAAACCTCCGGAGGTTCGCTGATTTTTTGCATTGTTATAACGACTCCTAGAACGGCCGCTACAATTCCAAGCGCTGGAAAAGATTCTGAAATGTCAGTTAAAAGTTGCGCCTTTGCTTCAGCTTCATGGTGGAACTCCTCAATTTCGCTTTCCAATAAAGTATTCAAATCATAATATGGAATATCGGTGGTAATGATCGTTCTAAAGGAATCGGTTACAAATAATAACGGAACAGGAGCTTTTAAAAATTTAGGAAACTTTTGAAAGACCTGGCTTTGTTCAGGATCGTCAAAATCTCCCTCCATTTTAATTGGGCCTACTTTTTTCATTTTAGTGAAGATCAAGTTTAAAAGCTTAATAATTTCCATATAGTCGTCTTTACTATATTGTTTTAAAAACATTCCAGTTTTCATAGTTTTTAAAGTGTCAATAAATATGTGGGGGGTACAGCTTGCGATCATTGCCCCTATGGCGGCTCCACCAATAATTACAAATTCCGCAGGTTGCCATAATAAATGTAAGTTTCCGCCTTCTAGTAAATAGCCGCCAATAACAGCACCTAGAGTTACGGCCCATCCGATAGGAGTAAATAATCTTTCCATATAAAAACTCTACTTTAATCTTTTTTATAAAATTTATATTTTATATAAAAATTCAAATTTTTTTTATTACCCGTTTGGGTAGTTTATTTTGTTGAAATAATATCAATTAGAATTTTTTATCGGCATTTGGCCCAGGATAATTAATTTATTTGGATTGTATTATTTTGCTAATTCCAGCCGTTATGCCATAGCTCTCTTGAGCTAACTTCTTTGCTTTCAATATATGATCTACTGTTCTAATATGAGCATCTGTTTTTTTGCGAGTTTAAAGCCATTTAAATTTGCGAGCGTTGCCCATTTGTATGCTTGTACATAATTTGTTTTTATTTCTTCTCCAAAGCAATACATAATGGAAAGCGTTGCTTGAGCTTTAACATTTCCACTTTTTGCCGCTTTTAAAAACCATTTAAGAGCTTTTTTGTGATTAATATTTACGCCATATCCGTTATTGAAGAATACGCCAATTTTATTTGAAGCCATTGAATGGCCTCTTTTCGCAGCTTTTTTGTACCACTTTATAGCTTCATTATAATTTTGATTTGTGCCAATTCCCGATTCATACATTGATCCAATTATGAATTGGGACCTTTTATTTCCTCCTTTTGCTAAATTTAAATTCTCAAAAAATAACTTTTTTAAATAGAGACTCATTAATTTTTTAACCAAGTAAAATAGATTAGATTTTGGGCAAAATTTTAAAAATTTCAATAAAGAGAGCTGAAACCCGTAATACTGAAAATCTAAATTCGAAGAAATACAGAAAATGTATTGGAAAAGAATGAAGATTGATGATTTTTAAATTACCGCATTAAGTTCAATTTTTATGCAATTAAAAACTTTTTTAGAAATAAGGCAAAATCTCAACAAAGTTAATAAAACTTCTAATTTTGTTAAAAAATGACTACTCAGTATTCTTGAGGAATCAACTATCACATAATTTTAATAGATGGGAAATACCTTTAACTGAGTATTTTTATATCGAATAGAATTAATTTGTTTTTTGAAAACGATATTGTTGAATTTTTGGAAAAACGACGAAACTTAAAATTATCCGCGCCTGGTTTCAGTTCACTTTTACCCAGTAGGAGGTATTTATTTAATTTCTTACCTATGATAATTTCCAGCTGAAATTTGAAATTTTAAACCTGCAATATAATATAAATTAGAAATAACAAAACTTTAGCGAGCCTCTAAAAAGATTTAATTAAAAGCGACAAGAATTTAAAGCCTTTAAATCTGCTGATTATTAAGAATGAGTTCGCCTTAATAATTTTTTTAACAATTTCCAATTTATTTAGGTCGTTTAGAATGAAAGTAATCAATATCTTGTTTGCTGGATTTATTTTTTTCTCAACTCTATATATAGCTAAATCGTTAGCGTTAGATTCTGATGAAACGACTCTATGTTTTTCACCTAAAAAAAGTATTTCATGCTCCAAACTTCTTGTTGATGCGGCTGAATTTAAATTAATAAAAAAGCTTGCCGACGAAGGAAATCCTAAATCGGAAAATCAAATTGGTTGGATGTATGATCAAGGGTTGGGAGTAAAAGAAGATCCTAAAAAAGCGGTCAATTGGTATCTAAAATCTGCGATTCAAGGTTTTCGACAGGCAAAAATAAACATTGGGGTAATGTATGAACTTGGAAGGGGAGTCAAGCAAGATATCGAAATTTCGAAACTGTGGTATATAGAAGCGGAAGTAGATTAAAGGCAGATTTAAGGAAACCTCTAAAAATTGTTTTTCGCCATGAGCAGTCCTTATAAAATAAGAATATGCGAGTTGCCAAAAGTAAAAATATCGAATTAATAGAGGCCCTTTTAGTTATTGAATTTAGAGCTTTTAAATTTCTAAACCAATTATCTGTGGAAACTAGCTATTTCTTATTGCATGATTTCTATTCGTAACCAAAAAAAAATTGAAACTCTTTTAAATGGATATCGGAACTATAAATAAAAAAAACTTATGGATCTTCTTTGTTTTCTTTAGTTTGAATATAGATGTTGCTTTAGCTAACCAAAAAGTTGGGTTAGAAAGTTATAGAGCCGGTGAATATGAAAAAGCCTATAAAATTTTTTATAACGAATCTAAAAAAGGAAACGCAGACGCCCAGTATTATTTGGGCTGTATGCTTTTAAAAGGAGAAGGTGTAAATAAAAGTTTCATGAGAGGATTTAAATGGCTTTCTATTGCGGCGGATAAGGGACATGTAAAAGCTTTAAATGTTGTTGGAGTTATTTATAAAAATGGAGTTGAAACCTTCAAAAACTCAGAGGAAGCAAAAAAATACTTTCAACTAACCGCCGAGAAAAACTTTAATCTGGGGCAATTTAACCTTGGAGTCTTGTTAATTGAAAATTATAAAGAAAAAATTAAAAGTTTTTCTCATGAAACTAACAGGAAAAAACATGACGAGCATTCCGACGATCATTCCAAGTCAGGGGATCCTAGGTTAGATCTGATTGAAGGGTATAAGTGGTTAAAAATTTCCGAATTAAATGGGTTTGAAAGAGCTTCTTCGGTTTTAAAGATAGTTCGATCTGAAATACCGCATTCAAAACAGCTTGAACTGGACGATGAAGCAAAGGCTGTTTTTAAAAGTCTTAAAGATCAGAGTGAGGTAGATTAATTTATAGGTTAATAAGAAGTTCTCATAAAATTAAAATCTTACCCGAGGTTTAAAACGTATAAGTTTGTTAACTAATTTTTTTTTTAAATCTTACATAACCAATTTTCGAATATAAAAACATTGTGTTTTCATTGAAAAATTTTAAAGTTATTTTTTTATTGCCTGTTAATTTAATTAACCACTTATCTTCCAAGTTTTTTTCAATGCTTTTTATTCTTTCAAGAAAGCTGTCTTTTGAGTTTGAAAAGTTTTGAAGCTCAAAAGTATTTTTCTTTGTGTTGATTTTAATTATGATACCCTTTGATATCCATTCCCCATGAAAATCTTCAAAAGACGGTCCGCAAGAAAATAACACGAGGACAAAGAAATAGATAAGGCTACATCTAAATAATGGTAATCGAAATCTTATTAATTTCATGGCTGTTTGGTTAATAGTTATTTTAAAAACATAAAAATATTTAATAAGGCTTAATTTTGTTCTGAAAAAATAACTTTATTGCGGCAAGAATGAAAAAAATATTTATTCTTTATAGAAAGCCTTTATAAACTCATTTTAGAATAAAATTAAAGTTTATAAAATAAATTTACTTTGTCAAGATTAGGCGTTTTTAAACTGTGATGAGGTAAAGAAATGAGAACCGTTAATACGTCCCTAAACTTAAAGACTTACTATGGGATTATAATATTGAACCTCGTTTTGGTAGTTAAGGATAAAGCTACACTAAGGTAATATGGGAGGGATGGTTAAGTATGTGTCAGATTTTTATTTTAACTTTGGTCTTCTAATTAGTAATATGAAAGAGTTTGAAATAAACGATTTTTTTTAAATATTTGGGGGATTGACTGGAAAAACAATCCGTACGTTGGTCCCGAAATTAAGTTTTGAAGTAATTTGAAGGCTACCCCCATGTTCTTGGATTAGCATTCTTGAAATATATAAACCCAATCCGGAACCCTTTTCCTTATTTGATACGAATGGCTTAAAAATATATTTAAGGTCTTCTTTAGAGATCCCATTACCATTATCCGAAATTAATATATTAAGCGAATTTTCATTATAATCTGTTGAAATCTTTATTTTTAGGGCGCCGGAATATTCACTTTCTAATGAGTTTTTAATAATATTTAAAATTGCTTGTTTGATTTGGTCGGATACGCCATACATAAACAGATCTGTTTTATAATAATCTTTTTCTAATTTTATTGGTTTGCCATATATTTGATAATTGATAAAAAATAAAACATCGTCGATCAATTCGTGAACATTAAATTTTGCTTTATTATTTGGCGATGGGGAATAATCATTATGCATTTTTTTAATTATTTTCCCCATTCGCAAGCATTCGGCGGTAATTTGTTCCAACGAACTCACTAAACCTAAGGGATTTTTGATTTTATCTTTAATTTCTTCTTTGATAAATGAAAGCGTCGAAAGAATTCCCTGTATGGGATTGTTAAGCTCATGAGCATAATATGCAGAAATTTGACCAAAGGTCGTTAATTTATCTAAATGAAAAATTTGTTTTTCTAACGATTCAAACTTTTTACTGTCGGTTATATCAACGGCGATGCCCATAGCTAATAATGGTTTACCAAACTCGTCTTTTTCAACTACTTCGCCTTGATCCAAATACCATTTTATTTCGCCAGATTTTGAAAGCACTCTATATTCGCAATAATACTTGTTTTCCCCATTGATTAAATTCTTTATTATTTTTTGTTCTAACTTTTCTAAATCGTCTGGGTGGATTATTTTTGAATAACCGCTCAAGGTCGGTTCAATATCGCTTAATTCATAACCTAATTTATTTAACCAAGCCTGGTTAAGTATTTTAGTTTTAGTTTTAATATTTAATTCCCAAAAGCATAAATTTTGTTGGCAAAAAAGTTCTAGTTGTCTTTCATATTTCTTTTGTTGATCAATGTTTAATTGAAAACCTAAAACTCGTTTAGGGGTTGCATCGGGAAATTTTTCTATTATTTTACCTTCTGATAAAAACCACTTAAAAGATCCGTCCTCTTTTTTTAGCCTAAATTCGGCTTTATATGTTGCTAGTTTTCCAGCTAAAAATTTTTCAAATTGGGAAACAAAAATTTTAAGGTCGTTTGGATGAAGTAATTTTTTCCATGTGTCCAAACCAGGTCTAAACTGATTAGTTTCATAACCTAGCATGGAGAACCATTCTTTTGAATAAAAAAAGTTTTCGGTAGTTACATCATAATCCCAAATTCCGATATTGTTTGTTTCTAAAGTCAGTTGATATCGATTTTGAACATTTTTAAATGAATTTTTAAAACGCACACAACAAAAAGCTATTACCCAAAGTGCGGCTAACGCTAATACTCTATTACAGAAGACTATCCAAATTTCGCCCCCGACAGGAGAAAGGAAGAAACCGGCGATTGTTAAAATTGAACCAAGAATTGCAGTTAAATTAATATAATTTGTTCCAGGATAAGAAACGGCAAATAAGCACAAAAATAGGTAAGGGACTCCTCCTGAAAAGCCCAGTGGAATTAATAAATCAATTATAAAAAAAATTCCTGAAAATAAAAATATAGCCAAAATCAAAAATCCAATTAAATTTTTATTGCTTCAAATCTAATCCTAAAAATTTTATTTGTTCCTTTATAATTAGAATCATATGATAAAGAAGTTAAATTAATCTATTAGGCAATTTTTAAATATTAAAAATATTTTAATTTGAAAAAGTCTTTTAAGCTTTAAATAAAGATTGGTTTTAATGAATTCTAAATTTTGTATTTTCTAAAAATCTCTTCAGTTCCTCTGCAATTCAATTTTGTATAAATATTTTTAAAATGTGTTCTAACCGTTAATAATGAGATGTTAAGTTTTTGTGATATTTTAATTGCATTAAGTCCAATTAGGATTAGTTCAAAAATTTCTATTTCTCGTTTGGTTAAAGTTAAAATTTTTTGGTGGTTTTTATCATAAAGACAGTTTAATTCGTTGATTACTGAAAAAACTTCTTCAAAAATAATGGGTTTCACAAAAAAATAATCTACTTTGGCGTTTATTGCTTCAATAGCTAAAGTTTCTGAACTATTTCCAGTAAATATGACAGCTTTTACATTTTGAGTTCCTTTTTTGGAGGCTTTTGCTAAATCAAGTCCGGAGCCATCAGGAAGTTTTTCATCTGTTAATAATATATTCGGCCATTTTGATGAAACAATTTTAGCGGCGGACTTATAGTCGCTACAAGCTTTCACATTATATTTATCTAAAAAATGCTCCGCCAAATAAGAAAGTATCTTAAAGCTATCTTCTACAATAAGAATATTTTTCTTTGATGGATCAAAAGGATTATCTATAAAAAAAGTCATTTGAAGATGTTATAAAAATATTTATGGCTTGAATTTAGTCTTTTATGGTATTTAATTATTTTTAAGCCATTCTATCGATAATTTCCTTGCTTCTTTTTTCTGAGCAAAACTTGTTATTTCTTCAAGTAATATTATTTGATCTAGTACGAGAGAATAATTTTTTGATAATGCGATATATCCCCATTTCAATGCTTGAACTAGATCCCTGGAAACCCCTTCGCCAATATCGTAGATAATACTAAGCATGGCCTGAGCTTTAACATTTCCCTGTTTTGCGGATTTTACGTACCATTTGTATGCCTGAATAAAATCCTGTCTTACCCCATTGCCATTACTGTAATTAAATCCAAGATTATTTTGCGCATCTGAATTTCCTCCGATTGCTGATTTTAAATACCACTTGTTAGCTTCTTTCAAGTTTTTATCGATTCCAATTCCTAATTCGTAAAAAACCGCTACTATGTATTGGGAATCGTGATTTCCTTTTTGGGCTGAGAGAAAATATTGACTAAATTTATCTTTACTTATTGATAGAACTTTGTCTGTTTTCATTTATTAATTAAAAAAGAATTTTAATTACGATTTGAAACTATTAGAAAAATGAAAAAAATACATGGTATTAATAATCCGATAATTGTGGATTGCTTTTCGTTAGCCTATTTAAATACGATTATTATTTTTCGATTCAGATTCATCTTTTGAAAAAATTTCTAATAATTCGTCTGTTCGATAATGTTCAGTAACGGAAATATGTTTGATTTCATTATTAGATATATCTATAGTTACTTTTATTTGAGTTTTATTTTTTAAACAAATTTCGAGAAATTTAATTACCTTTTCAAATTTCATGATGAAATAATTTCCCCAAAAAAAAAGCCCTTGAAGGCATTTAACCTTCAAAGGCGTCGATTGCGTTTCGATAACCTTTTAGGATATACAATAAAAAAATTATAATATTCCTATTCCTATTCCTATTCCTATTCCTATTCCTATGTTGGAATTTATAAAAAATAAATAACTAAGTCAATAATTAAAAGTGTTGGTTTTAATATTTTTTGAGCTAAATGAGCTTTTGGAGGTAAGAGTATAAGGTCTTAGTTTGTTTAATGATAATTAAAAAATGGGGATTACCCAAAAGGGTAATGTTTGCCAAAGAGTTTATTTTGGATGGAAAAAATAGTCAAAAAGATCTATTTTTGATTTATAGAGTTTAAAATTTTAAAAGTTGGATTCATGATGGTGGGATAAAGACTTTTGGCACTGTAATTGCCTTTTGACTTGATAGTTTATTATTTAAAATGTTTCGAATTCATATGACCGAAATATATAATCTGATTAAATCATTAAAAAGCATTCCAATTGCTGAGTTTAAAAATATAGAAATCTATATTATGAAACTGCAAGTTTTTAAGGGTTTTTATTTGGAAGGGAAGGATTTAATTTTTTACGGCTTAGATCAATGTTTTGAAAAAGTTTTAGATATTCAAATTTATGATTTGAATTTTGACGCAAAACTATTACAGATCTCAAAAATGATTAAGGATTTGGAAGAAAGTTATGGATTGGATGAAGCCGAATTTTTTAAATCCGGGGTCGCCGATTCTCCCGAGGAATTTCAAACATTAGACATGGAGTATGAATATCGGAAAGACGAAATGTTTTTCGAAGTTATGATTCATTACCAAGAAGAAGAGATGGCTAATTTATATATGGCGCGCAGAAAAAGTTATATGTCCAAATTGTATAAAGGTTGGAAATTATTTGAATCAGATAGCCCATTAAATATTAAAAGAATTGAAGGAATAGAAAAATTAGAATTCAATAATGTGAATTATCTCGTAAATAATTAATTTTTTCTGAATATTTATTTTAACAAAAAAATCTTATTGAAGTTATTTATGGCAATATTTATAAAAAAAACTCAAAATTTGAATAATATTTTTCGTTTTAGATTTCAAAAATTAATTGAAATGGGTTGGATTTAAATTTTCAATAGTACATTTTCCTTTGATAATTCCACCTTTTTGTACAGAAATTACACCGGCTTTAATAGTTCCTATTACTTCGGCAGAACTTTTAACTTCCAGTTCTTCGGAAACTGTTACGTTGCCAATTATTTTTCCAAAACAGGTTAAGAAGTTTGTATAGATGTTTCCGTCGACAATGGCGCCTTCGCTAATTAATATGCTATCGGCTTTAATACATCCCTTATATTTGCCCTTAATTTTAAATTGGCGTTTGGTTGTAAGATCACCTTCAACATGGACGTTTTGATTAATAAAAGTAACAGACATGATTCAATTCCTAATGTTTGAATTAACTTTTACAACAAATATTATTTATCAGATTGTTCTCTGAAAAACGAATGCAAAAAATTGGCCGTAAAAAAACTTGGAGAAACTCTTTTCTATAAAAGGTTGTAAAAAAAAGTATGGAAGGATAGAAAAATTTGAAGTTTCCTTATTTTAAAAAAGAAGAAATTAAAAATTTGGTTTTAATTCTTGATGATGATCGTAAAAGTCTTGTTTCAATGAGAAGTCTCGCTCTTGAAACCGGGTTTACTGTTTTTTCTACTTCTAAAATAAAAAAAGCCTGGAAAGCTTATGAATTATATAAACCGAAAGTTTTGATTATAGAAAATTTTTTAAATGGAAGTTTAAATGGTTTGGAGTTTATAGAAAATGCAAAAAATCTGGAAAGAGACTTAAAGGTTTTATTGGTAACGAAAGACTCTACTGAAAAAACCGCCATTAGGGCTTTAAAGCTGGGAATTAATGATTATTTTATAAAGCCGTTTGATAATAAAGAGTTAAATTTTAAACTAAAACAAATAAAATTAGACTTTGAATTTGAATTTAAAGTTCAAAATAGTTTGAGTTGTTTGTCAAATAGGGAAAAAGAAGTATTTGACCTAACTCTAAAGGGAATGAAAATGAAGGAAGCTTCAATGAACTTGTTTTTGACCATAAATACAGTTAAGGCTCACTTGAAAAGTATATATAAAAAATTGGGGGTAAAATCAAAAACTGAAATGATTTTGAAATATAAATAGTACCCCTCAAAAATAATTTAAAGTATCAAGCTTTATATAAGAATATTTTAAACTTTAAGATTTATATTTCTTCCTTTTGACGATTCGCTTTCAATTACATCTAAAACATCTCCTTGGAAATCGAATGGATATTTATTTTGATTTCGTAGAGAAAAGGATATAGGGTTTGCTTTAGTTGTAATTCTTTCATTTACATCTTTTATGTTTAGTTTTAAAAAATCTTCAGCCTTGGAAGTGATTCTATTAGATGAACTTTTTAAAGTATCAGGTTCTGAGGATTTAGCTAAATCCCCTCCTACCAAAGCAAATTCCTTAGTTGTTACTGGTTGTAACTTAAAAGCCCGGCTTGAGTTTAAATTGTTAATTCCAAACTTTTTAATTGCGTTTGAGAGACTAAATGTACCTCCAACAACCTTCATAACCATAATGCCCTCTTAGTTAAAGATCGAAAACTATTAATCATGAAATACTTAATGGATAATACATATTAGTATTTCAGGAATAGATCGTAGTTTAAGCCTCTTCCATAAGGCGTATGGATACCTAAAAATCTTTTAGATTATCTTATTCTAAGAAAATAAAGAGATAATTGATATTACTCAAATGGGTAAATTTTGAAAGGACAAGTAATTTTTAGAATTTGTTTGTGAATGATCGGAAATTTTGCTTCCACCCCCTTTTTGTTTAAAGCGTTAATTAAGCCTATAAAGCAAACATGCATGCGTCTAATTAAATAAGGGAGAAAAATTAAATTGAAACATAATGGAATAGATTTAAATTTAAAATTTTAACAAGTCTAATTTCTGGATGTACGAAAAACCGGCAAAATTAAAAATTTAGACGAAGTTTCGTGTATAAATCTTTGGGTAGTTCTGTACATGCCTAATCAAATTTATTATTGATAAACGGTATCTATATTGCTGGGGGGGTAAAGAGGATGAAACTCTTAGAAACTTTATTGAGCTTAATAAAAGAGGTAAGGGATAAGTGATTTCATTTTTTAAATGGCGAGTAAAAAATCAATATATTAAAGACAACTGCCAAAATAAATTAAAAATTGTTGAAGCTATTAGGCTCCTTAAAGTAAGAGTTAAGAAAAGGCCGAAATAATAGCTTTAATATTTTAAAAGTCTTTAATAGGTTTTTATAAAAAAAAGAAATATTTGTTCACTTGAGCTTTTATTAAAAGTAATGATTAAAAAGTTC
>CAZMZH010000038.1:0-32466 GCA_964570665.1 uncultured Nitrospinota bacterium | reverse complement strand
TCATATTATCTGAGGAACGGTTTATCGTGACGAAGAATCTCGCTTCGATTCAATAGTCATCCCTAGCTGAGTCGAGAAATCTATGCTTCATAGAAGCATGTTCTTTAAGAAACTCTCGAAGAGCGGCCACATCTCACCCAATCAGCGACCAATCAATATCAGTCCTGATCGTAGTCGGCAACAACCTCTACTGTTTTGGCTTTTGCAGCGAGAGCTTGTAAGTAGTCGTCGCGTTGTTTATGCCAATCGTTTTTCTCTGATTGAGATGTCCATTCAAAAGGCTTCATCCAAACGGTGATATTATCGGGGTATTGTTGAGCGGCCCCAGTTACGGCGTCGATGAGAATGCCAATACTTCCGCCGGGCATTAGGATATTGCCAAAAGCCGCATCCGACAAATCGCTTTCGACAAGGGTCGTTCCGTTTTCATAACCTTTTTTTCCGCAAATGATCGTGAGCGGTCCATTGCCTTTTTGAACCGTTACATTTCCTGGCGATTTCGGCAAATGATAAACTTCGCCTTCTTGGTCCTTAAGATCGCATGAAGCGTTTTCTACCTTTGGGGTCTCTATAAACACGCCTTGGCTGGTGCCGGAAACAATTGTGGCGCAGTTGGCCAAGCTAACGCACATTAAAATAAAAGCCGCTTTAAAAATAAAGATCTGTCCTTCTCTAAAAATTCCCAACTTACAACTCCAATAATTTTTATAAGATAAATGTTTAGGCTACGGTTTTAAAAACGCGCATGAGGTCTGATTTGGAATCCGACAAAAAAATAAAAAGCTTCAATAGTTTGAATTTATAGAGGGAATTTGGTTTTGTACGAAGAGGTATCGGGTAAGCGTTTTTTGATGACTCAGCCGATCGGTATCAGGGAGGTATTAGACTAATTGACCCAAGAAAATAAATTTAAAGGTATAGAAACGAGGTATTTAAAATAGACAGTTCAGATCAGCTTTCATGCGAGGTTAATCGCAACAACGTAAGTAAAAAGTAATTTAATTTCAATATAAGTTGCAAAGCTTTTGAATGAATGGCTAGCCTTTGCGAGATCGGTAAATGCCAGAACGCGTGGAAGGAGGCATATTAACATTAATTTTCCCACTTTGGAAGAAAAATTATAATCCTGGACGCTTTAGGAGCATTCGAGCGGGAATAATGGAAATACAGAAATTTTTCTAAATGCAGAACTATTGATAGACGGTCGTGTTTGGACAGGCTCTTAAGGGACATGCTTCTTTGAAGCATAGATCCCTCCGCTCTGGTCGGGATGACGTTTGGGGCGAGGTGAGATCCTTCGCAGAACCTAAAGGTTCTCCTCTAGATGACACGCGGAAGGGTTTGCAAAAACTAAATATAAGATCAGCTAAGTTAAAAAAGGTGGTCGCGCTTTCCTTCGGCAAGCTCAGCATGACAATAATCTAATTCAAAAGCCACTTCAAAAGACCCAACGCAAACTAATTAGAAGCAGCGGTTTTTTACTTTGTGGTATTTTGCCGCTAAGTTTAAAATGCCATGAAAGAATTATAACTGTCCTCAAACTTAAAAGACAGGGCTGCTGGTCACTCTACCCATTCATTGGAAATATTTTTATGGAAACAGAAAAAGGTAAAGCTCCTGAAGAACCTTCTTTATTAGCGCAAGAATATAAAGTTCTTCATGAAGTGGCGCAAACACTTCAATCTCCCTTAGAAATAAAGGTAATGCTCCAAAATGTATTGAATGTTATTACTCAATTTGAAGAACTAAAGGTCGAAAAAAAGGCGGGTATTTTTTTGGCCAACCACGAAAAAAAAGTCCTTCAACTTTACACTACTGTCGGCCAATTTTCCGACGAGTTTTTGGAAAAAGAAAAAGAGGTCCCTTTTGGAAACTGTTTATGCGGTCGAGCGGCTGCATCCGGCGAATTAATTATGAGTGAAAGTTGTTTTACAGATTCTCGTCATGAAAGAATATTTGAGGATATGACGGCGCATGGGCATTATATCGTCCCTCTTAAAAGCCAAAGCGATCTTGTTGGAATTATGTTTCTATACACCAACACTTATCCTTCCTGGTATCAACACAGTCAAGACGTATTGCTATCCATTGGCGGATTAATCGCGGATGCCATCAAAAGAAAACAAATTGAAAACGAATTAGAGCGTTATAGAAATCATCTTGAAAATTTAGTGGACTCCAAAACATCGGAATTAACGGAAACTAACGAAAAACTAAAAACTTCGAGAGACCAATTTCGAAAACTTAGTAATCAGATCCAAACTTCCAGAGAAGAAGAAAAATCAAGAATATCCAGAGAAGTTCACGACCGACTTGGACAGTCTCTAACGGCGCTTAAAATGGATTCTTCTTATATAGGTAAAAAACTACCTCGTGATCTTGCAGAAATTAAAGGACGCGTTGAATCCATGACTCAACTCATCGACGACACCATAAAATCTGTGCAAGAAATTGCCACGGAGCTTCGGCCTCCTATCTTAGATGCCTTTGGACTTTGCGAGGCCATTGCCTGGCAAGCCGACGAATATCGTAAGAGAATTGGGATTGAATTTGATCTTAACTGCCTTCAAGAAGATATTAATTTATCAAAAGACTTAAAAACCGCTTTATTTAGAATTTTTCAAGAAACTTTGACTAACATTGCCCGTCATGCAAAAGCTACTAAGGCGCTAGTTAGTTTGAATAAAGTTGACCAACATCTTATTTTTATTGTTGAGGATAATGGTATAGGATTAAACGAAGAAGTTATCCACAATCCAGAATCCATTGGTCTTATTGGGATTCAAGAACGAATTTTTGGTTTTAACGGACAAGTTCAATTTGAAGGCTTTCCTGAAAAAGGAACCAAAGTAACCGTAAAAATTCCATTGGTAGAAGAATGAAACCTTCAAAAAAAACGATAAGAGTATTGATTGCCGACGATCACGAAATCGTTCGCCAAGGCTTTAAAACAATTCTGGGGGATACCAGCGATTTGTCGGTTGTCGGGGAGGCAAACAACGGAAACGAAGCGATTGACTTTATCAAAAAAAACGATGTGGACGTTGTTGTATTAGATTTTGATATGCCCGAGAAAAACGGTCTGGATACTTTAATTGAATTAAAATCTTTAAAACCTAAATTGCCTGTTTTAATTTTGAGCATTTTTTCTGAAGAACATTACGGAACCCGTTTTTTAAAAGCTGGAGCTTCCGGTTACTTGGGAAAAGCAAGCGCTTCCGATCTCCTCGTAGAAGCTGTTAGAAAAATTGCTAATGGCGGCAAATATATCTCCCCCGAACTTACCAATAAGTTGGTTGAAGGCCTTAACCACGATTCAGAAAAACCTCCTCATGAAATTTTAACGGATCGAGAATTTCAGGTCTTTCGACTCATTGCAGAAGGCAATAAGTTAACGGAAATTGCAGACAAACTCTTTTTAAGCGTCAATACTGTCAGCACTTATAAATCCCGTATCCTCGAAAAACTAGACATGAAAAGCAACGCAGAACTCATCCACTACGCCATTAAAAATGATCTCATAAACTAATCTGTCCTTAAAATAATCATCCTCAGACAGATAGTCTTTCCAAAACCGCTCCCATTCCCTAATCAAATCCTTGTAGTAGAATTACTACAAAATTAATTTAGATCCAACCTCTAAAACTTAGTAATCCTAGCGATTATTAAATTTTTATCGACTCCCTATACTTAACTCAAGTTTAGAGCATTTCATTTTTTGAAATACTCAAGAACCTAAAAATTAATACAGCGGTTTAGCAATTCAACTTTTTTCATAGGGAGGACAAACCATGAGTACCGGAAAAATTATGATCGTCGACGACGAACAAGACGTTAGAGAAGCTATTAAATTACAACTTGGAGATGGAAATTTCAAAATCTTGGAAGCCGAAAATGGGGAAGAAGCCATTGCAACATTAAAACAAGCAGATCACTTGGTTAACGTCGGTTTAATTCTTTGCGACATCAGAATGCCAAAAGTTGACGGTGTTGAGTGCATCGATTACCTCAAGAGAAATGCCCCTGGTATTCCTATTGTGGTTATCACGGCTTTTCCAGATGCGGAACTAGCGGCCTCCTTGCTAAAAAAAGGCGTTAAAGACTATTTAGTAAAACCTGTCGATAAAGCCAAATTAATCGGAGTCGTAGATAAGTTAATCGCAGCAGGGAAGGATGTTGAACTATAACCTTCCTGCTCCGGGTCGTTCGTTTTCAATCTTCTCGAGTATTGGGGTTAGGGAGGGCAGAAAACGACGGATTTCCATTTTATTTAATAAATAACTTTTAAAAAAGTGGTCATTAGTTTCGACTTAAAAGAATTTTCAATCCCTCTAAATGATCTAAATTATAAAGGTTGAAAATTAAATCTTAACCTCAATCCGTTTTAATAAAAACGTATTTTAACGTCCAAAACAAAATCCAATCGTTAGGACATAGAAATGACACAAGTAATTACAGATACCAAGGAACAGTATTTCCAGGAAATTGAAAAAGAAATCCGCCGCAGAACGGAGGAGTATAAAGTTCTTCATGAAATCGCAAAAATTCTTCATAACCCAGAAAGTTTAGAAAATATTCTGGTCAGCGCTTTAGCGACTCTTATTCGTTTTAATGAACTTGAAGTAGAACATAAAGCGGGTATTTTCCTAGCAGACCCGGAAGAAAAAGTTTTGAGACTTTTTTGTACCGTGGGGGAATTTACTCAAGAGTTTATGGAAAAAGAAAAGGAGATACCCTATGGCGCTTGTTTATGCGGCAAGGCGGCTGTTTCTGGAGAATTCCTAATAAGTAATAGTTGCTTTAAGGATACTAGACACGACCACAAGTTTGATGGAATGACCGAGCATGGTCATTATATTGTTCCTCTCAAGAGTAAAAAGCGCTTAATAGGCATTCTCTTTTTATATACAGATGAAAACCCTCCATGGTACGTGAGAAGCCAAGAGATTTTACTTTCTATTGGCGGACTCATTGCGGATGCCATCGTTTCTCATAGAAGAGAGCAAGAGATACGAGAAAAAAACGACCAACTCAAAGAACTCAATGATTTGAAAAACAAGTTTTTGGGAATCGCATCTCACGATTTAAGAAACCCGATTTATATGATTAAAACTTTTAGCGAGGTTTTAAAAGATGGAACTGTGGGAAAAGTAAACGAGAAACAAAAAGAAATTTCCGAGAAGATTTTTAACGCAAGTAATTTTATGCAAGGGTTGTTAGAAAACCTCTTAGATATTTCAAAAATAGAAAGCGGAAAAATCAGTATCAATAAAGGTCTTCAGGATTTAAACGTTACCGCAAAACAACAGGTTGAGATGAATCAATTGTTGGGGGATAAAAAAAATATTCAAATTCACTTTGATCCTGGATCTGTTCCCACTATTTCATACGATACAGACGCCATCACTCAAGTGATGGGAAACTTTATTGGAAATGCTGTCAAATTTTCTCCTCCTAATTCTAAGGTATTGGTAACAACCGAAAAACTAGACAGCTCCATTCGGTTTTCAGTCCATGACGAAGGCCCCGGTCTTTCGAGAGAAGACCAACAACTGTTATTCAAAGAATTCCAGACCTTATCGGCTAGACCTACAGGCGGAGAAAAATCAACGGGCCTTGGATTGGCAATTTGCAAAAAGCTCATTCATATCCATAACGGAAAGGTTGGAGTGTCTAGTGAATTGGGAAAGGGCAGTACTTTTTATTTTTCACTTCCGATCGATTAAATCGGACTTTTAAAACCATCAGAAATAACAGGGAGGGTTAAATGAATTATTGGAAAATTATTTCGACAAGTTTTTTATTTATCCTTTTTTCACAAGGTTGTTCCAAAACCCTCGAAGCGGCGGAGGTGGAATTAATTTGCCCTCAACCGAGGTTTACTCAACAGGCTCCCGAAGACTTTTATAATTTAAAAAATCCTCTTGAGCCAACTTCTGAAAATATTAAAAAAGGGAAACTACTATATCTAACTAAGGCAAAACCTATGCCTTGCAAGGTTTGTCACGGTATTAATGGAAACGGACAAGGGCCTATGGCTAAAAGTTTTAAACCTTCGCCAAGGAATTTTACATGCGCAAAAACCATTAATGGCGTTCCCGATGGTCAGCTTTTTTGGATTATTAAAAATGGATCTCCAAAAACAGGAATGATGGCATTCAAAACCCTTAACGACAATCAGATTTGGCAAATCATCTTATACATTCGGCAGTTAGCCACGCATATAAGCTAACGTTTCAATTGGAATTTATTAAAAAAAATAAATCAATTTAACATCAATAAAATTATTTTTAGCATTCACAATCCGAGGCGTATTTTGAATATTATCACCGAAACAGTTTTGATGAACGTTCCAAGCGTTATTTTGGTCGTTGATTTAAATAACCGGATCGTTTTTGCCAATACGGCTTTTGGAAAAATAACCGAAAGGCGAACTCAGGATTTTATTGGCAAACTGCTAAATGAAGCGCTTCCTAAAATGAATCCCAAATGGGAGCCCCTTCTTGCCGAGCTTTCTAAACCGCTCGACGACTCTCAAATAGAAAAACCGCCAGAATATCGAAAACAGAAATCAAATAAAAACTTTGATAGAGACCCATTAAATGCAAGAGCCGTCGAAACCGTAGATTTTAACCCTCCGTCGGTGATTACTTTAGAAGACAGGATATTTACTTATCGTGTTTTTAAGACCGAAATATCTCCTACTGGCGAGCCTCTAAAAGGCCTTATATTAAGCGATTTAACAAAAGAAAAAGATTTTCTAGACAGAATGACTCAAGCGGAAAACATTTCTTCATTGAAAACGTTAGCCGCCGGAATCTCGCATGAATTTAGCAATCCTCTGCATTCGATCATGAGTTTTTCTGAAGCAATGTGCAATGAAAACGATTTGAAAAAGATAAAACATTACGCCGAAAGAATAGTAGAAAATTCAAATCGCTTAGGAAATGTCCTTTCCGATTTTTCTGGATATATTTTAGACAAGGAGAACGGATTAAAAAAAGAAACAAACGTAAACGAAATTATTAAATCTGCGGCTAAATTTGCAATGTTGCCCTTTCAAAATAGTGAAATCGTTTTAGAAGAAGAATTTAATAATCTACCAAGTTTTATGACCGACCCGGACGATCTTCAACAAATATTTTTCAACATTATCAATAATGCATGCCAGGCAATGAAGGAAAAAGGAAGATTAAAAGTCGCTACCAGCCAGAACAACGGTTTCATCCTGATTAAAATTAAAGACAATGGACCCGGAATGCCTAAAGAGGTATTGCGAAAAATTTTTAATCCATTTTTCACCACCAAAATGCAGGGAGAAGGAACCGGTCTTGGTTTAAATATTACTCAAAGGTTAGTGGAAAAGCATAACGGCAAAATTGAAATTAAATCACGCGAAGGGGAAGGCACGGAAGTTTCAGTCTTATTTCCTCTTTCTTTGAATAATTAATATTTAGGAAGCTAATATGATCTTTAAACAATATTATTTAGGATGCCTCGCCCACGCTTCTTATTTAATTGGCGATGAAGAAACTAAGACGGGAATCGTGGTCGATCCACAAAGAGATGTAGATCAATATCTAAACGATGCAAAAAGTTATGGATTAGAAATTAAACATGTGTTTTTGACTCATTTTCACGCCGACTTTGTAGCCGGTCACCTGGAATTAAGAGATCGGGTACAAGCAAAAATCCATCTTGGATCGCAAGCTAAAGCAGAGTTTTCCTTCATTCCCAATAAAACAGGCGATCAGTTACAGTTAAATGATATTCGATTAGAAATTCTTGAAACGCCCGGTCACACTCCCGAAAGTATTTCCATTCTAGTTTTTGATCTTATAGAAAGTCCGTTTAAACCTAAAATGGTTCTAACCGGAGACACTTTATTTATTGGAGATGTGGGTCGTCCGGATTTAATGGCATCCGTAGGGTTTTCGGCTCTTGAATTGGCCGAAATGCTTTATGCCTCTTTGCGGGAAAAACTAATGCCACTCCCCGACGATACATTAGTATACCCAGCGCACGGAGCTGGATCTCTTTGTGGAAAAAATTTAAGCGACAACACTGTTTCAACGATTGGAGAACAAAAGCGTTCTAATTATGCTCTTCAACCAATGACCAATGAGGAATTTATTGCATTAGTGATAAAAAACCAACCTCAGGCTCCCAATTATTTTTCTTTCGACGCTCAACTGAATAAAAAAGAAAGGCCTAATCTAGACGTCTCCTTGCAATCGGGTCTAAAACCTCTCTCCGTTGAAGAAGTCTTAACCTTCCAAAATCAAGGTTATCAAATTCTCGACACTCGTCCGGAACAAGATTTCAACGCCGCTCATTTGAGAGGGGCAATTGGAATTAGTTTGTCTGGCAATTTTGCCACTTGGTGTGGAACTTTATTAAAGAATGATATTCCCATTATTATAATTTCGGAACCTGAATTTGAATTTGAATCGGAACTGCGTTTGGGTCGAATTGGTTTTGATAATGTAGCGGGTTATCTTCAAAGTGGAATGAAATCCTTAAAAGATAACCTCAATCTGATTTCGTCTACCCATTGCTGGACTCCTAAAAATTTCAAAGAAAAAGTTGAAAGTCGGGAACCTCTATTTATTTTAGACGTAAGGTCTCCTAATGAATATTCGATTAATCGCTTAAAGAACGCAACAAATATTCCTTTAAATAATTTGACCGAAAGATTTGAAGAAGTCCCCAGAGACAAAACCGTACTGATCTATTGCGAAGGGGGATATCGATCTTCAATTGCCTGCAGTATCTTTGAGAATAAAAGATACCCAAACGTTCGCAACTTATTAGGAGGTTTTGCGGGAATAAAAAACTCATACGCTAAATTCACGGAATCTCCTTTACCCGTTTGAAATAGACCGGTCATGATTCATTAAAATTCTATTTTATTGGAAAGAAATTTCAATATTAATTCCTTTATTAAGATTCCGCCATTCGGTGAACTAATTATAGAAAAATCCAAAACCAACCGATCAAGTCACATTTTAAAATTTGCAAATGGAAACACTCAACGGGAGTAGCAAAATGTATTTATTAAAAGTTAATTCCTTTCAACTTAAATTATTTATATTTTTAATTATCACCCTAACAGGAACCAATGCTTGGGCATTTGATGAAAAATCTACAAAAAAACTAATTGAAAACCAATGCGCCGCTTGCCACAAATTTCAAGGTAAAGGGGAATCGCGATTCAACCTGAAGGCTCCCGATTTAATGTGGGGAGGCAGTAAGTTTAAGCGCGATTGGTTAGTTGCATGGCTTCAGGGTAAAGAAAAAACCATGTATAGCAAAAGCTATCGTTGGGATTTATCAACGACACCTACTCCACATCCATCAATCACAGAAGAACAAGCAAACGGAGTCGCCAATTATTTCGAAAAGAATTTAATGGACTCTACCGTTGAACCCAATACGATAGATTATTCTAAGTTTTCAGAAATGGAATACAATTTTGGAGCAAAGATCTTTCGCGATTATTCTTGTCTTGGATGTCATCAAGTTATGGAAGATGGCAAACCCACTGGCGGACTTCAAAGCGCCGATTTTTTTGAAGCATTCAAACGATACAATCCAGATTGGATTTATCGATTCAATTCCAATCCTCCCGACTATGTTCCACATAGCGGCGAATATGTAGCGGATGTTAGCGGTCTTGGTTTACGCTATGCCACTGGCTACATCGCTCTTCAAGGAAACAAGGATTTTAAATTCTTTGAGCCTTGGAAAACCGAATACTTTGCTAATGCCAACGCGGCAAGCGGCGCAAAAGTTTATAAAGAATACTGTTCGCAATGCCACGGCGCTCAAGGAAAAGGAGACGGACCTGCGGCTGCCGGTCTAAATCCGAAACCCGCTATTCATGCCAACATGGCGTTAAGCGATTTTCCAGACGATTACCTTTTTAACCTTGTTTATTATGGCGGAAAATCTGTTGGTAAATCTTCTTTAATGCCGGACTTTGGATTGACTCTGCCTCCTCAGGACTTGGCGAATGTAATCGCTTACCTAAAAGCAACTTTTAAAGGAGGAGAAGAGACTTCATCCAATGCTTCCTCTGGTGGAACTAAAATGGCTAAAGCGAGCGGAACTGATTGCAGCCAAAAGCGCAAAACCAAAAAAGCTCCTGCCATATATCTTAGTAAAAAAAATCCTCTACCTATAACGGAAACTAATATAAAAGCTGGCGAAGACCTATTCATGAAAAATGCTAAACCCATCGCTTGCAAAATGTGTCACGGGAAAAAAGGCAATGGTAAAGGACCTGGAGCTGGCGGAATGAGTCCTCGCCCCAGGGACTTCACCTGCTCAACTATGATGAAGAATATTCCCGACGGTCAATTATTTTGGATTGTTAAAAATGGATCTTCCGGAACGGGAATGATGGCTTTTAAAAAATTAAAAGACAATCAAGTGTGGCAATTGATTCATTACATACGGCAATTCGGTAAATAAGGGTACTTCTCAAAACCTAGCCTAGCCCATATAAATTGGGGCTAGGTCATCACCTAAAGGCTTTTATTTGCCAAAGGATCGAACATAAAGGATCACATGCCAGGCTTCTTCTTCAGTCAAAATAAGAGGAATAAAAGAAGCCATGGCAGTTCCCTTACTGCCATTTTTTAAAATCCACAATAGTTCCCCATCTGTCCGTCTTGTTTGCCACTCTTTATCCGTAAAATTTCGGGGAAGTTTTCCGCGAAGGCCGGGAATACTCCCAAGCCCCGTACCATCCTTCCCATGACAGGTAATACAAAACGCCTTTCCATGAAAAAGAGCCTTCCCTTTTTCGATATTTTCGTTAGTTGGAGCAAATGGATTGATCCAACTTTTTGCTTCTTCAATTTGGTCGGCAGGAACCCGAGGATTTAAAATTTCTCGATCGGCAGCCACACTCGATCCCGACAGCACAAAACATAAAAATAAAACTTCAATAAAAAAAACAAAACTCTTTGAAGTAAATTTAAGCATGTTTTCTTCCTTCTAAAAAAAAGGGGGCTAAAGCCCCCTTTCAGGCGTTTCTATTTCGGTTGCGGAAAGGAGTGTCCTAAAGATTGTGGAAACGTTACGCTTCCATCGGGAAACTCTTTCCCTTTTTGCCAAAGATGATAAATGACTCCATCAGTTTTTGCCGCAACATCGGCAACCTTTTTAGCTTCTTCTTCGGGTAACCCAAGAATTTGAACTCTACCCGTAGCGATTTCCACTTTATGATCGTGAAAAAATCGATGCCATTGAATTAGAGGAAGTTTTCTAGAAAGATCCTTAGCCACAAAATATTCAATGGCTACCAATGGAGCTTTTGGATCGGTTGTTTCAAATAAAAGGCATTGCAAAATTTTGTCGGAAATACCTTTGCAATAGTGATGGAACGGACCGCCAACGGTTCCGTCATCCATCATATGTGGAGCTTGAACATGAATATCATATCCATCGGCAGGTCCGGCGCTTATAGCTGGGTTAACAAAGAAAAAAAAGACAGACAAATTTAAAAATCCCACGAAAAAAACGAATTTTAATGGTCGTTTCATATTTCCTCCTTAGAATATGAAAATTATTTAAGAATAGCCGATACAGTTATTCCAACAACTTTTGAAAAAAAATAATAAAGGATACTGCATACTCCAATAAAAATACGCTGAGAAAATCGATTACTTACTCTTGAAGATAAGTCCTCTAAGTTAATTATTCCATATAAAAATCATGTTTTTTTTAATATTAAAGCAATTTATATTAATTTTTACTCGAATCGAATTACATCGTTTCGAGCAAAACATGAGTCGGGTAATTCGAAAGTAGCGTCGGGGGCAGATTATTAATAATTCTTTTACTAATTAAACGCCCAACATGGGAAGGTGTTTTCGACTATGGTAGGTAAGAGCTAACAAAATGCAATGCTTCAATTCGTCAATGAGTATTTCATCGTTTGCATCAAACACAATGGCTCGGTTGCCTTCAAACTTGAATTGATCTTTATAAAGCTCTTTGAATGTATCGACCAATTTGGTTTGACAATGAAAGTACATGCCGTATTGGGTGGGCTTGGATTTTTTCCAATCCACTCTTACCGTACTTCCCCCCTTGGCAAGATAGCTCGGCTCTCCCCACTTTAGCGTCTCTTCCAATTCGATTTCGTCTGCCGCTTCCGATGCCGTTTCCAGAATCAGTTTACGGATAAACATTAATTTTTGGCGCATCGGTTTCGGGTAGCTTTTGAATACTTCCGCGACCGCTGGGTTTTCAATTTTATTCTTCTTGATCATTGCTTTTTTCTTTTGGGTTTTGGTAGCGTTATCGCGAGCTCGATACTTTCTTCCACATATTTATAGTAATTTTTCCCGCCCTTTTCAATTCCTTTTGGCAAAAGTTCTCGTAGCGCCGACTTTTATCGCCAAATTCGATGTTATGAAAACTTTCTGCAAAACTAAAGAAGAATAGCAATTCGCTTAGCGTCTTTTCCTTTCTAAAACCCATACTTTGCATACCAAACAATGCTTTGATACCACATTTAATTTCTAAAAAATATAGCAATAACCTCAAAACCTTCAGTTAGTGGTAAATCCTTATCAAGTAGTTTGTTCTTTTTAATGACAAACCTTATTTAAAATGATCGTTTTTTATGGTTTTTCGTTGACCAAATCATTTTAGAGCGCCAAAATACAAGTCATATCAAAAGAAAATTATAGTTTCAGGCAAGGTCATTAATCTATCGACTTGAGAAACAGTACAAACAAGTCGAGAACGTTAAGGTATGTTGAAATTTTTATAATTTCATTAATTCTCTAAAAGGGATATTTTCATCTCTCATGAGTAAATTGATCATCCTGATAATTTTATCGCTGACACCCCTCTTCCCTCTCAACGCGCTTGCTCAGGATAAAATGGCGATCGCTGTCATTGGCGATGGAATTGCCGAGGATAGGAATCAGATAGAATTAAAATTTGATTGCAAAACCAAAGTAAAGAATAAAAAACCCAAGGTAAACGAAAAGAAAATTGGTCAGGCTATGTGGGATGGCGTAAGGCTGGCCCTAAAGTGTTCTAACCGCGAAGAATTTAAAAAAATCAGGAAATTTATCACACTAGAGCCTTACAATGACTCACGAAATATACCCGAAGCCGAAAGAATAGCAAAAAAAATTGTAAAAAACCCAAACCTCCTTGCCGTCATTGGTCACACTTCTTCTGGAACGACCAAAGCTACCGTTCGAACTTACGCTAATAGCGGTATCCCTAATCTCACTCCTGCCAGCAGTCCCTGGGTTATGCATCCTGAGCAAAATGACGATGATCCTAATCAAACTGAAGACTTAGCTCCTATGGAAAATGTTTTTCGTATTCTCCCTGGCGATGAATTGGCTCAGGCTCCCGCTATTGCATTCAAATCTAGAAAACTAGATATGGATAAAGTTCTTATTCTTAGAGAAATTACCGATACGGCAAAAGCCTATTCCAAACCTTTATGCGATCAAATTGGAAATATTTTGGAAAAATTTGAAGTAACTGTTCAAACAAAGGAACTTTCCGATCATGCGGAGATCATAGACATCAATTTAAAACGTATAATTCCTAAACAACTGGAAACAACATTAAAAGAATTTGAACCTACGGGTATCATTTATTGTGGCTATGGAAAAGTCGCTAAAAAACTGATGAAGAAACTTAGAAAAATTTATAATTCCTCATCTTCCCTCACCAAACCCCCCATAATTTTTTCTGAAGGAATTAGCGATACTCCCATAACTAAAGAAGATTTTGGAGTCTTCAAAAAGGGTTTTAAGGAAGTCTACATGGCCTATCCTTTTTCCGAGATTGACGAACAAGAGATTCAATCGGTTAAAAAGAAAAAGAAAATAGACGACGAAACGGATATTGATTTTCTCCGAAAATTTAATCCGGAAAACTTAGAAGTTATGGGTTATGACTCCATGCTTATTCTTGCCAATGCAATTACGGAATGCGACAAAAACGAGAAAATTATTTCCCGCGCCTGTCTCATAAAAAAACTAAAAACGGTGGATTTTGTGGGGGTAATAGATTCTTATTATTTTGTAAACGGCGAAAACAAACTTCCTTCTTACAATATTTATATTTTCAATGAAAAGGCTAATAAATTTGTATCGGAAGATAAAATTAATGCCGGCGATTTGTCTCTGACTTTAAAAAGGATTAATCAATGAGTAGAGATTCCAGTCCAGCAACGATCGCTAAGGACCGTAAAACTATTTTGCCGGAAGGATATTGGGAAATTATTGGTTCCTTAACGCGTCTTGGACTATTTCCTTTCCTCATAATATTCGAAATACTGTTCATTATCGCTTGCTTTGACATTGGACGTTACATAACCAAAGGTCCAATTGATTTGGATATAGCCCTGAGCCTTAAATCGGCATGGTTGATCTTTGAAACAAAACTTTCAAACAACTACTATCCCATTGGAAAACTTGCTCTCTTTTTCGTTACGCTTCCCATTTTATGCGGCGTCGCCAACGTTCAATTTGGTTACATTTCGGGTAAACATATAATCAACAGAAGTGGCGGACTGCTGATTGTTTTATATTCCATCATCGCCATGATGATCACTATTTTTTACTTATTTGCAAAGTCCATGGAAATTAACTCCGGTTTTATTTTTCACATGGATAGCGCTAATTCTAACAGCTTATTAGTTATCCTTGGAATTGCGGGGACCAGCGGGTTTGAAGGCCTTGAAATAGGCAAGTCGTTTGAATTTACATCCTTATTTGCAAGAAGCGTCGAACTAACGTTTCCTCTTGTAAATTATTTTATGGAAATATTATTTTTTTTGGTTCCATTGGTTGTAGCCAAATTCAATAATTTTTTTGTAAAGACCTGGTTAGTGGATAAAGATTGTTATCCATTTCATAGCAAAAATCTTCTAAATTTTAATTCAGCAGACACCGCGCCAGTTATTCGTTATGTAGGAAAAGAACGAGACCGTTTGTTGAGCGAATATGACGCGTTGCCACCGCGTACAAATAACTCCGAAAATTGGATTATGCAATGTTGGAGCGATTGTCAAAAACAACTCCTGGAGCTCATCGGACATTCCCCAGATTTGGATAAAAAACAAATTCGTCTTTTCAGTGGGGCCGGTAGAGCTCTTGAAACAACTTTGGATAATTACCCCTCCCCAAAGAAAGTGATTGCGTCTCCTTACGAGACTCCAACTATGAGAAACGTTTGCAAGTGGTATGAGGCTTCCAGTTCTTGTGAAATAGAATATTTAGATCGCCCCCAAGGTTTTTTAGAATCCTCCAAAGAACATCAAATTTCAACCGTTGTTAGCGAAATCATAAAATCTCTCAGTTCGAATAAAACTAATATCGTTGTCATAAGCGAAGTTTGTTACGCTACCGGCCTAATGGTTGAATTAGAAGACATCATTTCTAAAGTCAAAAATGCCTGCGAGGAAAAACATATCACTCCACCCAGGTATATTATCTTGGGTTCTTATGCCGTTGAAAATTTAATGGAAATCAAAGGAGTAAAAATTGGAGACGCTTATATCTTAAACGGCGATAAATGGCTAATGGCCCCAGAACCATGCGGGATTGTGATAATCAATACCTCGGGTTTCGATTCAAAGCCTTATGATTGCCTAGACGATAAAATATCGGCCACAAACTTTGACCCCACCAAAGTAGCGGGGTTGAAATCTTGTCTGGACTTATTGACTAAATTCGACAACCTTGATAAAAAATTTTTCACGCAACGATCGCACGAAATGCTCAATAATTTCTGGCCATATGTGAAAAATCATTTCGCCATTGTTGGAGAAACTAATACTCTAAAACACTCTCGAATAATAAGCGTCAAACCAAATGAGAATTACAAATGGAAGTTCCGGAATGGAAAAGAGCTTGAAAGTTACCTGACCGCAAAAAAAATCGTAGCTAAAGTTTTGGAAATCGAAGAAGATCTTCCCTGGGTGCGATTATCCTTCTCTTTTTTCCATACAAACGAGGACATTAAAAAATTGGGTAAAGTAATTTTGGGAGCGGTGGAACCTATCCATGCGCTGCATCCAAAGAAACTTCTTTGATTTAAATAATTGAAAACTCTCTTCATTAAATCGAGTAGGTTTGCATCTCGAACCTAATTGTAAGAGAATAAGAACGACTCCCCGATCATAGAAGCGCCAAGCATTTAAATTTTGAAGATCCAACTCTATGGAAGATTTTTTATCAAACCTAAATACGAGTTCCATTTGGCTGACTATTGGAGCCTTCCTCATTTTTCTTGAAATCGTTGTATTCTCGGGAATCGGTCTCCTTTTTGCCGGTTTGGCGGCTATTAGCGTAGGAGCTGCCCTCATTGCCGGCTGGATAGATAGCCAATCGGATCAATTCATTTTATTTTTCTTCGCTTCGGCGTTTTGGACAACTCTATTATGGAAACCCTTGAAAAAATTTATTAGGGGAAAAGAATCGGGGTTCGACGATATGGTTGGAAGCACGGCTATTGTCTATGGGGAACCTATCGAAAAAGGAAAAATGGGCAAAGTAAAATGGTCTGGCGCTATCATGAAATGTCAATTTGAACCGGAGGCTGAAGAGATGGAAACAATTGCCCCGGATACGGAAGCCATCATTTCTCAAATTTCTAATGGATTGTTAATTATCAAGGAAAAATCGGCTAATAAATAAATTCACACCACCGGCAAAACTAAGGAGGAGTTAATGGAGATATCAGAATTTACGCTTGCAATTGGCTTTATCGTCTTCCTGGTTGCTTGGAGCGGAATTAAATTGGTGCCTCAACAAAGCGCCTGGATTATAGAACGCCTGGGGCGATACCAGGAAACCTTGGTTGCCGGTCTTCATTTTATTATTCCTTTCGTTGATAGAGTCGCTTACAAACACTCCTTAAAAGAAGACGCTATCGATATTCCGAGTCAGTCTGCCATCACCAAAGATAATGTGACTTTAGTCATTGACGGAATCTTGTATTTAAAAATCACCGATCCCAAACAGGCCTCCTACGGAGTACAAGATCCTAAGTACGCCGTCAGTCAATTGGCTCAAACAACCATGCGATCCGAATTGGGCAAAATGACATTGGATAAAACATTTGAGGAAAGAGAAACGCTCAATATTAATATTGTGCAATCGATAAACGACGCTTCTGGCGTTTGGGGAATTCAGTGCCTGCGTTACGAGATCAAGGATATAACGCCTCCCAATAACGTTCGCCAGGCCATGGAGCTGCAAGTTGCCGCAGAAAGACAAAAAAGAGCGGAGGTACTTAATTCGGAGGGTAAGCGTCAATCGCAGATCAATATGGCCGAAGGGGAAAAAAGAGAAGCTGTTTTAAAATCGGAAGGAGCAATGACCGATCAGATCAATCGCGCTAAGGGAGAAGCGGAAGCCATACTCTCCGTGGCCCAAGCGACCGCTGAAAGTATTGAAATGATCGCTTCTTCTATTGAAAAATCCGGCGGCGAGAAAGCCGTTGCGCTAAAACTGGCCGAGCAATATATCCAGGCGTTTTCAAACCTGGCTCAAGAATCGAATACAATATTATTACCTAGTAATGCAGGAGATGCCGGATCGATGGTTGCGCAAGCTTTGGCGGTATTCAATACCATTAAGGACCAAACATCGCCAGGAGCCGACAAGACAAACTCTTAAAAAAATATGATCTTTACCTAAAAACTATCATGGTGAACCTAATTGTGTCACCCTGAGATGAAGCCTGCCCTGAGCCCGTCGAAGGAAAGGGCTACCACCTCTTTCAAAGTCTATTGCAACTTTCGCCAAACTAAAGTCCACTTAATTTAGACCCATCCCCATAGCATGTCATCCTAGAGGCGATATTTTAATATCGGCGAAGGATCTAGGCTTAATTTTTCCACATATTCCTTAGCAGGCTCTACGATAACCACCACCGTTTACTAACATCGCGCTACTGATAACCAGGCATATCGGGACACACTTTCTTGCGAAAATCTTCAAGATGGTCCATCAACCTCTGTATCGAAACCTTTTTTGGAGAGTTAGCCGCCTTCTCGCGAATGTAGGCCCATTGAACGTCAATAATATTATCCCTGCCATAATCGCCGGGTTGCAATTCCGCTTCCATCGGATCTTTTAATCTATAAACGGCCTCGTCTAAGGCGTCAGTCACGTCGTCAAACATTGCAGGGTTATGATAGAGCGACGTCACCATCCAAATTTTAGACATATCCAATTTCATTTGAGTTACCCTCCTCTGGTTGTGCTGTTGGGTTTTGTTTGCCAAGCGTCCATTTAATTCAAGTATCTTCTACTTTTATAGTCTGTCACATTTAATTTTCGTTTAATGCCGTTTTCAATTTATGGATCGAGTTTAGGCGTCAAATATTCCCAAAATCCTGGCTATGAACCTTATGATTCATCCGTAGAAAAACTAAGCTTTCTCTCTAAATAATAACATTTTATTTTGGCGAAAGAAAATGATGACAGACAACCAATACTGTAGCGTGCTAAGATTGATTTTCATTCAAAATTATACGACAAATTCGGATCATTTTTTGAGGTTTTACGATGACTGAAATCATAGATAAAAATGAAATCTTAGATTCAGATCTTCCCGAAGATGTAAAAGAACATTGGCGGTTGGGTTATGCAGAAGGATATGAACACGGCTTTAGGGAAGGCCAAAAGGAGGTTATAGAAAAATCTAACCCTTGGTTGAACTCCGACTTAAGAGAAGACGAATGCGTTTCAAACCTAGATCCAAAAACCATCGCGATTGCGGCCCTCAATGAACATCCTCACTCAGCCGCGATAATTTTAGCGTTTATAGATCCAATGATTGCGGCCAAAGTACTATTAGAGCTTCCGTGGGAAACCCGTCCCAATCTAGTCGCGCGCTTAGCAAAACTAGAAGACATGACAACAATCGCTATTCAGAAATTAAACGAATACCTTCCATTTAATTTGCCAAATCCCAATGAACAAAAAATTGATATCGATGGAATCGCCATAGCGTCGAGTATTTTAGCTTGTTTACCTCGTAACGATGAAAACGAAATCATGGAAAAAATCGCGAGTTGGGATTCAGTAATGGCTAAACAAATTGACGATCTTCGTTTTTATTTCAGCAAAATAGAATTTCTGAGAGACGAAGACCTGCAAACTCTATTAAGAGAAATTGATCAAGAAGATCTACTGATATCTTTAAAAAATGCGAGCGACACCCTCAAAGAAAAAATATTTAATAATATGTCGGATAGAGCCAGCGCCATGCTCAAAGAAGACTTGGGAAATCTGAGTCCCTTAACGATCGGCGAAATCGAAGAAGCGCAAGCCAGGATTGTAGGCGTTGTCGCTAAACTGGATGAAGAAGGAAAGATAATTGTGGACATAGATGGAGAAGACTATGTGTGACAAAGCGATTTTAATTTGCCGAAGCCTAGATCAGCCTCAACAAGATCCAACTATGGAAAAATTTTATTTTCCTGCAGGAAGGGAATCGAAAGCTTTTCGACATGGCTCCTAAGGGACAATACAAATATGTTCCTTTTACAGATACCCCTGTGGTTCTTAATGCCCGGTTAACATGGATCAAAAGAAAGAAGCTTGGAGAATATCGGTTACTTGACGTCTGCCTCCGAGTGGTGGAGGAATCTATGTTTCAACGAAGTATGTATCTTAACCCCACGTAGGACCTCGCCCTTACTTAAATCATTGTCATGCTGAACCAACTCACCACTCCTAATTATCGCAACGATTCATCCCCGCAAGTGCGAGGAGCACATGCAAAAAATAGCCGCGACATGCCTTAAACGCTTTCTCGAAATAAAGTTTCCGATCGTTTCTTTCATGAAGCCCGAAAAATTTCTTTGGACATTATACTTTCTAAAAGAGGCGGCTCTAAGGATTTCTTCAAGAAAAAGCCGTTTATCTAAATTACGGCAAATTTATTTAACGGCCTTTTAAATCCGACTCCTATATCCAAACCCTCTATTCAAAACTCGATCTTTTATTATTAATTAGGCGAGGATGAAACGAGCCGTATCCCCAAATTATTATCGTAAAAACTGGGTTTATGTTTGCGTCGAACCTTAGAATTAGTACTTTTTGGCGAGTTCAGCCAAGATCCACCGCGAATCACTCTTTGAGTACCAGTCTCAGGCCCACTAGGTTTGTCTTTAAGGTCTATTAGCTCCTTAGAATACCAGTCATTACACCACTCCCATACATTTCCCAGCATATCGTATAGGCCGAAATCATTGGGGGTTTTTTGTCCTACTTCCTGAGTTTCTGTTGAATTATCAAAATACCATGCGATTTGATCCAACCGCAAATTATCTGCTTTCTGCGCATTATTTTGGCACGCATACTCCCACTCAACTTCTGTCGGTAATCTATAACCATTTTTTCCGATAGCAATATCAATTTGATCTTCGCCTAAGATATAAACTTCATCCAAATTCATTTTTTTTGAAAGTTTGTTACAAAATTTAACGGCATCAATCCAAGAAACATTTTCAACTGGACGATCTCCTCCTTTAAAATGACTCGGATTTTCATCCATTACACTTTGATAAAGAGACTGAGTTACTGGATATTTATCCATCATAAAAGACCTAACTCTTATAATCATAGGATCGCCATCTTGGATTTCAATTTTTAAATCTCCTTCGGGAATAGAAACCATGCGATGCTTTATCTCTTGAGTAAGACGTTCTCTTGTAGCGACATGCTCTTTTTCTTTTGAGGCGACTTCAGATTGCAAAGATATAGCAAGCAAACGGATATACTTGATTACTGTTTCTTCGTTATTAAAACCAATTTCATTTTCTTCTGATATTTTTTCGTTTTGTTCAATCGAATCGTCTTCCTTTTTTTGATATTTCCTTTTTTTTAAAATCGGTAAAAGCTTGGCTAATTTGTCGTCCTCCAACCATTGATCGATAATTCGTAAACCGGCTCTGTTCATTTCTGTTTTTTGTTCGTCTATTGGTTCTTTTTCGTTCTCCTCTTTTTTTTTATTTCTTTCATTTTCTAATTCCCAAATAATACTTTCGAGGCGTACAAGATGAACCGGAAATCTCTCCAGTTGCCGGTACAATGCTGGAAAAAGATAACCAATAAGACAAACTTTAATCAACAACTCGGGATGAAAATCCGAATCGTCTCCCAATCGTTGCCGCGCAAGGTAAAGGGAAAAAGAAATCGCATTTATAAAACGCTTCAAAGTTCTTGGATTACTACCTAAAGAATCATAAATGAGGTCGGCAAACTGCGCCAAGGGCCCCAATTCATTTAAATACTTTTCAAGTAGGTTTTCTTTTAATTTACCAGGTTCGGCAGAAGGAAGGGAAATAGGAAATTGAATTATTTTATCGAGATATTGTTCTTCGATATTGGGTATATCGCCTTTTTCGTCAGCCTTATATAACTCCCTGTATCGAACGCGAATTCCACGTTCAATTACCTCCTGCGCGACTCCTATGACAAAGACAAAATTTGGTAGATCAAGTAATACTTTTAAACCTTCCAATAATTGCACCGCTTTTTCAGGCAAACATCGATCCAGATCGTCAATGAAAATGACTATCTTAAAATCTAATTCTAATGCCGCTTCTCGAAGAATTTGAATTAATCTATAATAGGTGCTTTCATATTTTTTAGCGGCATCTTGAAATTCAGTTTCCATTTTTTGACTACTCATCTTATTGATTTCATCTTCAGCTTTACTCTGGTCGTCCATCGTTTTCGATGCGACAAACTTTGCTTTAAGAAGAA
This sequence comes from uncultured Nitrospinota bacterium, assembly GCA_964570665.1. Taxonomy (GTDB): domain Bacteria; phylum Nitrospinota; class Nitrospinia; order Nitrospinales; family JAJDAT01; genus JAJDAT01. Next base: position 10,687 of record CAZMZH010000038.1, on the reverse strand, counting down.
GCGGTATCTTGAACTCACCTTCCATACCATATAATAGGGCTGTAGGAATATGAGCGATTTTAGATAAAAATTTTCCCACCTTATCTTTTACTTTTTCTAACGTTGATTGTCGATTGACGTTTTCCAAATGAGATATCAAAGTATGAAAAAAAGGAATTATCAAATGTTCTTCGGCTACAAATTGCCATGGATTAAACCAAACAGTAAAAATCTTTTTATCATCTTCATTTTCTTGGCCATCGAGAGCTCCTTGTATCTGCCGTAAGATACTGGTTTTCCCCATTCCCCATTGCCCATAAATTCCAATAGTAAAAGACCCTTCAGAATCAACAGATCGAATCACTTCCACCAGACCGTCACAGTATTCCGAATGACCCAGCGAGTCGGTATCGGCATAATCGTCAGACAAAACTAACATTTCTTACTCCAATTTAATCGACTTGGTTTGGCAATAAAAAACTACGAGGGTTGCTTCATTTTTTCAATGTAAGGTTAGAAATTTAAAAAAAACAAAAATGACTTTTGTTTTAAACTCATAAAAAAAAGCCTAACGGAAACCGGTAAGCCAATTAAAAAATAACAATGAGTTTGAATCTGGACAAAATTAAATAATCCTAGTAAAAAACTAGCGTATAAAATCGTTGATAAATTAGATTAGATTTAATTTAACTTGGCCGTTATTCCTCAGTTATAAACCCTGCCTCATTCATCAAATAGGCTTTGCCAGACGAATCATGCTTGGACCAAGCTACAAAATTGCTCTCGGTTGGCACACGGATTTCTACACTTACATCAGTGCCTTTGGTATATCCATACATACTTTTTTTAATTACTTGAATAGTGCAGGGAGTTGTCGATAAATTATCCGCCCAGAAGGCTTTGCAAGCCAGGTATATATTATGCAAGTCAGCTTTGGCATTTGAATTATACGCGCGTTCTTTGTATTGAGAAAACTGTGGGATCGCGATAGCGGCCAAAATACCTATAACGGCGATAACTATAAAATAAATAAAAAACGATGTTCTTTTCTTTTCTTCTTTCTCATTTTTTTCTATCGGCCATTGGCCAATCGAATACTTTTCTAAAGCTTTATTTAATTTAGAATTTAAGTAGAATAAATTAAAAATTATAACTTTTACTGAAGTAAAAAAATTGGGAGTACCCGAAAATATACGGTCGGATTTTTGCAATGAATCTCTCACCTTTAATGCAGTTATCATAAACACAAAAAGACCCATGAAAAAAAACAATAAGGAAAAACCTAAAAATTCAGATTTTAAAAATATATTAAATCCTAATCTATCGAGTATTATGCTTACTTCAGCGAAACCAAATAAAACGGAAAACGCAATAAAAGTTTTTCTACCGCCCGACAAAGCAAATGATTTATCAAGAGACCGAACAACACTTTCATATCGGATAAACCAAATTGGGACATAAATTCCCGCAGTAATCAATGTCAAAATAAAAGCTCTTAAGTTGGATTCTCCTTTCATTTCGGACTCATTTAAAAACTCGGGACCTAAATTTAGATTTCTTATTTCCTTCGTCTTTAACTTTGCGGCTTTCAGCGCCGACAAGAAAAACCACATTAGAGATGAGTATTCTATAAAACTTGAACCTAAATATATAGGTAGGTAACTAGAATCAAGAACGCTTGAAATTAAAAACAAACCTCCTTTGTACTCTACCTCAATGTATTGAAATAAGGCTAATCCAACAAAAAAAATTAAACAAAACTTCAAACTAAATTTGACTATTTCTGCCACCGGAACAACTAAATAACGACTACAAATTCGCAAACCACATCCCCCAATGACGACCGTAAAAATCATTTCGGCCGCTCCCGAAATAATATTTACCGCTGAACTAAGTAGCAAAATCAAAAAACCAAACTTTATCCCGTCTCGAAATGGCAAGATTCCAAATTCGGCAAACCCTATGGACAGGCCAAAAATAGCGCAAAACATGATTGCAGGAAAATCTAATAGTTTTCTCGTTAATAAAATAGGATTATTTGGAGCTAAGAAGTTTTCAAAATTATTAAAAAAACTAAAATAAAATAGAACGCCTGAAACAACTGCCAGGAATAATTTAAAAGTCGAAGAAGCGGAGCAATTTAAACGGGAAGCAAAAAGAAAGAAAAATAGTAAAAATAATAACCCTGTATCCAATGAGGGTACAATTATTAGGATCAATTTTTGCTCAATCAGATTAAAAGATTCTGCAACTAAAAATCTCTTTAGCAACATAGTTAGAATTATAAATACCGAAAAACCTAGCGCTACTTTTCCAAATAGTTCTTCATACTCAAAATCCGTTTCCAGAGAATCTAAGAGAGGCGGAAGCTTATCGTACTTGCCGAATTTGACTCCATGAAATATGGTAAGTGGATCGATTTTTATTTGTAAATAAAAGACCGCTCCCTCGACAAATAACAAAGAAAGAACATTAACGGCGAATAAAAGAGAATCTTTTTGATTAAAAATATTAGCGCCTTCAATTTTCAGCATCATGAAAAAAAGTAATGTGAAAATAGTAGCTACTAAGCTAATACCTAAAATTAATAAGTGTAGCTGAGTTTTCCATTCTCCTATCTCGATAGAATTTTTAGAAATAAAAGTATTTTCCTTTTCCAAAAAGGCGCGTAAAGTCCAATCCACCAATCCCACAAACGAAATCAGAAGACATAACATACTGCCCATCAAAAATAATTTCCCAACAATTTCTCCTTCGAGCGCTTTCAATATTGAAACAAGACCATTTTGTATGGGATTTTCAAAGAAAGTCATAACCATCGCCAAAAAGAGAGTCGAAATGAATCCGGCGAATATTGGAAGGTCGAACTTCAACCATTTATTTTTTTTGAAAATTTTATTTAAAGCTTTAGGCAGCGGAAAATCCGTTTCCTTGGGCTGATCGTCCATCATGAATTTGACAAAAATGTGATCGCCGTTTTTAGACGAAGAAGGCTCGTGATCTAAAAATTGACTCACTTTTTTAACCTTTTTTCGTGGAGGCCCTTTGGCTATGTCGAGTTCAAAATAGTTCTGATGCGAGGGTTCTAAAATAGTCAATAGGATGTTGTTGAGAGTGGACCGGACTATCTCTTCATTCTCTGGTTTGAGTTCGCGAATGAGTATTTTTCGAAGGTATTCCGGAAACCTGCCATAACGGAACCAGGGTAGTCTGGTCATAGCCAAATGGAACGCTTCGTCAGGACGCTCCAGACCTTTGTGATCAGCCAAGGAAGCCCCTAGCAAAACTGTAAAATTCCAATCCAAACTAGGATAAACGGAACAAGCCGCAAACCATTGAAAACCGAATTTTCCTAAATATTTTTTTAATTGATCTATTAGTTCTTTGACTTCATCAGAATCATGGAATTCAGAATTCGCCCATGTTTCGCCCGAGTAAGAATTCAGGAGTGTCGGAAAGGAACCTTTCCCAACTGAATTTATTTTTTTTTCCTGACTGAAGCTAAGAGTAGATTTCATTGGATTTTGTAATAAAATCGGTCAATATTTTCAGCCCGTCTTGATTGAGCTGAGCGACTTGGAATCCTAACGCCGTATAAACATTTTCTCGATATCCCCATTGATCCCGCGGTCGCAGAGAGAATATAGATCTATCTTGCCATTCCAGAAAAGAAACAAGCCAGGGTTCCGGCAATCCATTGATGGAATCAAAAAAGCCATTTCCTTCTGTCATCAGGATCAAACGATAATCAGGGTGAAGGGATGATAAATCTTCCAGATTAATTACGGTACGCTCATTGTTATCGAGATAACACGTTCTTGGATCTTTGAAGAAATGGTACTGCGCCACAATATTGCCTTCATGTCGCATCCACGAAACAAAATTGTCGGCCATGCGCGCCATTTGATCTTTTTTATTCATTTGATCTACCAAAACCAGATATTCGGGAAGAATCACCCTTTTCGCATAAACCGGGTCACAAATTCCTTTGTTAATTGACGCTGATATAGTTTTTTCAACATTTAGGCGACGGCTTTTTACTTGACGCCGACCTCTTAAGCGCTGAAAATTTTCTCTAAAATCTTTGCTGGAAAAAAGATGGCCGTTATATTTGCTGATCCGCGTTTTCTCTATATTTCGGGAACCGCTTTGCGATAGGCGTTCAAGCCACAATCTACGGCGATGCAAACGCCAAATCCACCAGATAAGAATAAAAAGCATTGGAAATAGCTGAAGGAGAATATAATTATCTTTTACAACCTTATCTAGTGGAACATTTTTTATGACCGCAGCTCGTTTTCTCTCTTCAGCTCGTTTTCTCTCCTCAACCTTTTTTTGATAGGCAATCTTTCTTTCAATCTCTACCCGTCTTGCTTTCTCTGCTGCCCGTCTTGCAGCCTCCGCCTGCTTTCTTGCCACTTCTAATGCCTGTTTTGCCCTCTCTGCCCGTTTGGCATTCTCTTTTGCTATTCTTTCCTCTTCCGCTACCTGCTTTGCATTCTCCTCTGACTGTTTTGCTTTCTCTGTCTCTGTGGTCTGTCTTACAGTATCTACTTGTATTGCTGCATTCTCTTTTGCCAGTTTTGCTTTCTCCCCTGCCAGTTTTGCTTTCTCCTCTGCCAGTTTTGCTTTCTCCTCTGCCTGTTCTGCTATCTCCGCTGCCTGTATTGCATTCTCCGCTGCCTGTTTTTCTACTCGTACTGTCTCTTCAGCCTGTTTTTTGGCTTCAGACGCTAATTTATTTACGATCCATGTTCCCCCTCCTAATATAAAAATAACAACAGAGGCGATAATAAAAACTTTAATTAACCGTCTTTTGGTTTGAGATGAATCTTTTTCCGGATTCAATTCAGACGTTTTATTTTCCGGGTCAGGCTCAGGTGAAGGATCAGGCTCAGGCAAGGGATCAGGATCGGGCAAGGGATCAGGACCGGGCAAGGGATCAGGATCGGGCGAAGGATCAGGCTCAGGCGAAGGATCAGGCTCAGGCGAGGGATCAGACTCAGGTGAAATAACGGTTTCCATAGAATCCTCAAACCAACTGTCAAATTCAAAACTAAAAACTTCTTGTTCGTTGCGGTTGGAACATAGGATGGGGCCAATCAGGTTTTTATATTGTTTTATCTGACTAGGCAAGCGGTTGTCGGAGGCATATGTCAGGATCAAATCGTGTACGGCAATTATTTGACTGGAGCCAATGTTGAATTTATTTGAACGGAGGTTTTCGCAGAATAACTGAAGCTCAATTAAAAAGTCTTCACAATTTTTTTTAATTTCTTTTTTCATTTGGGAGCGACCTTATCATTTCCCATCCCATTCTTCGAAAGTTTCTTTTCCTAATTCCTGGTCTGATTTATTTTTAAACAAAGTAGAACGATAAATTTTTTTTTCTTTGCTTTTCTCAAAATCCTGGACTGTTTTATTTGGATCCGCAGAAAAGCTAGCCATCGCTTGCAACCAATTTAGAAGTTCTGCCGTGCCGGGAGGTTTACGTAGTATTTTCTTTTCGCGAATATGATAGAAAAATAAAATTGCCGAGGTGGTTAATTTATTCATTCTGGCGGAATTTTGTCCCAATCGATTGGCTATAATTTCCGTCAGAAATTCTTTCTCAGGAAAATTAAGATTATAATAGATACATCTCCGTAAAAATGCGTCTGGCAAAGATTTTTCCGAATTGCTGGTGATCAAAACAATAGGACTCAATTGTTTATTTCCCGAAATTTCATTTTTACCCAGCTTACCTAGTTCAGGAACTCTGAAGGACATTTCATCGATCTCGTTTAAGATATCGTTTGGCACATCTCGCGGAGCTTTATCAATTTCGTCTATAATTACAACAGACCGACGTTTCGTCTTTTTCCCATCTTTCCCTTTATGATCTATATGAAAACTTTTGGGGGCTATCTGTTGAATTTTCTCCAATTCATTTGAATATAAAATCGCCTCGCCTAAAGCTTGATAACTAATATATTCCAAAGGGTCGACATTATTATCATTTGCGTGAAACCGACCTAAAGAATCAAAGGTATAAAACAAATCTTTGCCTTCAGTGGTAGACTTGGTTTCAAATTTTAAAGGTTCGTCAAAACCCAATTCAAACGCAATGCTATAACCCAATTGAGTTTTCCCTGTACCAGGTTCGCCCGTCAATAATAGTGGCTGGTTCAAGGCTAACGCAACATTAACCGCGTTTATCAGACCATCGTCTGGACTGTATTTAGAAGGGTCTTTAAATTTATTAAATTCTTCTAATGACTTTCCTGGCCATCCCTTCCATACACGATTCGTTTTCCCCTTATATTCTAATGATTTACTCATAGTTTTAAGCCTCTATTAATCCTTTTTTTATAAGGTACCTCCGTCTAGCTTCTTGTAGAATACTTTCTAATTCTACCGAGACTTCTGCCATAGGTTTCCTAGGTTTATTTTTAAAACCTTTTACGGCATTATCTTCTATTACCGGAAGATCGTATCCAAGTTCTTTTTCTATACATTCTTTCTTAACAGGCCCATCAACCCATTCGACCACATCGCCTTTTCTAATATTATTGAGTTCTGTAAGTATCTTGAAGTTTTTCTTTTCTCCTAAGTCTTCTTGCAAAGATCTTACAAAAACGCGCATCCTCAGTTCTTTGTCTAAAAGTTCTTCAAGTTCTTTGCGGTCTTCCTTTTCTTTGATCAAACTAAGCTCATTCTGTTTCGCTATCAACTCGTCGTCGCTCCAAGTGTATCTAAATGAAATGAACAACGCTAAAAGCTTCCCATTCTCCTCATTCGGCAACCCCAACCAAAATTTAATCAGGTCGTCGATCAAATTTTCATCTAATTTCTCCCAATTCTCTGAAAACACGTTTGTTTTAAATGTTAAATGGTTTTTTTCATTTTTAACGGCCTCTTGAAAAGCTTTTGACGTTGTCTCCCCATTTAACGATAACCGGTCATCATCAAAAGCTTCTAAAAAACAATCCAAATCTCTTTCATCGTCTGCGTGAGGCCATTTAATAAGTTGAATGCTATGTTTAGTCTTAGGTTGTTCTTTTTGGTTTTCTTTTGAATCCGGTTTATCTAAATTCATTTCTTCTATAGGTAAAATAAATTTTTTTGCCATGATGCGTTCTTCATAACATATGTACATTCCAAGATGAGATTGTTCTTCAACTCCCGGAATAATGAACAAAACAGGAGCATTAAATTTCTCTTCACGGTTTAATTTCATAACTTTCAAAATTTCTTTTTCTTGTTTTGTTCGATTTACAAGATAGTGAAGGGATGGAGAAACTTCAGGTAAAACTGCCTCTTTGCCCCCATATTCGTTAGTCATTTCAAAAGTACCATTGCCTATGTTAACGACTGTCGTAGGACCGCTATAATTCGCGCCTTGCTGATTAAAAGTAGCCATTTCCTATTACCTCATTGCCGATCAAACTGGGTTAATTCAAACAAAGAGAGTAGCCGCCCACGTACCGAATTTGACAAGAGTTTTTACCAAATCGATTCCCGTTTCGGTAGCGTCCTTCGTGCCTTCCAAAGAGTTTTTAACTAATTCTAGTCTCTCGACAATATTACTCTTTGAAGGCTTCTCTTCTTCAGTTTCAGCTATAACAATTTCAAGATCGCTTTCTATTCCTTTTTTCTTAGCTTTTCCTAATTCCGCTGAATTTGATAAGAACTCTTTTAATCGTTCTATTTCAGATTTAAATTCTTCTAACGTTCCTTCTGAAGAAAAATTGATATTTTCTCCCGCTTGGTTTATGTCGCGTCCTGCATTATTTATATCTCTACCCGCTTGGCTATAATTTCCGGCAACATTTTTTATTTCAGTAGGTCCATTAAACGTTTGGCCTGATTGATTAAAAAAAGTATTTTTTTGGTTTTCGTCATTACTGGACATAATCATACCTTTTGGCTAATAAAATAATGATGGTAAACCAAAAATAATATTATTGGAAGATAAAAAATACGTAAATCACTATTACGAATCATTGAAAAACGCCACTTTAGCCTTATTTAGACTATAAAATAATTTTTGGTATTATAAATTTAATAGCCAAAACTAGTAGCGATCAGTTTATTGCGCTCAAAAAATGGAAAACCACGTCATGTGTTTTACTAACAATATCAATAGTTTAAGTTAAGGAAAAGAAAGAGAGGAGAAAAAGACGAAATGGATATCGTAGAGAAAATCTCGAGTAACATAATTTCACATAAAGGTTTTCGAAGGGTCGCCTCTTGTTAAATTTCTTATTTTTCATAGAAGATTTAGATAATGGCAAACAAGCTTTTTGCCGTTAAATTTTCACGAAAAGAATCGTTAATTTGACAAAACAAAAAATTCGTTTGTTTTTGATATTGATTCTTTCATAGTTAAACAACTCCTTACCTTTCAATATCTTTTACTAATTTCTTGTAATCCAAAGTACATAGGGTTTACACCACAATTTTGAAGAAAAATTTTTCCCCTTGCTTATTTATCCAATACTCCTAAAATAGTGACAAATTTGATGTTTCAGGTTCCGCAAGGATCAAAATGGGAAGGTCGTGAAACTCGACCACGGTCCCGCCGCTGTGTGCGTTACGAAATCTACAATCTGCCACTGACTTTTAGTTGGGAAGGCGTAGAGATTAGGCTAAACGCGAGTCAGAAGACCTGCCTGAAATGCAAAGTGTCCCCTTTCGGGTAAAAAAGCGGACAATACAATCGTTGATCAAGTAAACAGGGCGCAGTCAACCTCAATTCTCTATTTGGAGTTTTGAGGTTTTTTTTTGCCTTGAAAGGCTTTCACCGCAAAGACGCAGAGGACGCAAAGAAAGCAAGAGCGAAACCAAAGGACCTGCCAAACAATTTAGTAGAAAGAAATACACTATATTAAACATGGAACATCTATTCTTTTTTTGGGGAGCGTTTTGTTTGGGATGTATCCACGCGATGGATGCCGACCATGTCTGTACCGTTTCCTCGGTAATATTCAATAAAAAACCGTTTCGCGAACTGATGAATCTGGCCTTTAAATGGGCCCTGGGGCATAGCTTCACGTTACTCGGGTTGGCCACGCTCATGTACGCCATGAAATCTGGGGTCGATTTATTCCAGTTCTCCTGGGGCGAACGACTTGTCGGCCTGGCGATGATCGCTCTCAGTTGCTGGATCTTGTATACCGAGTTTAAAAGAAACAAAGAACCGCACGCCGATCACATGCTTTCCGAAAAAACCCTTTTTGGCATTGGTATGTTACACGGCGTCGCCGGTACCGCCGCGATACTCATCATGATTCCCGTCGCCCTGGCCGGTTCCTTTTTATCCGTTATCGGTTACGTACTATTTTTCAGCGCGGGGATGGTTCTCGCTATGGGCTCCTATTCGTTCCTTATATATAAACTCGCCTGGCTTAAAACTTTAAGCGCTCATTTAAGCCCGGTACGAAGATTGACCGCCCTCCTCACTTTGGGGATCGGCATTAAATTGGCGGGAGCCTAATAAATGATCTACGCAGTTGGCATTGGTCCTGGCGACCCGGATATGATGCCTTATAAAACAGTCAAACTTTTAAACTCCGCCGACGTTATTGCCGGATTTGAAACGGTGCTCAACATCGCGCGATCGCATTTCAATCCCGTTGCCGAAGTGATCTCCATGGGTTACAAAGACCAACCGCAACAAATGGAAGCGGTTGGCGAACGGTCTCGCGACGGCAAAACCTGTATCGTGTGCTTTATGGGCGACGTCAACTTTTCCGGTTACGAATATTTGGAACGTATCCATAATCACAGCCAGGAACCGAATCCAACAATCATTCCCGGTATCAGCTCAGCACAGATGGCGGCCAGTAGAACGTTGACCGCTTTTGAAACGGCGGTGTTTTTAACGTTTCACAAACGCGGGGATATATCGGAAGACAAAGAGTTCTTAGTACAGATATTAAAACAAGGCAAGTCGGCTATCGTCATTCCCCTACCCTGGGATTTTATGCCGGCAGAGATCAGTCTGTTTTTAATCGAACGCGGCATCCCTAAAGCGACCAAAGTTGACGTTTTCGAATATCTCACTTGGGAAGAGAAAGAAAAAAGTTACGAGCGCACCCTGGAAACCTGTGTCGAAAAGTTCAGCGACGTTTCGTTAATGGTCATTTCCCCTAATAAGTCTCAATCCTAACTCTACATATAAGGAAAGTATAATGGTTACATTCGTCCCGTTAGACAAAACAAAGAGAAAAGGATTGATCATGGTGAACACTGGCGATGGTAAAGGAAAAACCACCGCCGCTATGGGCATGGCTTATCGCGCCGCCGGAAATAAAATGAAAGTCTTCGTATTGCAATTCATCAAAGGCAAATGGAAAACTGGCGAGAAAAAGATCGCCGATCAATTGGTGCCTAACCTGGAAATCGTTCCCATGGGCGACGGCTTCACTTGGGACACTAAGAACCCGGAACAAGACAAAGCAACGGCGATGAAAACCTGGCTAGCGGGAAAAGAAAAATTGATGAGCGGCGACTACGACATGATGGTCTTCGACGAAATCAATTACGCCTTGAGCTACAACTTTCTTCCCGAAGACGAGATCATCGATACGTTCAAGAATAAACCCGAAAAACTTCATATCGTTTGCACGGGACGAAACGCTCCCGATGCGTTGATAGAAATCGCCGATTTAGTCACCGAGATGAAATGCATTAAACACCCTTATACGGAACAAGGTATTCCCGC
>CAZMZH010000037.1:0-32758 GCA_964570665.1 uncultured Nitrospinota bacterium | reverse complement strand
AAGAGACATAAATAGACTTAATTAAAAACCCGCTTTCTGATCATACAAGAGACATAAATAGACTTAATTAAAAACCCGCTTTCTGATCATACAAGGTTCTGGTAGGGATGACGCGGGCGAGGGACTTTACGAGTTTTCATTATTTCAATGATCTGGAAATTGGTCTTTAATTTCTATTAATTCAGGTAGGAGTTGATTGAATAAGGATACCAGTTCAGGATCAAAATCAGAGCCGCTCCCTTCTTCAATTAAATTGGCCGCTTTCTCTACGGTCCATTTTTTTCCGTAAGATCGTTCTGATATTAAAGCGTCAAATACTGATGCAATGGCTACAATCCGACTCTCTATTGGAATATCTTCGCCTTTTAGTCCTTGAGGATATCCTGTGCCGTCCCATTTCTCATGATGAGTTAAAGCGATTTTTTCGGCCAAGAGTTCTATTTTGGAATCGCCTCCTTTTAATATGGAAGCTCCAATGGCTGAGTGAGTTTTCATGATTTCCCATTCATCATGGTCTAAAATAGCGGGTTTCATTAATATCCTATCGGAAATTCCAATTTTCCCCAAGTCATACATGGGACTTGCGTTAAAGAGCAATTCGCATTTGTCTTTGTTCCAACCAAGAGCGGCTCCCAATTTCGAACAATAATGACTCATTCGAATAACATGCAATCCCCGGTATTCTGCCGCGCGGCCTAAACGATGGATAATTCGCACTCGAACTTTATTCAGTTCCTGGGTTCGCGTCCAAACTTCACTCTCCATCCGCACATTATAAGATTCCATTTTCTGGCGATAGTCATCTTCTTGATCGTGCAGTTTTTTGGCAGACAAAGCGGATTTGATTCTAGCGGCCAAAAGAGTTGGATTAAACGGTTTGACTAAATAATCGATAGCTCCTATTTGAATACATTTAATTACATTTTCCATTTCGTCCATGGCGGAAACCATAATGACTGGAATATGGCGAAAATCATGATCCGATTTGAGTTGATCTAAAGTTTCATAACCGTCCATCATTGGCATTTTCATATCAAGGAGGATTAAGTCGGGCGGGTTTTCTTTGACTTGAACAAGCGCTTCCAATCCATTTATGGCTTCAGTCGATTGGTGCCCTAACGCTAATACATAGTCTCTAAGGAGGCTTCGATTGGGTTTTAAATCGTCAACAATTAGAATTGATTGACTGTCCTCCATATTGAAATCCTTTGAAAAAAATAGTTTCAGTTTACGAAATGTTTTTTACAAGTAACGTAAACAAGTTATTTCAAACTTCTTAGCTTCCGCACGCGAACTTGATTTCCTGAGTTTAGAAATTCCAAACTATCAAAATGATACTTACAGATAAGGAGACCTTTACTCTCCATTTGCAATGGGTTTGTTTCTAAACGCTTGAGAAAACTTTTCCAGTCGAACCCTTGGCCCTCGTCGGTAACTATCCATTCCGCAGAGGTGTCGTTTAATTTATATTCAATCTTTACCTTGCGAGAAGCCAGTCGGGGGGATACCATTCGCTGATTATAAAGTTCTTTTAGGCTTTCTTGACCTTGTTCCATTGCGTTTAATTTCTCTTCTCTTTTAATTCCAAGATTACCATGTTCGATCGCATTGGTTAAAAGCTCAATCAAACCGAGTCGCACGTCTAATTTATCAGTTTCTTCTAGGACATTCCCCATAATAAACATCAAAAACGTTACAGATTCTGATATTTTTTCAAAATTATTTTCAATTTCTAAGGTGAAATTGGCCTTTTTTTCTTGGTCGGAAGTTTTGTCCTGTTGTTTATTGCCATCAATTATGGCGGCATATTTTTTAAGAAGTGGCAGCAACTCCATGTGGCGGAGAGGTTTTTTAATATAATTGTTCGCTCTTAAGCGAAGAGCTTTAAGCGCATACTCCTCGCAACCGTATGCCGTGGTCATCACCACGATGACGCTTCGACTTAACTTACGGATTTCTTCCAAAAGCTTGAGTCCATCCATTTTTGGCATTCTAATATCGGAAAGCACTAAGTTAGGGTTGTGCTTTTTAAACGCTTCCAATCCATACCAACCGTTTTCAGCCACATAAGTTTCGTGTCCCTGGCTTAGCAACGTGTCTTTTAAATAGTTTCTAGAAGGCTCGTCGTCTTCCACAACTAATACTTTCATCGTTAGGCTTTCTTTATATAGAGTTTTAATGGAATTAAATACCGGAGTAGGGCGCTATTTAATTATTCGGTTCGAATCGGTATGGAAAAGCGTTCCATGTTATTTAATTTAAGACATTTTTTCGGCGTTCTTATTCCCTAGGCTTTGTATTTACTTAAAAATTTACGTTAAATACCGGTTTAAGGCTTCATTTAACTCTTTTGATTGAACCGGCTTAGGCAAGTGCTCCGTGCAACCTGCAGTAAGACATTTTTCCCGACTTTCTTCTCCTACGCTGGCGGTTAAGGCAATAATAGGGATGTCAGAAAATTCCGGTATTTTGCGTAATTGACGGGTGGCTTCCATTCCGTTCATTATTGGCATTCGAATGTCCATTAAAATTAATTCTGGTTTGTTCGACAAAGCCAGATCGATGGCCTCCTGACCGTTTCTCGCGACAATTACCTCATGGTCCTGCATTCGAAGCATATCTAATAGCATGGCCAAATTCACATCATTGTCTTCTACAGCTAATATTCTTCGACCGGTGCAGTTTGCCAGTTCCGAGTGAGATTCCGATTCGAAGGAAATTTGAGGTCTCTGCTGCAACTTTCTATTTGGAAGATTAAACCAGAAAACACTACCGGTGGAATCGCTTTCTACGCCAATTTCTCCTCCATGCAGTTCTACTAACCGACGGGTTAACGCTAATCCAATTCCCGTTCCGCCCAAAGCTTCGTCACGGGCACGATCCGCTTGGTGAAATTCCGAAAATATGTTTTCCTGGTCTGCGGGGTTGATCCCGATTCCGGTATCTGATACCGAAAATTGAATATATTCTCCACTCTTTGAAACCTCAATATGAACTTTCCCATCTTCGGGAGTGTATTTGACAGCGTTGGACAAGAGGTTAATCATGATTTGCTTACATCGCCGTCGATCGGCGACCATCGATTTTATGCTTGGATCTTCAGTAGCGGTTAATTTTAAATGTTTGTTTTCAAATTCTGGTTTCATCAACTCCACAATCCCATCGATCAATTCTTGCGGAGGAAATTCTTCCAACTCTAAATGAGTTTTTCCAGCGTCAATTTTGGATAAATCCAAAATATCGTTTATGAGTTCTAATAGATGTTTGCCGCTTTGGTCTATTTGCGAGACATAATTCAATTGTTTTTCATTCAGTTGACCAAAAAACATACCTCTCAAAAGATCCGCGTAGCCGAGTATGGCGTTTAAAGGAGTTCTCAGTTCATGACTCATGCTGGATAAAAAGTTGGATTTAGCAAGATTTGCCTGCTCGGCTTCTTCTTTAGCTAAAATTAAATCCGTAGTTTTTTTCTCGATCATTTGGTTGAGGGATCGATTCCAGGTTACGATGCTTCCAATTGCCAATAAACCAACGATTAAAAAAAACCAGGTCAAAATTTGTTTGACTGAAACCCACGATTCAGCTCCCGAAGGTACCCATTTTCGGTAAATCGCTTGTCTTTCTTCTGGAGTAATTTGGGCTAGGCCTTTCTCCAGAATGGAATTTAAAAGGGGTAAATCTTTTCGAGAAGCAAAAGCCAAGTCCAAGTTAAATTCTGTTTCGCCAGCAATCCGAAGATTAGTGAGTTTCTCTAAATTGATATAGTAGGTCGCAACGGCGGCATTAACTACTACTGCATCCGCAAGTTCGAAGGAAACTCTTCGTAGTCCGGTTACGATATCTGGAGTGGTTTCAATATTTAGATCTGGGTATTTATTGACCAAAAAATCATGAACGGCATAATCCGAAGTGGTTACTACTTTCTTTCCTTTAAGATCGCCTAATGTATGCGATCCTTTTGCTTGTTTCCGCATGATGATAACGACCGGCAAACGAGAATAGGCTTTAGTGAACTGCATATATTCCAACCGCTGAGGGGTGGGAGCGACACTTGACAAAATGTCCAATTGCCCATCTCGAATCATTTGCAGAGCTTCTCCCCAATTTTTGGTCGGAATGAGCTTAAAACGCGTCCCTAGTTTTTTTTGCATCAAAGCTATAAAGTCTGCGGAAATACCTTGCGCCTTACCTTCGTCGTCGAACCATTCAACGGGAGGAAAATCAGAGTCTGAAGTGTAGTTAATTTCAGGATGAGCAGCCAGCCACTCTCGTTCTTCCTGATTGAGACTTTGAAAGACTTTGGGATTATTTTCAGCGCGAGCTTCATGACTAACATCGGCAATCCAAAAAGCCAGCGCAGCTAAAATAAAACAAGATTTAAACGTTTTTAATAGCATGTTTCAGTAAATGAAAATAATTTTGCTTTTTATCAAATCGGATTCTAAGATGAGTCGAAATTAAGTCACAATGCTGTTACGGACTTTAGCATAAATGGTGAAAAAAAGTTCGATTTTGACCGTTTCATCTGTTTATCCAACCTTTTCCAAGATTCTTTTAAGGCTTTTTAATGGGTTATTTTCTTGCGGAATTTGCCAGCTTTATGTGGGGGCCTTGGCTCTTAATTCTTTTAATAGGCGTTGGCATACTATTAACGGTGCGCTTGGGCGGCGTCCAAATTCGGAATCTTTTTTATGCTTTTCGGTTAACCTTTTCTAAGGAACGGGAGGGGCAGGGAGACATTTCCCATTTTGGAGCTTTGATGACAGCGTTGGCGGCCACTGTTGGAATGGGTAATATTGCCGGAGTGAGTTCGGCGATTGCTTTGGGGGGGCCCGGCGCGGTTTTTTGGATGTGGATAACGGGAATGGTTGGTATGGCCACTAAATATGCCGAGAGTTTTTTAGCGGTTAAATATCGGCAGGTTAATAGCCAGGGGGAAATATCTGGCGGCCCGATGTATTATTTGGAATTTGGGTTGGGGCACAAATGGCTTGGCCTTTGTTTTGCCGCTTGTGGAGCGCTTGCCGCTTTTGGTATTGGCAACATGATTCAGGCCAATACAACCGCTCATGCGGTATACGAATCCTTGGGAATCAGCAAGGTCATCGTGGGTTTCCTTATGGCCTTTTTGACTGCCTTAGTTATTATCGGAGGCATTAAACGTATTGCCGAAGTCGCTTCTATTTATGTCCCCTTTATGGTAGCCGTTTATTTTATTGGGGCTTTAATTGTTATTTTAAATAATTTGGATCAATTAGCTGAAGGTATCAAATTAATATTCGAGCACGCTTTTACCGGCACGGCGGCAACAGGAGGGTTTGTTGGGGCTTCGTTGGCTCGTACCATCCGCTTTGGCGTAGCGCGCGGTCTTTTTTCGAATGAATCGGGGATGGGTAGCGCTCCGATAGCGGCAGCGGCGGCTAAAACTAATCAACCGGCTAAACAGGCTTTGGTTTCCATGACGGGAACTTTTTTGGACACCTTGGTAGTCTGTTCGCTAACCGCTTTAGCAATCAGCTCAACCGGCGTTTGGGTTTCCGGGGAAACGGGAGTTGCATTAACGATTCAGGCATTCTCGGCGGGGTTACCTGGGGCTTGGGGAAAAATAATTGTTACGGTTGGGGCGATCACTTTTGCTTTTTCTTCGATTCTTGCCTGGGAATATTACGGCGAAAAATGCTTTGAATATCTTTTTGGCGGCAAGTGGATTTCCTATTACCGATACGTCTGGGTCCTATTTGTTTTTATTGGCGCGATAGTCAAGTTAGAGCTGGTTTGGAATTTTTCCGACGCCATGAATGCGCTGATGGCCGTTCCAAACTTAATTGGATTGATTTTATTGAGCGGCAAATTGGCCAAATACACTCAAAGTTATGAGATGGGAATCAGAGACGGTTCCATCAATAAGTATGATTGAATAACGAATTCTCGGCTTACTTCACCTAAATTTTAAAAAACACAACCCAATGGTTCTATTTAAAAAATTAGCGGTTGCCTTACTGTGCGTATTGGTTTATTCCTCTTCCTCTGTAGCAAGTCCCTTAAAAAGTTTTATTGAAGAAGCGACGTTTCAAGGAAGGGTTCGTTCCTATATTCAATCGCGGGAATTAGATGTCCTTAAGGATGAAAGGCTTTATTCTCTTGGCGCCCATCTCAATTTCGAAACGGGTTCTGTCATGGGTTTGCAGGCTGGAGCGACGTATTTTGTCGCCAATGATTTCGACGTCAATCGGGACAGTTTGGTTAATAAAAATCCTCTCATTCCCGTTTCAAATATTAACCTCTTTGGCGAAGCGTACTTGCAATATAAAAATGACGCGACACTAATTAAAGGAGGTAGGCAGGCAATCGATACTCCCTTCATGAATCCTGCCGATTCGTTCATGTTTCCGGTAACGTATATGGGATACCGGTTAACGCATAAGTTTTTAGATGATTTGGAGGTGACGGCTTTTCATGCAACGGAAGTTAAAATTCGTCAGAGCGATACGTTTGTCGATACGGGTCAATTTGTAACCAAAAGACTTGGAATAGAACCTACCAATACATC
Source organism: uncultured Nitrospinota bacterium (assembly GCA_964570665.1). Taxonomy (GTDB): domain Bacteria; phylum Nitrospinota; class Nitrospinia; order Nitrospinales; family JAJDAT01; genus JAJDAT01. Next base: position 26,208 of record CAZMZH010000037.1, on the reverse strand, counting down.
GGGCACAACAACATTAGGCGCCAAATGGAATCGAGGAGCCGTTAAACTAGAGGCATGGGATTACTATTTTTACGATCTTTTTAATATGATTTATTTTCAAGGAGATATTGAACTCCCTGAGATCTCCGACTTTAAACCTTATTTTTCATTTCAAGTGGGCCATGAATTTGACATTGAAGATAGTCTCCTAGGAGAAGTAAATGCCTGGGCCTTTGGCGCAAACCTAGGGGCGAAGGTTGGTAGATTTGATATTGGCTATGCCTTCAACTATCTTCCTAAAAACGAGGGAACATTCCGTAATGGCGGATTTCTTTCTCCCTATAACTTTGCCACAGACGCTCTCTATACCAATAGTCTTGATGGCGGATTGACCATTAAAGACACCGCTTTTGTTGGGTTAGCTCAAAAAGGTATCGTAAAGTTTATGCCAAACGAAGATTTATGGATACGGTTAGCTTATACATTTTTCGATATGGTTAAATCCGTTGGCGGAAAGGACTCTGGAGAACTCAACTTCGACATCGCCTACCAATTTCATGGAATCTTAGAGGGCTTTGACGCTCGCTATAGATTAGCCTGGGTTGATTCCGAGCTTGATTCGGAGAATCTTATAGAGAACCGATTGATCGTACAATATGTCTTTGAAGATTTGCTTTAAACTTTTTTTCCGCTAGTTATTGCGGTCGCATTTTGGTAAGAAATATTAAAAGCTTTAAATAGTTAACAAATACCCAATTCAATTATTTTTATAAATCTTGATTTACATAAAATTATGGGGTTAAGGTCATGGATTCAAACAAACCGTCCATTCTTATCGTAGACGATATAAAAGCAAACCGAGAACTCCTTCAAGATTATACTTTAGCCTTAGGGTATGGGCATACTGTTGCCAGTAATGGTTTAGAAGCTTTGAAAAAGATCAAAGAAACTCCTACGGATCTAGTCTTGCTTGATATGAAGATGCCAGAGTTGAATGGTTTGCAAACATTAATGCGCTTAAAAGACGATGACAGCACACGTCATATTCCCGTCATAATGATATCTGCCTTGGACGACATGGACAACGTAGTCCAATGTATCGAAAAAGGGGCTGTCGATTATTTGTTTAAACCCTTCAACCCTATTTTACTTAAGGCAAGGATCGACTCCGCTTTGAAAGCTAAGAAACTTCATGATCAAGAAGAGGAACATCTTAGAAAAGTAAAAAATTACAACGATCAACTGGAGGGTGAGGTCGAAAAACGAACCGAAGAAATATTTCAAATGCGGTTAAGGCTTATTCATCGGTTAGGCCGTGCGGCGGAGTACAGGGATAATCAAACAGGGCTACACGTGATTCGGATGAGCCATATTTGTCATAAATTGGGATCCGCTATTGGGTGGGAGTGGAAACAATGCGAAATGATCTTTAACGCAAGTCCCATGCATGACGTGGGTAAAATTGGAATACCAGATGAGATTTTATTGAAACCCGATAAGTTAGACCACGATGAATGGCAAATTATGAAAACTCACTCGACTATGGGAGCCGCAATTTTAAGGGGAGGCGATTCGGAATTGGAGATCATGGCCGAACGAATTGCCCTGAGCCATCATGAAAAATGGGACGGAACAGGATATCCAAATGAAATGGAAGGTAACGAAATTCCTTTGGAAGGTCGGATTGTAGCTATCGCGGATGTATTTGACGCATTGACCTCTGAAAGACCCTATAAGAAAGAATGGCCCGTGAACGAGGCTATGGATTATATCGAAGAGAATAGCGGAACTATTTTCGACCCTCAATTGGTCCCTCTTTTTAAACAAATTCTGCCCGATATTATAAAAATTAAAAATCTATTTTCAGACGGTCCTGTATATTAAAAAACTAATCCTGAATAACTTTATTGCTTTTTATTGAAAAGCTTTTTTGCTTCCTCCTCGAATTTTTGTTGTGAAAACGGTTTGAAAATATAATGTTCGATTTCGCTTTAGATAGCTTCGATCGCTTTTACTTTTCCGTTTTCACAAGCCACAATATTTTTTATTCCTATCATTAAAATTCTATCGGGGAGTAACCCCTTCGCCTGCTTGTCGTCCCCCACTATAAGAATTTTAGTTTCCGTAAAATTCACGTGTATTTCCTTACATTAAAATTAGCGGCTTCTTAAAACAAAATTTTGAAAATAAAAAAATAAAAGTTTAATATAGGCCGCAAATAATCGATTAAATTTTTATGAAATCTTGTTTGATTTGAAATTTATAGAGATAAGGTTATGGACCCAAACCAGCCATCCATTTTAATTGTAGACGATATAGAAAAAAATCGAATACTTCTTCAAGATTACACTCGGGCCTTAGGGTACAGCCACACTACTGCCGAAAACGGCGTTGAGGCTTTAGAACGGATCAAAGAAACTCCATCAGACCTAGTTTTACTGGACATGAGAATGCCCGAGATGAACGGGTTGGAAACATTAAACCGTTTGAAAGAGGATAAAGACACTCGACATATTCCGGTTATTATGATTTCCGCGCTGGACGACATGGATACGGTCGCTCAATGTATTCAAAATGGAGCGGTTGATTATTTATTTAAGCCTTTCAATCCTATTTTACTTAAAGCAAGAATTGAATCTGCCTTGCAAGCGAAGGCGCTTCACGATCAGGAAGAAGATTATAGAAAGAAAATTGAAAACTACAACGTTCAATTAGAAACCGAAGTTAGAAAACGAACCGAGGAGCTATTTCAAGTTCGGTTAAGAGTTATTTATCGTCTAGGTTGGGCATCGGAGTACTGGGATAATCGAACGGGCTCGCACGTGATTCGGATAAGTCATATTTGTCAAAAGTTGGGCGCGGCTATGGGGTGGGGAAAAGAGCAGTGCGAAATGATTTTTAACGCAAGTCCTATGCATGACGTCGGTAAAATTGGGATTCCCGACGAGATATTATTGAAACCCGGTAAGCTAACCCATGATGAATGGAAAGTGGTTAAGGCGCACCCATCTATGGGAGCCACCATTTTAAGTGGAGGAGACTCGGATTTGGAAATCATGGCCGAACGGATTGCCTTGACCCATCATGAGAAATGGGACGGAACAGGCTATCCCAACGGATTGAAGGGCGAGGAAATTCCTCTAGAAGGTCGAATGGTTTCCATATGCGATGTGTTTGACGCATTGACCTCTGAAAGGCCCTATAAGAAGGAATGGTCCGTAGACGAAGCGATGAAGTTTATCGAAGAGAATAGCGGAACTTACTTCGACCCTGAGTTAGTTATCCATTTCAAACAAATATTGCCCGATATCGTTAAAATTCGAAATCGGTTTCCAGATAGTCCGTAGCGTTACAAAAATAATTTAAAAGTTATTGCGTGCATTATGAAACTTTTTCCCCACTTCTAATTCTTATTTAGACAAGCTGGGCTTGTTGCGGTCAAGGGACGCGTAATACAATATTCTCTCCACCATCGCTCAAAGATTGTTGAGTTGATTAGAAATCCATTTCAGTTTCATTCTAGTTTTTAAGAATTTTCCTATAGTCATATAGCGAATTTTCATCCAGCCTTCATCATCGAAAAATGATGGAATAAAAATCAATTCTCTACTAGGTTGAAAGTTGGTGAAAAAACGCCTATTATTCAAGAATCTGGACGATTTTTGTTGTTGGAAAAGAGGTGAATTTAGGAACCAAACTGATTTGTTTTGGCGCCGTATCTATTTCTAAATATTTTGTCAAAATGTTTAGAAAATTTGAGTTAGGTTTTACCGATGGTAATAAACCCTAACCGTATTGGTTTGTGGATAAATTGTAAAATGGATTTATGAATATATTCTTCCTCATCATTTCCCCAATTTGTGGAATTATCGCCTCCATCCTTGGAGGACTGGTGCTATTGGGTTGGTATTTTCATCTACATGTACTGATCCAGATCCATTCAAGCTTTGTAGCGATGCAATACAACACAGCGCTTGGATTCCTCGTTAGCGGGATTGGATTACTGGCGGTAAATTTTTTCAATGCCACTGCCATCAGAATCTCGGCAATTTTTCTTCTAAGTCTTGGCTCCCTTACATTAGCTCAATATATTTTTGGTTTTAATTTAGGTATCGATCAGCTTTTTATGGAGCATTATATCGACCTAAAAGCCTCACACCCAGGACGGATGGCTCCCAATACGGCTCTTTGTTTTTTTCTAGTTGGAATTTCATTATGGGGAGGCGGTCAAGTTGCCAACCAAAAGCAGGATGGAAAGGCTATGGGCTTATTGGGCGGTCTTACCTTTTCGTTAGGGATTGTCGCTTTTTTCGGATATGCCGCCGGTATGGAAACAGCCTATGGTTGGGGAAATCTGACCCGTATGGCTGTCCACACAGCTTTTGGATTTATGGTACTCGGTATTGGATTGGTTATATATGCGTGGAAAGCCGACGCTGGAGAAGGAAAAAAAGTTCCATATTGGTTACCGGTTCTGGTGGGACTTGCTTTTTTGACTACAACGGTTCTCATTTGGCAGGCCGAATCAAACGACCAAAATAATCAATTACGTAAGCAGATTAAGTTAACGTCTAATTACATCAAGTCGGAAATTCAGACGGAAATTCAAAGAGTCATAAAGGAGCTGGGCCGGCTGGCAAAACGTTGGGAAGTCAGAGAAATTCCTTCGCAAGAGGAATTTATGTCCGATGCCGGTCTCTACCGCACAGACCATGCCAGCATTGACCTGGTTGCTTTTTTAGACACAGAAGCTATTACCAGATGGGTCACCCCCTTAAAGGGTAACGAAAAATATATTGGCGTTGAACTTCCCCAAATAGCGGCTTATCGAACCGCCCTGAATAACCTTAGAAATACTAAAAAACCTCTATGTTTCATTGCCAATTTAGACGATGAGAGTCAAGGAATCATCGTTATGATTCCAGTATTTCGCGGTAAAGAGTTTCATGGTTTTATAGACGGGATTATCGGAGTCGAGAAAATGTTTGAACAAACGCTCGATAATCCTTATGTACAGGGTTTTTCTGGATTTTTGTTTCCAAAAAAAGATGGCGATGAGAAAAGAGAAATCAATGGTTGGGAAGAATCTCCTTGGGTTTTTAAAGACGGTTTTGATGTCGCGGGTAAAACTTTGGAGCTTTGGCTGAAACCCAATCAACAATGGGTAGACGAGCAAAATACTTTTAAAACGCTTGGAATTCTGATTGTGGGCTCTTTCATTTCTGTTTTCATGATGGCTCTTGTTCATTCGATGATTCGAGCGAGGAGAAATGCTCAAGAGACCGTCAGAGCTAATGAAGCTCTGAAAAATGTTCAAGAGGAAATGGAAACGATTAACGATCTCCTCCTTGAGGGAGCCTTAGAAGGAATTTTTGGTTTAGATGTTGAAGGCAATACAACGTTTGTGAATCCTGCCGGAGCGGCAATGGTTGGTTATACGCCTGAGGAAATGATTGGGAAGCCACAACACGCCTTAATACATCATACACAAGCGAATGGAGAAATTTATCTTCGAGATGAGTGTCATATCTATGCCGCCTTTCATGATGGGAAAGTGCATCACGAAGAAAATGAAGTGTTTTGGAAAAAAAACGGCGCCAGTTTTCCGGTTGAATACACCAGCAGGCCTATATTAGAAGGAGAAAAAATTACTGGAGCCGTTGTTACTTTTACCGATATCACAGAGCGGAAACAAGCGGAAGAAAACTTGAAAACAATTAAGAAAAAATCAGATACCGCGCTTGAACTCACTAAATCTGGATATTGGTATATCCCATTTGACGATTCGGGGTTCTATTATTCCTCGGAAAAGGCGGTTGGTATATTTGGAGACCTTCCCCGGCCCGATCATCGCTACCATATTATGGAAGAATGGTTTGTAAACGTTGTTGCGGCAGATAAAGATATTGCCGAAAAAACTATGGAGAAATTTAATGGCGCTATAGAAGGCCGTTACCCAATGTATGACACCACGTTTGCTTATAAAAGACCCGTTGATAGCAAGATAATTTGGATTCACGCGCTGGGTTATATTGAAAGAGATAAAAATGGAAAACCCCTCGCGATGTATGGAGTGGCGCAGGACATCACCGAAAGTAAATTGCTTGAGGAAGAATTACGACTGGCTCAGATAAAAGCTGAAGACGCTAACAAGGCTAAAAGTAATTTTCTCGCAAATATGAGCCATGAAATCCGAACTCCAATGAATGCAATTATAGGAATGAGCCATCTCGCCTTAGGGACAGAACTCACTCCGAAACAAAATAATTACTTACAAAAAATACAAACCTCGGCCAATAATCTATTAAGAATCCTCAACGATATTTTAGATTTTTCGAAAATTGAAGCGGGAAAACTAGATGTAGAATCTGTAGGTTTTAGTCTAGATAAAGTGTTAAAAGATTTAGAGGCTGTTACCCATCATAAAGTTCAAGAAAAAAACTTAGAATATCTTTTTAACGTAGATCCTGACGTCCCGCCTCATCTACTTGGCGACCCCTTAAGATTAGGTCAGGTTCTAACGAATCTGGTGGGGAACTCGGTAAAATTCACCGAATCCGGAAGCATCATCCTATCGATTAAAGTTAATAGTTTGGATGGTAATAAGGTCGAACTACAGTTTTCCGTCAAAGATACGGGTATCGGAATGACTAAAGAGCAGGTTGACGGTTTGTTTAAAGCTTTTAGCCAGGCCGACGCGTCGACGACTCGTAAATATGGAGGCACCGGTTTAGGTCTGTCGATATCTCAAGCTTTGGTAGAGATGATGGGCGGTAATATCTGGGCCGAAAGCGAACCGGGAAAAGGAACGGAGTTCATTTTTACCGCAAATTTTACCGTTAAAAAACAATCGCAAACCAAAGGGATTTCTGAGGAAAAAGAATTAAAAGATTTACGCGTTTTAATTGTGGACGATAGTCCTGATTCTCGAATGGCTATGGAGAAATATGTTGAAAGATTTAAATTTGAATCCGTAACGGCGGATTCTTGCGAAAAGGGCTTCGAAATACTCAAGGCGCAAATCTTGAAATTTAAACCTATTGATCTAGTGATCAGCGATTTTCATTTGCCTGGTAAGTCTGGGATAGAGATGGTTGAAGAAATTAGAAGCCAATCCTATATTTATGGCGACCCTAAATTCATACTCGTTTCGGGAGACGCAAGCGAGGAAGGCATTGCGTTAATTGAAAATTCAAAAGCCGACGCTCATCTTTTTAAACCCGTAAATAGATCTGAGTTATTTAACGGCATCATGGAGGCGTTTAAGGGACAACAATCGGCAAATTTGCAAGAGGACGTTAGTGATGAAGAGCCCGAAGAAGATGAAATCGAAAGCGGTAATGAAATAAAATTATTGTTGGTCGAAGACAACGAAATTAATCAGGAGGTCGCAAGAGAACTGCTGGAACAGGCTGGGTATTCCCTAATCATTGCCAATAATGGGAAAGAAGGCGTTGAAGCGGCCAATAAAGGCGGTTTTGATTGTATTCTTATGGACGTTCAAATGCCGGTGATGGATGGTTTTGAAGCGACAAAAATAATCAAAGCGGATTCGAAAATTAAGGATGTTCCGGTTATCGCTATGACGGCCAACGCAATGGTAAAAGATGTCGAAGATTGCAAAAACGCCGGTATGGACGACCATATTCCTAAGCCAATTGATCCTGAAAACCTGATATCAACGCTTGAAAAATGGACTGGTAAAAAAAGACCGAAGAAGATCGTCGATGTTGTTGAATCCGTTTCGGAATCGTCCTTTGAGGAGAGTATAAAAAATATCAGTGTCCCATTAATAAATGCGGAAGATGTTCTAAAAAGGTTTTCGGGAAATGCCAAGTTATTTCGAAAAGTACTGATCAAATTTTACGATGGAAATCAAAACATTGTTCAAAATATTAGCGAAGCTTTGGAAGCCAATGACTTAGAAAAGGCAAGACTTGACGTTCATTCGGTTAAAGGCGTTGCTGGCTTGATTGGCGCTAATAAACTTTTCGAATCCGCGGCGGCTTTTGAACTAGAAATTAAAGAAGGCAGAGTAGGAGCTATCGAACCATATTTTCGAGATTTTTCAGAGGCGATTGAACTTCTTTTAAGCTCTTTAAAAAGAATAAAAATGAAAGCCGAATCCGTAGTGGAAACTGTTTCTGAGCCAATAAGGCTTAGTAAGGAAAAAATTGAGAAAATTGTAAGAGAGGTTGAAGATTTTTTAAATGATAGCGACGCTGAAGTTGTAGCGTATTTACAGAACATAAAAGGCGACCTTAAAGGCTGTGGGGTAGACGATATTTTACATGAGCTAGAAAGAGAGGTGTCGCGATATGATTTTGAAGCGGCGCTAGGTTTAATGGAAGATTTTTCTAAAGCGTTGGAACTTAAAGCGACCAAAGATTAAAAAGCGGCTGATGAAACTCATCTTATCTTATTTTAGCGGTCTATGAGGTAGATTTGGAACAGGTTATGATTGGTTATTTATAAGGTTAGACGAGCTCTAAATAACAAAGATATTTCCCGATATTTCAATTGTTTTCGTATTTATAATAGTTCTTTAATTTACAGGGTGATTCAGTTAGGATCTAGTGTGCAAAGAAAACATTTAGAAGCTTTCGGGTTATCTAAGCCGTTGCAAAGACCAGTTTCTCCAAATTAAAAAAGATTGAAGGGTATTTAAACGACAGCGACGCTGAAGTTGTTGATTATATAGAAAACTTAAAGGTGGAACTAAAAGGGCTGGGAGTAGACTCCATTTTAATGGATATGGAGAAGAAGGTTTCGAGATACGATTTTGAAGCGGCGCTAGGTTTACTGGAAGACTTTTCTAAAGCATTAGCCCTAAAAGCGAGAAATTGAATGTTTATTTGGAAACGAAAGATGGAGCTTTTGGGGAATGAGTAATCCAGATATCTCGCCACGTATCTTGAATGAATGGCAAGAAATAACAAATTTGGTGGCTAGTTTATGTCACGTTCCTTCAGCTCTGGTTATGCGGATGAATCCAGAAACAATGGAGGTCATGTCTGGTTCTCAGGACCCCGAATCACCGTATGAACCTTTTGAAACAGCGCCTTTAAAAGGAGAATTATATTGTGAAACGGTGATTAAGACACAGCAACCTCTTAATATTCCCAACGCGCTTAAAGATCCTAATTGGGATCATAATCCAGATATAGAATTAGGGATGATTTCTTACTATGGGGTGCCTGTAAACTGGCCAGATAAGTCGCCTTTCGGAACATTATGCCTACTTGATAAAGTCGAAAGGTCATTTACTACTGTAGAACAAGATCTTTTAAAAAAGTTTACTCACATTATCGAGATGACACTTGAGTTAGCGGTTTCGAATCATGAATTCAAAAATAAGAATGTTCAGCTTGAGAAATATTCTAAGATATTGCAAAAGAAAAATATATTTTCCGAGTTACATAAAAATATAGCCATTTCGGCCAATTTAAACCTCCCAATAGAAGAAGAAATTCGGTTTGCATTAGACTGTGTCTGTGAAAGTCTCGATTGGCCTTTTGGTCACGTTTATTTGCCAGATCCGGAAAAACCCGATCACAGACTTGTTCATACTGAAAGTTGGTATGTCAAGAATTCTGATTATTACCAGCCTTTTGTAGAGAAAACACATTCCATAGTATTTAAAAAAGGATTTGGATTGCCTGGGCGAGTTTTTGAAATTGGAGAACCTTATTGGATAAAAAATATAACCATCGAGCCAAATTTTCCGAGAGCCATTGTCGCGGAAGAGGTTGGACTTAAGGCAGGTTTTGCTTTTCCTATTTTAATAGGCGACGAGGTAGCCGGCGTTATGGAATTTTTTTCCAATGAAGAAGGAGAACCGGATATAAAGCTTTTAGAAATGATGAAAGATATTGGGATTTTGTTGGGAAGCCTTATTCAGCGTAAACAGAAAGAAGAGCAACTTTCAATTGCCCAAAGAGAAGCCGAATCTGCCAACCAATCTAAGAGCGATTTTCTGGCGAACATGAGTCATGAAATCCGCACTCCTATGAACGCTATCATTGGCATGAGTCATTTAGCTTTGAAGACCGAACTGACTCCAAAACAGAATAATTATTTGCGAAAAATTGAATCGTCTTCCAAATCTTTACTCGGAATCATCAATGACATATTAGATTATTCCAAGATCGAGGCGGGTAAGCTGGATATGGAAGAAATTGAATTTGACCTGGCCGAGGTTTTTGAGGACCTATCAAATTTGATTACTTTAAAAGCTCAGGAAAAATCCTTGGAGGTATTGTTTTCGGTCGATCAAAACGTCCCTTATATATTAATTGGAGATCCTCTCCGGCTTGGGCAGGTGTTGACGAATTTAACTAATAATGCGGTTAAATTTACAGAGCGTGGGGAGATTATCGTATCTATTAAATTATTGGACGATAAAGCAGACCATGTGCGTTTACAGTTTTCAGTGAAAGATACGGGTATTGGTTTGACGCCGGAACAGGCGGGGAGACTGTTTCAATCATTCAGTCAAGCGGATACATCCACGACCCGTCAATATGGAGGAACCGGTCTTGGATTAACTATTTGTAAGAGCCTTGTCGAAATGATGAACGGCAAAATATGGGTTGAAAGCGTTCCCGGCAAAGGCAGCGATTTTATTTTTACCGCTACTTTTGGAAAAGGTTCTGAGGAAAATCGAAAGCAACTTATATTATCCAAAGATCTTCAAAACATGCGGGTGTTAATTGTCGACGATAACGAAGCGGCAAGACTGGTTTTGGACAATGCGCTTTGTTCTTTTGATTTAAACGTTTCGATAGCGACATCTGGTTCGGAAGCTATTACTAAGGTAGAAAAAGCCGATCTGGTAAATCCTTTCGATCTCATTATTATGGATTGGCAAATGCCGGAGATGAATGGAATTCGAACATCGGAAATTATCAAGAACCATCCTGGACTCAAAAAGATTCCTAAAATCGTTATGTTAACGGCCTACGGCCGCGAAGAAGTTGTGCGAGAGGCTGAGGAAAAAGGTTTGGACGCATTTCTTGTAAAACCTATGAACCCCTCTGTGATGCTTGAAACCATTATGGAAGTTTTTGGAGAAAAAACGACCGCAAGCTCGGATTTGAACCTAGGGAGTAAACAAAGCTCGGATAGTTTAGACGCAATTCGCGGCGCCAAAGTGTTATTGGTGGAAGATAACGAAATCAACCAGGAAGTTGCGAATGAATTACTGGTTCAGGCGGGGTTAATTATTACAATCGCCAATAACGGAAAAGAAGGCGTTGAGAAAGCGTTGGAATCGGAGTTTGATTGTATTTTAATGGATATTCAGATGCCGGTAATGGATGGGTACGAAGCATCGCGAACTCTTCGTAAAGAGGCGCGTTTTGAATCTTTACCCATTCTTGCTATGACGGCTAACGCTATGAAAGGCGACAGAGAAAGATGTTTAGAGGCAGGCATGAACGATCATATTTCCAAACCGATTAATCCCGAGGAAATGTTTTGTACTCTTCTCAAATGGATTCCTGCAAAAGGGGGGTTAGAGAGGAAATTGGCGCCTTTTCCTCAAAAAGATGTGTCTAGTTTAAAAAACAAAAATTTACCCGAACTCCCGGGGATTGACGTAGAGGAAGCCCTTAAGAAATTTTCCGGAAACGAGAAATTGTATCGCGGCGTGTTGGTCAAATTTTACGATAGCAATCAAAATATTGTTCAATCCATTCAGGACGCGTTAAGTTTGGGAGATATCGATAAGGCGCGACGCGAAGCGCATACGGTCAAGGGAGTTTCCGGATTGATTGGCGCCCAAAAGCTTTTCGAAGTCGCTTCAATTTTAGAACAAGAAATCTTAGAAAGGGATGGAAAAGGTGTCGAGTCTTATTTACAAGATTTTTCAGAAGAGCTTGAATTCATATTAACCTCTTTGGAACTCATTAAAAAAGAGGAAGCTAAGAATTTTATTGTTGATGAACCATCATCAGGCGATTTGACAATCGACCCTGAAAAAATGAAAGCGATTGTTAAAAGGATTGGCGAATTTTTAAACGACAGCGACGCCGAAGTTGTGGATTATATAGAAAGCTTAAAGGTGGAACTAAAAGGGCTGGGAGTAGACTCCATTTTACTGGATTTGGAGAAAAGGGTCTCGAGATACGATTTTGAAGGTGCATTGGATTTAATGGAAGACTTTTCCAAAGCTTTGTCCTCTAAGGTTTCCGGCGTTAAAAATGAATAAAGGATTTAGGTAGTTGTTGGTTATTAGCAAAGGATAAATTAAACCTCTAAATTGAAAAATATTTATGAAGTTTAATCATTTTTTACAAAAAATTTTGGGCTGATATGAAAAGGAAAGCGATCATAACCTTTTGGGTGTTTTGTCTATTTTTGTCGACGATTACGAGATTATCGTATGCGCAAGTAGGTGGAATTATACAATTTGACGACGATCGATGGGCGAGTGTTGGAGGAGGGTTGAGGACGACCTATGAATCCGCGGAAGATGGCGCGCCTAATAAAATAGACCGATCTAATAATTTTGAATTTGAAAGTTTTCGTCTTTATATTAATTCTTTAGTTTACAAAGGTATTCAGTTTGAGTTTAATACGCAAGGGGATTCCGACAGTAACTTTAAAGTTATTGACGCTGTAGCAAAAATCATGTTTACCCAAAATATTAATGTCTGGATGGGGAGAATGGTTCCTCCATCCGGAAGAGCTAATCTTAGCGGGCCTTATTTCTTAAATGTTTTTGATTTCCCTTTTGCCGAAGCCTATCCCAACCTATTTATCGGACGCGACGAAGGAGCCGCTTTATGGGGCCTTGCGAATGGGGATCGTTTTAAATATCAATTCGGTTTATTTGAGGGAAGAGATGGAGGATCCAACCAAGGGGATAATCTCCTTTATACCGGCCGATTGACCTACAACTTTTGGGATGCCGAACCCGCTATCTATTATAACGCTAGCACGTATCATGGGGATAGGGATATTTTTGCTTTAGGATTCGTTAGTATGTATCAAAAAGAAGGCGCGGGAACTTCTTCAAATAGGGGCGACTTTCTGGGGTGGAATGTAGATTTACTAATGGAAAAAACAATCAAATATGGCGGAGTCGTTACTTTAGAGGCGGCCTACTATAAATACGATCTGGACGAAGTTTCCGACAGCGCCCTGATACAGGGAGATAGTTATTTTTTAACTGTCGCCCATTTATTTCCAAAAAAAATAGGTTGGGGAAGGGTGCAACCATTTTATCGGTATCAATATTTTGATCAAGATCAAAGCAATCGTTTGGAAAGCCGGGGGACGCGCGAAAGAAACGACGTAGGCATTAATTATATTATTTCGGGGCACAACGCGCGAGTCTCAATGTTTTATGCGAAAGAAAACCCTGGAAATAATATTTTTAAATTAGGTTTACAACTTCAATTATTTTGATTGTATGATTTTTTAACTATTTTAGGCATAACTACGGATGAATATTTCAATTAACCGCCGTACATTTTTGGCTTTTTCATCATCCTTATTAGCTAATATCTGTTTCCCCTATAGAGAAGTTGCGGCTACAAAGGTTGAGCGCTCCTCTTGGATACATCCTGGGGGAGTTCTTAAAGTCGGATTCTTATGGTCCTTAAAGGGTGGACTGGCTACTATTGAAAAACCTTCGCGCGATGTTGGGTTGTTTTGGGTAGACGAGGTTAACAAAAACGGCGGGGTGGCCGGCTTTAAAATAGAACCTGTAGTGTTTGACGCTGAATCCGACATGAAAACTTATCGAGTCGGAATTAAAAAGCTGATACACAAAGATAAGGCTGTGGCTGTTTTTGGCGGTTTTACTTCCGCTAGCCGACGCTCGGTAATGCCTCTGGTAACGCTGGCAAATCACTTATTTTATTACCCAACGGTTTTTGAAGGAAGAGAATGCTGGCAAAATTTAATTTGTACCGGAGCTCTTGCCAATCAGCATTCATTTAATTTAGTGCCTTACATGGTTAAACATTTTGGACCCAGAGCTTATTTCATTGGTTCCAATTATGTTTGGCCTAAAGAATCCAATCGAAACGCTCGTCATTGGCTTAAAAATGCCAATGGAGAAATGGTAGGCGAACAATATATGCCGCTAGGTCTCGGAAAATTTGATCCTATTCTGGAAGACGTTAAAAAGAAAAAGGCGGATTGGATATTTTTGACAGTGGTTGGAGACTCCGAGTTATTTTTCAGAAAAGCCTACATAAAGGCGGGTTTTACTCCGGACAAGGTACCGACGGCAGCTTTGACTACATCGGAGATGGAAATTAAAGCTATGGGCTATGAATATGGCCACGGTCATTACACGTCGGCTCCCTACTTTCAGAGTATCAATCATCCGACAAATCATAAGTTTGTAGAATCTTTTCTTTCAAGCCCATATGGAGAAAGCGGCGTTACGCATGCCAATATGGAAAGCACTTATTTATCTTTTTTGTTTTTTAAAAAGGCGGTAGAAAAGCTGGTTTCCGAGTTGGGGGAATCTTCCATTACGCCTAAAAATATCCGAGACTTTTCATCCGATCTGAGTTTATCCGCCGAAGAATCCCCTCAGGGACATATAAGAATAGATCCCGACAATTTTCATTGTTGGTTAACACCTAAAATTGGGCGGTTTGACAGTCGCGGTCAGGTTGAAATTATGCACGAAGTTAATAAATTGGTAAAACCTGAACCGTTGATTTTATACCCCCATCGTGGAACTTGCCTTCCCGACGGATTGCATTTACCTTCGGGAAAAATTGTTAAAGCGGCCTCTTAATATGAAGAATTTAATTTTGTAAATCATGAAACGAATCATTAAGTACATAAACCAAATGTCATTGGGGCAGAAGGTAATGAGCCTCATCATTGTGGAATTTATTTCCTACTCGTTTATTACCACCAATGCCATTCGGCAAATTGACGTGGTGGGGGCCGAAGTACGACAAATGTCGGAATTATATTTGCCTTTATTTTTGACCACCCAAAATGTTCACAAGCAAATCCAGGAGGAACGAATCAGCTTTATTAAGATCCTCAATGTTGGAGAACGAGTGGTTTATGACAAAGAGGCGGAAGGAACTTTCAACGTTTCCCGAAAAAAATATTATGAGTTTCAACTCAAGGTAAAGGAACTGTTGAATGACGCAAAAATTTTAATTGAAAACGCCGTTGGGCAATCGAAAAGCAAAGAAAGTTTGATTCGTCAACATGGTAGTCCACTCCTAGAAGCTATAAATGAAATTAGTTTGGCCGCCGACGTTCAAAAGGTTTCGGCTAAAGCGGTTTTCACGCATGTTGAAGAAGGTTCTTTCCTTATGGGGTTGGAACTAATGGACAATGTTAAAAAAGCCGACAATAACCTGATTCTTAGGATTGAAGAGCTCCTCCAGAAACTAAACGATTTAAAGAAATTGTCAGTAGCTTATTCGGAACAAGTCCAAGATGAAGCTGAGGGCTTTACAATCTTAATTGCGATAATAACAATTATTATCGGGGTAACCATTATCTTTTTAGTCGTGAAGTTGAATATTACCAAACCTCTCCATGAGCTTACGGAAACCATTGAAGCTTTCAACGATTTAAAAGTTCCCGACGAATCTCAGGAAGAAATGGCCTTAATGGCTCGAGGCGACGAGTTGGGAATGGTGAGTCGAAGTTTTAATGAATTGAAAAAGGAATTGTATGAAGAAAGGAATCATCTTGAGAAAAATGTTAGCGAGCGTACCCGGGAGCTTCAAGAGAGCGAGGACCAATTTCGCACTTTGGTTGATAATATTCCCGGAGTGAGTTATCGATGTTTGATGGATAAAGATTGGACCATGCTATATATCAGCGATGCGGTTAAAGAGTTGTCAGGTTATCCTCCTAGCGATTTTATTGGGAACGCAGTTCGAAGCTTTGAAAGCATCAATCATCCAGATGACAGAGAAATGATAGCCCGTATGGTTGATGAGAGTGTTCGAGAAAAGAAATCGTATACTTTGGAGTATCGTATCGTCCATTGCGATGGAAGAATCATTTGGGTGAAAGAAAAAGGCCAGGCGAGTTTTGACGACAAAGGTAATGTGTCGTTTCTAGACGGGGCTATTTTTGATATTTCAGATCAAAAAACTGTTGAGAGAGAATTACGTCAAGCGCAGGAAATTGCCGAATCTGCCAACAAATCTAAGAGCGATTTTCTGGCGAATATGAGTCATGAAATCCGCACTCCTATGAACGCTATCATTGGCATGAGTCATTTAGCTTTGAAGACCGAACTGACTCCGAAACAGAATAATTATTTGCGGAAAATTGAATCGTCTTCCAAATCCTTACTCGGAATCATTAATGACATTTTAGATTATTCCAAGATCGAGGCGGGTAAGTTGGATATGGAAAAGATTGAATTTGATCTGGCCGAAGTTTTTGAGGACTTATCTAATTTAATCACTTTAAAAGCTCAAGAAAAATCCTTAGAGGTATTATTTTCGGTAGATCAAAACGTACCTTATATTTTAACAGGAGATCCTCTTCGACTAGGACAAGTGTTGACTAATTTAGCTAACAATGCGGTTAAATTCACAGATCGCGGAGAAATTATAGTATCCATAAAATTATTGGAGGAAAAACCAGATCAAGTGCGTTTACAGTTTTCTGTGAAAGATACGGGTATTGGTTTAACGCCGAAACAATCTGCAAAATTATTTCAATCGTTCAGCCAGGCGGATACTTCTACGACTCGTCAATATGGCGGAACCGGTCTTGGATTGACTATTTGTAAGAGTCTTGTCGAAATGATGGATGGAAAGATTTGGGTTGAAAGCGTTCCCGATAAGGGCAGCGATTTTATTTTTACCGCTACTTTTGGAAAAGGTTCTGAGGAAAAGAGAAGACAACTTGTATTATCCAAAGATCTTCAGAACCTGCGAGTATTGATCGTGGACGATAACGAAGCGGCTAGACTGGTTTTGGACAATGCGCTTTGTTCTTTTGATTTAAACGTTTCGATGGCGACATCTGGTTCGGAAGCTATTAATAAAGTAGAAAAGGCCGACATGGTAAACCCTTTCGATCTTATTATTATGGATTGGCAAATGCCGGAAATGAACGGAATCCGTACGGCGGAAATTATCAAGAATCATCCTGGGCTAAAAAAGATTCCTAAAATTATAATGTTAACGGCTTACGGTCGCGAGGAAGTTGTGCGGGAAGCAGAGGAAAAAGGTTTGGACGCTTTTCTTGTAAAACCGATGAACCCGTCCGTGATGCTTGAAACTATTATGGAAGTATTTGGAGAGAAAACGACTGCAAAGCCGACTTTGGCAAGAGAAAAGCAAACGGATTTGGATAACAAAGATGCTATTCGCGGAGCTAGAGTGTTATTGATTGAAGATAACGAAATCAACCAGGAAGTTGCGAATGAGTTACTTGGGCAAGTGGGACTTCATGTTACTGTTGCCAATAACGGGAAAGAAGGGGTAGAAAAGGCGGTGCAAGCAGAGTTCGATTGTATTTTAATGGATATTCAGATGCCGGTCATGGATGGATACGAGGCATCGCGTACTCTTCGTAAAGAGGCGCGTTTTGATTCCATACCCATACTAGCGATGACAGCTAACGCTATGAAAGGCGACAGAGAAAGATGTTTAGAGGCCGGAATGAACGATCATATTTCAAAACCGATCAATCCGGAAGAATTATTTTCAGCCCTTATTAAATGGATTCCTGCAAAAGAAGGTTTGGGTAGGAAATTGGCGCCTTTTCCTCAAAAAAATGTATTGAGTTCAATAAGCGAAAATTTACCCGAACTTCCCGGCATTGACGTAGAGGAAGCACTTACGAAGTTTTCTGGAAATGAGAAACTGTATCGCGGCGTGTTGGTCAAGTTTCTTGACAGTAATCAGAATATTGTCCAAACCATTAAAGACGATTTAAGTTCGGGAGACATAGAAAAGGCGCGACGCGAAGCGCATACGGTCAAGGGCGTTTCGGGATTGATTGGCGCCCAAAAACTTTTCAAAATCGCTTCGATTTTGGAACAAGAGATCCAAGAAAAGAATGGAGAAGACGTCCAGTCTTATTTACAAGTTTTTTCAGAAGAGCTTGAATTCATATTAACCTCTTTGGAACTCGTTAAAAAAGAAGAGGAAGCTAAGAATTTGATTGTAGAGAAACCTTCATCTGGCGATTCGACAATCGACCCTGAAAAAATGAAAACGATCCTTAAAAAGATTGAGGAATTTTTAAACGACAGCGACGCCGAAGTTGTGGAATATATAGAAAACTTAAAGGTAGAGTTAAAAGGGCTGGGAGTAGACTCCATTTTACTGGACCTTGAAAAAAAGGTCTCCCGATACGATTTTGAAGGGGCATTAGAATTATTAGATGAATTATCCAAAGTTCTGATCTCAAACTTAACGGATGATAAAGGGAAGGGGAGCTTTTAAAGGATAATCATGGTTATTTTTAATTGGAAAATCCGTAATAAATTAATATTAACTTTCTTGGCAATTAGTTTGTTCCCATTGCTCTGCTATGCCTGGTTTTCTACAAATAAAATAAACGAGGAATTAATCAATCTTAATCGAGAGCGATTGATTTCCTTGCGCGAGTTAAAAAGAATTCAAATCGAAGAATATTTTCACCAGATCAAAAATCAAATCCTTACTTTTTCCAAAGACCGCATGATAATCAACGCGGTCCAACAATTCACTCCCGAATTTTATGCAATAGAAAAATTTTCGAACCCCTATTACGGCTCTAAGGAGGAAAATCGGCTAAAGGAACGATATAAATACCAGATGGAAAAAACGCCAGACGCTCCCGCTGACGCCTTGGCCCGATGGTTCCCGGAACAACGTTTTTCGCAAATTTTACAATCCCTTTATATTTCCGAAAATTCACAACCAATAGGCGCAAAAGAGAAACTTGACAGCGCTTCAGACTCCAGCCCTTATAGCCAGTTGCATAAAAAATACCATCCCATCATTCGCGACTATTTGAATAAATTCGGTTATTACGACATTTTTCTAGTGGAACCAAAGACTGGATATATTGTGTATTCGGTTTTTAAAGAGTTGGATTTTGGCACAAGTCTATTGACCGGTCCTTATGCGGATACTGGAATTGGTCGCGCTTTAAAAGCTTCTTTAAAATCGACACAAAAGGATTTTTTCTATTTGGATGATTTTAAACCCTACGCTCCCTCATACAATGCGCCGGCCGCGTTTATTTCAACTCCGATTTACGAAGGTTCTGAAAAAGTCGGCATCTTAATTTTTCAAGCTCCTATCGACAAGATCAACGAGGTAATGACAAGTCGTAAAGAATGGAAAAAAGTTGGATTGGGTAAAACAGGCGAGGTTTATATGGTTGGGCCCGATTTTAAAAGTAGGAACGATTCCCGGTTTTTAATAGAGACTCCCGATGAATATTTCAAAATGCTTGAAGAAATTAAAGTTAATTCATCAATCATTCGGAAACAACGGGAATTTCATACAAACATTGGGATTGGTGAAATTAAAACTCCGGGGTCCATAGAAGCTATCAATGGCCAGACAGGATTTAAAATTTTTCCGGATTATCGCGGCGTTCCTGTGTTGAGCGCTTATTCTCCGGTAGATATTATTGGATTACGCTGGGGTATTTTAGCGGAAATTGACAAGCGGGAAGCATTTCAATCTAGAGACAGCATAATAAACGGGACTAAAGTATTTGTCATTGTCTTGATCATACTTTTGACTGTAATTGCGCTTTTGGTAAGTAATAAGTTCAATAGACCCATATTGACCCTAGCCTCAGAAATGCAGAATTTTGTAAAAGAAGATATAAAAAATGAAGCTTCTAACGCTTTAAAAAATTTAGATGAAACATCCGAGGAAGTTGAACTTATTTCCCGAAGCGATGAGTTGGGTATGGTCAGTAGAAGTTTTTACGAAATGAAAAAAGAACTTATTCTAATGACGGGCCAACTCATTGAGAACCAAAAAAATCTAAAAAGGAATAACGAACTGCTCCTTGAAGGCGCTGTTGAAGGCATTTATGGTTTGGACCTGGACGGTAATACAACCTTTGTTAATCCGGCCGGAGCGGCAATGGTAGGTTATACCTCTGAGGAAATGATAGGAGTTCCGCAGCACGCTTTAATTCATCATACGAAAGCTAATGGAGAGCCTTATCCGAGGGAGGAGTGCCATATCTATGCGGCTTTTAAGGATGGGAAAATACATAAAGAAGAAAACGAGGTGTTCTGGAGAAAGGACGGGTCTAGTTTTTCGGTCGAATATACCAGCAGGCCTGTTAAGGAAGGCAATAAAATTGTGGGAGCCGTGGTCACTTTTAGCGATATTACCAAACGCAAACAGGGCGAGGAAGAATTACTGAAGAGAAATATTTTCTCCGAACTCCATAAAAATATCGCTGTTTCGGCAAATCAAAACCTTCCTATCGAAGAAGGGATACGGTTAGTCGTGAATAGCGTTTGCGAAGGTCTTGGGTGGCCCATTGGGCACGCTTATTTACCAGACCCGGAAGAACCCGACCAGCGTCTTGTGCATTCAAAGATTTGGTATGATAAAAACCCCAAAATTTATCGTTCTTTTGTAAAGGCCACGGAAGCTCTTAGTTTTACCAAAGGAATTGGTTTGCCCGGACGGGTTTTTGCCAATGCAGAACCTAATTGGATAAAAAATGTAGCGATCGATCCTAATTTTCCAAGATCGATTGATGCGGCAAAAGTTGGGCTTGAGGCGGGCTTTGCATTTCCTATTTTAATAGATGGTAAGGTGGCTGGAGTTTTGGAGTTTTTTTCAGGTAAAAAAGAAGAATTGGATTCTAAACTACTGGAAATGATGAAAAGTATTGGAACATTGTTGGGAAGCCTCATAGAACGAAAACGGAGGATTGAATTACTTTCAATTGCCCAAAGAGAAGCCGAATCTGCCAACAAGTCTAAGAGCGATTTTCTGGCGAACATGAGTCATGAAATCCGCACTCCTATGAACGCTATCATTGGCATGAGTCATTTAGCTTTGAAGACCGAACTGACTCCAAAACAGAATAATTATTTGCGAAAAATTGAATCGTCTTCCAAATCTTTACTCGGAATCATCAATGACATATTAGATTATTCCAAGATCGAGGCGGGTAAGCTGGATATGGAAAAGATTGAATTTGACCTGGCCGAGGTTTTTGAGGACTTATCAAATTTGATTACTTTAAAAGCTCAGGAAAAATCCTTAGAGGTATTGTTTTCGGTTGATCAAAACGTCCCTTATATATTAATTGGGGATCCTCTCCGGCTTGGGCAGGTGTTGACGAATTTAACCAATAATGCGGTTAAATTCACAGATCGCGGAGAAATTATCGTATCTATTAAATTATTGGAGGATAAAGCAGACCAAGTTCGTTTGCAGTTTTCAGTAAAGGATACGGGTATTGGTTTGACGCCGGAACAGGCGGGGAAACTGTTTCAATCGTTCAGTCAAGCGGATACATCCACAACCCGTCAATATGGAGGGACCGGTCTTGGATTGACTATTTGTAAGAGCCTTGTCGAAATGATGAACGGCAAAATATGGGTTGAAAGCGTTCCCGGCAAAGGCAGCGATTTTATTTTTACCGCTACTTTTGGAAAAGGTTCTGAGGAAAATCGAAAGCAACTTATATTATCCAAAGATCTTCAAAACATGCGGGTGTTAATTGTCGACGATAACGAAGCGGCAAGACTGGTTTTGGACAATGCGCTTTGTTCTTTTGATTTAAACGTTTCGATAGCGACATCTGGTTCGGAAGCTATTACTAAGGTAGAAAAAGCCGATCTGGTAAATCCTTTCGATCTCATTATTATGGATTGGCAAATGCCGGAGATGAATGGAATTCGAACATCGGAAATTATCAAGAACCATCCTGGACTCAAAAAGATTCCTAAAATCGTTATGTTAACGGCCTACGGCCGCGAAGAAGTTGTGCGAGAGGCTGAGGAAAAAGGTTTAGACGCTTTTCTTGTAAAACCGATGAATCCATCCGTGATGCTTGAAACTATTATGGAAGTTTTTGGAGAAAAAACGGTTGCAAAGCCGGTTTTGGCAATAGAAAAACAAACCGATTCGGATAACAAAGAGGCGATTCGCGGCGCCAAAGTGTTATTGGTGGAAGATAACGAAATCAACCAAGAGGTTGCGAACGAATTGCTGGGGCAGGCGGGAATATTTGTTACCATTGCCAATAATGGTAAAGAAGGCGTAGAGAAAGCGTTGGAATCGGATTTTGATTGTATTTTAATGGATATTCAAATGCCGGTCATGGATGGCTATACCGCGGCCCGTACCCTTCGGAAGAACGATCGATTTAATACTCTGCCCATCTTAGCTATGACCGCTAACGCCATGAAGGGAGATAAGGAAAGATGTTTAGAGGCAGGCATGAACGATCATATTTCCAAACCGATTAATCCTGAGGAATTATTTTCCGCCCTCGTTAAATGGATTCCTGCAAAAGGAGGTTTGGATAGGAAATTAGCGCCTTTACCTCAAAATGATGTGTTGAGTTCAAAAAGCAAAAATTTACCCGAACTTCCTGGCATTGACGTAGAGGAAGCCCTTACGAAGTTTTCTGGAAACGAGAAATTATATCGCGGCGTGTTGGTCAAGTTTTACGAGAGCAATCTAAATATTGTTCAAACCATTAAAGAGGCTTTAAATTCGGGAGATATTGAAAAGGCACGACGCGAAGCGCATTCGATCAAGGGCGTTTCAGGGTTGATTGGCGCTCAAAAGCTTTTCGAAGTCGCTTCGATTTTGGAACAAGAGATCCAAGAAAGGGATGGAGAAGGTGTCGAATCTTATTTACAAGATTTTTCAGAGGCTCTTGAGTCAATATTATCCTCTTTAGAACGCGTTAAAAAAGAGGAAGAAGCTAAGAATTCGATTGTTGAGGAACCCTCATCTCCAGTTTCTTCAATCGATCCTGAAAAAATGAAAGCGATTATTAAAAGGATTGGGGAATTTTTAAACGACAGCGACGCCGAAGTTGTGGATTATATAGAAAACTTAAAGGTGGAACTAAAAGGGCTGGGAGTAGACTCCGTTTTACTAGACCTGGAAAAAAGGGTTTCGGGTTACGATTTTGACGGCGCTTTAAACGTTTTGGAAGATTTAGCGAAAACCTGGGACATTACCTTGACTTAAACAGATTTAAGGCGATTTAACCTTTCCGTCGAATCCTTCCAGTTGTTTTCCCAATTAATTTAAATATGAAAATATTAATAATTGCCGCAACTTATTTTATAACGGGTAAACTCGGTTTTGCTTTGGCAATTGATCCGGGAAATGTAAGCGCAGTTTTTCCTCCCTCGGGTATTGCCCTTGCGGCCTTGATACTTTTCGGATTGCGCGTTTGGCCGGGAATATTTTTTGGATCGTTTTTTCTCAACATTCAAGGTTTTTATAGCGGCCAAAACGATACCGCATTTTGGGCGGCGATATTAGTTGGGGCTGGGATTGGTTTTGGAGCAACAATCCAAGCTATTTTAGGAAGAGCCGCTTTAATCAGATTTGCAAAAACAACCCAAATTTTAAATCGTCCTCAAAACGTTTTCATTTTTTTCCTCTTTTCCGGTTTAATCTGTTGTTGGGTCAACGCCACTATCGGAACTACCAGCTTATGCCTGGGCAGTTTTGGGAATTGGGACCAGTATCAATTCATTTGGTTAACGTGGTGGCTCGGCGATAGCGTTGGCGTGATATTGTTTGCCCCACTCGCCTTATTATTTCAAAGGATCGACTCTACTGTATTTAATAGGATAAAGGTTGGGGAGTATCTTTTTATATTTAGTTTAATCGTCCTCATTTCCGGAATTGGTTTTGACAATTGGTTTTTCCCTAACGTTTCTAATTATCCTCTCCAATATATTGTATTTCCATTTTTAATATGGATTACTTTCCGGTTTGGAGAAATCGGGTCGCTCCCAGCGATTGCAATAACTTCCTTTATTTCATTGCTGGGTACAGTGAATGGAAACGGGCCTTTTTCTTTAGAGGAAACGAGCGTTTCACTCTTATTTCTACAGAGTTATATAGGGATAACGGCGCTTACACTTTTAATACTAAATGCAATTATTAACCAAAGAAAAATTCTTGAGAAAGCGCTCTATGAGGAAAAAGATAGCCTTGAAAGAAATGTCAGCGAACGCACTCAAAAACTTCAGGCGAGTGAAGACCAATTTCGTACTTTGGTTGATAATATTCCCGGCGTTAGTTATCGATGTTTGGTGGATGAAGATTGGACGATGCTTTATATAAGCGAAGCGGTCAAGGATTTGTGCGGTTATCCACCTAGCGACTTTATTGGAAACGCCGTTAGAACTTTTGCTAGCGTCAACCATCCCGATGACAGAGAAATGATTGCTAAAGCGGTAGACGAATGCGTTCGCGACAGGAAATCCTTTACAGTGGAGTATCGATTTCTTCACGCGAACGGGAGAACCCTTTGGGTTAGAGAAAAAGGTCAGGCAAAATTTGATGAAAATGGCAAAGTGGCTTTCTTAGACGGCGCTATTTTTGACATTACGGATCATAAAATAGCCGAGAACAAACTTCGGTCTAGCGAGGAGATGACCCGCGCTGTTATTAATTATGCTCACGATGCCATTATCCGGATAAACGAGGAAGGGATCATTCAATCGTTCAACCCCGCCGCAGAGAAAATCTTTGGTTATCAAACAGAAGAAGTAATACAAAAAAATATTTCCCTATTAATGCCCGAACCTTATAAAAGCGAACACAATAGTTATATAAAAAATTATTTGGCTACTGGACACTCTAAGATTCTAGGCGCTTCGAGAGAACTCACTGGATTGCATAAAAATGGAATAATTTTTCCAATCGACTTGTCGGTAAGCGAGATGTATCAGGGGGATCAACGATTTTTTAATGGAATGGTCCGCGATATCTCAAAACGAAAACAGACGGAAGTTGAATTGTTAATGGCCATGCAGGAGGCGGAATCCGCTACTCAGGCGAAAAGCGATTTTCTCGCAAACATGAGCCATGAGATCCGAACGCCTATGAACGCTATTATAGGAATGAGTCATTTAGCGTTAAAAACCGAACTGACCCCGAAGCAAAATAATTATTTGAGGAAAATCGAATCGTCTTCAAAGTCCCTACTCGGAATCATCAATGATATTTTAGATTTTTCCAAAATCGAAGCGGGTAAATTGGACATGGAAGAAATCGAATTTGATTTAGCGGAGGTACTTGAAGACTTGTCCAATTTAATTACTTTAAAGGCTCAGGAAAAGTCTTTGGAAGTTTTATTCTCCGTGGATAAAAACGTTCCTTATATTTTGATTGGAGATTCTCTGCGTTTGGGTCAGGTGTTGACGAACCTTGCGAACAATGCGGTTAAATTTACCGAGCATGGAGAAATAATTATTTCCATAAAGTTAATGAAGGAGGAGGAGAAACAAATTCAATTGCAATTTTCGGTAAAGGATACCGGAATTGGTTTGACGCCAGAGCAAACCTCCAAATTATTTCAATCTTTTAGCCAGGCGGATACCTCAACGACGCGCCAATTTGGAGGAACCGGCCTTGGGCTAACCATTTCAAAGCATCTTGTAGAAATGATGAATGGAAAGATATGGGTGGAAAGCGTTCCCGACAAGGGCAGTGATTTTATTTTTACCGCTTCCTTTGGAAAAGGTTCCGAAGAAAAAAGAAGAAAGCTGGTTTTATCCAAAGATCTGCAAAACCTGCGGGTATTAATTGTCGACGATAACGAATCGGCGCGTTTAGTATTAGAAAATGCTCTTAATTCGTTTGATTTAAACGTTTCGATGTCTACTTCAGGCGCCGAAGCTATTACCAAGGTTGAAAAGGCCGACGCGATCGAGCCTTTCGATCTCATATTTATGGATTGGCAGATGCCGGAGATGAATGGAATCCGGACAGCGGAGATTATCAAGAACCACTCAAGTCTAAAAAAGATTCCTAAAATTATCATGTTAACGGCGTATGGTCGCGAAGAAGTTGTAAGGGAGGCGGAGGAAAAAGGTTTGGATGCCTTTTTGATTAAACCGATGAATCCCTCCGTGATACTTGAAACAATCATGGAAGTTTTTGGCGAAAAAACTACTGCGAGCTCGAATTTGAATCGAGGGAATAAATCCAGTCAAGATGCTTTAGAAGCGATTCGCGGCGCCAAAGTGTTATTGGTCGAGGATAACGAAATCAACCAAGAAGTTGCAAATGAAATACTGGG
>CAZMZH010000036.1:0-33503 GCA_964570665.1 uncultured Nitrospinota bacterium | reverse complement strand
ACTCATTGGAAAGAAAATTACATCCTAAATGCTTGACATTAATCACAGTTGCTGTCCTGAGCATGTCGAAGGAAAGGATCTAGGTATTAAAAAGAGGAATTTATTTTATTGAATCGAGGCGAAATCCTTCACTTCCAGGTCGCAGTGCAACCTGTTCGTTCGAGGATGACAGTATGATGAAATTGTGACTTTTAGCAAAGCGTTTGGTGAAAATATCCTTTGACATAATTCTTTTTTGGGACGAAAAATTGGCAAATTTATGTTGGAATTAAAAAGTGTTGAAAAAATATATCGGGTTGGGGCCGAAGATTTCCACGCTCTTAGAGACGTTAGTTTAAAAGTTGAGCAGGGAGCTTTTCTAGCTTTTATCGGACCCTCTGGCTCTGGAAAAACTACCCTATTGAATTTAATCGGCGGTTTAGATCGACCTTCGGACGGCGAAGTTATTCTTGAAGGAAGAAGCCTAGCTGAATTGGATAAAGATCAGTTGGCCGAATTGCGTAGAAAAAAAATCGGCTTTATTTTTCAGTTTCATAATTTGTTGCCTGTTTACAACGTTTATGAAAACGTTTTATTTCCATTATTGTTAAACGACGAAAAAGAATCTGACGTAAAAGACACTGTTATGAAAATAGTGGAGAGGGTTGGACTGGGAGGACTGGAAAAGAAAAAGCCTACCGAGCTTTCTGGCGGTCAATGTCAACGAGTCGCGATTGCGCGGGCTTTGGTAAAAAAACCTGCGTTGGTCCTGGCTGACGAGCCAACGGCAAACCTTGACGCAGAAAACTCCCGCGCAATTTTAGAATTGACCTCCGAGTTAAACCGCGAATTTGGTTGCGCGTTCCTTTTTTCCACTCATGACGACAAGTTGATTCAATATGTAAATAGGAAAATTAAATTGGATGACGGGCGGATCGTAAGCGATGAAGATCGCTCCAATGGGGAAATAGAATCGTGATTTTTAAAACGGCTTGGAAAAACTTTTGCCGCCAAGGTTTAAGAGCGATATTAAATATCTTAGTGGCAGCATTAACATTGGTGGTCGCGGTTTTCATGGTTTCTTTAGTTAATGGATTTCAAGACCAATCGTCAAAAAATTTGAAGAAAACCGACGTGGCTGGAGGGCATTATAGACTTGCCGATTTTGATATTTTATCTCCTACTGAATGGGAAGATTTTGCGTTCGTCACTCCGCCAGAGTTAAAAAAAATGTCTGCAGATGAAAAAGCCGAAGTCTTGGTTCAACAAGGACAAATATTTCCGCAAAATAGATTTGTCCCTGCTCAAATAAGAGGGATTGACCTTGAACAATCCTTGCTTGAATTGCCGCTAGCTTCAATCAATGCTTATAAAGGGGATTCCATACCGGCAATTGTTGGAACCAAAATGGCAATTAAATCTAATTTAGAAAAAGGCGACTTTGTCGTTTTGAAATGGCGAGATAAATACGGAGCGGTTGATGCAAGAGAAATAGAAATTATCGAAACGGTTCGTTTTGTCAATCCCAGATTAAACGATGGAGTTATTTGGCTGGGATTGAATACATTGCGAGATATGACGCGACGCGAAAATGAGTCGAGCTGGGTCACGGTCAAATCAAATCAAGGTGAAATTGAGGGACTCTCTTTTTTAGTTCCCAATGTTTTGATGAAAGACGTTATTGAATTAGCGAAACATGATCGGCGCAACTCAATGATTTTGTGGATTATTTTAATGCTTTTATGTTGTATTAGCGTTTTTAACTCTCAGATGCTAAACGCGTTTAAACGCCAAAAAGAGGCCGGTACGCTTTTAGCTTTAGGGATGACGCCAAGGCAGTTGACCAAGATGTTTGTTTTGGAAGGAAGTTTCACTGCGGTTGGAGCTGTGGTGTTGGCGTTTATTTTGGGAATTCCTTTTTTTTCCTGGTTTCAAACTGTGGGGCTCGATATCTCTCATTTGAAAGATTCGACGATTCCAGTAACCGAGAATATATTGCTGGTCTTTGATCCAAAGCAAATCGTTAATTGTCTTTTAGGCGCTACTCTAATGATTGTTTTAGCTTCTTGGTTACCGGCTAGAAAAATTTCTCGTATAGATCCTTCAAGAGCGCTTGTTGGAAAGGCTTTCTAACCCACCAGTGGGTTTTGTTTTCTGTGGTTTGGTGAGTATTTTACAATAAAGTTATAAATAGGAAATTCCATCCGCTTTAGATGGGAATAGTTCATTAAAAAATGATTCGATGGATTTTAAAAGGAGTTTTGCGAGATAAATCGCGGTCGTTGTTTCCTGGGATAGTTGTCAGCTTAGGAGTGGGTTTGACCATCGTAATGCTGGGGTTTATGGACGGTATTTTGATGGATATGGTTGATATGACAGCCAATTTGGATACGGGCCATATACGGTTTGTTAATAAAGACTTCTATAAAGAAGAACATATGAATCCTTTGGATAGATCGTTGCCCGCTCAGAAAGAGACGCTAAAATGGCTGCGAGAAAATTCTCCCGAAAAAATTGAATGGGTCCCACGGATCCGCTGGGGAGCGGTTATGGATGTCCCCGATGAAAAGGGCGAAACGAGAGCGCAAAAACCCGTTATCGGAACGGCGCTTGATCTTCTCAGCGACGCCTCAAACGAGTACGAACGGTTAGGGCTAGAAAAAGCCATTATAGAAGGCAGAGTTCCGCAAAAACCTAAAGAGATCCTGGTGGGGTATCTAGCGGCGCGCGAACTAGAACTTAAAATTGGCGAAAAGGTAACATTACTGGGGCAGTCTTACGATGGCGGGTTAGCGGCGGATAATTATAAGGTTGTGGGTTTTGTTCGTTTTGGCGTTAACGCAATGGATAAAAGAATGGCCCTCATGGATATCACCGGAGCTCAAGATTCGTTTTATTTAGAAGATATGGTTACCGATTGGTTAGGTTTTGTGCCGAGGGGCATATCTTATAAAAATTATGGGAGTATAAAAAATGACCTGGAGAAACAATTAGAAACTTTAAAACCTCTTCCAGGCTGGGCTGAAGATGATTGGCCAGTGGTGAAAACAGTATTGGAACAAAGGAATTTAGATACTTTCGTTACTACATTTGAAAGCGTTAATGCCTATGTCGTCAGTATTTTTTTGATATTAATGGGTATCGTTTTATGGAACGCCGGGTTATTGAATGGGATTTATCGATATGGAGAGCTTGGGATGCGGCTCGCAATGGGCGAGTCACATGGATTACTTTTGAAACATTTAGTGATGGAAGCTTTTTTGATTGGGATTATTGGGGCTTTATTCGGTTGTATCCTAGGAGGAAGTTTTCTTTATTATTTTCAAGAATATGGAATTGATATGGGCGATAAGTTAGCCCAAACCGGTTTGATGTTGAGCGACGTTTCCCGAGCTAGAATGAGTATTGACGCGTTTGTCTATGCGATCATTCCCGGAGTTTTGGCCAATGTTTTAGGAACATTTGTTGCGGGTATTGGAATCTTTAAAAGATCGGAAGCGGAGTTATTTCGAGAATTGGAACATGGGTGATCTTTGACGAAACTAGTTTTATAAAGTCCCTATGGCGTGTCATCCAAAGGCGAACCAAAGGTTCGGCGAAGGATCTCGCCTTGATTTTATAAAATTAACTATCGTTGAATGCGGAACAATTTGGCGCTTTAACATTTTGGAGTTCATTTGGAATGCAAGGATTTACAGGAATTAAAAATTGTAGAAAGAATTGGACGAGGTGTAACGCAACCATTTGGGGACTACTCTTCTTTTTCATCAGTAACGTTAACGCTCAAGAAATGGATCCTTGGAAGTTATTAAAAGCGGTTGACGATAATCTATGGTCGAATACAAAAATCATAAGCGGTAGATTGTCTGTAGATAATGGACGGCGCGTGCGAACAATGGCGGTTGATACCTGGATGGAAGGGTTAGAAAACTCTTATAGCTTTTATAAATCGCCAGCTCGAGAAAAAGGCACGCAAATGCTTAAGATTCAAAAAAAGCTTTGGCTATATACTCCGCGAACGGATCGAAAAATTTTGATTGCAGGACATTTGTTACGTCAGTCTATGATGGGAAGCGATCTGTCTTACGAAGATATGTTGGAAGATCGTAAAATGAGTCTTTCCTACGACGTGATACTTGAAAAATGGGAAGAAGTAGATGGAGTTAGATCGGCGGTTTTATATCTAACGGCGAAAGATAAGGAGATTACCTACCAGTCAAGAAGGGTTTGGGTAGAGCCGAAGGAACAAGTTGTTCTCAAAGAAGAGCGTTACGCTAAAAGCGGAAAACTTTTAAAGCGGGTCACTTTTGAAGAATATAAAGATTATAGCGGTAGGTTGTTCCCAAAGAGAATGATTTTCAGAGATATGCTAAAAACCGATACCAAAACGATCTACCATTTTGATGAAATTCAGTTTGACAAAGCCATCCCAAAAAAATACTTCCGCCAAAGCATTTTGAGGCGTTGAACTTAAAATAACGCAGATCATCAATACCGCTTTAGTTCATTAACCATTCTAGCGGTGGAATAATCCTGGTTGTTCGGTAGGCTCCAACATTTAAGGAGAAAAACATCAAAAGTATTATGATTTTTTCTCTTAATGTTTTATCCATTGAGACGCTGACTAATATATAGAAAATGGGATATTGTATTAAGAAATGTGTCGCTTCTATATTGCCTAGGTCAATACCAAAGAAAACTTGTGTGAATAAGAATAGGCCTGAGGTAATTAAGTAAAAGCCGCCGATTACTGGACTACCTTTAAATATTTCAATTTTGCCTAAAGATAGAATAAGTAACCAGGAGGCAGTTAAAATGAAAGTAAAAATTGCCGGGTGTGTTTTGATTTGAGAATTTAACTTATCAGGCATGCTTTGGAAGTTTTCTCAAAATCATTTCATCAAATCTTTATAACGCTCCATATTTCTTAGAGGCTGAAAGATAGGATCGGTTTCGATAACTTGTTTTAGTCCAGAGTTGATTTGAACTAACTCTTCCAAATTATCCAACCCAGCTCTTAGGTCGCCTTTTTTTACATAAGCGCGGCTTAGTAAAAGTCGATGGGCTTCGATATGTTGGTGTGTGGGGTAGGTGATTAAAACTTTTTCCAGGATGGTGATGGCTCGTCCATGGTCTCCACTTTTAAAGTATGCCATTCCCGTATTAAGCATACCCGGCAAAAAGTTAGGGTTTAATCGCAAGGCTGTCGAGTAAATACCGATAGCGCTTTTGTACATTCCATAATGAGCGAAAATTTCGCCGGTGCGATTTAAACCTTCCTCAGGAGTTAAAATAATTTCATTAGGATTGATCGGAGGTTTTTCGACAGTTTCTTTTGGGAGTTCTTTTAAAGCGACTTTTGCTAAGTTATCTGGGTCGCCAAGCGCAATTGCTTTTTGATAGTGGGTTTTCGCTTCGTCTATGTTGCCGTTTATTACCATTAAGTCGCCTAGTTTTTGGTGACTCCTGGATAGAAGGGTGTGATTTTCTTGATCGGCAAATTCAATTATTTTTTTGACGGCGTTTTCGGCGCCATTAATCCGGAAAAGAACGCTGTTCAATCCCGCTTGAATTTCTCTAACTTTTAGATCTTTAGGGGCGATCTCAGCTGCGGTATCAATTTCTAAAAGAGACAGTCCAAATTTTCTGGATTTGTAAAACGCTTTAGATCGACTGAGATGATATTGAGCTGGTTTGATTTCTTTAGGTAGCCTATCCAAAGCGTTTTTGTTGATATAATCTTTTAATACTCGGGCAGAGCCCATTTTAGGGTGAGGGTCTTTTGCCGATAATATTGGAGCTAAGAATTTTTTAGCGAGATCTAATTTGTTTTGAATGGCGTATGTATATGCGAGTTGATACGCCGCGTCGAAATTAGTAGAGTCTGCATCAAATGATTTTTTAAAAGCTTCCTCGGCTTTTTGATTGTCGTTTTCATAAGCGCGAATCAATCCAATTTCATACAAGAATTTTGACGGGTTATTTGATTTTTCTGCGGCTAGTTTTAATTCTAATCTTGCCTCGTTCATTTTTCCTAAAGCCATTAAAGTTTGAGCGGTTTCGTAATGCGATTCGGGAGCCTCGTAGCTTTGTTGAGCGGACATATGACAGGCTCTTTCCGATAAGTTTCCATTGCCAATGTGGCGATAAGCGACACAAAAGCCATAACTTAAAGCTGGGTGGCTAGCCCTTCTTTTCTTGGTATCCTGTGAGGTTACCAATAGTTTTTGTCCCTGCATTAAGCTATTTAAAGCTTTTAAATATTCTCCGCGTTCGTTATAAATCAGACCTTTAATGATAGAGGCAGGACCTTGAAATTTGGGCCTGATAGTCGCTTCGTCTAGAAGATCTAATGCGTTTTTATAGCTTCCTTGCTGAGCCAGTTCATAGGCTTTAACAAAAGTGGGTTCAAGTTGGGCGCTAGGTATCCATGTTTTCCACTCCTCAATATTTTTTCCGGGTAATGAGGCCCAAGATGGGGAAAAAGAACTGAAAGATAATAGGGTTAATACTGAAGCAAAAATAGAGATTAAACTTTTTAATTTCATGATTCCTTAATGATTTTGAATTTTTTTAAATATTAGTTAGATAAACGCCTGACAGCGCGCACTGCTTTTCTAGCTCGAGATTTTTTCGGGTGGGAAAATACTGAGCCGTTATTGTAGATGAGACCAAATGCGTTATGGACGCCATTTTTTTCTATAGACCAATGCCCGCCAGATCCATTTTTAGCGAAAATAGGATCGATATGTATTTTCATTTCGCGTCCAATTTGCTTACTATTAAACTTTTCCGGTTCATATAAACTTTTTAATTCTTCGATAGTAGGGAGACCCCAATCGATATAATTTGCAAACTGTTCGTCGTTTAATTGCTTAACGTATTTTATGGATTCAAACCAGTGAAGCCAATGCCCCGATCTTAAATAGGAATCCTGTTTCATCCACATTAATTTTGTTTTGGTGTCGGTAATTGTTTCGTCGCCATTATCGATAAATCGTTTGTCGGCGGAAGGGCTAGAGTTATTTTGAATAGCTTTACCTTCTGTTAACGCTTTGGCTTGAACCTTAAAATGCGGTTGAAAAACCGCTAACGAAATAAAACAAAAGACAAAAAGCGATTTGTATATTGAATTTGTAATTCTTAACATCTGATTACCAATTTATAAGATTTGAACCCGATTTTATAATTAAGGGCCTTTGAGTTTTTCTTTTAACAATTGATTAACGATTCCGGGATTAGCTTGGCCTTTGGTTTCCTTCATGACTTGGCCTACAAAAAAACCTAATAATTTTTCTTTTCCGTTCCGGAACTCTTGCAATTGGCCTGGGTTTGCTTCAAGGATTCCGTCAATAATTTTTAAGATCTCTGAGTTGTCGGTGATTTGAGTGAGTCCTTTTGCTTTAACGATTTCTTCCGAAGTTTTACCGGTTTTATACATTTCTTCAAAAACAGTTTTTGCGATTTTTCCATTAATAGTCCCTTCATCGATCAGCTTTAGCATATCGGTTAAAGCTTTTGGAGAAACTGGGCACTCGTCAATTTCTTTTTCGTCGTTTTTTAATTCTCTCAACAGGTCTCCCATTATCCAATTAGCGGCAACTTTGGGTTTTGCATAGGATGAGTTGCATTCTTCAAAATATGCGGCTAAAGAACGGTCTGCCGTTAAAACGCCGGCATCGTATTCGGAGATTCCGTACTCTTTGGAGAAGCGATTTCTTTTTTGTTCCGGTAGTTCGGGTAGCTCGGATTTTAATTTTTCTAGCCAGTCGTCGTCGAAAACTATGGGAACTAAGTCTGGATCTGGAAAGTATCTATAGTCGTGCGCTTCTTCTTTTCCTCTCATGGAAAACGTGACGCCTTTATCAGAATCATACAGGCGAGTTTCTTGGACAATTTTATCTCCTTGATCCAAAACTTTCGCTTGTCGTTCCGTTTCGTAATCGATCGCTTTTTGAACAAACCGAATTGAGTTTACATTTTTTACTTCTGTCCGAGTTCCCAACTTTTCGGTTCCTTTGGGTCTAAGTGAAACATTCGCGTCGCAACGAAACCCTCCTTCTTCCATATTACATTCGCTCACTCCGGCGTATTCAAGGATGGCTTTCAGCTCAGTTAGGTAGGCTTTGGCTTCTTCTGAAGACCGGAGCTCTGGTTCGCTTACAATTTCGATTAGAGGCATACCTGTTCTGTTAAAATCCACATAGCTGGATTCTGGATGCCCCAAGTTTTCCCCATGAATGGATTTACCTGCGTCCTCCTCCATATGGATTCTTGTGAGATTGATTCTTTTTTCTTTGCCTTCAATATTTATGGTTACATAACCATGACGCGCAAATGGCAAGTCAAATTGTGAAATTTGATACCCTTTTGGAAGGTCTGGGTAAAAATAGTTTTTTCGGGCGAACTGGTTATAGGATTGAATTTCGCAATGAGTGGCCAGACCCGCGATGACTGCATATTCTAGAACCTGTTCATTTAAGACTGGAAGAGCGCCAGGCATTCCCAAACAAACAGGGCAAGTGTTCTCATTTGCCGGTTTTCCAAATTCAGCAGGACAAGAACAGAATATTTTTGTTTTTGTTTTTAATTGGCAATGAACTTCTAAGCCAATAACTATTTCGTAATCCATTATATTAATCCTTGGCAAAGGAATATTTGAAGTGTGGAAAAATTAGTGAAAGTCGGATTTTAAAGGGAAATATTGTATTCTTTAGTTATTGAACCGTCAAGTCCGTCCCTTTTGGAGAAAGTTTAAGGGTAGGCGGTAGCAAATCAGTTAATAATTGAATTATTAGAGAATCTTTTAGATATACATCATAACAGATTCCGGAATTCCCTTCATCCTGGACCAAGATATTGATAAAATGAAAACGTCATAACTTCTTTAGATAATTAGGGAATATTTTTATTCACAATGTCCTAAAAGTATTGTTTTCTTTCTATACTAATTAAGTTATGAGTTGATAGGATTGTTTATTTAGAACGGTTACGAAATTTTACATATGATGAATATTACAAAATTAATATATTATGGGTTTGGCGGATTTATTGGATTCGTATGCGGAATTGTAATAAATTTTATATTTATTTGGGTTGAAAAATCAGGGAATCCAATTTTAAGCGATTTAGTTAGAAATTACGGGGCTTTTGGCCGCTATTTGGTTGAAATGTTTAATTATTTGCCCCTTTTTGGGGTTGCGCTGGGTGTTATCCTGGTTAGAATATTATTTCAAGATCAATGGGAAGAAGGAAACGTTGATTAATGAGTTTATTTTTTAGACCGTCTAAGAATTGGAGGGTTGGGAAAAATTTCCCAAGCTTTGGAAGGCTCTTTCGAATTTGGAGTTCACAATGACAGAGAAATTTAACTCAAATCTATTAAAAGCCTTAGAGTCGGCGGAAATAGCGGTTGAAAATTGTCGCCAGGCTATGATTGACTCAAAAGATGAAAGCTGTAGAGCGATGTACACCGCTATTAAGAAAGATTGTGAAAAACACATTCAAATGCTAAAAGGCGAAATTGAGCTACATAAAGTTCAGGATAAATGGGACCACTAAATGCGAGTTTTAATTGTCGAAGATGAAAAAAAAGTTGCGGGTTTTATTAAGAAAGGCTTAGAAGAAGAGCTTTATGCGGCTGATGTTGCCTCGGATGGGGAAGAAGGTTTAGGCTTGGCCGAAACTGAAAACTACGATCTGATAATTCTTGATATTATGTTGCCCAAAATTGACGGATTAGAGGTTCTTTCCAGATTAAGAAAACAAAAAATCTCGACGCCAATTTTATTGTTAACGGCTAAAGACTCAGTAGACGATAAAGTAAACGGATTGAATCGTGGAGCCGACGATTATTTAACGAAACCGTTTGCGTTTTCAGAATTGCTTGCGCGGACGCGGGTGTTATTAAGACGCGGTCAAAACGAAACTAAAACGGTTTTACAAGTTGCGGACCTTACCCTAGATCTGGTGAAACACAAAGTAAATCGCGGGGAAGAAGAAATTGAACTGACCGGCAAAGAGTATAGTTTGCTTGAATACTTTATGAGATCTCCAGGAAAGGTGCTTACTAGAACGATGATTGCGGAACATGTTTGGGATTATAATTTTGATACCTTTACCAATGTGATCGACGTCTATGTAAACCATCTTAGAAAAAAAATAGACAAGAACTATTCTAAGAAACTGATACATACCTTAAGAGGCGTGGGTTATGTGATGAAGGAGTGACGGTATGGTAATCTACTCCGTTCGTTTAAAATTAACCGCATGGTACGTCGCTCTTCTCGGCAGCATTTTAATTCTTTTCAGTTTTCTGCTTTACTTTTTTCTTTCCAAAAGTCTTTATGAGAGCGTTGATAATTCGCTAAAAATTTCCGCCAACGTGGTAGCCAAAACAGCTTTGACAAGGTATACCTCCGCTCCACTACCTGGGTTGGAAAACTTCCTGGAACAATTTTTAGG
The DNA here is from genome assembly GCA_964570665.1 of uncultured Nitrospinota bacterium. Taxonomy (GTDB): domain Bacteria; phylum Nitrospinota; class Nitrospinia; order Nitrospinales; family JAJDAT01; genus JAJDAT01. Next base: position 23,060 of record CAZMZH010000036.1, on the reverse strand, counting down.
CTACGGAAATATCAATAAATTCTATCGAATTTACGACGGATCTGGAAATGTTGGATCATTGTCTAAGAATATCGAACCTTCCCAATTCCCGTTGACCGAAGAAGCCTATTCGAAAGCTTTGGAAGGGAAAAGCACTTACGAAACTTTCACATTGTCGGAAAATCAAAACATCCGTGTTTTGACTCGGCCTGTTTTACGTAGTGGCAAACTAGTTAATTTAATCCAAGTTGGAACTTCGTTAATGGCGGTTAACGAAACCATGAAAAACCTGAAAATTTTTCTATACACTGCAGTTCCCGCCGTTCTCGTTTTGGCGACTTTAGTGGGCGGTTTTATGGCTCGAAGAGCTTTAAGGCCTGTAGATAAGATTACCCAAACCGCTAGAAAAATTGGAAGTGGCGTTGACCTAAGTAGGCGCATACCCGTTCCGGAAGCGCAGGATGAGATTGGGCGATTAGCTCAAACTTTCAACGAAATGTTAGAAAGGCTAGAAAACTTTTTTGTTCAAGTCAGACAATTTAGTAGCGACGCTTCCCATGAGTTGAGGACTCCGTTAACAGTCTTAAAAGGGCAAAGCGAATTGGTTCTTAGAAAGGTACGGACCCCCGAAGAATATCAGGAAGTTATTTCGAGTAATTTGGAAGAAATTAATTATATGTCCAAAATTTTGGAAGATTTGTTTTATTTGTCAAAAGCGGATGAAGCCGAAATTCAATTGGAATTCAAACCTTTGGACTTGGCTTTGATTACCGAAGACATTTGTAAACATGCCGAAATAATAGCAAGTGAAAAAAATATTGAAATCATTATCGCATTTTTAGAACCTGTTGAGATTGTTGGCGATGCCGTGCGCCTTAGGCAAACTATATGGAATATGTTAAACAACGCCATTAAATACACTCCTGACGATGGAAGAATAAAAGTTTACTTATCAAATAAAAACGATATGGCAGTTCTTACTATAGAAGATACTGGGATGGGAATTCCAAAAGAAGATCTGGGTTTTATTTTTAATCGATTTTATAGAGTTGATAAATCGCGTTCTAGGACGGAGGGTGGAAGCGGGTTGGGTCTAGCCATATCAAAATATATTATCGAAGCCCACAAAGGAATGATTGAGGTAGAAAGCCAAGTGGGGATAGGAACGAAATTCAAAATCTCTTTACCCAAAACTATGACAACAATTCCCGCTCCAGTGCATGTTGTGTCATAAAATCATTTTATCTCAAATAAAATTTCGAATTTTGAAATATAATCTTCTATTTTTTTGATAGCATGGTCTCTTTGTTTTTGGGTTAATAAAGAGTCTATAATCAGAATTAGTTTTGTCCATTTTTGTTTTTTTTCTTCCATTTGGTTTTTGAACGCTGGCGACCAAACGGATTCAGGTTCTATGACCCAGGGACCAAAAGACGCTTCCAATTCATTTGCAGTTTTATTTGATTTTAGTTCTTCGACAAACCATTTGTGAAAAGAATTGCGCTGATCCAACCTGATTTTCACGAAAGTTCTATCGGGTTTAATCATCTTTTGGATTTTTATAATTTGATCCTTCGATAAACTACCTACCCAATCCTCTAAAATTTCGACAAGCCAATCGGCATCTTCCGCAGACCATTCTTCATCGGTTAACTTTAATTTTTCTTTTAAAAATTCGTTTCTTTTATCTAGCTTTGAAGGAAGTTCTTCAATTTGATCTGAGTTTACAGATTCAAGAAAAGTAGCCCAGTCGAATATCACTTTTTTCATGAGAGCGACCCATAAATTATTGTAATCCAACCTAATTGCATCCAGTTCTTGTTCAATAAGGCCATCTTTAAAATAGATGTTAAACTTTTTTAGAAAAGAAACCGTTTTGGGTAGTTCTTTTTTTTTATGCCAGGCAAGTGCAGCATCAATTTTTTCGCTTAAAAAAACCTCTTGTTTTTCTGTAAGTTGAAAATAATCTCTGATTTTTCCTAATACAGCCCAACCAGCGATTGAATAAAAGAAGTCCGTTCGACTGCAACTGCTAGAGGTCAATAAAACAATAAGCAATAGGTATGTAGGGATTTGGCGAACCAATCTAGTATGTGGAAAGAGTTTAAATTTTCGGAAAGGTTCGGTAGTCATCTATAAAATTTAAGAGGAGGTACTTTAAAGTTTCAATGAAAATGCTATGAATTTAAAATTATTGAGAGTTTACTCTACTGACTTGGCGCAGCGAAAACCAATATCGTTGTATTTTGCGTCTATCGGGGCTCCACGGCGAGCTGTTGGTCTTTGCAGGTCTTGAGTTGTCCCAAAGGAACCTCCTCTTAGGGATTTCAGTTTCCCATTAAATGGGCCTTTAGGACTCCTTTTGGGAGAATTTTTATAATAGTTTGGATCGAACCAATCGCTTACCCATTCCCAGACGTTTCCCGACATGTCGTACATGCCAGATTTATTAGGCCGCTTAAGGCCAATGGGTTGGCTTTTAAAATTAGAATTTTTCGCATTCCAACTATAAGAGTCGTTGGGACGATTTCCCCAATAGAAAAAGTCGTTGGATCCTGAGCGAGCGGCATATTCCCATTCCATTTCGGTTGGCAACCGTTTCCCTAGTTTTCTGCAAAAATCTTTTGCTTCAATCCAAGTGACTCTTTCTACAGGTCGACGGGATCCCTTAAATTTGGCTGGGTTTTTTCCCATAAGAACTCTAAATCTAGATTGGGAAACTTCGAAACGATCAATAAAAAAACTATCCATGAAAACTTCATGAACAGGGCTTGAGTCTGAGAATTGGGTTTTTAATTTTTCGCAGGAAAATCCGTTTGCTTTACAGATTTTATTAAGAAATTTAGGATCGGCGCCAGCAAGGAATAAACCTTCTTCAAAAAATACCATATTTTTTGGGGCTTTCTTTTTAGTTTGAAAACTTGGTTTTTGAGAAAGGCTTTGGGTAGTTTGTTCTTTTTTCATTTCAAAACGTTTATCGGTTAATTGGTTTGAAGCAATAGTAATAGTTTCTTCAATGTTTATATAACCATCGGCCTCTAATTTTAAAACGAAGTCGCCGGGGTTAAGTTGATTGATTTGTAGGGGAAAGTTTTTTCTGACTAATCCAGCAAGATTTCCATTTATAGTTGCCTTTGCTAAAGGAACGTTTATCCGGATTCTTAAATTTCCTTTTGCCTTTTTCTTCATTTTTTTTGAGGGAGTTTTTTGTTTAGTTGTTACTTCGCTAGATTGTTTTGTCGAACGTAAAGGCGTTCTGGATTTTGTTACAGCGCTACTCTTTAGAATATCTTTAGATCGCATTGCCAAGGCTGTTGGTCGTTTGAATTTTGATTCTTCTTGCCTGGTCGCTTCAATTGTTGATCGAGAGAGAGCATCGGTTTCCTTTTTTGAAGCGTTTAATATTTCTTGCCGGTTTGCAGTTTTGGCGCATCTAAAACCCAATGCGTCGTTTCTGATGGCAGGTGGAAAAACGTTTCTAAAAGCATGTCTTGAGTAGTAAGGGGTATCGTACCAAGAGCCTCCCCGGGCAACCTTTAACTTTCCTTTTTTGGGGCCTTTGGGGTTTTTGCGCGGTGACTTTGAATAATATTTGGAATCGAACCAGTCTCCTACCCATTCCCAAACGTTTCCCGACATATCATAAACACCCCAGGAATTTGGCGGAAAATATCCAACAGGAGCGGTTTCTTTTTCCTCCCAAATTGTGCCACAGCTATCGCAATTTGCGTTACCTCGGCCGATTTTTTGGCCCCAATAGTAATTCAACCGTGTGCCCGCTCGTGCCGCATATTCCCATTCCGCTTCTGTTGGCAACCGTTTGCCTAATTTTCGACAATATTTGTTGGCTTCGAACCAGGTAACTTGCTCTACCGGAAGCTTTGCCCCTTTGAATGAGGATGGGTTATCTCTCATTACCCTAAAGTATTGTCCTTGGCTCACTTCTCTTTTATCTATGAAAAATGAAGCAATAGCGACTTTGTGAACAGGTTCTTCTTTGGTGTACCAGTTACCTTTACAGCTTCCAAAATATTCGGCGCACTGGAATGCTTCTTTTGAGTGGTCGGCGCCCATTAGAAATGTACCTGAGGGAATTAAGACCATTCCCTTTGACTGAGCATAAGCCAATACTTTTAAACTAAGAATTGAAAGCGAGACTAAAAGTATGCCAATGAGAGATTTTTTTAAATTTTTTACGATCATTGATGGATTTTTTTTAATAATAAATAGCTCCGTTTTTTTTAAAAAAATGGCTCTACTATTAGTATTATTGTCTCAGGCGGAGTTAGCAACTTTTTTACCAGATTAAAAGACCTAAAAGATCGTTTTAAGCCATACTGTTATAAGTTAATTAACGGATTTTTGTCTTTTTCCTTTTATATTTTTTTGCAATTTTTTCGATATGAGGTAAAAATCTGAAATCTTAGTCATTTTCCACTCTTTTTATAGATAGTTTTAGTAAGTAATTGTAGTAATATATTGTTTAAGGTACCTAGAGTCATTATAATTAGCCTCTAGAAAACCACCTAAATACCATTTTTTTTACGGTCTATTTTTGATGAATTCGAAGCAAGTTGTACAAATATTAAAACAGGTGAAGATCCTCCAGGATTTGGAAGAGGGCGCCTTTGAAATACTGGCAAACAAAGGGATAATTATAAATTTAAAAGAAGCGGAAGTTCTTTTGACCGAAGGCAAAATTGGTCAAACAATGTTTTTTGTTCTTGATGGCGAATTGGAGATCTACCGTGAAAAAGTTTCCGTCGCTTTTAAGAGAAAATATGATTTCTTCGGAGAGATGGCTCTGATTGAGTCGCAAACCAGATCGGCAAGCGCGAAAGCAAATAAACCGACTATTTTGTTGGAGATTGATAAAAACACTTTCGATAAATATTTAAAGAATAATTCCTCAGTCGTAATACAAATACTAAAGGTCTTTTCTCAAAGAACTCGGACTGATTTATCAAAAATGGAAATAGGCTATTCGAAGTTAGAAGAGAAAGAAAGGCAATATTGTAATATTGTTGAATCTGTTTCCGATATCATAATTCAAATTGGTCCAGACGAAAAAATATGTTTTGCAAATTCAGCCGTTAAATATTTAGGATTTTCTCCTGAAGAGATGATAGGACAACCTCTTGACAAGTTTATTGATCCAGAACGAAAAGACACCGTTTTACCTAGACTTTTGACAAAAAGAGTTGGCGATCGATCTACCAGTAACCTAGAAGTATCGATGAAGGTAAACGAAAATTCTGAATTTTCAGAAAAAGCAAGCAACATAATGTTACTTGCCGACGCTGCAGGATTGTGGGACGTTCCAAATGAAATAGTGAGTCAAAGAGGTTCCGAAAAAAATTTTTTAGGGTTTCAATTTGTCGCAAGAGATATAACTTCCATAAAAAAAGCCCAGGAAAGAATCAACCATCGATTGCGCTTTGAAAAAGGGTTGGCCGACGCAGCGCATAAACTGATGGTTGTGAAAACAGAAGATGCAGATCACACTGTAAAAGAGGCGCTGACATTTTTATTAAATGCGGCAAACGCATCTCGAATTTCGATCTTTCAGAATAATTTAGATAACGATTCTCGCCTTTCGGCTAATCAAAACTTCATTGTTTATAGTTCAGATGAGTGGAAGGTTGAAGAAGAAAGCTTTGTATACGACAAGATGGGGTTTGGACGCTGGCGAGACGAACTTAGTCTAGGAAATCCAATTACTGGACCCGTTGCGATTTTCCCGGAATATGAAAGGCGCTACTTGTCGGAAGAGGATATTTTAGCGGTTCTTGTTCTCCCTATGTTTATAAAAGGAGAGTGGTTTGGATTTATACGTATTGACGATTGTCTGCGCGATGCAGAGTGGAGTCAAGAAGACATTGGACTTTTGCATGCAGGCGCAGGGATCATAGCGGGATTTTTAGAAAGAAAATTATTTCAAGAAGAATTGGAATGGCATAGAGATAGTTTGCAACTGCTTATTGACGATCAAACTAGCGATTTGAAGGACGCAAAGGAAAAAGCAGAAAAAGCCAATTATGCTAAATCTGAGTTCCTATCAAAAATGAGCCATGAATTGAGGACGCCGTTAAACGCCATTTTAGGATTTGCGCAGCTATTTAATATAAGTAAAAAAGATCCTTTGACCAAATGGCAGAAACAGAATATTCAGCATATTTTGAAAGCGGGAGGTCATTTACTTGATTTAATTAACGAAGTTCTTGATTTATCTAAAATTGAATCTGGAAATTTAGAAGTTCTGAACGACGACGTGTTATTAAACTCCTTAATCGAAGAAGTCGTATATTTGGTGCGCCCTATTGGAGAGCAAAAACAAATTTCGGTAATAAACGAAGTTCCGGAAGATAGAAAGGTTTGGGTGAAGGGCGATCTCATTCGTTTAAAACAAGCGTTGCTCAATTTAGCTTCCAATGGAATTAAATATAATAATCCGGAAGGCGTAGTTAAAATTGATGCAATAACCCAAAATGGACAAGTGATTGTCAAGGTTCAAGATAGCGGTATAGGAATACCTGAAGATAAACTTAAGGAAGTTTTTGAACCCTTTAGTCGTTTAGAAATTGAAACCAGTCCTGTGGAAGGCACAGGGATTGGTCTTTCGATTACTAAAAAGCTTATAGAGCTCATGAATGGTTCCCTTAAGGTAAGCAGTCGTTTAGGGGAAGGAAGCTTGTTTGAAATTGAATTAATTGCAGGAATGGCTGGAAAAGAGGAGGTTCCAATCAAAGTTGAAGAAACGGAAACTGCAGAACATGTCCCTGGCGCAGAATTTTTTAAATCTATTCTTTATGTGGAAGATAACCCGAGTAACTTAGCTTTGATCAAAAGAATTCTTTCTATTTATCCAAATATAAAATTATTTACCGCTCCCGAAGCTAAAATGGGCATTGAGCTTGCGCGTGGACACCGGCCTGATTTGATTTTAATGGATATCAACCTTCCAGGAATGGATGGTATTACCGCTATGAAGCAATTGAAAAAATATGATGAAACCAAAAATATTCCCGTTTTTGCTTTAAGCGCTAATGCGATGCAGTCGGATATTAGAAAGGCGATGCAATGCGGATTTGTTGAGTATATTACTAAGCCCGTGGACGTGAATTTGTTTTTGAAATCAGTCTGTGGAGTTTTAAAAATAGAATTTTAAAAAAAATATTTTCGATATTTTCAACTTATGAGACTTATTTAGTAAATCTTTTCCTAGTTAAAAAAAACGTTCGGTAATTTCATCTGCAGTAAGAGCTTCGCTAAATAAAAATCCTTGATAAAAGTCGCATTGAGCGTTTTTTAAGAAATCTCTTTGTCTGGTAGTTTCCACCCCTTCGGCTACCGTTTTTAAATTAAGATTTTTTGAAATTTTAATGATCGCGTTGGTAATAGCCGCAGTTTTTTTGTCGTCGATATTTTGAATGAACGATTGATCTATTTTCAGAGTATTGACTGGTAAGTGTTTTAAATCGCTTAATGAAAAATAACCCGATCCAAAATCGTCAACGGCAGATAGCACGCCTTCTTCTTTTAAGGCTTTTAGTTTTTTTATAACCCCTTCAGTATCTTTCATGATTGTGGGTTCGGTGATTTCTATCTCCAGAAATTGCGGGCTTATTTTAGTGTTGGCAATGATTTTTTTTATGCTTCTCACTAGATTTGGTTTTTCAAGCTGTTTTCCAGATAAATTTACCGATATGCCTAAAGACCTTCCAAACTTTAGTTCCCAGGTTTTTATTTGTTCGCAAGATTTATGGAGAACCCATTCCCCTAATAGTTGAATAAGGAGACTTTCTTCCGCAAGCGGTATAAACTGATTTGGAAAAATTAACGAACCATCCGGTTTTTTCCATCTGATTAAAGCTTCTAAACTTGAAAGCTCTCCGTTAATTAAATCGACCTTGGGTTGATAATGAAGCTCAAACTCTTCTTCATTCAAAGCTTTTCTCAAAGCCTGCTCTAGATTTATTCGCTCTGTGATGCGTTCATTCATGGCAGGCATGAAGAACTGATAATTTGTTCCTCCTTTATCTTTTGATCGATACATAGCAATGTCTGCGTTCTTAAACAAAACTTCGAAGTTTTTCCCATCGTTTGGGAATAAAGAGATTCCAACGCTTAGTCCAAAAGCTATCTCCTGGTCGTTATAAATAAAGGGTTTTTTCGAAACGTCGAGAAGTTTCTCGCAAAATTTAGCCGCATCGCTGGCATCGATCAAGTTGGCCAGTAAAATAACAAATTCGTCTCCTCCAATTCGAGCGATAGTATCTTCTTTTCTTAAAGAGGTTTTTAATCGGTTTGCCACCTCTTTAATTAATTCGTCTCCTGTAGCGTGCCCCAAAGTTTCGTTAATGATTTTGAAGTTGTCAAAATCCATATATAAAACGCCAATTACGTTCTTTCGCCTAGCGGCTTGAGCAATCATGATTTCCATACGATCGTTTAATAAATTACGGTTTGGCAGTCCTGTGAGGTTATCGAAAAACGCCATATTTTTTACCCTGTTCTCCATTTCAAGTCGATCGGATATATCTTGGGCAATTGCTAAGAAGACGGGAGGGTGTTCTGGCTCTAAGCACTGAATTTGGATTTCGACAGGGTAGACTGTGTGGTCTTTGCGTTTATGGAGCGCCTCAAATGAAGCTAAAGATTTTTCCCCTTCTCGGATTTGATTGAGGAGATTTTCAATTTCAGATATAGAAATTCCGGATAACCAGTCGGTAATTTTTAAGCCTTTAATTTCATCGGCGCTATAACCTAAACTTTTGCATGCTTTTGAGTTTACTTGTTTAATTTTTTCGCCACTATTGGTAAAAACGAATATTTCATTAACTGTGTCGTCTAATATTTTGTTTAATCGTTTAGCCAGCTTTTTTTCATTAATCAGTCTAATGTTATCTTCTTGAATAATTTCTAGATCAGTTTTTGATCGTTGAGATAAAGTTTTTAAAATCGGCATAAGTGAAGCTGGATTATTTGCCAAATAGAGGTGAAAATGTTTTTCAGAAATTTGAAGTAAGGTAGATTCTGAGATGGCTTGAATGGAAGCCGACCGAGTGCCATTTCCAAGTAAAGCCATTTCTCCTAAATACTCGCCAATCGTTCTAGTGGAAATGACTCTATTTTTTTTGAATACTTTTAAGACTCCGGTAAGAATGATGTACATGGAATCTCCCAATTCGTCTTCCTGAAAAAGAAAGTCGTCTGGGTTTAACTGAATATGTTTACAATTTGCCGCCAAATCGTCCAAATTTGGTAAATGGGCCAAAAAGTCGACTTTTTTTAATACGCTTTTAATATCTTTGGTCATTTAAAACTGATTTCCTAGTTGATTTCATAAAATGTGGTTACATTTATATTGGCAAGTGTTTGCCTTATATTATACCATGACTTAAACTGTAAAGCTATTTTCTCCGAAACGCCCTCATTGTGAGCAAAATCCTTTAGTTTTGAAAGTTTTTTGTTTGATAGGACCCAAACTTTTTTGAGTATTCTTTTTTTTCGTTTATCATAACAAGTTATGATTAAAGTATTGAAAGAAATAACTTTTTTTTGTTCTCTAATACCGTTTTTTCTGGTTATGGTGGACAATAGCTTTGCCCAATCGATAAACGTAAAGAGAGATAAGTGGGTTGTTGAAGGAAAAGCTCGAATCAAAAAAGAAGAAATTAGAGAACCTCAAGACTTTCGGGATATTAAATCTGATGATGAACGCAGCATGCTTTGCTTGCTTTCCAGAAATTCATGTATCGAAAAGTGTAGAAGAACATATAAAGAGGCTAAAGAGGATTCCGAAAAAATTAAAGAGCAAGATTATCAAACGTTATTATTCCTTAAGAGAAAATGTATTTTTACATGCAATTGGAATCGGGATATCTGTGCCGAACAATACTAGAAACATTGCAATCCTTTGCTTGGAATTTTAGAGGCGGTTGAAACGTAAATAATTTTGGTTACTTTTTGCGTTTATAGTTAGTAATTATTTTTCTAATAATGAGCTTAAGAGATGTTAGTTTTTTTTAAAAAAAATTCACTTGGAATTACGGTTCTTTTACTACTTTTGACTAGTAATTCCATAGCGATCGCTAATCCAATAGTTCCTGAGTTGCCAAGTGTTTTTAAGGGAGAGTTAGGACCGTTTGATAAAAAGAAAAAATATATGGGGAAAAGAGATTTATTTCCTCGAAATTTAAAGTCAAGAAACTATGAGAAGGCTAACTTAACTCGTGCCGATTTAAGAAGGGTTAATTTAGAAGAATCTGAGCTTAGCGGCGCTAATTTTAATAAAGCTAATTTGCATGGGGCCAATCTTTCATCGGCGAATATGAGAAATGCGAGCCTGGCTAACGCTGAATTGATTAGAGCGAATTTAAGTTTTTCAAACCTCTCAAAAGCGAATTTAAGCGGGGCCAACCTGGCTTACGCAAATTTTCACAAAGCGGATTTATCTGGGGCAGCGCTTAAAAAGGCTCGGTTGATTGGCGCTCGTTTTTCCTCAGCGAACTTAAAAAAAGGTAGCCTTGTTGGCGCGAAGTTAGATCATGCAGATTTTAGCCAAGCTGATTTAAAACAAGCGAATTGTAATCGAGCTTTCTTCGACAGTTCCCAATTTTATAGGACGGATTTTTCGGGGGCTTCTTTCGTCAACGCCAAAATATTTGGTTCCTACTTTAACAAGGCTAATTTTTCCAAAGCAAATCTTAACGGAGCGAAATTAAGAGGATCTAGTTTTGAGCTAACTAATTTTTCAGGGGCAAGTATGTTGGGCGCCGACATAAGCGGCGCCAACCTTAAATATGCTATTAATTTTTCTTGCGAGCAACTTTTTTCGACAAAGTTATTCGATAGACAATCAACGGTAACTCCGATTAATCTTACGGTCGAGTGGACAGGCGAAGTAGAATATACTTGTAAAGTGAATCTCTGCGCTGATGTTGCGAATGCAGAAGGGGATTTAAATAAGCGGATGATAGCAAAAGCCTGTAAATAAAAGACTTTTTGGTTAAGTTTTTTTTTCGGTTATATTCAATAACCCGATATATGGCCTGGCGCTTTTGCTCCTGAAACATGCGGTTGAACGCTTTTGGTTTCCTTTCCGCTGACGTGACTGGAGGGAGGAAGCGATTCAGCGCAACCTACAAATACGGTTAAAAAACAAAAAAACAGTGTAAGAAGCAATTGGCGGTATTCCATTGCATTTTCCTCCTCTTAAAAAGTTTTAGAATTGGGTTTGAAGAAGGACACGGAACCCGGAGGGTCAGTTCTGCAGTCGAGGTAGCAAGGTTTCCCCAAGGAAACCTAAGGGATAGGAGTTAAAGTTCGACAACTGGAATGGCCCGGGGAGGAAAAGACCAACCTCCGAGCTCCTATTGTCCTTGCTACATATTGTACATAGTTTTTGAGGAAATACAATATATAGTGTGTTGTTATTGATTTTCTTTATTTTTCGCTTGAGTTAATCTCTAATAGCGTTTTACTTTCGGTTTTCGCAGCTTGGAAAGCAGTTTCAACATCTCTCAGTGGATGAATGGATGTAATTAAACTGGACAATTGTTTTTGATGCTTTTCCAATGTTTCGATCGCCGGAAAAAAACGACCGCATCGAGATCCCTGAATACATATTTCGTCAACCGCTACTTGTGTCGTGTTAAATTCTTTAGCCGGTATACCGCATGTAGTTTTCAAAGCGATTGTTCCTCTTGGGCGAATAAGGTTTAAGGCTAACGAAAGTCCTTCAGGGTTTCCGGTAGCTTCAACAACCATATCGGCTCCTAATCCGGCAGTTAGAGATTTAATTTCTTTTTCGGCATCATTTGGAGAAAAAGCGTGCTGAACCCCAAAACTTAAAGCCCTGTACCTTTTTTCTTCGCTTTTTGTAATCGCAATAGGGTTTAAACCTTTTAAAATTGCCGCAAAAATTATTAGTATGCCCAATCTACCGCAACCTATAACAACGACTGCATCGTTTGGTTTTGCCGGTGAAAGATCAAACGTTTGTAAGGCTGCGGCAAGCGGTTCGATGAGAACAGCGGTTTTGGAAGGAATGGAGTCTGGAATTTTATGGAGCGTTCCAACAGGTACTGCGACTTGTTCTGCAAATGCGCCGTCGTGGTTAATAATTCCTAAAACGGTTCGCTTTAAGCAATGATTTGGTAACCCCACTCTGCAAGCTTTACATAAAGATGTTGAATTGTAGGCTATGCAAGAGTTGTTTATTTCCCCTGTAACTCTTTTATCCAACCAAGATTTATTGACTCCTTTTCCGACCTCGATCACTTTACCCACAAATTCGTGACCGGGCGTTAAAGGCAACGGTATTTGGTAATCTCCGGAAAAAAGAGAAAGATCGGTTCCACAAATACCAGCCACTTCTGGAGCGACAATTACTTCCTGTGCATTTGGAACTAGGTCCGGTTTTTCCTGAAGCTCAATTTTATTAGGAGTTGTGATTACCGCAAAAAGAGGCATAGCTTAGTTGGGAACTCAATTCATGATTTTGGATTTTTACTTTTTGGAACGTTTTTTTTTGTTTTTTTCCTGCCAAACGATTAGCCAGTGTTGTAATAGTTTTAAAGGTTGGGTGCCGGTAAACTTTTTGCGTTTCATTTTTGGAGTTTTTTCATTTTGTAGTTTGGCGATTACCGGAGCGGCGACAGACTCTTCGATCCAAATACCTCGTTGCGCATGTTCTAGTTTTTTGGAAACGCAAGCGTCTCGAAAAGCTAGAACGAGACGACAATCTAGTGGGCGGTCTTCATAAATTATGCAATTCATTTCATCGTCTAAAAAGGGACACGGATGGTTCATAACGCTTTGGTGCCAATCTATTTGCTCGAATTTTTTTTCAGAGTTTAGAGCGGTCTTAACTCGATCAATGGATTTACGAGATCGTTCAATCACAGCGTTAAGATCTATCCCCTTTTCTTTGGCTCCTTTTACAATTCCTTCCCACTCAAACTGGGTTGCGGCAACTCCGGTGTGACAACAATGCGCGCAACCTTTTCCACATTTTAAAGAGCTCGATTTTTCTTGGAACGCTTGATCTAATAATCTCCAAAAGGCTTTTAATGGGGGAATACCTTTTTCTCGCGCTTCTTTTTTCGTTTGTTCTAATAAAACTTTATAGGTGTCCTGAATGGCTTCTTCGCCAAATTTATATTTAATAAAGTTCATTAACTCGGTAGCGTCTGTCATGCCTTCGATGAACATTCCGTTATGATCGGTTTGCAAAGCCATAATTTTAATTTTTTGGGAAGAAGTGAAAGTTTAGACGAAAAAATACTTTAACATAAACCAGTCCTGGCTTAATGAGAAATTATAAGAAAAGGAAGATTGGAAGGAAGGAGGTTTTTAACTTTTTCATTTTTTGTTTTGCGCATCTAGATATTTGATTTGCAGTTCATAAATTAATTGTTCAATAAGTTTTTTTTCTTCTTCGGATAAATTCCCTTCGGTCTTTGTTTGCAACATAGAGATAATATCTAGAGTTTGCTTAACGGCAACAAGGTCCATCTTCTTTTCTCCGGTCTTAGGATCTGGTATTTCGCCTAAGTGGTAGAAAGCGGAAGAGGTTAAAGAAAGAATGAATGTTGAAAAATCAATTTTGAAATCTTGAATAGATTCTGACTGGTCTGACGAGGTTTTAGCGGAACTTTGAGATTTCTTTTCCGCTTCTTCTTCGGATTTTTGAGAGTGTCTATGATCTTTTATTGTAAAACCGGGTCCTTTAATATCTTCGCTCATGATGGAATGCCCTCCATTACATCGTTAGAGTAATCGACGCAATTTCATTCTTCGTCTGTCCCCATTAATAGCCTGACTGAAAAACCAAGAATAATCATGATTAGGCCTAAAATTAGAGGAATATAACCTCGGCCTTCAATAAATTCCATGTAGGATTTCCCAGTAATGGGCCATTGTAAAAATAATCCAATTAAAACAAAAAGAATTCCTCCTCCAACCATGATTTTTTTCATAGTTTGTATGGTTTGTTCTTCCGATTCTTGATCTACGCGTTTTTCCATTTTAATAGTTATTTATTGTGATTAGGAGCGTTACTAGAATTAGTAAAACCAGCTTGAGATGAGCATTTCAATGTTATCAAAAGGTAAAAATGGTGTCAAAAGATTAGTCGTATGTTGTTGTAAAGTATCCCATTTGTTATTATACCGAATATGGAGAAAATGGAGAAGGTTTTGAAAAGATTGAAAATGCCAATTGGAAGTTTCCTTAATGAAGCCATACATTTAACCCGTCAGTTAGAATTATCAAAGGTTAAAATTATTTTTCGTTTTTTCTTGGTTCTTATTTTTTTCACTCCTTTAGGATGTTCTTCCCTCATAGTAAAAACTTCGCTGCCCTTATTCGAAGATCAAGCGGCTGTAATGAAAACCGAGCCCGATCCAGAATTAGCTCGTATGGCAATCCCTTCTCAATTAAAATTGTTGGAAGGATTTTTGAAATCCGAGTCGGAAAACTTGGATTTGCAACGGCTTTTAGCTGAAGGTTACTGTAGCTATTCGTTTGCCTTTTTAGAAGATACGGATCAAAAGAGGGCAGGGAATTGGTATCTTAGAGGAAAAAATTACGCTTTAAGCGCTTTGCAAAACTTGACGGGAAATTCAGAGTTCTCCAAGGGAGATTTGGAAACTTGGAAGAAAAATTTGAAAGGGTTAAATTCAACCGCTTTACCCGTCCTTTATTGGTTAACTCAATGTTGGGGCGGTTGGTTAACGATGAATTTGAATAATCCTTTTGCATTTGCTGATATTTCAAGAATAGAACCCGCTTTAGAAAGGGTACTTGAGTTAGATCCAAATTTTTATTATGCGGGCGCTCATAGAGGGCTTGGAGTTTTTTATGGGAGTCGAACCAAAATTTTAGGAGGAAATCCTGAAAAAGCAAAGGCGCATTTTGAGAAAAGCTTTAGTTTGACCCAGGAGAAATTTTTAATAAATTCTTTTCTATTTGCAAAAACTTACGCAGTTCAAAACCAGGATCGCGATCTTTTTGAAAGCCTCTTAAATAAGGTATTAAATGCTCCTGCGGATTTACTGCCTGAAGAGAGATTGGCTAATGAAATTGCTAAAGTAAAAGCGAAAGCCTTATTGAAATCTGTAGACGATTTATTTTAAGTAAAAAATTTAACTCTTCAAAAGCCGAAGCGCATTATAAAATATGGAATGTATGAATATAAAAAATAAAAATTTCTTCTTCTTATTTTTTTTAATTCTATTAATCGCGATTCCGCAAAGTTCCTTTGCCGGAAAAAGCAATCGAATTAAAATTGCCACTTTGGCTCCAGAGGGTTCTACCTGGATGCAAACCCTCCGAGAATTAGATAAAGAATTAAAGAAAGAAACTGACGGCAAACTGTCGTTTAAATTTTATCCTGGCGGAGTTTCAGGCGACGAAAAAGACGTTATTAGAAAAATGAGAATTGGGCAAGTCCATGCCGCTGGATTTACGGGCGTTGGGTTGGGGGAAATTTTACCCGAATCAAGAGTTCTAGATTTGCCATTTCTTTTTGAAAGCGATCGCGAAGTGGAACGCGTGTATGAAAAAATGCAGGATTATTTCGCCGGAAAATTTGAACAAAAAGGTTATGTCCTTTTGGGCTGGGCGCCGGTGGGGTGGATTCATTTTTTTTCAAAAAAGGAAATTGTTTCAATAAGGGATTTACGTCAAACCAAAGCATGGATGTGGGAAGGCGATCCGTTAGTTCAAACAGCTTATAAAACTTTAAATATTTCTCCGTTTCCTCTTTCGATTACGGACGTTCTGTTGTCCTTACAAACTGGAATGATTGAAACCGTTTATGCGTCTCCAGTTGCGGCTCTAGCTCTTCAATGGTTTACAAAAATTAAGTATATGTCCCATACGCCAATGGGGTTTGGAACGGGCGGGATTTTAATTTCTAAAAGAAAATATAAAGGGCTTGGAGAAGGTCAACAAAAAATATTAAAAAAGCTGAGCGGAAAGTTTTTGAAGAAGCTGGTTTTAGAAAATAATAACGATAATGTTAAATCCATCCAAGCTATGAAAGGAGTGGGGCTTCAACTTGCAAAGAAACCTAACAAAGAAACGGCAAATGAATTTCGTCAATTGGGTAAAAAAGTCCATGAAGCCTTAATTGGCAAATTATTCTCAGCAGATGTGTTAAAAAAAATAAACAACCTAATCAAAGAAGTTCGCGAATAAAATTAAAAATTTTCTTCTAAACTCATTTTAATATTTGATCTCTTTTGGGTGGTTTCGGGCCAGATTCTCAATTATTGATTAAATATTCTCCTACCTAGTATTCGGCCTTTCGGTTTTTCAAAAAAATTAATGGATTTTATTTTGATTTCTGTCTTAAAAGAAATACATTGATTTAAGGGTACCTATTACCCCTTGCAGGCCAATCTCAATGTGGAAAATTGTGTGATATATATCACATTATTGCACAAAAAGATAAATTCAACTTTACTTTCCTCTTCAGTTCTTCTTAATTTCTAAGATCAAAAATTTTCAAAACCCCTGTTTTACCCTCATATAGAAAGTTTGTGTATTTTTTTATTCGAAAATGGCAAAAGAATTGCTCCTAACTCTTCGGTCAGCCTAATTCTGCTTTCCAATATTGGATAGCGGAATTAAGATCGGAAGCATCATGGGGTTGATCTAAAAAATAAAAATTTATTACGAATTGTGCCGGGTATTGGAGAGTCCGGCTATTTGGCACAAATAGTGAGAGGGGGGAAGTTATGAATGTTTTAGGGGCTTATCAAACTTTAAATATTTCGCCGCTTGCCGATTGGAAGCAAGTCAAGCAATCCTATTACAACCTTGCTAAAAGGTATCACCCAGATGTGAATTATGGCGATCCTTTTTTTGAATCAAAGTTTAGGAGGATTTCCCAAGCGTATCAGGTTTTGGGTCGTCAATTTAAGAGGCGTCAAGCCATAAAAAACATGTGGCTAAAGAAACGGAAGCAAAATCGGCGCGCAAGAGAAAGATATCCACATATGGATACAATTGTGATCCCGCCTAAAAAAGCTAAAAGAGACGAAGGTTTGGTTCCTATATGGAAAAAAAAGATTGAGGAAATTGTTTTCAAGTACGAAAACAAATGGGCTCCTCTAACGGTTTGGCAGGGAGTGACGGTGAATTCTTCCCAGGCCGCAAAAGGCGGCGCCGTTCGTATTCACACGGTTCACAGTAGTTTTCAAGTCAAAATTCCCGCTGGAATTACCGACCAAACCCAGCTACGCGTTAGGGGTAAAGGAGAAAAAAGCTTTTTCTACGACAAGCGCGGAGATTTGTATTTAAATATTCGTGTTATACCCGCCGATAAACCCGATTCGGGAAACGTAAACCTCTTTTATGAAAAGGAAGTCTCTAAAGAAGATATTGAAGAAAACAAAGTGCTTGCTTTAAATACTTTTCAAGGTCTAATCAAATTTTTTGTTCCAAAAGACACTCACGACGGTAAGTCTTATATTTTGAAAGCAAAAAAGAATTCGAGCGGTTTCGATTTTGAGGTTAATCATATAGTTAAAATTCGGATTGCTTAATTTAATATTAGCCTGTTTGTTTGTCGACCGATTATTTTAAGCGAAGCGGTCGTTGGGTTAGGATTTTTCTTTGTTACTTCCATCAATCTTTTGTCCCCATAGACTTAATCTTGGAAGCCTCCTGAAATATTAAAACGTTTAATCTGATTCGTGTCTTCAAAAAATCTTATCGATCTTTAAGTTTTTCATCACTCCCCTCCAAAAAAATGCCGTGAAAGTTTGTGTGATATATATCACTTTGTTGTACAAAAAGATAAATTAAGGTTTTCCTCTCCTCTCAGTTTTTCATTTTTCTAAGATTGTAAAATTTCAAAACGGTTGTTTTCCCTCCACATATAATATTTATGTATTTTTATTTTTAAACGGCAAAGGACTTGCTACTACCCCTTCGGTTAGCCTAATTCTGTTTTCCAATATTTGATAACAGAATTGAAATAAAAAAATGTTACATCATGAATTTAATAAATAAAAAATAGGGGGAGAAATGAGGTTTGTCCTAAATCTATTTCATATCGCAATTGTGTTTGCTTTGCTAGCGCTTCCGCAAGTAGTTACGGCAGCCGATATTTCAGTTCGGTCAAAGTTTATTCGTTTTGATGCCGCTGAAGGTTCTGCATCTGGGAAATTAAAAATTTGGGTACGTAATTTAACCGATACACAATTGAAAAACGTTAATTTGCGCGTTCAATATCCTCCAGAAGCCAAATTAGATAAAGGCGTTATTCAGTTTCGTACCGTTCCCAAAGGACATGGAAAGGTTGCCAAAGGAGAAATTTATTTTGTTGGCGGTGATTATGATCCTACACAGAACCTGGTTTGGTCCGTGGAATACGATGTCAAAAAAGGGGAACATAAACAAGTTGTCGTCAATGATCGACGTTAAGGGGGGAATGAAGATCGTGAACACTATACGTTTAAATAATTCAAAAAAGAGTTTTATTTTTTTAATAGTTTTTTTCTTTATGTTCTTAGCGGTAAAAAGTGTTGTTTTAGCTCAAACGGCAGAATTAAATCCCGGTTATATCAGTGGAACGGTTCGAATTGGAAATGAAGTTATCAATTCCATGGAAATCTTCGCTTATGACGCACAGTTTCTACCGAATACAAAGAGCATTCTGGCTGAAACTGAGGTTATTGCCCAACCAAATTCTACTTCAGTCAATTACAATCTTGTGGTCAATGTACCTTTAGACATACCAAAGGAATTTGGCGTGACTGCTTGCGGCGTCTATATGGATGACAATAACGACAAAGTTTGTTTTCCGATAGAAATCGTTGAGGTCGCGGCAAATCAAGTGACCACACAAAATTTTACCATAGATAACCCGGGATTTATTCAAGGTGTGGGAACCATAACGGGAGACCAAGTTCTTCAAGAAACATTACTTTCAGCCACGTCGACTTCCGGGCCGATTTTTGAATCTGTCACCGTAACGGATCAGTCTCTAGGAATGGCTTATAAAGTTCCCGTTGTTGCTGGAATTGCCATTGAGATTAAATGTTTGGCTTTCATAGACGCTCCGAATTTTCAATTTTTCAAGTTTTTCGGTCCAGAGTATTCTGTGGATGTTGTCGCGGGAGAAACTATCACCGTCGATTGTAATTTCGAACCGCCATCTGTCGGTACTGTCTCCGGAGTTATAGATAATCCGGGTCCACTGGCATTAGATCCTTACGCAATACTTACATTAAATGATCGTACTAATTTAGTTAATCATGTTATTACAAGTAATCCTGATGGTACTTATATTTTTGATGAACTCCCGGCAGCTGAATACGATTTCGCCGCTTATCTGAAATATTATGGTAATCGGAAAAGTTTAAGAACTCCAAGATTTAGCTATGATCCGGTTTCTCCTGAGCAAGTAACTTCTAATTTTGACTCTCCCACTTATAATATTCCAGCAGGCCAAGTTACGACTGTAGACTTCTTCGCTCAACAGTCCAAAATGATTGGAAAAATTAATTTCAGTGGAAGCGCGCCTGTAGAACTCGTGAGTAGGCTAACAATTTCTTCATCAGGATTTTTGGATACAGCTACTTCCTATGGGTTTGGTATTGACTTTGATGGAAACAAATCTACAGGTGAATATGAATTAATTCTATCTGAAGGTCCGTGGAGCCCACCTACGGTTGGATTTTCATTTTTTAATGGATCTACAGATCCTGCCGAATACTTAAATCAAAGGGCAAGTTTTACCGATCAAAGATATTTCCCGGAAAACGCAATTGAGGTTGCTCCGAACGCGCCAGTTGTTAGAGATTTAAATATAGATCTTGGAGAAGTGGCCGTTGAGTTTAGTATTGTTGGCGAAACGGGTCAAACTTTGAGCGAACCTCAAATTCAGGCAACATGCCATCGTAATGATCTTTCAAATCCGGACTCGGATTATCAAAGTTTTTTTGCATATAACTTAAGCGAACAAGATGTAGAAGTGGGTACTGTCAGGTTTTATGCGATTGAAAGTACTTGTCGCCTGATTACCCGAGCCAAAGTAGGCGGTTCATTGATCAGGTTTGGGGACTTCGAAGTAGATGTTAAGGCGGGTACGACTCAGGTTGTCAGTATTGGTAGTCCAAATCTAACCATCGAGTTTCCAGAGCCAGATTTTTTAACCTCTGAAAATTCCATCACGGTATCTGGTAGGGCTACGGATGATGGTCAAGTGACTTCTGTTACGGTTAATGGTCAAGAAGCCACCCTGGTTTCCACTGGGAATCCAGACGATCTCAATGAAGTTAGTTTTAGCGCTACGGTTCAGTTGATAAACGGACCGAATGTTATTGAGACCATAGCTTTTGACGATTCGACTCCGGCCAAAACGAGTAGCGATACCCGGACAGTGTTTAAAGAAAATGCTCTTCCGACTCTCGTGTGGACTCCCGCTGACGGAGAAACGATTCGTTCCGGTGGCGATACCACTACGGTTGAGCTGGAAGGAACCGCAGTCGATGATTCTGCAATCGCCACTATTTTAGTTCAAGGCGTTCCGGTACCGTTTCAATCCACTGGTAATCTAGAAAAACCAAACGAAGTTTCTTTCGCGCTATCCATGGTTTTAGTGGATGGGGATAATTTCGTGGAGGTGATTGCCAAGGATGACAGTAACGAAGAGACGGCGCAAGTTCACAAGATCATAGTGACGCCTAATCAAATTCCAATTGCGGACGCTGGAAGCGATCAAACCAGCGAACAGCAAAACGCCGAAGGCGCGCAAGTGATTTTGAATGGACTCGGTTCTAGCGATGCAGATGAAGATCCATTGACCTATACCTGGTCTGGACCTTTTGGAGAAGCGACGGGAGCGACTCCTACCGTTACTATTCCAGCGGGAACGCACCAAGTTACTTTAATTGTTAACGATGGGTTCGCCGATTCTTTACCCGATACCGTTACGATCGTCGTTCAAGATACGACGGCGCCGACTCTCACCGTTCCTGCGAACGTTACTGCAGAAGCGACCGGGCCGCGAACGATCGTTAATATCGGGTCCGCAACGTCGGTCGACTCCGTGAACGGAACGTTGATACCAATCAACAACGCTCCCGCAGATTTTCCATTGGGAACTACGGTTGTGACCTGGACAGTTAGCGATCTTTCCGGAAACGTTGCGACGGGAACTCAAACTGTTACGGTTGTAGATACGACACCGCCAGTTTTAACGGTTCCTGCAGATGTTACTATTGATTCCACTGGAGAGAGAACGGTAGTTGATATTGGAACCGCTTCGGCTATCGACTCCGTAAATGGAACGGTAACGCCAACCAACGACGCTCCTGCTGATTATCTCGTGGGAACGACGATTGTGACTTGGACGGCAAAAGATCTTTCTGGAAATACGGCGACGAAAACTCAAAAAGTCACCGTTCTAGATGCGATTGCTCCGCTTCTTACCGTTCCTGAGGATGTTGTTGCAGAAGCGACCGGTGTACGAACCACAGTTGAAATTGGATCCGCTACTGCAGTTGATGCTGAAGATGGAACGCTGACGCCAACTAACGACGCTCCCTCAGATTATCCATTGGGAACGACGGTAGTAACCTGGACAGTAAGCGACCTTGCTGGAAACACTGCAACGGGAACTCAAAACGTCACGGTGCAAGACACGACTGAGCCCGTTCTAACGGTTCCTGCAAACGTGACTGTGCCAGCGACTGGCGAGCGAACGGTAGTTAATATTGGGTCCGCTTCGGCAGTCGATGCTGTAAATGGAACGCTAACGCCGACCAACAACGCGCCGGCAGACTATCCCGTGGGAACGACGGTTGTTATTTGGACAGCAATCGATCTTTCGGGTAACACGGCAACGGGAACTCAGAGGGTGACGGTTCTGGAAGAAGAACCGGAAGACGATAATCCTCCGGTTATTCAATTGAACCAGTTGACTAATACTCTCTGGGCGCCAAACCATAAAATGGTATTAGTGGCAACCGTATCGGCCTCGGATTTGGTTGATCCCAATCCAAGTCTGAACGTTACGGTCTCAAGTAACCAGTCTATTAATGGCTTAGGCGATGGCAATACTAATGGGGATTGGAATGTGGTGAAATCTGGCGATACGTATCAAGTTTATGTGTTGTCGGAAAGATCGGGCAATTCTGGTCCACGGGTATATACCATTAAGGTTAATGCGGCTGATGCAGCTGGTAACACGAGTTCATCATCAGGACAAGTGACCGTTCCTATGGACCAAAGCAAAAAATCAAAGAAAGGAAAAGGTAAAAAGTAAAATATAAGAAGAGTTTCGGCTACCCAAGAGGGTGAAGGGGAAGATTCTCCCAGCCTCTTCACCTTTTAGGGTTGGCCGAAGCAACCTTTGTTAGTAAAAATTTTTAATTGTTTTTATAAAGTAGGAGGCTTTATGAAACAGATCGTTTCCGCTGGGTTTTTATTTTTATTTATTTGTTTATTTATTTCTGCTGTAGGAGCCGAACCAAAAGTTCGAAAGGTTTCAGTCCCGAATGGCAGTCCATTGCCTAAATATTCTGCCGCTCTTAAAAAAGCTTCGGAGCGGAAGACTGTTAAATTACGATATCAAAATAAATCTTTCGAATATGTTTTGAACGACATTTCAAAAAGAACCGGAATTCGTTTCACCTATAAGGCTGCCGCATTCGATGACAGAATCACTACAAAAATAAAAGCGCCTGATTGGCCATCGGCGCTGAAACAACTTTTAGAAAATTATAGCCGAATAGAAATGTGGTCCAGCGATCTAAAAGAAAGCAAAATTTGGATCATTGAAAAACTTTGGGATAATTATTCTCCGTCAGCGACACAATATCCTAGAAGAGTTTCGGCTGTAAAAAACAAACGCAAAGCGAGCCCAAGAATTTTATCCTCGAAATCCAGACCTGCGCCTCGCCCTATTATTCATTGATCTATTGGCTTTCGCTCAACCAAAAAATTGTTTTATTTTTTTAAGTAACTGCCATCTGTCATCCAGAGGCGATCATCCTTTAATGAGCCTTGTATGATCAGAAAGCGGGTTTTTAATTAAGTCTATTTATGTCTCTTGT
>CAZMZH010000035.1:0-34459 GCA_964570665.1 uncultured Nitrospinota bacterium | reverse complement strand
TGTTAAGAAAAGTGTTGCTCCCAATGGGAATCATTGATACGATGGAGCTTCTCCTTGAAAAACTGAAGGAAACCAAGGACAATTTGGATTTCCTACAATCAATGAACTCGTAAGTGGAGGAAGCATGAAGGCCGAAATTCACCCCGGTTATTACGAAACTGTCGTAAAATGCGCTTGTGGAGCGGAAGTAGCCACTCGTTCGACGGTTAAAGATATTCACATAGAAATTTGTTCGAAATGTCATCCCTTTTATACTGGGAAGCAAAAGTTGATTGACACTGCCGGTCGGATAGATAAGTTTAACCGGAAATTTAAAAAAGCTTTGGATAAGAAAAAAAGTTCTGAGGAAGAGCCTGCCGCCGCAACTTCCTAAAGTATTTCTAGGGGCCATTGCCGCCCCTGAATTTTCCTTCCATTTGATTTCGATCAAGTTTGAATCTTATTCCAGCTACCTATGTTTGACAAATTGCAGAGTGTCGAAGAGCGCTATGAGGAGCTCAACAAGCTGTTGAGCGATCCTCAAATAATTTCCAGACAAGCAGAGTTCCAAAAGTATTCGCGCGAACATTCCGAAGTTTCGCCGTTGGTCGAAGGTTATCGCCAATATAAAAAAGCTTCTAGTCAAATAAAAGACAATGAAACGCTTTTGAATGAGGAAACCGACCCTGAATTAGTCGAAATGGCTAAGGAAGAAATTAAAGAGCTACAACAGTCTGTAGAGGAAATTTCCGACCGATTAAAAATCTTGCTCCTTCCCAAAGACCCTCGAGATGAACGCAACGTTATCATGGAGATTCGAGCGGGTACAGGTGGCGAGGAAGCTGGGCTATTTTGCGCCGATTTGTTTCGAATGTATACCCGCTATGCGGACATTATGAAATGGAAAACGGAAGTTCTGACTAGTAATGAAACTGGAAAAGGCGGTTTTAAGGAAGTTATTTTAAGCATTCAGGGAAAAAGCGTTTATAGCAAATTAAAATATGAAAGCGGCGCTCATCGGGTTCAAAGAGTTCCAGAAACGGAAACGCAAGGAAGAATTCATACTTCGGCGGTCACCGTTGCAATAATGCCAGAAGTTGAAGAGGTGGACATAAATATCAATCCTGGCGATTTGAAAATAGATGTTTTTCGATCTTCAGGACCTGGAGGCCAAAGCGTTAACACCACCGATTCAGCGGTTCGAATAACGCACGTTCCGACAGGGTTGGTTATTTCATGTCAAGATGAGAAGTCCCAACATAAAAATAGAGAACGCGGAATGAAGGTTTTGCGCGCTCGTCTCTATGATTTAGAGCAACAAAAACAACAAGATGAATTAGCCCGCGAGCGTAAACAGCAAGTGGGTACCGGGGATCGAAGCGAAAGAATTCGTACTTATAATTTTCCACAAGAACGCGTTACCGACCACCGTATAGGGCTGACTTTACATAAATTGTCGCAGATTTTAGAAGGAACTCTTGACGAATTGCTGGACGCTTTAACTCTCCACTTTCAAGCGGAAGCTTTAAAAGGCGAATGATTCTAGCTCATTGATTTTTCAAACTATAGAAAGTTTATTAAAGTTTGGGAATTAATTTTTAAAAAAGCGATCTTTATTGGTGGAGTTTACTAAATTAAAAATGGCGTCGAAAAAAGATTGACCGAGTGAAAAATTTCAGAGAAAATCAATAGAGTAGATTCGAATATAGTTTACTTAAAAAAAATTAAACCGGACCCCATAATATGTCCAATGCCGAGCTATCCTATAAGGTAGTAAATACCCAACCCACCCCCAATCCTGACGCTCTAAAGTTTATGATGAATAAACCTGTGATTAAGTCGGGAACGAAGTCTTTCGACTCAAAAGGGGAAGCTGCGGGCGATTCTTTTGCGGAAGCTTTATTTGAATTAAGTGGAGTTCGGAATATTTACTTAAGCGAAGATTTTGTTTCCGTGACAAAATCCATGATGGAAGAATGGCATGATTTAGTGGAACCTCTTCAGGACTCCATCGAAAAAAACTTGAAGCTTTATGAAGATGGCGGAGATGCCGCTGAAAAAGGGGAAATTACTATCACCCCTGAGGAATACTTTCAACGCACCGACGAAGAAAAGGCCATTGTGATAGATTCTTTGTTGGATTCGAAAGTACGTCCAGCTTTAGCTGCAGACGGTGGAGGATTGCTTGTCCACTCTGTAGAAAACCATATCGTCAATATTCATTACCAAGGCGCATGCGGGAGTTGTCCAAGTTCTACATCGGGCACATTAAAGGCTATCGAAGGGATTTTGCAGAAATCCTTGGGACCTGAAATTCAGGTTCATACCGCCGTCTTTTAATTTGAAAAGACACCCCTCAACTCTTAGATAATTTTTACCTTCCTTTCCTGCTTAGCGTTCCCATAATAGTTCATCACAATATTTTCCAAGTTTTTTTAGGCTAATAAGCTATTTATTCTTTTTCATTGGTGAGTTATGATTTTTCATCAACGGATATTAATTAGCGATTTTTAGTAGACGATAAAAGTCTAAAAATATTTTCCCGTTGTATTGATTTAAAATTTGCTTGTTTGATCAATTAAGGGAACCTCTAAAAACTGCTATTTTCCGCGAGCTGCCCTTTTAAATAAGAGGCTTGCGAGTTGTTGTAAGTTGAAATTATGAATTATTAGAGATGCCCTTAAATACCAAACGTTTATAGCGTTGAAGTTTATTGGAGGAGGTTTATGCCGAAGTTATTGTATTTAGAAGCGTCGCCTAGAAAAGAGCGATCGCATTCTATTAATGTTGCAAATGAATTTATGGAAAGCTATCGGGAGAGTCATCCGACCGACGAGATAGAAACCGTCAATATATGGGATCTAGATTTGCCACACGTTAATGGAGAAACGTTAAACGCTCGATATGCAATTGCCCATGGCCAGGAGAAAACCGTTGAGCAAGAAAACGCATGGAAGCAGGTGGTCGAAACTTTTGAGCGTTTTAATTCTGGAACTAAATATTTATTTAGTCTGCCTATGTGGAATTTTGGGATTCCTTATAGACTAAAGCATTTTATTGACGTAATAACTCAACCAGGATTGGCTTTTAACGTTTCGCCCGAAAAAGGTTATCAAGGTTTGATAACTGGAAGGCCCGCCACTGTCGTCTACGCAAGAGGCGACGAATACGGGATAGAGTCCGGAGTGGAAGACAAGGACTTTCAAAAACCCTATTTTGAGGTCTGGTTAAAGTTTGTTGGATTTACGGATATTCGGCCAGTGGTTGTAGAACCCACAATGAAAGGCGACGAAATGGTGAATTTGGTAAAGGCTTTCAATCGGGATCATATTCGTAAAATTGCCCAAGAAGTTTAAGATAGGTTGATAGGCAATGAATTGCGAAACCAAATCAATTTCTTCTAAACAGATTATTAGAGAAAAGGTTTGGGAACGTCTTAAAGACCTGCGGTTGGCGCGATTTCCTTTTCCTATCAAAGGTAGAATCCCAAATTTTAAATGCGCAGAGGCGGCTGTTGAAAAATTGCGGGCGCAAGCGCTTTACCAAAATGCAAAAGTATTAAAGTGTAATCCCGATAGTCCCCAAAGGCCTTTGCGACAAAAGGCTTTAGAAGATGGGAAACTCATTTTTATGGCGGTTCCTCGATTGCGGAAAGAAAAATGTTTTATTTGTTTAGATCCTAAAAGAATTGACCGTGAGAATTTTCGGAAAGCCGCTAGTATTTCGGGTTCCGAGAAATTTGGACAACCTGTTTTCCCCTGGGAGATGCCTCCTATTGATCTCATAATTGCAGGTTCAGTCGCTGTAACTAAAAATGGATCTAGAATTGGTAAAGGCGGAGGTTATTCAGATATAGAGTTTGCTATGATGACTCAACTTGGTTTAGTAACCGCTAAGACTAAAATTATTTCGACTGTTCACGATGAGCAGGTTGTGGACGATTCTTGGAAAATTATGCCCTACGACATTCCCTTAGATTGGGTTTTTACTCCAACGCAGTCCATAAACTGTCGCAAAAAACATCCTAGACCTAAAGGAATTCTTTGGGATCTCTTAAAGCCGGAAATGCGCGAAGGGATTCCCGCTCTCGATAAACTGAACCCCAAAAAATGAATAAAGCGCGAAAAAATATTTTAGGAAAAAGAAAATTATTTGCGTCGCTTATACAAGCGACTTTTTTCTGGTGGATCGCTTTAGCTTTTCCCATTTGGTGCGTTCAAAATTTAGATCTCAATGGTTTTTTCCAAAAAACTCAGGCTAGAGGTATCGATGCGGGAAGTCTGTTTTATACGGAAACAAAAGAGTTTGACGAAGCCTTTCAATATTTTCAAAATCGCCCACTCCGCTGATTTTTCCCATTACAAACAATTATCGGAGGTGTCAAAAATCTAAACCAACGCGTTTTTATAGAGCTTAAACGCGATCCATTTTTAGAATTATGCTTCTCCCCGATTCTATTTTGTAAGTTTACAAAGTAAAGAATTTTAAAAGGGCTTTGAAACTTTATGCTCTTGTTAATTATAATTTTATTGGCAAATTTGGTTATAACTTTTCCTATCGGAAATTCATTTGTTTTTCCTCTAGAAAGCTTTGCTCAAATAGTACTTCCCAAAACAGTCGAGCCAGGGCGGATACCAAGCCGCTTTAAACCCTACCCAGTTCCAAAGTCAAAGCTAGCTCCATTGATACCTTCTAGTTTAGGAAAAGATTCGGTTAAAGAATTAAATCAAAATAAATTTTTACTTTCGGGGGTTTTGGTAGAAGGATCGACCGTATACAAAGACTCGGATCTTTATCCGTTATACAAAGAGTTTTTAGGGGTGGAAATCGATATGGGAAAAATCCATGAAATTGCTAATCGTATTACTCAAAAATATCGCGAGGACGGTTATGTTTTATCTAAGGCCATAGTTGAGCGTCAACAAGTAAAGAGCGGGATCGTTAAAATTAGAGCGCTCGAAGGTCATATTGATAATATCGAAATAGAAAATGCTACTGATTTGCCTGACACTCCATAACCGTTTTAATGCCAAAAGTAATAAATCTACCTGTAATGGAGTGGCTTGCTTAAATTTCAAGGATTTAGCTCAAAAAGCTAAATCCTTTTTTATTTGTGGCTGGCATCTGAGGTACAATTTACTTATATTTTTAGAAAGGGTCGTAAGTTTTTAGATATTTTATAGTCATTAAAGGAAGCTTCTAAATGAAAAAAATAATTAGTATTTTTATAATGGGTTTATCAGTTTTATTTGCCACTCAGACTTTGGCTTATGAACTTATTGTTTTAAGCGGCGAAACTTCTAAAAACTCAAAACGATGGAAAGAAGAAGTTTTTCCAGGGTATGCCAACAGTGAAGTTGGGAAAACTCTCCCGGTAAAAATAGTGACTTTTCAAGGAGCTAATTTCCCTGGTTGGATAGCTGGAGCTATACAAGAAAATCGTGTGGGCGAAATAATGGGGACCCCAACCTTTATTATTTGGGATGCTGAGAAAAAGCGGGAAGTTGGTCGAGTGGAAGGTTATACAGAAAAGCCTAGATTCTTTTCTCAAATGGACGAAGCTATGGCAATGATAAAACAGGGAGGACATCCGGGACAAAGAGAAGGTTCTGGAGGCGACCATAGAGAAGAAGGTTCAGGCGGCGGCGCTCAACGCCAGGAAGAAGGATCTTCAACAAGTAAAGATATTATGGATCATATGTACAAAACGCCAGAAGAGGCGAAACGGGCTTCGGAGATGCTAGGCTTAGGCGGTGAAATACATTCGCATGAAACTCCCACCGGAACTATTTATATGCCAGGTTCTACGATGTGATTAAAGCATTAGACCGCTTATGAAAGAGACCGAAGGTCCCTCCAATCGCTCTGATATGCGGCTTCCTCATCTTCCCTTTGAGGAGCCGCCCTTTCGAATGGTTTTAGACGTTGCGAAAACTTCTGAAAAAGACTGGTTCGAAATCGGCGAAGATAACGAACGATCTTTCCAATTGCTGGAAAAAAGAAGGCTTCTTGCTTCGCGTCACGACGACATTTTCATGGCGGACCATCGCGCTTTAGAAGCCTCTCAAGAAACGTTGGATCTCATGTTAGATCATCTATCCGTTTTTTGGCCCGATCATTATTCTCAGACAAATGACACAATTAATTTAAAATCTCGCCCTGGATTTAGTGGGAATGAGTTTTCGATTAAATCTACTCTGAACGAATTACATCCGTTGGATTTTGCCGCAAGATTAGTGCAAGAAGATTTAGCGATTATGTTTCCTCCAAATTCTGAAGAAGGGAAAAAAGGGTGGCGCTTAGCTGCGGGAAGTATCGCTTTTCCTTCTCGTTGGAATTTAAAAGAAAAGTTTGGTAGGTCTATGTCGGAGATTCATGCCCCCGTGCCATTTTATGATATGAATTTAGAAAATCCGGTAGATAAGTTTTTTGATTATATGCCCACCGATCGTATTTTTTCCCGCCGCAATTGGTCGGTTCACGATACTCCTGCCTTGCACCAAAATGGCAGTGAAGAGAATAAAGCTGCAATTATTACTCCCAATAATGCGGGAGAAAATCTTTGGTTGAGGGTTGAGCGTCAAACTTTACGAAAGTTGTCGAAAACTGGGGCGATACTTTTTACAATTCGCATACATTTACGAAAGTTAAAAGAGATCGTGGTTATTCCAGGGGTGGCGAAACGACTTGCATCTGCATTAGAGTCTTTACCGAAAGAAATGCAAGCTTATAAACGCACGCAAGAATTTTCCGACGCTATCCAAACATATTTAGGGAAAGTTGCATCCTCGATCGACTAATCCATTTTTTAATTGGTAGACCAGTCTAGTCTTCAAATTAGCCAATAAAGGCTTTTGATGCCCAGTTAATAAAAACGCCGACGAATATTAAAATAAAACATAAATTCTTTAGTTTGCTAAGTTGTCCAGAGATTGAGGGTTCAGACTTAAACATTGTTCTTTCTCCTTGTTAAAAAAGATTCGATACGTTTCCTTAATCTTTTAATTAGCAAAGTCTGTGCCAGTTTCTTGGGTAAGATTTTTTTTGAGATATCACCTGCAAAAACAATCACTTTTAAATATGATGATTTCGAAAAAAAAGGGAGATTGGGCCTTTAAAGAGGAAATAAATTAAGCCCAAAAGGTATTTTTTTCCGTTAAATACCAGTCTTTACCTCCAGAATTTCTTTTAAACTCATAATAGATATATAATCAAAATTGACCGATCAAACGCATGATACTTAGCAATACTTAAACGCTCCCAACTTAATCCACATGCGCCATTTGCTTCAAGACCTTACCCTTCTTCTTTTAGTATCTCTTCCCATCAATATTTTGTTTCACCGAATCAAACTTCCATCCATTATGGGATTTTTGATTGCGGGTATATTGATCGGACCCAATGCTTTGGGGTTGATAGGGGACCCACGTACTGTGGAAGAATTAGCGGAGATTGGCGTTGTCCTGCTTTTATTTGTAGTGGGTCTAGAATTCTCCATAGGACGATTGCTTAAAAACCTTAAAACGGTAATTGGTTTTGCTAGTTTACAAATGTTATTAACCATTGCCGCCTTTTCCGTTGTTTTGTGGAAAGGGGGATTACCGGTCAATCAAAGTATTGTTTTTGGTATTTTAATAGCGCTTAGTAGCACGGCGATTGTCCTAAAAATCATGACAGACCGAGGAGAAATCAATTCTCTTCATGGGAGGATTTGCGTTGGAGCTTTGCTCTTTCAGGACCTCTGCGTCGTCCCTTTGACAATACTCATTCCAATTATTTCGACGCCTTCGGGAGATTACTCAGAGACACAACTTGGATTTGCTTTTGCCAAATCCATTGCGGCGGTAGTTTCCATATTTGTGTTTTCAAGGTTACTCATTCCAAAAACTCTAGAATTTATCGCACGGACGGGTAGCAAAGAACTGCTTACTTTAGCCGTAATTTTAATCATTTTGGGAACCTGTTGGGCATCCGAAGTTTTAGGTTTGACTCTGGCGATGGGAGCCTTCATCGCGGGCATGATATTGGCGGATTCGGAATACAATCACCAAATTATTTTAGATATTCTTCCCGTAAAAGATTATTTCGCCGGAATCTTTTTCATCTCTGTTGGAATGCTCTTACAGGTACAACTATTTATTGATTCTTTTTTATTTCAACTAGGTCTGGCCATAGGTCTAATTTTTCTCAAAGCCATTATAGGGTTCCTTGCGGCATGGATAGCGCGTTCGCCGCTAAGAATTTCGTTTATTGCTGGAATTCGTTTGGCTCAAATTGGAGAGTTCTCTCTTATCTTAGCCGACATGGCTTTGGAAAATGGATTCTTTTCCGACACGCAGCATCAGCTATTTTTGACGGTATCCATTCTTTCTATGCTGATAGCCCCCATGTTGGTGCGCGTTTCTACGATTCTTTCTATTAAATTATTTTCCCAAAACGCGAATGAAAACGCCGAAGAACCAGAAGGGCTGAAGTTGTCTGGTCATGTTGTTATTGCCGGTTATGGGACTATTGGCCAAAACTTGTCGCAAGTATTGGGCGAAATAAATATTCCATTTTTAATTTTGGATTTAGATGGCGAACGAGTGAAACAAGCTTTGTCGAAAAATATGAACGCTTTGTTTGGAGATTCCACAAGGGAAGATACTTTAGTAAGAGCGGGCATCAAAAACGCTCGTATGATTGTTTTTTCCACTCCCGATTTGGTGGCAATGCAAGAAGCGATTCGTTCCGCCAGAAAACTTAATTCTAGTTTGTACATTTTGGCGCGGACTCCCAACGCCACGCAAGTGGAGGAGATGATAGAAGCGGGCGCCAATTTTGTGATTCCAGAAGAATTCGAAACTTCTGTAGAAATATTTTCAAGGGTATTGAAAGAGTTTCATATTCCTAACAATGTTATCGAACAACAGATTGAATTGATCCGGTTGGAAGGCTATAGCATGTTGCGAGGGCTTTCTTTGAACATGGAAGGATTGCAAAAATTTTCGACTTATTTGACCGCCAGTCTTACGGAATCTTTTCAAGTTATGGACAGCTCCTGGGCACATAAAAAAACTTTAGCCGAAATGAAAATTAAGGATAAAACAGGAGCTCGATTAATCGCTGTTGTCAGAAAAAACGACGTCCATCCCAATCCACCTCAAGATTTTTCAATTCAGTCGGGAGACATTTTAGTTCTTTTTGGCAGACACATCGAATTGGACAAGTCTCTGGAATTGTTAGAGAAGGGCCCTAAAGATAAACCGTAAAGAGACGATGTTTTTTAAAAGAGCTCCGATAAGATACTAGAATATCGGTCTGTCCAGGGTTCTGTTTTTTTTGGTTTAACGTTGCGCCAATGGAATTCTTTTAACAACGTATTATAAGTCTGGATGTCGGGAGTCATAGCAACCCAAGTTGAAGATTCTTCTTCGGGAGGATTAACTTTCATCGCTATTTTTAGGCAGGAAAAAAGATTGAGTTTTTCGGCTACAGCGTAAAGAATTGGAACCATATCGATAAAACGATTAGATACATGAAAAATAATAACGCTTTTTTGCTTTAAGACGGTTAAATATTCTGAAATGGCCTCCTGAGTAACCAAATGCACGGGGATTGATCCGCTATTAAAAACATCCACTATCAAGACGTCGTAGCGCTCTTTTCTGGCTTTTCGCAGAGATAATCGGGCGTCTCCATAGATTAAGTTGATTTTTCCATTAGTATCTTTTCCAAAGTCAAAATACTTTTTGGCAATACGGCCAACTAAGGGGTCCAACTCATAAAAATCGTATTGATCTTGAGGCCTGATGTAATTTGCTAAGGAACCAATGCCCAGGCCCACTATCGCAAAGTCGGTAAAGTTAAATTTGTTATTGCCTAAAAATTCTCCTACAGGGGACTCTGGATAATAATAAGTTAACGGTTGTTTTTTTCTCTCGGGATCTAAAAATTGGGCTCCGTGTAAAGTGGCGCCATGTTGAAAAAAACGAAATTGGTCGCGTTCAAAAACCCTATAAAGCCCATAGTAGTTTCTGTCTTGAAACACTATGCGTTCTCTTAAACTAACG
Organism: uncultured Nitrospinota bacterium; assembly: GCA_964570665.1. Classification (GTDB taxonomy): domain Bacteria; phylum Nitrospinota; class Nitrospinia; order Nitrospinales; family JAJDAT01; genus JAJDAT01. Next base: position 24,428 of record CAZMZH010000035.1, on the reverse strand, counting down.
TTTGAGAGAATGGGAGCCAGCAAGACAACGCTCGCTATAAAATAAGAAACATGTTTATGACGGTCGTTCATAAAATAGAGAAGAATTACCGTGAAGATAATTAAGCCAACAGAGATTACCTGACTTTGAATGTTTTTAAATCCTTCCGTTTTTTCGGGCAGTAACGTCAATAAAATGATAAATCCGGCCAATAGGAATAGGATTTTTTTTAGTCCAATTTCTTTCGATGGGTAAATCAAGGATAGAGCCAAACTTCCGAGTAAAAATGATACGAGGGTTTCTATCATGTGGTTGAATATCAATGGAACGATCCAATTGATTAAAACTCCGCCTAAAAAACCGCCCGTCGCTATTACAATATAAAATGTAGTTAGTTGGTTGGGCGATTCAGGTTTCGATTCGTTTAATCGATAATGACAAACCAAGCAAAAGAAAAAGCAAATCGCTAAATAGATTAAAGGTTCGACAAAAATAGCCGCCGAATAAATGGGTAGCTTAAGTTTTAAAATGACCATAACCAAAAATTCAAATAACGAATTTTCGGTTAGTTTAAGAAAGAATAATAATATCCCAAGGAAAATAACTAGATAAAACCTTTTGCTAATCCATTCGGGGCAAAAAGGAATCGCTTTAAATCCCAACACAAAAGAGAGGAGATAAAGAGCGAGAGGAGGAATCCACAATAAGGGTACGGGAGCTATTTCCAGCGTTATCACGTTTGTTATAGATAGAAATAAAGCCGAAGGAGCGGCGCTCAACAAAAGCCATAGAGCCAATGTTTTCTTTTTAGGAATGTTCCATATGGGAGAACTGTTGTTTTCTATTAAAGGAACTGACCGCAATAAAATGAGGAGAATAATAATCGTGATTCCATACAGAACCGCCCAATGAGTTAACTGTAATGGAATATCGAAATTAGGTTCAATCAATACCGGATAGGTGAATAGGGCGATAAAAGCTCCAAAATTTGAGCTGGCAAAAAGTAAATAAGGGTTTTTTTTCTCCGAAAGGTTTGAAGACGCTAAATGTAATTGTGCATACACTGAGAGACCCGCTAGAAGAAAAAACGGAAAACCAACCGTTACAGTTAGTAAAATAATAATTTCGATAACGGTTGGTAAATTGTATGAAGGGTTTGCCAATCTATCCGCTTGAATTGGCATCAATAAAATGGAAGCGACCATTAAAAAGCCTATCCATTTTGAAAAAGAGTTGATACTGGAAAAACGGCTAAGTAAGTGAACGTGTAAATAACCTAGCAATAAGGCTCCTTGAAAAAAAACGACGCTAACTCCCCACACTAAATAGCCGCCTCCAAATCCAGGAAGTATGGATTTCCCCAGGATTAGTTCAACTTGAAATAAAAGAAACGAGGCTAAGAAAACAAAGCTTTTAAAAAGAAGTATGGGCATTTAAACTAACGAATGTTTTAAGCGCTATTTTTTTAAATACTTTAGGCGATTTTTTTCTTATAATCGCCTAAAGCTAATTAAATAAAAGAGGATCTATGACTGAAGTAGTCCCTTTCAAAGGATTATTATACGATCAAAGCAAGGTTGGATTTTTGAAATTTGTAACGGCTCCGCCTTACGATGTGATAGAGCCTGACCTTCAGGAGGAACTCTATCACAGGAATCCATATAATGTCATTCGTTTGATATTGGGAAAGGAATATCCCCAAGATACTCCTGAAAGCAATCGATACACCCGGTCGGCAAAGTGTTTCGAAAAATGGCTTGAAGATGAAGTTCTCATAGAAGAGGAGAAAGCTTGTTTTTACGGATATAGCCAGGAATATAACCTGGATGGAAAAACTGTAAAACGTAAAGGTTTTTTTGGGAGAGTTAAATTAGAAGAATTTGAAAAAGGAAATATTTGTCCACATGAGTTTACTCTCGATAAGGCAAAAAAAGACCGTTCGCAATTATTAAAGGCTTGTCGAACTAATTTCAGCCCTATTTTTGGATTATTCTCAGATCCCGCAGGAGATATTGACGCCAAAATTAATGATTCTGAGAACGATAACGAGGTAGGCGGCGTAGAACAACCGGGGGTTGTTCATAGAGTTTGGAAAATTGAAAATCCGGAGACCATTAAGTTTTTATCGCAGGCTTTTCTCGATAAGAAAATTTATATAGCCGATGGCCATCACCGGTACGAAACGGCTTTAGCTTATAGCCAAAGCCAAGATGAAAACGACGACTCTTCTCACGTAATGATGTTTTTAACGAACCTGAGTTCGGATTCTTTATCGGTTTTTCCGATTCACCGAATTGTGAAAAGCGCTAAAGAATTTAATTCCGAATCGTTTCTTTCAGATCTTGAACCCTATTTTGAAATAGAACCTCTTTCTTCGAAAATTTCCGCCGAAGAGATTAACGATCATTTAAGCCGGCTTCAGGAGCAATCTAAAATTGCTTTTGTAGCATATATGAAAAGGAATAAATTCTATTCTTTGACTGTAAAAAAAATAGAAGCGGTCGTTCCTCTTTTTGAAAAAGACGAACCTTCCGAACTCCAGATTCTAGGCGTATCGCAATTACATACAATAGCCATCAAAACGATTCTTGGCGTAAATACCCGTCTCCCAGAGGGGCAGCAAAACGTAAACTATACGATTGAAATCCCAAATGCGATTGAAAATATTGACGCGGGAGTTGGCGACGTCGCTTTTTTTCTAAACCCAACGTTGCCCTCGCAGGTGCAAGAGCTAGCGGGTAAGGGAATTCGGTTGCCTCAAAAAGCCACTTATTTTTATCCTAAATTATTATCCGGTTTAGTGTTCAATAAATTTCGTTGATGAAAGTTATTTCGGCAGAATATATTACCAGCGCGGTATCGGTAAAAAAATGCCCTAAACTGTTGTTGCCTGAGTTTGCTTTTGCCGGTAAATCCAACGTTGGCAAATCCTCCCTGATCAATTGTCTGGTTAACAAAAAAAAGCTTGTTAAAACCAGCGCTACCCCCGGAAAGACTCAAATGATTAACTTTTTCAGGGTCAATGAAAAACTGCATTTTGCAGATTTACCCGGCTATGGTTTTGCCAAGGTTCCAGAATCGGTTCGTAAAAAGTGGGGCATAATGGTGGAGAACTATGTTCAAAATAGAGAACCATTATTAGGCGTGATTTTTATAATTGATATTCGCAGGGGATTGACGGAACTGGATTGGGGATTAAAAAACTGGCTAACCGCTTACGATAAAGATTATATTTTAGTCGCTTCAAAAAGCGATAAGTTAACGCGCAACGAAAAGAGCAAGCAATTAAGCAAAATTCGAAGAGAATTAAAAGAGGATGGAAAAGGCGATGTGCTCGCTTTTTCAAGTAAAACTAGCGATGGTAAGAAAGAGCTTTGGAATTGGATTTTGGAAAGAGCAAATTTAAAAAAAACAGTGTGATTCTGCCGGGAAAAAGAGACTGAATTGACTCTTTTTCCCGACGATATAAATTATCCCCAAAGAGCGTCGTCCATAACCAAACGGTCGACTTTTTGGCCGTTGCCAATATGTGAATCTAAGATTTCGTCAACGTCTTCAGGCTTTACCTTGTTATACCAAACGCCCTCAGGATATACTATCACTACCGGTCCCATCGAGCAGGGGCCTAAACAGGACGAAGTAGACATAATAGCTTTTTCAAATAACCCTTTTGATTCAATTCCCGCTTGCAATCTTTGCAAAACATCCACAGCGCCGTTCTCCCCGCAAGAGCCTCTTGGATGCCCTGGTGGTCTTTGATTGGCGCATACTAGGATGTGATATGCTGGTTTTGGCATGTAGCCTCCTTTATATAAAAAAACTAATTCAATGGATTTGGATGTTTTAAAAAGCTTATGGATTCAAAAATTTTCTTCTTTTTAAAACCTAACCGTCCTTCAAAAATATGGGCAATAATAGCATAGATAATACATTTTCCCTTCCCTATTTAAAGGAAAAAATATCCGAAATTTGGCGCGAATCTGTAATTAAATTAGACGTAGAACCTCTAGCTGGAGACGCTTCCACAAGAAGATATTATCGAGTTTTCGACGATAAGAAGTCGAAAGACAACCGGCGACTTATTGTTATGCAGCTGGAGAAGCCACAACCAAGCTCTCAGATTGATTTCGTGACGTTGACAGAATACCTAACCCAATTAGGTTTGCCGGTGCCAGAGCTTTATCATTACGACAAAGAGCGCGGCTTTCTTTTTTTAGAAGATTTTGGCGATCGACTATTACAGGATGTTGTCGGTCCTCAAACAGAACTTAGCGAAAAAAGAATATGGTATCGAAAAGCGATCGACATGTTGGCCGAATTGCAATTGCAAGGAGCCCGAAACCCGAACCCAAGTTGTCCGGCTTTTAATCGTCGTTTCGATCTTGAAAAGTTAATGTGGGAAATGAATTTCATGGTGGATCATTTTTTAAATGATTTGAAAAATTGTAATCTTACCGAAAAAGAGAAAGAAGAAATCCAAAGCGTTTTAACCCCTTTATGTCAAACATTAGCCGACCAAGAGCTTTGTTTTGTGCATCGCGATTTCCACAGTCGGAATATAATGATTCAAAACGATAAATTAAAGATGATCGATTTTCAAGATGCGCGCTTAGGACCCCGTCAGTATGATTTAGTTTCTTTGTTAAAAGATTCTTATGTAGAACTGGACGATTCTTTTGTTCAGGAAATGATAAATTATTTTATTGATCGGCTAGAAGAAGAGGGTATTGAAAAAATTAACAGAATTGACTTTAAGAAAATTTTTGACTTCATGTCGGTGCAAAGAAACTTAAAAGCCATAGGCACCTTTGCTTTTCAAAAAACGCAAAAGAATACGGATCGTTATTTAGAAGATATTCCAAGAACTCTGAACTATGTTAGAAAAACGTTAACTCTCCAACCCGAACTGAACCCTGTTCAAACGGTTTTAGGAAAATACATACCAGAAATTACGGATAAAGCGGTTTCAGGATTTTCAAACGGGTGACCATTAGCCAGGAATACTCTTGATGAGATTATTAAAACGATATGTGCTAAAAAAATTTTTAGCCGTTTATGCATTAACGTTGGCGTCGTTAATTGGCGTGTTTTTGTTGGTGGACTTTTTTGAGCGAGTTGACGAGTTCTTAGTTAAAGGCGCTACTTGGTTTGATTTGTTTGCGTATTATTTTTATAAAATTCCATTCATATTTTTTTTCATTGCCCCACAAGCCGTTTTGTTGGCGACCGTCGTAACCTTAGCTTCTTTTGCCCGTAATAATGAGTTTACGGCAATGAAAGCTTGTGGGATTGGCGTTACCGGAATCACCATTCCCATTGTTTTCGCGGCGTTTTTAATAGCGATTGCCGTCGTCGTTTGTAATGAATATGTGGCCCCCGAAGCAAATCGAAAAATGAACTATATCTTTAACGTCAAAGTACGCGGTAGACAACCCATGGGAGCTGTGCAACGCGATAAACTTTGGTTCCGGTCGGCGAATGGATGGCTTTGTAATGTGAATTATTACGACCCCAATAAATCTTTAATGAAACGGGTTAGTCTATTTATGTACGGAGACGATAATCGACTGAAAAGAAGGATTGACGCCGCTGCCGCTATTTGGAATGGGAGGGAATGGGAGTTTACGAATGGATATATTCGGGATTTTGGAGCGGAGGAAATTGTAAACACTCAATTTTTTGATAGGAAGGTGTTTCCTCTACCCGAAACTCCGAAAGATTTGAATAAAGCTCAAAAAAAACCCGAAGAGATGAGCGTAAGCGAAATGTATAGGGACATTAAAGCTATCTCAACAGAAGGGAAAGACTCTTCTAGAATGTGGGTAGACTTGCATCATAAATTTTCATATCCATTTATCGGAGTTGTTTTGGCTTTAATTGGCATTCCGCTTTCACTGCGTTCTAATCGGTCGGGTGGCGTTTTATTCTCGGTGGGACTCAGTTTAGGCTTAGGATTTGCTTTTTCGTTTATATATGCGATGGGTATTTCATTGGGACACGGTGGCACCTTCACCCCACTTTTAGCCGCTTGGGGACCCAATATTATTTTTGCCAGTATTGGTTTTTACCTTCTATTGACTTTAGACAGCACAAAAGCTCTACCTATATAATGCCTGTAAAAAAAATAGCGTCCATCGATATTGGGACTAATACCATCCGGATGGCGGTTTGGGAAAAGGATGCGGCTGGAAATTTTCGAGAAATCCATGCCAATAGAGCCATTGTCCGTTTAGGGGAAGGCATGAGTTCGGACAATAGATTGCTAGATCATCGGATGGAAAAAGCGATTGATGTGTTATCCGGTTATAAAGAGGAATGCGAAGAAATTGGCGACGTAAAAATCTGCGCAGTCGCCACTAGCGCCGTTCGAGAAGCTGAGAACAAAAGCGAATTTGTCGAAAGGGTAAAATCTGAAATAGAGATGGAGATAAACGTCATTCCTTGGGAGGAAGAAGCTCGGTTGACCTTGGGAGGAATATTTTGGCGTCTTCCCGCAGGCGATTCAACAACGTTGAGTTTTGATATTGGAGGAGGAAGCACCGAGTTCATTCTCTCAAAAGGAAATCAACTGATCCAAACTTTTGGTTCTAAGTTGGGAGTGGTTAGATTGACTGAAAGATTTTTAACCCAACATCCAATTGACAATAGTGAATATGATTTACTGGTGAGTTTTCTTCGCGAAGAGATAGAAAAGATTAGCGACAACTTCTCAAAGCCAAAAATTTCTCGGATCATTGGAACCGCCGGAACGGTGACCACCCTGGCCGCAATTAAAAATAATGTGGTTCCTTACGACCCCGAAAAAATTCATGGAATTACTTTAAAGCTTGAAGAAATTAGAGAAATTCAAGAAACGTTAAAAAAAATGACGCTTGCAGAACGATTAGAGTTACCCGCTTTGGAACGCGGTCGAGAGGATTTGATTGTTTCGGGAACCGCCATCGCAATACAAGTCATGGAAGTTTTTGAAATTGAAGATTTGACCGTTTGCGAATACGGATTGCGGGAAGGAACCATTTTAGATAATTTTTTAAAGCTGGAAAATTCGTGAAAACCAAACGGTCTATTTTTCTCCAGTAAGTTAAAAACTAAAAAATTTTTATGAGTTACGATATCTGGGCTTAATTCTTTCGGTTTTCCTTGGAGAATCGGTTTGAGTCTGTTATAAACGTTAGATCACTCAACATTCAAAAATCCAACTATTTACGAAGAATCATGACCAAGCCAAAAACTACTAAAATCAAAAAACAACCCAGTAAAAAAGCCAAAACTCAATCGTCTTTGCCAATGAAGGGCAGAGACATCCTCGTCAAAAGCTTGGAAAACGAAGGATGCACGGTATTGTTTGGTTATCCAGGTGGCGCTTCGATGGAAATTCATCAAGCCTTAACCTGTACTAAAAAGATACGAATGGTTTTGCCCCGACACGAGCAAGGCGGATCTTTTGCCGCTTGTGGTTATGCGCGCGTAACGGGGAAGCCTGGCGTTTGTCTTGCCACTTCGGGTCCTGGCGCAACTAATTTAATTACGGGAATCATCGACGCCAAAATGGATTCCATTCCAATGGTTGCTATCACCGGTCAAGTACCAGCGCCCGTTATTGGGAGCGATGCATTCCAAGAAACCGATATTGTGGGCGCAACGTATCCACTGGTAAAACATAGCTATCTTATTCAGGATATAAAAGAGATCCCGCAAGTTGTTCATGAAGCGTTTAAAATTGCCATTAGCGGAAGACCCGGTCCAGTTTTGATCGATATCCCAAAAAATATCCAGCAACAAGAGGCGATTCCGAATTTTTCAGTTAAATTTGATTTGGTCAGTTACAAACCTAATCTTGAACCTTCCGAAATACAGGTTAAAAAAGCGGCGCACGCTATTATGGAGGCAAAGCGACCTCTGATTTATGCCGGCGGCGGAATTGTTGCCGCAGAAGCGTCCGCTGAATTAAGGAAATTAGTAAAAACTACGGGAATCCCTATAACGAATACAGTTATGGGACTGGGTTCCTATCCCATGAATGATCCGCTTTCGTTGCATATGCTGGGTATGCACGGCGCCGTTTATGCCAATATAGCTATTAATCACGCCGATTTAGTCATTGCCCTTGGCGTAAGATTTGACGATCGCGTTACCGGTAAATTATCAGAATTTTGCAAAAACGCTAAGTTCATTCATGTTGATATTGACGCTTCGGAAATAAACAAAAATATTACGGTGGATATTCCTATCCAAGGCGACCTCAAAAAAACCTTGAAATCTCTCAACAATTTGGTCAAACCAAAGAAGGATATAGGGCCTTGGTTAAAAGACGTTAAAGGTTGGAAAAAAGAATTCCCTCTCCATTACGAAGAGCATAAACAAGATATCTCCCCTCAACACGTAATTTGCGAAACGCAAAGGTTGGCGGAGAAGGACGCGATTGTTTCTGTTGGAGTGGGCCAGCATCAAATGTGGGTGGCTCAGTTTTGGAGATTCGAAGAGCCTAGACGTTGGTTAAGTTCTTCTGGTCTTGGAGCTATGGGATTTGGTTTGCCAGCGGCAATGGGAGCCCAAGTTGCCGCTCCAAAAAAACAAGTCATTAATTTTGAGGGCGATGGTAGCTTCTTAATGAATATTCAGGAACTGCAAACTTTAAAAATAGAGAATATTCCCGTAAAAAATGTCGTTTTAAACAACGCCCATTTAGGGATGGTTGCGCAATGGGAAGACCGGTTTTATAAATCTCTTCGCGGTCACACTTTTATTGGCGACGCAAATTTTGCGGAAATAGCGCACGCTTTTGGAATTAAGTCTGCTTGTATTACGAAGCCTGAGGAACTCGTTCCCGCTTTAAAGAAAATGCTGAAACACAACGGACCTTACGTTTTAGACGTTAAATATCCTTACGACGACCAAAGTAGAGGGCACGTTATGCCGATGATTCCAGGCGGGCATACCTATTTAGACACCCTCTTGGACGAAAAACATTCCCTGCGAGAGTATTGGCAGAAAAAAGGGATTTTGTAAAAAAATATGGGAGTATTGGACAAAGAACTATAAGGTTTTTTGGCTCGAGGCTCCCGGTTTTTCTTCCGGTTTATATTCGTTATAAGCTCTTCTAATATTTTGCTCTAGCAGTTCTTTTCGTTTCCAGTGGCCATACTTTCCCATTAAAGCGGCTTGCGCTTCCGGAACTATTTCTTCGAGTGGTTTACCGTCCGCTATCATTTTTGTGACGTGATATTTTAAATCGATGAAATAATGACGCATCTGGATGATTATTGGTTTAAAGCCAATTTCCCCAGATCCGGGTATCACAATTTCAACGTCGAGATCCTCCATCCAGTAAAGGTTTTTAATCCAATTTTCGATTAAACTGGAAGATACGTCGGGGAATTCATTGTTTAATGTTAAGCCGCCGGTGATAATCGCTCGGTGTTCGGGAAGAAATATAAACGTATCGCCATCGGTTAGACTCGGGTCGGCATGTTTAGCTTCTAGTAAAAACCCGCTATAATTTAGTTCAATTTCGTTTTTGTAGGCGAAGTTAGGAGGGAACAGTTTAACCGTGTCCCAATCGGAAGTTCTTGCTTTCTTTTTTGTCGCTTCAAGGTGTCGTTCGCCCTTTTTTCCGCCCAGCGCTAATTGGGCGTTTTTATGGCCGATGATCAGGTCGGCGTCTTGAAAAACCTGGTTTGCAAAAGCGCCTTTTCCAAGATAACTCGTATTTATTACCGCTTTAATGGGAAGATTAGTGTGTTTGCGGATTTCCTCTAACACTTCTTTCCCATGTTTCGGAGTTCCCCCTGGGTCTATAACAACGACTCCTTTAGAGGTGATGATAAAAGTTGTGTTGAAGCTTTTGTCGTCTTTGGAGATAGAAACGAAAACATTTTTGAATACGCGCTCAGTTTTAATTTCTGCGAAAGAATTTGAAACAAAGGTAAAAATACAAACGGTAATAAAGAATAAAGATGAAGCAAATTTCATAACCACCCAAAAGCAAAAATTATTAATTAAAACTCTAAAAATAGGTATTGTGCCTTAGTCAACTAAGAAACGAGTCAAAATGAGCAAACCCGCTAAAATAAAACGAGCGCAGTTTAAACCCGTCTCCGCTACGTGTTGTTCAGACGAGCGACTTAACAGAAGTTCAAGGATCGGCGAAGGATCTCGTTTTTATAAATTAAGCCGACATAGTACCATAATCAATGTGCCGCAAAGAAACGTTTTGATAGACAGTTGGCAAAGAGAATACTAAAATAAATAGAAGAAAATTTAATTTTGAAGATAATAGGTTTTTTCTCTCCAAATTATGGAATCCGAATCAAAAAATAAACGAGATTTACTTTTATATTTACTGGAAAAGGGCGACGCAATGGTTTGTCTGGACGCTCGCCGAGAAGACGTTGACGTTCCGACCAACCACAAAGGGAATGCTTCTCTTAGCTTGATTTTGAACTTGAATTTTAGAAGGCCATTGGAAGTTTTAGACGAAATCATTTGCGCAACCTTATCTTTTCAAGGTAGGCCTTATCAATGCATCATTCCATTTGAGGCAGTTTGGGCCATTTTTGTTCCGTCATTTAATGAGGGGCAAGTTTGGGAGGCGAGTATTCCCGAAGACGTTCAATTTGACCCCAATATGGTTGGAGCGGGAAAACCTCAAAAACCGTTGCAGACCTTAAAAGCCGTTCCAGATCCAAAAGAGGAAAAAGAAGAGCCAACGGCTATAAAATCAGCGGAAGAATCGACAGAGGAGCTTGCGGAAGAGTCAACGGAAGAGCCAACCGCTATAAAACCAGCGCCAGCTAAGCGCGATAGAAGCCATTTAAGAGTTATAAAGTAGTCAATCTGTTGAAAAATAAAAAGTTAAAATTTTCTTTTTACAAAATAGAAGAGATAGTTTAAAATTTACGATCATAATTTAACGATCCCCTTGTTGACCGCCTAATTATTGGTTACGTGTCTCATGGCGGTATTAGTTCAAAAATATTGAAATTCAGAAAACCCCTTTAGAAATAAGTGGTTATAAATAATGGTGGGCGTAGCTCAGTTGGTAGAGTACTGGATTGTGGCTCCAGTTGTCGCGGGTTCAAGCCCCGTCGCTCACCCCATATAAAGCGCCAGTAGCTCAGCTGGATAGAGTATCGGACTTCGAATCCGAGGGTCGCAGGTTCGAATCCTGCCTGGCGTACTAAGAACTCTCCATTACGTTAATGGGGAGAAACTCAGATTTTCCTAAGAAACTGGAAAATTAACGTCTCTGCGAGATAAACGGAGGTAAATAATGCGAATCGAAACAACAAAAAGACTGAAAGTATTGTCTATCGCAATATGTTTTATATTCGCCTTATCTACAGGTCTGGTTTGGGCAAGTCCCGGACATCATAACAAGGCGGGAACACATGGTAAGTCTGAGGGCAGCGGGTCAAAAAAACATCATAAGTCTTATGCTCCCCATAAATCTGAAGGTAGTAAAAGCCGAACCTGGGGCCGTGGAACTTATAAAAAAGGCCACGGGCATTCGACTAAACATGCCGAGGGCAGTAAGAGCAAAAAACATGGCGGTCATTATGCCAAAAAAGGACACCATGTTGGCGGCGGCCATTCCGCAAAAGGATATGGACACGCAAGCAAGGGCCACAAGGGTGGCCATTCTCATGGTAAAAAAGATCCATTCAAGCATGTATTGAAATTCAAGCGTGAGTTGGGATTGACGGATGCGCAAGTTACCGAAATAAAAAATCAGCAATTTGAGTACGAAAAAGTTTCAATAAGATCTCACGCCGATCATAAAATAGCGCACATGGAACTGGACCGCGTCATTCATTCTGAAAATGTGGATGAAACCAAGGCGAGACAGATCGCGGACAAAATTGCCGAAACCAAAACGCGAAAGATCAAGGCAATGGTGGAAGGTAAGTTAGCGGTGATGCGAACTTTAACCGCCGATCAAAAAAGGATCATTAGTCGGATGTACAATCGACATAATTAGTAGTACAATAGAGACATAAATAAATTAGAAATCGGGGCATGGCGCAGCCTGGCTAGCGTACCTGCTTTGGGAGCAGGGGGTCGCAGGTTCAAATCCTGCTGCCCCGACCATTTAAATCAAGGACTTACGGCTTTTGCTGTAGGTCCTTTTTTTAATTGTTTAGCAGAATGTTTAGCGTTTGAGCCATTTTACCCCTAAAAAAGCATCCTTTTTTCTCTTAAAAATTGTCGCCCACCAATCTATTGACTAAGAAAAAGAAAGGGACATTGGAAGAAAAGTTTACTCACGCTCTCCAAATTTTTACAAATATCTAATATCCCTTCCCCAATATAAAAGGCGATACTTAGAGCCTTTGCTCAATACATGTGTTAGCTATTATTCGGCAGGGATTAAATAGACCTTTTTGTCTTTTATCGTTAACTTTAAAGCAATAGGATGTCGGCCTACCGGTTAACTCTTATTTTAAAACTGCCGAAACTACTTTAGACAACCCAACTGTAGCCAAAGAATTTTTTTTGAAAATTTATTTCGTTTAACTATTGGTGGTTACGGCTCCGCCACGCTTGACTGGATTGACTTTTAGATTTAGGTGAGTATTATAATAACTATCAACCATTAAATTATTATATTCCTGTCTGATTTATCCGATAGTAAAGAATGATGTTATTATCTTGACTTCTAAAGGTTTTATGCCTTAAATTAATCATGGCTCACACTGTAAACCCATTTGAATTAATTGAAGAAATTTCTCTGGAAAGCGTAGTTATTTCCAAGTCTTGTCTTTTATTAGAGATAAAAAAAATAACCCTGTCCGTAATTATTGACCAAGTTTGGATATGTCGCCGCCTAAAAGCAATTATCAATTTTCATCAAAGTTTGCTCTCATCCAAAGATGCCCAAGGGATAACCCTTGAATTTGCTAAACAAGCGCACACCGACAGCAAAGAAATACTAGAATCAATAAAAAGGTTAAGCGAAAAAGAAAAATCTCTTGGTAAAGTATTGCAATTTTTCTTAACTGATTTAACGGGCATTATTTCTGACTTAGAAGAAATCGTCTCCGATTACTCCATTATATTAGACCCCGAAGTACACTCACTTTTTGAGGAACTAGAGGAAGTAGTTAACACTAATTAGTTTTGTGTATAAAGAATTTCGCCCCTCCTGTTTCAAAAACCCATTAAAAGACATTAAAAAGAAATATAAGAATTGCGACGGATTAATTGAATCTGAATTAAAAAGTGCGCTTGAAAACCCTGATGGGGTTGATTCCTGGTCGGGCGTGGCTGGGGGGAAGTATAAAAAGTTAAAAATCGCGCTACCAAATTTAGGTAAAGGCAGGGGGCTGAGGATCGGTTTTTACATAGATGAAGCCCGTAAAACTGTTTTATTCCTCACTGCATATTCAAAAAGTGAAATTAACAACGAAGTCAAAATCAGGCAAAACCTTAAGGAATCGATAAAAACAGCCACTAAGGAATACAAGCAAGCGCTAAATCCCGATTAGCTCTTAAACTTTTCAACACTTACTGCGAAAACAACGCTCGTATCATCCTCTGACTAATCCCCCCCCCCTGATCCGTTCTAGTGCCTTCTTTAGGAGCTAATAGATTATATTGTCGGTTTATCGTTAACTTTTAAGCAATGGAAGGCCGTTAAAGAAGTGTATTAAAAATCATACACTTCCCCATTTTTTTTTGGTTACATTTTTAACACACTTTTATATTTGGTTAACCGTACGCCTTCTATTTGGTTAACCTTAATAACATTTATTTGTTACTTGGGTGGGGCTATATTTGGAGGAATTTCTATAAATTCTTTATGGCAACAGCTTTTTGTTCAATCTTATTGCCCAAGATTAGGATAATTGTTGGAAGATTGTTTGAGATTAAGGGGGGTGATTTGTTGCGGCTACCGCTACCTATCGATCTAATTTCAACAATAAACACATAAAATACATATATTGATACATCTTTACGGGTAAATAACTGAATAGCAACGGCATCGGATATGGCTATTTTTCGTTTAGAATCGGATGCTTACAATGGTTTTCCGCAAACTACAATTAAGGTTAAATTATCTCTTTATAATCGTATATTTACAGGTATTTTAATAATTGTGGGTAATATAAACACTATTTCATTTTCAGAAGATATTGAACCAAGTTTCGATACTTTTTAAAAAGATACTTGGACCAAAATATAAGAGGCGATATTCAAAACCTTTGGAGCTGGAAACTAGCGCTAATATCCTTTTTTGCGAGGTTTTCTCTGAATTAAATTACCCGCGTTACATCTTTTCGGATTTCCCTATTAATTTAATCCCAAGAGCCATTTTAATTACAGGTATACTAGGTGTCCCCGACATTTCGTAACGCCAGTCCCGTTGGTCTAGTTTCTTTTCCACTTCCACCTGGAATGCTTTTATTAGATCGCCAATATCTTGGTCGAATAAAGCGTCCGTATCCTTATGCTTTTTAATTATAATTTGCTTTACCGCTTCGAAAGTATCGCTATCGAGCCTTTCAAGGCTCTTTAGATCGTCGTTAGTAAATTTTGGGAGGCTCAGATCTTTGATCAATTCTATAAACTTTACAGTATCTTTAGGCAGGAAACAAAGCATACCCCTACCAAGCATATTCTGGTAAACACGACTAGATTTACAAATAGCAATTTCTCCATACCTAGAACTATTTATTTCCACGTAATCTGTATCCCATAAAATTTTTTCAACCTTCATAACTAAACCTCCTTTTTAATTTAAAGTTTTATTTTTAATTTCTTCTAAAGTGGCTTTTATGGTTTGCCCGTCCCACCACCATTTGTATTTCGAATGAGCTTGCGTCGGGATTCGAAGATCGTTATTTTTATCTAAAAACGGCATCGGGTAAAATTCTCCATCTATAGAAAAGTTTTTAATTTCTTCGGCAATTTCATTTCCGCGTTTCACTAAAATAGCTTTAATTTCATCCGTCATAATATTTGGGTCCGCGCCTGCTTTTAGCCTTCCGTTTTCAAGCCATAGATGGATTCCTTGAATATATAAATCCGCAATTAACTCCTTAACTGGGGTTGAATTCATTGGAGCGGGATATCAAAAATATCCATATTTTCTTTTTTACTGCGGGTTCCCTTATCCCAATGTGAGGCAAGCGGTACACCGTTGTTTTTATTGCCATTATAGCTATTAGCAACCGGTACGGATTCGGATTTTGTACCGCTTTGGAAATCTCCTAACTCTTTATTATTCAGGCCTGTACCGCTTGCCTCACATTGGGTACCCCTGTCTGGTAGATATCTAGTAAAAACGTCTCGTAATTGGTCGTTTAGCTCATAACCTCTGACTTTTCTTCCGTCAAGCCTTACCTGGTTTGGGGAGACTTTAAACTCCTTGAGAATTCGCGCGATTTTGTTAGCCGTTATGGGTTTTTCTGTTTTGCCGAATTCGCTCCAGGGTCTGTTTTCTATTTCGAGCAGAAATTTTACGAATTCATCACTCATCAGCAGATTGTTACCTAACTCCTTGAAGCAGAGCCTTAAATCCTCCAACAACATGATTTTGACTGAGTCATCGTCATCCTCCTCGGAGCTTAAGGCTAGAGCGGATTTTCTTGCTTTGTCAGGCCACACCCCCCCTAGTTGATCCGCAACCGCCAATAAAGGTCGCCAATTGTCTCTAGCGCGGTCATTGAGTCTTTCCGGAGTTCCTGGGTCCGCGCCTGCGAGCGTTTCCTCGTTATCCTTCGACCATCTCGCTAGTTTTCCTCGAATTGGACGTAGTGTTTCGCTAAGTTTATCTTGCCTAATCTTTTCCGTTTTTTCTCCAGGCATTTTCCTTTTCAGGACAATTTGAACCGACCGATCCATAAGCGTGTCTTTTTGTTTGCCGATGAACGCTACTACTTTAGGACCGAAAGTATTAAATTTAATAGGCTCATTGTCATCTCCGTCGCAACGAATAACGAAGGCCATTGACCTGGTGTGCCCGCTATTAATGACTCCATTCAATTCGTTGTTACCTATTAAGTAAGTATCTGCTTCGTCAAGAATTAACGTTGGCCTGAACATTTCGATAGCTCGAAATAAAGCGGCCGGTGTGATATTCGACGCGGGTAATGGCCTATTGCTTAAGTAGTAGACGAGCGTGGCCACCGTGGATTTGCCACACCGCTTTGTTGGCGACCGGAGTACTAAAAGTGGAGAAATCGAAAAACTTTCAAAACACCAACCATGAAAAATCCAAAGAGCTATGGCCGCCGCAGCCCCTTCAGGCAGTACCAAATGGCGATAAAGAATTTTTTCGATTTCATCAGCTAACTTAGCTCCATCCACCGTGTCGCCATGTAGTTTAATATCCTCAAACAGGAGTCCTTGATCTTGCTTGCCACCATCATCAAGATTTTTATCGCTGGCGAAAGCATTCCGAATTATTGCGGCCCCTCCTTGAACTCCAGCCGCTTTTAATTTTTTAGATATTTCACTCTTAAGAATACCGATGCCTATAATATCCAAACCAGTGGCCATTACCATGGCTTTCTTAATCGCTTCGATCACGTTTTCTGGTGTGCTACTTTCATCGAGTTTTCCAACACCAGATTTTTCGACAATCTCGCTAACGCTATTAGGTTGTTCTACGGGCTCATTTTTTTTATCGAAGGAAACGTCAACCGATGGGAGGCTAAGGATAGCCTCGCTAGTCGCATTTGGATTGGCCATGAGCCATTCGATGCAGTCATCTTTTTCGTTTAGCCCGAGTTTTTTCACGTCAACTTGTTTGATGGATAACGCCAAATCTATGAGGGCTTCAACAACATCTTCGGCATACTTAAGGCCGCTATCGTCGCAGTCAGGCCAAATAATTACGTTTTTATTTTTAAGGGGTGACCAGTCAGCGGCCCCCGCGCTCGTTGCACTGCCGGAGGTTGCCGCGTTTAAACTAAGTCGGTAAAGGGCATCGACGCAAGCCTCCCCCTCAACAACATAAATCACATCGGATTTACTATTTTCAGGAGCCCGAATATACAAAGGGTCCCCATTTTTAAATTTAGGTTTTCCCCATTCCCATACACCATTTATTAGCTGCATCGGTCTGATGAATTTGTCGTCACCTTTCTCGAGACGGATTTTATAATGATTGTCGGTGATCCTATAAAGTCCCGCAGGCACGAAGCCTTCATCCAGCTTATGTTTGGACAATCTTCGCGCGCCTTCTTGGGGCGTTTCTTTTCCTATCATCGTAAAGCCCCTAATTCATTAGCCGCGTCTAAAAACTCCATTTCAAACCGCCTAATGTGAAAGTCTAAAACGCTCCCGCCTTTCGCACCACATGAAAAACAGTTAAAGTGTCCATCCTCCAGGTCCACCGATAGACTCGGATTTCTATCGTTATGGAAAATACAATTTACAAGAGCATAGCCGTTCGTTTTCCTCAATCCCGGAAATTGCTTTTGGTAATATCCGAGAGCTGAGGGGAGCAGCTCGCGGTGGAATTTGCGTTTAAAAATTCTGTTATTTTTGGTAAAATACATTTAAATTTTCCTATTTATTTTTATTGAAATGTGACCGTCCCTGCTACTGGTAACAGCTCAGACGGTTTTTTGTTTAAACTGCAAAGTAGCGTCAGCCTTCTGAATTTCGATTTATTCCACGTGGGCGGCTCTCTATATAATCCTTAATTTCACTAGCAAACCAACCGACATTCCTCCCTCCGAGTTGTACGCGCTCGGGGAAATTTCCCTCTTTCTCCAACCGCCAAACAGTCGACGCGCTAAGTCCGGTGAATTCCAAAACCTTGTTGCGCCGTAAGATTTTTTTCATTTCGTTTAATCTGTTTTCGTTTTCCATTTTTAAATTCTCCGATATTTTTTATTTTTATAATTTTCAAAAAAAAATGCCAAGAAGCTTAAGAACTCCATGACGCTATTCCAACAAATTTCATGGGGTTTGAAAATTGCCCTCAGTAGCGGCGGGAGCGCTCCCGGTAGTGGGGGGACCACCTTAAAAAAACAATATCGTCTTGGAGAATGGAAATATTTTTCTCTTTAAAATTGAAGAGTTGTAGCTTTTTTGTTTTAGTTCCCCAGGGCTAATTTAAAATGATAATTTTTTTTTACTTTTTTTTGATTTAACTCTGAATATTTCCGAAGGGGCGGTATATCAGGTCTAAAGATATAGAGGGATATCTATGAAGGTGGGTACAATCTTGATTGTTAATTAGGAATGGTAATATCTACTTTTGTTAATGCATTAAATTGATTGGTTACTTTTTTTTCTGTGCTTTGCTTCTAATGGGCTTTGTATTTTTTTAATATTTCGAGTTCTGATTTCATTAAAGGGATATTAAGAACATCCCCTCTTTGAATGTTTAGCCTTTCAGGGAAAATCCATAATTCGTCTTCTTCCAGCATGCGTCCGCGTTTACCCTCTAAATCATCATGCGCTTTCATAAGCCATTGGTAGGATTCCATTAACTCGCAAAACACTTTTAACGCTAACTCTAGGTCCAATCCAAATTCAGCAAAGCCGGGAGGCCGTTTTTCAATGTAAGTAGCGCAAATACATAACGCCGCCCAAAATGGAGCAACGGATTTATATTTGCTCCAAATTGTTTCCCGGGACTTGCTTTCTGATTCAAGCAAAGGCCCGCTATATTTTTCGATTAATTTAGAGGAGATATCGAGGTCGCTTATTGCGGTTTTTATTTTTGCGTTCGTTTTATTCGAAAGGAAAATCGCCTTCCGGACAGATCCTTTCTCTTTATAACAGGGGTCCTCGTTCATTTTAATAATTGAGATCAATATATTCCCCGCTTGCATTCCTCTAATAAAACCAAGTTTAATTTTTTCTAACATTTCATCTTGGCTAGGGGAATTCTTTAACGCGTCGAAATGTTTTTTACTGTCCCAATCTGAATTAATGATTGGGGCGTAATTATTCGTATTCCTGAAGTATTCTTTTAATTGGTTTATAAAACCGTCTAGTCCTTTGGGCTCTGAATCTTTTGCCATTCCAGGTAAAATGTTGTCTAAAAATACTGGCCCTGCAATAGCCTTAAAGCTTTCCCTTATGTCCTCATCCTGGGGGAAGAGCATAGTTGAAAAGATTGTTAGGTAATTTTCTAACAGAAGCTCGTCGCTAAATTCTTTAATTTTTAATTCTGGCATGTTGCGCCCTTTCTATGCGCTTTCGGGGAAGGAAATCCAGGCCAACTTGGTGAAAGAGGCCAAGCGTTCGGGAGCTACCCTAGACCTGGAATATTTATTCTAAGTACCTTGTATATAAAAGTTCATTGCCTCTTTAATACCATCTTGCCTGGAAAGCCTAACCTTAAATTCTTTCGCTATCTGATCGACGCTGATGACGCTAGGGCTTTCAATATCGAGTCCTTCATCTTTTAACGTTTCCATGGTTTGTTTTACCTGTAGACGTTTTAGTTCGATTAGTTCAGCTTCTAATTTTAAACCTAAATCCTCTAACCGAAGTTCTTGGCAAAATTCTACTCTATGTATGGCCTCTCGAATCCCCGGCCTGTCATTTTTATCTTCATCCACAAGCTTTAAATTTTCGGACATAACGCGCTCCCCTTTTTAAGAAAATTAATTGTAAGCCGTTCATTTCTCTTTTTAATTTATATACAACGCTTCCTATATAGTCCTCCTATCATTAAATTGTTGCTCGGATACTACTTAAGCCTTATTTTTTTAACATTGGAATAACTTTAGCCTGTTCGATGTTTCCTGTAATAATTGTTTCGAGCTTTCTTCCCCATGACTCCATAGCCACTTGTTTTTCCTTATCATAGGAATGACGGTCATAAACCGCCGTAACTCCACTGTCAGCATGATTTAATACTTTCCCAATTGTTAGTCTTGGTACTCCCGATCCAGCTAATAAGCTTGCGCCAGTTCTCCTCAAGTCGTGAGGCGTAAAACTTTCTAGCCCGAAAGAGTCCTGGCGTTTCTTGTCTATAGGAGCGTTGCCTCGGGGCTCGGTTTGGTTATTGAGCAAAGCGCTACTAATAGACCGCGTCGTAATTGGTTTGTCATTTGAGAGGGGAGAGGGGAATAACCATTTCGAATCGCCAGAAAGTTTTCTAATATCATCTATAAGGCCTAAGGCTAATGAACTTAAATAAACCTGATGAGCAAGCTTGTTTTTTGATTTATCAGCTGGAATTGTCCACCAATTTTTTTTTAAATCAAACTCCGACCATTCAGCATTAACAACTTCGCCCTTCCTTTGCATTGTTGTAAGGATAAGTTTTAGCGCTAACTTTGTTTTCGGGTCCATCTTGGCGTTATCTAAACCGAACCAAAATATTTTAATTTCATCTTCCTTCAAAGCCCGATCCCTAGATTTCTCTTTACCTGGGGGCTCAATTTCAATGCAGGGACTAGCCTGTAGAAGGCCCCTAGAGACACCGAAGCTAAACATGCGACGGATAACCCCTAGCGTCCGGTTAGCCGCAATAGGAGCCCCTCTATCAACGATTTGATCTAACAGGGCAATAATATCGCGCCTAGTAATATCTTTTGCTTTACGGTTCCCCCAAGCAGGGAGAACGTCTTTTTCTAGCATTCTTTGATCTTCTTCCCATGAGCGTTTTTTTACTTTTGCATGTTTATTTAAATACTCTTCAACTAATCCTTTTACGGTTTCAGCTTCACGTTCAGACTTTTTTCCCGCTTGAATTTTTAATCTAGGGTCTTCCCCTTTAGAAATCTTTTCTTTCATTTCCGCTGATTTAAGATGAGCTTCGTGTAAAGACATTTTCGGATATCGCCCAATCGTAACGCCTACGGGTTTTCCCTCAATCCGATACCAAAGGACAAACGTTTTGGTTCCGGTCGGCTCTATACGCAAACCAAACCCCGTTTTCCCACCCTCCCAGATAGTCTGTCTAGATTTTGTGGGCTTAATAGATCTTATCTTTGAATCCGTGAATCTCATTGATTCCTCCAATTGTTTAGCAATTGTTTAGCGTTTGGTTTGAAATACTATGAAACGATAAAAATCTACTGAAATCAATTATAGGCTTAATTTAAGGGGTTTTCAAGGGGGTAAGGTTGTTTTGTCCAATTCAGGATGTTGCAGGAAATTTCAGGATTCCCTGCTTTGGGAGCAGGGGGTCCCAGGTTCAAATCCTGGTGCCCCGACCATTATATAAAAGGACTTACGGCATTTGCTGTAAGTCCTTTTTTTATGCTCTGCTAAGATTTTGCTAAGATGATTTATTTAAAGGTTGTCAGCGCTTATTTGTTTTGTTCTTTGGTAGATAATAAAAGCAGGCGTTAATTGACCTGACCAACTTCTTTGATAAAAGAAAGTTAATGATCCGCTTTTTAAATTCCAAATGTAGGTTGTCCCAGATCTATCGCTTTCATTCTTATATAATGTTCCATATTTATTTTTGAAACCATTGAGGAAAGCTTTTGCCTCTTGTTCTGTAAGGAAGCCACCTTTTTTGGGGTCTAGAGAAAAAGTGACTTCGCTTAATTCTCCATTTTTAAATGCATATGAAGCGTCAAAAACCTTGTTTGCTATATTCTTTTTCCCTTCGAGTAGCTTTGCTCCATTTCGCGGGTTTATAGACTGTTTAAGGTTTTCCTCAACCTTGGATTTAATTGTGGTAATACTTTCCCCCCAATTCAATTTCCCATATCCAGTAATGTCGGCTCCAAATGCTGAATTAGAAAAACAGCTGAATATAAATATAAAAATAACTCGTAGTAGTTTGTTTTTCATGATTTTATTCTCCATATTTAGTTTAGGTGCCTATTCTCCCAAAGACATATCTCAAAGAACTAATAAATAGCGCTTAGTATATAGCACATATATTGGTTAAATATAAAAACAATATAAAACATATATAGGGTTTTTGATTCCGTGGCAAGCCCATATAATTTTTCATTTAACATAATGAAAAATAATGCAAAAGCTAAGAAAAGATGTTGGTAAAAGAATTCGCGATTTAAGGAAATCTGCTGATTTAACCCAGGAAAAATTAGGAGAAAAATCTGGCCTCAGTTATAAATACATCGGTGAAGTTGAAAGAGGTCAGGTGAATATCAGCTTGGATTCTCTTGAAAAGATCGTAAAGGCTTTAAAATTAAAAATTAGAGATATATTTTCAGAAGAAAAAACTTCCCTACAAAAAAAACACCCAAAAGAAGAAAGTAAATTATCCAA
This sequence comes from uncultured Nitrospinota bacterium, assembly GCA_964570665.1. Classification (GTDB taxonomy): domain Bacteria; phylum Nitrospinota; class Nitrospinia; order Nitrospinales; family JAJDAT01; genus JAJDAT01. The sequence goes on along the minus strand of CAZMZH010000035.1, from coordinate 2,282 downwards.
TTTATCCAAAAAAGATATTCAACAAATTAAAAAAAGCCTTCAAACTCTCAATAGAATTTTTTGATGTTATTCCCAATTTAGCTTTCTCTACCAATTCTAATGATATGAGAACCTAATCCATTGTTTTTCTTTTGGACTAGATTTGCGAAGTCAATCAATCTACCAAAATCAGCAGCAGAATAATGAGTTGTAATGCTTTTCCCGGATTTGTGTCCGAGAAGATCGCGTCTATCTTCCTCGGGAACAGAGGCCAACCGTAATCGATATCCCCAAGTGTGCTTTAAATCATGAACCCGAACTAAAGGCAATCCGGCTCTTTTTCTTGCTTTCCTCCAAGCATTACCGTTCATCCTCTGAATTCTATGGTTCTGATAGGTAAAGACAAAAACAGAATGTTTTTTCCGGACCATTTCGATAACACTTTTGGCCTCTTCATTTAAAATGACTATTCTGTTTTCCCGATTTTTTACTAAAGTCGAGGGAACAACAAATACGCTTGCGTTCAATTCTGGTAAAGGATATTCCCAATCCCATTTTAATCCGCAAACTTCCTGTTCACGACATCCTGTATTGACTTTAAAAAGGGCCATGAGCTTCAAGTGTTCTGGTAAATTAGCAAAAAGCTTTTCTTGTTCTTCCCAGGTTAATGGATAGGGTTTTCTTGAATCTGTTTCTGGTAGGAGGGTTATTTTGGGTATTGATTGAAGCCATGGAAAGCCATCGTTGTCTATCCACTCAGCCGCGGAATTCAAAACCTGACGAACGGCTTTCAAAGCAAAATTAATTGTTCTATTTTTAACGCCCTGATTTTGACGGTCCACAATGAAAGTTTGTAAGATACCCATGTTTATTTGATGAATATCCAGTTCGCCAATATAAGGTTTTAAATGTTTGAGATGGAGAATGTCGTCTTCAATACTCGATTTTGTTGGAGTTTTTACTTTTATGTAGATTCGTACAGCTTCATTAAATGTTCTTCTCGGTCTGTTTCCAAAGATTTTGATGTTTTTGATTTCTTGTGTAATTCCTCGGAGAATTTCTTCCGCTTCGTCAAGGATTTCTGTTTGGGTTGATTTACAAACGAGGACTCCGAATATCGTTTTATGGATGTGCCAGTACTTACCTCGTTTATAAAGCCCGGATGTTCGTTTTTTACCCATATTTTTTCTCCAATTCGAGGTGGACGACCAACGGATATCTTATATTCATCAAATAGGGAATCGAGTTCCTCTCGGTCGTAACCAATCCCTCTCGCTTTTCCAGGTTCTCCTAGCGGAATTTCCGTTAGGTGCGGTCGAAAGACTTTGTTAAAATTCCGTTCATTAGTACCCAAGTAGCTGGGAGCGTCTTTTTGCCGAATACACCTAGGAAGAATTTCAAATTTCATTTAGGGAAACCGGGGTTGATTCTTAATGTTTGACATTGGAACACCTAGTGAATAATGTAGAAGTAGCTATATAATAATTTTAAATATATAGAATTTTCTATATTTTATCAAGATAAAACTATATATTTTTCGCGAAAAGTTTTTTTATGCCTAAGAAACCAAAATCCGACGAAGAAATTTGCCTGGGAATAACCTCAAAACTGGCTAAAACAGGTGGGTTTGATGTTAAAGTTTTAAAAAACGAAGAGAATGGACTGGAACCGGGAACCAAAAAGGTTTTGGAACAAGAATCTGGCTCTAGGGGGAAAAAAATCGACAGGGAGGAAATTATACGTTGGGTGAATTTTATTCGTTGTCTCAACCGCTTATTTATTGCAACAAAGACTAATAATCCGGCAAGTTTGGGAAAGGCTATCGGAATAAAATCCGCTTCCGTATATCCAGCTATTAAAAAGCATGAAATCCCGGATGGTTGGTTTATTACGGTTGGTAAAAAATTTGGCGTTTCAATCGATTGGCTGGTAGGAAATGATGGAGGGATAAATCCCAGCAAAGAGAATATTTCTCCGGAAGGAACCTTTGATGAAATGCTAAAAGTTCTCGGTGAGAAAAACCCTAAACTCCACGATCAATTAGTTGGAGAAATTGTTCGAAATTTTAATAAAAGCTAAATACTTCCTAATTTATAGTAATTAATAAAACTTACTGATTTAATGACAATGGTGGGAAAAGGGATATCCGAGGCAAATATAAGTCATTTTCTTATATCCAAGGATTAATGAGAATACTTGAGTCTATTGGTTTTACTGCAGCCAATGGGTGGATTCAATCCTCAAGCCAACTGATTACGAAACTAATTTGAGCATTTTACATAACTGTCTGAATTTGGAACGGC
>CAZMZH010000034.1:0-37260 GCA_964570665.1 uncultured Nitrospinota bacterium | reverse complement strand
GTTTGGTTCCACTTTGCGCATTCCAATTCGCTTAAAGTTGGTCGGGCTTTTTTCTTTATTAATACTTCTATTTACGTTTTTCAACTTCAGCTACTATCCTAAGACGTATAGAACCCAAGCTTTTACCAATTTAGAAAATCACATTACCACTATGAGCGAAATGATCGCTTTAACCTCTGGAATTAGTTTGGAGGTTTTGGATCTATCAATTATCTCAAGCGCTATTAATTGGGCAAAACATGATTCCCGTCTAGTTTATATTGGCATATTTGACGAAGATGGGGAACCTGTTTCCACCTTCAACCCAGGACTCATCAGTTTGGACGTTTCGGAAGCATTAAAAACAAAGGAAATTTTTGAAATTGAGGAAAACTTTTTTATAGTAACTCCTATCGTCTACAACAAAACCAAATATGGGCGCGTTATTTTAGGTTTGTCTTTAAAAGCATTTAACGAAAATATTTTAAAAAACGAAACAACAACATTATATATTTGTCTAGCCATGCTCCTGTTAGGAGTTTTGCTTTCGTACTTTTTTAGTAATAAAATTACTAAACCTCTTATTCAATTAACGGAAGCCGCCGACAGCGTCTCTCAGGGCAATACGGACGACGTAGATATCGATATTCACACGCGAGATGAAGTAGGGGTTCTATGTAAAAACTTCAAAGACATGGTAAGCAATATTAGACACTCTTTCGATAATCAAATTAACTCCATAGCCAATACTTCTAAAACTCTGACCACCTCCTCCAACGAAATGTCAGCCTCAATTCTTGAACAAGTAGGTATTGCAGCAGACCAATCCACTTCCATTTCTGAAATTTCCGCTACTCTCAAACAACTCGCTACAACATCCAGCCAAATTGCGGAAAACTCTACATTAGTTGTAGATACTTCTTCTACGGCAGTTACCTATTCTGAAAAAGGCGTAGAAGCATTGGAATCGCTAAAAGGAAGAATGGATGAAATCACCAGCGATAACGAAAGCAACCTAATGGAAATTGTTGAATTAGGAAGAAAATCTCAAGAAATTGGCTCGGTTATGGAAATCATCAGCCATATTGCCGACCAAACAAAATTGATCGCATTTAATGCAGCGATTGAAGCCGCTAGCGCTGGAGAAACCGGTAAAAGGTTTGGCATCGTAGCTGTAGAGATCCGAAACCTCGCAGATAACGTGATGAAGTCCACGTTAGACATTGAAAGCAGGATAGAAGAAGTACAAGCTTCTATTAATAAGCTTGTTGTATCTTCAGAAAATGGAACAAAAAAAATCAAAACCGTTAATGACCTCGCCGCCCATACCCTTAATCAATTTGAAGGTTTGGTGAATGGAGCGCGCTCGGCCAATGATGCAGCAACGACTATTTCATTTTCCACACAACAACAAGAGTTTGCTACCAGTCAAGTTTTTGAAGCCCTAAAAGAAATTGAGCAAGGTATCCATCATTATTCGGCCTCGACTCAGCAAACGAACAGTATTTCCCAAGGACTATTGATACTTGCGGAAGAATTAAACAGATTGATTGAGGGGCTCCAGGGTGGCTCTCAAGATAACAACGAATCAGAACCTGAATTATTGGAAACCCAATCTTCTTAAAATTTAAAGTTCCCAAACTTCAATACCTTTCATTTTAAATTCTTAACCTATAAACCGCCTCTCCTCTTGCAAAAACCTTAAAAATTTGATTAAATACGTAAGATTTTAACTATTTGTTTAAATTTGTTTAAATTTAAACAAATATTCAATAAACCCAGAAGACTTTTAGCTCTGGGGCCATCATTGAATTTATTCAATTCATTCTTTAACGCAACAAGGTTTTGGGTCACTATAACGGTCCTTTCCATTATCCTTGGAACGTTGTCCGTTATCGTTCGTTGTATAGATAAATCAGGAAAATCTAGTCATAAAATTAATAGTTTATGGGCTTGTTGGATTTGCAAAGCCTGCGGCGTTCAAGTGGAATTGCTTGGTTTAGAAAATGTTGATTCTCAACGCGCCCAATTATTCGTTGCAAATCACCAAAGCTTTTTTGATATTTTTACCCTTGCTGGTTTTTTGCCAGTCCAACTGCGGTGGATGGCAAAGGCAAGTTTGTTTTATTTACCTTTTGTCGGTTGGGCAATGTCTGCCGCTCATTATGTAAAAGTGCGTAGAGGCAACCGAAAACAATCGCTTAAAGCTTTTAACGACGCACTGGATAGAATCAAAAATGGAGCTTCTGCTGTCATTTTTCCAGAAGGAACCCGTTCCAACGATGGAACCATTGCCGAATTTAAAAAAGGAAGCCATTTATTAGCTATACGATCTGAAGTTCCGATAGTCCCTACAGTAATTATAGGAACCGGCGACGTTATGAGAAAAGGGAGTTACGGAGTAAAACCAGGCAATATAAAAATAATATTTTTAAAACCTATAGAGATAAAAAACTTAAATAAAAAAGAAAAAGATGCGGTTTTAGAAAACGTGCGACAAATGATTTGCGCCACCTTCGCGGAGAATTCTACTTCAAATGGATAAAAAACCGACCAAGTCCTTGCCAGAAGGCAACATCGAAATAGAAAAAGATATCGTCAAAACAAAATGGCCAGCCGCTATTTTACTCAGTTTAATTTTAGCGGTGGGAATCCTTTGGATATTTTCCTTTGCTCCTATTCACAAAGCGACTGTTACAAAACCCGTTAATAAAATTCAAAAAGCTGCGCTACCTCCAAAGGACTCTCGCCCTTTTGTATCAATTCCCGCCGGTCTTAAAAAACCAAAGGCTCAGGCGAAAAAATCTCCCGTAAAACCGACATTAAAGCAACTCCCCCCTCCTAAACCAAAACCTGTAATTATTACAGGTTCCATTTCAAAAAAAGATAGCTTCTCTAAAATTATGAGCAAAGCCAAAGTTAGCTCAAATAAAATTTTGAAGATGGTCAAATCCTCGCGAAAAGTTCTCAATCTCAACCGTTTGCAATTAGGAAAAAATTATAAAATCGAATTGTCGCCAAAAGGAAGCTTCAGATACTTTGAATACTACTTCAATCACTCACGTTACTACCGGCTTGAGATAAAAGGAACGACCGATAAATTCAAAGCGAAAATCGTAAACTATAAATTCGACACAGATTTCAAAATTGTTAAAGGAGCTATTAACAATAGCTTGGTGGTAGACGTGCTTAAAGCGGGAGGATCTCATCAAAATGCCTTGGACCTTACCGAAATTTTTGCCTGGGACGTCAACTTTTTCAAGGATATTAGAAAAGGAGACAAATTTAAATTTTTAGTGGAGACCAAATCACGCCACGGAAAGTTTATAAAAGACGGAAAAATCTTAGCGGCGGTACTCCAAACTCATAAAAAAACATTCGATGCAATTTATTTTGAAGAACCAAACGGGAGCGCAAGATATTATACGTCTGAAGGAAAACCTTTGGTTAAACAATTTTTAAAAGCGCCATTGAAATACAGCAGAATTTCTTCGCGCTATACTTACCGAAGATTCCACCCAGTCTATAAAAAATATTTACCTCACTTGGGTATAGACTATGCCGCTCCTACAGGAACTCCAGTAGTCGCATTGGCCGATGGAGTCGTGGCCTCGGCAGGGCGCAATGGACGAGCCGGAAAATATGTCGCGTTAACCCATTATGGAATTTATCGCACCGCCTATTCGCATCTTTCACGGTTTGGACGAGGAGTTAAAAGAGGAAAAAAGGTTCATCAAGGACAAATAATCGGATACGTAGGAACAACAGGCGCTTCAACAGGACCTCATCTAGATTTTCAACTCAAAAAGTTTGGGAAACCTATTAACCCATTATCGTTTAAATCTCCTGGGGGCCCTCCTGTAAAAAAAACGTTCAGAGAAGCTTTTATCCAAAACTCAATTCAGAAGCTTTATGTTTTGGAGGAAGTAGAAACAGCAATCAACGTTGCAAAGCTTGAGAACATTCCCAAACGCAAACAACACGCTAAAAAAATAATAGCGTCTTCACTTGTTAACCCCAAACAAAGCTTTAACTAAGCTCGATTGACTCGATGATATTTTGACTTTTATGTCGCCAAAATATTATCGATGGTTTCTAAAAACTCATCTACTTTGATTGGTTTTGTAAGGTATTTTAGAAATCCAGCCGACATAGCCTTATCTATATCTTCTTCAGTAATGTAAGCGCTGATAGCAATAGTTGGTATGTCTTTGGTTTCCTCGAATGTTTGTAGTTGCTTTAGGGCTTCGATGCCGTTCATCCCAGGCAAGTTGATATCCATCAATATTAAATTTGGTTGATGCGCGCGCGCCAACTCTATACCTAAATGCGCTTCTGGCGCTGTTAATAGTTGTACTTCTTGGCGCAATAACAAAATTCTTTTGACCAACGCTAGGTTTGCCGGATTATCTTCGATATATAAAATTGAATGACAAGATTTTTCAGATTCTTCAGGTTCTTCAATTTCTTCAGGCTCCACAATGGTTTCCTGTTCAACCGAATCTGCTTGACCTCCTTTCGGAAACTCTACAGAAAAACAGCTTCCAACCCCCAACTCGCTTTCTAAAAAAATCTTTCCATTCATTAATTCAACAAGTTTTTTAGTAATTGTGAGCCCAATTCCCGCTCCTTCAACTTCCGAGTTCTCTTCTCCAAGGCGATCAAAAGGTTCGTACAACTTCTTTAATTTACTTTTCATTATTCCTTTTCCCGTATCCTTAACATGAATACGAACGGTAGCCGATCCTTCATTACTGCAAAAAATTCGTACTGTCCCACCTCTGCGATTATATTTAATTCCATTCGATAATAAGTTTAGTATTATTTGCTTCAAACGCATACGGTCGGCATGCACCGTTAAAGGAGCTTCTTTTATTAAATCGAATTCATTCAACAATTGAACGCCATGGCTTTTCGCTAAAGGCTCCATCAACATGGCAATTTCTTTTATTAATGCCATCAACTCCACCGGTTTTGGAGCGATCGTCATTTGACCCGACTCGATTTTACTCAGGTCTAATACTTCATTAATAAGCGCCAGCAAATGATTGCCCGCCTTTTCGATTTCGTCAACGCAATCTTTTTGGTTATGGGACAACTTTTCCTTCGAATTGATTGTCAACAACTGCGAGAAACCCAATATTGCATTCATAGGCGTTCGTAGCTCATGACTCATTCTCGAGAGAAAATCCGTTTTGGCTTGACTTACCTTCTCTAATTTTTCATTGCCTTTTAATAACTCTTCTTCCGCTTTTTTGCGAACCAATTCCGCTTCTGCCCTGGCCGCAAAAATTGCTAAAATCATTTTAGAAGTAGATGGATCTCGCATTGGCAACGTATCCATAACTCCCAAATTGCCAATTACTTTTCCTGACTCATCGGTTAGGGGAACTCCCAAATAACTCTCTACCCCATATTTGCGAAGAATGTTGTCATTGGGGAACTCTTTTTGTACATCCTTTGGAAAAATTTGGGTTTCGTTATTTTCGATAACCCGTCCACAAGGAGTGCCTTCAATGTCATATTCAATATTAGATGCAAAACTATCACCGGCCCAAAAAGCCAAGGACCTATTTTTTCCACCTTCCACACGACCTAAAAAAGCAAAACGAACTTTTAAAGAATCCGCTAAATTAAACACCAAAGATTGAATAAATTTATCGCCTGTATCTGAAGCAGTGCCTTCCATGATAGAGCGCAATTGTTCTAAACTTCTCCGGTTTCGTTCTTCACTTTCGCGCTTTGCCATTTCTCCCAATTTCAATTGGATGGCGATCCCCGCTAAATAAGCCGCAAAAAGAACTTTTTGCATTTCCTCTTCGCTAGGTTTTCTTGGCTCATAAAAGAAACAACAAAAAGTGCCTAGCACTTTTCCTTCAACATTGCGTATTGGGGTAGACCAACAACCACCTAATTGATTTGATTCAGCAAACTCCTGAAAACCATCCCATTTTGGATCTAATTGAATATTTTCTACAATAATAGTTTTGTTATAGGTAACAGCGGGACCGCAGGAGCCTACTTTCTCATTAACTTCAAACCCATTAAAAGCGTTATTAACCTCTTCGGGTAAACTTGGAGCGGCGGCTGTTAAAAATTTTTCCCCAGAGCTATCTAGAGTATAGATAGAACCTCGCACTTGGTCGATCTGCGCTTCAACTTTTTGGATTAAAACGTCCAGGGTTGACTTCAAAGATTGCCCGGTAGCCAACATTTCCAAAACTTCGTTTTGACCATGGAGCGTTGTTTCCATTTGAGCGCTTGCGGTTTTTTCCGATCCCGAATAAAACTTAAACTTATCCATAATAAGACAAACTCTTCTACTCTCTAAAACTGAAAAACAATTAAAGTGATTTTAATTCTATCTATTTAGTTTACCAAATAAGTTAGCCAGATTTGAACATAATTTATTTATTAATTAATTAGCGATATAAACCAGTCATGGTAGTAAAGTTTATTGAGAATCCAATCGCCTATTCAAATATTGTTTTAACGAGGTTTTCAGAAATCCACCCGGATTTATCATGAGCTTTTACTTCCAGCCAACCGCCATTATTCTTTATCACCTCTACCTTTTCACCTTTACGAAGTACCATCACAATTTCACCATTAGGCTCGCTACGAACGTTAGCCATCTCCACTCCAACTAAGTGAATAGGTTCTAAATCTTTTTCATGAGATTCTAGTTTTACGTTTCGAGAGATAAAACCTTTATAATCTTTTTCGACAAAATCTTGATCTAATTTGTAAATTGCGAAAGAAAAAAATATGACAATCAAAAATGAAATTCTTACTACAGCTTGTAAACCTGTAATCTTATTAGGCAAGGACTTTGGTTCCGATTCAGGAGGACCACAGCGCGCACAAAACCATTGGCCGCGTAAAATGGTTTCTCCACAATTCTGACAGTTAACGATCCATTCTTTTTTTAGGGAATATCCAGCCATTTTGAATTTTCGTTAATTTACAATGCCTAGTTAGATAATCTATCTATATCTGCATCACAATTGATATATATCGCTATATTTATCTTTTAGATACTGAATGAAATGATCTGGATTTAGCGGTTCGCCCGTTACCTGTGCCACTAAATCGTCTGTTGAATAAAGTCGTCCTTTTTGATGGATATTTTCATTCAACCATTTCTTAATATCTACAAATTTGCCAAATTTGATTTTATCTTCAACATCAGGGTCCTTCTTTTTTAACGCATTAAAAAATTGACAAGCGTACATTGCGCCCAAAGTATAGGAAGGAAAATAGCCAAAGCTTCCCATGCTCCAATGAATATCCTGTAAAACACCTTCCGAATCCGTCTTTGGTCGTATACCTAAATAAGTTTCCATCTTATCGTTCCAAATTCCCGGTAATTCATCGGGAGAAATAGATCCGTCAAACAAACCCTTTTCAATTTCAAAACGTAAGATAATATGTAATGGATACGTAACCTCGTCGGCTTCGACTCGAATGAAAGAAGGTTCTGAAAAATTAATTCCTTCATAAAATTTTCTTACAGAAACGTCCCCTAGTTTTCCAGGAAAAGCTTCCCTGAATTTTGGAAGATAGCAATGACAAAAACTCTCGCTTTGAGCAATCATTCTTTCCCAAAACAGGGATTGCGATTCATGAATTCCCATTGACAGATGTTCAGATACAGGCAAGTTTCGGTCGCGCTCCATCCTTCCTTGCTCGTAAAGCCCATGACCCGTTTCATGAATTACAGCGTATAACGATTCCACGAAATTATCGCTACGATACCGCGTCGTTATTCGCACATCAGTGGGATGAGAGCCTCCACAAAATGGATGAACAGAAACATCCATCCGACCTTTGTCGAAAGCGAAGCCTATTTCCTCACTAATTTGTTGCCCTAATACTTTTTGCTTTTCCGTAGAAAAATCTCCTTCCAAAAATGAACTGTCCAAATTCTTTCCGTTTTCTTGAATTGCTTTAACTAGAGGAATTAACTCTTTTTTAACTTTTTCAAAAATCTCCTCAAATCTTACGGTTGAGCCACCTCTTTCATAAACGTCAATATTGGTGTCATATGCCAATTTTCCAGGATCGATATGACCAGCCCATTCTTTTCGAAGTTCAATCCACCTTTTAATACAGGGAACAAAATCTATAAAACGATTTTCCTCACGTGCCTTGACCCAAACTTGCCTGGAGGTCGAACTCAACTCGGCCATCTCTTGCGCTAATTCTTTGGGAACCTTCACTTCTCTTTCATAATCTCTTTTTGCTTCTCGAATATTAGCCGCTTGGTAAAAGTCTAAATCTTTAGTTGATCGATTCTCCAAATCGTTTAACCAGTCTCCTATCACTGGATCCGTAGATTTTTCATGTAATATTCCAGCTAACGTAGACATCTGCTTTGCCCGAAACTCGACTCCACCAGACGGCATAATTACTTCTTGATCCCAATGTAAAATTCCAGCAATGCCGTTTAAACTAGTCAATTCTTCCAATCGGTTTGTCAATTTTTGGTAACTATCGCTACTCATTCAATACTCCAAGGAGGTTTAACTAAAAAGAAACTATGGCCTAAGCTAATATTTTAACCATTTATCAGGAAAATCAAAAAGTTAAAATTGACAAATATAAGGTCCTACTCTAATATTGATAACAATTCTCAAATTAAGGAAAATCTTAGTAGATGATTATCTAGCCATTTTCCTCCAAATTCCCCAGATATACCTAAACCAACTAGATTTATTCAACAAAACCAAAAAACAAATATGTTTTCAATACAACCAATTTCCTCGCATAGAGGATTTTACTTTTTAATTTTACTAATTCTGACCGTATGTTTAGGAATTTTACAACCTTCATCTTCAATAAACGCTCAGGAAAAAGAACAAAAAACTGAATTAAAAATTAAAAAGTTAGTCATGATGCTCGCCATCGTATCCAAAGAATATGAGTTAGCCGTCAAAAATGGGCAAATCATAAACGAAGTCGAATATGAAGAAAGTCAGGCTTTTTTGGAAATGGTGTCGGAAAGATTTATTCCCCTTTCAGACCAGTTTAAAGATCGTAAAGAAGCTGAGGCTATTAAAAGCCAACTCGTAGAACTCAAATCGAAAATTCAACAGAAACTAAATACTGAAAAAATAAAAATTCTTTCCACATCCATTCAAAATGGAATATTAAACGAATTTGGAATCAAAATAAAAAAATCGCCGAAGCGCTCAATTTCCTTAGAAAATGGAGAAAATATTTTTAGGTCAAACTGTTCCCACTGCCATGGCACAACAGGCCAAGGCGATGGACCAACGGCAGAAGAATTAGACCCTAAGCCAGCAGTATTAGCCGATCCACAAATTACTGGAAACGATTATTCAAAACCTTATGACAACTTTGAAGTTGTCAATGTCGGAATCGCCAACACCGCCATGATTGCGTGGGCAGACGTGTTATCGGAAGACGATATTTGGGATGTGGTCTATTACATTCGGACTTTTTCGAATAAAAACGTCCAACTCCCTAATATAACTAGCGCTCCAAACGAATCGGAATTAAAAGCTTCTATTCATGAAATCGTTTCAAAAATTAAACAACTCGTCGCCAAATCATCAACAAACTTTGACAATGAGAATATAGAAGCGGCTGGCGATGCCGCTTTTGACGCCTATTTAGTCTATGAAACCATTGAAGCCGCATTAATAGCTAAAGAAAAAAACCTTGGACTTAGGTTACAAGCAAATTTTGGTCGGTTACGAGGAGAAATAAAACGAAAAGCCTCAAAAAATGAAATCAATTCTTTAGTTCAAAAGATAAACACAGATCTTGACGAAGCAATTAAAGTCTTTACGGCAAAGATTGAAGATGTGGGAGTTTTCATCCAATCCTTTTCTATAATCGTTAGAGAAGGATTTGAAACGATTCTCATTTTATCGGCTCTAATAACTTTTTTAATTAAATCTCGTAACGAAAACCAGGTAAAAAGTATTTATGTAGGAGCCGGAATTGGAATCCTAGCGAGTTTTTTAACGGCTTATATCGTTCATGAGATTTTAGGGATCAGCGCGGCAAATCAAGAGATTTTAGAAGGGGCTATAATGTTATTAGCGGCCGCAATGCTATTCTATATTAGTTATTGGCTCATTTCTAAAATCGGAGCCCAAAAATTTCAAGAGTTTATATCCGGAAAAATGCAACAAGCCGTAAGAACTGGAAGTGGAATCACTCTCGCAACGTTAGCATTTCTATCGGTATACAGAGAAGGGTTTGAAACTGTCCTTTTTTACGAAGCCCTTTATACTTATTCTGGCGATTCCACAGGAGGAATTATTCCTGGCTTTTTTGTCGGTTGCGGCGTTCTATTTGGGGTATTTTATGCCATAAACAAAATGGGAATGAAAATTCCAGTAAATTGGTTCTTTGGGCTTACGGGAATTTTTCTTTACTTTATGGCCTTCACTTTTACTGGGAAAGGCTTGCACGCTCTTCAAGTTGGAGGTGGATTACCTCTAACAGCTGTAGATTTCATTCCAGAAATCGATTGGCTAGGAATTTATCCAACCATTGAGACAAGTGTTGGGCAAGGATTTATTATAGCCGCTCTAGTTTTTGGAGCATTTTATACTTTAAAGATGTTTAACAAAAAAACTAATTGAAGTGAAAAGGCAGGAAACAAAATTAATTTAAAAACTTTTTAGATTTTGGCCTTCCAATTTCCATCATTGAAAAGTCTCTTTGTAAATCCATTTTCTTAAACTCTTCCCAAGAATCTCGAAATTGATTAAAGCCAACCATATCTAAGGCTTGCATGATTTCGACTTCAGAAAACTTACCGTCTGAATCTTCCAGGTCTCTAATCACATCTTCTAAAGCTTGACATAATCGGTTAAATTTTTCTTCATCTTCAAAAATCATGAAATTTTTTAAAAAATCGTAAGCCACTTCACCTCCTAAATTCGTTCGCCATTAATTCATTTTAACATCAATTTTCTTCATCGAAATATTTATTTATCTCAGATAAAAACTCTTTTAAGTCGTGGGCAATTTTAAAAAACTCACCGGACTCCAACCTGGAAATGGAAAAAATAGACCCTCCTAAAGCCAAAGCAGACGCTCCAGCATTTAAATAATCTGCAATATTTCCAGGTCTCACACCTCCAACAGCCATCAGCTTAATTTGGTTAAATGGCCCTTTGATCTCTTTAAAATAATCAGGACCAAACCGTGATGCAGGAAAAACTTTTACCATAGCCGCTCCAGCCTGCCAACAACGTTCAATTTCGGTTGGAGTCAAAGCTCCAGGAAAATAGGGAATATTTTCTAATGAACAGTGATTTGCGACTTGTTCATTTAAAGTTGGAGCGACAATAAACTTTGCGCCAGAAAAACAAGCATTTTTGGCTTCTTCAGTAGAAAGTACGGTTCCAGCGCCAACGCAAATTGATTGACCATATTTCTTAACAGCAGCATCAATCAATTTGAGAGCGTCAGGTGTATTTAACGTTATTTCTACGTACTTTAACCCAGAATCAATTATTGCTTCAAAAGTCCGGTCTAATTGCTCAAGTTTGATTCCTCTTAGTATACCTAAGGCTGGTTCCCGCTCAAAGTGAGACAAATCAAAACGGTCAAAACCCATTCTAACTATACGTTTGATTCTGCAGTTAACTTTTCATAAAACTTAAGATACTCGTCTTTATTGTCTGAATTCCTTAATGCCATTGCCGAACGAGGGTGGTTGTCTAAAATGCCGGTTATCATGTAAGGAATATTATATCCCCATTCAATATCATCTCTCAATTTAACAACATCCGATTCTAAAACTTCAAGAATAGGTCGAAGATCATATTTTGGGTTTTTAAGGAAACCTAAAAGCAATTCTAAAGGACAGTTTCCAGCGGCTCTACCAATACCATAAATGGTTCCATCTAAATAATTAACATTATTTATGATCGATTCGATGGTATTTGAAAATGCTAATTGCTGGTTATTATGAGCATGAATTCCTATCTCTCGGGTTTTCAATATACCTTTATACTTCTTAGCCATGTAAGCGATTTGTTCCGAGTAAAGAGCTCCAAAACTATCGACCAAATATACAACATCAACGCCGCTTTCACTCTCTATTTGTTCCAAAGCTTCGTCCAAATCATTTTCCCGAGCATGAGATACAGCCATGATATTTATAGTAGTTTCGTAACCCTTGCTTTTAATAAGGTTTACTAAATTGATGGCTTTATCTATATCCTTAACATACGAAGCAACCCGCATCATATCAACGAGGCTTTCGTTTTTGGGTATAATATCGTTTGGATCGACTCTACCGATATCAACCATAACGGAAACTTTACACTTCTTTTCTTCTTTACCAATAATGTTCTCAATATCTTTTTCAGAACAAAACTTCATTGGACCAAAATCATTTCTACTAAACTGGGATTCGTCAGCTTTATATCCCAATTCCATATAATCAACACCTGCTGCCGTACAAGCCTGGAACACTCTCGTTACCATATCGTTGCTAAACTGATGGGCATTCATTAATCCGCCATCTCGGATCGTACAATCCAATACTTTAATCTCTTTACGAAACATCACACAATCACTCCCAAACTGGGGATTCCCAGAAAACCGTTTTAGAGGTCATTTCTTAAAAAACAGGATCGGATTTAAGAATATAAATCAGGTTTCCTATTTTCAAAAAGACCTATTAATTTAATGAATTTAACTAATTGATTATATTTAGCTAAAGAAGCTTCGTCAATCAGAATTTTATCCTAAAACTAATTTAAGTCTTTTTAGGTTTATTAGCGCAACTTATAAAAATTAAACCTTCATTTTGCGCCATAATTGTTTATAATAAATTTCAAAACCTTTCCAATTAAAACTTCAAATTAATCATTTCCTAATTCCGAATGAACTTTTGGTTAGTTAAGCAAGAACCGACAAAATATAGTTGGGACGAATTTGTTAACGATAAGGGAACTTATTGGGATGGAGTTAGAAATTACCAGGCAAGAAACAATCTCAAAGCAATGAAAAAAGGCGACTACGCTTTCTTTTACCATAGCGTTTCCGACAAAAAGATAATGGGGATTGCCAAAGTGGTTAAGGAATTTTATAAAGATCCCACCACACCAGACGAACGCTGGGTAGTTGTCGATCTAAAACCGGAAAAACCATTTAAAAAACCCGTTTCTTTAGAACAGATAAAAGAGGAAGAGAGCTTACAAAATATCGCTTTGGTCAAACAGTCTAGACTTTCGGTTTCGCCATTAACTCGAAATGAATTTAAAACGATCCTCAAAATGGGCGGTACCGTATTAACGGGAATTTAATTTTTGTTATTTAAAACTTCAGGCAAGCAATCTTTAAAAGTTTAGCTTAAAAAATTAATTATGTACGAATCTATACCAATAACTTCGCCAAAAAGATGAAAAACTATCAGTTTATCTATTTTATTTTCTTTTTTCTGATCGCATTTGGATGTTCTGACAAAAAAACTCCTCCCTCAAAAACTCAAGACTCCCCAAAATCAGTTGCCGCTCCAATAACTAAAGAGACCGATAATAAACCTTTAAAAAAACAAGATAGCAAAGTTGAAACTACTCCACAGCCAGTTAGTTCCTCAACACCGTCAAATATAAGCGGCGTTAAATCCCGAGTAAGCGGCGGCTATAGCGCGCCACATGTAAGCGGCATTCAACATATAAGCGGACAAACTCGTCATTCTTCAAGTGTTAGTGGCGCCCAAGCCCATATAAGTGGAAGAATACCTTCCGCTCGTATAAGCGGTCAATAATATTAAACTATGAAGTATTTTAGATTCCTACAGATAGGCCTCCTTTTCTTATTTTCCTTTATCGCGTTATTTCCAAGTGTAATATTTGCAAATGAAAAAGAATGTATGAGCAAAATACAACTACTAATCATTCAAAAAGAGAAAGCTCAATATAACGGGGGAATCTGGAGTTTATTTGAAAAATCAAAAGAGCTCAATGTTCAATCGGTTATTGGTCTCAAACTGGATGGAAAAATAAACAAATTGATTGAACATTTAACCCATTTATGTAAAACCTTAAATGGAATCCCGTTGAACGATTTAGCAATGATTTTTAGGGACGATCTAAAAATAATGAGCGAAGATGAATACCGCAAACAATTGGTGATTCTAGGCAAAACAAAAAAAGAAATAAACGTTTGGTTCGAATTCTATGATTTCTCTTTAAAGCACGAAAATCGAGCCCTTGATTATTTATCAATAAAAGAAACTTTAAACGAATCAAAAAAAATAGTCTCCTCTTATGTGAAACTATTCTTAGACAATCAATCCAAAGGTATTTCAAAGCCTTTTAAAACGGAAGTGGAATCGTTGATTGATCAAGTTTCATCCTTTTCTAAATCAAATACAAACTTGATGCAGGCAGAAAGTGAACTCGCCCAAACTCCTTATTGGGATATTCAAGAAAGCGTTGGAGGTTCATAATAGCCGCAAAAAATTAGCGCTTCGGTTAATTTTCCTACCGAAAAAACAATTTATACAAATTTAACCTGCCCTTTGGAGGAAACGAATGGGAAGTTACTTAATCATTGGAGGAAGTGGCGTTATGGGAAGCGCCGCTATCAAAGCTGTCAAAGAAAAGTTTGGAGAAGAAACCGTCATAATTGCAAATTGGTATGGCAAAGAAGACCCTGATTTTAAAATTGAAGGAGCAAACCATACGGTTTTTGGAGATATAACGTCTGACAGTTGTATCGAGGAAATAAAGAATGTTGGCGGAGATGAATA
This sequence comes from uncultured Nitrospinota bacterium, assembly GCA_964570665.1. Taxonomy (GTDB): domain Bacteria; phylum Nitrospinota; class Nitrospinia; order Nitrospinales; family JAJDAT01; genus JAJDAT01. The sequence goes on along the minus strand of CAZMZH010000034.1, from coordinate 22,526 downwards.
TGATTATCTATTTTACGCTACCGCTTTAGGAGAAGTAGGATTTCCTATCAAAGAGTCCACTAAAGAACAAATTGAACATTCAAATCGTATTTCATTCAATCCATTGCAAAAACTCGAGGACGAATTCCAAATTAAAACAATGGTAGCCTATTCAACATTTTATTTACTCAAACACCAAATTTGTAGCTATGGCGCAATGGGTCATTCTAAAGAGGCCATTGAAAAATGGATTTTGGAAAAAGGTAAATCACAACGGGCTTGTATACGAGCAGGCTTATTTCCTTCGCATTCTTCTCGAGCAATCAAGTTACTTTTAAGAAAAAATGCAAAAAGCATCAATAAAGAAAACAACCCCTTGTTGGGCTCTTATTTTGAAAATGTTGCCGCTAGCGAAGGAATTAAACGATTTGAAGCTGGCATCATGAAAGAGGAAAAAGAAACATATGGCGATAGTCCCACAGATGCAAATGACTTATACCTTTCTCATTTAGCCTTATTTGATTCCGACAACCCCTCTTTTATTAATGTTTGTGGAAAAAAAATATGGGAATCAAGGGAACCATTATTATTAAAAGATCTATAAAAGGCTTGAATATCTAACCTTCAACTTCCCAAAATACCGAGCCTTTCATCTTTTTTTAAATGTGTAAGCGTAATTTACTTAAGGCAACTTTATTAGCAAACTAGCAAACATTTTTTTGTATATAAAATCTTAACTCGGAAGAAGGTCTTTTACGAAACTTATTTTCAACACCCTAAATTACTTTAAGTTTCAATCTAATTTTTAAAACCTGAAGTTTTTTTCACAACTTTTTGTCTTAAATATATTACAATATTTTATTCAAATTTTAATAAATTACTGCTTAAATAGGGTTTATAGTTATCACTAAAAACCATATATTTTTTTTAAAGGTTTTAATTTTTAAAATGTTGTTTTATATTAAGAAAACGTCTACAAAACTGAATCCTGGTCAATGAACGATTTCACTAAACCAAACAACTTAACTCCAGAAAGCGTAAATCTTTCTCAAGACGCTCACCTGAACTCTCTTCTGGTAAGCATAGTTAATGAAGTGAAAGGTTATGCCGATAGGATGATTGCGCAAATTCGCCAATTATCCGATATTGGAAGAGCTTTATCTGGGGAGAGAAACCTAAACGCGTTATTAGAAATGATCGTTGACCAAGCGCGGAGCTTTGCCAATGCCGATGCGGGAACCCTATACATCCTTGAAGACAATACATTAAGGTTTAAAATCGTTCAAACTGAGTCGCTCAATATTAGAATGGGCGGTAAGTCGGGCGATAAAATCCCCTTCCCCCCAGTGGAACTTAAAGAATCAAACGTTTCAGCCTATGTCGCAATGAAAGGAATTTCAGTTAATATTCCCGATGTTTACCATTCAGATTTATTTGATTTTACCGGCCCAAAGAAATTTGATCAAACTTCAGGTTACCGTTCTAAATCAATGCTTGTAGTTCCTATGCGGAATCATGAAGACGACGTCATTGGAGTTTTACAATTATTGAACGCTCAAAACCCAAAAACAGGCGAAGTAACCCCCTTTTCTCCAGATTTAGAAGGTTTGACAGAATCCCTTGCATCGCAAGCCGCCGTAGCCATAACCAATGTGAAATTAATCCTGGATATGGAAAAACTGTTTGAGGCCTTTGTTGAAGTTATGGCTACTGCGATTGACGAAAAATCGCCAGTAACCGGCGGGCATATCAAACGCGTGGCGAATATGACGATTACGATGGCAGAAATTTTAAACGAAACAAAAACTGGCTTTTTTAAAGATATTAAATTTACCCCGGAACAGTTATACGAATTAAAAATAGCTGCCTGGATGCATGATATTGGAAAAGTAACAACCCCCGTCGAAATCATTGAAAAAGGTAAAAAACTTCAAACAATTTTTGATCGGGTTCATTTTATTGAAATGAGGTTCCGCTATTTAATCGAAAAACTAAAAAAAGAAACCTTAGAAATTAAGGTTGGCCTTTTAGAATCTGGGGCTTCTTCTGAAGAATTAAGAAAGTCGGATGAAGAAGGAGAAGCAAAAATTAAAGCATTAGAGGAAATTAAAGCTTTTGTAATTAAATGCAATGAACCTGGAGAATTCTTGGAAGACGAAAAGTTGAATCGGCTAAAAGAAATTAGCGAAATGACTTATATTGACGCAAACGGCGAACCAGTAAACTTCCTAAGTGAAAACGAGTTGGAAAATTTATCCATCAGAAAAGGAAGCATTACGGAAAAAGAAAGAAAGATCATGCAACATCACGCTACCGTAACGCTGAAAATGCTTAATCGAATACCGTTTACTAAGAGATTGAAAAACATCCCCAATTTTGCTGGAGCTCATCACGAATTCGTAAATGGCAAGGGCTACCCTTTGGGTTTGAAGGGGAACGAAATTCCCTTTGAAGGACTTATGATGGCCGTAACCGACATCGCAGAGGCTTTAACAGCCTCGGATAGACCTTATAAAAAAGCAATGCCGCTATCAAACGTTTACAGAATTCTGAGATCAATGAGCGAACACGAAGAGCTTGACCCAAATCTTGTAGAATTCTTTATCGAAGAAAAAGTATACGAACGATACAAGGAACGATACGAATAATTTTTTAGACGGCTAAAATTAGGCTAATTTCTTATTCTGATCTACTTCCATTTGAGTCGCATAAGAACATCCCGAACATGCATGCCCCTTCTCTCGAGAGCACATAATGCATGAAGAGATTTCTCCGTCAAACCGGACCAACCCACCACAGTGATTGCACCTTGGTTCTTTTTTCTTCTCTTTTACCGTTTTACCGGACAATCTATTTTTATTTATAAGTAATTTATTTCGAGAAATATTAACAAACATTCCAAAACTCTAAAGAAGAATTTAAAATTATTAAGTTTTATATAAAATGAAAATCCAATCTACCTTTTAGACGCTTCTAAAAAAAAATAGATTTAAATTTTTTTCAAAATTATAATTTTGCCATTACGCCTTTATTAACGGTTTTTAAGCGGTCTTTTCCAAACAACTCTTCCACTAAGGCAAAGGCAAATTCCATCGCGGTTCCAGGACTTCTACTTGTAATAAGGTTTTCATCAATAACCACCCTTTCTTGAGAATATTTCCCCTTATCAAACTCATTTTCAACGCTTGGATGGCTTGTAAAGTTCTTTTTATACAACAAGTTAACCGAATCTAATACAAGTGGCGCCGCGCAAATGGCCGCAATTTTACTTCGATTCTCATTTGCCTGAGTTATTAAACTCAATACCCTTGGATTTTTTAGAAGATTTGTTGTTCCAGGCTGTCCCCCCGGTAAAACAATAAGATCGAATATCTTTTCTACCGTTTCATCCAATAATGTATCCGGCACAATAACAACGTTTCGAGAACCCGTAAGTGGCCCTGGCTCTGTTCCAGCTATAGTAACCCTTGCGCCAGAGCGACGTAAAATATCAACCACCGTAACGGTCTCTATCTCTTCAAATCCTGGAGCTACTATTATCAATACGGTTTTAATCGTAAAAAACCTTACTTTTAAAAACTATAATTTTCTATTTTTAACATAATCTTTACATATATCTACAAGTTTTTTTTGAAATCTTAGGCGAGTTTTTGCATTTCCACCATTTTTTGAAATTTACCTTTAAGGTTTATTAAATCATTATAACTCCCCTCTTCTTCAATTTTCCCCTCTTCAAGAAGGTAAATATAATCTGCCTTTGCAACGGTTGACAGTCTATGCGCCACGGCCAAAATTGTAGTCTGCTTAGCAATTTTTTCAATCGCTGTTTGAATAGAACGCTCTGCTTCAGTATCCAAAGCGCTCGTCGCTTCGTCTAAAATAAGCAAATCAGGCTTTCGCAAAATGGCTCTTGCTAAGGCAATTCTCTGGCCTTGACCTCCAGACAACCTTACGCCTCGATCGCCAACAATGGTATCCAGACCATCTTTAAATCCAACAATAAATTCTTCAGCGTTAGCTAGTTTACAAGCTTCCCATATCTCCAACTCGCTGGCATCTTTTGCCGCCCATAATAAATTATCGCGAATACTCAAATTAAACAAAACTGTTTCTTGAGGTACATATCCAATTCTATGGCGCCATGAAACCACGTCAAGTTGACTTAATAGGTTTTCATCTATAAAAATTTCCCCTGTCGAAGGAGGATTAAACCCCATAACCATATCGATAAGAGTCGATTTTCCAGAACCTGACTTTCCGACAACCGCAATCATTTTGCCTTTAGATATCTTAAAATTGATTTCCCTTAAAGCCAAACCACCAGCGGCATAAGAAAAATCAACATTGCGAAAGCGCATTTCATTTTTTAAACCGGGAAAAACCATGCCTCCCGACGGTTGCACATATTTTTTTGCCTGTTCTTGAATTTCCCAAACTTGTTCAAAACTGGGGAAAAAGTTTTCCAAAGTATTTTTTCGCTCAATTATTGTTCCAATTTGAGGCATCCCCTTCAAAAAAGCCCAAAGCATAACCGCTATATCAGAAAATGGAACTGAATAATGCTGGGCAGTCAATATTGCGCCAAAAACGGCTATCAATCCCAATGGTTCATATATTAAAGGGGTCGCCGTAGCTAATGTTTGAGATTTTAAAGCGGACTTTCTATGATCGTCAAAACAATCTCCCAACAAGTTTAAAGTCTTTTTTCCTTCTCCAAACCCCAAAATAACTTTCATTGAGGTTAGGCACTCCGTAATAATAGTAGTCAAGTGATTTGCGGTAGAAGTAGTTAAAGTGCCTAACCGATAATTTACAGGTCCCAACATATTCAACGGAATCGAAAATAAGAAACCCGCCAAAAGGGCCACAAGGGCAGCTTGCCAAGAAATATAAAATGGAACGCCAATAAAAACTATCAATCGAACAATGCCCGACAAAACCAGAGCCATAGCCATAAAAGCTTCGCCAACTACCAAAATCTCGCGGGTAAAAGTATTAACCAATGTACCTTGGTTAGTGCTGGTAAAGTATAACCACCTAGCTTTAAAAAACTTATCGAAGGAGTCCGTTATTAAATCTTTTAAAATTGCATACTTTAAGTCCAGGATGCAATATCTTGCAAAAATAAAAAATCCGCCCTTCAATACTTGAAAGAAAAAAAAAGCGGCCAAAAAAGTAAGTAGATTAATTGGCAAATCAAAATGAGAGAATACTTTAATAAAAAACTGGGTAATTTGACTGAAATTTTCTTCGCCCCGATTAAGTAAAAAATCCATAACCGGAGCAATCGCAAAAATGGATAACAGATCAAAAACAAATTCGACTATTAATAAAAAAAAAGTTTTATTAAAGTAAGAATGGTACCTACTAAATAATGTCTTAAATAAGAGAACCGATTTCATCGTTTTTTCACAATCGGGAAATTCTGCTGATTTTTATTTACAATAATTCTGAAAATTTCTAGTTTAAAAATCATTGAAATTATTGATTAAAATTTGATTTTTTATCTAAATGGGCTTCTCAATACTTGAGAAAGGAAAGTTTATATGGAAATCAATGCCAAGTTTTCAGGCTAATTAGGAAGATTAAAGAAAGCCAAAAGAGAAGGATCTTTAATGAAGGTAGTTAATCTATCACCTAATGGAGAAGCGTCAAATCATAAACTTATATCAAACTTTTACTTGATTCTCAAGAAAGCGTTAAAATTAGGTTTTAAATTATCGAAATGAGAAGTTTCCGTTAGAAGGCTCAGGACTAAGCCCCTAACGGCAATTTTCAGCTCTTCTTATTCGCCAAGGCGGCGCAATAAATCATAGGTATAGAGTCCTGTATCGTGACCGTCGCTCCAATAAAACTGTATAGCGTATCTCCCAACAGAATTAAATTTAATAGGTTTTATGCTATCCGGTATTGATCCCGGTACAATTTTATTTTCCCCCGACCACTCGTCAATACAGTTTGCGCAAGGACATTTTTCGCGTAACAACTTCACTGGGTAAGAGCATTCTTTATCATCGTCCCAAATAATCCCCAACGTTTTTGGATCGATTTGATAAACTTTTTTTGGCAGAAAACCACCCTGTCCATGTTCGTCTTTTTCACTCATAATATTTTTTCTAAAGATTAACCTTCCCAAGCTACTTCGAAAGACGTTTCAACTTTGTCTTCTTTAGCTTGATTAATACTCAATTGAGCGGCAACTTTACCCGCTAATTCTTTATAAGCTTTACTTGCGGGGGAATCCGGATCGGCCACGACAATAGGATTTCCAGCGTCGCCACATTCCGCAACGTTCGGAATCAAAGGAATATCGTTAATAAAAGGAACATTCAGTTTTTCTGCCATACTTTTGCCACCGCCATTTTTAAAAATATAATGTTTCTTGTCACAACCGTCGCAAACAAAATAACTCATATTCTCAACGATTCCAAGAACGGGCACTTTAACTTGGAAAAACATTTTGACTCCCTTTTCTGCGTCAATCAAACTGACTTCTTGCGGAGTGGTTACTACAACCGCCCCAGAAATGGGAGCTCTTTGAGTCAAAGTCATTTGAACGTCGCCAGTACCAGGCGGCAAGTCAATCACTAGATAATCTAACTCCCCCCAATCGACATTTTGCAGAAACTGTTGAATGATTCCGCCCAACATTGGACCGCGTAACATTAATGGCTGTCCTTCCTTAGCTAAGAAAGCGGCAGAGATCAGTTTGATACCATGTTTTTCTATTGGATAAATCTTATTATCCGGACCGCCTTTTGGGGGCGCAATGGGCACTCCTAACATTTGAGGAACGCTAGGACCATAAATATCAGCATCCATTAATCCCACAGCCGCTCCAGTTACTTGGAGAGCCAAAGCCAAATTCGCGGCAACTGTTGATTTTCCAACACCTCCCTTACCACTGGCTACGGCGATAATGTTTTTTACTCCTGGCAAAACAGGTTGATCCCTATCAGTAGAACGGACAACCGCAGTCATATTAACGCCGACCGAACCGATGCCTTCAACAGCCTGAACTTTCGTTTCACACTCATTTTTTAATTGCTCTTTAACAGGGCAAGCGGGAGTCGTTAACTCAACGTCAAATTTAACATTGTTACCGTCAAACTCCATATTTTTGACAAAACCAAGACTGACAATATCTCGATTAAGATCAGGATCTTTAACGGTTTTTAAAACCTTAATTATTTCTTCGCGCAAAGCGTCGCTGGACATTATTTTCTCCTAATTTATTCTTAAATTATTTTTATGATAAATTTATTTTAAATTTTTATAGCTATTTATTAGTTAGGATGAAATATCTTTAAAAAACGATTCAAAAGTAAAATCAATATATTGTATTGAAAAAATAATATTACACCATATAATGATTATAAGAAAATTTTGGCATATTAGATCTATTGTATAGAGCCATATCCCAAACTCAATTCAAAAGTTTCCTTCTGGTTCGTTCTATTTTTAAACTATCAATAAGAATTTTAAGTTTCAAGGATTTAACGACTTTTAAGAGATAAAATTTTTTATCTAAACAGTCGTCCCTCCACGTTTATTACTGTATGGCTAAGGAAATCATATCCGATATTCAGACGGAGCTAGAAAACCGGTTCCTAACTTACGCTTTATCTACGATCGTATCCCGGTCTTTGCCGGATGTCCGCGATGGTCTGAAGCCTATTCACCGCAGAATCTTATATGCGATGAACTCAATGGGACTCAACGCAGCCGCCAAACACGTCAAGTCAGCTAAAATTATCGGTGAAGTCCTCGGTAAATACCATCCCCATGGAGATAGCTCCACATACGATTCCATGGTTCGGATGGCACAAGATTTCTCAATGCGCTACCCGCTTGTAAACGGCAAAGGTAATTTTGGCTCTATGGACGGCGATGCGCCCGCCGCTTACAGATATACCGAAGGAAAGCTGATGTCTATTTCCGCTTTCCTTTTAAACGATATCAAAAAAAATACGGTCGATTTTCAGGCTAACTACGATAACACCATAGAAGAACCCAAGGTATTGCCTTCCAAGGTACCAAACTTATTGATCAATGGCTCTTCTGGAATCGCAGTGGGGATGGCATGTTCCTTTCCTCCTCATAACTTAAATGAAGTCTATAAAGCTCTTTTCGATTTAATCGACGACCCTAATATTGGAACTTTGCAGTTGATGAAAAACATCAAAGGTCCCGATTTCCCTACTGGTGGGGTCATTTTGAATTCCAAGAAAGAGATACTCAAAGCCTACGAAGAAGGCTCTGGAGCGGTTAAAATTCGAAGCGAATGGAAAATAGAAACATTGCCTCGTGGAAAATCTTTGATCGTAATTACGTCAATCCCTTATAGCGTCAATAAATCCAGGCTTATTGAAAAAATTGCGGACGTCATAATCTCAAAAAAAATACCGACTTTGATAGACGTTAGAGACGAAAGCGACGAAAAAGTTCGCGTTGTCATGGAAACCAAATCTGGAGGCGATCATGAAAAAACCATGGCATACCTCTTCAAACATACAGATTTAGAATACAACTTCCAATTGAACTTCACTTGCCTAAAACCCACGGGCGAGCCCTCAAGGCTTTCTCTATTAGAAATATGTAAATACTTCCTCGATTTCCGCAAAGAAGTAGTGGTCCGGAGATTAAAACACGATTTAGAAATTTTAGAAAAACGCCTACACATTCTTGAAGGATTCGCCAGAATTTTTGACAATCTCGATAAGGCGTTGCGCCTCATCCGCCAATCCAAATCCCGCCAAGAGGCAAGCGAAAAACTGAAAAAAGCATTCAAAATTGACGACGAACAAACCAACGCCGTACTAGAAATCCCCTTATTTAAATTAGTGGCGATGGAAATCAGTAAAATTTTGGACGAAATGAAGGAAAAAAATAAAGAGAAAAAGAAAATCGAAGGCATTTTAAAATCACCAGCTAAGATATGGACCGAAGTCAAATCAGAGTTAGAAGAAGTTAATAAAAGTTTTGGCGATAAACGAAAAACCAAACTTAAAGCGGGAGAACAAGTAGAGGTAAAAGAGGAAGACTTTATCGAAAACGAAGAAGCTTATATAGTTCTTAGCCGAAACGGTTGGTTCAGGAAGTTTAAGAACTTTGTCGAACCCTCATCTCTTAAATTTAAAGAAAACGATGGCTTTTTGAGTATGGTAAAAGCCGACTCAAAAGAATTAGTCGCTTTTTTTACGTCCGCAGGAATGGCTTACGTTCAAAAAACTTTTAACTTACCATTTACTCGCGGCGGTTTTGGAGACCCAATACAAAATCTCTTTAAATTTAGAGATGGAGAAAAGGTTATTCAATTTTTAACTTTACCCGAAATCCAAAGTAACGATACAAATAAGGATTCTTCTAAACCACAAACCACAGATAAAGGGCAATTCGCGTTAGATTTTTCCGAAAATTCCAAACCTCAAGGTCCTCTGCTAATCGCCGCTAGCAATAATGGTTATGGGTTTAGATTTCCCATGTCAAATCTTGGTATCACAACTAAAGCCGGGAAAAAAATATTTAGCTTAAAAGAGCCCGATAGAATGATTGCTTTGGAAGTTATCGATTCCGAGTTTATTTTCATGGCAACCGCAAAAGGCAAAGGGCTTGTCACCCCATTAGATCAAGTATCCATACTCTCAGGAGTCGGCAAAGGGGTTAAGTTGATGAACATCGGAGATTCAATCTTAGTCGGTCTTCTTCCAGTGGATAAAAAAGATAAAGCAATTTTAATATTCGACGACGACAGCCAAAAAGATATTTCTATTAGTTCCTTACCCGTTTATAATCGCGGCGGATTGGGAACCATTGTCTCCAAACGTAAGAAAATTGCTGAAATTAAGAAATTTATCAAACCAAAAACAAAATAATTCATTTCCTATAGTTTTTTATGGCTACTTATCAAGCAAAAGATATTCAAGTATTGGAAGGGTTGGAACCGGTTCGTCGCCGTCCCGGCATGTACATTGGTTCCACATCGCCTACGGGACTTCATCATTTGGTGTGGGAAATTCTTGACAACGCCGTTGATGAATCATTAAACGGATACTGCAATACAATTAAGGTTTCTTTACTTAAAGATGGCGAAGTTTCTATTCAAGATAACGGTCGAGGAGTTCCTGTAGACAAATTTCAAAAAACCGGCAAAAGCGCTATGGAAGTCCTATTCACCACTCTACATTCAGGCGGTAAGTTTGACGAAAATGCCTATAAAGTTTCCGGAGGATTGCATGGAGTGGGTATGGCTGTAGTCTGCGCTCTATCGGAATCGCTAACCGCCGTTTCATGCCGCGACGGATTTGAATGGACTCAAACATTTTCCAGAGGGAAACCCACTTCAAAATTAAAAAAAGGTAAACCGATTCGACTAAAAGGAACCACTGTTCGCTTCAAACCCGACCCTCAAATCTTCCCAAAAATTCAATTCAATCCGTCATGGATATTAGAACAAGCTGAATCCAAATCTTTTTTAAATAAGGGTTTGACAATACATGTTGAAGAGAACGGCAATCGTCACACGTTTCACTTTGAAGAAGGAATCAAAGATTATATTAAAAAAATAGTCGACGACAAACCTACCATTACGCCAGAACCTTTTTATGTAGAAAAAGAAGATAAAGAACTTAAATTAGAAGTCGCTTTTCTTTGGACTTCGAAAACTGAAGCCACTATCCATTCATTTGCCAATGCCATTCGCACTATTGATGGAGGAACCCACGAAAATGGTTTCCGCAATGGGTTGACTAAAGCATTGAGAGCCTATATCGATAGAAAAAAATTGTTGCCGAAAGGCGTAACGGGTATCACTAACGACGACGTTCGCGAAGGACTCATTGCCATAATTAATGTTTACCTGCAAGGGGACGTAGAATTTCAGGGGCAAACTAAGGGACGTCTCAACTCCGATATAGCCAATCAAGTCGATTCAGTCGTTAAACACTCCTTCGAACATTATCTTCATGAAAACCAAACGCTTGGCGATCGTATAGCCAACCGAGTTATATTGGCGGCACAAGCGCGAATCGCTTCGCGTCAAGCGAAGGACGCAGTTAATCGTAAAACCGCAGTATCTCATCGACTCAATTTACCGGGAAAGCTTTCCGATTGTTCTTCAACTCAAAGAGACGATTCTGAATTGTTTATTTGCGAAGGAGAATCGGCAGGCGGTTCTAGTAAACAAGCCCGCGATCGAAAAACTCAGGCCATACTCCCCTTAAGAGGAAAAATATTAAATGTAGAAACGGCAGGGACCGGTAAAGCGTTAGCTAATGTAGAAATAGGAAATATCATTTCCGCTATTGGAACAGGAATAGCTCCAAAATTTGATTACGAAAAACTACGGTACGGTAAAATCATCATCATGACAGACGCCGATGTGGACGGCGCCCATATATGCACCCTACTATTAACCTTCTTTTTCCGATATTTACCCGAGCTCATTAGAAAGGGTCATCTCTATATAGCCCAACCCCCTTTGTACCGAATCGATTCCGGGAAAAAAACGTTTTATGCCATTGACGATGAAGAAAAAGATAATATTGTAGAAAAGTTGAACGGTCACAAATACGATATTGGTCGATTTAAAGGATTGGGGGAAATGCCCGCGTCCGATTTAAAATCTACCACAATGAATAAAACCAATCGATCGCTTATACGCGTTGAAATTAGCGACGATCCTGCCGCAAATGAAACCTTCAATCAACTCATGGGTAAAGAAGCGCATCACCGTTTTAAGTTCATCCGCGAGCGAGCTGCCTTCTACCAAGAACTTGATGTTTAAGCTTTTTGGAACCAAAATTCAAAAATAAGATTTCTAATCCAACTTTTATTAAAATCTAAAAATCATTTAAAGAGAAAACCCGTTCTTTTTAAAAACTGATTTTTTTTATTAATTAGCCTTCTTTTTTTTTCTCGATTTTAATAAACTCCCACAGCAACTACTTAACTGCCAAGGTTTTCCATATTTATTTAAATCGTATTGCTTTAAACTATTATTATAGATAACCGTTTAATTACAGTATGAAGAGGGTCATAATGCGCATAATTATTCTCATCGTTTTGTTACTCATGCCTATATCTACATGGGCACAAGATTATAAAACTCTTCTCGATATCCCAGAAGGCGGAACGCTCGTCGATCTTTCCGCTACGGAACGGGTGGAAGTAAAACAAGATCTTTTAACGGCTACGCTTCGTTACGAAACCGAAAACTCAGATTCTCAAACTTTGCAAAACGAAATTAACAACCATATGAAAGAAGCCTTGGAGATGGCGCAAAGCGTTGAAACCGTTCAAACATCCACTCAAGGCTATAATGTCTATCAGTATGACCCACATCGTCATAAAAAATCTTTGCCATCGAAAAAAATATGGCGTGGTTCTCAGGGTATTCAACTTAAAAGTAAAAATGCAGACGATCTTCTAGCGCTAGTTGGAAATATTCAAGGAGTGGGGCTTACCATGAAAGGACTGAATTACAGCGTTTCCTCGGAACTCCTAGAAGAAACGCGCAACAACCTTTTAGAGGCAGCGCTCAAAAAGCTTCAGATTAAAGCGCAACGTACAGCAAAAGTTCTTGGAAAAACAAAGACAGCGCTTTTGCACGTCACGGTTGATAGCGGCGGTTACAGACCGATACCAATGCAAGGTCGCTCAATGGCAATGGCCGAAATGGCCGCTCCCGTCGCTGCGGCTGGACAAAGTGATATTACTCTTACGGTGAGAGCTCAAGCGTTAATTAAACCTTGATCTTAATGAAAAACAAAAAAGCCCGTCCCTTAAAAAGGACGGGCTTTTTTAAATTTTACTATTCGGATTATTTCTTTTCGGCTTTAATAAATTCCCATAATAGTTTGCCAAATCCCCGCAAGTCTTCAATATCGCGCCAAAGCCCACGTATACAGCCCGTTTTGTCAATTACCACACAGCTTCTTTCGATATATTTCACCATTTTGCCCATATCGTCTTCCTCTTTAATCACGCCGTATAAATCCGTTACTTTCTTATATTCGTCGGCCATTAACGTAATTCCAAACTGGTAAACTTCGATAAATTGCTGATGAGAATTTAAACCATTCCAACTACACCCTAATATTTCTACTTCTCTAGTTTTAAAACGCCTCAGTCCCTCGTTCAAGCCCACCATTAAGCGAGTATCCTCTGGAGTGCTATCGTACTTATAAAATACCAAGGCCACCCAAGACTTATCTTCAAAGTCTTTTAGGTTGATTTTCACATTCTCTTCGGCTGAAGGACTTGTATATCCTTGTTTATAACCATAGATTGCCGGAAGTTCAAAATTAGGGGCACGGTCGCCCACTTCGAGTAAATCGGGCATAAACTCCTCAAATAATACGCCCCGCACAAAAACGCGGGGAGCTCATAAATAAATAACTAATAAAAAAATTTAGCTTGATTAAAACTAGATTAGGCTTTGTCGCCAAAAGCGGTTTCTAACAAAGGTTTCACTTCACCCTTCGCTTCCATTTCGTCCAAAATGTCAGTGTCGCCATAAAACTTACCGTCGATAAACACTTTTGGCAAAGTTGGCCAGTTGGTCATTTTGCTTAGTACCTCTCGTTTTTCCATATTTTCCAAAACGTCGACAACCTCAAAAGGATAACCATATTTTGAAAAAAACTGAACGGTTTCAGCGGTAAAACCACATCGAGGCATCGTTTTAGTGCCTTTTCCATAAATCAAAACTTTATTCTCGGCAATTTCTTCCTTAATTTGATCTTCAATAGCAGACATCATTTAACTCCAAAATAAATTAGATTTTAATAAATCACAGGACAGTCTCCGCTTATTGTAAAAAGCGCTTAAACCGACCATTCAAGAAACTAGTTGTCATTTTTATATGGTAATAGGACTAAGCCTTTAATCGCTAGGAACTTCCGTTTTAATCTCTGCGGCATGAAGTCTACCGTCTTGCATGGCTGGGTTCAATGCATCTTGCACCATTCTATGCCTATCCATAATACTGCCCTCTGCAAACACTTTTGAACATACATGAATAATGAAATGATCGCTCATTCCTGTTTTATCTAAGCAATTCACTTCCGCATCGGGAATCTTTGCCTGAACCAAAGCAATAATATCTGGAACGCTAATCATAAAAATCGTTTCTCCTTCTTAATTCTTATTTAACTATTAAAAATTTCCTACTTAAGGTTATTGGATTCAAAATATCATGAAAAGTTTTAAGTTAACTTTAAAAAGTGACTATTTTAATCCCTTAACTCCTCAAACCGTTGTAAAATAATATTTAGGTATATTTACGCCAAAATATTATTAAGATTAAAGGAATCTACCACTTTAAAGCAAATGAATTTGACCGATTCTAGTAGATTCTAATATAATTTAAAGAATCTAAAACTAAGAACTTTAATCTAAACTATTAAAATAGTAATCAAATCTTTGGAGATCTGGAATGACTACCGCAACAGAATTTGTAAAAATTTCACCACTTGCTTACGATGAAGTTAAAAAGTTGGTCGCCCAAGAGGATAAAAAAGGCCTCGGTTTGAGATTGAGCGTTAAAGGAGGCGGCTGCTCAGGGCTATCCTACGACCTTTCCTTTACCCCTGAAGAAAAAGGCGATAACGTCACTGAAAAAGACGATTTTAAGGTGTATATCGACGTTAAAAGCATGATTTACCTGAAAGGAATGCTTTTGGACTACGAAGGCGGATTACAAGGAAAAGGCTTTGTTTTCAAAAACCCAAATGCCACCTCTACTTGTGGGTGTGGAGAATCTTTTTCCGTTATTTAAATCCCTTTCACCTCCAACGGGGTCTTTTTAACTGATGGAAATTGTTTCCGACTTTGTTCAAGAAATTACGCAAATCCGATCGCATTGTGGGTACTTTTATTTAGACGACTGGTCCATTGTCTCTTGCAATGGCAAAGATATCGTTGATTACCTACAAACTCAAACTACCAACGACGTCAAAGAACTGACCGTTGGTAAGGGCCAAAATAATGCGGTCTGTGATCGCAAAGGCAAACTTATTGCCGCTTTTTCTGCTCATAAGACCGATGAATTTTCCATCCTGTTATTAACCGAAACAGTACAAAAAGAGCTATTAGTCAAACATTTAGATGCCTTTATCTTCCGTGAGGACGTTACTTTGGCTCCTCTCGAAGGAGTGGATTGCCTACTCGCTGTCCAAGGCCCAAAAAGCGGCTTGATACTCGAATCTTTGACAGATAAATTAACCCTCCCGCAAAAACCAAACGATGTCGATTCCTTTGAATGGAAAGGACAAAAAGGGTTCATAATCAATAAAAGCCTGACCTGTGAAGAAGGGTTTATTCTCTGCATTTCAACCGAGTTGAAAAAACCACTCCAAGAGTTTTTAGAAAAAGTAAACGCCAACAGTATTAGCAAAAATGCTCGCGAAACACTTCGTATTGAAGCTGGAATACCCATATTTGGCAAAGATATGGACAATTCCAACGTGTTTCCAGAAACAGGTTTAGAGCACTCGTCTGTCAGCTACAATAAAGGTTGTTATATAGGACAAGAAGTCATAGCCCGAATCAAGACCTATGGCTCTCCCGCATACGCGCTGATGGGGCTTATCCTTGAAGGAGACACCTCGCCGCCATACAATGGAGAAATAGTGATTGAGGGGAAAAAGATCGGCTATATAAAAAGCTCAACCTATTCTCATACCTTCGGCAAAATCATTGCGTTGGCTTATATGCAAAAAGAGCATAGAAGCCCTGATATCGATTTGAACGTCGAGATAAATTCGAAACCATTTCAAGCCAAAACCGCCCTGCTGCCTTTTTTCCAAACGGCAACGCGGTCGGACCACGCTCGTAAATTGCATCAACAGGCATTAGGTCATTTTAAGGACGAAGAAAACCTGGACCGCCCAATAGCCCTGCTACGCGAAGCAATCGAACTCGACCCCAAATACGCCGCAGCATACGAAGCGTTAGGAGTTTTGCTTTCCAAGCAGAACAAATTAGACGAAGCCATCTCGCTAATGAAAAAACTGGCTGAGATTGATCCCATGGAAATCATGGCACATTCGAATTTGTCGATTTATTACATGAAACAAGGTCGTATAGAAGACGCCGAACTAGAAAAGGCCGAAGCCACTGCCATTGAGTTCGACAAATTGATTACGGCAAAGATGGATCAAAAGAAGAAAGAAAAAGACCAAGAAAAAAAACGGAAAGATCAGGAAGAAAAAATGGGCATGTTCCTGCAAGTGCTGGAAATAGACGAAAACGACCAAGTGGCAAACTTTGGTCTCGGCTCTATCTTCGCCGACCAAGGATTCCATGAAAAAGCCCTGCCTCACTTCCAAATCCTGGTGAAGTATTTTCCAGACTATTCTGTTGCCTACAATTTGCTTGGAAAAACATTGGAAAAACTATCAAGAATCGATGAGGCATTGGAAGTTTATAAAAAAGGAATCGCCACGGCATCCAAAAAAGGCGATCTCATGCCTCTAAAAGAAATGCAATCCCGTCAACATCAACTCTTGCATTCAGAATCTTGAAGCTTTAAATAGCTAATAAAGTCAAAAGACTTTTCCAGCACTCCTTTGTTAATCACCGCTTGAGTGATGTTAATTCCATGGTCCATAAGAAACCAAAACTTTAGCAAAGCTTTTTCTTCCGAAGTTGTATATGGATCTTCCCAATCTGTTTCCGACCGATTCTTATCGAGGTTTTTCATTTGAACGGTAGGAATTTCTAAACGCTTCTTTTTCACAAACGAACTGAACCCCTCCAACACCATCGGTTGGAATTCTTTTCGACTAATTTTTATCAGTTCGGAAACGCTTGGGAACTGTTCGGCAT
The DNA here is from genome assembly GCA_964570665.1 of uncultured Nitrospinota bacterium. Classification (GTDB taxonomy): domain Bacteria; phylum Nitrospinota; class Nitrospinia; order Nitrospinales; family JAJDAT01; genus JAJDAT01. The sequence continues at coordinate 5,717 of CAZMZH010000034.1, read as the reverse complement.
GGTATTGAAACCATTTTAACTTATGATATTGACGAATCGTTTCCAGCCGAAAATAACAGTGTAACGAAACCACATCTTCGCCATAGACTTTGATAAGAAAGTTACGGATCAGGTATTTACCCGAAAGCAATAACAGCTTATTCAACCTCCCTCTTTCAAATAAATGAATCTTTACCGTACTCAAATGTTTTTTACACTGTTCCTCTAGATCATCGCGAAACTTTGAAAAATGAGGAGGTACCCTATACCAATAAATTTCGTCTCTAGCAACTTTAAGCGAGTTTTCAAACGTTTCAGATATCTGATAACCATTGGCTCTTTTAGCCTGGCGAGCAATCTTATAAGAATTTTCTTTGGAAAATCCAAAACGAGTTAACTTTTCTTGAAACCCTTTTCTTGCCCCTATCAAATGACCGGCGCGTTCTTTTATGTGGCCTTTCGACTTTTCTACTCCACGTAGAGCTAAACTCACGTCGCGGGGAATTAAATCCAAGTTCATACCCTGAGCGTATTTGTGAATCTCTTCCAAGGTTTTAAAATTAAGTTTATCGCTATAAAGGAACTTTTGAATATTCCTTTCGTCAAAACCACATTCCTCAAATATTTTAATTTTCTTTAGCTTTACCTCTTCCCAATATTTACGGGTGCCTTCTTTTTTATTAAACTGTTCTTTAATTTCCGATTTAGCTTTAAAAAAATAGCTTCTCAATAAAAACCATTTACCCTTTAAAGTTGACTCAACAATCCACCGATGCTTTGGAGTTAAGACAGAAATCTTAGGATCGTCTAAAAGTTTTACTTCTCCTGTTTCTAAAACATATTCCAAAAGCTCCAAATGCCGCTCCAATAAGATTGGATTAATATATTCGATAAATTTTCTAAAAACGGTTTTCCATCGATATTGATCGAATTCTTCTCCATACTTTCCAGTCTTTTTACCTGTTGCAATTTGTTTTTGAACTTGTTTAGCCCCCTTTTCATTAATTTGCTTGTAGAGGTCGTCGCGAGCGATAACGTCACGAATCTTTTCCCTATTCAAACGATTGATTACTGTCGTCAACCTGAGAGGTATCTCTTCGTCAAATTCACGATAAGTTTTTATTTCAGAAAAATACAAATCGATTAAAAAGTTGAACACATCTTCTAAAGAACCTGCATTAGAAATTGCCAGCTTCTTATACTCGTCAAAATCAAGCGTCATCGCCCCATTTTGACAAGAACGAATTTCGTTTAAATATTTCCTAGCTAGCTGGTTTTCTTGACCGTCCGAATAGGGATCGTTTATAACCGCAAGAAATAAACCTTCGGCTTTTTTTAATTCCCTTTGCGAGAGAAGTTCCAACCCTTGTGTTAATGGATCAAATATGAACATAAAACCAATATGGCAAGAAAATTTAATTTAAAGATTATCTTTAAACTTAAATACAAAACTACGTTATTCTTAAATCTAAGGCTTTAGCTTTATAGCTTTAAAATTAAAAACTTCGTTAGCCTATAATTTTAAAGTTTTTTTAAGGTTCCCATTACTCTTATACATAAAATTTTGTATGTAATTTTCGAACAAATATCCCCAAACAAAAACTAAAAAGGGGTTGTAAAATTAACGTTCTTCTACAATTAATGACCTCCTATGCCATTTCGATTGGAATAAAAAATAAAAAACTAAATTATTTAGAATTTCATAAGATTAAAACTGAAACTCTAAAATTGGGGTGACTTTAATAAATCAAACCCATTATCAGAAGGAACTTCTTATAAACTAAGGGAAACTCGGCGACTAAAATCACCGGGTCTTGGCGTTGAGAACAGTCGAAAAATTTTTAAAACCAAATCTAATTAGATCAATGAGAAATGTAACTCTTACTTAGCTTTTAAAATCTAATTTAAATAAAAAGTTCGCTCATCCTTTATTAATTATTTTTCCATTAAGGAAATTAACTCGCCCTAACAAACAAAATACCCAATAATAAAAACACCCTCAAGGGTTATTTTTGTAGGATTCCAACTTTTGTTTTGCCTGGATATGATCGGGATTTATTTTTAAAATTTCACGATATAATTCAAACGCTTTTTCTTTATTACCTAATTCTTCATGCAACATCCCAAGCCCAAATAATCCAGCTAATTCTCCTCCTGGATGTTTTATTGCACGGTAAACCTCAACAATTTTTTCAAAAGCCTTCACTGACATTTCAGCTTTTCCTTGACTGAAAAGTTTAAAACCTTGCTGTCGTAATTGAGTGGCGAATGCTTTACCGTAACCAATTGCAATATCGGGCGCCCCTTCTTTAAGAGCTCTTTCATATTCGTTTTCAAATACTTCGCTCTTGCCCATTTTGGAATAAATTATTTGAAGATTTCTATAAAACATCCCCTCTTTGGGATTTATGGAAATAGCCTTTTTTACTGATTTCAAAGCTTCATCGAAATTACCTTCTTCGGACAAAATCGCGCCTAAATTATTCATTGCAAGAGTATGTTGCGGATCTATTTTAATTGCCTCTCTTAAAAACGTCTGAGCCTGCCTTTTATACTTAATCAAGTAATAAAAGTATCCAAAACCATATAAAGCGTTGGAAGGAGCAGTTTGCAAATATTGATTAAAAGTCTCCGTTCCCTCTTTAGTTTTCCCCGAGCGGCTAAAAGCCTGAGCGAGCCCTCGAAATAAATACCCATCTGCCTTATCTTTTTCAATCGCCTTTTTGTAATTAGAAATCGATTCGGAAAATTCGTTTCTATATAGATAAATTTCGGCTTTTTGCTTGAAGGTAAGTTCTTGATCAAAGTTTGAATGGGCCTGCGCCATAACATGCGAAACCATCAATACGCTCGCAAAAAATAAACTGACGAATAATCCCATAAAAAATCTCATATACCCATACCAAACTCATGAATCAAATCACAGCTCTCTCATTCAATATGAAGCTTCAAAAACGACTTAGCTACAAAAATATTAACGGAGGGTCATTAAAATATCGCTATTTATAAAGTCATTTTTCAGGTTAAGAGAAACCCAAAAATCAGATTTCTTCAGAAAAACAAAATAGGATTTTTATTGTAGTCCCATAGTCAATTGTTTTTTCTTTAAAATAGCGGAGCCAAAGGGGGGAATTTCTACGCGACGGCCATGTTTTATACCAAACATCACCATTTCGATCATAGCCAGATAGTCTTTTCTTCTTTCATTAAAAAACTTAATCGCAGCGGTTGTTATCGCTCCAGCTTCTTTTATTCTCATCACTGTTTTTCGATGCAGATCAATCAGCTGTTTTTCTTTTTCTTGCAATACGTTGAGATTGGGTCCCAATTGCGTTCGCGTATCGTCAATAAACTTCCTAAATGTGCGTAGGGGCTTTAATTCATCAAAAGCAGGATTGTTCTCTCCTTCGAGAGATTCATCCATCCTCTGTTTTTTAAATAAAGCGGCAACTTCTTCAGAGTTAAGTTTCATTTATATTATAAGAATTATCAAATAAATGATTGAAAAAGAAACTTAGAGCAAATTCGACTTAAAAACTATCAAAACAATTAATTAGAAATGATATCCAGCGTCAAATCAAGGCTCTTTTTTAATGAAATTCAATTATCGGAACAATATATTTTATTTAATGAGAAATCAGACCGAATAACTCCCCTTTTTTCTGGATTTTTTGGCCTTTTTTAAAAATTCCGCAGTGAAAACAAGAAAACCGCGTGGCCATTGTTTTTTTTATTTGATGGTAATGAAAAAGATTGAAAAGAAAAAATCAAAAAGGAACTTCTTCATCGTCGGCTTGATCGATACCAGGAGGGATATCGCCTTCTTCTAAGTTTTCAAATCTTGTAAAGTCTTTTAAAAAAGCAATATGAGCCTCGCCAATGGGACCATTTCTTTGTTTACGAACCAGAATTTCCGCTTTGCCTTCCTCTCCCCCATCTGGATTGTAAACTTCGTCTCTATATATAAACATTACAACATCGGCATCTTGCTCAATAGAACCAGACTCTCTCAAGTCCGACAATAGAGGTCTTTTATCTGTCCGGCTTTCTACTGCCCTACTTAGCTGTGAAAGGGCTACTATGGGAACGTCTAGTTCTTTAGCTAGCGCCTTGATTCCTCTTGAAATTTCGGATATTTCTAATTGTCTACTTTCGGAATTTTTCGTGGAATGCATCAGTTGTAAATAATCGATAATTATCAATCCAACTTTGTGTTCGGCGTATAAACGTCTTGCTTTCGCCCTTACGTCTAAAACGGAAACAGCTGGCGTATCGTCAATAAAAATTGGAGATTCAGTCAATTTACTTCCAGCTTCCGTCAGCTTGGGCCAATCCGATTTCCCCAAAAAACCTGTTCTTACTTTTTGCGAATCAACCCTTGCCTCGGAGCAAAGTAAACGCAGTCCTAATTGTTCTTTAGACATTTCTAGACTAAATATGGCAGTAGGAACTCCTCTTTTCACTGCCGCAAACCGGGCTATATCCAAAGCAAAACTAGTTTTGCCCATGCTAGGTCTTCCGGCGATGATGATCAAATCGGAAGGTTGAAAACCCGATGTCATCCTATCTAAATCGACAAAACCAGTTTCGACTCCAGTTACTAATCCAGGTCTCTCGAAAAGTTGTTCAATTGCTTCAAAACTTTTTGTGAGCACCTCTTTAATAGGAAAAAAGGTTCGCTTAGATTTCTTTTCGGATATTTCAAATATGGAGGTTTCGGCTTTGTCTAAGAGGGTTTCCACCTCCTCGCTATCGTCGTAGCTTTGGTTGACGATATCGGTTGCGCTATTTATCAAATCTCTTAATACGCGTTTATCTCGAACAATTTTGGCATGATGAGTGAGCGCTCCAGTAGTTGGAGCTAAGTCGTCGAGATAATCTAGAAAATCCATCCCTCCGATAGTTTCGAGGTCTCCATTTTTACGGAGTCTTTCAGAAAGGGTAAGAATGTCGATATCTTCGCTTGCTTCAAACAAATGGCTCATGGCGGCAAAGATTTTTTTGCTGCTATTTTTATAAAAATCTTCGCCATCTAAGGTTTCCAACGCCTTCGCAAAAACGTCCTTAGACTTCAAGCAAGCGCCCAGCACATATCTTTCAGCCTCAACGTTATGAGGCAATAGCTTCCTTAATCCAATTTCGTTTAAAGCATCAGCCATAGTTTTTGCTTTACGCTAAAATTTTGATTTGCGAGCTATTCTTTTTTTTCGGCTGACTTTTCCTCAGTTTTTCCGGAATCTTCCCCTTTAACTTCCTCTTTTTTTACCTTAACCTTAATTTCAGCAACCACTTCCGGATGAACCTTATATGAAACCGTAAAATCACCTAAAGACTTAATCGGTTCTTTAATTTGAAGTTTCCTTTTATCAATTTCAACTCCTTGCTTAGCTACGGAGTCTGCGATGTCCTGGCTGGTTACCGATCCAAATAACTTGCCCGTGTCCCCAACTTTTTTTAAGAACTCACAAGAAACTGAGTTAATTTTAGAAGCAATTTCTTCTGCCGCATTCTTAAACTTTCTGTATTTAGCCTGAACCACGCTTTTTTGATGATTAAACGCCTTTAAGTTACGAGGGGTGGCTAAGATTGCTTTACCGGAAGGTATTAAAAAATTTCGTCCAAAGCCATCTTTAACTTCGACTTCGTCACCGCAAGAACCTAAGTTCTCGACATCTTCTTTTAGTAAAAGTTTCATGAATCTACAAACTCCAAGAATAAAAATTCAACATTTTCAATTT
>CAZMZH010000033.1:0-40674 GCA_964570665.1 uncultured Nitrospinota bacterium | reverse complement strand
ACACAGGCGAAGTTGTTTCTTAGGAGCTTGCCGAGGAATCTCGCTTTTTGGTTCCAGAAATCGATCTAGTTTCTTATGAGCAAGGTCGAGGGATCTATGCTTCGGAAAAGCATTTTCCTTAGAAGGTTCTCAACCCAGCATTGATTTGACTTTTTCTTTAAACGAAGTGGTGTCGTTAGCCTTAATAATATAGTTTTTTATTCCAGCCTTTGCCGCTTTTATCACTTCATCTTTTGAGTTTGCAGAGGTTAACAACAAAAAAGGGATAGATCGTAACTTATCGTTCGCTTTGACCGATTTAAAAAACTCCAGACCATCCATTACCGGCATGTTCCAATCAGAAACGATTAAATCTACCGATTCGGTAAATAAGATTTGAAGACCATTCTGTCCGTTATCAGCCGTTAGGATTTTATTGATACCCATTTCTTTGAGCGCTCTTGACAAAATGACTTTCGGAATCTTGTCGTCATCCACTAAAAGAACCAGTACATCGTCCATATTATTTTTTAAGCCCATGGAAATGTTCAAATCAACATTTCTAAATTTGAAATGCCATTAAATTGACCACGAGTTTCTCACCTTTGCCCCATTTGGTCAATAGGTGGGCTTTGCCGGTTAGGAGCGATAACAAACACTGGAGTGGAAAATAAAAATCTAGACAAAAAATCTACGACTACGCTAAGTAGAAAAGTAAAGATTGATCGCAAAAACAATTTTGAAAGAACTATAAAATTAAAACCGAACGTCATCCTTGAATGAGCAGATGGGGAAACAATCTGCGATTGAAGGATCTCGCCTCGATTAATAGTCATCCCGAGCTAGGTCGAGGGATCTATGCTTCGTAGAAGCATGTCCCTTATAAGACTCTCGAAAGATCGAACTGCGACCAACTCTTGCCACTACTAAATAAATTGTCATGCTGAGGCTCTCGAAGCACGACTACCTCTCACTCTTTAATAGCCATTCCGAGTGCCTGACTCGTTTAACGCGTTAATTGAAAAAGGAACTAGAGTTGCAAAGTTCCCACCGCATGTCATCTTGAGTGAAGCAGAAAGATCTCGCCTCGATTTAATAAATATTTCCACTCTAATTCCTTAGGACCTTGTCGAGGAATCTCGCCAGTCCTTGGATTGGCGCTACCTTTTTTACTACACATGCTCCTGAAGCTCTTTCAAAGCAGAGTCGCGGCGATGATAACCCGTGTATTTAATTAATTGACGCACTTGTTCTAAGTGAGTTTTAGCGCCTTCTTTTTCCTCTTGCAAAAGAAAAAGACTCTAGAGAAATTGGCGAGGTTAAGAGGGAATACTTATTTTTTGTGGCAAATATTTTCGCCAGGTCTGCTAAAATAGTTTCCAACAAAAAATAAACTCATAATCAGCAAAACTTTAAACTATTGGAAATATCTATGTCAGAAGAACAACGGTATATCGACAACGGAGACGGAACGATTTCAGACACAAAGACCGATCTCATGTGGAAACAAAACGATTCTTATAACGATCTTAAAAAGTTCTTGAATTACGGCCGAGCTAAAAAATACATGCAAAAAACGAACGAGGATTCTTTTGCCGGCCATTCTGATTGGCGCATCCCTAGTAAAAAAGAGGCACAAACTCTTTTTTACTACGATAATAGCCACTCTGTACAAGATAAGTACAACATGACCCTCTTTATCCACCCAATTTTTCCCGAAGGCTGTGGTTATAATACCTGGACCAGCGAAACTAGAGGCAAAATCACCGCTTTTATATTTTCTTTCGCTGAAGGTACCGGTCAGCACAACGAGGTGGATCTTACCGTCAGCACAAGTTTACGTCTTGTTCGCGGTACGTTGAATCCGGAAGTAGAAGCCAGTTTAGGGAAAATTCCAAAAACAAAAATGGCTCCTGGCGGGGCTGGCGGCTGGAAGTAAGTATTTTAATGCATTTGCTTAGGTAATCTGAGTTCTTCATCTCTGCAAAGTTAATAAATGGTGGTCGCGGTTCTAGAACCTCACCGTGACAATTTAGCTTGTAAAAGCGAAATTCTTTCCCTCTAACACCCTTCCTTTTTTCTCTAAGTTATTAAAAAAGAAATTGACATCTTCGATATGTTTTGTAAAATATAACGAAATACGCTATATATAAAAAAATATAACGAAAAATTTTTCTTTTTATGATCAGAAAATTAAAGTTTCTAATCTATGCATTATTATTCTGTTGTTCTTTTCAACCAGGAAGCTTATCTCTGGCATGGGCTGGTGAAATTAATGCGGCAGTGGCCTCAAACTTCTACAACCCTTTTCGAGAAGTCGCAAAACAATTTGAAAAGGAAACGGGACATAAAGTTAGAATCATTTCTGGTTCTACGGGTAAATTGTATGCGCAAATAGTTCATGGGGCGCCTTTTGAGTTGTTTCTTGCGGCGGACAGTAAACGCCCCACTCTTTTAGAAAAAAAAGGGAACGCTGTTGCCAAAAGCCGATTTACTTACGCATTAGGAAAGATCGCGTTATGGAGTCCCAACCCAAATTGGATATCTAAAGATGGAACCTCTACTCTCCGTACAAGCGCCTTTGGGTATTTGGCCATGGCCAACCCAAAAACGGCGCCTTACGGAAAAGCGGCCTTGCAAACTCTGCAAAAATTGAGTCTGTGGGAAAAAGTTCGACCGCGCGTTGTGCAAGGGGAAAACATCGGGCAAACGTTTCAATTCGTGGCTTCGCAGAATGCGGAATTAGGGTTTGTCGCCCTATCGCAAATTCTAGATCCTAAAAATAAAATTAAAGGAAAAAAATGGGACGTTCCAGTTTCTTTTTACGACCCTCTTAAACAGGATGTCGTGATTTTAGAAAAAGGAAAAAATAATCCTGGCGCGAAAGCTTTATGGGAATTTTTGAAAAGCGATCAAGCTAAACTTATTATCAAAAAATATGGGTATGGGTTGCCATAGGAACTGGATTTTACCCTTCTCTTATAAAGTGAAAACAATATGGATCTTTCAGGCTTAGATTTTCAACCTATTATCTTAACGCTCAAACTAGCGGCAACGACCGTCGTCGTTCTGCTTATCATTGGCATTCCAATTTCATGGTGGTTGGCGCATACCAAATCGCGTATCCGCCCTATCATCGAAGCTGTCGTCGCATTGCCGTTGGTTTTACCTCCTACGGTACTGGGATTCTATTTACTCATCATGCTGGGGCCACATGGTTGGCTGGGCAAACCGATAGCGGCGCTTACGGGATCGTCGTTATCTTTTAGTTTTACCGGTCTGGTGATCGCCTCCTCTCTTTACTCGTTGCCGTTTGTGGTGCAACCGTTGCATACAACTTTTGAAGCTATTGGCAAAGGCCCCTTGGAAGCCGCGTGGACTTTAGGCGCTTCTAAATGGGACGCGTTTTGGACCGTTGCCACCCCGCTAGCCCTGCGAGGTTATATCACGGCCATTGTGCTTGGTTTTGCGCATACACTTGGTGAATTTGGCGTGGTGTTAATGGTTGGCGGTAGCATTCCCGGCAAAACCAAAGTGGTTTCTATTGAAATATACGATCGTGTCGAGACTTTAGAATACACTCAGGCTCACATTCTATCTGGCGGATTACTTGTGTTTTCTTTTTTGGTATTGTTGATTGTTTATACCGTTAATCGCCGATTACCTGTTCACGTCGCATGAGCTTTCTATCCGCAAATTTTAAAGTTACCTTTTCCGATTTTTCATTAAACGTTGACCTGAACGTTCAGGTAAAAGGTTTCACCGTTATATTTGGTCCTTCCGGTTGCGGCAAAACCACCCTGCTACGGTGTCTATCGGGATTGGAACGATCTCCTGATGGATTCTTAAAAGTGGGCGATGAAATATGGCAAGACGAATCCAATGAAATCTTTTTACCTGTTAGCCAAAGACCCATCGGTTATATATTCCAAGAAGCTAGGCTTTTTCCGCATTTGAATGTCGAAGGTAATTTGAAATACGGTTTTAAACGAAATCCAAACCCCAATGGCGACACTCATTTTAATAGAGTATTGCATATCATGGGGATTGAACCTCTTTTGAAACGCCGCCCTTATCAACTTTCAGGCGGCGAAAAACAACGCGTGGCGATTGCCCGCTCCTTGCTCACCAATCCTCGCTTATTACTCATGGACGAACCGCTGGCCGCTTTGGACGCAAAACGAAAACAAGAGATCCTCCCCTATTTTCAGCGATTGCAAAGCGAGTTAGATATTCCAGTTATATACGTAACCCATTCTTTGAACGAGGTATTACAACTTGTCGACACGATGGTTTTGATGGACGGCGGAACCATAAAAAGCATTGGCCCTGTTGAAGAAGCGTTCTCCCATCTCGACCTGCAACAACGTATTGAACATTCGCTGGTGGGAGGCGTTTTGGACGCTACGGTGATTCGCCAAGACGAAGAATACCGACTAACCGTTTTAGAATTTAAAGGACAAACGCTTTATGTGCCGAAACAAGAAGTTGCCGTTGGAAGCAGGCTTCGCGTTCATATCAATGCGGGAGACGTGGCTCTAGCTGTTTCCCTCATACAACATCAAACAAGCGTGCTCAATGTTCTATCTGGAAAGGTATTAGAAGTGGGTTCAAGCGCTAAGGACGATTACATGACTCATGTTAAGCTGGACATCGGTTGTCCTTTATTAGCCACCATTACTCGAAAATCTTTAGACACTTTAAACCTGCAACCCGGTCAAGAGGTTTTTGCTCATATCAAAGCCATTCGCATGGCGCATGAGTTCGATTAGCTTTTTAATAAATGAATATTTTTCTAGAATGGCTCCGGGTTGCAAAATCTTTATCTTTCATCCTCTTTCTAATTTTAAATTTTTTCTCAATTATACAAGGGGAAAAAGCCATTGCCGCCGGTAACAAACCGTTATCTTTGAATGCCACAGCCGGGTTACCCGGTTGGTTTTCAATTACAGGCGAACATAGATCGCGCTATGAAACTTTGAACAACCAGTTTCGAGCTAATAGCGGTGGGAGCGATCAAATACTTTCATTGCGCACTCTTGTGCAAACCGAATTGCGCTTCAACCAAGACTTAAAAATAAAAACAGAATTTCAGGATTCGCGAGCCGAACTTGCCGACGACGGTTCTCGCATGAATAATTCTATCGTCAATTCTGCCGAATTGCTCGAAGCTAACCTGAACTGGAAAACCAAAAATCTGTTTACGCAAGGTAGTAAAAGCGAATTGCGAGGAGGACGTTTTACAATCGATCTTGGAAAACGCCGTTTGGTGGCTCGTAACAGATTTAGAAATGTAATTCAGGCATTTACTGGCGTTGATTGGAAGTGGACGGCAAAAGACGGCGACCAAATTCGAACTATAGTTACTTTGCCGGTCAATCGCCAGCCAAGCGATACGGCGAGTCTTCTTAAAAACCAAGTCGAATTCGATAAAGAAACCACCGATCAAATTTTATGGGGTATTTTCTACTCCAGTCCGCAATTGCCTGGAGGCAACAAAGGTGAATTTTATATCTTTGGTTTGCATGAAAAAGACGGCACAAACTTCGCTACACGTAACCGTGATTTATTCACCCCAGGGTTTCGTTTTTACCGTCCGGCGCAAAAAGGACGATTTGATTTTGAATTAGAGTCTGTTTTTCAATTTGGAACTTCCAGAGCAGGTACTTCTGCTAGCGACACTACAGACCTTGATCATTTAGCCTTCTTTGATCATGTCGAAATCGGTTATTCATTTGACGCTAATTGGTCGCCCCGTCTTTATTTTGAATACGACTATGCCAGCGGCGACGGAAATCCCAACGATGGGAAAAACGAAGGGTTTGATAGAATGTTCGGTCCCAACGTTGCCGACTTTGGACCCACTAGTATTTACACAGCTTTTGTACGCAGTAATTTGAGTTCTCCGGGAATGCGGCTTCAAGTTCGTCCTAACAAAAAACTAATAAGCTATTTATCTTATCGTGCATTCTGGCTGGCTTCGGCTACCGGTACCTGGTCGGGCGCCTCAAGATTGAGAGATTCCACAGGAAATTCTGGAACTTTTCTAGGCCATCAATTATTTCTGAGAGCGAAATGGAAAGCGCACTCTAACATAAAGCTAGAGAGTGGAATTGCCTATCGAATGGATGGCAATTTTCAAAACACCGCTCCTAAATCGCCCCGCGAAGGCAATACCCTATATACATACGCGCAAGCGACTTTGATGTTTTAACCCGTATTACCATTATATTAGAAACTATTGAGAAATATGGGTTCTTAGAAATCACTCCTCAAAATCTGACTCTTCAAGTAACGTATAAGTAAACGAATTTCCATAGAGTTCCTTCGCGCGTTCACAAAGGACCATGAGAAAGGCAAAATGATCGGGATCTTGTAAAACCTGACATCCCGCGCTCCATTTACCAACCTGCACGCTGGGGCGATGCGCATTGGCATGATGGATATTTATTTGAAAAACGCCCGTTTCAGTATTTTCATCGGTATCGAGGGTGTCGTTTAAATCCGCGTCTCGATAGACGGTAACTTTTCCATTTTGCTGAAGCGCTTTATAACCTTTATGCTTTCCTACTATGTAAGCGCCTCGATATTGACCAGGCTTCATAACCGCAGTTCCTTTAACCTCCAAAGGATTTCTTTTATAAAACAAACCAGGATCTGTGGTTGCAGGAAAAGGAAAAAAATTCCAAACGCCGCTAAATTTATAAAATACGGTAAACCAATCGTTGAACGAATTTGCCTTATTATCTTCAGTTCGAATCCCAACCAAATTCAGGTCATGCCCCTTGCTATTAGAAAAAACTCTATACCTTTTGCCTTTCATAACTTCCATAATCTGGCGAACGTTCAATTCCATATCATTCCCTTGTTCTATTCAAAATTATTAAAGAATTTTCATTCAATTTCACTTTATCGAGAAACAAAATTTGCTCATTATTTGTAAAGTTTAAAATTAAAATAACAACATGCTTATGAATGTTTTAAATAATTATATATTTCCACTCCCAAATACCTCAACTAAACGCCATACTTGAAGGCATTATTCCTGCCCGCTAACATAAGTTTTCGCATTTCTCCCTTTTTAATCAATACACAACCGTTTTCTTTAAAAGAGAACCTAAAGAAAACAAAAAATGATGCCGTTTAAATAATTAAGCGACTCTAAAAAAGAAAATCAATTTTTTATTGGTTATGCTATGGTTTTTTATCTTTTTAAAGCAAATTGATAAACCCTTAAAAAATTAGGCAGAAAACCATTTTCTTGGAGAATCGTTCGCTTGTCATTGAATAAATTATTGCGTATAATTGGGATTCAAATGGTTTTTTCAAAAACCATTTTCAACCCTTTTTGAAAATAATATTGCCCTAACCTTCCAAAAATAATGAGGAACCGTTTTATATGAGTTTCACCAACCTTCTCTCAAAAAAAGGCAGTTCTTACCAACATCCTTATGTTGGCTACCGATTGATCAACCCCGGAGATGTGGATGCCTATTTGGAAAAATCAAATGTGGAAGCCCTCGACCTAAGAAACTCTGAAGATTTTGACGACGCCCATATGCCCGGCGCAGTTTCTCTCCCTTTAGAAGACTTGGACAATTTTCAACCCGATTCTGGAAAAGAATACGCTCTTTATTGCCGAAGCGGCCGCGAGAGCGAACAAGCCTATTTTATCCTTTCTGATAAGTTCCCAAATACTCAATTTTCAGTGGTTCGATTTGGGTTCCAAGCATGGCAAGCATTAACGAAAGATCCTGAAACTAATCAAAGAATGGCAACTCGAAAAAGGCAGGCCGTAGTTTTAATGACCCCGCCAGCCAACCCGAAAAAACTCTGGGGGAAATTTACCGATTTCGCCGGATTTTATATGCCAATTCAAATCATGACGATCGCCAATACTTTGGATAAGAACGGCTTCGAAACCCATTTAATGGACGCTTCTGCATTTAAACTTTCTCACGACGATATGGTGGATTTTCTAAAAAGAGTACGACCCGCCGTTGTGGGACTGACCACCTATACCGCTACCGCTTATGATGTTTTTGAATCTGTAAAAACTATTAAGGAATTTGATCCTGAAATTAAAGTGATTCTGGGTGGAATCCATTGCGCCATTTTCCCCGAAAAAACCTTAGAAGAATGCTCTCTCGCAGATGCAGTATGCTTTGGCGAAGGGGAAGTCACTATGCTGGAGTTTTGTAAGGAGGTTATTTTAAAAAACGGAAGCGATTTTAGCCATATTAATGGACTCTGTATTAAGAAGGACGATAAAATTATTAAGCTTGAGGACAGAGAGCAAATTCCAGAATCAAAACTAAAAGATTACTTGATGCCTTCTTATCATTTAGTCCCAATGGAAAGTTATGTTCCTCCCGCTGCCAATTATAAGAATTTGCCAACTTATTCGACTTTCGTCTCAAGAGGATGCCCATACAAATGTAATTTCTGCAATGCTGGCGACGTTTTCGGAACTCTAGGCAGATATCGTCCTCTTGATATGGTAACGGACGAGCTAAAATATTTGCAAAAGTATTACAACATGAAGGGAATGTACTTCATGGACGGCACTTTTGCCACTAATCAAAAATGGGTCAACCAATTTTGCGACGAGGTTATAAACGACAATGAATTGAACGTCGATTGGTTCACTTGGACTCGGACCGATCTCATAACGCCCGAATTAGCTCGCAAAATGAAAAAATCGGGTTGTTGGAAAGTTGGCGTTGGTGTTGAATCGGGAAATCAGCAGAGCCTGGACCTTTTAAGAAAGGGTATGCGGGTTGACCAAGTTAAAAAAGGCATTACTTATTTTCAGGATGCCGGCATCCAAGTCAACTGCTCTTTCATGCTAGGAATTCCCGGCGAAACTGTTGCCCATGTGGAAAACACCTTACGTTTCGCTAAGGAATTAAAAACCGAAAGCGCCATTTTCTTTTTACCCGTCCCGATGCCTGGAGGTGAGTTATACGACCTAGCAAGGGAATATGGCGGTTTACGCGAAACTGGTCTAGAAAACTGGACAGATTATTCCACCTTCAATTTTGAAAACCCCATTTATATAAATCCCTTGATCGGCCATAAAAAAATGGTCGAATATTACGACTCCTCTTTTTCACGATTTTTCTTGGATCCTTTTGTTATTTGGAGAAACCTCAAAACAATCGAGAATATGGATGACGTGATTCGTTTAATGGCGGGCTTTAAAAGTATTAAATACTTTTTCAATCCTACCCTACTCGCCAAAAGCCTAACGCAACGATTCATCGCTTATCAAGGGACGGATAAAGCCAACGATTCTAATCAGGATTTACAGCTACCTCCTGGAGCATTTTCCAAAAATTAATTTATCCTAATAATTAATATCCCTTAAACAAAGCGAAGTTTCCGTGACAACTTTTACTTTCATTCTTGCATTACTCGCCATTATTTTACTTGGTGTCGTATTTAAACAAATTTTACAAATTAAGGAAGCTCTTTCCAGAATTCAACAGGATCAGATAGATCAACAATACCGGTCCGAGCAAGGTTGGACTAATAATAGAGAAAAAATCAAACGATTGGTGGATATCCTAAGCGGCAATGGTAAAAATCCTCTTCCAGATGCTGTCGTAGAATTTGAAAACATTAAAAAAACTTTGTGGATTTCGACAACGGACACCAACCTACTGACCTTGGCGCGGGAAGACAACATCCTTATCTCTACCGGCTGCTATGGTGGAGGTACCTGCGCTCAATGCGCCTTCACCGTCGAAAAAGGAGCGGAAAACTTATCGGCTCCAACAGAGCAAGAATCGGGAACGCTTCAAAATTTAGGATTGGATGACGGACGCAGATTAGCTTGCCAATGCAAGGTCAGCGGCAACATTAAAGCGCGCTTGATACATCCTATTGAGGGGTTGCCGCAAGTATCATAATTCTTCAGGCGTTCGCAGCTTGAAAACCCCAACGATTAAACTCGCTAAAATTAAAATATAAACGATCGTAAAAATTTTTTCTCGCGCGATTTTATTCGTTATTTCATCCAAGATTTCATCCCCATGAAATTCATACTTACAATAAGTATAAAACGCAGAATATAAGCCCTTCCGAACTTTGTCGTCAAAAGATATAAACTGCGTTTGCGCAAGCTCTTTTTGAACGGTATAAATTCCAGCATTCAAAACAGGATCGCTTGAGGAGTTTTTCAATCCCCAGATAAAAGAACCGTTTAAAGAATCTTCTAGCGCTGGAATCCAAATGGAATGCAAGATCCCAATTGATCCCATTGTACCTATTTTAGAAGGTGGCGGCAGAGTTGCAAAATCAATCTCGGTGGAAAAAACTTCCGTTATCGCCCCTTCCTTAACCCGGTTTAATTGAAACTCCAATTTCCCTTCCTGATTTTCGCCTTGAACGAAAAAGGGGATAATAATTCTGTTAAAGTTTTTACAACTAGAACTAAAAGGTTGGCTAATTGACTGGATTTCCCCAAATTTGGGCGATGGTTCTATCACTCCAATTAAATTAAAAACGTCTTTAAAAAAAAACACGCGATCCCAATTCATAGAGTTGGTTTTACTCTCGCCAAACCCAGGATAACCTATCAAGGAACATAGTATTATTAAGACGCTGAGATACGCTTTAGGAGTCCACATCATTAATTCGACCTCTTTAGTTTAATAAGGGGCTCCATGAACAATTCTTTCAACGTCAAGAGAAGAAAAAAACCAAATAAACCCTTTATTCCAAAATTAATGACGCTATAAAATGTGTTGAGATCGAAAAAGAACCCAAATACATCCTGAGGTGAAGGAATACTATAAAATAAGTTACTATTTATGGGGGCAAAAATTCCAAAAGATACCTCCCGAGACCGCAAACACATCACAAAGACTAAGCCCATTAAAAAATAAAATGGGAAACTCCACTGAGGTCGCCTGATTATAAATAAAATCACGAAGGGAACGAACCATGAAACATAATGAGTGGAATAATAAAATAATCCGAATTCAAAAACACAGAAAATAGCCAATATATATAGTAATAACGTTTCTCCTATATCTTCCTCTTTTCGCCAAAAAACCGAGCGCCAACATACCCCAAAAAAAACGATCATCTGACTTCCTAAGAAAAAGATTTTCGACCATTCAATCTCAGTAGGTCCGCCAGAAGATTTATAATTACTAACAATATGCAATACGGCAAAAAGCGAATTCCCAGAAATTAAATAAAAAACTCCATAAAAAAAGATTAACGGAACAAGGCCATAAAGCGATAAACGAATAAAATCCTTAATAGACCGGCTGGCGATCAATGCGATAACTGGCATAAACAATATCGGAAAAACTTTTATCATGCATCCCGCTGCCAACGAGACCATAGCCCAGTTACCTTCGCTCTTTTTGGATAAGAGATACCAAGAAAGCGCTACGAAGAACAAAGCGATCAAATCGCACTGCCCTACAATAAAAAAAGAATAAATAATTACAGGGTTGAATCCCCAATGAATAACAAATGCCTTTTTCTCTTCATCTCCTGAAATCATTTTCAAACAAATCCAAATCAGCAAGCTATCGAAAATAAGATTGGGCGCTTTTAATAAAAATAAAGGGAAAAAAATAGGGCTTAAATTGGCATAATCAGTAAAGTCATAATCTAGAAGAGCATGAAGGAAGGTTTCAACTCCGGGAAATACAGAACAAATCAATTTTTCATAACCTGCCAATAATAGCAACAATACTGGACCATAGTAATTAACCCCAGCTCGGTCGGCGGCTCCGAAGGCATCCCAGTCCCCATGCACAATCAAATGCGGCCAATGAACAATATGAATTAAGTCTCCGTGAAGAGAAAACGGCATGACCAAAAGCCGAACCCCAATGGCCAAAAGCCACCATTGTTTAATATTTATATTCTTAATCAACTCTTGCAACTTTAGGAAAATTCATGACTCTCATAGGAAATAACCGCTTCAAACTAATGAAGGATTACTTATTGTTCAATTTTTTGTCTTTAATTTGTTGGGCTTAATTTGAATTTGGAGCAAAGCGGGTTTTATCTAAGAAATACTTCCATACCTAAAAAAGTTTTTTCGGTCGTTTGGTTTTGTGAAAAAACGACTTATTTTTGCATAGGCAATGGAGATTCTGCAACCGCTATATTAAAGTTGGTCCACCTATCACTCTTTTAAAATAAATCAGCAAACAGAATCTAGGAGGCATTTAATAGCCCGCAATATTTAAGCTTTTCTTGGCTTTTTTTAAAATATAAAAGCCTTTTTATTTTAAATAATAAAAGTTAAAATCCAATAAAGCATTCTTAAGTATGAATCATTTTTGACATAAATAAAACTTTGCCTCCCGACATAAGCTGACAAATCGAATTTTACACTTTCAGAGCGTGCGAGAACATAAGATTAGCTTCCTTGAATTTTTACTACAAAATTAGACCCTAACTTTTTTCTATTTAAAAAATATATTATACCTATCGCTATGGACGAGTTCGTTAAATCCTTTCTGATAAGGAAATGTACAACCAATACACAAACTATTGGGTTCATAATAAAGCCATTGAAGTTATATGATTCAGTCACTGTCTAAACTATCTTTGGTTCGCCCTGGAAGTTGCGAACGTATAAAACAAAACCGAGCAAAAGTTTTAAGTCTGGTTTTGGGTGTTCATTTGTGCTTAATCATTTTTATCGTATGCTGCCTCAGCCTTTATACGCCCTGGGCTTTACTGCGTGAATTCACCCCAGATAAAAGTAGAATTATAAAAACTTGGTACCCTAATAATTTTTTGGAATTTATTCTGGACAAATTACCAAACGTATATTCTGATAATCTCGCTTCGATTGTTAACGTTCTTTTAGCGGAAGAGCCCGCTCAGGCTCATCTTCTTCCGTCAGTCCGGTTACTAATTCCTAATAACGCACTTGAGAAGCTTGACAATGAAATACATTTATACAATTTAGGTTATTTAAAAAAGAAAACTCGAACAAAAGGAAATTATATTACCGAAGACGGCAAACTCTATCCCATTTCGTTTGGAATGAGAGGAGTGATGAGCCATCATCATATGATTTGGAAACCTTCTTTGCGTATTAAATTTAAAAAAACCGCTTTCCCTAAAGACTATCGAAATATGGTTTTGATTGCTCCTGAGGATGGAATCGGATTCAGAGGTTGGTTAACATCCGAGTTAGGTCGGCAGTGGGAAATGCCAAATTATGACGAAGGTTTTTCTAGATTGTTCATTAATAAAAAATACATGGGACTTTATAATCATGTCCGCCGTCTAAATGAAACTTTATTAGTAAATAATGGGCTACTACCAGGATATCTTTTCAGGTTAGAACTTGATGCAGCAATTGAAAACTGGCTGGACATTAACAGTTGGGTAGGGGTAAAAGCCTCTCGTAAAATCACTAATAATTTAATGGGTCCTGCCATAGCGTCTGCAGAAAAAATACTTGGAAGAAAAATGCTTCGAGGTGGAACCAATCGCTTTGATATTCCCTTAGTGTTTTGCCCGGGAACTCCAAAGTTTGTTATTGAGCTTTGGATTAACAAGGGAAAAGTGTTTCCTTATACTCCCACATATCCAGAAGCTCAACCATGGCCTTGCCAATCGCGACCTTCGCCCTCCCCTTATTTAGATTTAAATGAAATGCTGGATCAGGATACTTTCGCAAAATTTCTTGCCATCCTGACCCATGCTGGAGAAACCCATGTAGACGATCGCCACAACTTTGCATTTTACCTTGATCCTGTAAATGGAAAACTTAAACCCATACCAGAAGATATTACCGGTTATGATTTTCCTAAGCTATATGAAGAACAGATCCATCGCCCCATAATTAAGAAATCAGCGCCGTTCGTAGTAGCTTGGCAAAAGGATCCGAAAAACTTCGCTTTATATATTAATCGGCTATATGAGCTATTGAATACTTTAGGTTCTTCCCAAAACCTGGAATCTTTAATTCGTAAAAAATGGGAGCAAGTACGGTCGGCTGCCGTTTCGGACTTAAACATTAGCGAATATCATTATGAAGGAAGAGCGTTGCTACCAGTGAATAAACTGGACGCAAACATAGAGCGTTTAATCAAATTTATCCGAGATAGAAACCAATGGCTTTTGAATCAACTAACTAAAGATTCTATTTCGATTATCAATACTCAAAAAAATTCATTTAAAATTTTCGTCCAAGGTTTTTCAGGCGCCAGGTTCAGCAAACATTCAAACCTAAATACCGATTACAAAAACCTGGAAACACAAACTTTGTTGCCCTCGGTACCTATGAGTATAGGCAAACCAGGAGGACTCCGCGGTTTGCCATATCAAACAAAAATAAAGACATTCCCCTTTCCTCCCGCCTACGCCTTTTACCAGCTTCAAGGAAAACCAGACAATTACCATTTCACGCATAGACTAACTGGAAAAAATTTATCTTTTTCTCCTTTACCGGAAAATTTAGATATTATTCGCGCTATCGAAGGAATTAATCAAAATGAGTTTCCGAACACAAATATTAAGCCAGTGACGCTAGGACCGGGAACGGTTGTTATCAATCAAACCCAAGAATACGCCGTTAACCAGCCAGTGACAATTCATCCTGGGACCCAACTCTTACTCGACTCAAAAGTCTCTTTGATTATCCGAGGTCCTTTAAAAATCAATGGAATTTCCGAGGCTCCCGTTACGATAAGACCCATCGACCCTAAAAAGCCATTTGGGGTATTCGCCCTTTTTGGTAAAAAAACTCATGGAAGCCGTATCCACCACCTTGATATTCAGGGCGGTTCCGTCCATCGCCGTTATAATCTAAAGTTCACCGGAATGTTTTCCGTTCACGATTGTCCCGATATTTCGATCACAAACAGCCGGTTCGGGAGAAACTTTATTGGAGACGATGCGGTTCACTTTATGCGTTCTAAGGTTGAAATCAAAAACTCCGTGTTTGAAAATGCCTTTAGCGACGCTATGGACTGGGACTTGGTCAATGGAAAGATTTCTGAAAGCGTCTTTAGAAACTCCGGAAATGACGGGCTCGACCTCAGCATGGGCCAAATAAGTGTATCCAATAGCCGGTTTGAGAAAAGCGGCGACAAATGTATCAGCGCGGGTGAAGGTACGCAAACTAAAATTACCAATTCAAAGTTTCTTCAGTGTAATGTGGGTATTGCAGTCAAAGACCGGTCTCAAGTTGAGCTCACGAATAGTCTGTTTTCAGGAAACAATATAGCCTACAATACTTATCGAAAAAAATGGCGTTGGAAAAAAGGGGGAGAAGGCGTTATACAGGACACTCATTTCCTTAATTCCACAAATACAGATATTAAAGGCGATAAACTTAGTAAAGTATCTTTTATAAGGTCTATTCCAGAAAATATTAAAGTAGAAGGCAAACTACAAATAACGTCAATCTCCGATAGATGACAAATATATACAGCAATATATAAACTTACAAATTATATCCAACTTTGATTTTTAAATTTTCCTGTCATTAAATCAAATGATTTTTCATTTTTTACATCAATTGACGACTATCAGATATAAAAAAACTATTTTGGGGAAACTTTTAATTCTTAGCCTAATTCTGAGCTGTAATTCTTCTCCGCCCCACGATGACAATAATAGAAAGGCTAAAGTGAACGCCAATAAAGTGATAAAAGCTAGCATTGAGCTATCAGATCGCTATGACTGGATGGAGTATTCTATCGGACTTCTAAATCATGCCGCTAAAACCGATCCTCAAAATTCCGCTTTATTTAAACTCCACATTGGTCTTAACTACCAGAATACTAAACAATATGATAAGGCCATATTTTATTTTCAAGAAACCATAAAGCTTAACTCGGATTTTGCAAAACCACACTTTTACCTAGGTGATATTTTTTTGAGGAAAAGAATGTTTAATGAAAGTATTTCTCATTTAAAAAGCGCAATAAAAATTTACACCGATAAACTAAATAAAGTTATTTATACTAACGCGATAGATGGTCGGGGGTATGAGATGTTAGTAAGAAGAGCCGAAGCTTTTGGTAAAATAGGCTTTGCCGGAGACTTAATGAAAGATAAAAAAACGGCGCTTACTTACACTTATAAAGCTATCAATGCCTATTCAATAATAAAAAATCCACTCAAAGAAGAAACTGAAAATTTGAAAATTTTAAAAAATGCCATTAACAAAATGCTGGAAAAATATAAACTTTATGCCGTTTTAGATAAAGATAATAAAATGATTATAACTCCTCAAAACCCAGGCATCTCACCACTCGCTTTAAAAAAATAAAAGTTTTGTATCTTGAATATTCTAAAAAACTATATAAGCGCTTTTTCTTTGGTTATCAAATTTTTATGAACTTTAATCAAAAGATTTTGATAAAGTTCGGAGCAAACGACCGAAAAAAAAGAATTTCTCTAAGCAAGATATTGCCTGTCGTTTTTTTTTGTATTGCTGCAGTTATTTTTCCCATTATGTGTTTATCTTGGTATACAGATTGGATCCTGCACCGCGTATACGACCCAACCATGGATATGCATGTAAAGAAATGGATTCCAAATCCATCATTCTTTGGAGAAGCTCTTTTTGCCGATCTAATCAACGATAATACAGCCGCAATTAAAAACGTAATTTTTTCCCAAGAATATCCCAATAAAGCCAACATTCCATCCATCCGATTATCTATCCAAAAAAATGGATTTGATACTTTAAATTCCCAAATCTTTAAATACGGTCAAGGTTTTTTTGAAAAAAAACAACGAATCAGCGGTCTTTACGATATTCCTGGGAAATCGCCTCTACCTGTTTCAATCAACTTACGGGGAGTCATGCCGTACCACCATATGGTTTGGAAACCATCGTTTAGAATAAAATTTAAACGTAAAAAAACACTTAACGGATTTCGGAATCATTTGTTAGTCGCTCCAGAAGATGGAGCTGGATTTCGAAATTGGATTACTACCGAGCTTAGCCACAAATGGAAAATGCTGAACATAGGCGATCACTTTGTTCGCTTGTTTGTGAATAACAAGTACATGGGAATTTATAATCGCATGTGGCGGTTGGATGAATCTCTTTTTATCAACTCTGGTTATCTTCCTGGATACTTTTTCAATTTAGAACATTTAGATAAGAGAGAGTTTCAACGTGTTTGGAGACACTGGACCCTAAATGTCGCTTGGGGAGTTGTTGGAGAAGACAAAGAGAAAGGTCAAAATTTTTTAAACCAAATCCTGACAATTTCCAAAATTAATTATAATTGGAAAGGAAAAAATGGAAGAGAAGATCTGATGCACAGAAATTTGATTTTTAACGAATTTATTGACAAAGAGACTTTTGCCAAATATTTGGCATTACTATGTCATGCAGGAGAAACCCATGTGGATAGCATGCATAACAACTCTTTTTGGCTCGATCCAGTAAACGGCAAAATTATTCCCATGCTTGAAGATATAACTGGTTACGATTTTCCTCTAAGCGAAGGTCAATTACATCGATCAATTACTAAACAAGATGGAGCCTTTATTCAAATCTGGCTCCAAAACCCCGATAACGTGGACCTATACGTCGAAAAATTAATGGAATTAATAAATACTTTCGGATCTGTCCAGAAATTGGAAACTCTAATTAGAGACAAATGGAAGGCCGTGCGACCTTCAGCTATGGCGGATATAAACGTAAGCAAAACAGGCGGACAAAAAAGGAGTTTGGTTGCAACTACAGAACTCGATCAGGATATTGAGCGTATTGTCGGCTTCATAAAAGAACGGAACCAATGGATCAAAGACCAATTAAATAATTCGCGTTTGTCAATTACGAGCCAAAGTGAAAATGAATTCGAAATTTTTCTAGAAAGCTTTAGCGGAGTGTTTGCCGAAAGAAAAGATGGAACCTCATTTTCTCTTAAGGGTGATATACGTTCTTATACATCCGTAAAATTGAAAATTGCTAACAACCTCGTCAAATCTGAATACTTAAAATCGCATTATAAAATACCCGAATTTTATGCATTTTACACTCTTCCTGGAAAACCAGAAGAATACAATTTCATTCATTCTTTGACTCAAAAAACTCTCGAATTTTCACCCGCTCCAGAACATGTAAAGTTTTTCGTTGCTACCGCTGGACTGAACATGCTTGAAATTTTAAAACCAAAACCAAATCCAACTCCTATTATGATAGGTCCAGGTATTAAAATTATTGAAAATACCCAAGAATTCCGCGTAGGACAGTCAGTAATTATCAATCCTGGAACAAAATTAAAACTTGGCCCAAAGGCGTCTCTTATCATACGCGGTCCACTAGAAATAAAGGGTACATTAGAAGCGCCCGTTTCCATTCGACCTTTAGAACCAGAAAAACCTTTTGGCGTATTAGCTTTGCTTGGAAAAGAAACTAAGGGAAGCCGCATCAGGTATCTAGATATGGAAGGCGGTTCCATTCATCGCCGTAATAACCTTGAGTTTACGGGTATGTTTTCCGTTCACGATAATCCCGATATCGAAGTAGCAAATAGCAGATTCGGACCTAATTTTATTGGCGACGATGCGGTTCATTTTATGCGATCTAAGGTAAAGATCAAAAATTCCGTTTTTGAAAACTCTTATAGCGACGCAATGGACTGGGATCTCGTCGATGGAAAAATTTCTAACAGCATCTTTAGAAACTCCGGAAATGACGGACTCGACCTTAGCATGGGACAAATAAGTGTATCCAATAGTCAATTTAAAAAAAGCGGCGATAAATGTATTAGCGCGGGTGAAGGTACAAACGTCGCCGTTATGGGCTCAAAATTTCTTCGATGCAATGTAGGTATTGCGGTTAAAGATCGTTCAAAAGTTAAACTCACTAACAATTTATTTTCAGAAAATAAAATCGCCTACAATACCTACCGTAAAAAATGGCGTTGGGAAAAAGGAGGGGAAGGAGTTATACGAAATACCACTTTCATAAATTCAATAGAGGCGGATATTAAAGGAGACAAACTCAGTAAAGTCGCCTTTATAGGCTCCATACCGGAAAATATTCAGATTGAAGGCAAACTTCTACTCACATCTAGTCCTAACCTTTAAGGCGGGTTATCCATTAACGCCAAATTCTGGTGTTTTTTTTTCGTAGTTCCATCTCTGCAACTACCTAATTAGAAATTTCAAAACTCATCTTGTCTTTACTTGCTAGGTGAAAATCAATCATTAGCCGTAAGCGCAATAAATTTCTTTTTAAAAGTGGAAAACCTCGCTTAAGGGATTAAGCTATGTTTTTCAAATCTTCAAGAAAAAGAGGCGCAAACATAGAATATAAAAACGGAGCAACTATAGCTAAGGACCCAATTATCAAACCCCACCGTGCGTATTTTTGGTATCTCTTCGGTGAAAATGCATATAAAAGTCCAGATATCCAAAGAATTATGGGCAAAATAAATAAGTAACCATAATAAAAGTAGACAAGCGATGACTCGCCTTTTCCAGGTGAGGTTAATACCTCTGGAGTGGCCAATACTCCCAAAAAATAAGACACTGGCATTAAACTCAAACAAGTAAAAAACCTAACGAGTCTACGGTCTGATCCATCGAAGTCAGATTTGTTTTGAAAACCCATAAGCTCTTCTAACTTTTTTTCCTATTTTTGATAAGTTTAAGGGAATCTCTAATAACTCGATATTTTACTTGCGGTAACTCGCATGCCCTTATTTCATAAGGGCTGTTCGAGGCCAAAAACAATTTTTAGAGTTCCCCTTAATTATAAGTCTTCGTCCACCTTGAAGTCAAAAAGAGAAAAGAACTAACTTTTACTTAGCTATCAATTTTCTCCCCATCGAAAACTAGAAGTAAACCTCGGATTTCCTCCAGAGGAATCGAACCATGGCCCAAGCGTGAGATTTACAGCATAAAAGCGAAAAAACAAAATTTATCCACTCACTAACCATTACCTTATAGCTTTTGTAACGGCTCTACCTTTAGCAAGTTAGACACGACTATCCAATTATTTCTCAAAGCTTAATATCCAAGAACTGTGGACGCAAAGTAAACTATTCTATGGTAGGATCACCTTTTTGTCGCTTAGGATTAATAGATAGGTTATTTGGCTACTGGGACATTATCTGTTTAGAAAAAGTAATTGTTTTTTTTCAATATCCATTGGTTAAAGGAGGGTCTTATGTCTGGCAACGCAAAGTTAAAGGCACACAGATGGTAAAGTCAACTGAGAAGATGAATGCGCACGACCCTAGCCGACCGTACTTCAACTTCGATAACAGCTTCGCCCGAAACCTGGAAGGCTTTTTCGCGACCTGCAAGGCAGAACCATCGGTCGCTCCTAAACTTCTCCAGTTTAACCAAGGGCTGGCCGAAGAACTCGGCCTTGACCCGATCGCGCTCGATTCGGAAGCCGGTTTGGCTATTTTCTCTGGGAATGTAACACCTGAAGGTTCCGAGCCAATAGCCCAGGCTTATGCTGGGCACCAGTTTGGCGGGTTCGCACCTCAACTGGGAGATGGACGTGCGCTTCTCCTCGGTGAGGTGATCGATATCCAACAACGACGCCGCGATATCCAGTTGAAAGGATCGGGCCGCACTCCGTTCTCTCGCGGCGGAGATGGCAAGGCGGCTCTTGGCCCGGTATTACGCGAATACCTGATCGGAGAAAGCATGCATGCGCTTGGCATCCCGACAACACGCGCCCTTGCGGCCGTTACCACTGGAGATGATGTCTATCGTGAAAGACCGCTTCCCGGCGCTATTCTCACTCGGGTTGCGGCTAGCCATATCCGCGTCGGGACTTTTCAGTTTGGAGCCACACGAGGCGACGAAGATAAAGTCCGAGCGCTCGCTGATTATGCCATTGCGCGCCACTATCCCGACATAGCCGATGCAGAAAACCCTTATCTAGCATTCTTCGAGGCTGTCGCCGATACCCAGACCGCCCTAGTGGCGCGCTGGATGAATATCGGTTTCATCCACGGGGTGATGAACACCGACAACATGACAATATCAGGCGAAACAATAGATTACGGACCCTGCGCCTTTATGGACCACTATGCGCGGGGCACAGTGTTCAGCGCAATCGACCGCCAAGGCCGCTACGCATTTGCTAACCAACCTGAAATCCTGCCCTGGAACCTGACCCGATTGGCGGAAACACTGATCCGGTTTGTTGATCCCGACAAAGACCGGGCCATCGAATTATTGACCGAAAAAATCCATCGTATTCAACCGTTATATGAGACTTACTGGCTGGCAGGAATGCGATCCAAGATTGGTTTGTCGACAGAAGATCCTCTCGATAAGAAACTGATCAACGACTTGTTAATGTTGATGGAAGAGGAACATGCCGATTTCACTCTTGTCTTCCGTCGTCTCTCCCAAACCTTACGCGGCGACGGCAACGCGGTACGAAACCTGTTCAAAGAACCGGAAGCCTTTGACGTCTGGGAACAACGCTGGCGGAAGCGCCTAGAGCAGGATGGAATTCCAACGGAGACTGGAGCGCAGGCGATGGATCGGGTCAATCCTATCTATATCCCCCGAAACCATAAGGTCGAAGAAGCCCTGGCCGCGGCAGTCGATCAGAAAGACATGATGCCTTTTTCAAAATTGCTGGCCGTTTTGAGCCACCCCTTCGACGAAGTATCGGGAAACGAAGCCTATGCCGAACCAGCTCCGGTTATGGGCAAACCCTACCGGACGTTCTGCGGGACTTAGAGATAATTTGGATGTTGGTTCTATAATTCATTTTTAGAAAACACAATTTTTAATTCTACTGATTCACCTTTTTCTGAAGTTTAATTGTCTTCTAGCGTTCCAATATCGGTTAAGACATACCACCTTTTTGCCGTTAAGGTATTTAAAAAATAACGTTTTTATGTTATACACATCAATGGTCAGTAGGCACACCAGTCACAACTAATTTCGCACTTTGATAACGCTGTTAAGGTGGTGGCAAAAATTTAAAGTTAAGGAAATATTAAGCCCTATACATTCTTCTAAATGAGAGGTTTTTTTGGGGAAATTAATAACAAGACAGGTGTCAAAATTCGTTAAATAAAATTCCTTTCACTGCTGCATAAACTCATTACATAAATACAACCAAAGCAAAATTTATTATATTTACCAATCTGATATCCATAAATAACTAAATTTATTTTTTTTCAAATGTAGCGCATACAGTTTTTGTGAGGGAGTTTATTGAAGGTACGTTCTTTCATTTTTAGTCAAAAGAATCTTAAAAGAATAAATGTTTATGGAAGAAGAAACCGCAGTTTTTTTCTAAGTATAAATTCCTATCGAAGTTCTATTTATCTAATCCATTTTCATTTCAAATTAAACTTTCCATTTAAAAAGGTAATATGAAAGTACTTGTCCTTGGAGGCGACGGCTATACTGGCTGGCCGCTTTCCATGTATTTATCTAATTTGGGTTACGATGTAAAGATTGTTGATAATTTCGTTAGAAGGTCGTTTGACGACGAGTTAGGAACTAACAGTTTAACGCCGATAATTTCACTTTACGAGCGGATTCAAGTTTGGAAAGAAAAAACGGGTAAGTCGATTTCGTTTGATTATGGCGATATCTGTGATTATTCGTTTATGTCCCGTATTTTTAAGGAGTTTCAACCGGAGGGGATCGTTCATTTAGGCGAACAACGTTGCGCTCCTTATTCGATGATAGATCGCGATCATGCCGTATTCACTCAGACGAACAATATTGTAGGAACGTTGAATATATTGTATTGCATGAAGGATTTTGTACCCGACAGCCATTTAGTAAAGCTTGGCACGATGGGCGAATATGGAACGCCGAACATAGATATTGAGGAAGGTTTTATTGAAATTGAAAGTAAAGGCCGAAAGGATACTTTGCCTTTTCCCAAAGATCCAGGGTCTTTTTATCATTTATCCAAAGTTCACGACAGCCACAACATCATGTTTTGTTGTAAGGTGTGGGGTTTAAAGTCGACCGATTTGAATCAAGGCGTCGTTTATGGATGGGAAACGGATGAAATGAAAATTGACGATCGTTTAGTCACTCGTTTTGATTATGATGGTATTTGGGGGACTTGTCTCAACCGGTTTTGCGTAGAAGCGGTGTGTGGGACTCCTTTAACGGTATATGGGGAAGGCGGTCAGACTCGAGGATTTCTAAATATTAAAGATACGATGGAATGTATTCGGATTGCTTTGGAGAATCCTGAAACACAAGGTGGGTATCGAGTTTTCAATCAATTCACGGAGCAATTTAGCGTGAAGGAGCTGGCGGAATTAGTTCAAAAAGAAGGTAAAAAGATGGGGTTCGATGTAGAGGTTCAAAACATCAAGAATCCTCGATTTGAAAAAGAAAGTCACTATTTTAACGCAAAGAATGACAAATTTTTAAAATTAGGGTTAGAGCCAAATTTACTATCAGAATCTTTAATTGATCATATTTTAGAAATCATTTCCAAGTATAAAGATCGAATTAATTCAGATACCATATACCCTAAAGTTAACTGGAGATGATAAAACTTTGGCAACTATTTTAATCACCGGAGGCGCTGGTTTTATTGGCGCTAATTTGGCGCTCCGGCTTGCCGCAGAAAAAAAAAACAAAATTTTTATTCTGGACAGTTTTTTAATAAAAGACAATATTGAGCGTTTAAAGAATCACGAAAATATAAGCGTTCACCAAGGGGATTTAAAAGATAGAGCGTTTTTGCAGGATATTCTTGAAGAAAAAGATTTTGTAATTCATTTAGCGGCACACACGTACGTTCTTGAATCGGTTACAAATCCAAGTTTCAATTTTGAAGAAAATGCAGTTACGACTTTTTATTTATTAGAAGCCTGCGCGAAAAAAGGCGTAAAGCATTTTGTATTTGCTTCTACTGGAGCGGTCCTTGGCGGTCAAATCCCCCCTATCCATGAGAAAATGCTTCAAACCCCGATTTCTCCTTACGGAGCCTCTAAATTAGTCGGCGAATCTTATTGTAGAGTTTTTTCCGAAATCAGCGATATGTCTTGCACAGCGTTAAGGTTTTCCAACGTTTATGGTCCGTACTCATGGCACAAAACATCGGTAGTGGCAAAATTCATTAAAAAAATATTGAATGGCGAAGAGATAGAGATTTATGGAGATGGGAGTCAAACGCGGGATTATCTTTATGTTGAGAATTTATGCGAGCTTTTTATTGAAATATTCGAAAGCGATTATAAATTCAATGTATTTCAAGTAGCCTCTGGAGTGGAGACCCCGCTTAATGATTTGATCGATCTTCTCGAAACAAAGTTGGGGAAAAATGTTAAACGTAAATATCTAGGGTTTAATAAAGGCGAAGTTAAATTCAACTACGCTGATATTTCAAAAGTAAAAGACCTGCTTTCTTACCAACCTAAAATCCAATTTGAAGATGGCATTGAAAAAACGATCGATTGGTTTTTAAGTAGACATGGAAACAATTCCTAAAGTTTCAATTGTAATTCCCGCCTACAATGAAGAAGAGGTTCTTGCGCCTCAGCTGGATTTTATTGTCGAAAACGTTAGCCGCATAATATCCAATTACGAAATCTTAGTGGTTGAAAACGGCAGTAAAGACCAAACACAATCGTTATTATTGAAATACAGTGAAACTTCAGAAAAAGTAAAACCCATAATTTTTAATACCCCAGATTATGGAAAGGCGATGAGGGAAGGTATTCTTTGCTCCTCGGGAGATATCATTCATATTTGCCAAATCGATTTTTTTGATCCTGATTTTTTTGAACAATCATTGAAACGATTATCTGAGGGAACCATTTTTGTCATTGGTTCCAGGAATCGTAGAGGGTGGGATCGCCGCCCTATTCAAAGGCAAATATTAACCTTTGGTTTGAACCTTACGTTAAGGTTATTTTTCAATTTTAAAGGGACCGACACTCATGGTCTTAAAACCTTTTTTAAATCAAACATCATCGATTTTGTTCACCAGTGCAAAATGGGCAGAGGCGTATTTGACACTGAAATGGTTTTAAGAGCTCAATATGCAGGGATTGAGATTGTGGAAGATCCTGTTGAAGCTTATGAAATTAGAGGTAAAAGAAATACTTATTTTCAAAAAATATTTAGGAACCTAAAAGACCTTTCGATTTTGAAATATCACCTCAGAAAGGATTCTTAATTGTGACGTTGCAAACCGATTTTCACAATAAGTTTTATTCTGAAAACAAGGAGATATTTAGACCTTATAAGAGAGAGGCTCTCGTTTTTTTTGTTAGAGTCTTCGAGTAAAGCTTTGGATATCGGCTGCGCCACAGAGGTTAACTCTGAGTATATAAAACTTTAAGTCATGAAGTCGTAGGAATTGACGCGTCGGAAATGAGGATTCAAAAGTACAGCAAAAAGGGATTTGATGGACACGTTGCGAATATTTCAAACCCTTTTCCGGAATCCTGACGGGAAAGTTTTGATGCCGTTTGAGCGTAAAAATAGCGATTGGAAATAATAGCGGAAAATAAATTTAATATTTTAGAACTAAAATGATCGAACATTTTAAAAGGTTGATGACGTTGGAAAAAAGAAATGCTCTAAATTTTATTTATTTGTTTATTTTTATTGGTTTAGTCGTTTATTTACGGTTTAAAGCTTTACATGCCCCCATTTATCAATTCCATTTAGACTGGGATTTAAACGGCATTTTAAAATATGGCTTTATCGATATATTTTTCTCAGACTACCATAGACTAATCCAGATCTATCGAAATGCCTTTTCCAACTTATTGTTTCACTACTTCGGGATTAATGTATTTACTTTTAGAGCCTTTCCGGTTGCCGTTTCATTTTTAACTATGTTTTTTGTATATAGGTTTATTTCACAAAAAATTGGACGTCATGAAGCTGTTATCGGACTATTTTTATTTGGAATGTCTCATTATTCTATATTTACAACCGTATCTCCTTATTATGGAGATTTTTATATGTTTGGTTCCTTCATGACATTTTCTTTTCTATATAAAGGATTACATGAAGATAAGTTATTCAATTGGATTTGCTTTGGCATATGGAATTTTTTAAACGTTACCAATGTTCTTCTTGCGGGACTTTTTATTCCCGAAGTGTTGTTAATTGCCGTTTTCATTTTATGGTTACAAACATCGGAAGCAGGTTTTCTTACTGAGGAAGTTAAAAAAAAAGTAAAACACTTTGTAGTAGCGTTTTTGCTTTCAATCGGTGCGATTCTTCTTATGTATGGCTTCAGGGGAATCAATCTGATAGAGCAAGTATTTAATGTCATATTTTTAAATAAGGATTATGGAGGGATTAGTAACGATATTACCTTTACGCATGTACCCTCGATTCTATCAACCTTCTTAAGGTTATTTGATCAAGTATATTTACAAATTAACTTTTTATATTTTGATGGGGGTAGAGCTCAGGGAACTCCCTTTGCGCATTGGTCTTATTTTTGTTTTTTTGTTTTAGGGTTATGGGTTCTCTATCATAGAAACAAGGAGATCTTTGGGTGTTTTATTATTTTATTTTCCACTCCTACTATTCTATTTGTCTTTTTTTTAAAAATAGCTGTTGGACGGTATATGGCATTTGTGCTGCCTTTTTATTTGACTGCCGTTGCCTGTGGTTTTATCCATCTTTTTAATTTATTGACCAAAAAGATTTCCTCCTCTTTACTTAAAGATGGAAGTTTATATCTTGCTGTCTTTGTGTTTTTTTCTTGGATTATCCAACCCGGTTTTTTATTTAAAGAAACGATTATAGATAAGCAATACCTTACGAGAGGAATCCGGGAGTTTCGCGATTATTTAAGAGAGCATCTCAAAGAGAATGACATCATAATCAATGTCACCAGTTTCAGTGAATTACGAGCTGAGGTCGGAGACGCTCTTAATCTGGTGAATTATGATTTTTACTTAAGGGAATTTGCGGCTAAGCATAGCCTAGAGCTTTTACCTTTAAGGAATGGAAAAGTGGGGGTTTGGTTGATATTAAGGAAACCATTGGATGATGATAAGTTGGTTCCATTTTATTTTCCTGGGACCTATTCACCGAGAGTTGTAATGAAGGTTCATGGTCTTTATTTATACTACGGAGAAATGGAAATTCCAAAAACAACTAAGGTAAGCGAAGATAATCAATTTACCACGCCTTTTTGGTCACTTGTCAAGGGAAGTATTCTTCACTCTCATAAGAAATTAGAAATGGCTAAATCTTATTATCAAGTTGCAGTCAAATATGGTTTTAACCTAGACAGAATTTATTTTCATTTAGCGCTCGCAAATTTAAATAACTTGGATGTGGCGTTAAATTATTTAGAAAAAGGCATAGAAATCATAGAAACCCCAACCATTTTAACCGATGGTAGCCAGGTTACAGATTGGAATACTTATGGGTATAATAAAAAAGGCCTGCCCGATAGTTCTAATAAATTACCCCAACTTAGATACACTTTCGCTAAAAAAAACGGAGTGAAATATAAAAAATGGTTCATGGAAGATTTTAAAAAATCAAGGAAATACTATTTTTCAGTTTTTTATACACATGCTATTGCCGTTTCACGTTCTTTATATTTCAATACAGGTAATATAATTTATTTAAAAAAAATGAGACAGTTTGTTGAAAAAGGATCCGAGTATATAACTGACCCTTATATGATCGATATGGCTTATTTGACTAACGAAAATAAAAAAATAGAATTAGAACCAAAATTATTCAATATAAATGGAATATTTGAGATGTATCCACCAATTTCCTTGAATTGAATTCTTTTTAAACCTTCTTCATTTTAATAATTGAGAGTATTGGCTTAACTAAAATGGATTTCGAAAAATAAACTTGAGTGATGCATCAAACCTAAAAAGAGAATACAAAAATGAACGAATACAATAACCATTCCAACTGGACCAAAGTAAAAATACGCTCCATAGTCAGTCCAGCAATTTGGGTAGTCGGATTACTGTATACAGTACATTCTCATTTCAACGGGTGTCCCCATGCCGTTATTTTAGGCGGATGGCTTATGGGGCCTCCTTTTTGGCTTTGGTTAGAATACCAATTCTTATTCGATAAAGTTAACGAAGATTGGAAATTTTTCCAACACACACAATCATTGCAACGCAATATATGGTTGGGTGTAGCAGCCTTCCTGGCAGTAAAATACTTACCCCTAAGTTGAGGACAAAACTTCTAAAGAAAGCCGCTAGATTTCGCTGCCGATTCAAAATTCTTAGTTTTAATATCGTTTTGACTATCTACATTTTCCTCTCATTTATATAAACTACCTGACTTTAAAATCGATAATTTCCGCATAAGAAATTTTAGTTTTCCGCTTTTCAAGAAAAATGGAATGAAATCTACAAACAGAAATTTGGACCCCTTAAATAATTAATTGTAAAGGATAGCCCCAAGGGGAATCGAAACTCGTCACACTGGTGTGGTTACCGGCGTGAGAAGCCGGAGGAAAACTATAATGGGGCTTCATAGGCTATTGACTTTATAGACGTTAATTGAACCATAGAGAAAGCCTCCCTCACTTTTTTATCAATTTTTCTATGGACAAACCGTAGGCAAATTTTTAGGTTTAATTGATAACGCTATAGAGCCCTTTGTCTGGAGTGGATGGAAAAACTATCAGTATCCTTCCTGATTGGCCAACTGGATTTTGTGATGCTCCAAGGTGTTGCCTAAGGATTGGCGTAGGCGGACGAGGGATTGATTGTAATCCACCACCGCCTGGATTTCGGTGGTTTGGTCGCGCAGCAAATCTTGTTGAAATCGGAGTACGGTGAAACTGGTAGAGATCCCTGCCTCAAATTTTTCCTCCTCGGCTTTTAATTTTTCTTCGGCTAACTCGCGGGCCATTCGGGATGCCTGCACCCGATCAATATCCGTTACGACCTGGCGAAGAGCCTGTCGGACTTCGACAATGATCCGCCGTTCCAGACTTTTCACGCTTTTTAAAAATCGCTCGACTTCCAAGCGGGAGCTGTTCAATCGGCTTTTTCTAATGCGGTTTCCCAGGCGATACCGCAATTGTACGCCCACTTTCCAGGAATACGTATCGGCGTCGGTGACTTCTCCAAGCGTGTCGAAATAATTGCCGTCAAACGCCGTTTCCCCAGTCGTCGCGTTGCCGGCCAATCCATTAAGGCCCATACTGCCAAATAAATCCACTGTGGGATAAATTTGATTTTCGTTGAATTTCACCTGAATTTTTCTATTTTCCAATTCCTTTTTTTGCGCCAAGTAGTCGGGCCGCATTGCAAAAGCAATTTTTAGGGCTTCCGCTTGTGTCATCTTCCACTGCGTGGGAACTTGCGGCGCGTCTAGTGGAAGAATCGATTTTTGACCGTCGACACCGGTTAGGTCTAAATTCATGACATTTTTTAAAGTATCTTCAAAATCTTTGATGAAATTTCGGGAATTGATGAGTTGTTGCGTTCTCACCGCGATATCCGACATCGGTTGAAGTCTTTCCACAGCTGGGAGGGCTCCTTCGTCAATTTGCAAACCGGCTTTAACCAATAGGTCTTTTGCCAGTTGCAGAGACCTTGCGGTCACTCGATAATTTTGAATGTTACGAACCAAATCTAAGTAAGCGATTTCCGTTTGCGACAAAATGTCGATCACCCGGTTTGTAAAATCATAATCCGAAATTTTCTTGTTGTTGCTGGCGATATAAATTTGGGTTTTGTTGACATCGGTCCCAAAATTTCTCAACAGCGGTTGAGTCACCGTTAAACTTAGATCGGATGCAATTGAAGGGTCCAATAGAGAACCGAGGCTGTCATTCGTTCGTCGATTGTTAAAATCGACTACATAGTTTGTTCCTGGATAAAGCGTTTGGCTCGCCTTTAAACTCCACGCTTGATTATCGGTTCGGTTTTTCGTTGCGGTAAATGCCGATGCCGTCGCATTCTCATCCGCAGAAACTTCGCCCGAAAGAACCGGGTCAAATTCTCCGTCATTTGTAACAATGGCTTGTTCGTTGATCCTCGGAAAATATTTTTGGACATCAATATCGATATTATTTTTTAGCGTAACGAGCAAAGCTTTGTTCAAATACAACGGAAGGATATTTTTTTTATTTCTAAATTTCTTTTTCGAGTCCTTTGCGGTTTCGCCATTATCTATAAAGGGATATTGTCCGCTTTGACCTATGGGTGGCATCTCTTGCTCGAATGTGGGAAGCGGCCTTTTTTTTGGCAAACGTTCAAACAACTCCTGAGACCGCGTTACCGATTTCTCAGTTGCATCGACGCGGAAGGTCTGCTTAGACGCGGTTTTGCCCGAGGATTGAACTTCCTGTATCGGGCTCTTGGTTACTCTTCGTATTTGATTTTCGATCTGAATCTGGATCGGCCCATAAGTTCGAATGTCTTCAGCAATAAACTCAACATCTAACCGACCTTCTTTATCCGAAGTATAATAACCATTTTTTTGTCTGAATATCGGCCGACTTTGAACAAACGCTTTCGCAGGCATAGCGTTTGGATCGACGCAGGGTATACTTTTTATGGCTTCTTCGACGGAAACTGAAACGCGGCGTTGGTCGATGCCCAAACCCACTTTCACCGTACGACAGTCTAAAATCGAAATCTCATCTCTTTTGGGAAGAGATAACTTTTTGTAAAAGCTATTCCCCGATTTAAGTTTGTTCCCGAGTTCGACAGCCCAAACATCATTGGAATAAAAACAGCCGATCAATACTATGAATAAAAAGCTCCCAACTGGGGTGGCCTTTTTTTTAGAGGCTCTATAGGGAGTATTATTTATTTCCATTTACAAATCCAGATTTATAGAACCGTTTGACTCCGCAATGAAGTCTGACAAAACATCAGTTTTGCGAACAAAACACTTGTGTTTAAAGGGGTTAGCAAAGCAATTTTTATATAACTTAACGGCAATTTAAGATAAATTACTTAATAATTTATGATGATTTTATGTTATCTAGCGGCTATAAATCTTAAAGAGACTGCCGAAACGGCAAATAGGCTTTAGAAAGGCAAATATGGACTACGTTTGGGGAAAAACAAGGCCGAGGATTGGAGGTAGGCCAGAAAAATTTGAAGATGCCATGGTCCTTGTTTTTCTATTTTTCTTGTCGATACTCAAAACGGTATCTACCCTCCTCACTATTGAAAACATAAAAGAAATAAATTGTGCTGGAAATGCAATGGCGGACCGGGAAAGGATCTACACGCGCCCAGATGGCCCTAATCAAAAAACATCATAAAAAAAGAAACAAAAACTAATTATCCCCCCAGCCCCAGCTCTCAGGAAACGTATTAATTTGTCCGCCTGAAACTCTATCTAAATCCTCTTCAGACAATTCATCAGATTTCTTCTTCGGTAAAACAAAGTGAAAGACCTTGTCAGTATTTTCTACAACTTTAACTTCCACATTCTCGGGAGCCTCCAAACCAAACTCCTTGCCCACTTCTTTCGGGTTGGCTATCAATTGTTTCTTGAAATCTTCGTCAGCCCAAGCCTTGGCAATCAATTGCCCCATCTTCTTTTGCGTTTCTTCGGGTGTCATAAAGATTCTCCACGGTTAGAACCGCTAAATATGGCGCTTTTGTATTCATCAGTATAGACGATTGACTTGATGTTTTGTTTTTTTAAAAAAAACACTATGTCAGGTGAAACATGCGAGGCTTCTAATGATTTAACTCTGGAGAAAATAACCTTCTCTTATTCCACAAGTTTAATTTGGCCATCGACCACTGTTTTAAGAATGATACGCCCTCCTTGATTCCTTCCAGATGAATCAATAGAATGCGGCCCTGTTACTCCCTCCCAGTTCTCAATAGATCGAAGCGCTTCAAGAACCGGCATCGGCTCTGTGGTGCCAGACATCTGCATGGCATGGGCCAGCATTTTGACCGAGTCGTATCCTTCCGCCGCATTAATATCGGGGAATACACCATTCATTTCTTTAAAGGTATTTACAAACTTCTGCACAATCGGATTTGGATCGGCTCGATAATATTGGGAAGTAAAAGTGGTTCCATCGGCCAGAGGTCCCGCTATTTCGACCAGGGAGTTAGAATCCAATCCAATCCCTCCTATGACGGGAACGGTTATATCTAAATCGCGAATTTCCTTAATGATTTCTGCGGCGCGAGGAGCGGCTCCCGACAGGAAAATTGCGTCGAATTCAAAATTTCTTTTCCAGTTATTCAATATTTTTCGAATGACTTTGAGGTTGTCTTCATTATCGTAGGATTTTCGGTCGACGATGAAAATATCTAAAGATTCTGCCGTGTTTTGAAACGTGTTGGCCAAGCCTCTGCCCTGAATATTATCTGCATTTAAAATCAAAATAGATTCATACCCTTTGCCATGCGCATATTGCGCCAAATGCCTGCCGAACTCTTCGTCCGAAGGGATGCTGGCGATGATATATTTAAATCCTTTCCCTGTTACTTCGGAGCTGGTCGCGTTAGGAGAAATAAACGGCAATCCATAAAATTCGTAAAGGATTAAAGTAGCCATTGCTGTTTCGGGATACAGATAGCCTATGACGGCGACCATATCGAGGTTATCCGCATATTCCTTGGCGGCGAGTTTTCCTTCTTGCACAGAACCGTCGTCATAGCGCAAAACAATTTTCAATTGCCGACCTAACACGCCTCCCGCTTCATTGATTTCTTCGATGGCCATATTAATTCCCTCTAACAACAGCGCAGGACTTTTAGATTCCGAAATATCCAGAATTAGTCCGATTAAAATATCGCCTGTCGAAGCGGCGGCAATCTTGGCGCGTTGTTCTTTTATTTTTCCGATGTCGTCGCAAGAAGTCAGGAAAAGTATCCCGACAAGAATTAAGGCAAAAGTTTTAAAAAATGTTTTCATAGGCTCTTCAGTTAAACCAACTGGCGCGTTGCCATTTCTGCAAAAAGGCCTTCTTGTTCGATAAGTTCTGCATAGGTTCCCATTTGAGCAATCGTGCCTTTATCCAGAACAATAATACGATCCGCATTAATGATGGTACTGAGACGATGCGCGATGACCACCCGTGTGGCGTCTAGTTTATCCAGACTTTCGCTGACAATGGCCTGTGTTCGGTTATCCAATGCGCTGGTCGCCTCGTCAAAAAATAAAATACGCGGTTTTCTCACAATGGCCCGCGCGATTAACATGCGTTGCTTTTGTCCTCCAGAAAGTCCCCCGCTGCCAGAAATCACGGTATGCATCCCCATCGGCATATCCTTAATATCGTCCGCCAAACCAGACATGTTGGCCGCTTCCCAGGCGTCGTCCAGAGTCAACAAGGAGGAGCCGATGATATTGGTGAAAATATCTCCATCCATTAATTGACCGTTTTGAAGGACCACGCCGATTTGCTTTCGAATGGAACGGATATCGACGCTCGCTAAATCTTTTCCATCATAGTAAACGCCGCCGGCAGTCGGGGTTTCGAAACCCAGCAATAAACGCAGCAGAGTCGATTTGCCAGAACCGGAAGTCCCTACCACAGCCACAAACTCCCCCGGGTTTAATTTAAAAGAAACGTCCTTGAGAATCATAGGATCGTCCGGGTTGTATTGAAAAAATAATCGATTTACTTCGACTTCCCCTCTTATGGTTCCTGGATCTGATTTTGAAGAATCCGATTCTGGCAAGCTTTTTAGAATCGGCTCGGCTCGTTTATATAAAGGAAACACGTTGAGCACGGATATAAGTGTTTGCGCCATAGCCAGAGCGGCAGTAAGAAATTGTATGAAAGCCGCATTGAAAGCCAAAAACATTCCCGTAGAAATTGAACTGCCTCCCGAAGCCAGGTTGGCTTTGTTAAAAAAAACGATGAG
Organism: uncultured Nitrospinota bacterium; assembly: GCA_964570665.1. Taxonomy (GTDB): domain Bacteria; phylum Nitrospinota; class Nitrospinia; order Nitrospinales; family JAJDAT01; genus JAJDAT01. The sequence continues at coordinate 6,937 of CAZMZH010000033.1, read as the reverse complement.
ACCGAATAGGGTCATCGAAGCCAAAACCGGGAAAATGGAATCCACAATACTTTGAAAAGCAGTTATACGCCCAATTTGAAAATTGATTTTCTCTCGCTTGATATATTGTCTTCCCCATTTGGAAAAAGCGCGTTTTTCGGTTCCCGACATACGGAATTTGGTGATCCCAGAAACAAATTCCAAAACCATTCCTTCTAGTTTGCCTTCCATTTCGATGATTTCTTTTTGCCGCTTCAAGATAACCCAGCCAAAAAGCGCGGAGGAAATGACGGCCAATAAGACCAGACCAATCGCTACCAATGCCAGCTTAAAATGATAATAAAAAAGCAGGGCCACATTAAAAAGCGAAAATACCCCTCCAAGTAGAGTAATCATTACCGTCCCGGAAAGAATTTCTCGAATTTGATTGATGCTGTTAGCTCGGGCGGCTAAATCTCCGGCTGAAAATTGTTTGAAAAAAGTTACCGGCAAACCGAGTAGACGATCCCAAATCGCCGCTTGTAATTTATTATTGGCTACCCCTTGAACCCGCAATAAAGCCATGTTTTTTGCAATTTCAAACATTAACGCTCCAAAGGCGCCCACTCCCAATGCCAATGCGAATTGCAGGAGTTGAAATTGATTGGCGGAGGGAATGGTTTTATCGAAAATAGCTCCCGTGATCATAGGGGTGATAGCTCCAAGCAATCCAGCGGCCAGCCCCATCAAAGCCACCATACCAAGATCTTTTTTAGTCGCCTGAAAAACCAGGCGAACTATATCTTTCACATTGATTTCGCGATCCGGAAAAGGAACATAAAATGAAAACCCGAATGGTTCTAATTTTAAAGCCAACGCCTCATCCACCCGCTGTCGAGTATTTTCAACGGGATCGACCATTTCATATTTCCGTGAGCTGATCGGCAATAGAGCCATGGGCCGTTCTTCTTCGCCAATTTTCATCCAGACCAGCATGGGTTCGGAAGCTCTTTTCCACCATTCTCCCGCCAGCGCAACTTTGCGGGTGCGGAATCTTGAAGCCGCGGCAATCTTGTCTAAAGGATTACGGGGAACTTCACCCTCAATTTTTGCTGGGGTTACAATCTTGATGCCGATCGAATTTCCTATGATTTGGCAAGACTTTATTAGAGAATCGCCTTCGCTATCCGCGATTGAAGCCCCTTTAGGAAGTAGAACGGAGGAAATTGCGGTAAGCGTGTCGCCAAAAATAGTTTCGTTGTATTCGGTTCTTTCTTTTAATTGCGCGTATTCAGCTCGATTGGTTTTCCTCAAATTTATGAGTAGAAGACCTTGGACAAAATCTAAAAACTTTTGCAGTCCGGCCCAAGTCGAATCGTCGATGAGAAATTGTCGCGTGTTAATAGAAAATAGTTCTGATGGTTTCTGAGAAAGCAACCAGGTATACCGGGAAATAGGGATATAAAATTCTTGTTGGATGGGAAAATCTTCATTGCCTATAAAAAAAGACTCGCCTTTTTCATGTTTCACCCAAACGATGCCTGATTTGGGAACGGCCGTTTCAAGGGTCTTTAATGAAGTTGCTTTGTCGTGTTCCAGCAATTGGCTTTGTACCGGCGGTAACGTCTGCGGCAACATTTTTGATAATGTTCTAATCCAACCATCCATTAATTCCGCTATTCCTTCAGTATAGGTTGGGTCTGTCGCCAATTCTTTCAAACGCGATTGATTGATCTCAAGAACCTTCGCTCCCCCCAGCATTCCTTTAGCTATCAATTGATTTTCAATTTCGCCGGCAAATTCCATTCCGAATATAGCTTCCCCAGAATATAAACATTCTAAGTAGCGTCGCGGTCCTTCTTCTTTACCTCCAAAGGCCTGCACCAAAAACAGATCCAGTTTGCCTTCGAGGACAATCCAGACCTTTTCCGGGTCGAGAATAAACAGGGGTTTATTGCCGACTATTTCTAACTCTTTTCCTTCTTCTAATAACAATGAGAAGAGAGGAGAATCTTTATTTATTTTATTTATTGATTCCACGATAACCGTATACCCTTTAGATCCGAATTAAATCATAGTAAGGACCTTCGACGTCTTTCATTTCGTCGTGAGTTCCACGTTGAACAACTTTGCCTTTTTCCATAACAATGATTTCGTCGCAATCTCGAATGGTGCTCAATCGATGAGCCACAATGATGCACGTGCATCCCCGCCTGCGAATGTTTCCATCAACCAGCATTTCTATTTTTGGGTCCAAAGCGCTGGTTGCTTCGTCGAAAATTACGATGGAGGGATCGACCGACAAGGCGCGTGCTATTTCCAGTCGTTGGCGCTGGCCGCCGCTGAAATTTTGTCCCCCTTCTGACAAATCATAATCATATCCGTTCGGTTTTTCGGCGACGTCGTAATGAATACAAGCATCCTTCGCCGCTTGGACATACGTCTCCTGGGATATATCCTCGCTCCATAACGTTAAATTATCCTTGATGGCGCCTGAAAACAGAGCAATATCCTGATCCACCATCGCCAGAGAATTATTGATCAAACCGCGCGGAATATCCTGGCGCGGTTTTCTATCGAAAAGAATTTCGCCTTCCCATGGGAGATAAAGGCCGGCCAAAATTTTGGCGACGGTTGACTTACCGCTTCCAGAACCGCCTACCAGAGCGACGCGGTCTCCGGGTTTAAGAGACAGAGAAAAATCTTCAATCAAAGGTTTTTCCAACCGGCTATATCCAAAGGTGATGTTTTTCAATTCTACGTATCCGGTTAATTTTCCAAACTTACGGGTCAGTTCTTCTTCATCGGCTTTTTCTTCTGTTTGAATGTCTACAGGGTAGTTGTGAACATCGTCTAACCGATTCATATCCCCTTTGACTTCCTGGAGTTTTGCCCCCAACTGGGTTATTTCCGTTACCGGTTCAATAAAACTTTTCATTAAAGCCTGGAAAGCGATGAGCGTTCCCATGCTCAAATGCCCTGTCATGACTCGCAAGGCGCCAATGCTCAATATTGCCATGGTATTGATAGAGGTCAAAAAAGAGGGAATGGCGTTCAAGATATTGGTTGGAACTCCCAACTCTTGTTGAGCGTTCAGCGCTTTAGTTTGAAAACCCGACCACTTTTCAAAAAAATCCGATTCAGCTCCGCTGGCCTTCAGGGATTCAATGGTTTGAAGGCCATTCATGGATGTCCCGACTAATTTTCCTTGATCTTGTAACAGCTTTTGATTACCGAGCTCTCGTTTTTTCGAAACTATCTTTAAGGCGAGTATATTCAACAACGCAATGCCGGTACCTATTAAAGTCAACACAGGATCATAGTAAAAAAGCAAAGCTCCGTAGAAAACGATTAAGATTAAATTCAAGAAATTGACGGATAACTGCCCAGACAAAAGATCGGCAACCTCGGCATTAACGCTAACGCGCGATCCAATTTCACCGGCATGACGCTGAGAGAAAAACTCAATGGGCAACCGCAGAACATGCCAAAAAAATTTACTCGATGAACTCAGAGAGAGCTTGGTCTCAAATTTTAAAAGATATTTGTGTTGCAGCCAGGTTATGAAGGCTGTCACGATAACCATCAAACCCATTGCCATTATCATCGGTTGTAGCCAGTCGCTTTTACCGCCCACTAAAATATCGTCAACGAAAATTTTTGAAAAGGTAGGCGTCAATAAACCAGTTGGAACCAGAGCCAATCCCGCCAAAACCACATAGAGCAAAGCGGCTTTAGAACCAACGAGTCGTTTGCCCAAAGCCGCAAACAAACTTTTATCCTCTCCTCCCTTTTTAAACTCCGGTCCCTTTTCAAAAGTTAAAACAACTCCCGTAAAAGCCTCGTCAAGTTCTTCTTGAGTTACAGTTCTAGGACCGCTCCCTGGATCGTTAATGTATCCGAATCCTTTTTTAAAACCCTCGAAGACCACAAAATGGTTAAAATTCCAAAAAAGAATCATTGGAGGTTTGATATTTAGTAAGGCGTCGGGCTCCTTGCGAAACCCTTTGGCTTCCAAGCCAAAACGTCGAGCCGCTTTCACGATATTACTGGCTTTACTACCATCGCGAGAGATGCCGCATTCAACGCGTAGTTTTTCTAGAGTTTCAATTCTTCCAAAGTAGGATAGAACCATTGCAAGGCAAGCCGCTCCGCATTCCACAGCCTCCATTTGTAAAACGGTCGGGGTTTTTGTTCGTTTATACTTTTTTGGTTTTTCCGTCTTCTCTTGGTTTTCGGAATCCGATTCAGTCTTCTTAGACTCCTCAAAAGAGAACAGACCTCGAATGGCAGACTTAAATTTTGAAAACTTTTCAGTTATTTCAGCTTTCAATTTCATCTCCATTCTTTTGAAACGGGTTCATCTTTGTCGGCGACTCAAAATTCTTTTGGCGTTCGTCTACCATAACGACCCTTGAACTCCAAAAAACTTTTTTAATAGGGGGATCACTAAACTGATGGGGATCTGTTTTTTAACGGTTATGGTGATCTCGCAAATCGTTCCGGAAACAATTGGGTTTGGAGGTCCTTTGGGCGAAGTCCATTTGAAACCGCTGAAAGTTTCGGGGTCTGGGACCATCTCAGCGGTAACTTCAATGGGGTTGCCTTCGCGCGTCAACGTTTGCACCAGCGAATCGTTGTGGAGAATACGCTGGGCTTGTTTTGGCGTGACGGGGAACGAGGAAACATCCGTCACCACCCCGATAATGGCTCCATACTCTTCTTTCTTAACAGTCGAAGGAGAAATTTGCGCCAACATACCGCTACGAATTGATTTCCCTAACACCGCCGGCACGAATGCGGCTACCTTTAAACCAATTTCTTTTCCTGTTCGCTCAAGCGTGAAAATACTTTCTCCCAGGCTGACTAAATCGCCTTTATCCACGCCCACCGATAATATTTTTCCGGTAAAAGGAGAGTGAATTCGGGTTTTATATTCCAAATCGTTTTGGAGCAGTTCGATTTGTCTACGTAATTCGTTCAGCTGGATCTGACCGGAGTAATCCTTTTCCTCTGTGCTATTCTTGAGTTGGTTCTTTTTGATATTATTTTTTTCTAGTTCATTTCTAAAATTAGCGATCTTTTCTTCGGTACCATCAATTTCTCTTTCTAATTTCACCGAGCCTTGTTTCAACTCGCTTTTCAGCTCTTCTATCCGAAGCAAAACATTTTTGAATTCTTCTATAGTATTTTGGGTTTTTTGTTTAGAAATTACGCCTTTAGATAACAACCTCTTTTCGCTTTCAATTTTTTCCTGAAGCCTTTGAGCGCTGTCCTGGCTATTTTTTATGGAAATTTTCAGATTCTCTTTATTTTTATCAAACAACTCTCTCTTCAGTTGCATTTGGTCGTCTGCATTGGTTATCGCGTTTTGGATCGTTATTGCTTGCTTATTTATATTTAGCAATTGGAGTTCCAGATCTTTGGCGCTGAAAGATGAAATCTGAAAACGTTGTTCTTCCAGTTCCAAAAGTTCTTCTTTTTTCTTTTTTATTTGTTCGACTAATTCCGGTTGACTCACACGAGCCACAATGGCTCCTTTTTGAACGATGTCGTCGGTATTTACGTAAACATCGGTTATTCTGCCGGGACTATGTGGAGAAATATCAAAAACGCCTCCCGTTTTAATTAAAATTCCTTTGCCACTGACAGTAGATTCGATACTTCCCATAAATCCCCAAAAAATGGCAAAAAGAATGATGATCCCCAAAGCAAATAAAGCCAGCCATCCCATGGGATGGGTGACCTTCATTTGTTGGTCCAGTTGGTCCGGCGACGACAGCCGCTTTAAAGAAACTTCTCTAAATATTTTGCTTTGCATAAACAGGCGCTAGAAATACTTTTAATAATAGAAACCAATAAAAAAATATAGGTAATCCTTTTAAAAATAACAAAATAAGGGTAATCCCTTGATGTATCGGCAAAAACATCAAAACAATCAAGTAAATAGTGAAAATACAATGATTTGTAGAAGAATTGGAGAAATATAGACCACTTTGGCTATATGAGCCCTCTTTTGGAATAGGATTCTTGAACCGTAAACAATTCTGGAACCGCAAAGACGCAGAGGACGCAAAGAAAAGATTGAAGGCAAGAAAGCTAAGTTCAAAAGCGCACTTCGGGATTCTTCGTCGCGGAAAGCTTACTCCTCTGAATGACGTGCGGTGGGGACTGGTTTTGTAAGAGTTGATTGTTTGTCTTTTTCTTCACAGTTTTTCCAGTTGTCTCAGAGCAAAAGTGTTCTAGGTCATTGCCGTCCCTCTGAATCGTCATCCCGAGGTGAACCTTTAGGTTCAGCGAAGGATCTCGCTTTTATTCTTCCCTTTGCGTCCTTTGCGCTCTCTGCGGTTCAATTTTTTAGAAGAATCTCGCCTCGATTGAATAAAACCCCTTCTACAATACTCAGCAATAGCTTTGACGAACTAAGAAGCCAATGGTTTCAAAAAAAGGGAAGACAAATAACTTTCTTGAACCAATGAAAAACTTTACATTTCATCAATTATTTTCAAAACAAAAGGCAAATTAAATCGTTTATACTGATGAACACAATAACGCCAAAGGAACGATTCTTTTCAACTTTAAATTGGGAGAACGTTATGACACCTGAAGAGATGGAAAAGAAAATGGGCCAACTCATCGCTAAGGCCTGGGCCGACGAAGATTTCAAGAAACAATTGATCGCCAATCCAAAAGAGGTCGGAAAGGAATACGGCCTGGGCGCTCCGGAGGGAGTTGAAGTTAAGGTTCTTGAAAACACCGACAAAGTGTTTCACTTTGTTCTGCCTCCCAAGCCATCCGATGAATTAAGCGATGATGATTTGGACGACGTATCAGGCGGTGGGCGTTGCGGACCGTTGCAGTGTGGTTTCGTTCCACCTCCATGGATGCGTTATTAAGAGACTAAAAAAGGTATTAGAGATAAAGAGTTAGTAAGACCTACAGGTTTCGCCCGTTAATTGATGAAGGAACTAAGGTTACA
>CAZMZH010000032.1:0-43829 GCA_964570665.1 uncultured Nitrospinota bacterium | reverse complement strand
CCCACTGCTGCCTCCCGTAGGAGTCTGGACCGTGTCTCAGTTCCAGTGTGGCCGTTCACCCTCTCAGGCCGGCTAACCATCATCGCCTTGGTGAGCTTTTATCTCACCAACAAGCTAATGGTACGCGAACCCATCAACGATCGGAAGTTGAGATTCCTTTTACCGCATCCCTTATGAGACGTGGTCTTATCCGGTATTAGCGTGGCTTTCGCCAAGTTATCCCAGTATCGAAGGTAGGTTGTTCACGTGTTACTCACCCTTGCGCCACTTTACTCGCCCCGAAGGACTTTCTCGTTCGACTTGCATGTGTTAAGCACGCCGCCAGCGTTCGTTCTGAGCCAGGATCAAACTCTCCAGTTTAAAAATCTGAAAAAATCGATTCTAGCTTATTTACTAGCAATTGTTTTGAACCCGCAAAATATCTTTAACGCTCAAATTTCAAAGAACTAATCCGGCAATATCATTGCCGTCCTAAAAAACCCAAAACTCGTTAGTTTTGAACTCATTAGGGCTGTTAAAACCGCAAATTTCCTACACGGTTTTTAACGAATTTTTTCCAAATCGTTAATTACGGCGGAATAAGCATCCTAACAAAAATCTAATCGCCTGTCAAGACGCATTGGGAACTTCGAAGGGTGGGCCGATCGAATAAAAACTTCCTAACTGCGTATCTCAAATGACGACCAACCAAGAAAGTGGGTCAATAAGTACTTATCGAACAAAGTCATGCAGAACGTAAGTTCAATTTGAGATGCGTTGATAATATAGCTTTTAAAAAATTTTGCAAGTTTTTTTTGAAAAAAAAATCACAACAACCTTTCTTTCTTAAAAACCATTGATTTTAAACGTTTTCAATTTCTTTTTCGGTTTCTAATTGCTTAAGCGTATATAAATAATGATATAGCCCCTTCTTTTCTAACAGCTCGCCATGGGTCCCTGTTTCGACCACTTGCCCATCGTCCATGACAACAATATTATCGGCTTTATGAATGGTAGACAATCTATGCGCAATAACAAAGCTGGTTCTATTTTTCATCAACGTTTCCAAGGCTTCTTGGATTAACGCCTCCGACTCATTATCTAAAGCTGAAGTCGCTTCGTCCAAGATTAAAATGTTTGGATCTTTTAATATGGCCCGAGCAATCGCGATACGTTGCCTTTGCCCGGCGGAAAGTTTAATTCCTTTTTCTCCAACAATGGTTTCATATCCTTCAGGACAAGCCGCAATAAACTCGTGAGCGTTTGCCGCCTTAGCCGCAGCTTCTATTTCTTCTTGAGTTGCCGTTGGTTTTGCATAGCGAATATTATCGTCGATCCGACCTCCGAATAATAAAGTTTCTTGTGGGACCATTCCAATTTGATTTCTATAGGAAGCCAACTGGACGGCTTGCGCATCGATACCGTCTATTAATATTTTTCCCGACTGAGGCTTATGAAATCTTTGCAATAGATTTGCAAGCGTTGATTTTCCTGCCCCGCTGGGGCCGACCAATGCGGTCATGGATCCCGGTTCCGCCGTGAAGGATACCCCTTTTAAAACTTCGCGGTCTTCTCGATATTTAAAGCGCAAATCGCGAATTTCGACTTTTCCCTTTATAGGAGACATTATAGGAAGCTCAGGGTTTTCAAGGATCTCTTCCTGAGTATCTAAAATACCGAATACTTTTTCACTCGCTCCTAGCCCCTCTTGTAGGCGCGTGAACATTCTGGCAAAACTACCCATCGGACCGGCGATAATTGTTGCATATAGAATAAATGCGATCAATTCGCCAGGAGTTATTGCTCCCAAAATCACTTCCCGTCCTCCATACCAAAGCAGGACCAGCGACGCTCCAAATGCAATGAACCCAATTCCCGGCCCAAAAAAACTAGAAATCAAAACGCGTTTTTTAGCCGAAATAAAACTTTGTTCAACAGCGTCTGAAAAACGACCATATTCTAAAGTTTCTCTTACAAATGATTTTACCACTTGGATACAACTGATATTTTCTTCTAATACCGTCGTGGAAACTGCAAGCTTATCCTGAATCTCTTTAGATAATAGTCGCAGTTTCTTCCCAAAGGTTTTTGCAAAAACAACTAAAACGGGAGCTAAAGCTAAAATCATAAAACTCAGCTTCCAGTTCATATAGATAACAATAATCACTCCTCCAATTAACCGCACCGATTGTTGCAAGGCTGTTGCAGGGAGGTCCACTACCACGCTTTCAATCTTCGCAACGTCGTTGGTCAACCGAGAAACAATTTCGCCCGTTCTATTTTTTATATAGTAACTAATTGGCAACCTTTGCAAGTGACCGAAAACCGTTTTCCGAAAATCGGTAACGACTCTTTTCTCGGTTCGATCAAATAAATAATTGTTTAAACTTGAGAAAATTAATTGAACCATTAATAAAAGCGCAATATAGCCCGTATATTCGTTGAGCATATCCAGATTTTTTTTGACCATGACAACGTCAACCAATTGCTTAACCAAAAGAGGAAGCGTCAAATTGGTTCCCGAAGCAATTAATAAAAATAAACTAGCTGTCAGTAAAACCGTCCTGTGCGGGAGTAATAAACTAAATAACCGTTTCACATTTTTCATTTATGCGAATCCTGATAAGGAAAAAATTAAATTAAGGGAAAGCTTTTTAAGATTGTATTTTAAAAACGATTTGATAACAATTAATTGGGTGGATAGTTTGATGTTAAAGAGTCTAAAAAAAATTTCCAGATCGGTCCAATAATGAATCCATTACCCGATAAAAATGCAGAACGTCTAATAAAAATATTTAGTTTTATAGTTATTGGCCTTGGATTGGCCGTTTTTTTTAAGCCAATTCATTCCGATGCCATTAATATTGCAAAAATGAACAACATAAGTTTTTTAGAAATTAGATTTCTCATTTTAGCGATTTCTTTATTCTTGGGTAGAGCGTTCTTTGTCATGAAAATCTGGTCTCGGCCGTATTTGATATTATTTTTCTTGATTTGCATCGACTTTGTCTATCTGCCAATTATATTTTTTGGATCTCCAGATAATGAATGGGAAAGCCGCGCTTTGCTTATAGTTTTTATTTCTTCGGGGATTTTTATTTTTAATTCACGTATAAAAATAAATTTCCAAAGTAAAAAAAAACATACCTGGATTTGTGGTGCGCTAGCGCTTCTATTCGGATTTAAGGCTATTTTGGCGTTTGCTTATAATTTCTACTGGTCATATAAGTATGGAGAAAGACCTTTTTTGGAACAAAAAATAGTTAAACTTGAAAATTATAAAGACGTTTCCGATTCCTTTCATCCCCCTTTAACATTTGGTCCTAGTTTTAAGACCCCAAATGGAATGCGTCTTAGGAATATTCGTGGTCGGGAAAAAGATGGTAGAGGATTATATTTATTTAGACAAAATGAATGTGAAGGAGATTGGGGGAAAATAGTTTGGGATGAATTTGATGTTTTAACGCCTCTCAAAGAGGCCTTGGGATCCTCGGAATCGGTTTATTCCCTTACAAAAAGAATGCTAATCGAAAAGCGAGGGTTATTTTTTAAAATATATCGCGAGTTAATTTTACCCAACCCAATTGACCGAAAAATCCAAAGAATATACGAAACTAGGATTAATGGGTTTTCTTTATTTATTGTTGAACGAATAAATCGACAAAACAGAAAAGGGAAAAGTTTTTATACCGTTGAGGTATTTGTATTTAAGGGCCTAAACTTTTTGGCCAAGATCGAGACAAAAAGCGAAAACATTTTATTTGCTTCTTCTATTATTCGCACTCTTATGCCTCAAAAACCCGAGTTTAAATCAAATAGTGAATATTTTCAAAAAGGCCTAAAGCTTTATAAGGAAAATGATTTTGAAAAAGCAAAACTCTATTTAGCGTATGCAGTTTTAAATGACTGGAAAAATCCAGATTTTCATTTTTACCTAGGAAAAGCCTTTTTGGAAGACAATCTTTTGCATTCTGCTGAGAAGCACTTTGATCTCGTTCAGAAAATAAAATCCGACTATCAGGACGCTAACGATCTATTAAAAGAAGCGAAAAAAAAGAAAAAAGTTCGTGATTGCTATGACAATAAAACACGTTCTTATATTCCTTTTAAACCTATTTAGAAGATGAAAACATGTAGATCATATGGACCCAAAAATCTTTCCGATTGGATATTCCAGGCCTAACGATGGTTTTTCTCAGTCGCTTGCGAAAAAAACCTTTAATAAAGTTCCATCGTTAAGAGACTACAATATTCGATCTTATTCACATATTAAACGCGCGGCTAATAAAAGATGGGATCAAAAATTAGAAACAAAAGCTTTAAAAGCGTTTGCGCTCTACGAGAGTCCCGCAAATGATAAACCTTGGAGCCTCGCGGCTTTGCCTAAATTAGAAACAGAAATCAGAAAATTTAGTTTTCATTAAAAAACAAATCTCACTGATGAATAAAGAAACCTTAAAAGATAGTTTATTAAGTATCCTAACTGGGATTTGCCTTTTTGTTGCCATTTCGCTTTTACTAAATCCTAAAATGCTAGAACTGAATGCCACTTGGGCTCTATTTTACGGAGATTTTTAACAACGGTATATTTAATTTAACTGCACTATGTTCAATTTGCATAATAAAGTAAAATGGGCAATAACACTGCTACCATTAATTGCATGGAATGCTAATTCTAATATTTTATAAACTGCAATAAACATCTTCTCTTTGATTCTCCTAAAAATTCTCCATTTTCATTATCGGCCTCAATATTCTTTTAAATTTAAATTAAAGCTGATGACAATCCAACATTCATGAACGCTGAAAAACTAATTTACTACTTCAATCAAAATAAAGGAAAATCGTTTTCTTATTTTGGGCTAATAATAATCTTAGCCTTAGGCATATTTAACCGAATAGAAGTTCTGAATTTGGCTGTTGTAAATGATTGGGTTATTAGAGATTTTAATAGAGCGTTTAATATTGTCGACGGTCTTTATTTCCCCTTAGCGGGTCCGGATCTTACTAATGGAGGAAGACTTCCCGGTCCTTTTCTTTATTATCTATTAGCGTTTCCTCTTTTCTTTGATTATTCCTATGAGTCTCAATATCTTTTCAGTTTTTTACTTAATATACTTTCCCTTATAGGTTTATTTTTTGTCTTAAAAAAATATTTTAATATTTATTTTTCAACTTTTTCAACAGTTCTGTTAGCCAACAATTTGCAACATATTGGAGCTGTTTATTTCCCAATCAACCCAACTTTCATCCTTCCCCTAGTAGTTTTATTTCTATTTTTTATTTTTGAGTTCGCAGTCCAAAAATCCCAGAACGCCTTACTATTTGCTCTATTAACGCTTTACCTAGGAATTCAAATTCATTTCCAAATAGCGACGCTTTTTTCAGTCCCAATTTTTTTGGCTGTCATTCTAAAAATAAAAATTCCAATAAAAACGATTTTCAAAGGGATTTTAATAGCCGCAATTTGCTTTTCCCCTTACGCTTTACACAAAACAAAATATTATTTTCCGACTCTGAATTACAACGAGGTAATTTCAAAAAAATTCAACATCCAGTCTCCTTTGCATTTTTTAAAATTTATCACTGTGCAAAATACAATTTACAGAATAACTCACTCACAATACTTTGAAGGGAATCCAAAAGCTCCAAATATAATTCAGAAGATATATCACTTTGGCTTATCAATTTCCTTTTACGGCTTATTTTTAATAATTCTATTAAGTAAATTTTCTACCTACCGAGCAAAAGACTTAAAAAAGGAAAAAATAATTTTAACCCTCTTTTACCTACCCGCTCTAATTTATGAATTGACTACGCCCATACTACCTCACTATTGGTATAATTATATATTCACTATTCCCCAAGTTCTCGTCATTTCAGGTTTTTTTACTACTCTTTATGAATGCCTAAAGAACGATACGCATAAAACAGGAATAATACTTATAAGTGTTTTAACCGGGATAAGCGTCACGACAACTTCCTTTAAATACTCTAGACAACTCTCTCAAAACTTTAAAAATATGTTTGGAGCCGAATTCAGGCAATCTCCATACCTTTCCAACGGCACAAGTTCATTCAAAAACTCAAATTTTTTATTAAAAACTTTAATGCAGAACCTTGGGCTTTCACCCAAAGATTTTTACGATAAAGCTTATTTTTTGAATGAATACGCTGGAGGATTGAGAAGACTTAAATTTGCTATCAATGAAAATAAAAATAATGACAAATTGTGGCTAACTAAAAATACAAATTGTTATTTTATTATGGATCAAGAAAGATTAGCTCCAAAACATAAAGCTGTAAGCCAAATAGATTATGACCTAAGGCATTTTAAGTTTTTAAGGTTTATAAAAGATAAAACACTAAATCACATCTCCATTAAAAAAATAGGCTTTAATCAAGAATTTACCGCTTATGAATATTCGCCGATACACACCCAATCTTGCTACAGCAATAACTTCAATCCCTGGGTAACTACTGAAAAAGACATAGCTCTTTTATCCGAAACTAACGATTTAAAAAAAGAAAATGAAGAGACCACTCAATTAAAAGTTATTTCTCTAAAAGAAAAATATAACTCCAATGAAGAACTCAATTCTTTTAAGGGAAATTTTGTGTTTCTCAACAACCTAATAAATCTACCGGGCAGGCTAAAATTAGAAATAAATAAAATTAAATCTAATTATGTATTAAAAGCAGAACTGAGCTTTTTCATTTTTTATGGCAATAACATAATTAGCTCCCCCCATCAAATAGGCCCTATTGATATCCATATTGATCCTATAATAAAAGATGGTCCTACAAATTTTAATCAACAAACAAAAACCACTCCGAAAAAACTAATATTACGCATATTTCCTCCCAATACTTTAGCGTCAGCCCATAATGTTTTGACGGGACCCAATTTGTGGAATTACAATCAAAATTGGTATAGAAAGAAAAAATTGCCTGAAAACTTTAAACTTAACAAAAACAAATTTTATTTGAATATGGTGTTGGGCCCCATGTCGTTTAATAAGGATTACGCTCCTAATTCAGAATCCCAAGGAATTTACAACTTAATTAATCTTAAAAAACCGTGAAATTTTTTTGGCGCCAAAATATTAAAGACAACGTTTGCCTATGGCCACAAAATTGAAAAAATAAATAATAAACAGACCCAAGCCATTTACTTTTCTAATTACTTTTCTAATTACTTTCTTTTAAAATACCTTCCAGAATATTTAACCGATACGAATTATGTTTATGAAGTTTTCAAAAATAGCTTTCAGACTGGTTCTTTTTTTTACTTGTGCAATCGCAACAAACTCCTTTGCTTTTAATCCCCCTAAATTTAAAGCCTCGCGTTATCTGGAAGATTATTCTTATTTAAAAGATACTGAAAAAAATACTGGCTATTTCGATTCTATAAAATATATCCCACTAAATTCGGCCGGCGAAACTTACTTATCCATTGGAGGCGAAACTAGACAACATTATGAAAAAGTAGAAAACGATAATTGGGGAGCGACCAAAGAAGATAAAAGCGGCTACTACTTACAACGATATATGCTACATGGCGATCTTCATATCAACGACGATTTCCGCTTCTTTGGACAACTAAAGAGTGGAATTGAAACAGGCCGACTTGCTGGACCTCGCGCCGTAGACAAAAACGAACTGGACCTTCATCAACTCTTCTTTGATTATCGTTTAAAACAAACTTCAAACGAATCTTTTCTTTTTCGCATTGGACGACAAGAATTATTTTTTGGCTCTCGTCGATTTGTAAACTATCGCGAACGTCCTAATGTCAGATTGAGTTTCGACGCTCTAAAATTTGAATGGTCAGCTGGACTTTGGAATACTTCTGGTTTTGTTTCTAAACAGGTAGAAATTGATCCTCATGTATTTGACGACGATTTTGTAAAAGGAGCGTCATTTTGGGGATTGTACTTCGTTAGAAAAAAACCTACTTTTATTCCAGGCAATCTCGATTTGTATTACTTAGGATTGGATAAAAAATCCGCACGTTTCGTTCAAGGAACCAATAATGAACAAAGACATTCCCTAGGCATCCGTTGGTGGGGTAAAATCAAAAAACTGGATTACAACTTCGAATATATCCGGCAATTTGGAAATTTTGGTAATGGAGATATCAATGCCTTCACATTTGCTTCGGATACTGGATATACGTGGAAATTTCAAGATCATAAAATGAGACTTAGCCTTCGTGGAGATATTTCAAGCGGCGACGACGATCCCAACGATCCCGATTTAGAAACATTTAATTTAATGTTTGGAAAGGGAAAGCAATTGGGACAATTGGCCCCATACGGCCCTGTCAACTTATTCGAATTTCACCCAAAGTTAGATTTGAAGCTTTTCGAAAAATATAAAATTGTCGCTATGTGGGAGTTTTTATGGAGATATAGCGTTGACGATGGAATATATTCTATTGGAAACACGCCTCTTCGAACCGGCAGTTTAAGCGACGCCCGGTATGTAGGCAATCAAGCTATATTGGAAGCAACTTGGCAGGTCGACAAACATCTCGCGGTTAGCGGATTATTCAGCTACTTTTTTGCGGGAACCTTTCTTAAAGAAACTCCTCCTGGAGAAGATATTAAATACACGAGCGTTCTACTTTCTTATAAGTTTTAAAAATTTATTAATCTACCTTCATAATATTTAAACAAAATGGACTATAAATTTGAATTCATCTCGCACTTCGAATGAGTAAAAAGTTTTGGCGAATTTTGGCAGTATTCATAATTTGCCTTTTAGCGAGTTGTATTTTTTTAGAAATGGCCATTCGTGTATTTCTTCCTCAAAAAATTGAACCAAATTACCACAGCCCGGCCTTTGAAATCCCAAATGCGCTACGTCCAAATACTAACGTTAAAATAAATAAACGCGGCCCCTTTCCTAGTTATCAACTAACCATTAACGAAAAGTATATCCGAAGTAATACCCCCCTTCCTTACCAAAAACCGCCTAAAGAATTTCGAATCTTATGCATTGGAGATTCCGTATTTTACGGTCCGGGAGTTCAATTTAACGAATTATTTTCTAACCAGTTGGAAAATTTCCTAAACGTTAACTCCAAAGAAACACGCTTTAAAGTAATCAACGCATCCGCCCTCGCATGGGGCCCGTTGGAATATTTTGTTTTTTTAAAAAACGAAGGACATAAATATTCGCCTGACCTGATCATCATTAGCAATTTCCCTGATGATTTCAGACAAAACTTTTCAAAGAAAATATCTTTCCAAGATATTCAATGGGAAAAAACACCTGACGGCTCCTTAAAAATTAATTTAATTGGAATTCAAATTTCACTTTTTAGAGACACGTTAATAAATACCATCTGGACAAATATTATCCAAACCAATTGGTACGCCTCTTTATCTAAAACTTCCCATTTACTCAATTTAATCAATTTTCGCATGATGGCGTTAATGGTCCAGGAACTTCCAAGTGGTTCTTCTCAGAATAAATCTTTAGAAAGCTTTTTAAGGACATCCGGTATTAAATTACACCCAAAAATAATTTGGAGCTATGAATCTAAAGAGTTGAAAATCAAACCCCAATATCAACCCGCATTATATTTTGCTAAACAACACAAACAAGATGTAATCCAGGCAGAAACAAATGTCATTCTCTACCATGTTCTTATGCAAGAACTTCTTCGTTTAGCTTCCAAAACAGCGGACAAAACTCTGGTACTCAAAATACCTTCTTTTTTCGAATCGGTGGGGTTATCTCAATCTAAACATCCGGAATGGGTTTTTAACCAAACCAACAAAACTCAGTACCTAGATTTATATAAACCATTCTTTGATTTTCAAAATTCTCATTCTCCTTTCCTATTTTTTCACTTTGACAATCATTGGACTCCGGGAGGTCATCTATTCTTTGCAAAATTATTGACTCGCTACATCAACAATGAAAAACCTTTCCAAAAAATTAGCCAACTTCAAAGGCAATCTTTCACATGGCCTCCTCAAACACTTCAGTCGGTAAAAAAAGCTAACTCAAGAATAATGGAGTTTTTAAAAAATAATAATTACCAATTATTCTTAAACGGAATGCGCCAGAAAAATCAAAACTTACTTGTGGAAGCTGAAAAAACTTTAACGAAATATATTCAACTTGAGAAAGAGCAATATGAAGTTTATTTTCATCTTGCAATGATCCATTTCAAATTAAATCACTATCAGAAAGCTCTAGACTTACTAATTGAATCGCAAAAAGGCCATGTTCTTGAAATCCCCAAATATAGGCGGGCTTACAAATTTATAAAAAATTATTGGGAAGGGAAAAAGAAGCTTGACCTAGGCCAATTCGAAAAAAGCCTCGACTTTTTTCTAAAGGCTGACGAGATTGAAAAAGGGAAAGAATTGTTAAACAACGAACTGGCTACTATTTATATCCAATTGAAAAATTTTACCAAGGCAGAACTCTATTACAAAAAAGAGATTCAGAAGCGCCCAGATTGGGTTCCTTCCTATTTGAATTTAGGTTCGCTTTATTTAGCTAACGAGCATTACAAAAAGGCATTAGAACAATACCAAAAAGCTTTGAAGCTAAATCCAAACTTTTTTGGAACATATACTCTTATGGGTGAGGTATATTTTAAGATAGGGGAA
The DNA here is from genome assembly GCA_964570665.1 of uncultured Nitrospinota bacterium. Taxonomy (GTDB): domain Bacteria; phylum Nitrospinota; class Nitrospinia; order Nitrospinales; family JAJDAT01; genus JAJDAT01. The sequence continues at coordinate 33,216 of CAZMZH010000032.1, read as the reverse complement.
AAAGAAACTGCTCTCGAATTGGGTCAAAAAGCTTTGCGCATGAACCCTAGCGACATATTTACTAAAAGCCAGTTAAAAAAATGGTCTGAGGGTTTTCAAGTTCAAAAAAAATAAATTTCTTTCTAGTTCATTTAAGGAGAGTCTCTAATAATTCGAAATTTAGCTTGCGGCTACTCGCTCGCCTTTTGTTTTTAAAGGCAGCACGTGGCCAAGATCGTTTTTTAGAGGCCCTCTAAAACTTTCCTTTTTAAATGCTTCAGTTTATAGCAACAAAGAAAAAAGAGTTAATCCTTGCTTTAATTTCAGGATTTATCGCCTTATGTATTGGTATCTTCGGATTCGAAACTTATTTTCAATATAAAACAAACCGAATCTCAGCTTATCAGTTTGATTCAGAACTGGGTTGGTCTCCCATACCAAATAAAAAAATATCTATAAACCAATATTCTAATTTTCAACTCAACTCTTTGGGGTTTAGATCCGCAGAAATAGATAATTCTAAAGAACATATTTTGGTATTAGGAGACTCTGTCGCCTGGGGATTTGGAACAAAAAACCAAGAAACTATTCCTTACTATCTGAGCCAAAAATTTCCAAACTTCCAAGTATTAAATATGGCTGTTTCGGGATATGGCATTGGTCAAAGTTACTTATTCTTAAAAAAACACATTGATAAAGTTAATCCCAAGTTAATCATTTTTATCGTTTATACGGGGAATGATTTGCATGAAACAGGGTCTAATAAGGCTTTTGGTAAAAGTAAACCAATATTTGTTCCTCAGAATAGTCAGATCAAATTAATGAACGATAATATCTCAAAATTTTCATGCATTAACTTGATTTATGGAAGTCATTTATTAAAAAGCCCATTTTTTAACTTCTTAAAAAATGGGCTATGCGAAATAAAAACATTAAACTTGGATCAGGCGACAGAAGTCATATCAACCTTATTTCAAAAAATCAATAAATTGGGATTGAGTAAAAGTAAGACTAAAGTACTATTTGTAATTTCTCCATCCCAAAGCGATCTAAAAATCGAAATTTGTCGACATAACCCAATGCTTGACTATTGCCAAGCATTTAAAAAAATTTTATTCTCCAACCAAAGTAATAATTCGGAAACAAACGATTTCTTCATAAAAGATTTTAAATCTCTCAACTTAAAACCATTAGGTCTATCGCCACCGTTAACTGTAAAATCGATCAGGAAGCTGGAATGGGGAGGATCAATAATTTTCCAAGATATTTTGAAAGCTTCGCGTTTAAATTATCTTGATTATCCTTCCGAGTTGGCACAAGGACAATTAATAAAAGGAAATATTTCCGATCTATATATTGATAACGCTCACTATTCCGCTCAAGGAAATATGCAGCTTGCAAATAGCGTTGCAAATTGGTTAAGAAAAAACCATAGGATGGATAATTAATCTTTCCAAACTTTCAAAAGCTTAATCATATCTTCTATATTTTGCATATAGCTAACAACATCTTCATCAAATTCAAATGGCCGCTTTCAACACGACAAAGATAATCTCTAATCTATTTATAAAGTTTGCAGCCGTATTCATTATCATTGTGGGATACGAAATGTATTTCCATTACCAAGCTAACCAAGTTTCTACCACTAAGTTTGATTCGGAACTAGGTTGGGCTCCTATACCGAATAAAAAATCGCCTTTAAGCTTATATTTTAATTTTCAACTTAATTCTTTAGGCTTTAGATCTCCAGAAATAGATAACTCTAAAAAACATATTTTATTGTTAGGAGACTCAGTCGCATGGGGTCATAAAAATAACGAGGAAGAAACCTTTTCTTATTACTTAAGCCAAAAATTTTCAAGCTACCAAATAATAAATATGGCCGTTCTAGGATATGGAGTTGGTCAAAGCTATTTATTTTTAAAAAGACATATTGAAAAAGTTAATCCAAAACTAATAATCTTTATGATACATACCGGGAACGATTTATACGATACAGGATCAAATATAGCGCTCGGTAAAAATAAACCAATATTCGTTCCAAAAAATACTGAGGTAAAACTATTAACAGATCAAATATCCAGATTTTCTTGTATAAACCTGATCCATGGAAGCTATATATTAAGAAAATCTTTTTTAGATTCTTTCAAAAACAAACTATGCGATAAAAAATTTTTGAACTTAAATCAAGCCAGGGGAGTTATTACCGCCTTATTTCATAAAATAAACGCATTGGGATTAAAAAAAAATAACGCTAAAACATTATTTATTATTTCTCCCTCTAGAAACGATTTAAAAATCGAAATTTGCAAGCACAACCCAACTCTTGACTATTGCCAAGCGTTCCAAAAACTTTTGTTCCCCAAACTAAAAAAATTTCCGGGGCCTAGCTTTTTTCAGACTAAAGGTTTTGAATCTATTAATTTAAAACCTCTCGGTCTATCTTCTCCCTTAAACGTAGAATCAATAAAGAGATTAGATTGGGGTGGCTTAATAATGTTTCAAAATATCCTCAGCTCTTCAAGATTAAATTATATTGATTATTCTTACGAGTTGGCTAAAACAAAATTAATACAAGAAAAAACTTCCGATCTATATCTTGATAATTCCCATTATTCTCCGCAAGGAAGCAAACAATTTGCAAACAACGTGGCAAATTGGTTGAGAAAAAACAGTTGGATAATAAATTAATTTTTCAAGTCATTCAAAAATTTGATTGTATCTTCTACGATTAGCTAGGCGTTGCTCCAGACAACCCTTCCGTATCTGATCTTAAGCCGATCACTTGCGCAAAATAATCTTGTCCTTTAGTATCCACGCCTAAAACTTCCTGTAAAACGGGTACTGGTTGTAAGATAAAGTTTTTGGGAGATCCTCCCCCCGAAAGACATCTCTTAACCGCGATTTAATAGCCACTGGTGAAAATGCTGTAGACCTAATTCCAAAGGCTGTTGGTAGGGTCCGGAATCATCCAATCCTATAGAACGCAAGGCCTCGCGACCTTTTCGCGTCGCCATAACTAGTTTCGCGTCTTCACCCTCTATCTCGCGGCATAGCTCCAAAATACTGTTGACGAAATCTGGGTTTTGAGAAAGGTCCGGACGAACCCAGATTTCATCGTGAAGCACACAACCTTCTTCATTCGGAACAACAATTGTAGTAATAATAAAATAACCGCCATAGTTTTCAATAAAGATGTTTGGGAAAATATGGATCCAGTGAACTGATCTTTGCTCTCCATTTGGAATCCCTTCAAATAAATGGCTCCAATGATCCTTTGAAGATCCAGATTTTCTGCCGTTATTCTTAATTGGAACACTGTGAATCGACCAACCATCGCCAAGCTTAACTTCGGCTTTGGAACAATCCACCCAGGACCGAAAACCAGGATGTATGAACCTCACATGATTGACATCAAGATATACGTCTACATACTCAATCCATGAGCAAGCATAGGGAATCGTGTTGGACTCGAAGAAGTTATAACCTGCCATCTCCATTTCCAGAATGTTTGGGATGGCATTACGAAAACCCGAACTTGGAGCGTAAATCCATCCTCCGGATTCCTCTAATTCAACGGTCAACAAATCTCTTTTACAATCAAATCCAGGACAAATCTTAGATTTGCCATTCAAGTCCCATTCCCACCCGTGCATCGCGCACCGTACGTTTGAAATATTCCCACTTCCAGATAAAATGATAGCTTGTCTGTGTCGACAAACATTCACAAAAGCTCGCAGACCTTGTTCAGAAAGGACTATTACGACTCCTGGCTGCCAAGGCGAGGCAAAATAATCGCCGATACAATTCAAAAGCTCTTTGCGGCCAAAATAGCTCGGGGAAAACAATTGAGGATCTGGAGGCTCAAAATATTTTTTATTGGAAAACATGACTTCTCTTTTTAGATCGGCATTTTCTCTTTACAGAGTTATAATTCCCCTAAAATTCAGTTCCATTTACGGTCACGGGAATGAAACTAGTCATTGTTATTAATTCAATGACAACTCGAAAAAACCCAATTTAACCGCTATTTTTTATCATAAAGCGGTTTCCAACGAAAAAGTAAAAGCTTTACGGCTTAAGCTTTTTTCATCTGGCGAAGTCTTTCGCACAAAATCTTAATAATATCCATTGCAACATTTGAATGAGAAGCAATGAATTCGCGCAAAGATTCTCCATCTAGTTGGAAAAGGTCCGTCTCCTCAAGCGCCGTTATATCCGCAGATCGAACCTCAGAATCTAATACAGCCATTTCTCCAAATACCTCGCGCTCGTGAAAAATCGCCAGGTGTTTATCGCCATCGTGAACTTTAACTTGACCCTGGATGATGATATACAATGCATTCCCCATTTCACCCTTACTTATAATTTTTTCGTCTGTTTTGACTGAAATCTCTTTTAAAAAAGGAGCTAATTGAGCAAGATCATTTTTGGAGGATTGCTTAAATATCTCCAATGTCTTGAGTATCATAACTTTTTCAATGGTGAGTCTCATGCTAAACTCTTTCCCAACCGCGATAAAGCCCAAACGGCCGTTTCATTGATTAATGGATCGCTATCTTTCAAAACAGAAGCGACCTCCTTCTCAAAACTTTTATTTTGACGTTGTCCAATAAAGTAAAGGCAGCACGCCTTGGTCCACCAATTACTACCTTCTTCTTTAGGACGAACAATCAACATTCTCAAACGTTCTTCGGATGACACTTTTTTATATGGAAATTGTTTTTTTATGCGATCCCATTGTTCCTCATGAGACAGATCCTCAAATAATGGGAAAATTGCATTTTTTATTTCCTGATCCAGAATGTTATCTAATAATTCCAGAGCGTTGGCTCGTTTATTTGAGGAATCGCTTTGAAAAAGCAATTTTAAATTAGCTACAACCTCCCTTTTATGAATTAAGGAAATCAGAGACAAAATACGTTCCTTGCTGTCCACAATTTCTTGATTTAACGAGCTGGAAATTTCAGTTAAAGCGGCATCGCCCATCAAGTCGATATAACAGGATAACGCCCAAGCGGCGTTTTTAGCTTCAAAAACAATCCTTTCTTTGATTCGGTTTTGATCATTTCCCAAAGCGGTGTAACCGCAGGAAACTAACCCCGATAAAACACGACCGCGAAAATCCTCTCCAGGATAATCAATCAGCGATTCTAAAAATTCAATACACTTTTGAGTATGAATATTCGCGCAAATTTCGAGAATATTCGATTTTAAAAAATAATCCGCATCTTTTTTTTCAAAAGTTGAAATTAAATTTGGAAGGGCAATATCTCCGAACGCGATCAAGGAAGACCTAGCCGCCCCAGATACCGCCTGTACAGAAAGATTTTCAATCAATAGAGACGATAAACGAGGGTTTTTTAATTCAGAAGCCGCTTCCAACGCAGCCTTTCTTACACTCATATCGTCGTCCTGAAGGAGATTTACCAATGGTTGATAAAAGTTCGATACGCCCACTTTTCCTAAAACGCGCGCCGCAAACTTGCGTTCTTCAGAATTATCAGATTTAAGCAACTCATTAAACATCGTACCGGCAATAACTACTCCCTGGATACCCCCATGGCGCAGGAGCCCTACCATTGCCCCCTGGCGTATTTCCCAATCCGAGTCGTCAAGATAAGGCGATACTGCGTCAAAAGCCTCAGTTTCAACTAAAACACAAAGAGTATATAAGGCGGCGCTTTTTATCTTTGGATCAAGCTCATTCTTAATTAGTTTTATAACCTCAGAGGCTGTCGCGGTTAATCCTTTGCTTTGAAGCTCTAGCAAAACATGTTCTCGCACTAATGGGTCATTATGATTCAATAAGTTCAATAAAATCGATTCAAGTTTTGGGTGCCCAATTTCAGATAAAATGCTTACCGAATAGATAATTTCTACGGATATGGAACTTTCTAAACCTTTCTCCAGCGACTTCAAAGTTGTTCCGTCATTAAGATCAAAACCAACATCTTTCAACCGTCTATGACCTATAGCCTCTGTTAAAACTTCGGTATATTTTTTCCTCAAGTTTATCGATGAAACACACCACCCTGCTAAGATGAGCAATACAATAAAACACAACGTTAGAACGCTCACCGAAAACACAGTATTTAAAATATAAAGGACGAGACCCGCCATTCCTACAGCGGCAGGCTCTGTTATCGATTCGCGAACCATCTGGACACGCATTTGTTGATCGACTCTTAGCGGTTGGGAAATAATGCGAAATGTGGGGGACTCAAAGGATTTGCTCATAGCTTCGTCAATAAGCTTGGTGACTATGATCACCCATAAGAAAAGACCCGTTCCTCCAAACGCGCTAAACGCAACCACTGCGGAGCCTATTCCTAAGGCAATAATGATGGGATAACCCAATAAACCAACAGAGAGTCCGAATTTAGTTAATAACGGGCCTGAAGCGAAAGTATTTAAAAGAAGATTAACGATTCCCAACACTCCAAAAAATACCCCAAAAAAACTCGCTAAACGGTTTTCATCCGGGAAGCCTTGTTCAACTTGCGCGTAGAAAATATAATCCACAAAATAAAAACTAAATTGCGACAGCGCCGATACAATGAAAAAAAGGAATATATAGCGATTTTTAAAAAGTTGGGGGATAGACTCGCTTTCCTTCTCTTCAGGTTCATCCTCGGTTGACTCATTAAATTGTTCGCCAAAATTTTTTACAATAAAATAGAATATAATGAGAGAAACGAATTGGCCCCCAACGGATAGGAGAATAAGACTTGAAACGCCAATCGTCTTGACCAAATAAGAAACCGAAAACCCCCCTAGGATGATAGCGAGAATTTCTCCAGCCCCAATTAATCCAAATAACCGCTTCCCTTGTCTGATATTAAAAAGAAAACCGCATACGGCCCATAATTCTATCGACGCTAGAATATAAATAATATCTTTCCAAATCATTAATCCTAAGGCGACCCATCGTGAATCGGAAAGTAAGAGCAGTAAATAAAACCCCACCAAAGAAAAAAATATAAAGATTAGGTTTCCAAATAGTAATTTACGAGGTTCACACGACTCCTCAAATCGGGAATAGACAATCCCCATCCCTACCGAAATGAACGATGTTGCGATATAAATAATCGGAAGAATTTCAACGTCAAACTTGGTTAAAAACAGAGTATTCGCGGTCGTCTCGAAGGAAACATTAACAATACCCATAAAAAATGCGTGAGAAAACAGGAGAACTATTGAAAATCCTTCCCCTTGTCTGATTTGAAAGATATTTCCTATTTGTTTTGTTAAATTCATTTGCATTCTAAAAATTTTTTGGGAAAAATCTTAATTTCAAATTAAAAATTTTAACTCGTTTCATTTTTGTTATTTTTATTTTCAAATTCTAGCCAAAAAAAAACCGATGGGCTTTTAAGATATATATCCGATAAGATTTTGTTTCATTATAAGTAAGAAAAAACCTCATTACAATTACAATGAAAATCTGCATCATTTTAGCCTTGAAAACGTTACAATGATATCTTTTCAGTTGAAGGCACAAATAATGGTAAGTCTCTCTTTCAAAAAAATAATAAGATCTTTAATTTTAGTAATATTAATAACTGTTTTATTTAATCAAAAAATAGAGGCCTATACCCTTGTAACGAACGATAAGTCAACTTTGAATTTTGATTTTGAATTGGGCGCTGGCTTTTTTGCGATAACGGACGATTACTCAGGTCAGAATAGGGAAAATGTAGTTTGGGAAGAGGGATATGCTAAGTTCGGTTTCAGCGGAAATTACGAATTGATACCCAAAGAAGCTAGTTTGTATGGTGGTCTTAACAGTATCGCTAATGGAACATTTGGGGATGGCGACGCCGGAGGCTTTACAAATGGCTCGGAGCGGCAGGCGGATTTAGAAGACGCTTATATTGGAATAAAGAATAAATTGAATAATGGCGCCCAAGTGGATATTTCTTTGGGGGCTCAGCAATTTGTTGTAGGTAGCGGATTTTTGATTGGAAGCGATATTTTTAACTATGGCAAGGGATTTGACGATGATGTAAATCGAGGTGGCACTTATTATCTTTCGTCCAGACAGGCTTTTAGAAACACGGGCATTTTGAGAATAACACCTGTCACTCCCTTAAAAATCGAGGCATTTTATCTTGGCTCTAATAACCCGGCTCAAGGAGACTCAGAGGTGGCGGGAATCAATGTTGAATATTCAACAAATGATTTGGGTACTTTTGGGTTTATGTTTCTAAATGGGTTGGATTCTAATACTTCGGTACAAGAAGGTTTGTTTAGAAATCGCCCAGGACTTAATAATTTCAACCTTAGGTTTGATGGAAACCTTGGGGTTAAAAACGCATCTTTCGGAACCGAATTTGTTTACCAGGAAAATGATGGTAGTGGAGTCGCCAATGTAGAAGCATACGCCTGGTATATAATGGCGACTTACAAACTTTCTGATTGGGCTTGGACTCCTAAAATTAGTTACCGTTATAGTTTTTTTACAGGTAACGATCCCGACACCATCGCTAATGAGGAATTTGATCCTCTATTTTACGGTTACACACGCTTTGGAGTTTGGTTCCAAGGTGAAATTGGCGGAAACTATTCCGGTCCCTTTAACGCCAACACAGCAGTCCATCACGCAGAAATTGATTTTCAGCCCAATAGTAAACTAGAGTTAAGCCTTCTTGCTTTCCACTTTGAAACAGACGAGCCGGGAAGTGTGGCAAGCGATAACTATGGCAATGAATTGGACTTAGTACTTTCTTGGGAACCAACAGAAAGCCTTTATATCAGCCCAGCCTTAGGATTTTTTGATCCAGGAGAAGGAAGCCAAATAGCTATTAACAATAGGGAAACAAGTATATATTTCCAACTACTTTTTAATTTGACCTATTAATATTTAGAACATCGGGTCCAGACAGTAATAGACCCCATTCAATATACCCTTAACTTTTATTGTTCGACATTGAACCTTTCAAAATTTTTATTGTATCCTCTACGCTTCTTTTACCGCCTGCAATATCCTTTTTTTCCATAAAAGCTTTTTTTAGTTTTTCCATGAGGCCGTCAATTTCTCGGTTCAACCGCTTATGTTTTCTTTGAATTCCACATTCTTGCATATAAGCAGTCAACAAAGGCATAACAATAGTCGTATCGCTGTAACAAACAACCGATTGATTAACGGTTTCTGGATCGATTTTGGCCCAACTCACCGCTTCGTTGGGCGTAGCGCCCGATAATCCTCCAGTATCTGGTCTAGCGTCGGTTACTTGCACAAAATAGTCATGCCCCTTAATGTCAAATCCCAATACCTCTTGCAACGCAGGTTCAGATTGTAAAATAAAGTTTTTAGGAGAACCGCCACCCCATACAATAGCGCCACTTTTCCCTTTTGCCTTAGCGTCCAAAACAATCGCGCATGTTTCGTTTACGTCAATGGAAGGGTCCATTTGTATGTCTTTTCCGATAAGGTTTAGCGCTGCAACATCAAGCCCTAAAGTGCTATCTCCTGGAGAAGAAGTATAAACCGGAATGTCAAAACGATATGCTTCTGCAATAAAGCTTTTTCCAACGGTTCCGCGTTCTTGTTCCACCTCGTCAGCATGTTTTCCCAAAAGCTGATGCAGTTCTCTCGTGCCTAATCTTTTTTGAAATTCAGGGAGAGAAAAAGTTCTTAGAAGCCAGTTATCTGTTGTCGCCAACACCCTATAGTCCAAAAATATATCGTAAATTCTAATTATGTCGTTATCAAATAAAACAGTATCGTCAATTAGCGGCGTTCCCTTTTTTAATTCAAGATCTAAAGAATAGTGCAAATCATGGTAAATATTCGCTCCAGTCGTTACTATATAATCAATCATTCCAGCTCGTATCATCGGCACTATGCATGACGAACCTAGTCCTGCAGGAGTCAAAGCGCCAGATAAACTAACGCCTATACATACGTCTTCTTGAGCCATTTTCTGCGTTACTAAATGACAAGTTTCCTGAATTCTAGCGGCATTATAACCGTTAAAATAATCGTCTATTAAATTTTTAACGCTCAGATTACTTTGAATTGGCTCTGGAAAAATTCTTTTTCCATTTAAGAATTTGGATTTATTTTCTTCCATTAAAATTCAACTCCTTTTGTAAATCTGAATGAGTAAATCTCTTAATATATTTTGTACAAAAATAATCCCATAAAAACATTTATTTAACAATCTTGTTCCTTAATAAGCATTTGAAATGTTTGAAAAACTTTTAAAAACAAAGATTACGGATTTTAAAACTCTGGGCAATTTCACCAAAACTTCCTAAAAATGAAAAAAGAAAAGATTTAAATAATATTCCTCTTAATTATTTATTCATTTATTTCTATATCGTAAATGATTGAATAATTTTAATTTTTCTCAACTTATGATTTCAAATCTAATTAAATTTTGACAATTTAGCGCTAATTTAATAAGTTTACCTTACTCCTAAATTTTATTGATAGCTCGAACCTTTGACCGATCTATCTATCGAATTAAACATAAGTTTGGTTAATTTTGGACCATGATGTCCCTTTACGACAAGCTGACCAGAGTAATATTTTTATTAGTTATAGCGGATATTGTCCTATTGTTTGGCTTGAATTACGACCCCGCCCCTTTTGGCGTTCAAGCAATAAAAAGTTTTTATTTTCAAATACAGGGCAAAGTACACGCAGGAGTTTCTAATACAATCAAACCCGTGAAAGTTAGATTTGAAGAATTAGATCTCGAATATCGTGAATTTGTTAATGGTAAAAACTATCATCCAAACCGTCAAAAAGATTTAGCTACCATTTTGGAAAACTCTTCAATCGAAGCTCCTCCCAAATTCCAGGCTTTTCTTTTTGATAATTTGCAAAATAAATTAGAAAAAACCGTTTTCCAGTGTCATGAAAAGATACATGTTTATATCCGATGGTTGGATTTGAAAAAGCCGGATATCAATCGATTAGAGGCTTTTTGGTACCGTCCAGATGGAAAGCTCCAAGAAATTACAGAACTCGATTTTTTAAATAATAAAAAAAAGAATTTTGCCTCTTGGCTATGGTTGAGATTGAAAAAGAAAGACCCCAAACGAGGACTTTTATTCGCTTCTCAGGGATTTAATCATTTTACAGGGAACTGGAAAATCCACCTTTTTTTGAACGGCGATTTTTTAGAGAAAAAAGAATTTTCAGTCTCTTGCTAAAAATCATTTTATGAACAAAATAAACAAAGACAAGTCTTTAAACTTAAATTGGATTATATTGCCATTCCTTTGGATATGGTTTTCTGGATCTATGGGATGTTCGGATATGTTGGAAAGCTCCCAAAATGAATCCAATAGCGGTGGCGGAACTTCCATTTTTAACGCTAAAGCGAATACTGTAAATGGGTCTGAAATTAATTCTTCGGATACGTCTCCTGATTTTTCGGGAACATGGATTGGATTTAAAAACGATGGAACGGGAACCTACTCATTGGTTCAATCAGGGTCTACCCTATCCGGAAATGGAACTTTCAACGATGTTGCTTCTGGTAGCGGTTCTTATTCAATTACGGGAACCGTTGCTCACTCTATCGCCACAATCGCAATTACCGGAACCTCTTCCAATTGCTCCCAATTTAACGCTTCGGGAACTTTTGCAATTAGCTCTACGCAAAGCTCTCTTAATGTATCTATAAATGGAACTGATTGCGATGGTAAAACGCTAAAAACATCATTCACTTCTTTAAGGACATCTAATGGACCGAGTGAAAACTTTAATCTTTCTGGGACATGGAAGGGATTTAAAGGTGATAGCTTGGCCATTTACACTTTAAACCAATCGGGCTCTTCCATTACGGGGAATGGAGCCTTTAGCGCATCGGAACTAGAATCTGGACTATTTTCAATAGCTGGGACCGCCAACGGGGCATCGGCCACAGTTTCTATAACTGGGGCGCCTCCTAATTGTAATTCTTTAAAAGCATTAGGAACTTTTACCATCAATGCAACTAATAACGCCTTGAGCGTTTCGCTAAGCGGCACGGACTGTGATGGGAATATCCTTACGAATTCGTTTACATCCTCCAAGATTTCTTAGAAATCTATCCTCCTTTAAAAAAATAAACGCTTCCTCATTATTTCTTTTCAAGCAAATCTAGACTTGTATTAGACCGTTATTTGATTCATGCTAAAAATATCTAAATAAATCTAAACAAAATTAATCGGGGAGCAAAAAAATGAAAAGTTTAATTGCGTTATTTTTGGGGGTGTGGATAGCTTTTGCCGGAATTAGTGGCGCCGACGCTGGAGAACATAGAGGACCCAATGGCAAACTCAAGGTTCTTTACCATATCGACGGTTCTGATTTAAAAGTGGCTAAATATGCGATGGCTTTGATTAATAAACATATCGATGCCGAGGGAGGCCCCGATAAAATCGACCTAAAAGTTGTCGTTCATGGCCCGGCGCTTCCTCTATTTGATAAAAAAACAGCAGACGCCGGGTTGCAAAAAAAGTTTCAAATGATTCTGGATAAAGGGGCTCAACCTGAAATGTGCCAAGTCTCGATGAAAGTTTTTAAAAAAGGACTCGACGCGCTTGTCGATGGTTTCAAACCCACAGCTCATCCGGTTGCAGTAAAACGCATTGCCGATTTACAAGAGCAGGGATATCTATATATCAAACCTTGATATGGGCGAGTCAATTTTGTTTGTAGGGAGTCTGGCTAGATACGGCTAGTTAAGCCTTTATGGATTTCTGTAAAAATTTGAGGAAGAGTATATTTATAATCCCAATCGGGATAATCTTCTTTGAAACGATTAACGTCGCTTATCCACCAAATATGGTCGCCAATCCTGGATTGTTCTTGATAGGTCCAATCCAGTTTATTACCCGATATTTCTTCGCAATAAGAAATAGCTTCTAACATCGAACAATTACTATGTCGACTTCCTCCCATATTATAAACTTTAGCGACTCCAGGGCTTTTGTAAAAATGATAAAGGGCATTTACCAAATCGAAGCTGTGAATATTATCTCTTACTTGTTTGCCTTTATAACCTATAACGGTATACGATTTTTTTTTCATAGCGCATATCATAATATAAGATAAGAAGCCATGAAGCGCGGTACCAGAATGCCCCGATCCAGTTAAACATCCCCCTCTAAAACAAGCCGTTTTCATTCCAAAATACCTTCCATACTCTTGGACGAGTAAATCGGCGGCTGCTTTAGAAACTCCAAAAAGACTATGAGTTGTATTATCCAAACTCATTGATTCGTCAATTCCATATTCAAAATAAGAATGACTTTCGTCGAGTTCCCATCGAGTTTCTTTTTCAACCAAGGGAAGAGAGTTTGGAGTATCCCCGTATACTTTATTTGTAGATAAATGAATAAAAACTGTATCAGGGCAATATTGGCGAGCTAATTCTAAAAGATTTAAGGTGCCATTGGCGTTGACAGAAAAATCTTTGATGGGATCTTTAGCGGCCCAATCATGAGAAGGTTGCGCGGCAGAATGAACAATGAGTTTGATTTCATTTCCGTAGTCGCTAAATATTTTTTCTAAATTCTCTTTGGAACGAATATCGATGGAGTGGTGAGTATACAATTCGCACTCTTCCTCCAATTTCTTTCGGTTCCAATCGGTCGAAGCGTCTTCTCCAAAAAATTCCCGACGCATATCATTGTCGATTCCTAAAACTTTTATCTTTTTTTCATTTAAGAACCGAACGGTCTCCGATCCGATCAAGCCGGCTGAACCTGTTACAATTGCAATTTCCAAATTATCCCGCTATTACTTTTCTTGGTTACTGATTATTAGACGGAAGGATCAATTCTTTTCCACGAATTCTACGCCAAAAAAAATTAAAAAGCGCTCGAATATAATTAGGTCCCGTTTTACTCAAATTAAAACTAGAAAAACCCATATCCACAGAACGGTTGATCCAAGAAATGGGAACCTCCTTAACGTTAAAACCTAATAAGATAGGCTGAAGACCCGTTTCGGCGTTTGCGGCGAAATCATTGTATTCCAGGTTTAAACGTTTCGCAACTTCCCTTTTCATAAGCTTTAAGTTGTTGGTTACATCCCGAAAACCTTTTCCTAATAGAATATTTGCAAGAATGTGAAACCCACGGTTAGCAAGAATTTTTGTAAATGCATAATTTAACAAAACGCTGTCTCGTGAAAACCTGCTTCCAATAGCTACGTCCGCCCCCTCGGCAACGGCGTCAAACAATCCAGTTAGTTCGGGTAAAATATGTTGAAAATCGCAATCCATTAATAAAACATATTCTCCTTCTGCGGCAGCAAGTCCATCTCTTAAAGCCCGCCCAACTCCATTTGGCATACTCCTTTTTATGACGCGAATTCTGGGGTCTTCTTTTGAGAGGTCTTCTACTATTTGAGCGGTTTTATCTCGGCTATTGTCGTCTACAATTACAAATTCGTAAAAGTATTCGCCATAACATGCCTTTAAATTTTCAATTAAAGGAGTAACGTTGGTTTCTTCGTTATGACAGGGCACAACTAAAGAAATTTTATTTTTTAATTGAGAGTGAACGACTAAGTTTATTTTTTTTCTTTCTTCATTAGCCAATGCAGGTTTTTTTGCCCACAAATAAAGAGAACCGGCAAAGTTTCTGAAATAAGGCATATTCTCAAAAATCAAAGTTAAATTTCTTATTGCTTTAAGAAAGCTTTTTGGAATAGGAGGGAATACAAAATCGTAAGGTAATATTTTTATTCCAACAAATCCTATTTCGGAAAGAACGGTGAAGAGGTCGATTCGGTTAATAGAACCGCTCTCGCTTCTACCTTTAAGAAAAAATATTTTAGTTAAAAAACGTCTTAAAATATAAAAGGGATTCCAGGGGTTAATTTCAAAAAGTAGGATTTGTCCGCCAGGTTTAAGCAAACCTTTTAATTCGTTAAGAAATGGGCCATAGTTTTCGCCTGAAAAAAGATGCCAACCTACAATAAAATCAAACTTTCTCCCAGAAAAAGATTCGGGAAAAGAATCGATAAAAACAGGTTCTATATTTTTATAATCGCTTGTGGATTCTTGCAGTTTGCCAAAATTTTCTTTATTAAAGGTAGCCGAACAAATTGGGTTAGAATTTTTATTTGCTTCGGAAATTTCTTTGGTCCATTCGCCAGTTCCACTTCCTAACTCCAGAATACTCTCGCCAGGAAATAAGTGAAAGAGATGTCGAACCATTTGTGCTCGCCATTTCAATCTTTCTTCTAAAAAATAATCTACGGACTCCCAATACCGCGTGCGATCTTGCTCCAATTTCTTTAAAGATTCAATTATTTCCATTTATTTTTATCGAGTGAAATTGAAGAAAATACAAGTTGAGAGAAGTAAACTTAAGTTTTAGTTGAAATGTAAATGAAGGGCGGAGTTTAGGAATTAAGCGGTCTTAAAGGCATTCAAAAACCTGTTTTTCAATACCAGAGCGGCATCTTTTAACATTGATTTTGCCATTTTATTGCTTTTGTTACTGGAAGACTCAGTGAACAAATCCCGAAATAATTGAAATATCCTTTGCGGTTTTCTAATAAAATAAAGGCTATAAAACAAAACCATACCAAAAATCACAAGTACTGAAAGTTCCACATCTCCAAACTTCGGATTATAGGAAGTCTTTTTTGCGCCAAAATCTTGAAAGGTAAATAAGCTTAAAAGATATTTATCGTCTAATTCAGTAATAACCCCTTCCTCTTGCAGCTTTTGAAATGATTCTGTGTTTGGCTGGGGAGAGTAGGCATTTAAATTAACATTTGTGAACCCGAGCCAAGCGCACTTCAACATCGTAGCGTAGGTTCTTAGAACACTTTTATAATCGTCCTCTGGAAACCCTATAATGAAGAAACAACCGACATTAATTCCAGCTTTCATGGCATTCCTTGCCGATTCAAACATAGCCGGAAGAGAAACTTTCTTTTTAATGGCTTTTAATACACGGGGATCGCCAGATTCTGGAGCAAATGCAAATTCATGACACCCAGCGGCTTTTAATTTTTGACCAATCTCTAAATCGATTCCTTCGCTACGTGTTCCCGAAGGCATTTGAAAAGTAAATTTTAATTTTCTTCCAATGATTTCATCGCAAAAATCCGCTATCCAGTCTTTCCTCACAATGGCAGTTAGGTCTTCAAATTGAAAATCGGTAGTACCATACTTTTTATGGTAAGTCTCCATTTCGTCAACCACATCATTGACGGTCCTAGGAATCCAAGCAGTTGTCCACATTACAGGACTTGTACAGAAGGTACACGAAAAAGGGCAACCTCTCGTGGCCAGCATTGGCATGAAGTTTCCTTGAGAAGATCCGTGGGGTTGATTAACTTTATTATAAGTTTCAATATCAAATAAATCCCAGGCTGGCCAAGGAATTGAATCAATGTCTTTTATTCTTGCGCGTCTATCGTTGACTTGAATGGTTCCATCTGAATCTCGAAACGCTATACCCGCCAAATCTTTAAGGGAATCTCCAGCTTCAAGTTTTTCAAGCAATGCTACAATGGTTTCTTCTCCTTCACCGGTAACAACGGCATCAAGAGGAGCTTGTTCCATTGAAAAGTCTGGGAAACCAGAACCATGCTCGCCTCCTAAAACAAGAAAAGCGTCGGGAAATAGTTTTCGAATTTCATCGACTAATTCTCGGACATAAACCCAATTAGAAGTAAACATACACCCCAATCCAATGACTTGGGAGTCTCTAGGAATTTTATTTAGGATTTCCTGATTTGAGAGCCCTCGAACTGTTATTCCATTAAATTCAAAATAATTTCTAGGGGCAGAACCTGGTCCATCAACTATTGTCACATTATGTCCAGCTTCTCGACATGACGCAGCAATGTAAGCCAAACCAATGGGAGGCATACTAATGGTCGATACGAAATTGGTCAAAGAAACGAATTTGGGGGGTTCAACTAAGCAAACATTCATAATAAGTAGTATTAATTTTTAAACTTCTTAACGGCAAGGTCTTTAAATTCCTTGATAATATAACATAAAACCGTTGTATATAAAAAATAAGTAGACCCTCATAAACTACTATAAAATAACTTTTTATTTTAAAAATTTGAGAAAACTACAAGCAATAATTATTGGATTGAAAAATTTACGAAAAAACTATAATCTGAATTTGCCTAAATTAATTTCAAGCTTTTTTCTTCCCGCAAACATTCAATAGTTCTTAAAGATTTTTATGTGTTGAATCTAACCCACAACGCTTTCCAATTTTTTTTCCTACTCATAAACGTCAAATTGTGAATAATTTAAACCCCGTAAATTCGCCTAAAATTTATCTAAATTTTCATAATAAATTTTATGTCTAAATATAATCGTAGTGATATTTTTTGGCCTTTGGTTTTTGTGGTTCTAGCAGTATTACTGCGATTAATAGGACTGGATCAACCAATCTTAGAAGGAGCTAACGCCCGCCAAATTCAGACTGCGGATATCACATATAATTTATTACAGGGTGGGTTCAATTTTTTATATCCTCAAGTTTCTCTTCTTCCAGAACCAAGGTATTTTCTTTTAGAGCCTCCAATTTACAACACGATAGTCGCGGTTCTCTATAAAATTTTTGGGATTCATGAAGCTCTAGGTCGTCTGGTCTCAATTATTGCGTTTACAGGAACCGCATTTTTTATTTTTAATATTACCTCAAATCATATTCATAAATCGGTCGCCAAATCGGCTGTTTTTGTTTTTTGCTTTTCCCCTCTTTCCATCATATACACACGCGGATTTCAACCTGACACATTAGCGCTCTTCTTTCTAACGGCTTTGGTTTTTTATGTAAGTCAATGGTTCGAAGGTAATGAAAAAGCTTTTTGGCCTGCCTTGATATTTGGCTTATTAACTTTTTTATCAAAACAAACCTACATGTTCATTCTAGTTTCATTTTTAATAATGGGTTTGATAATAAAAGGAAAACAAATTTTATTCGAAAAACGCGTTTACATTTTTACAATCGTAACTGCAATGCCATCCCTATTTTGGTCGTTGCATGCGCGAAAAATAACAGAACAATTTCCAAACAATTTTTATCTGAGAAATTTTGATATTTCGAACTGGATTCATCTTCCTACGTTTCTTAACTACGAATTTTATAAAACTATATTCTCCTGGCTTTCAGGCCTAATACTCACGCCAATCGGATTTACGTTATTTATAGTTGGACTTTTTATTAAAATAAACCCTAAGGGGGATGTTTTATTAAAAGCTTGGTTGATCGGGGTTATTATCTTCGATCTTATTTTCCATCAACACGCTTTTACGCATGAATATTACCATTTACCATTGTTGCCAGTGGCGTCAATAATTATCGGAAAAGCTTGGTGGTTTTTGTTTGAGAATAACGATTTAGTTGCCGACCATTCTCGTTTCTCATTAAAACAGTTTAAGTTTTTTCTGCTCGGAATCGCATTCGCAATGATTATTGGATATGCCAATAGCGGCTATAAACTTCCTTCGTCCTATAACCCTTTCGAAGAAAAAATAGATTTTTTTAACAGTCACACCAAAGATAGCGACCTAGTAATTAGTCCACAGTGGGAAACTTTATATTACAGTCGAAACAAAGGATGGTTTTTAACGTACGACGACAATATTTCAAAGCGGGATTATGCGAATTTTTACAAAGATCAGTCCGAAGAAATTTCCGGAATTTTCTTATTAGAAAAATTTCGAGAAAAAGGAGCGTCTTATTTCTTTGCGCTAGATTCCGAAAGATTCTATAAAAATAAAAAGTTTTCCGTTTATATGGAAAAAAATTATGTGAAAATTGAAAATAAGTCCGTTAGAGCCTTGCTCTTTGACTTAAGAAAAAAAATATCGTGACTAGAGGCTTCTTTAAAATAGCGATTGTTGCGATTTCGAATTATTTGGTTTTATTCCAAAATGTTCATAAGCGCTTTGGGTTGCCGTCCGTCCTCGTGGAGTTCGAACAATCAAACCCGTTTGAATGAGATAGGGCTCATAAACATCCTCGATAGTATCCTTATCTTCTCCTATAGCGGCTGCAAGCGTGTCAAGGCCAACTGGGCCTCCTCTAAATTTTTCTATTAGAGTCAACAGCAGTTTATGGTCCATCTTATCCAGTCCCATAAAATCAACTTCCAACATATCCAACGCTTTTTTTGCCACTTCCTCAGTTATTATTCCTTGGGCTTTCACCTGGGCATAATCGCGGACGCGTCGAAGCAACCTATTGGCTAATCGTGGAGTTCCTCTAGATCTTGCGGCAATTTCACGCGAACCATCGGGAGTAATTTCAATTTCTAATATAGAACTAGATCGAGTGGTTATTTCATGCAATTCTTCGACGGTGTAATTATCTAAAGCATGAACAATACCAAATCGATTTCTTAATGGCGAGGTTAATAACCCAGCCCGGGTCGTGGCTCCGATTAAAGTAAAAGGGGGCAAATCTATTTTTATCGAACGGGCGCTAGGACCTTGCCCAATGATAATATCCAAACTGTAATCTTCCATTGCCGGATACAAAACTTCCTCAATCACTCTGGAAAGCCGGTGAATTTCGTCAATAAAAAGAACTTCCCCAGGCTTAAGGTTTGTTAATATCGCCGCCAAATCACCTTGTTTTTCCAAAACAGGACCAGAAGTGCTTCTTAAGACCCCATTCATTTCTGAAGCGATAATATTAGCTAAAGTAGTTTTTCCCAATCCCGGTGGGCCATAAAATAACAAGTGGTCCAATGATTCCTTGCGCTGTTTTGCGGCGGTGATAGAAATTTCTAGATTGGCTTTAACTTTTTCTTGACCAATATATTCGCGCAAAGTGGCTGGACGAAGATTATTCTCATAATGGATCTCGTCGGTTTCCGACTCGGGATTTAGGTCCCTCTCATAATCCATCTTTTAATTCCTTTTCTAAAAAATCAATAACCCTAAAAAAAACGTCAAGACAACTCTATTAACGCACGTTTAATCAAATCTTCTAAATCGTTTTTATTTTCCTCAGAATATACAGATTTTAAAGCTTTTTCGGCTTGGGGCGTCTTATAACCTAAATTCGACAATGCAGAAAGAGCATCGTCAAAAATTGTTCCGCCTACGGGAGCGAACTCAGTTTCTCCGTCGGGAATGATGTCTTTTAGCTTATCGTGTAATTCTAACGCCAAACGCTCCGCCGTTTTTGCGCCCACCCCAGGAATTCCATTGAGCTTTGGAATATCTTTATTTCCTATAGCCGTTAAAAAGTCTTCCACTGACATTCCAGAAAGAATAGAAATCGCCAACTTCGGTCCTACTTTTGAAATAGCAATAAGCTTCTCAAAAACAAGTTGTTCTACTTCAGATGAGAAACCAAATAATTTAATCTCGTCCTCCCGGACCACAGTGTGAATTCGCAAGGAAACTTGCGCTCCAAGTTCAGGGAGTTCATAAAATGTGGGCAAAGAAACCTGAACTAAATACCCTACTCCCTGTACATCTATAACAATGGCTACCGTGGATTTACGAATTAATTTTCCATTTAAAAAAGCAATCATTAATAAAACATTTATTTAAAAAGTTTATACTTTAAGTTTTCGTTGCGTTTGCGCTGAATGCGTATGACAAATAGCAATTGCTAATGCATCGCAAGCGTCAAACGGTTGTGGAGGAGTTTTTAAATTTAATAATCTGGTAACCATGGCTTGCACTTGAGCTTTGTCGGCCCGCCCATAACCTACAACAGACTGTTTAACTTCTAAAGGACTATATTCGGCGATTGGTTTATCCATGTTTGCCGCCGCCAAAATAGCGACACCTCGAGTTTGTCCCAGCTTCAAAGCAGATTTAGCATTTGAGGCAAAAAATAAATCTTCAATGGCAATTTCGTCTGGAGTAAACTCTTGAATGGTTTCGACCAACGCTTGATAAATCGATTTCAATCTTTCTGGAAAGCCTTGCTTAGCCTTTGCGCGAACGGCGCCCCAATGGACAGAAACAAGTTTGCCCTTCTGTTCTTCAACTATTCCAAACCCAGTGCATTGACTGCCTGGATCAATTCCCATGATTCGCATGTCGAATCCGGTTTGTTAAGAGGTAGGTAATATAGAGACAGGAAAAAATTAAAACGTCTTATGAGTCCATTAAGCTTTCCAACATTTCTTCAGAAATATCAAAATTCGAGTAGGCTTTTTGTACGTCGTCATGGTCTTCCAATGAATCCATCATTCGAAGGAGGGCTTTACCTTCTTTTTCATTTGTTACGTTAACGGTATTTTGTGGAATCCGGGTCAGTTCCGAAATTTCCATTTCTATTCCTTTATCTTCTAAAGCCTTTCGAACCGGCTCGAAACTTTCTACGGAAGTAAAAACATCAAACTTATCCGCTTCCTTTTTTAAATCATCCGCGCCCGCTTCTAATACCAATTCCAAGAGTTCGTCTTCGTCGTTATTTTCGGCGCTCACTTGAATAAATCCTTTTTGCTCAAACATCCAAGCAACGCAACCGTTAGCCCCAATATTTCCCCCGTTTTTGGTAAAAATAGAGCGTACTTCGCTTACCGTTCGATTTTTATTATCGGTCATTACTTCAAGAAAAACTGCCGCTCCGCCTTGTCCATAACCCTCATAGGTTAATTCCTCGTATTGCACGCCTTCAAGCTCTCCCGTCCCTTTTTTGATCGCCCGGGTAATATTATCTCCTGGCATATTAGCCGCTTTTGCAGCGGAAACGGCAACTCTTAATCGAGGATTAGAATCTATGTCCCCGCTTCCCATGCGAGCGGCGACAGTGATTTCTTTAATCAACTTGGTAAATAATTTGCCTCTCTTAGCGTCGGCAGCGCCTTTTTTGTGCTTAATGGTTGACCATTTTGAATGTCCTGACATAATCCCTACCTAATCGTTTAAAATTCTTTTTCCGTAATTTAGCATAGGTGGTTTTATCAAGTAAACTCAAACTTTTAAAGGAATTGAAGCGAGTCGAGTATTATGCCTTTGTTAATCTGTAAACTAAGAATAGAGCAATTTCTCCGAAGATGATAATATTTTAAAACTAAATTATTAAGTAAACTCATGGTCAATATGGAAGAAAAGAAAATCGAAATAAAAGTTTCGGGGAAGAAGTTACGGGTAAAGCTAGGCATCCCCCTCATAAAAGCCTTATGGAGCGAAGGACTGCCAGATGAAATACAAACTGGTTGCCTCGGAGGAGCATGTGGAGCCTGCACGGTAACGGTAAGATTTGCCGACGGGAGAAAAGGAAAATCAGATTTAGCTTGTATGCTAGTAACAGAAGAAGGAATGGAAATATTCCCCTATCGCATAGAATCTTTGCCGCAAATTCCTCCTCTAGAAAAAAAACCAGATTTAGAAAAATTAAAACGCGCCTTTCCCACAATTGATAGATGCACAAAATGTGGCAGTTGCACATCGGCGTGCCCTATGGATATACCTGTAATGGATTCTATTTCCAAGATGCAAAGAAACGAATTTGAAAATGTTGCAGAAGATTTTGTTTCTTGCGTTCATTGTGGGCTTTGTAGGTTTGTATGCGAAGATAATGTAAAACCGCATAACATGGCTCTTTGGATTAGAAGATCTATGGCTTCGTCACAGGAAACCCTGGAAAATAAAAAATCCGATTCACTTCAAGATGTAAACGAATCTGAAGAATGGAATTTTTTGTTGTCGGGAGACCTCAAAGAAAGACTTAATCGAGCTGAAATCTTTCGAGAAACTGGCGGAGTTCCAAAATGATGGATTGGGCTAAAAAATCTCTTGATGAAGTCAATCGAAGTCGCCTTGAAAGATTTAAAAATCCGATTGAGAACCTCGACAAAAATTTATCCGACGACCTCCTTGAGAAATACCACCCTGATTTTGTTGGTGAAAAAAGAGCGCTCAATGTTGGTCCTAATACTGGAGGCTTACCAATACCATCAGAATTGGCAAACTTGTTAGAAGCAGATAGTCCATTACCCAATAATTTTGAACCTACTGCCGATTTGGAAACTGATGTATTGATAATTGGAGGCGGCGGCGCAGGAACTGCCGCAGCAATTGCTTTGCAAGAAAGCGGCTTGAAAGTCCATTTAGCCACAAAATTGAGATTAGGCGATTCAAACACCGTAATGGCCGAAGGCGGAATTCAAGCCTCTATCGGAAAAAACGATACCCCTAGAAAACATTTTGCCGACGCTTTTGTTGGAGGCCACGGAGAGAACGATTCCTATTTACTTAAATATTTATGCGAAAATGGAATCAAAGCCATTGATTGGTTAACTCAACTTGGATGCATGTTCGACCGCAACCAGGATGGCACATACCGCCTAAAAAGTGGCGGCGGAACCTCGATACCTCGAGTCCTTGCCTGTAGAGATATAACTGGGTTAGAAATCATGCGAGTATTGAGGGAAGCTATTAGGCAAGGCGATACTCATTTATTAGAAAATCATTCGGCAGTAGAAATATTTGACGACGGAAACGGAGTAGCTACAGGAGCCGTTCTTTGGAATAGTCTAACTAAAAAACTAATATCCGTATCCGCTAGAGCCATTCTATTAGCCTCAGGCGGAGCAGGTCAACTTCGCTTTGGAGGAACGGCTACAAGTAATCATATAGGAGCTACAGGAGATGGCCTAGTCTTAGCTTATCGGTTGGGTTGCTCGTTAATTAATATACATAGTTGGCAATATCATCCATCAGGTTTTTGCTACCCAGACGCTCTAGCGGGTCAATTAGCGACGGAAGCCTTAAGATCATTGGGAGCTCAAATTTTAAATTCCGAAGGCAAACGTTTTGTCGACGAATTAAACTTCCGCGATAAAGTTGCCGCCGCTATCATTAAAGAATGCAAGGAGGGTAGAGGCGTTCAAACTCCCGCAGGCAAAGTAGGAGTTTGGCTAGATCTTCCTATGGTAGAACTTAAACAAGGAGAAGGAACTTTACACAAGCTATTCCCAGGTTTAGCTCATCGATTGGAACGATTCGAAATTAAACCCGAAAAAGATCCAATTTTAATTTATCCCACTTTGCATTATCAGAATGGAGGAATTAAAGTCGATAAATATTGTCAAACGGAAATTCAAGCCCTCTGGGCGGCAGGCGAAACAACCGGAGGGTTACACGGGACCAACCGATTAATGGGGAACTCATTATTAGATATTATCGTTTTTGGAAGGTTGGCGGGAGAATCTATTCTAGAAAAAATTCCCGAAAGAAAACCTATAACTCTTACCGCTTTAAAAAAATTTCGCCAATCTTTAAAAAATGTTCCAAACTCTGAAGTAAATTACTCTCCCCAACTTTTCCCAACTGAATCAAATTGGACAATGGAAATTGCAAAAGAAGAACCAAGCAATCAAAATTTTACTCAGGATAATTCCTCTTTTGGCAACTCTTCCAGCTTCGAACCGCCCGATCCATTTGCCGGCAAATTCTAGTTTTTTTCAAAAGCTTACAATAAAAAGTTCGTTTTTAAATAATAGACAAAAACTAACCAAAGCTTTTGTAATTTTTAACTAATCAGATGACAGGCGGCAAAATGACCTGGCGCAATTTCTTGGAGAGGAGGCTCGGAATCCTCGCAAATTTTTTCTTTGATAGGACAACGTCCGCTAAAAGCGCAACCAGTTGGAGGATTAGCGGGGTTTGGAATATCTCCACTAACCATTGCCTGCGGTAATTTTCCTTCTAAGTTTGGAACAGCGCTCAATAAAGCTTTTGTATAGGGGTGCGATGTTTTTTGATAAAGCTCTTCGCTTTCCGCGAATTCTACGATTTTACCAAAATACATAACGGCTACGCGATCGCAAAAATGCTCGACAATTTCCATATCGTGAGAAATAAAGAGATACGAAATTCCCATCGATTCTTTTAGATCTTGTAGCAAGTTTATGATTTGAGCCTGAATAGACACATCCAAAGCTGAAACGGGTTCGTCAGCTACTATCAAATCTGGATTCAGAGCAATGGCTCTTGCAATCCCGATACGTTGTCTTTGCCCTCCACTAAATTCGTGAGGATATCTTGAACCATATTCGGGAGATAACCCAACTCTACTAAGCGTTTCTAAAGCGCGTTCTTTAAAACTTCTAACGTCTAACAATTGATGAATCCGGAATGGTTCTTCGAGTATTTTTTGCACCGTCATTTTTGGGTTTAAAGAACCATATGGATCCTGGAAAACCATTTGCATCTCTTTTCGAAGACTGCGCAATTCTTCAGAAGAAAGTTCTGACAAGTTTCTCCCTTTAAACAAAATGTCGCCTGAAGTAGATTCAATCAACTTCAATACCACCCGTCCAACAGTAGATTTTCCAGAACCTGTTTCTCCAACCAGACCTACAGTCTCCCCATATTTAATATTAAAAGATACTCCATCGATGGCTTTAACATTACCTGAGGTGGAACTATTAAAAGAGCCCTCCTCTGCAGGAAAGTATTTTTTTAGATTCTTCACTTCCAATAAATTTTTATCATTCATTTTATTTAGTTTCGTTAAGCCAACAACTTGCTGAATGACCTGGAACAATCATTTTAAAAGGCGGTTTTTCAGTCTTACATCGATCCATAGCCGAAGAACACCGAGGATAGAAAGAACAACCCTGTGTAGTTATTTTTGAAATAGTTCCAGGAATTTCAGTTAGTTTTTTTGTTTTCTGTTCCTGCGTTCTTCTAGGCCTACAATTTAGCAGTCCGATAGTATAAGGATGAAGCGGAGAATTTAATAACTCTCGAGTTGGCCCCGATTCAACAATTTCTCCCGCATACATCACAAGAGTCCTATCTGCCATTCCAGAAACAATACCTAGATCGTGAGTAATTAAGATCATTGATAGGTTTATTTTCTGTTTCAAGGAATCAAATAGCTCTAGAATTTGAGCCTGGATTAGAACGTCCAATGCAGTTGTCGGTTCGTCGGCAATCAATATTCTTGGAGAGCAAGCTAATGCAATAGCAATCATCACACGTTGCTTCATCCCACCGCTAAGTTGATGAGGATAGCTATCCATCTTTCCTTCTGGATTTGGCAGTTTAACCACATTAAGTAATTCAATCGTCCTTTGGCGGGCTTGTTTTCGATCAATATGGAGATGCTGAAAAAGAGGTTCTATAATTTGGTCGCCTATAGTCATTGTGGGATTTAGCGAAGTCATCGGATCTTGAAAAACCATTGAAATGTGGTTACCGCGTAAAGCCTGTAGTTGCCTGTTGGTATAATTTAAAATATTACGCGATTCGAACCAAACGCTACCTTTAACGATCTTTCCTGATGGTGGTAAAAGACGCAAAAGCGATAAAGCGGTTGCCGATTTACCAGATCCCGATTCCCCAACAATCGCAAGAGTTTCTTCTCGATGCAAATCAAATGTTACGTTATCTGCGGCAGTTACTAAATCTGAGCCGTTCCCAAAACAGGTGGTTAAATTTTCAACTCTCAATTCGATAGGCGTTTTATTCATAGTTTTTATTTCTGCGACTTTTTGTTTCCTTAGAATGAAATTTTGTATCCAAAGTTAACCGCCGACTCTCATCTATTCCATACTAAAAACTAACAGCCCCATCCCTTGCTTTCAACTATTTCCGAAAAAAAATATTGCAAACGATAATTGACCTTATTATCCAAAAATGAAAAAATTATAGCTAATGATTCCCCCCCATCTTTTTAACCAAGGTTAATATGAAAACCGCTATTATTGGAACCATTTTTAGTTTGTTCACAGCTTTTAATAATTATGCCGTTAATTATCAGGGCGATCTAATTTCCAGAAACAAATCTGATTCGACCATAAAATTTTTGAAACCGCCATTATCGCTAACTGTATTGCAAAATCGACCTGAAAACGGTTTATATTATTTTTTTTCAAATAATAAACCTAAATTCGACGAAGCGCTAGGCGGCGCGCCAAAAGAAAACGATGCTTTTGATATAATTATTAGCGACACAAAAATCATTAAAAAAACACTGCGTTCTACCGATCCTGCGCGTTTGGCTCCAGCTTCTTTAGGCGAAGACATTAGAGGTGTCGTTAGCCGAAATCAGCTAAAAGAATTAATTAAAACCATTTCCTCAGATATTCTCATTGTTTATAGGCGAGAAATTTTAATCCAATCGCCCCAGGAATTTCCTGACACATACTTTCAAAACCCAGAACTTTTTTTAAAGCTTGCCACGGCTGATTTTACAATTGAAATTTCAACAAAAGGATTGGTTTATATCTCAAAACAAAAAAAAGTATTAGCTCTCCCGTATAACAAACAAAGTATCTCAATTTCAAAAGGGCAAAACGATATTGGCGCTCTTTTATCTAACGCAGTAAAGAATGGGTTAAAAACACTTGCTAATGACGCAAAAATGAAAATTCGCGCTCAGAAAAAGATAATAACTAAATCATATTGACCCACTTAAATAAAAAAAATTAGCGCTCTTCAAAAGGTTTTATGTGAAAAAAATAAACAGTATCCCTATAATTATATTCATGGCGAGTTTTTTGGCCGTGGCGGTAGAATTGGAAACAATGGGAATCTGTTGGGATGAACCCGAAGGTTATTTTAGAGGTAGCGAAATTTTACGCGAATGGTTGAACCATTCTTTTCAAAAAATCAAAAACGGCGAACCGTTTTCAATTTTTGAGCCTTCGTTCCATAGAACGTATTGGCCAATAACAGAAGTAGATTCTTTAAACCAAGTCATTTTTAACGACCACCCGCCAATCCCAAGGATTCTACCGACTATCACCTGGTACTTATTCCATAACTGGCTCGGGGAAATTACCGCCTACAGATTATCGTCGGCTTGTTTATTTGCTGGAACCATTACCATAACTTTTCTTTTAACAGCTCCTCACTTTGGGTTTTTAGTCGGGCTATTCGCGTCTCTTGCATTGCTTTTATCGCCAAGATTCTTTGGTCATGCACATTTTGTGGCGACCGATATTCCATTGACGGCTTTTTGGACTTTTTCAGTCTTTGCTTTTTATAAAGGCCTTACGAATTGTCGTTGGAGCTATTTATTTGCGATTGCGCTTGGACTTACTTGGAGCGTAAAGTTTACCGCATTTATGATATGTGGAACATTCATTCTTTATTATTTTCTAACTCAAGATCGAAGAGTTTTTAATAATTTTAAACATGCACTATGGCTAAGCCCACTAATTTTATGGGGACTCAATCCAACATGGTGGACCGACCCTACTGCCATTTATTATAATTTCATCAAAATTCATTTTTCTTTAGATCAAATACTGATTCCTACCTACTATCTTGGTACCTCATATCAATTTGACGTTCCTTGGCATTATGGATTTATATTAACCTTGATCACTCTTCCGTTACCCATCTTATTAACTTCTTTAGTGGGATTGGCTTCAAGCTGGAATCAAATTTGGCGTCCCGGAATTTTTTCTCTTTTTTGGATGCAACTCATTATATTCTATGGAACGTTAACTTTTCCTATTACGCCAGGCTACGATGGAGTCCGTCTATTTTTGCCAGTATTTCCCTTTCTAGCTTGCTTTGCGGGGTTAGGCTTTAAGAAAATTACATCTTGGTTGGAAAATCGAATACCTTCATTTATCGAAAAATTAAGAGAAAATGGAAAAGAAAAGTTCCAAGCTGGATTAATGGCTGTTATTTTATTGCCGCTCTCATGGCAACTAATATTAATTAGCCCATTTTATTTGGAGTATTACAATAGTCTGGTAGGAGGACCAAGAGGAGCCGCTAAACTTGGTTTTGAAACAACCTATTGGCTGGACACTTTATCCAAAGACGTTCGAGATGATATCAATCAATTACCGGATCATTCTAAAATCGGAGTGATTCCTGGATATTATTCTTATTACCATAATTTGCAAAGGAGGGGGCTTTTCAAAAAAAAGTTATACTTCACTCCCAATAACCCTGATTTTGTACTTATTATTCCTCGGCAAGGTAAATTCGATTCGTTTGCGTGGGACCTTTATAAAAATAAAGATCCCATTTATTCGGCAAAATTAAACGGAGAACCCATCGCATTGGTTTATCGAATTAATCAAATAAGTTTCAAACCATAAGATCAAGAAAGTTATGCTACCTGGCGGGCCTTGGTATAACGTTTACGTTCATGTTCATCAAGAATTTTTTTCCGCAATCGAATAGTTTCAGGAGTTATTTCAGCCAACTCATCTTCATTAACAAACTCAAGGACTTGTTCTAAACTCATTTTACGTGGAGGAATCAAAGTAATATTGTCGTCCGATCCGGAAGCCCGCATATTAGTCAACTTCTTCTCTTTACATGCGTTAACGATTAAATCTCCAGCTTTTCGGTTTTCCCCAACGATCATTCCTGGATATATTTCTTCTCCAGGTCCCAAAAATAAAGTTCCTCTTTCTTGCAGGTTATACAAAGAAAAACCTGTGGTACGCCCGTCTTCTAAAGCAATGAGAACGCCGGCAGTTCGTCTAGAGATTTCTCCACAAAACGGAATATAACCATGGAAACTTCGATTAATAATACCTGTTCCTTTTGTGGCTGTTAGAAACTCATTTGTAAATCCAAACAACCCTCGAGTTGGAACGACAAACTCTAATCTTGTTTGTCCATTACCGGGACTTACCATATCTTTCATGGTTCCTTTTCTAGGCCCCATTAGCTCCATAACTTTTCCAGAATATTCTTCCGAAACGTCTATAGTCGCCAACTCTTCAGGTTCATGCAATTTGCCATCGACTTTTTTCAAAATTACTTCGGGCATAGAAACTGAAAACTCATAACCCTCGCGACGCA
Organism: uncultured Nitrospinota bacterium; assembly: GCA_964570665.1. Classification (GTDB taxonomy): domain Bacteria; phylum Nitrospinota; class Nitrospinia; order Nitrospinales; family JAJDAT01; genus JAJDAT01. Next base: position 3,535 of record CAZMZH010000032.1, on the reverse strand, counting down.
TAGTTTCAATAAGAATGGTCAAATGCAACTCGCCTCTTCCCGACACCTTGAAAGTATCTTGAGTTCCAGTTTCCTCAATACGTAACGAAACATTTGATTTTATTTCTCTGAATAATCTTTCGCGTAAATGGCGAGAAGTTAAAAACTTACCTTCTTTTCCTGCAAAGGGAGAATTATTAACAGAAAAATTAACCGATAAGGTAGGTTCGTCAATTTCAATTACCGGTAAAGCTTCTGGATTTTGCGAACAGGTAACAGTTTCTCCTATATCAACATCCTTCATTCCAGAAATACCAATAATATCCCCAGAAATAGCCTCCGATACCTCAACAGGATTTAACCCCTCGTATGCCAATATCTTAGAAATTTTAAACTGCTCATGATCTCCAGAGCGTCGAATCAAAGTAAAAGAAGATTTTAAGTCGACAGAACCGCGCATTATTTTTCCAATAGCAATCCGCCCAACATAATCGTTATAGTCAATTGAGGAAACCAACATTTGAAATGGCTCTTTGGGATCTCCAATGTGTGGCTCTACCTTATCTACAATTAGATCTAGCAAAGGAGCCATATCTCTATCTTCGCCTTCAGGCTCTAATCGGCAAAACCCCATTTTAGCGGAAGCGTAAATAGTCGAAAAATCTAACTGCTTATCATTTGCGCCCAAAGACACAAACAAATCAAAAACTTGGTCCAGCGCCCTATCAGGGTCGGCGCCTTTTCGGTCAATCTTGTTAACCACTACAATGGGACAAAGCCCATGTTCTAAGGCTTTCTTTAAAACAAACTTTGTTTGAGGCATTGGTCCTTCTGCTGCGTCGACCAATAATAAAACCCCGTTAACCATTTTTAAAATTCGCTCAACTTCGCCGCCAAAATCGGCATGTCCAGGGGTATCCACTACATTAATTTTAAAATCCTTATATCGGATAGAAGCATTTTTAGAAAAAATAGTTATTCCCCTTTCTTTTTCTAAATCATTGCTATCCATAACACAAGTCTCAACACTCTCATTACTTCGGAATAACCCAGCTTGCCTAAGTAAACAATCGATCAAGGTTGTTTTACCATGATCTACGTGTGCAATAATCCCAATATTTCTTAATAAACTTTGATCCATTATTTCCTTAATTAAATAAAATGGCCTCGGAATGGGAAGGGCCAACCGACCAATCCCATTTCGCGGCAAATTTCAAATTCATGAAATCAGATAGTAATCGTAACTATGAGAGGAATTATATAGTTACCGAATAGACTTGAAGAATATCGTCAATAGACTTTAAATCGTCTACTGCTTTCGGCTCAGGACAACCGTCAGTATTTATAACCGATAACGCTTTAGCCCCACCATTGGACGGCAGTCTCCCTAAATGAAATCCTGCTATATTTACGCCGTTACTACCTAAAATAGTTCCGACTTTCCCAATGACTCCAGGTTTATCGTCGTTTGCCATAACCAACATGTTTTTGGAAAATTCAGCTTCAAAAGAAAAATCGTCAATCTTAACGATTCGAGGAGATTCTCTACCAATTAAACTTCCCGTAACGGACCTAGTTCCATTCTCGGCAGAAACTTCAACAAAAATTGTACTAGAATAATCTCCTATTTCCGTACTTTTGGATTCTTCAATTTCAATGCCTCGTTCTTTTGCTATAAAAGGAGCGTTAACCATATTCACTCCTTCAACATTTCTAGCCAACAATCCTTTAATAACCGTAACGCTAATGGGGTCGGTATTCAAATCGGCTACTTCTCCTGCATATTGAATTTTTACAGATTTAATAGCCCCATCAATCAACTGAGTAATAAGTTTGCCAATATTTTCCCCCAAAGTTAAATAGGGTTTTATTTTTGCTAATAGCTCTGCATCAATAGCGGGTGTATTAATGGCATTTCGCACTTGGCCACTCATTAAATAGTCTATAACTTGTTCGCTAATAATAATTGCGACTTTGTCCTGAGCCTCTCCAGTTGAAGCGCCTAAATGCGGCGTACATGTAATTTCGTCAATAGCGAGTAATGGGCTAGATGTATCTAAAGGTTCCTTCTCGTAAACGTCTAAAGCCGCCTGAGCTACTTTTTTAGCCTTAACCGCTTCTATTAAAGCGTCATGATCTATCAAGGTCCCTCTAGCGCAATTCACAATTCGAACGCCTGGTTTGACAATATCAAATTCTTTTTTTCCTAAAAGCGGACCGCCTTGTAGACTTGGAGCGTGAAGGCTTATAAAATCAGAGCGTTTTAGCAATTCCTCTAACTCAATAGCTTCGACTCCAATCTTTTCCGCTCTATCTTTTGAAATAAAAGGATCGAAACCCAATATTTTCATACCAAAGCCTTTAGCGCGCTCAACAACAGCCGATCCAATTCTACCCAAACCAACAACACCCAAAGTCTTGTTGTATAGTTCGACTCCCATGAAGTTTTTCGGCGCCCATTTCCCGCCTCTTAAAGTGGCGTCGGCACGAGGAACATTGCGAGCCATTGAAAGCATAAGCGCCATTGCATGTTCCGCAGTTGTGATGAGATTTCCTTCCGGCGCGTTCATCACTATAATCCCTTTTTTACCCGCAGCGTCTAGATCAATATTGTCTACGCCAACTCCCGCGCGACCGATCACTTTTAAATTATCCGCAGCTTCAATAACGTCTGCAGTAACCTTTGTAGCGCTACGAACTATCAACCCATCATAATTGGGAATAATTTTTATTAATTCCTCTTTAGGAAGCCCAACATTAACGTCAACGCTAATTCCATCGGCTTCTTGCAACTTGGCAACGCCAAGTTTAGAAAGGTTATCGCTAACCAGAACTTTCATTAAATTGCTCCAAATAATAGCTATTCTATAACTTAGTTAATTTTCAAATTAAACTTATCCCCACGTCAAAACCTTTTAAATCAGAAAAGGCTTCACAAGAAAACAAGAAAGCGCAACTCCCTAAACTTCAAGAATCTGCAAGCCCTTATTATCCGATAAAATAGGGTTAGGTTCAATAGCCTTCCAGTAAAATTTCTTGTGCGCCGCCAACCCCTTTGCCAAAATCAACAGAGGCTCCAAGTTTGCGTAAAGCCATTTCCAACGCAGACATTGCAATAACGGTATCAAAAGTATCCACATAGCCTAAATGAGCTATACGAATAGCTTTTCCTACCCATTTATCCTGGCCGCCTACCAGAGCGATGCCAAAATCCTCACGCAGACTTTTTACAATTCTACTCCATTGGGAACAAATACCCCTGTACAATATCAGCTGGGTTATCCGGAGCAACCATAGATAAAACGATGGCCTACACAGCGGCACGGGTAGCTCTGGCTAGAAGGTTATGTCTTTTGAAAACATTTTCAAGACCTTCTTCCTTAATATAATTTAGCGCTACCCGCACTTTTTCTAACAACACCGTAATGAATCAGACAGATAACATAAAATAGCCATAGGTCAAAATATAACTCTTAGGCCTTACGCTTTTCAAAATCCCTCATATAATCAATCAGGGCATCAACGCCAGCTTCAGGCATGGCGTTATAGATACTCG
>CAZMZH010000031.1:0-44135 GCA_964570665.1 uncultured Nitrospinota bacterium | reverse complement strand
CTAATTTTTTAGCATTCTCCGGCCTTAAAGTAAATAGTAATTCATAATCTTCTCCTCCGGAGAATAAAAGAGGCCTTTTTGATAATTTATGGGTCTTACAAACTTTTTTCAACTCTGGAGAAGCCGGAACAGAGTTTTCGTCGATTTTTGCCCCCACTTCAGAAGCTTGCAGGATATGCCCTAAATCTTGTATCAGACCATCGCTAACATCAATTGCTGCAGTAACTTGTGCGTTTGAGTCGACGAGAAATTGAGCTTCTTCAATACGAGGAGTTGGGTTTAGATGCCGTGAGATTAAGTATTTTTTTGATTTTTGAGAAACGCTAAGTTTTTTGGTCGATTGTAAGATTTTTAACCCCAAAGCAGAGTCTCCAAGACATCCAGTAACGAAAATTTTATCCCCTGGTTTTGCTCCTTCTCTAGAAAACCAACGATCCTTTTTAACTTCCCCAACAAGGGTAACATTTACAAAAAAATGTTTTGGAGATTGAACCGTATCTCCACCAACGATTGAAAATCCGTACTTTTTGGAAGCGGTATTCATTCCAGAATAAAATTTGTCTAAAAACTTAGACGGAAGGTTTGGAGAAACCCCCAAAGTGATTAAAGCAAACTTAGGGGAACCGCCCATTGCGGCGATATCGCTTAAGTTTACGGCCATGGCTTTTTGGCCTAAAACTTCTGGAGAGGTTGACTTTAACTCAAAGTGGACGGTTTCGACAAGGGCGTCGCAAGTCGAAATTATGTGACGATCTTTATTCGGTTTAAAAACGGAACAATCGTCGCCTATACTTTTAAGGATTTGCGGGGATCGGTGTTTTAATTTGGATTGGAGTTTGGCGATTAATCCAAATTCGCCAAGGTCCTTTGGTTTCATCAATTGGATAAGAACAAGTTTACAAAAATATTATTAGATAAAATTAGTATAGTTGGAAACTTCCCCTTTCGCTAGTCGTTCAGAGGAAAACTTGAACTGCGCTTTCATTTAATAAATCCTCATCTTTTCTTTCAAACAAGACCTAGGGATTATTAAAAAAGTCTGGCGTTATAGAATCGATATCAAAACTTTTTTCGATCTGAATATTGATTTTGTCTCCTTCTTTAAGACCGGCGCGTTTCATCTCTTCCAAAAAAAGAGTTATCTCGACTGTTTCTTCAGTATGTGGAAACCAAATGCTGACAGATCTAAAAGTAGCCGCTCCATTGGGAGGGCAAGAAGTTTCCGTTATTTCTCCTTCTAATCTTATCATTATGAGGAATCCTTTCTATATTTAAACTTTAACCGTAATGAAACCGTTTGGGCGCGAAATTTTTGGGAACTCTATTAAGTCAAGAAATCTAAGCGGAACAACTCGTTTGCGAGCCGGCAAACTGAGAGGGGCTATCGGTAAAATAAATTTCAGGGTCGATTTGTTTCTCTTTTAATAAGATGTCGTCGTCTATAAAAGGATTCTGCGCTAAAAAAATAACCCTGTCGATCTCGCTATAATCGGAATCTTTAAGAGCGGCTTCAATCGCTCTTTGGGCCAAATGATTTCTTAGAATGAAGCGCGGATTGGTTTGGTTCATTTCGCGTTGCCGAGTCAAATCGTCGGAGCTTTCTTTTTCCAAGGCCTTTTCGTAATCTTTGAACCAATTTTCAATGTCGGTAGGATCTACAAACCGATCTAAAATGGGTTGAATATCGCCGTTTCTAAAACTCGACAACAATCTAAAAAAGTTTGAATAATCGATCTGATGCCGTAAAAGAATTTCAAATAGTTTGCCGGTAAGGGCTTTAAAATCCGAGTCGATTATTTTAATTCCAAGCTTAGCGGCCATCAAGTTGCGATATTCTGCGTTAAAGCAATCCTGGTATCGCCCTAATTCTTCGTTTATTACGTCGCTGTCGATGATAGAAGATAATGCCAAAGCTAGTTTTTCAAGGTTCCAATAACCAATCTCAGGTTGTCTGGAAAATGAATACCGCCCCTGGTTATCGCTTGAATTTGGAATGTAATGTGGATTAAACCCGTCCATGAAACCATAAGGGCCGTAATCGAAACAAAGACCTACGATGGACATGTTGTCGGTGTTCATCACGCCATGCACAAATCCGACCGACTGCCATCCCGCGATGAGCGACGCTGTCTTTTCGACAACGCTTCTAAATAAAAGCCGGTATTTATCCGAATCTTGAGCAATGTGCGGGTAGTATCTCCAGGCAACAAAATTTGCCAGCTTTTCGATCCGTTTTGTTTGTTTTGTGTAATGTAAGGCTTCAAAATTTCCAAACCGCACATGGGATTCCGCAATGCGTATTAGAATTGCGGGGATTTCCGGCATTTGCCGAAAGATCAATTCTTTAAAACCAATCATCCCTAGCGCGCGCGTGCTGGGTATCCGCAGGCCATGAATGGCTTCGCCTCCAAGGTATTCGCGAATAGAGGCGCGGAGCGAAGCTCTGCCGTCAAAACCTCTCGCGAAGCGAGTAGGTCCAGCTCCTTTTAAATGGATGTCCCACTTTGGACCGGAGGAGGTTTCAATTTCCCCTAAAAGAAGTCCTCGGCCGTCTCCAATATGGGGATTATAAGACCCAAACTGGTGGCCTGTATAATACATAGCTAAAGGCTGCGAACCTGGAATATTTTTATTACCGGAAAAATACTCTAGGAAATTGGGATCGTTTTCTATATTTTCAGGAAGCTCTAGTAAGTCTCCCACCGCCCGGTTGAAATGGACCAAAAATGGACCTTCAACCGGGTCTGGGGCTTTAGCCTGATAAAAGTTTGACCCTAAATCGAAAAAAGTGTTGTTGAACGGTAGCTGATCTAAACTTTTTAAAGTCATTCTTTTGCGGTTTACTCCTACTCCGTCATGCGAAAAGACTGGGCATAATATGCCACCAAATCGCGCACCGAAAGAATGCCTACAATTTTATCGGCTTCGGTTACGATTAAATGCCGGATCTTATTTTTCCTCATAAACTCGTTGGCTTGATCGATAGGAATATACCGATCCATAGTTAAAAGAGGAGATGTCATTATCTCTGCAACCTCGGTGGCGTCCGGGTTTAAACCAGGGCCTAAAACCTTTCGCGTCAAATCCGTATCGGTAACAATGCCGACAAATTCGTCGAATTTTTTCACCAATAAAGATCCCACATGGTTAGCCTGCATGTATTGCGCGGCTTCTTGAACCGAGGATTCGTGATCGATACTTAAAATGGAGCTGTTCATATAATCGCCTAATTCGTCCATAGCCAACCTCCCAAGTGTTTTGCAAAGAAAGTATTTAACGGTCCCGATACTTAAAAGGAGTTCCGAGCTTTAAAGGCCAGTTCCTTCGTTGTTACATTGTATTTTTAGGCGAAGCCGAAAGCTCCTTTGAACCCAATGTTCTCATAAACATTGGCGGTAGAAAAGGGTTTATTACTCGAATCGCTTGTTTTAAAAGAGAAGATTTGGATTTTGCAAATAAACTGAGATCATGAAAAAAGGCGGGTAAAAAAAAAGATCCCAACCGACTGATAATTAAGGAAATAAATATTTCCTTGAAAAGTCCGAATTGGGATCGATTTAAAAAATTCGAGGGAATGGAAAAGAAGTTTTTACAAACTCTGTACCAGCCAAACGTGATAGATTTTTTTGTTTTTAAACTGCCAAAAAAGAGCTCCAACGTTAAAATGGACTAACCAAACCGCGCTAGTGCCTTCCTGGCATATTTTTTTCTGGTAGCGGTCTTTGATAAAAGTGACTTTTTCGCAGGATGTTGTGGTCCAATAATGATGTCCACGGTCGTCGTCGAATACAGGATTGATCCATGATTTTTTACCGCTGGCATTTTTTACTCTTTCGTGATGGAGGAGAGTATTTAACTCTGAAAGAGTTGGCAGCCTCCATCCAGTTTTATTCGCCGCATTAGATTTTTCGGCAAGTCGTTCGGCATCTCTAAAATCCATCTGTTGGAAAGCTCCATCTTTATTAATACCTTTCTTAATCCATAACAACTTATTGATTTTATCGGTAACGGTGCCGTCTCCATTATCGACAAACTCTGGATCGGGCAGTTTGTCTAAGGGCAAATTGGCTATTTTTTTACACTCAACGATGAGCGGACCGGCGCTTGGACATTTGTCCAAAAGAGTAAACGGGCTCATTTTTTTAATCATTTTGCACACGTCTTCTTTAGCGCATTGAGCGTTTGCTTGAGTGGCAATAAACATTGAGAAAATTGAAACAAGAACGGCTATTCGCATCAAGACCTCCCTCGAGATAAGGACATTTGAAATAAACCCACAGGTTTACTGAATATGAATTTCAAAAGGATACCAAATTTTATGAGAGGATAATATGATAAATTAGAACTTGATAAAACCTGTCAACTATTTCAATCCAACGCGGCATCTAATTTAACAAACGCTTCTTCGCTTTTTAGCTCCAAAAAATAAGAGGTTTCAATAATTCGGTTCGTAGAAGGGTCGGGATTGATGTTGATCACTTTGGTTCCCCTGTCTTGCAGGCCTAAAGCTATGTAGTCGTTGGTGGGAACAGCGCCTGAGCTGCCAACCATTATTGCTAAATCGGGAAGCTCTCGAATGAACATGCCAAAATTTTCTTCTTGGTCGGGGTGCCCCACATACTCGCCGTCGCCAAACATGAGAATGTGCGGTCGAGCGATGCCTCGGCATTGGCGGCAAGTTGGAAAGTTCGATGCCTTCATCGAGTCGTAATCCAAATCGCAAAGAGGAACGGCAGGTTCGTCCCAGAATCCGTATGAGCAAGTATCCAGACATTGCAATCGCCACATGGAACCGTGCACTTCTTTCACTTTATCTTCCGGCGCGCCTGATTTGATGTGAAACCCGTCCGTATTGGTTGTATGAATGAAGCTGTCTTCAAAACGATTTGCCATCCAATCATTGGCGATGAAATAACCTTCATGAGGTTGGTTTTCTTCCGCGTTGCGGCGTCGCCATTCGTAAAAAGCCCAGGCGTGCGGCAACTCGTTGCGAAAAGCCCACGGACTCGCCAGGTCTTGCGCTTCCAGGTTCTTTGCCCTAAACGGGGGAAAATTGTTCCAGTAGCCTTCCTTGTCGCGAAAGGTGGGGATGTTGGAATCCGCGCTCATTCCGGCGCTGGTCAAAAACAAAACACGACGCGCGTTAGAAATTAAAGTAGCCGCTTCTTGAATGTTTGAATCAGGCATGGCCGTCCCACTCCTTTAAAAAACGATCTAGATATTCTTCCATAAACCGATGTCGTTCTTCGGCGATTTTTTTCCCAGTTTCCGTATTCATGCGGTCTTTTAATAATAATAGTTTTTCGTAAAAATGATTGACGGTGTGACCTTTATTTTTTTTATAAGCTTCAAAGCTGTCATGCATCACCGGCGGTTCGTCGGGGTGATACATCAATCGATTTTTGTTGCCGCCATAAGAAAAAGCGCGCCCAATACCAACGGCGCCAATCGCGTCCAACCGGTCGGCGTCCTGCACCGCTTTGCCTTCCAACGAACTCATGGGAGTGTCAACCCCCGCGCCTTTGTAAGATATCGTCGCAACAATATCTTTGACTTTGTCGATAGTTGGTTGGTCCGCGCCAATTTGATGCAACCATTCTTCCGCTTTTTTAGGACCAATGGTGTCGTCGCCGTCGTGGAATTTCCAGTCGGCGATGTCGTGGAGTAAGGCTCCCAACTCGGCGACGGTTTTGTTCGCGCCTTCGTCTTCGGCGATACGTTGGGACATTTTCCAGACACGGTAAATATGTTGATAATCGTGGCCCGACCCTTCGCCTTCGAAGAGATGTTCAACATGGTCGCGAGTTTTTTCGATCCATTCGTCGTGAGAAGCCATTTACTTGAAAAACCTTCATTTGATTGTCGTTTGATGCCGCCATTATAAACCGATAGTGAAAATTTACCCAGAGCAATGTATGTACGTTAAACCGATTAGCCTCTTCGGAAAATTCAGGGTACACTTCGTCGAGGGATCTATGCTTCGAAGAAGCATTTCATCCTTACGCTTTGGCGGTTCAATTGATTTTAAATATGAAATATATTTGTGAATGAGATTAAGCGCCTTTAAAGTTGAAAATAAACCAATCAAGTTAAAGGATATTCTGTGAGCGAGATTTGTCAAAGCTGTAGTATGCAAATGGAAAAAGATCCGCAGGCAGGCGGTACGAACCTAGACGGAAGCAAAAGCCACGACTATTGTAGCTTTTGTTTTCAAGAGGGAGTGTTTACGCAGCCTGACTTTAGCGCTGACGATATGAAAAATCTCTGTACTGAAAAAATGAATGAAATGGGAGTTCCAAGATTATTTAGTTGGTTGTTTACTAGAAAGATTCATAAATTGAAACGTTGGAATTCGCCAAGTTCATAAATTCTAAGGGTAATCATTTTGAGTTTCCCGAACCTGATTAATGGCAATTAATAAATCGATCATGAACGAGATCCGTCATCGCGTTGGTATTAAAGCAAACGTTCAAGACGTTTATGAGGCTGTTCATCATCCTAGTAAGCTAGTCGGGTGGTGGCCAACTAAGGCGATTGGTACGCCAAACCTTGGTTCGCGAATCGAACTTGAATTCCCTGGATATCCGAATTTCGTTTGGGAAATTGCAGACCTGTCGCCGAATCAAAGAGTCCGTTTAACCTTTATGTCTGGGCCAGACCCATGGCGTGACTCCGAGTTACTTTTCGAAATCTCCGAAACCGTTAAGCAAGTGTTTGTTACTCTTACGCATGAAACGGGGGCAGATACGCATCAAGAAGCCTTCCAATTTTTTTGCACTAAGTGGCCGTTATTTCTTGTAAGCCTCAAAGACTTTTTGGAAACAGGGCAGGGCAAACCATATCCTAATGACATCCGAATTCAACACGACTGATAAAAAATCACGAGTTAACGATGATGTATTTTGGTCAAGTATGCACTTTAAACTTGTAAGAGGGGTTAATTAAACAATAGGGCGAGAGTTTCGAAGCGTGTTCGGGTCGCCGTGCGGCGACTCCAAAACGGAACGGGTTGGTCGGCTATTCTATTCTTTATAATCTTAGAAAGATATGGAACGCCGATTCGCCGATTTTCGCTTTTTCTTAGCTTCTTTGATCTTCAGTTTCTTCTTGAGAGAAGGCTTCATATAAAACCGCCTTCGTTTAAGCTCTTTGAATAAACCTTCTTTGCTAATTTGGCGTTTTAAAATTTTTAACGCCCGATCGACCTGATTTTGATAAACGAGTACTTGTAAAATGGTATCTCCAAACTCTAGTTTATGGGGTTTCAGATTTTTCCTGATCTTCAGGAGACTTTTCCGGTGGCCTTCCAGTCTTTTTGTTTTTCATAAAAAGAGAGGGGGATTCCAATTGTTGCTTCGACCGGATATTCAGTTTTTTTACGGAAATCACTTCTTTCAAATTCCCGGAACCGTCGTATACTTTTACTTCATGCATAAATTGACCTCGCTTTAACCTGTTAATCCCCTGTCTAAATTGACAAAAAAAAGCCACTCCAAAAAGGGGTGACAAATATATAAAGTCCTTTAGGGTCTTTTGAAGCTTTGCCTCAAGTGGGTTACCTGGAGGGATGTATATGCCCTTAGGGTATCATGCATGGTAAAAATTACAAGGGGATTTGGATAATTATTTTATTATTTTTTGCATTTTTGGAATATGAGGTATTGAAAGAGGGTTTGTTAGGCTGATTTTTACGAGTTAGTATCAGTCTTTTCTTATCTCAAGTAAGTTGATATCCTAGGCATCTGTCTATGTTTTACGACTTTTTTTAATTTGAAGTCATTTTATTGGTAGAAAGTGGGGTTTAAGTTGACTTAACCGTCTTTCTCAAGGACTTTAACTTTATCTAAGATAGTTAAAACTCTATCGTAGTTGTATTGATCGGAAAATATTTTCAAATGGTTAGCGAAAGCGATCTCTTTCTCGCCGCCTTTAACCAATTCGTCCAAACCTCTTGAAAATTCTGTAATGCTGTAGTTTTCCGCGCCGCTTTTTAGTTTAGAAAGCAGTCTTTTGGGAAGGACTATGTTGGAGAGATCCAATGGAGCGCTTTTTGGAGTCATAACTCTTTCCGGTAGATTTTGTTCATCCTTCTCGAATTCGACATCTAGAAGTTCTTCTAAACACTGGAATACCTCGCTTGTCTTAAAAGGTTTTAATAAAAACTTATCGCAATGGTAATTTTCAACTTTATCTTGCCCTTTTTCAAAAACGGAAGCGGTGATCATCACCATTTTGGGAGTTTGAGCGGTTTTTTTATCTTTAATAATTTTTATAGTTTCTCGACCGTTCAACCCAGGCATTTGAAAATCCATAAAAACGATATCGAATGTATGGTTACCCGCTTTCTCTATGGCTTCGTTGCCGTTCTCGGCAAGAGTTACCTCGGCGCCAATACTTGCTAAAAAGTTTTTCAGTACTTCCCTGTTACCTAAATTGTCATCAACGACTAAGGCTTCGACCGTTCTATTGCTTTTTAATTTCTTCACATTTTCAAAGCCTGTCGTAACTTTTGTTTCAATGCTTCCCTCTGCCGGAGGGAGTTTAAGAGTGAAGAAAAAGTTTGTGCCTTTGCCCAGTTCAGACTCTATTTTTAACTCGCCGCCCATAAGTTCGACTTGTTTTAAAGAAATGGCCAGCCCCAGTCCAGTGCCGCCTTTTTTAATTCCTTCTTGACCTTGCACAAAAGCTCCCAATAGCTCATCTTGTTCCTCCTTGGAAATGCCCTCTCCTGAATCAATCGTTTCAAATAAATAATGATGGTCCGGTTTAACAACCATGCGGAATATTATTTTCCCAGTATCGGTAAATTTAACCGCATTGCCTACCAAATTGATCAAAACCTGACGCAATTTTGTTTCGTCTCCATACACCCAAATGGGATCGTTGCCATAGCCCTCATTAACCCAAAATAAAGATTTGGTTTCGCAACGTATTTCAAACATGTCGGTCATATCTTTTGCCAACTCGTTTAAATCGAAATTTAGCGGAGCTAATTCCATTTTTCCCGCTTCGATTTTAGATAAATCAAGGATTTCATCTATCAGGTGTAATAGATGGTTCCCGCTGTTTAGTATGTTTTGAACATACTCTCTATTCTCTTTGTTTAAATCGTCCCTTCTTCCAATAATTTGGGCATATCCCAACACGGCATTCATCGGCGTTCGAATTTCATGACTCATATTGGCTAGAAAAATACTTTTGGCGGCATTGGCCTCTTCGGCAATTCTTCTGGCCTCCTCTGCCACCTTGCGGGCCTCGGCTAATTCAGCGGTCCTATCTTTAACATTTTTAATAAGCGTTTTGTTCCAAATCACCATGATCCCGATACCGGCAAAAATTAATATCCCGGAAAATATGATCAAAGTTTTCTTTAAAGATACAAAACCTTTTAGTTTGACACCCGCCCATTTGCGATAGATCTTTATTCTTTCTTCGGGAGTGATCTTGGCCAACCCTTTTTCTAAGATAGAATTTAATTCCGGCCAATCCTTTCTCGATGCAATTCCCCACTTATAAACAAAACCCGACTCGCCCCCAATCCTCAGGTTGGTTATGCCGCCTTCCTCTATATAGAAGGTGGCCAATGCGATGTTAGAAATCATCGCATCCACCAAGCCAAACGAGGCTTTCTTCAATCCTGTTTGAATGTCCGGCACGGGATCCAATTCTAAACTGGGATATTTGTTGGATAAATAGTCGTGCACTCCATATCCGGAGACCACGGCGACTCGCATCCCTTTGAGGTCGTCAACATTATTCAGGAGTTTGTCGACGCCTTTTCTAACTAGTATCACTGCCGGAAGTTCAATGAAAGGTTTGGTGAATAGCATGTATTCTCTTCGTTGGGGGGTGGGGGTGGCCGCTCCCCACATGTCATTTTTCTTTTCTTTCGTTTTTTGTAAAACTTCATCCCAGTTTTTTAAAGCGAGAATATTAAATTTTACGTTAATCTTTTTTTCCAAAAGATGTATGTAGTCAGCCGCAATGCCTTTATAATTCCCCTGTTCGTCAATAATCTCAATTGGAAGAAATGCCGGGTCCGGAGCAAGATTGATAGATGGGTGCTCGGATAACCATTTTTTTTCCTCTAAAGAAAGAAAATCAGGAAAGGTCGTATTATCATCCTGCGCAATACAAACCCCAGATAAAGAGATCGTGGCGAGCGTAAGAATCGCTAAAATAACAAGCGCTCTTTTGCAAATAGGTTTGGCGGCAGTGGTCATAATGCGTTTGGAAAATGAAATACGGATGATTTTCTCTGAGTGCAGGAAAATGAGAGGTTCGTAAATATTGAGAACTTTCCGGTAATTATTACACAAGAAACCAATCTTACAAAAAAAGATGGTATGATATTTACTAATACTGTAAATTTATAAGCCAATACGTTTTCTATTTTAATCTCTCCAAGGCTGAATTGTTGTTCCAACGCTTCCTATACATTTTAACGATTGTTTTTTGTCTGCCAGGTTTGTCACAAGCTTCTCCGTTACAGGAATTTTGGAACGATTCGGTTTTCAATGGCTACGTTCGTTCTTATTTCCAATCCAGAGAACTTAAAACTCCTAACGATGTCGAACTTTATTCTTTAGGAACTAAACTAAACTTCGAAACAGGTTCTTTATATGGACTCCAAGGCGGAGCGGCTTTTTATATAGCGAACGATTTAGGCGCCAATCGCGACGACGTGAAAAGTCAAAACTTTTTACTCCCAGTTTCGGAACTCAACACGGTTGGACAAGCTTATTTAAAATACAGCCGTCATCAAACCGAATTGACGGTAGGCCGACAAACCGTAGACACGCCTTTTATAAACCCATCCAACGCTTTTATCGTTCCGGTTACTTTTTTGGGTTACGCGCTTTCAAACACGAGCTTTAAGTCGGTTACCTTTAACTTAATGCATCTCGATAAGATCAAACTTCGCCAGGAAACTATATTTCAAGATACGGGAAACTTTTTAACGCAAAGGCTGGGCGTGCAAAGGCGACAAACCAGCGGAACAACGGTTGCCGGAGTAACTTGGGACAATAAAAAACATAAACTTCAGGCTTGGAATTATTATCTACCGGAGCTTTTTAATATGGTTTTTTTTCAAGCGGATGTCGCGCTATCGCCTGTTGGGGACCTAAAACCCTTTTTATCGCTTCAGTATGGTTATCAATTTGACGTTGGAGATCGGCTTTTGGGAACGGTGAACGCGCAGGTGTTTGGAACCAACCTTGGCGTGAATTGGCAGAATATCAAATTCGCTTATGGTTTCAATTATCTTCCCAAAAAATCAGGAACGTTTCGCAACGGCGGTTTCCTATCTCCTTATAGTTTTGCCACCGATGCGCTGTACACGAATAGTTTGGATGGAGGTATGACTTTGAAGGATTCAGCCTTTGTTGGGTTGGGGCATAAGTGGACGATCAATTACACGCCTACAAATTTTATAATGGAATTGAGTTACACCATTTATGACATGATCAAAAGCGTGGGCGGCAGAGATTCAAACGAAGTGAATTTTGACATCGCCTATTTGTTTCAGGGAAAATTTAAAGGACTTTCATTACGCAACCGAACCGCCTGGGTTGTTGCGGAATTGAAAAGAGAAGACCTCATCGAAAACCGTTTGCAACTGCAATATATTTTCGACATACCAATTCATTAAAAAATTAATCTACGGCTAAAGATATTGGATTTAAAAAGTCAATAAGCTAAGTTCGAGATTCTTCCTCCCGTTGGTCGTCTGAATGACGGGCGGTAGGTTCTGTTTTCGAAAGAGCTGGTTATTTGTTTTATCAATCATAAGTTTTTCCAATGGTCTTGATCCTAAAGTATCTTTAGTTTTTCCCGTACCCACGAATCGTCATCCAGAGGCGATACAATAGTATCGGCGAAGGATCTCGCTTCGACTAAATCATGCTGAGGCTCTCGAAGAAAACCACGATCACCGCTTTGCTTTTAGGTTTTGAAGAGTTAAACGAAAAATAAAAGCCCACTTAGTTCAACTCTAACCCTTCTGCGCGTCATCCTAGAGTCCTTCCGTAGGAAGAGCGAAGGATCTAGGTAATGTAGTTTGTTTTACTCTCCTTTTTTCGGAGCTTGTACTGAGCCTGCCGAAGTATTCTTCTGCGGCGAATCGCCTCTAACTTACTATTGATTTCCATTTAACGGTTGGGTATTGTAAGTCAATACCTATATCGAAAAAATGTTGCCGAGGGAAAATGGATAAAACCAAAGTTTTCATCAGCTACAGCCATGACAAAGAAGAACATAGCGACCGTGTTTTTGGTGTTTTATGATCAATTCCACTTAGGCGGAGTTGATGGTTGGACCAGGAAGGGTTGCCAGTGAAAGACTGGCCTCTCTGAATAACTAGGCAGAAATATGGGAGCAATAATAGTTACGATTACAAATATTGATTTTTGAGAACATAAAAACTAACCAATAGGTAATGTTATGAGCGAAGAAAATTCTCCATCCCAAGATGAATCGAATGAAGCTGAACACAATGAGAAATTAAACCAGGATAGAGTTTTGGTGTCCAATGAGGACGAGTATATAAAGAATTTAATGGAGGATGTTGTCCTTCTTTCTGAATACGCAATTGGAAGCAAAGAAAAGGTTATAGAATGCCAGGAAATTCATGAGCTCATCTTAAAATATGAAAAAAGAAAATTAACCGATACCGAAATCAACAGGTTGGCGACTATTCGTTGTGAAATGGCAGTGGCATTGGAAGATGTAACGATTGAATCTTTAAGATCGACTACGAGTATTTTCAAAAGGCCTAAGAAAGCTTGGAAAATGGTTTTATGGATGTTTTATGGGAACTTTTCGCTGGCCGGCTGGTACCTTATTGGTCTTTCGCTTGTCACATGTTGTTATTTAGGGGCTATTGCCCAATCTAGCATTGTCGAAAATACTTTGAAACTCTCAAAAGATGTTCCTTTAGCGGCAGTTTCAAAAGAGGTGTTTGAAAAAGAACTTAAAGAAATAAAAAATTTAGAAAAACAAAGGCTTATTTTTATATTTGCCTTACCTTATTTGTACGGAGGTTTAGGATCGTGTTTTTATCTAATGCTTATCACTGGCAAAAGATTAAGGAATAGAACTTTTAATCCGAGACGTTTTCCAGAACATTTTAGCCGTCTTATTTTGGGGTCTCTGAGCGGTGGAATTATTATTTTATTTATTAAAGAAGCGGACGGAGTTGGCGTTAGTGAAGCTGCGTTAGGATTTTTGGGGGGATATAGTATAGATTTTTTTATACAAACCTTGGATAGAGTTATTGCTGCGTTGTTGCCCAAAACTTGATTGGAAATAAAATGGATCAAGCTAAGTTTAAGGTTGCGCTTAAGAAGCTCAAAAAAAAGCGCAAGGTAAGTGAAGATACAAAAGAACAAAATACGTTGGACGGCATTATAGAAAGTATGGAGAGTTAGAGAGGGGTGTGAACTTTATTGAATCGGGGCGAGATCTTTCGCAGAACCTAAAGGTTCTCCTCTGGATGACGGGCAGTGGGGTGGGGGTAAATTAAGCGAACTATTTTTTTGCGCTTAACTACTTCAAAACCTAGAAAAAAAGTAGTGGTCGTGTTTTGACAAGCTCAGCATGACAATTTTTTACTTCCTTATAAAAACAAAAACCCCGTAGGGCAATGCCCTACGGGGTTTTGTGTTTCTTAACGAATGGAACTGAGCTTAACCTTTTTGTTGCGCTCCTACATGGTTTAATGCGGAACCGGCTTTGAACCATTCGATTTCTTGAGCGTTCAAGGTATGCTTGAGCTCAATTTTATCTTCGCTACCGTCTGTATGGGTCGCTGTCATGGTAACGTTTTTGCCTGGAGTGATTTGGTCTAGTCCTGCGAAACTGATTTTATCGCCCGCTTTGACCTTTCCATAATCGTCCTTGTTGATCAAGTGGAATGGAAGTACCGCTTGCTTTTTGAGATTCGCTTCAAAAATACGCGCGTAGGATTTGGAAATGAAAGCCAAACATCCCATGTGGCGCGGCTCCATTGCGGCATGCTCGCGACTGGAACCTTCTCCAATATTTTCGTCGCCAAAAGCTACCCAACCTTGACCTTTGCTTTTATAGTGCCGAGCAATTTTATTCAATTCTTCGGCTTCGCCGGATTCTGGATGAATACCTTTACCGGTTTCGTCACAGAACTCGTGATTAGCGCCCAAGAACATGTTGTTACTGATGTTGTCTAAATGGCCTCGATACTTCAACCATGGACCGGCTTGAGAAATATGGTCGGTGGTGCATTTCCCCGCCGCTTTTAGCAATACCGGTAGATCTTGGTAATCGGCTACGGGATCTTGTTTTGGAAACGCGTCTAAGATGGCCAATCGTTCGCTGCTTGGATCAACTACCACTTCGCCGGAATTAGATGGTTCTTCGTAACCGCTGTCTTTGCTGGCGTATCCTTCTCCAGGATAAACGGTTCCTTGGGGCGGCTCGAATTTAAAATCCTTACCGTCTTCGGTTTTAATGGTATCGGTCAGAGGATTGTAATCAAACGTTCCGCCGAAAGCCATGGCGATAACGGTTTCAGGGCTGCTGATGAAGCTCAGCGTTTCTGGGTTACCGTCGTTTCTTTTGGCAAAGTTACGGTTGTAAGAACTGATGATGCTGTTCTTATCGCCTTTTTTGATATCGTCTCGTTTCCATTGTCCGATACAAGGTCCGCAAGCGTTTGCTAAAACGGTTCCGCCAACGTCTTCGAAGTCTTGCAAGATACCGTCGCGCTTAATGGTTTCAAAAATTCTTTCGGAACCTGGAGTGATTAACAGGTTACATTTTACTTTGAGTCCGGCGCTTTTAGCTTGTCTTACCAGGCTGACGGCGCGGGTCAAATCTTCGTAACTGGAGTTGGTACAAGATCCGATAAGAGCGGCGCTGACTTTTTTGGGATAATCGTTCTTTTCGCAATCGGCTTTCATTTCGGACACGGTGCGTCCCAAGTCTGGGGTGTGCGGTCCTACAAGATGTGGTTCCAAGGTTGAAAGATCGATTTCGTGAACTTCGTCGTAGTATTTTTCTGGATTGGCTTCGCAGTCTGCGTCTGAAACCAAAACGTCTTTATATTTTTGGCAGAGTTCGGCAAATGGCGCTCTTTCGGTCATTTTCAAGAACTCGTCCATGGTTTCGTCATATGCAAAGATAGAAGTGGTCGCTCCTAGTTCAGCGCCCATATTGGTCACGGTGCCTTTGCCGGTTGCGCTTAAGGAACGCGCGCCTTCGCCAAAGTATTCGATGATTTTACCGGTGCCGCCTTTAGCGGTGAGCTTGGTGGCAACTTTCAAGATAATGTCTTTGGAAGCGGTCCAACCATTCAATTTACCGGTTAATTTAATACCAACCAATTTAGGCATTTTAGTGGTGAATGGTTGACCGGTCATAACGTCAACAGCGTCGGCGCCGCCAACTCCGATGGCTACCATTCCCAATCCGCCAGCGTTTGGCGTATGCGAGTCGGTCCCTATCATCATGGTGCCAGGTAACGCGTAGTTTTCGATCACCACTTGATGGATAATTCCAGAACCTGGTTTCCAAAAGCCCATGCCGTACTTCATAGAGGCGGAGCGTAAGAAATCGTAAACTTCTTTGTTTAAGTCGACTGCGGCTTTAAGATCTTCCGCGCTTCCCGTATATGCTTGGATTAAATGGTCGCAATGAACGGTCGTTGGCGCGCAAACTTGAGGGATACCTGCAGACATAAACTGAAGTATTGCCATTTGCGCTGTGGCGTCTTGCATTGCAACTCGATCGGCCTTTAATTTAATATCGTCGGATCCTCGGACCAATTTCGAATAATCTACAGGGTCCATGTGAGAATAAAGAATTTTCTCGACAACGGTTAAATCTCTGCCCAAATTTTTTCGAGCGTTATCATGAATTTCCTTCATCGATTGAAAAAGTTTTTCAATCGGGGCGACATCCATTAACATTGAAATCTCCTTAATTTAGAAAATGCAAAAAAAAAGCTGAATTTTGCTTTAATGATATATATTAGAAACTAATTCGAAATAAATTTTTGGTTTGGTTTTTCGGCTGGTATTTTACATGATAAGCGTTTAACTGCAAAAGATTTTTGAACGTTTCCAAATTGAAAAGTTTACTATTTATTAAATTTTTAGATTAGATGAAAATATCACAAAATGGATTCAATTTTTGATTCTACGGTTTTTAATCAAAACCTCTTCTTCCCTAGAGCGGATTATTCCAGTCCACCGAGAAACGCTGAAGAACTATACATTGAGGTAGAGCCTGATATCAAAGTTCATGTAAGAAAATTTCCAGCTCCATCTGCGCGATTTAGTTTGATCTTTTTTCATGGAAATGGAGAAATCGTTTCTGATTACAATGACTTAGCTCAAGTTTTTGGAGCCATTGGCGGGGAATTGATCGCCTGCGATTATCGTGGTTATGGAAAAAGTAACGGGCACCCGTCATTGAGAAGGGTGTTGAACGACGCTTGCGCTATTTTTGATTGTTTGACTAAAAATAAAGTCCTTCGTCCTCGCCTCTGCGTTATGGGGCGTTCTTTGGGCAGCGCCTCGGCGATAGAACTTGGCGTAAAATATCCAGAAATCGATGGTTGCGTTATCGAAAGTGGTTATGCCGACCCCATTCCTTTAGTGGAGAGGCGCGGACTGAGGGTAGATTCCATCACCCCAGAGGAAAATGCTGTATTTAATAATAGCCAAAAAATCAAAAAGATAACTTCACCTTTACTGATTATGCATGGTAAAGAAGACCAAATAATTTCCTACGCGGAAGCGGAACTCAATTTTGCAAATGCCGGTTCTAATGTAAAAGAACTGGAATTGATTGATGGCGTGGGACATAACGATATTATGTTGGCTCCAAATAATAAATATTTTGGTACTCTTGAAAAGTTTTTTGCCAAAATATTTTAAAAGTAAGGATTACTTGCGCTTAGCGCCTTTATAAGAGATATTAATCGTCCACTAAAATTTTGAAATTCAGGAATATCGATGCTAAAAAAGTTTTACAATATTGAAGGTATCATCCGCAACGGTTACAAATTGAGTAGGGATTACCACACACTCGATTTTTATTTCACCAAATTAGGCGATTCTGGAGTGCTAGAGTTAGTCAAGTCAAAATCGATTAGAGAATTGAGAAGATTGATCCTGACGACAAATAAGTTAGGACCCGAATCGATGAAAGCGCTAGCCAATTCCCCAAACCTGAGTCACTTAGCGTCGCTAAAATTATACAAGAATAAAATCGGCGACGAAGGAGTTAAATACTTGGCCGAGTCTGAAAATCTTCCAGAGTTGAAATTCTTGCGACTGGGTTGGAATGACATTTCTTCCAAAGGGGCACAATATATAGCTGAATCCGAAAAGTTGTCTGACTTGACGGCGTTAACTCTTGCCGATAACAAAATCGGCGACGAGGGTTTGAAGAGTCTTGCCGCGACTAAAACGCTGACTAAGTTGGAATCGCTGGATTTAAGGAATACTGGGATTACGGATGAAGGCGTTATGGCTTTGGCCGAAGCTAAAACCTTTAAGGATCTACAAAACATCGATTTAACCAAAAACAACTTAACGGATAAAGGAAAAGACGCGGTTAAGTTGTTTTTGATTGGAAACATGATCCGCAACCAAATCAGCGAAGATGGAAAAATACTGGATTTGAGCGACCGGACTTTAGGCGATTTTCAAGCCAAAGCGATTGCCGAATGCGAAGATATTGCGGGTGTCGAACAATTATTTTTAGAGCTGAATTATATAACGGCGGAAGGCATACGTAGTTTGGCCAGTTCTCCTCATTTGGCTAATCTGAAGTTGCTATCTTTAGACCGTAATCAAATTGGCGACGAAGGCGTTAAGATTATCGCCGCAGCGGAGATATTCTCTAATTTGACGGATTTGATGATTGAAAACGTTCAAATGGGCGACGAAGGAATCATCGCCATTGCCGAATCAGAATTCATGGCGAGTTTAGTTAAATTATATCTTGAAGGAAATAATATCGGCGAAGTGGGATTAGAAGCTCTCAAAGATTCTGAAATTTTAGAAAACCTCGAATATCCAGAGTTTGAAGAGGAAGAAGAGGAAGAAGAGGAAGACGAAGACGAGGATGAGGATGAGGATGAAGATGAGGATGAAGATGAGGATGAAGAGGAAGATCTGGAGGACGACGACTACGACGTGGAAGAGGAGGAACAGAAGTGACGGCGATTAATTTAGTCGCGCAAAACTGTAAGTCGTTGATTTTGGTCTCTAAATTGATTAAAATCAATAGGATAATGCCAGATTAGAAGGGTTCCTTGGTTTTGAAAGTTAATCGTAAACCGAAAGTTTTAAATTGAGCGTTTTCCGGAGCATAAAAGAGGACGTAGAGGTCGCTCTTGATAAAGATCCCGCTTCCAGAAATTTTTTAGAAGTGTTGGTTTGTTATCCTGGGGTCCATGCCTTGATTATTTATCGAATTAGTCATTGGGTTTGGAAACTGGGATTTAAGTTTTTGGCGAGAGCTATTTCTTATTTTGCACGATGGTTGACTGGTATTGAGATTCATCCTGCGGCTATAATCGGCCATCGGTTGTTTATCGATCATGGGATGGGAGTCGTTATCGGAGAAACCTCAGAAGTCGGAGACAATGTTTTTATGTATCATGGCGTGACCCTGGGCGGTTTGAGCATGAAAAAGGGAAAACGTCATCCGACTATTCACGATAACGTGATGCTGGGAGCTGGCGCTCAAGTTTTGGGTCCTATTGAAATAGGGAGCCATACCAAAATTGGCAGCGGTTCCGTTGTGGTTGAAACCGTTCCCGAGTATTCAACGGTGATAGGCGTTCCGGGACGCGTTGTATTTTCTGGAATTTCATCTGAGCTTGAGGTCGAAGATGGGTTACAAACATTTCCAGATCCCATGGCGCGAGCTATTGAATGCATGTTAGATCGTATTCCTCAAATGGAAAAAGAAATTAGAACTTTAAAAGAGACGGTAAAAGATTATCAGGAACGCGAGAACAAGCTTCCCAAAACTGGAACTTAGGATTAGAGATATATTAACCGGTTTGTTATTTCCCTTTTGAATTTTGAGATTTTGAGTTAATAAAGATTTTAACTGCAAATTAAACTTCCTATTAAAATTCACGTTCTTCCTCTATCTAGATTTTAACTAAACATCTTATTCCTAATTAAACGGCGCTAGATTGTTGGCAAAGTTTTAGCAAAGTGAAAAATTGAACATATTTTTGGATCATAATTCGACGACGCCATTAAACCCGTTGGCTTATGAGGAAATGATTCCATTCTTAAAACAGGATTTTGGCAACCCATCTAGTATTCATGGGTTTGGCAGGTCGGCCCGAGTTAAAATAGACGAGTCGCGAGAAATCATTACGCAGACGCTGGGGATTAGCCCCAGGGAATTTGTTTTTACGAGCGGCGGTACCGAGTCTGACAATTTTGCAATTTTAGGTGTGGCGCTGAGTCGGCAGGATAAAGGAAAGCATATTATTACCTGTCAAATTGAGCACCCGGCGGTTTTAAATCCTTGTAAGGCGCTTGAAGGGCAGGGGTTTAAAGTCGATTATTTACCCGTGGACAGTTGCGGGACTTTAGATTTAGAGCGATTAAAGGGAGCGATTAGGGAAGACACCATTTTAATTAGCATCCAACATGCCAATAGCGAAATCGGTACGATTCACGATATCGAAAAAATTGGCGAGATTGCTAAGGAACGCGGGGTTTTATTTCATACCGACGCTGTGCAAAGCTTTGGCAAGTTGCCTTTGAACTTGGGAGCTTTACCGGTGGATCTGGCTTCCGTTTCCGCTCATAAATTATGCGGCCCGAAAGGAATAGGAGGGTTGTATATTCGCAGAGGGACTCCACCTTTGTTTCCATTATTAAATGGAGGAAATCAGGAGTTTAAAAGAAGAGGCGGGACAGAAAATGTTGCGGGTATTGCCGGTTTTGGAAAAGCGGTGGAACTGACTTGCTCTGAAATGCAAAAAAAAGTTAATTACGTGAGTGATTTGAAAAAAAAATTAATCCAAAACGTTAGCAAAGAGCTGGGCGAATTTGAATTTTTCGGCAATTCGGAAAAGCAGCTATTTAATACGATCAATTTAGGTTTTAAAGGAGTGCGTGGAGAAGACTTATTAATTGCTTTAGATATTGCAGGTTTTGCAGTTTCTACCGGCTCCGCTTGTAGCTCTGGTTCCCAGCTACCGTCTCATGTTTTATCGGCGATTAAAGTTCCACCAGAACTTGTCGATAGTTCCATAAGAATCAGTTTAGGAAGAGATAACACCCCAGAAGAGCTTGATAAGTTTGGCGTTAAGCTAATTGAGTTGGTGAAGGATATGCGTGGGGATTGTTAAGAACAGTGTTTTTTGTGTGAAACTTGTTTATTATCAATAAGTTATGGTTTTAATGCGTTTTTCGAGAAAAGCATTTTTAGCTTTTCCGATAGCGTTTTTTTATAAAATTTTACTTTGAATAATTGTTGACAACCCTGGGAATTATTCCTTATAATTAATTGATTATAAAGGAGTAATGAATCATTCCCCGTTTATGGAGACCACCATGCCCCCAACAAACTTATTTTCCCGCCTTTTATTAATATTTATCCTGTCTATTAGTTTAACGGTTTCAGGTTGTAGTTATATTCCATGGATGGGAGATGAGGAAGAAGAAGAAACGATAGGTTTTGATGATGAAATCCCATTCGAAGAACCCGACAACGAAATGAGTAATGTTTCTGAAGATGATTTCTTTGGGGAAGAGCCTTCCGGAGGTAGCGACGGATTTGACGAAGGGTTGAACGACGGGTTTGCAAGTATTGATCAACCGACCGATTCCGGAGAAATGAAGGTTGACCTGGAAAACTTGCAGGATCAACAGGAAGCTCTTAACGCTAAAGTTAGAGAGTTGCAGGAAATAATTAGCGCTTTAGAGCCTAAAATTTCCGCTACCCAAGAACAATTACAAGGCAATCTAGGAAATATCTCGCAAAAAGCGGATTTTTTAGAGCCAGAGGTTAACGAATTAAAATTGCAAATGGCTCAACTCAAAGAAGAGTTGGCCATGGTGAAGATGAAAAGTCGTTCTGGTTCTCACAGAATGAAATCGTCGCATAGTAGCCGCGGCGGCATGCATAAGAAAATGGGCAGTGGCGTTTCCCATAGTTTTAAAATGAAATACGACCAAGCGCTGTCTTCTTATAGAGGCGGTCAATTTGACGAGTCTATCCTTCTATTTCAAAACTTAGCGGTTATGAATCCGCCGATGAGTTACCAAGACAATATTCATTACTGGATTGGCAGCAATTTCGTTAAATTAGAAATGTTCGACGACGCTATTAAGCACTTTGAAACGGTTCTTGATAAATTTCCTCGCGGAAATAAAGTTCACGATTCCCGTTTTATGCTTGGCGTTAGTTATCATAAAAAAGGCGAATCCAGCCGAGCCATAGATATTTTGCAATCCGCTTTGCGTAGCAATCCTACCGCAGAAGTTAGAGCAAAAATTGAAAAGGAATTGAGCCAAATCCAATAAACGCGTACAATACCTTCCTTTGAAATCCAACGAGACGATTCTCCTCGTTTCGTTGGATACTTTAGGCTGATCGCCAGTTTGGCGACGGCAATCCTGATTCGCCAACCAACCCATGAAAATCGCGATAATCCACGACTGGTTGACCGGTATGCGTGGCGGGGAAAAATGTTTAGAAGTTTTTTGCCGTTTATTGCCGGAAGCCGATCTTTTCACTCTTATACATGTTCCCGGTAGCGTATCGCCCCTAATCGAAAAATTAAAGCCCACCACGTCTTTTTTACAGCATCTCCCTTTCGCCAAAGAAAAGTATCGATATTACTTACCCATCATGCCTATTGCGGTGGAGTTTTTGGATCTTCGGGAATACGATTTAATCCTTAGTAGCAGCCATTGTGTAGCCAAAGGCGTCTTGAAAAAGAGCACGGCTACCCATTTATGCTATTGCTACACGCCCATGCGCTATATATGGGACCAGTTCGACCAATATTTCGGAGGCGATAACTCAAAATCGTTAGCTTCCAAGGTGATGCCGCATTTAGCTCCTATATTGCGTCGATGGGACGTAAGGTCAAGCCGCAGGGTGGATAAGTTTTATGCGATTTCCAAGCATGTAAAAAAAAGAATCGATAAGTATTACAATCGCGACGCGAAGGTAATCTACCCTCCTGTAGACACTAATTTTTATTCGCCTACAGGAGAAAGGCCAAAAGATTTTTTTCTGATGGTATCCGCTTTTGCGCCTTATAAACGGCTGGATTTAGCTGTTGAAGCGTTTAATAAATTGGGGTATCCTTTGAAAATCATCGGCGAAGGTCAAGATAGCTTTAAGTTGAAGCGATTGGCCGGGCCCAATATCGAGTTCTTAGGTTGGTTGCCAGACCGTTCCATTCGATCTTATTATGCCCGTTGTCGAGCCTTTATTTTTCCAGGCGAAGAGGATTTTGGAATAACGCCTCTCGAAGCTCAAGCCATGGGTAGGCCTGTTATTGCTTATGGTCGAGGCGGCGCTCTGGAAACGGTAATTCCCGATAGTTCCACTTGGAAGCCCGAATATAATATTCCAAAGGAAGTTACCGAAAAGCCAACGGGGATCTTTTTTGCAGAACAAACGGTGGCTGGATTGATTTCTGCGGTTAAACATTTCGAAGCGATTGAAGGTGGTTTTGCTCCCAAAGCCGCTCGCGAAAATGCCTTAAATTTCGATACCGATATTTTTACCCAACAGATTCAAGCTGAAATTACCCTTCATAAGTTTCTGCAATGTTGAAAAAATACGGTCAATTTTTTGCTTCCATTCTTTTTATTTCCGATAGCTTAACTGTCTTTTTTTCTTGGATAGCGGCTTATTCCATACGTTTCCATTGGGGACTTTTTCCTACTCCCCAAGGCGTGCCGCCCTTTGACGTTTACCTGTTAACGGGTATTCCGATTTGGATCATTTTTTCCTTGAACATAAAATGGTTCAACCTTTACGAACCACTTCGCGGCAAATCGGCCTCTTTTGAATATTTTTCAATTATAAAAGTCGCTTCGGTTTCGGTATTAATGTTAACGGCGATTTCTTTCTTTTATCGCGGGATTTCATATTCGCGGTTAATGGTTGTTATCTTTTTAATCGTCGTTTCTATTTTGATGATGATTACGCATGCGCTCTTAAGACAGGGGCTGATGCAAATGAGAAAGAAGGGCATTAATTTACGACAGGTATTGATCATCGGCGCCGGCGATTTGGGAGAGTCCGTTGCAAATAAGATCGATTTGAATCCTGAGATAGGGTTTAAAATAGTCGGTTTTTTAACCCATATTTCAGAAGAGGTTGGGAAAAAAGTTGGGAATTATGAAGTTCTGGGGAACGTGAAGGAAGTTCCTCGGTTTTTGGAGGAACGCAAAATCGATCAATTGTTCATTGCTCTCCCCTTAAACGCTCCAGAATATTTAGAAGACGTCTTAAAAGATTTACGAGAAGAAAAAGTAGATATCCAAGTTGTTCCCGATTTGATGAAGTTTATGAACCTTTCCTCCGGTATTGAAGATTTTGACGGGTTGCCCATAGTGAATTTAACGGGAACTCCTCTTTACGGTTGGAACGTCATTGTAAAACGTATTACCGATATCGTTTGCTCTGGTATGGGTTTGCTGGTACTGGGGCCTTTTATGGCGCTCATTGCTCTGTTAATCCGATTAGAGTCTAAAGGGAGAATCATCTATCGCCAGGAGAGGGTGGGGTTGGACGGCCAAGTTTTTTCTATGATGAAGTTTCGGTCTATGTATGAAGGAGCCGAACAAAGTTCGGGTCCCGTCTGGGCTAGCGCCAACGACGATAGGAAAACGCCGCTAGGAAATATCCTAAGAAAAACCAGCTTGGACGAATTGCCGCAGTTATTTAATATCCTTAAAGGAGAAATGAGCCTGGTTGGGCCAAGGCCTGAGCGACCTCATTTTGTCGATAATTTTAAGAAATCGATACCGTCTTATATGTTGCGTTTGAAGATGAAAGCCGGCCTAACAGGTTGGGCCCAGGTGAATGGTTGGAGAGGAAATACCTCGCTTGAAAAAAGAATTGAATACGATTTGTATTACATTAAACATTGGTCGTTCTGGTTTGATATAAAAATAATAGCGATGACCTTTTGGAAGGGACTTATAAACAAACATGCCTACTAAATTAAAGGCGGTTGTTATAATCCCTGCACGGTGGGGATCGACGCGGTTTCCGGGGAAACCGTTGGAAAACCTCAGCGGGAAACCCATGATCCAATGGGTTGTCGAGCGGGCTCAAAGCGCGAAATCTATTGCAGAGGTGATTGTCGCGACGGACGACGATAGAATTTTAAACGCCGTCGAAGGTTTTGGAGGGAAAGCTGTTTTAACCTCGGCAAACCATGTTTCTGGAACGGATAGAATTGCGGAGGCGGCAAAAGACTTAGATTGTGATATTGTTATAAATGTTCAAGGCGACGAGCCCCTCATTCCCTCGGCAAACATCGATTTATTGGTCAGACCTTTTTTGGAAGACAAGCTTATTAAAGTCACAACCTTAAAGTCCAGAATTTTAGACGACCATGAAATATTAAACCCTAATGTGGTTAAGGTTACGTCCTCTAAAAATGGGTTTGCGCTCTATTTTTCTCGATCGCCTATTCCATACTTGAGAGACGAATGGAAAGATGAGGAACGGCTCGTATCAAATGAAACGTGTCGGGATACAACTTTTTATAAACACATTGGCGCCTATGGTTTTAAAAAAAGTTTTTTGATGGAATATACAAGCATGCCAGAATCGCCTTTGGAAATGGCGGAAAAATTGGAACAATTGAGAATTTTGGAGAATGGAGTACCCATCTATGTTGTCGAAACGAAGTTAGGTTCCATTGGAGTAGATAGTAAAGAAGATTTAGAGAAGGTTGAAGCTTTGTTGAACCAAGTCGAACCGGTAAATTAAAGCTTTGAAGAATTGATAATTTGCGGTTAGTTTTAATCCCACAAGTGGGTTTAATTTCCCGTGGCTGGTTACATATTTTAAAATAGCGCTAGATATAGGATATCCCGTCCGCTTGGAGCGGGCTCGTTCATCATAAGGTTTTGTCGCGTAGTCTCTTTAAACGTTTTGGCGGCATTTGAAGTCCCTTGAGGAGATTCCATTGAAAAAGAAAAATAACAAGAGCAAGGTTAGATTTATTTTTGTGACGGGCGGAGTTTTGTCTTCGTTGGGCAAAGGAATCGCGGCGGCTTCTATGGGGGCGTTGTTGGAAAGCTGTGGTCTTAAAGTTACTTTGATGAAGCTAGACCCTTATATAAATGTAGATCCCGGAACGATGAATCCTCTCCAGCATGGCGAGGTTTACGTCACCGACGATGGAGCGGAAACAGACCTTGATTTAGGACATTACGAACGATTCACGCACGCGCAAATGCGGAAAACCAATAATGTCACTTCGGGAAAGATTTATCACGACGTTATTCAAAAAGAAAGAAAAGGCGAGTTTTTAGGAAAGACCGTCCAGGTAATTCCGCATATTACCGACGAAATTAAAAATAGAATATTGCTGGTTGCGGAAGGCGTTGACTTTGTAATTTGCGAAGTAGGCGGAACGGTAGGCGATATTGAAAGTTTGCCGTTTTTGGAAGCGATTAGGCAATTCCGATTTGATATCAATCCAAAGAATGTTATTTACGTACATTTAACTTTAGTCCCTTATATTAAAACCGCCGGCGAAGTAAAAACAAAACCAACTCAACACAGCGTTCAAAAGTTAAGAGAAATTGGTATTCAACCCGATATTCTACTTTGCCGAACGGAACAAAAACTTACAATAGACATTAAAAAGAAAATCGCTTTATTTTGCAGCGTTGAACCTCAATCGGTTATAACGGCCCAAGACGTAAATTCTATTTATCAAGTTCCCTTAGCGCTTCATGACGAAGGACTCGATAAAATCATACTGAGTAAATTCGGAATTAAAGATAAGACTCCGAATCTTTCCAAATGGCAAGATATTAACGTCAAAATTCACAAACCAAAACACGAAGTAGAGATCGCTATAGTCGGGAAATATTTAGATCTTAAAGAGTCGTACAAAAGTTTGATGGAAGCTCTTTACCATGGCGGAATTGGAAATAATGCCAAAGTTAATTTGAACTGGATAGACGCAGAAAAATTAGAAGGCAACACAAACGGTTCCGACTTATTTAAAAACAGTAGCGGCGTTTTAGTTCCTGGAGGTTTTGGCGATAGAGGGATTGAAGGAAAAATTCGGGCCGTAACTTATGCCAGGGTTAATAAAGTTCCCTTCTTTGGCATTTGTTTAGGAATGCATTGCGCCGTTATTGAATATGCGCGTAGCGTGGTTAATTTGAAAAACGCTAATAGCTCGGAAATCACTTCAAGCTCTCCATACCTCATCATTGATTTGCTTCCCGACCAGGATGCAAAAGGCAACAAAGGCGGTACCATGAGGTTGGGCGAGTACCCTTGTCAGCTTAGAAAAAATTCATTTGCTTACGAGGCCTATGGGAGAACGGAAGTGTACGAAAGGCATCGCCATCGATATGAGTTTAATAACAAATACCGATTGCGCTTAGAGGATGCCGGTCTTAAGATTAGCGGAATTTCACCAAACGGAAACCTGGTTGAAATCGTAGAGATTGAAGACCACCCCTGGTTCTTAGCGGGGCAATTTCATCCAGAGTTCAAATCTTCCCCAATGGAACCTCACCCGCTTTTTCAGAACTTTATATCCTCGTCTCTTTCTTATAAAAATAACGGCTAAACGATAAACCTGATGAATAGATCTTTGGATATTTTTTTTTAATTAGTTCTAAAAGTTCTTCCCCTTTACTGCGTAATTACAAAGTATTCAGCAATCCAATACACATCCTGTCTGTCATCCTTGTATGATTCAAAAAGTAACGTAAATAAAAAAGTTGTACACTAAAGTTGTTTGTTGTCAGGGCATGATAGACCGTTTCATCCTTGGGTTTAAAAACCCGCAGCTCAGCCTGGGTCGTCATGTCCATTCTCTGATTAACCCGAACGGTTGCCTGGGCCTTGAAGCCCGAATCTACAAGACTGTGAGACAGAGCTATGAAAACAGAATCCTCAGAACTTTTTATTGGCGTTGATATTAGTAAAGAACGATTGGATATTGCTAACAATTCCAACTCTGAAGTTTGGTCAGAACTCAATAACGATGGCGGTGTTTCGTTACTTGTCGAAAAACTAATCTCCCTTAAACCATGCTTGGTTGTTATGGAAGCGACGGGAGGCCTTGAAACGTTACTGTATTCGTCGTTAGTAAGCGCCGCTCTTCCTGCGGTCGTGGTCAATCCACGCCAAGTTCGTGATTTTGCAAAAGCTCTTGGTAAATTAGCCAAGACGGATGCTATTGATGCTTGGATACTGGCTCGTTTTGGAGCTTTGATGCGTCCAGAGATTCGTCCTATTAAAGACGAACAAACTCGAGAATTAGCGTCATTAGTAGCGCGTCGCCGCCAGCTTCTTGGCATGCGAACGGCTGAAAAAACCCGTTTAAGGCAAACAGCTGATAAATGGACTAAAAAAGATATTAAATCTCTCATAAAAGTTTTTGATAAACGCATCTCAAAATTAGAAAAAGAAATATCTAACAACGTCAAAAATACTCCTGGTTGGAAAGAAAAAGACAAAATCATAACGAGCGTTCCTGGAGTGGGGCCTAATTTATCAAGTTACCTCCTAGCCAATCTTCCTGAACTTGGAAAATTAAACCGAAGAGAAATCGCCACTCTTGTGGGAGTTGCTCCCCTAAACCGCGATAGTGGAAAGTTTCGAGGGACCCGAATGATTTGGGGAGGTCGCGCTCAAGTACGTTCCGCTCTTTATATGTCTGCTCTTTCAGCTTCTATGTACAACCCTAGTATTAAAATGTTTTACAAACGACTTATCGAAAAAGGCAAAAAGCCCAAAGTCGCTCTTACCGCTTGCATGAGAAAACTCTTAACTATCATAAACACTATGGTTAAAAATAATTCAACTTGGGATCAAAATTACTCACTTAAACTTGATTTTAATCACGGTTGCTGAGTACTTCGACTACGCTCAGCATAAACTCCGTCGAAGGATCTCGTCTCGATTCAATAAATATACTCCTTTTAATCGCCTAGATCTTTCACTTCTAACCCGCTTTGCGGGCTATCCGCTCAAGGATGACGTTGGTTTGGGACATTTTTTTAATGCGAAGTGGATTTTAACAAATTCCTCTTAACTTGTACCTTCCGGAAAACGATCCCGGCACGACGTTGAACGATTGCTTCTAGCGGCTTTCAGTAAAAGCCGCAGATTTGACGGTTCAATTTAGCAATAAAATCGTTATCCTTGCCAAAAACCGGCTCGCCAGAATGACAAGCAGTGGGGAATGTGCATCCTGTTCCTCGACGATAACTATTCCAAAATTAATTTATTAAAAAAGTCATCCCGACTAGCATGGAGGGATCTCGGCGGTCAAGGACTGCCGGTACCTTTAAAGCCGCTAAGCCAAAACCCCCCCGCGTCATCCTTAAGTGTAAGCTGCGTCCCTATCCAGATTTGGCTGACATTATGCCTTGAGCGCTTAACGCTATGACCGATTTATTCCTGTGAATTTATTGCCGTTAGCGGTCAATGAAATGTTTGTATTTGTTGAACTGTGCAGAGTGAGTGATAAGAAGGATTTGTACTGTTTTTGATTCGTGGTTTACATCGTAAAATACTAAGTAACCTTTATAAGGCCACACGTGACACTCTTTGTATTTTTTGAACTTCGTGGGAAATAAACTAAGGGCGGACTCGGCGTCGCGTAAAATTTCTTTCACGAAGCTAAGAGCTTTGTAGGGGTTGTCTTCGGCAATAAAACGAGCAATTTCTTCTAAATCGTCTTCGACAGACTTTGCCTTAATAACCGTGAAAAGTTCCACTTATTCGGTGTTGGGTATTATCTTTTTTGCGAGACGATTTACAAACTCTGTGGTGGTTTTTTCGTTTACAGGAGTGGAGTTTCCTTCCTGAATGTCTTGTCGTCCTTTGGCTATTTTTCTGTCAAGTTTCCGTTCAACAAGATTCGCGGCAATTTGTTCCTCTGCTTCAATATTTGAAGAGCAAGCGCCAGAACTTACCTTTTCAGAGATAAGCGCGTCTATGGATTTTTCTGTTTTACTCATGATATTTCTACAGGCTAATGGTTTTGAAACCTTCAAATATATATTATAGCATTTTGACAAGAATGTTAAACCGGGTTATGCCTTGATTCTATCCGGTACAATTTCAGCGCGAAGTTGAACGTTGAAGTCTAGCGGCTTTCACTGGAAGTCGCTAAGCCAAAACCCCCGCGCCTCATCCTAGAGGCGATCACCATTGATGAGCTTGTACTGAGCATCGCCGAAGTAGCGAAGGATCTAGGTAATATTTACCCCAATGCGGTTTTGGAATTAATTTTACGATAAAAAATGAAAGTCTTAACTAGGGAAATACTTTTGGCGTGGGACGAGTGATAATATTATTTTATCTTTTCTAGCAAAACTTTATAAAACCTTCGGTTTAGCCGCCGCCCATTTAAAAGTTCCCTAAATTTTTGACCCGCTTCTTCCTGATCAATTAAGTTTTCCTTATTAGCTTTGAGAACTTGACCTGCAATTCCAGAAATTTCTAGACCAAGGGCTTGCGCCATGCTACGGCCAATTTCTTCTCAATCCATAAAGTTTTTTGGAGTTCTAAAGCAAGAGAAAGGGCGTCTTTTTCTGGTTGATGCAAGCGAAGGTTGCTATTGAGAACTTCAGGGATAACCGAAGGAGTTTGTACTTCGATAAAATTATGAATACTATAAGCTTGTAGGTATTCTTCCGCCGTTGGGAAAGAGTTTCTATAAAGCTCCTCAAGGACAGAGGGGGGCACAATAATTTTAGAACAAAGCTTACGGATAAAACCGAAGCCGTCCTTCATTTTTTCAAGAGAAATAAGAGGGCCGGTATCGCTAACAACAATACCAGTCATACTACTTTTGGTTAGTTTCTATGGCTATGTTTTCTGGAGTGCTTAAAAGGATAGCAAAACCATAATCCGGCAACATGTCTTCAAACTCTCGCCGAGACAGACCTGTCAAGTCGCAGGCCTCTTTTTCGGAGAATATACCATTGCCGTAAAGGTGCGCCGCTACAGCTTCTTTTGCTTTCTGAATTTGCGTCGCAGTAAGTTCGGTTTTTGACAGTTCTTCTTCGTCTATATTTGGCAATTCTATAGTAAATTTCATAATATTATTCTACGAAATTTATTAAGAAGACTCAAGGTGAGTTATAGTAGCAACTGATTCCCTTTTATAGAAAATATGTTTTGATAGCTATGTAATCAGCCTTATTGTAGATTCAGTCCTCAACTCAAAACCATCAAAGAATCTTCCTCTTTTTTAAAAAAGCGAAAAGTCCAATGCGAGATTCTTCCTTGCCAAAAACCGGCTCGTCAGAATGACAAGCAGTAGGGAATGTACATCCTGTTCCTCAACGATAACGATTCCAAAGTTAATTTATTAAAAAAGTTACCCCGACTAGCATGGAGGATCTTGGCGGTCAATGACTGCCGGTACCTTTAAAGCCGCTAAGCCAAAAGCTATGCACGTCATCCTGAATCTTAATATTATCACCCGAAGTTTATACTGAGCCTGTCGAAATACATGTCGAAGGGTCACCTTGATACAATAAAGTTTCTTCCTTCACTTCTAGCTCACTTCACAATGTATCCGATTAGGGATGATATTGGTTTGGGACGTTTTATTAATTCGAAGTGGATTTTAATAAATTCCCCTTACCTTGTAGCTTCCGGATAACGATCCCAGCACGACGTTGAACGATTGCTTCTAGCGGCTTTCAGTGAAAGCCGCAGATTTGACGGTTCAATTTAGCTTTGAAATCGTTATCCTTGCCAAAAACCGGCTCGTCAGAATGACAAGCAGTGGGGAACGTGCATCCTGTTCCTCGACGATAACGATTCCAAAATTAATTTATTAAAAAAGTTACCCCGACTAGCATGGAGGATCTCGGCGGTCAATGACTGCCGGTACCATTAAAGCCGCGAAGCAAAAACCCCGCGCGTCATCCTGAATCCTAATATTGTCACCCGCAGTTTATACTGAGTCTGTCGAAGTACATGTCGAAGGATCTCGCCTCGATACAATAAATTATTCCTTTTAATTACCTAGATCCTTCACTTCTAGCGGCTTTCAGTGAAAGCCGCAGATTTGACGGTTCAATTTAGCTATAAAATCGTTATCCTTGCCAAAAACCGGCTCGTCAGAATGACAAGCAGTGGGGAATGTGCATCCTGTTCCTCGACGATAACGATTCCAAAATTAATTTATTAAAAAAGTTACCCCGACTAGCATGGAGGATCTTGGCGGTCAATGACTGCCGGTACCATTAAAGCCGCAAAGCAAAAACCCCGCGCGTCATCCTGAATCCTAATATTGTCACCCGAAGTTTATACTGAGCCTGTCGAAGTACATGTCGAAGGATCTCGCCTCGATACAATAAATTATTCCTTCACTTCTAGCTCGCTTCGGAAGATATCCGTTTAGGAATGAGGTTGGTTTGGGACGTTTTTTTAATGCGAAGTGGATTTTAATAAACTCCCCTTTAAAAACTTATTATTTTAATTTGAACAGCTTGTAGTTTATAAGCTAAAATAGGACCATATGAAGCCACTCTTTAAGATTTTAATTTATGTGACGAGAAACGGTAAATCTCCTTTTCAAACTTGGCTAGAGAATCTTAAAGACAAAAAAGGACGATCTTTAATAAAAACTCGAATTGATCGAATTGAAGATGGGAACTTTGGAGACTGCAAATCCTTAAGCGAAGGTATTTTAGAATTGCGAGTCAAATTTGGTCCGGGCTATAGGATCTATTTTGGAAAAGAGAATGAGCAAATTATACTTTTACTTTGTGGCGGAGATAAAAGTTCTCAAAAAGACGACATTATAAAGGCCAAACGATATTGGCAAGATTATAAGGAACGAAAAAATGGTTAAACCTTCTAAGAGTTATAAAGATTATTTAATTAATTCCCTAAAAAACCCTGAAGAGGCAGCGGAATATTTAACCACAGCGTTTGAAGAAGGCGATCCCAAATACTTCCTCAAAGCTCTTCGAAATGTTGCAGATGCTCACGGAGGAATGGCAAAGCTTTCCGAAAAAGCCAATTTGAACCGTGAAAGCCTTTACCGAACTCTTTCTGAAAAAGGCAACCCGAGGTTAGACAGTCTTCATGCTGTTCTTAAAGCTTTAGGTTTTCACTTGGTGATCGAAGCCAAAGAACCTCCTGTTAAAAAATCTAGAAAAAGAAAAGCGGTCGCTACTTCTGTTTAACTCAATTCAAAACATTTATATAGCCAAAAACTCCGTTCCCATTAAATTGGGCATTACTTGGTCGGAAAAAATCACTGAAATATGACCGTCATTTTTTAGCTTTTCAAGTCCTTCAATTCCATCCTGAGCCGTAACAACTTCGTAATTCATTTCTGAGATAATGGATCGCATTAATTCTAAAAATTCGGGTTCGTCGTCGACCACTAAAATTTTGTGGGAATTTTTTGTCAAGTAAATTAATCTCCTTTTTAGAGCAGCTTTATATATTAGATTTTAAAACTCAAAAATAATTCCTTAATGTTTAAATTTTGATTTATATTAAAATTAGAATTGTTTATTAAAAATCTTTATAATTTTGGCTTTCAAATATGACATTCTCATCTTTATATTCAAAAATTCTAATTGTTGACGATGAAAAAGAAGTCAGGGAAAGTTTAAAACTGTTTTTGGAGGAGGAGCAATTTTCGGTGCAAGTCGCCGAAGATGGCGAAGACGCTTTAATGAAATTAGGCGACTTCCAACCCCACTGTGTTCTTTTAGATATTAGAATGCCGTATTTAAATGGGGTAGAAGCTCTTAAAATGATTAAACATCGTCAACCAAACACGGAAATCATTATGGTCTCGGCGATTAACAACATTCAAATGGCGGAAGAATGCCTGAAAAATGGGGCATTTGGATATTTATCAAAGCCGTTAGATTTGGATAAATTACTTTCTGAAATAAAAAAATGCTTGGGACAGCGTCGTGAAAAACTTAAAGAGCATAAAATAAAGCAAAAAAGCAACTACGACCAAACTATATTAGAAGCTAAAAATCACTATTTGAACAAAGAATTATTCCACGCCTTAAGATTTCCTTTCCATTTATCCAGTTATTTGGATTCCGAGTTTGCAACCCACAGTTTCAATGTTTCCTGGTTATGCCAAAAAATCGCAAAACAAATAAAAAGCCAACATGTTGAGCTGGCTAATATTGCTGGTCTATACCACGATATAGGAAAGCTTTGTCTCCCAAAATATTTATTTCAAAAACATAAACAAGACTGGACGTACCAAGAAAAGCAAATTTATAAACGTTTTCCAGTTTATGGAGAAGAACTTACGCATTTTCATTTCCGGCTCAAGGGGTTGGGTTATGTCCTTAGGCATCAATGTGAGAATGTAGATGGCACTGGTTTCCCTGATGGAATAAGCGGCGAGGATATTCCACAAGAGTCAAAAATTATTGCGGTTGCCAACGCTTTTGCAGAATCAATGGAAATTGAAGGCTTGAATCAAATGAAATTAGATATTAATAAAGCGGATAATATCTTGGAATATATTAAAAAAGATATAGGAAAGCTATACGACGGCGCAATTGTAGAAGCTCTTCAGCATTTTTTAACAAATTATAAGACTCCCAAAGAAACCTCTGTTGGAATACCAGACTTAAAACCTGGAATGAAGTTATCTAGAAATTTATATACGCATAGCGGTAGGTTAATTATCCCTAAAAACATAAAATTAGACGTTCAGGGAATTTCTAAAATTATCGACTTAAACTTGATAGATCCAATTGAAGGCGATATTTTTATTCTTACCTCATAAAAAACGAAAAAGTGAAATTTAATTTTAATGGACGACAGGCAGTTCAATTATAAATGTCGTGCCTTTACCTTCATCGCTTTCAAAAGTAATGGTTCCCCCTAGTTTTTCAATAATTGCGTGACTGATTGAAAGACCAATTCCAGCGCCTTTTCCTTCTGGTTTCGTTGTAAAAAAAGGTTCAAAAACCTTATCTTTGTACTCCGTTTTGATGCCAGATCCAGTATCTTTAAAATAAATTACTATTAAATCTGTTCCGTTTCTTTCTTTAAGTTTGGTTTTAACTGAAAACTCTCCCCCATTTGGCATTGCGTGCTTAGAATTGCTAATTAAATTCAAAAAAACTTGTCGCATTTTATCTTTTTCAATAAATATCTTTGGTAAATTTTTCTCATGGCTCCGATGAATTTCAATGTTTTCAAGCTCGAAATCTTTTTCTACAAGGTCTAAGGCGGAATCGATTTCCGTTTGAATTTCTACCTGTTCAAGCTCTGTGCTTGATTTTCTTGAGAAAACAAGCAAGGTTCTTAGAATTTTTTCAATTCTCCTTATTTCAAATTGCATTTTTTCTAGAGAATTTTTTAACGATTCATTATCAATCGCTTTTCTTAAAAGCATTTGAACGTGGATGGAAATTATATTTAAAGGATTTAATACCTCGTGGCTTACTCCAGCGGCAAGTTGGCCAATTCCCGCGAGCTTTTGAGACTCCATTAATTGTTTTTGTGCCAGCTCCAGTTTTTCTCTAGCTATTTTTAATTCAGAAACATCGTGAATAGAGCCGTCAATATGTTGAAAATTGTCGTCTATGTCAAAAATGGCTATTCCTTTTTCCAATACATGATGAATCGATCCATTCTTATTATTTATTTTATATTCGATGGTATACGGTTGCCTTTTATTAATCGCCTTTTGAATCTCATCTCTAACATAATCTCTATCTTCAGGATCTATTATATTGTCAAATGAATGAGCTTGATTGCCAATCAGTTCCCTTGGCGAATAACCGCTAATTGGATAAATTCCAGCGCTTAAATATTCCATTGTCCAGTGTTCGTCGTTTGCGCATCTAAAAACGGCGCCCGGGATATTTTTAACTAAAGACCTGAATTTCCATTCGCTTTCGAGTAATTCTTTTTCTATTTTTTTGTGATGTGTAATATCTTCTTTAACCGCCAAAAAATGAGTAATTTTGCCCTTATCGTCTTTAATTGGGGAGATTGTGGCCCACTCCCAATAAAATTCTCCATTTTTCTTTTTATTTTGAAACTGGCCTCGCCATTCTTTTCCATGGGAAATAGCTGCCCATAACTCCTTATAAAACTCTTCAGTTTGTAGACCAGATTTTAGAATGCTAGGGTTTTTACCAATTAACTCCTCAGCGCTGTAACCGGTTGTCGAACAAAAATATGGATTCACATACTCAATAGTTCCATCTTTATCGGTAATTTCTATAGATACGGGGCTTTGTTCCACCGCTCTGGATAATTTATGAATCGTTTCGTTTAGTTTGATTTTCTCTGTGACATCAAAGCCGATTCCCCAAAGGGCCCAATCGCTAATAGGAAACGTATCCGAGATATTAGTCCACGATATGGTTTTAACGACATTATTTTTGTTTGAAATCTTTACGACATAATCGACGATATTTTTTCCTTTATTTTTCCAATCTAAAATTATTTGTTTTCTGTAAGCTTTATCAGGAAAAAGAATTTCCGCTACTTTTGAGTTGTTAACCATTTCCTCGCGTTTAAAGCCCGTTACCTCTTCGCATTTTTTATTCCATACGATGACATTCCAGTTTTGATCAAGCGCGCTAATCAAAATGGGCATGTTCTCAATGATTTCTCTAAGTCTCTCTTCGTTTTTCTGTAATGAAATTTCGGCAAGCTTATTATTATGAATATCGCGGATAGAACCGGACATTCTAGTCGGCTGACCGTCTTCATTCCAAACGGTTTGTCCTTTGGCTAGAAACCAGCGATAATCACCAGTTTTCGTTTTCAAGCGATATTCAATATCGTAGGGAACTTTATTGTCAAAATTTGCTTTGAGGGCTTCTTCTGTTTTTTCCAAATCATTCGGGTGCAATAATTTTTTAAATTGTGAAAAGGTCGATTCAATTTCAAGATCTTCATATCCCAATAAATAATAAACCTGCGGCGACCACCATATTTCTTCTTTTTTGACGTTAAGCCAATCCCACATACCGTCTTGAGATCCGCTCACCGCATACTGGAGACGTTCTTCACTAATGTTTAACCTTTTTTCAGCTTCTTTTAATTCGGTTATATCTCTCCACACGGATCGACTATAAAGCGGTTTTCCCTGGTCGTCTTTTATTGATGAAACATTTAAAATTACTGGGATACTTGTCCCATCTTTCCTACGTAATATAAGCTCTTCATTCTTGACGTAACCTTTGCTAACAAAACTATTAAA
Organism: uncultured Nitrospinota bacterium; assembly: GCA_964570665.1. GTDB lineage: Bacteria > Nitrospinota > Nitrospinia > Nitrospinales > JAJDAT01 > JAJDAT01. The sequence goes on along the minus strand of CAZMZH010000031.1, from coordinate 7,690 downwards.
AGCGGCTTCCACTTTTGATAGGCAAGATGGTTGATATATTTTAAAAATATTCATTCCAATAATTTCATTTTTTTTGTACCCCGTTTTATCCGCTAAAGTTTGATTGCATTGGACAATTTCGGCTGTCTTGGCCGATACAGAAACAAACATGTCTGGGGCGTTGTCGTATAAATCGGCATATTTATTTTTTGATTCGTCCAATTCCTCGTTTAATTTTATTAAATTTTTAATTAACGGTTCGCTGATTCTTAAAAATAAAAAGGAACCTATTAAAATAATGCTTAAACCTACGGCTCCTGTTGTCCACCCTGCCTTAACAAAAGGTTCTCGAATTTCGCTCAAATCAATTTTTGCGACTAAACCTAAATTCAAAATAGCTACAGGTTCATAAGCCGCCATAACTTCTTTTCCACGGTAATCTAAACCTATAATTGTTCCCGATTGGCCTTTTAAGGCAAGTTTCATAGGTTGGGCAAACGGCTCAGTAAAGAGCATAAGGTTGGGGTTGTTATCGCCAAGTGGGAATTTTTTTAATATAAAAAAGATTTTGTCGTTTTCTAATCGCGCTAAAACAAACTCTCCAGTTTTTCCAAAATTTTTAATTTTTTCATGAGCTTTTCGGATTTGATTTATAGTAGCCGCTGTCGTTCCCCTTGGAAAATTCGTACTGTATTTCTGGTCAAATTCAGCTATGGCTTCAATGAGTCTTGCCCAGCTTTTTACGATCATCGTCAAATGATTTTTTTCTTCTTCTATAGCGGTCTTGAAAAGCCCATGAATAGAGACAAAACCAATGGCAAAACCTACGGAAATCAAAATAAGAAATAGTAAAAACCTCTGTTTTTTTTCGGGCCGCATAGAACTCATTATGAAGTTAATGTCCTATAATATTGATCTTTGAGGTTTTATATTATTCAAAATACACTTAATAAGAACTAAAAAGGATTTTCTAAAAATCTATGACACATCGTATTTCGATAATAATTCTAAACAACTAAAATATAGTTGATATCACCTTTAACGTAACATAGAATGTATATATTATAATTCAATTATAACTTGTGCCATCATAGTCTTAAGGTTTGAGCTAAATGGAAAAAGAAAATCCGAAAATTTTAGTTTTAGACGATGAAAAAGAATTTTTAAAACTTATCAAGATGGTTTTATTTGATAACGGATATTCTCCTATCTTAGCTACTTCTGGAGATGAAGCATTAGAAAAGCTGAAAATGGAAAATGATATTGCCGTTATTTTGGCAGACCATAGAATGCCTGGAATGAAAGGTATTGAGTTTCTTGAAAAAGCCAAGCATTTAGCTCCTTTTATTCCTCGAATTATTATGACAGCCTACCAGAATGCGGAAATGATGGAAGATTCCATCAACAAGGCGGAAGTATATAGATTTTTAACAAAACCCATTCAATTTGATAATTTATTGAATATTTTAAAAGTGGCCGTAGAACGTTACCGCTTCAGCTATGAAGAAGTGGAACATTCAAAAAAGAGCTAAGTCCTCGTATCAAACCTCAACTTTCAGAGTTTTCATTCCTTCAATTCGCGAATATATAAAATAATTTTCCAAATTTCTTCATCCGCTAAATTTTTATAAGGCAACATTCCGGTGCCATGCGAACCGTTTTTAACTGTCCAAAATAATCTCCCATCGCTAACTTCCACAATTCCCTCTTTGCAATTAAAATTTGTTGGAGATGGGTTAAAGGCCCATGCCATAGGTCCTTTGCCATTTCCAATTCTTCCATGACACTGTGCGCAGGGTATCATTTTGATTTTTTTTTGATAAAGTTTTTTCCCTTGTAGAATATTTGCTTCGGTCCTTAAAACCGGATTTTTAAGTTTTTTATTTATTGAGGGAAGGGTAATTTTATCTTTAAAACTTTTACAAGGCTGCTTGTTGTCTTGCGCTTCTGATTCGAGTGTAAAAGAATATAAAATTAAAAATGTTCCCAAAAAACTTACCTTAATTATTTTGATTAAAATTTTCATGTGACGGATTTAATCGTTAATTTTAAATTTAAGAAATGGTTTTGGATCGAAATCCAAGAAAAAAATCAATCTTCATTCTGTTTTTGAAAGCTCATTATGTTTATTCCAAAATGCTGAAAGCTCGACATCCTGTTTTTCTTGAGCTTCTTTCCGAATATTATTAACCTCTTCATAGTTACTCATTAAGGTCGAAACAATATTTGAATCGATTTTTCTTTCTTCGGTCATTTTATAAAAAATATCTTCGACCTTTCCTTTTTCCATTCCTATTCTATAAGGCCTGTTCTCTGTTAAAGCTGTAAAAATATCCGCTACCGCTAATATCCTTGCTCCTAAAGTAAGATCTCCAGGTTTAATGCGAAAAGGATAACCGTCTCCGGTTAATGTTTCATGATGATAAGATGCCCAAGTAACAATGTTTTCCAGTCCTTTAACTTTACTAAGTATTGTATAAGTATGATAAGTGTGCGTTTTCATGATGCTTCTTTCTTCTTCGTCAAGTGGGGCGTCTTTTTCTAATATTTTGTTGGTAACCGCCAACTTCCCTAAGTCGTGTAGAAATCCTGCTATTTTCATTTCCTGACACTCGATGGATGACATTTTCATAAGCTGTGCTAATCTTTCTGCAGTTGCGGAAACTCCACTTGAATGATTAGCGGTGAAATGACTTCGAGTGTCGACGATATTTGAAAAGAAACCGGCTAGTTGTTCGATACCATTTAAATCAAGTGAAATATCCGGTAGTTGAGACTTTTCTCTTAAAATGTTATCTAAGTTAGGGGACACTGCATCTAGCCAAAAAGATTCTTGCCTAGAAATTCTGCGAAAAGCGTCTACATATTCTGGCTTGAATCTTTTTCCAGCCTTTGAAAAAATTCTTTCTTCAATTTTTGAAATTTGTTTTATTACATGAGGCTCATGCTTAATAAGAACCGCAATTCTATCTGCTAAGTGAATTAAATGGCTTAAAGGATGAACCGTTTTACCTTTAAAAATCTCGCCAGCCCCATGGTCCCAATCGACATGGTGGCAACGAACTAGGGGAGCAAAAGGGGCAAAAGGCGGAAAGCTTTCTAAAAGCAACGCCCCTAATTCGGCATGTCCGTGGGGAGACTTTTCTTCAAAATCCAGTAATTTAAAACGGTAAGATAAGGCTATTGCGCCTATATCATGAATTATAGAAGCAATAAAAACAGTGCTTATATCTTTTGTCGAAAGTTCAAGCTCGCTGGCTAGAGAGGAGGCGATATAACATGTCCGTTTGTGATGATCGTTTAACGCCGGATTTATTATATCTAAGGCTGTGGATAAGGCCGCTAGCATATCGAACATATCAACAGTAATCTTGTCATCTTCTGTTTTTTTCTTATTTTTGCTTATTTTATTATCTGATGGGACTTGGTTAAGAATAGGACTTTGCTCTAATGCGTTTTTGATCGTAAGGATCAAACGATCTTTTTCCGCAATGGTTTCTTCTTTTTTTACGGTATCTTCATAACGATTAATACCGGATTTAATAATTGAAAGGGTATTGTCTATATTGATGGGTTTAGATAAGAAATGAAAAACTTCTGCCTTATTAATGGACTCCTCCATCATTTCAGCATTTTGATAAGCGGTTACGATAATTCGAGGGGTATTAGGATTAAGTTTTTTAGCCGTTTCAAGAAAGTCGGTCCCCTTTATTATTGGCATTTTATAATCGCTAATAATTAAAGAGAAAGGACCCTCCTCAGCTATTTTGTTTAATGCTTCTTCTCCATTTACCGAGGTAACTACCTGATAGCCTTCGTCGGAGAGTATTTCGTTTATCAAATTTAGGAACTCTTGCTCGTCATCAACAATCAAAATTTTGTGTTCATTGGTTTTCATACTTCCTAAGGTCCAATTTAGACTAAAAAATTCCCAATAAAATAAATTGGACTGTAAGTGTTATAGTGTCATATGTTTCCCGTCAGCCAAATGTGTACCATTTTGGAAACCGCCTAGTGGGTTCTTTAATTTCGTTATATTATTAAGTATTAAAAAATTAAATGGATTTCTTATTAATTCTATAAGTCGTTTTTTTATAATGGCTTTTATTTTTATTTCATAATATTCAAGCTAATTTTAAAAATTATCGAATTTTGATGAGTTATTATATAGAATGTGATAATCCTTTGATTTGAGTTTTTAAAATAACTGAAATTAAACTATCAAAACTACTTACCCAGTGCAGTTAATCGTTTTCTGACCCGCTACATTAATTAAGAAAACTTTAAAATAATCTTGGTTGCCAAATAATTCAAACTCCTGCAAAAAAGGAGTGGACCTATATTAAGCTACCTTTAGTTCATAATTTTTAGGAGATAATCCGTTTAATGACCAATGAAAACCATGCTCTCATAAGTATTGTTATGGGTTCTAAGTCTGACTGGGAAACTATGAGCCATACATCGGAAATATTAAAACTGCTTGATGTACCGCATACCGTGGAAGTGGTATCCGCTCACCGCACACCCGACAAGTTATTTCAGCATGCTGAAAACGCCGAAAAACAAGGCATAGAGGTGATTATCGCAGGCGCTGGAGGCGCCGCGCATTTACCAGGTATGATGGCGGCTAAAGTCTCCCTACCTGTTTTAGGCGTTCCAGTACAATCCAAAACGCTAAATGGAATGGATTCTTTACTGTCCATCGTTCAAATGCCTTCTGGGATACCTGTGGGAACCTTAGCAATTGGTCGAGCGGGAGCTACTAACGCAGCTTTGCTGGCAACAAGTATACTCGCAAATAAATACCCAAAAATCAAAACAGCGTTAAAAAACTATCGTAAACAGCAAACCGATACTGTACTAGAAAACCCTGATCCACGTAAGAGCGATTGATGAATGTAGGTATACTGGGCGGCGGTCAACTCGCCCGCATGCTAGCCCAAGCGGGTCGCCCGCTTGGGTTAAGTTTTATGTTTCTTTGTCCCGATAGCAACGCTTGCGCCGCTCCTTATGGAGAGCTTCTTTGCGCTCCTTATGACGACGAACGAGCCCAAAATCGTTTAATAAAATGGGCAGATGTAACGACCTATGAATTTGAAAACATTCCGTTGTCGGTTGTTGAATCCATCCAGCGGCAAGTTACCCTTCATCCTTCATTTTCGGCTTTAGCCGTCGCTAGAGACCGGCTAGTGGAAAAACAGCGTTTTGCCGCCATGGGCATCCCTATTGAAAAGTATTCGCCTATCAATAGTCTTCCAGAATTGAAAGCCGCTCTGCAAAACATTGGTCTCCCCGCTATTCTTAAAACCCGTACCCAAGGTTACGACGGCAAAGGCCAATTTAAACTAACCAAGGAATCTGACCTTTCTGTGGCATGGGATCGGCTTGGCAAAAAACCCTGTATCGTCGAAGCAGTTGTTCCATTTAAACGAGAATTATCTATCATCGCGGCTCGCGATCAAAACGGTCAAATGGTCTACTATCCCGTCAGTGAAAACCACCATCGAGATGGGATTCTTCGTTTGTCAATCATTCGATTAAACGACTCGCTACAAACTAAAGTCAATCAAATGATTAAAATAATAATGGACGACTTTAATTACGTAGGGGTAATGGCTCTAGAACTTTTCCAAGATAAGGATCGGTTATTGGCCAACGAGTTGGCGCCTCGCGTACATAACAGCGGCCATTGGTCGATCGAGGCAGCCCGTACTTCCCAATTCGAAAATCACCTTCGAGCGATCTGTGGTCTTCCCTTAGGAGAATCTTCGACGGACCAACTTGCGGCAATGGTAAACTTAGTCGGCAATTTGCCAAAAGAAGAACATATCAGAAATATCTCTGGAGCGACGCCTCATTTTTATGGAAAAGCGGAAAGACCAGGGCGTAAGGTTGGACATATTACCTTAACTTCCTCAAATGGCTCGACTGATGAATTTTACAAGCAATTAGCGACTTTACTCCAAATTACCGGCGAATCTAAATTGGCTGGTCAAAAACTATAAATATAAGACGCTAACCAAATCAGTTAATAAATTTTTGTTGTGATGGGTTCTCAAGTTTCCTAAAAATAAATTAAATTTTCCAATTATTTAATCTATTAAGTTCATTCTTTCGGATTTAGAATTTTTCTGAGGTTTGAAGCGAACCAAAATTTTTCCTTAACTCCATCAAGGATCCCAAAATTAATATTTATTCTCTTTATCAAGTTCCACGCCTTCATCAAATAGAAGTGGCAAAGCTTTAGTCAAATAATTTTAATTTCAGCTCAGAAATACTAAATCCAAAATTTTTAATTGAATTTAAGGTGGTTTCTGGAATTCCGAAATTTATCTTTTGTTTAACAAGCGTACTAATCTAACCTGGGTAGTAATAAATTTATCAAAGTTTGATTTTTAATCCTTAGGCTGCACATTCAATTGTTGTAATGCACGTCTGAATCCATCCATATCGTAATTTCTCAAAAAACCTTTTAAATGCTCTTTTAACTGTTTGCATTCCTCATTAATTTTGCCTAACACATCCAAGCTCATATCAAGCGACGTGATATTGCCTATTTCCATAGCCTCAAATAATTCTTTATAAAGGGCTTCAGGAATACAGAGGTTGGATAATTCTATATCTAATTCATTACTTATTTTCTCATCTTGGTTTTTTTCTTTCACATACTCAAACTCCACGTCAAGAAGACGCTGGAGACTGTTAAAAATCTGTTCAATTCGAAAGGGTTTTGTAATAAAACCATCGCATTTTAACTTATCATAACCTCCTCTTTGGCGGTCCAATGCAGAGGCCGTAACAATAATGATCTTGAACCGGTCTTTTCCAAATTCTTTTCGAATTGCATGAATGGCTTCTTCGCCATTCATGTTTGGCATTCGCATATCCATGAATATAATATCTGGGGTATGCTCGCGAACTTTTTCCAAGCCATCCTTTCCGTCAACCGCTTGTATAACTTCAATCTTCAAATCAGAGAGAATCAACGATAAGACGTCGCGATTCTCTTTAACGTCGTCGACAACAAGGGCTTTTACCCTATACCCTTCAGCTAGATAAAGGATATTTTGACTCTGTTCAGGCTGTTCTGAATTGCTTTTGGACGCTGGCGGTAGAAATAAAGTAAAGTAAAAGTTTGAGCCTTTGTTCAACTCAGATTTCAACTTCAATTCAGAGCTCATGAGTTCCAATTGCTTATTAGAAATTGCTAGACCGAGTCCCGTTCCTCCATGGTGGATTTTTGACTCTTCCTGATGAAACGGTTCAAAAATATATTGCCGATCTTTTTCAGCAATACCTTTTCCGGTATCCATGACTTCGAATAGATAATGATCATTTTCTAAAGACGATACCTTAAACGATATTCCACCAGAGTTTGTAAATTTGACGGCGTTTCCAATCAAATTGATCAATATCGCTTTCAATTTTTCCGCATCTCCAAAAAGGAAACACGGTTCTCCCAGAATATTAACTATCCAGTCCAATTGCTTTTGACGGCAGCGTAGCTCAAACATTTTTGAAATTTCATTCGCGAGCTCTTTCAGATCAAAATTAATTAGATTGAGTTCCAGTTTTCCCGCTTCAATTTTTGATATGTCGAGGATATCATTGATCATATTGAGAAGACTTATGCCACTGGAATTGATTGTCTTTAGGGCCTTGTATGATCAGAAAGCGGGTTTTTAATTAAGTCTATTTATGTCTCTTGTAT
>CAZMZH010000030.1:0-44577 GCA_964570665.1 uncultured Nitrospinota bacterium | reverse complement strand
GCGCAGAGGGCGCAGAGTAAAGGCCGAGAACAAAGATAAAAATGTCATGCTGAGGCGATCACCATTGATGAGCTTGTGCTGAGCGAAGTCGAAGGTGCGAAGGATCCAAGTACAGTGGAAAGAAAAAGGCATAAAAAAAGCCGGGGAGCTTACGCTCCCCGGCTTTTTTGTTCCTTAAGCTTTTACGCTTTCTCTTTTTTCTTTTTTTGATCTTCCTGATCTTTTGCGAAATCGTAGGTGCCCTTCTTAGGCAAACTAGCGGTAAAGGCCGCAGCTTCTGCGTCTCGTTCTTTATCGCGTTCGGCTAATTCCGCTTGAAGTTTTTCGCGAGCGATTTTCTCTTGTTCTTCTTTACTCAGTTCCTCGCCGCCTTCTCCAAGTTCCGCTGTAGCTTCGCCACCTTCTGTGGCCGCTCCTTCTACTGCGGGTTGATCGCCTTCTTCGGCTTCTTTCATAGAAGTTTTAAAATTCTTGATACTTCTACCAAATGCGCTTCCAATTTCCGGTAACTTACCGGCTCCAAATATGATCATAATAATGACCAATATTATCATCAATTCTGGAAAACCAATTCCCATCATGATCCAATCCCTCCAAGTATAAAACTTAACTTTATCTTTTTATTTTTCCCGATCTCCAATGGGGAGACGCGGCTTTCCAATACTCCCTCACTAATCGCGCATAAGGAGACAGAGCCAAGGGCTCATATTCATTGAATTTACGAGTTTAACGCGTTTATTCAGTAAATTACAAGCGCAATCGCTATTTTTTTTCGGAAATGCTTAAGATGTTCCAAATAGAAGGCTTAAAACACTTTCTAAGCAAATTAGAAATAAAAGATAGTGATTTGCGAGATCCTTCACTACTTCGGCTACACTCAGCACAAGCTCATCAAAGGAAGATCGTTTCAGGAAGACATGCGAGAGGGTTGGGTTGAACTAAGCAAACTTCAGTTTAAAAGTTACTAAATAAACCAATCACGAGTTCTTTAACTTCATGATCGTGCTTTTATAATTATCGGTCGAAAAAATTCCCGACCCTACCACCAGGATATCGGTCCCAGCGCTGACAATTTCCGTCGCATTATCTACTTTAATTCCGCCATCCACCTGTACCTCAATAGAACTGCCGCTCTTCTCAAGAATTTCTCTCAGGTATTCAATTTTATCTATTACCGCAGGGATAAACGTTTGACCGCCAAAGCCTGGGTTGACGGACATCAGAAGCACAAGATCGATATCCCCTAAAATTTCTTCCAGTAAAGAAAGCGACGTGGCGGGATTCACCACAACGCCCGCTTTTACCCCAAGGCTTTTAATATGCTGGATGGTTCGATGCAAATGCGGACAATTCTCGATGTGAACGGTCAAGATATCGGCGCCCGCTTCGACAAACTCGGGAATGTATCGGTCCGGATTTTCAATCATCAAGTGGACGTCCAGCGGTAAATCCGTCACCCGATTCACCGCTTCCACGATAAGCGGTCCCACGGTAATATTAGGCACAAAATGACCGTCCATAACGTCGATATGAATCCAATCGGCGCCCGCTTTTTCTACAGCCTGTATTTCTTCGCCAAGCTTCGTAAAGTCTGCGGCAAGAATTGAAGGAGCTACTTTAACCATAAGTCCTAACCCTAAAGTACAAATAAAATGTGATTGTTTAAAAAATAAAGGAAAGCTCTAAAACTCAAAGTTTACCAAGAAATTAGGCATGAAAATCAAGGGATCGGCAACATCGCGAGTTTAAAATTCCCCTAAAATCCAATGGAGCATACCATAACAAAATGATTTTTTCCCTAATAAGTTAAAAGGAATTTAAAAATTTAAAAACCCCTATTTATAAGCTCCTTTATTAGACTTTTTCCAAAAAAATCGAGCAATACAACGCTACTTAATACCTTCAAAAAATTTTCTAAAAATACAGAAAGTCTGAGGCGAAAAATTTAGAGTTTTAAAAACTTTAACCAAAAACCGCATAAAATGTTAAAAATCAATACTTTTAGGTACCCTTACCGGAACTTTTTTGTTTATAATATAGGCGCTTATTTTCAATTTTTTTTCGGTAAACCATGCTAAAACGCATTTTAGGACGCGAAATTGCCACGCGGTTGCTCGCCCGCGACCATGACCTGCTTGTTGTAGCCGCATTTATTGGGTTATTGGCGGGGTGTGCCTCGACCGGTTTTCGCTGGATGATTGAGTCCATTGAGCGCATTTTTTCGTCCAATGGTTTGACTCTTTTAGGCCTTCCGGAAAATTTCCACTGGTTTTTACTGCCATTCATGCCAATGATTGGCGGATTCATCATAGGAATAATTTGTAAGTTTTTTCCAAATGCCGTCGAAGAAAACGGCGTTCATCGTGTCATGCAATCGGTGGCATTGGAAGACGGGAAAATTCATCCAAGGACGCTTTTCTCGTGTTCGTCGACATCGGCAATCACCATTGGTACCGGAGGTTCTGCCGGTAGAGAGGGACCGACCGTACAAATCGGCGCCGCCATCGGTTCGTTCTTCGGACAATTTTTTAACCAATCGACGGACCGAATCCGCGTGCTCGTGGGATGCGGGGCTTCCGCCGGAATCGCCGCTTCTTTTAACGCGCCATTAGCGGGAGTGCTCTTTTCTCTGGAGATCATTTTACGCGACTTTGCGATCAGTTCTTTCAGCCCAATCGTAATCGCCTCTGTAATAGGCACCGTTGTGGGTCGCGCCATTGAGGGTAATCACGTCACCTTTTTGGTCCCCGTTCATCAATTGGTGAGTAGCTGGGAAATCATATTTTATTTTATTCTGGGACTATTATGCGGAGTCGCGGGTTTCTTATTCGTCAAAGCTTATTTCTTTGCCGGCGACTTCTTCGCAAAAAAGGTTGCGATTCCGCAAATGTTGAAACCCGCATTAGGCGGGCTAATCATCGGTATCGCCTCTATTTGGACGCCGCAAATCATGGGTAACGGTTACGAAGCCATGCAACAGGCGCTTAACGGCGATATGATTTGGACGCTTGCCTTTGCGCTCATTTTTCTGAAGATAGGCGCAACCGCTGTCACGCTTGGCTCTGGAGGATTGGGCGGCGTATTTGCCCCCTCGCTTTTCATGGGAGCCATGGTAGGTAGCGCGTTTGGCGCCGGAACCCATTTCTTTTTCCCGCAATTGTCCGCGTCGCCAGAAACTTATGCCGTCGTTGGTATGGGCGCCGTTGCCGGGGCGGTCATGCAAGCTCCGTTAACCAATATTCTTATGCTCTTTGAACTGACCAACGACTACACGTTGATATTACCTATCATGATGAGTTGTATCGTCGCGTCTTATACAATGCAGATTCTTCACAAGCATTCGATCTATCTCGAAAAACTTCTGAAGAAGGGAATCAATATTCAGCACGGGCGAGAAGTCTCGATACTCAATTCATTTTTTGTGCGCGACGTTATGACAAAAAAAGTCGTTACCATGCCGCAAAACACTCCTTTTAGAAAAATCTTGGAAATTGTTTCGCGTTCCAAAGGTCAACAATTTCCGGTAGTCGATACCGAGGGACACATGACCGGGATTCTTGCCTTTTCCGATATGAGAGAAATGATATTGGAAGACAGTTTAGGCGATTTGGTGGTGGCCAACGATTTGAGCACCAAAAACGTCGTCAGTCTCACTCCGTCAAAAAACTTGAACGAAGCTATGGAATTATTTGCAGAAATGGATATCGAACAATTACCGGTTGTTCAAGAAGACGATCCCACCATAGTGATAGGCATGATAGCGCGCGGCGATGTCGTTAACGTGTATAACCGCGAAGTCCTTGTCGCCGAGTTTGATCGGTAATCAAAACTTAGAGCCTCCATTAACTTCCAACCTGTCATCCTCGAGCGACAGACTGAGAAACAGTCTGGAAGCGAAGGATCTCGCCTCGATTTAATAGTCCTCCCGATCAAATGAAACGTCATCTCGACCAAAGTGGAGAGATCTCATACTTCAAAGAAGTATGCACCTTAAACATCCTCAAACCACGACCACCTTTCCCTTCAAAAACCTGTCTTACCCACCTTTGTTTTTTAAGGTATTCCTCTAAAAAAGTAACAAACAGGTCACAACCTTTCTCAATACCTCTAATAAAACAAAACTTTATTTTTTACACAACACAAAATATTTCAATAAGTTACACTCAATTTTTCTGAAAGGCAAAATTTTGACCTTGCAAACATCTAACATTATGTCTATAAAAGCACCTGAAAACCCTTGAATTTAGGCCATAAAGTAAATTCGATGGGTATTTTTTGGCGAATGAATAATCACTAAATTTACTTATAAAAAAAGTTTTTTCTCTGCATATAAAATTTATTTAACAGATTGAGGGCGCTAACAATGATTAAAAATTACTTTAATTTTATAGGTATTATCGGACTATCGGTCCTCTTTTTTGGCGGTTGTAGTACTTATGCTCCTTTTAAGCATTCTACTTTTGGCGCCGATCCTTTAATAGAAATGGATTCTTTCCAAGAAATAGATTTAGTTCGATTATTGGATCCTAGTAGTACAGTTGAGCAAAAAGATTATACTTCAAAGACTTTAGAAGAGGCTTTTGATAAGTTTTATGAAGAAACTGACCTAGAAAAAAGAAAATTGAATAGAAATCGAATTCAAGAGCGTATCTTAGCCGCATCTCAAGAACGTTGCGAAGAATACGTTCAATATCTAGATAAAAAAGATTCTCATACCAATTTTGCATTAGGCGGCCTAACAACACTCGTTGGCGGTGTTGGAGCTATTTTAACTCCCGCTTCTACTGTTCGCGCACTATCGGGAGCGGCTGCTATATTGAGCGGCACAAGAGCAGAGTTTAACGAAAGCTATTTTGCCAACAAAACCATCGAAGTGGTTCGTAAGGGTATTGAAGCAAAACGAAAAGGGCTTTATACCGCCATGAAAACTAATCAAAATTCTGCGCTCAAAGATTATACCGTCGAAGCAGCAATCAAAGACGCTGTGGCTTTTCATGGGGCTTGTTCCTTAAGCGGTGGGTTAGAACATTTAGCGGATTCTCTGCAAAGAGCTGAAAACCCTGGCCTCAAAGGAGCGCAAAACACTTTAGAATTAGTTCAACATTTACGCGAAACCATGGACAATGGTAACGTTGCATTGGTTATTTCTGGCCTAGAAGGCCCCATAAAAGTAGGGAACACTCAGGAAGTAACAGGAAAAACCGGTGGAGACTTTTCCATACTAACGCCTGGGGATAAAAATATTGCAACAGTCATAGTAGGCCCCACTTCAAGAACAGCCACTATTAAAGGAATTTCTCCAGGAAAAACAACTTATGTTCTTCAAAACTTAGGAAAAAGGACTTACAAGCTAGAAATTACTGTTGAAAATGAATTTGACCTTAAAAATATTCCAGATTTAACGATTGGTATGGATAATGGCGGCCACGGGTTAGCTATTCCACTTGGTGTTGATCAAAAACGCAAAGTCGTCTCCAGCGACGAATTGATCCTTAGGGAAAACCCTGCTCAAACAAACACGACCCAAACAACCCTTGAGCCATTATCACCGGGAAAAGTTTTAGTGACCATCACCAATGAGAAAGGTAATCAAGCGGCTCAATTTGTCACCGTTAAAAATGGATTTCCTCTGAATAAGATTAACGATTTAAAGGTTGGGAAAAATAACGATATAGCTATGTCAAATGCCAATAGTAAGCGAAAAGTCAAGTCTACAGATGAACACATCTTGGGCGCAGACAACTCCGACAGCGCTAAAATAACTCTAATTCCTAAAACTCCAGGAAAAGTTATAGTGACGATAAATAACGACGATGACAAAAAAGCCGCTCAAATTGTAAACGTTGAAAATGAGATTTCATTGAGCTCCACCAATGTTAAAGTCAGTACAGGTAAACCTGCTACCGTTATATTAAAAACAGGCACTACCCTTAAAAATGTTATATCAGCTGACAAAAATGTCGCGGACGTCACGTTTAAAGCTGGCGACAATACTTTTACTATCGATCCAGGAACCACAAAAGACAAAACATTCGTAACAGTTGAAGATAGCTCCAATAAAAAAGGAGGTATTCTAGTAACAATGGAATAGTTTTCTTAATGACTCATTTATAAAGACTCTATTCTTGACTTAGTTTGATCAAACGCCCAGGTGAAAAATCTGGGCGTTTTTTCATCAAAAAATACAACAAATCGTCTAACCATCAAAATAATGTTTCTCTTTTGCAAAAAGTTACCAATGTGCAGATTCTTTTGCTTAGCTCTAATCTCCTTATTGAGCCATGGCTGCGCATCTCGCGGCCTCACGCTCAACGTTTGGGAGATATCACAAGACGAGTATAAAATCGATATCCCCGATTTTAAAAACTTCTACCAAAAGCATCTATCGGCTGCCGATCTATTAAGTAAACGAAACATCCAGCAAAGTAACTGGATCAAAAAATCCGACGCAAGTTGTGAAGGTTTTTTAGGGCAATTAAAGAAAGGTAATTTGGAATTAGATTTCGATCCCGAGTTTTTTAAAAGCAAACAACCTCTTTTCTTGAATATCGTAACCCGCACCGATTATATTTATGGCTCATATTGGAATTATTTTCCTTTTAATAGTCTTCTTCAAAAAAACCCATTAAAGAATTTAAGGAACTTTGATCCTTCAATCTTAGGAGGTCTTGGTTTTGACTATTTATCAATTCCCACTAAAGCTGTCTTAGCAAACCCCAACCTTCCGGAATCAACCCTAACAAAAAACAACATTTTTGAGGATCTTAAGCAAAATAGCCGCGAATTGAATCTGATCAAAAATAGCTTTAACCAAACTTTGAATGACTCTAAAAAGTACTTGGAATTTAACAAAAAACTTATTAGCGAATATAAGATTCCTAAATCTTCGCTGAACGGGTCCATCATTCAATTTGATGATTCCATAAAAAAAGTTAAAAAGCTGCGCGACCTTGTTGACGAGTTAAAAAGTAATTTAACAACAAAATTGAAAGCCTCGTTGAATTTCGGCGATTTTTTTAAAAACATTTCGAATAACGAAACCGAACTTGGAAACATTAACTCAATAGTTGATTCACGAAGCCAACAACTCCAAAGTATATTGAAGCTGGCCCCCATTCAGTTTGATTTGAGATTAGATCAAATAGCTCTCCAATTGAGAAACGCTCAAGAAATTTTAAACAAAAGAATTTTAAATAAAAACATCAGCCCTTCATTCGCAACTTTATTTAGCCAACGTTTGCATTTACTAAAAATGGCCTTAGAAGAACAAACTCTTCTTGAATCGTACTTGGAAATCGCGCTTAAAACAGAACAAGCCTACGAAAACATCAAAAAACCATCCATTGTTGATAAACTAAAAGAAGAAATAGAAAAGCGAGCTATTTTATCCTACGCTGAAATAATCAGAATCAACCGAGGCAAATCTCTTGCAAAAATTTTATCGAAACAAACTCAGTCCATCCAAGAATATCCCTTAGAAGCGGCGTTTAAGGACCTTTTGCAATACCATAGGTCTTGCGGAGCGGATAAAGAAAACAATAAACTCCTTCCCGATCAACCATTAAATGAAGTATTTAAAACCGCCTTACAGGTGGTACGGGCTTGCGGAGATCACGGGTCTTTTTCAAAACCCATCAATGAGCTTCTTCCAGAACCCATTCATGAATCTCACATAGACCCGTCCCTCCAAGAGTTAGTTAATAGCGTTCAAGCCTGCTACAAAAAATAACTCGAATAATTAATTTTGAGAGGAACCGCCGACCTTTTTTTTGGAAATAATTTCTAGCAAATCGTAGCGGTAGATGCTGGCGTCCATGGGCGCGCCATTGGGAATGGTAGGATCGTAGATTTGAGTGCGCCGCACTTTGATTGTGTATGCGTAACTCGGTTCGTGATTAAAACCTTTGATTGGATCGTAAAAATAGCCTCCATTAACCACCATGCATTTTTGCGGAATCATTCCCATACAGTCTTTCAGTTCCGGCCCAACTTCATAAACCTCGTCGATATAACTTCCAACACCCTTTTGAAGTCTTTCAGAAGCAAACCGCTCCGGTTGCGCACACGCTGAGGCAAAGAAAAAAACCACAAATATCAGAAAACTATTTTTAGGCATAGTGATAGTATGGGGAGGCCTTGAATGATCAATAAAGAAACTAGCTAACAGCTTTTATTCTTCAGTTCCATAGCCTATTGTTTCTTCAGGAAGGTTGTTTCTTATCCATTTTGGCAAGGTATCTCGTTTCAAATCTAAAGTCTCTTGATTTTTTAGTAAGAGAAGTTCGCCTTTACCATAATTCCCACTGTTATTAAAAATAAGAACATAATCGGCAAGGTCATACGCCTTTTTAAGATTTTTTAAACCTCTGGCATACCTTCTTCTAACGTCTTCGTCTGGAACAAAATGCCCACCTTTTTGAGTTCTCTCTCTAACTCTCCTAATTGAAATTTCAGGAGAATCAAGTCCCACATATGCAAAACCAATATTCCATCCTTTCTCTTTAATTTTTTCCATTAGCTTTATATGCATTTTACCCGACAAAGTTGTTTCAATAGCAAAGCTTTGATTTTCTTTTATCAAACGTTGAATTTCTTGAAGACTTTGTTTACCGGCTTTTAATGCAGCGTTTTGGGGAAAGTTAGGGGAGATTTCTTTAGCTTTGCGGTCTGGGTCAATGGATGGGATATTAATTTTTCTTGAAACAACGCTTGTTTTGCCAGCTCCATTGGGACCTGCAATAATGAACAACCAAGGTTTGCTCATCTTAACTTTAAGTCAACTCCTGGAGAATTTCATCCTCTCCGCTTGCGTCAATTTTAACGCTATATCGCCTTCCATCTGGCATTTCTTTAATTAATTTTCCCTCCTGATTAGCGTCGCCAAAGTAAATGGGGTTTCCGGCAGCTCTATGTCCCTCAATTTCCTCTCGTACTCCTTCTCTGAAAAGTTCTTCAAACTTCTGAGTGAACGCTTCCACTTTCTTAGGATCGGAAAGATCTAATTCTTTAAAATCAACCATGAGCGATGTTGCCTTTCGTATTTTCTAGTCTGCATTATAAGCTTCTATTATACTTATTGTCATTAGAAGCTGCAATGCGATCTAAATCAAAATACATATGCTCATATAATACGTCTTAAAACAGATTCATTATAAATATTTTCTTTTATAAAATAATAACTATGCCGCTTTATATTCGCAACGAATCGCGTAAATTTAAAATCGATTCGCGACATCTAAAAAAACAATTCAACGTTATCCTGCAACATCTTTCGCTGGAAGATAAAGAAGTGAGCGTTTTGTTGGTCAACGACCGCAAAATCAAAAGTCTCAATCAATCGTTTCGAGATAAAAACGCGCCGACCGACGTGCTATCTTTCCCTCAGTTTGAAGAGGATGAAGGATTCGATTCCATTTTATTAGGGGATGTTGTAGTATCTTTGGAAACGGCATCGCGGCAGGCTAAGGAACATGGTCTAGCCTTTGAAGAGGAAGTGGTTTTGTTGATCGTTCATGGATTACTCCACCTCCTGGGTTACGATCACGAGATTTCCGCCAAAGAAGAAAAACGCATGCAGAAGAAAACGTTGGAATTGTTTCGGTTGATTTTTCCTCATAGAAAATCTACGGGAGATAATAACTTTTGACGCTAAAAGATCGTCGCCCTGCGACAAGCTCAGAGTGACATTTTAATCAGTTATTTTTTAAGCCAATTATTTAAAATCATGGAAAAACTTTGGACTCCTTGGAGATTAGAATATATTAAAGCCCCGAAAACGGGCCGGTGTATTTTTTGCGATCTTCCGGAAGCTCAATTGGACAGAGAAAATCATATCTTGTATCGCGGCAAACATTGCTTTGTTATCATGAACGCATTCCCCTATAGTAACGGCCATCTGATGGTCAGTCCTTATAAGCATGCGGGTTGTGTTACCGCTATCGACGACGACGAAACCGAAGAACTTTGGAGCCTCACCAAACATTGCGTTTCCATATTGCGAAAAACCTATTCCGCCCAAGGTTTCAACATTGGCTTGAACCTCGGCAAAGCTGGTGGAGCGGGATACGAAGAACATCTGCACAATCATGTCGTTCCTCGCTGGGAGGGCGACACCAACTTCATGCCCGTTTTAGCGGACGTGAAAGCCTTGCCGGAACACCTTATGGCCGGCTACGATAAGCTTTTGCCTCAATTTAAAAATATTTCTTCTTAAAACGCTCGTTCCATGCCGCCATCATTAAAAGGCTCTCCAATCTCCGAAGACGAAACTCCCATGATGCGGCAGTATTTTGGCATCAAAGTAGACCATCCCGATTCTATTTTATTTTTCCGCATGGGTGACTTTTATGAGATGTTCCACGACGATGCAGTTATCGCTTCGGAAATTCTGGACATAGCGCTCACCTCGCGCAACAAAAATAAAGCCAATGCCATTCCTATGTGCGGCATTCCTTTTCATTCGGTCAACCAATACGTGGCAAAACTGATCAAAAGCGGCAAAAAAATCGCCGTTTGCGAACAGGTGGAAGATCCCAAAACCGCCAAGGGATTGGTCAAACGCGAAGTCACCAAAATCATCACCCCAGGAACGGTTTTAGACGACGCTTTATTAGACCCGAAAAGCAATCACTTCATCGTTTCGCTTTTTATCGATCCCAAAGGAGTCGTGGGTTTATCGGCATTGGATCACTCTGCGGGAATTTTTAAAACGGCGGAGATAAACGCAAAAAACTCGCTCTCTATATTGCGCGACGAATTGGAAAAACTGGAACCGAAAGAAGTTTTATTATCCGACTCCTTTTTAAATAACGGATCCAAGCCAGATTGGTTAACGGATCTGCCGTGCCGGTTGCAACCTGCCGATGACAGGAACTTTTCTGAAAGGCAGGCGCGCAAAACTTTGCTGAAACATTTTGAAACGTCTTCGTTAGAAGGTTTCGGCTGTGAAAAGTTGAGCCATGCAGTTTGCTCGGCGGGAGCTTTGTTGCAATACGTTAAAGAAACCCAAAATTCCGAACTCGCTCACATCAACGCGCTATCCACTTATAACCCGCATAGCTATATGGCTCTGGATCAGGCGACTATTCGCAGTTTGGAACTTGTGCAAAACGCCGACGGAAGACGATCCGGCACGTTGCTCAATCTTTTAGACGTTACTAAAACCCCTATGGGAGCGCGGAAATTAAAGGACTGGATTCTAAAACCGCTTTTGGACGCGAATACAATCAACCAAAGATTGGCGATTGTCGACGAATTGCGCAAAGAGGTCATCCTTAAAGAAGATTTACGAACCGAACTTAAGAGAATATTCGACCTGGAACGATTGGCCGCAAAAATATCTTTAGCGGCTTGTGGCGCGCGCGACTTGGCGAATCTTAAATCAAGTCTCGAAGTGTTGCCGAAAGTTCAAGAAAATATCGGCAAACTTCCTTCCGAAATCGTCGCTCAAATTTTAGAACATTGGGACAACATTGACGACGTTCGCCAATGGATCCACGACAATATCTCCGACGATCCGCCACTGAACATCAAAGACGGCAACGCTATCAAAAAAGGCGTCGATCCTGAACTGGATAGATTAAGAGGTTTGGCGCGCGAAGGTAAAAGTTGGATCGCTTCCTTAGAGACAAAAGAAAAAGAGCGCACCGGTATATCCGCTTTAAAAATCGGCTACAACAAAATTTATGGCTATTACATCGAAATCACCAAAAGACATGTCGATCAGGTACCGGAAGAATATATTCGCAAGCAGTCTTTGGTCAATGCGGAGCGTTATATCTGCCCCGAGTTAAAAAAATATGAAGAGGATATTTCCGGAGCCGAAGAAAAGATTCACGAATTGGAATTAAAATTGTTCCGCGAATTACGCGACAAAGTTGCGGCGGAAAATGTTCGCGTTCAAAAAATGGCCGAAAAGATTAGCGCAATTGACGTGTTGGCGGCATTCGCAGAGACTGCGCGACAAAATAATTATTGCCTGCCGAAGGTAAGCGGAAATGCCAACTTAATCGTCGAAAATGGCCGTCACCCATTAGTAGAGCAAATGGGACCTAAAAATCAATTCATTCCCAACGATACGGCGCTCGATTGCGGCGACAACCAAATCATGGTTGTTACCGGGCCGAACATGGCCGGAAAATCCACTTATCTACGGCAAGTGGCCTTGATCGCGCTGATGGCCCAAATAGGTAGTTTCGTTCCTGCAGATAAAGCCGAAATTGGAGCGGTCGACCGAATATTTTCTCGAGTGGGAGCGCACGATAATTTATTAAAAGGTCAATCGACTTTTATGGTAGAAATGAACGAAACCGCTAATATATTGAATAATGCCACCTCTAAGAGTTTGGTTATATTAGACGAAGTGGGACGCGGAACCAGCACCTTCGATGGCATCAGCATTGCTTGGTCCTTAGTAGAGTACTTACACGGCTCGGAGAATATCGGAGCCAAAACCATATTTGCGACGCATTACCACGAATTGGTGGATCTAGCGGCTTTGTTGCCAGGAGTGAATAACTTCAACGTTCAAGTAAAGGAATGGAACGACGAAATAATTTTTCTAAGAAAAATAGCGGCGGGAGGCGCCGACAAGAGTTACGGGATTCAGGTGGCGCGATTAGCGGGGTTGCCCGATAAATTGTTGCAAAGAGCGCGGGAGGTGTTGTCTAATCTAGAAAAAAACGAGTTCGACGAAGTGGGGTGGCCCAAAATTGGAGAATCGACAGATTTGCCGCCTATGGAAACGCCCCGTCAACTTAATTTGTTCAGCGATCCTCCAAACCCAATCAATCTCAAACTGAAGGAAGTCAATCCCGACGATTTGACTCCAAAACAAGCGTTAGATCTCATTTTCGAATTGCGCCAACTATTACAAGGAATGGATGAATGAAAATTTTAGTTACCGGCGGAGCTGGCTTCATAGGGTCCCACATTACAGATGCTTACATCAAAGCCGGCCACGAAGTTGTTATCGTCGATAACCTTTCCTCGGGGCGCAAAGAAAATATTAACCCCAAGGCCAAATTTTATGAGATGGACCTTCTCGATCCCAAAGTTGAGAACGTTTTCAAAAATGAGAATATTCAGGTCATTAATCACCACGCCGCTCAAAGTTCTGTCGAGCGATCGGTAGCCGATCCCGCTAGAGACGCAAATTCCAATATTATTGCCACTTTACAATTGTTACAACATGCTGTAAGTTATTGTATTGATAACTTTATTTTTGCTTCGACAGGGGGAGCGATCTATGGGGATCAAGCGCCGGTTCCAGCATCAGAGGAATCTTCGTGCAATCCTTCGAGCCCTTATGCGATCTCTAAACTAAGTGTTGAGTACTATTTAAAGTTTTATCAAAAGGTTCATAGTTTAAATTGTGTCACTTTACGGTATAGCAACGTTTTTGGTCCACGCCAGGATCCGTACGGGGAATCTGGGGTTATTGCCATATTCTGCAATCGTTTGATTCAAAATACGGCGCCTCTTATTTATGGCGATGGAAAACAAACGCGAGATTTTGTTTCGGTTTTTGATGTAGTTTCCGCAAACTTAATGGCCCTGGAATCAAAAGACAACTCTGGGATCTATAATGTAGGGACTGGAATCGAAACCAGTATTCTTTCTTTAACGGAAAGTTTGGTCCGTCTTTCGGGGAAAAATCTCGAAATTGAGTTTGGTCCGCCGCGAAAAGGCGAACCGCGAAGAAGCGCTATTAAATATGACAAATTTAAAAAACACTTTGGTTGGGAACCTAACGTCGATTTTGACGAAGTCCTGTTACAAACCTACAAAAGTTTTGCCTAAGCAAACCGCTTTTCTAGTTTCTTTCCTGGCTGTTTTTGCTTTTGTGTCCCTATTTTTCCCAAACCAAAACCTTTTCGCTTCTCCTTCTATCGCCAATATCAGCGTTTCTTCCAAAGGTAAAACCATCACTATGGGAGCGGATTTGGTAAACGGATTTTCCGAAGATATCGTCAAAACAATTAAAAAAGGGGTACCAATCACTTTTACCTACGACATTGAGCTGGTAAAAACAATCCCCTTATGGGCAGATAAAGTAATCAGTTCCAATACTATCAGCAACACGATTCATTACGACTCATTGAAAAAAGCTTACCGCTTTTCGTCTATTGGCAGAAACGTCCAAAATAAAGTTCTGACAAAGAATCAAGATCGCTACAAAAAAATGGTTTCAAGCCTTCGAGAGATTCCCATCGCCACTATAAGTAAATTAGATCCCGATGAAACATATTACTTAAGGGTCAAAGCCGGAGTAGAAACGGACCGTTTTTGGTTTCCATTTAACTACATCTTCTTTTTTGTTCCATTCAAAGACTTCAAAACTTCCTGGACCGAATCGTCGCCTTTAGTTTGGAAAAGCAAAATTGAAACGGCGTCAACTCCATTTCCTAGAAGACAGTCTCGCAAGCGCAACGCCAAAACGAGGATACCAAGTAATGGCGCCTTACGAACCTTCAATAAGTAAAACGCCAATCGCCGATCCCGAGGGCGACGATCTAATCGGCAAAAAGAGAAAACGAACCTGGCAAATAATTGCCGCTGTTTTTTTCTCCGTTATTTTACTGACCCGACTCGAAGACTACTTCCTGAAGCAAGGCACCACCGGAAACATAACCGTATTAGCGCTATTTAATGTTTTACTAATACTGCTGTTCGTTTTACTTATCTTGATCACCAGAAATTTGGTCAAACTTTATAACGAACGCAAAAGTAAAATCATTGGGTCCAAGTTTCAAACAAAACTCATTCTTGCATTTTTAACGTTGGTTTTAGTCCCTTCCCTATTGCTATTTTTTGTCGCCAGCAAACTCTTTAGTTACAGCATTGGTAATTGGTTTAGTCTGCAAGTGGAACAATCCCTTAAGCAAACGGTCGAAGTCGCCGGAGATTATTACGCATTATTAGAGGAAGACGCGCTTTTCAAAGCTCGCGCGGTTGAAAACTTAATCAACTTAAACGAACTTTATCGCAAAGAGAATCGAGCGTTGCTCAATCAGTTTGTGTCGGAAAAATTTCTAGAGCATCGTTTACAAGGCTTAATCGTATTAGACAGCCTACTCAAGACGGTCGTTATAAAAGTTAACCAGACATTAACGACCAACATGAGAGATTTAGATTTTTCGGATCTGATTAAAAAGAGCATGGAAGGAGAAGGCGTTTCCGAAATCCGTAAAATAAACGGCAAACAAGTGTTAACGGTCGTTCTGCCGCTGGCTCAAAAAATTGGCGATAAGGTATCCATTTGGGGATATGTGATAACTCTTTCCCAAATCCCAGGCAATACGGCTATCAAGATAGGAAACATCCGCAAAACGTTTGAAGACTACCAAAAGCAATCTCTTCTAAAAATACCCGTTACCGCCAATTACTACATCACGTTTTTAATGATTACCCTGCTCATTTTGTTTTCGGCAATTTGGCTCGGGTTTTATATGGCGCGCGGCATTACGGTTCCTATCCAACAGCTGGCGGAAGGAACTCGTAGGATAGCCGAAGGCGATATGAACGTTAAAATTGCCGTAAAAGCCAACGACGAAGTTTCTATTCTAGTGGATTCCTTCAACCGGATGATGGACGAACTCAATTACAGTCGTCAAGAAACTCAAAAAGGTAACGAAGAGTTAAAATTTACCAATATCGAGTTGGATAGTCGACGTAATCACATCGAAACCATTTTAGAAAATATTGGAGCCGGAGTAATCTCCATCAATAAAAAGGGAAAAATTTCCACTTTGAATAAAGCGGCGGTTGAAATATTAAAAATCGAAAACCCAGATATTAAAGGAAGAAGTTACCGCGACGCATTCGACCAATCGTATCACGACCCTATTAGAAGCATGATTCGCCGTTTAAGCCGAGACCAAATAGATACCATTGAAGAACAAATCGATTTGCGGGTGGGCGACGCCAACTTAACCCTATTGGTCAAAATCAACGCCTTAAAAGATCCCGGTAAGAAGTATCTAGGTCTGGTCGTCGTTTTTGAAGATTTGACTCACATGATAAAAACCCAAAAGCTGGCCGCTTGGAGAGAGGTTGCCCAAGGTATCGCGCATGAGATTAAAAATCCGCTCACCCCGATTCAGCTCAACACGCAGCGCTTGCGGAAAAAGTTTCGCGAAAGCAAAGAAGACTTTGCGAGAATTTTCGACGATAGTATTCAAATCATCGACCAAGAGGTTGAAGGGATGAAGGAATTGTTAGAACAATTTTTACGATTCTCTCGATTGCCCGCCCCCAATCCTCAACCTCACTCATTGCATAAAATCATCGATAATGTTTCGGCGCTGTATGCGGATATCAATAAAAACACTTTTATCAAAAAGAATTTTGATCCAAACTTAAACCAAATCAATATTGATTCGGAACAATTCCGTCGAGTCTTTATCAATCTGTTCGACAACGCCAAAGACGCTATTGGAGAAGAAGGCGTTATTGAAGTTAAAACAAGGTTGATTCCGGAAAAGCAAATGGCCCGCATAGAATTTTCCGATACGGGAGTTGGCATTCCCTCTACGGATAGGGAAAAACTCTTTATGCCCTATTACACAACGAAAAAACGAGGAACGGGCCTGGGCCTTGCTATTGTTCACCGGATTATCGTGGATCACGATGGCGAGATAAAAGCCAGGGACAATAAACCAAAAGGAACGACATTTATCATTGAAGTCCCTTGCGCTCCGTCGATATTGCACAACGGTCGCATGACAAAAAAAGAAGATATTGCGCGCGGCGCCGGTATTTTTTAATTATTAGTTTATTTAAAAAACGCTAAACTAAAGCAATTCAAGTTTAAAACCACACCCCCGACTTGTCATTCTGACGACTAACAGGAGGAAGAATCTCGCCTTGGACTTTTTCTTGGAAGTAAGGTGAATTTTAAAAACATTATGAAATTACCAAAAAAAGATTAATCCTGGAGCGTTCAAAAATGTCACGCGAAATCACCATAAAACTAGAAGACCCCCTCTATAAAAAACTGGCGGAAAAAACCAAAGAAGCTCCCGAGGCGTTAAACGAGTTTATCGTAAAAGCCATAGAAGAGAAAATGGAGAAACCCGACCCCACAAGTTTAGACACAAGCGGTCTAAACGACTTCTTGAGTCAAGCCAAACCCGGAAGCAGAAACTATGGCGCCAAAGGCCAAGGCTGGTAACAACACAGCTCGCATTCTTTCACTTTTACGGAAATTATTTATTTAATCGAGGCGAGATCCTTCACGTTGTTCAGGATGACATGCAATGAAATTTGGAGTAGATGAGATATTGTTAGAACTTATGGTTTTTGGTATCTCTTTTAATCGCTAATTAAATTTCATTAAATTTTTGATTTCCTATGACTTGTCATTCTGACGAGCCTTGAAAAGGTGAGGAAGAATCTCGCCTCGACTTAATAGTCATCCCGAGCAAGGCCGAGGGATCTATGCATCGGAGAAGCATGTTCCTTATCCTTCAAAGGATCACCCTTATTTCGGATCGATTTCGGTAGCGACCAAACATTGCAACAATCGCGCCAACGCTTTTTGATAAAGCGCGTTGTCACTTTCGCATACAAAACACTCAAAAAAAACTGCTTTTACCGCAGAGGGCGCAAAGAACGCAGAGAAAGATAAGTTCAAAAACGCACTTCGGGATTCTTCCTCCCGTTGGTCGTCTGAATGACGTGCGGTGGTGTTGGACTTTGTCAATAGTGAATGTTGATTTGAACAAACCTCATGAATCGTCATCCAGAAGCGAACCTTTAGGTTCGGTGAAGGATCTCGGTTTTGCCTTTAGGTGTTATCAAATCTGTTTTGCTTTCCTCTGCGCTCTTTGCGCCCTCTGCGGTTCAATGATTTGTGGTTTAATAAGCTATGGAAATTAGTATGACATTCAACTCCATGACCGCTCTTTTCGGAGCCATGTTTGTCCTCGCAATCATCCCCGACGCCAGCGCTTTTGCAGTCGTAGCCAGGTCTGTAGCTTCAGGGTTCCTGCACGGACTTGTCACCACACTAGGTATACTGGTTGGAGATTTCATATTCATTCTATTTGCAGTTTACGGTTTATGGTCTATCGCTGAATCGATGCACAATTTGTTTGTATTGGTGAAATACCTTGGCGCGGCTTATCTAATAAGCTCGGGAATCTTATTATGGAAAGCCGAATCAAAAAGTGACGAGATTGAGGGGATCAAAGAATTGTCCTGGCGTTCCAACTTCATGTGCGGATTGCTCATTACTTTGGGCGATCCCAAAGCCATCTTATTTTATATGAGTTTTCTTCCGGCCTTTCTCGATTTCTCCAGGGTCTCGGTCTTTGACGTAGGTATCATCATGGCAATGGTGACTATCGCTCTTGGTTGTGTAAAGGGCGGGTACGCTTTTATGGGAGATAAAACCCGAACGCTTTTCCAAAGCCCTCAAGCTAGAAAAATGATGAATCTAACCGCTGGCAGCGTCATGGTTTGTACCGGTATTTTTTTAGCGACGAAAATTTAATCAGAGAGCGATAAATGATTATCGACATAAGTTGTAATTTCCGGGTCCGTGGTAACAATGATCAACGTCCAAGGATTATCGCTAGAACAAAGACGACGCAATAAAGTTTCTCGAATATGATCGGGAACTTCATGCATAGCCCCATCCAAAATCAAAAGAGACGGACGCGTGACTATCGCTCTTGCCAACAAAATTCTTAGTCGTTGACTGAGAGTGAACTCTTTACCGCCTTCCCGCACAAGAGTTTCTAATCCATCGGGCAACCCTTCGAGTTCTTTGTCCAATTCCGTTAAGGATAACGCCCACAATAAATCTTTCGATTCTATACCGGGACGTCCCATGGTGATATTTTCAATTATTGTCCCCTTAAACAAGGTAAAATCTCGCGAAAATAGAATACTCCGTTGGGCGCCAATTTCCTGCGTAGAAAGGCTTCTTAAATCAACTTCCTCATATCGAACAGCCCCTGCCGGAGGTTTATCCAATCCCGCTAATACCAAAGAGATACGCTTTCGCATCCATTCGGTTTTGCACATCAACGCCCATTTTTCACTTGGAAGCGCTTCAAAATAAATTTCTTCAGAAACCGATACCGCTTCGCTCGCCCAATTCAATTGACTGCACTTAAGGTGCAATCCAGAGCCATCCGAATGAGGAACTGAAAAATCCGACCCCTCGCTAGTCTTGTCTTTAGGCAAAGAAAATAAATGTTCCAGTTCCGCTAATGCCGTAAAAAAATAAAACATGATGTACGAACGTTTCATAACCGAATCAATGTTGAGGAGCAACCCGGCGATTATCACTTCCGCCGCAACTAGTTGCCCTAATGTCAATTCATCTTGACTCAATAACCATCCTGCAGTTCCTAATAGCCCCGTGTGCAAAAATACTTGCAGAGAAATGGAACCAATATATTGACGGAGCAAAACGCCAAGCCGCAATTGACGGGCTTTTACATAATCTGCGGCTAAAATGTCGGTTTTTTGCAAGATGAGATCGGAACAATTCGCGGCTTTAAAGTGCAGCAAATTATCGGCCACTTCTTGAAACCAATGGAACGCTTCGTATTTAGCCTCGGACATGCGCATCGTTCTACCCAAACCGCCTTTTCCCAAAATTGCGATTATGAAAACCGAAATAACTAAAGCGATATCAAAGAACACAAAATAAGGGTGATACAAAGCCAGAAGGGTCATTCCGATAACGCCTCCAACCAGCACATTGATAAGATCTACAAAGAGACTGGAAAGAGATCTTTGAAGAAACACCGTTTCAAAAAAAAGATTTACCGAATCGGAACGAAACGTTTTTTCTTTAAACCGCGGCAACATCTGAGCCAGTTTTAAGGCCATTCGCACAAAGACCCGTCTCTCCATTATGTCCATCGCGTAGAACTGCAAAATTTTAAATATTCCCACAAACAATAAAATGCCGGCCATAATCCCAACAAGCGTAATAACCATTACGGGAGATATGGAAAAGGCAAATGTATTTACCAATTCCTGAACCGTTAAAGGAATAATCAGAGAAAATAAACCTACTGCAATGGCGTAGACAAACATCGGTAAGATAATAGCCCGTTCTTGATTCAGGAAGGTTCCAAGACGATCTAGATTTTCGCGTAAAGAAGGAGTATGTCCGGACATAACTATTCTATTGCCTCCCCTTTTTCTTTTCGTGAATTCCCACAAAAGTCAGTCCGTTGACCCATTCGCCGGTAGACCATTTAAATAACGCCAACGCTTTTTGATGGTCGGCCTTGGCTGTAATCCATTCTTCCGCCGCTTTTATAACGTTGCGTTCCCGCAGGTTTACAATGAGTAAGCTGGTCGCTCCTAAATTAAATCGAGTTCGTTCCCCTTTTTCCAATTGTTTAGCTAAAAGCAGGGCTTTTTGCGAAACCTTAATTCGCTCCGCAGCGCGAACAACGGCAGAATGGGCGTTTTCCACATCCATAATCACTTTTTTAAGGCGAAAACGCTGCCTATACTTTAGACGCTTGGCTTTTCCCGACATTTGAAGAAGTTCTCCTCGGGCTTTACGTTGATTAAATGGAAAACTTAATTGAACCCCAAACCGGTAACCAAGCCCCAAAACAAATTCACCAGGTTTACGAGTTGGTTGAACTTCTACGTTCAAATCTGGAAACAAATTATTTTCGGCAACTTCCATATCGATATTATTAAACTCGGCTTCTAAACCTATTAATTGCAATTCCGGACGAACCGTAGCGGCTCTTCTCTTTCCCTCTTCTAAAGACTTTAAGGAATATGTCAGTCGAGCTTGGGGAAACAAGGGAGCTTTAAAACTATCCGGAACAATTAAAGCGTCGTTTTCCCACAAAAACAGAGCGAGCTTAAATTGTTCTTTTTCTACCTGGCGTCTTGATTTAATCAATTTATCTTTTCTTCGCTGAACTTCTTGCTCTCCTTCAATGACGTCAAATTTCGCTCTTGCTCCAGCCTCGGCTTGTTTTTCTAACTGCTTAAAACGATCTTCCGCCACTGCAACTGCCCTTTTTTGCAATTCCATAGCCTTCCAAGCCGCCACCCAATTCCAATATTGAATCGCCGCTCCCAAGTACAAATCCTGCCTCGACTGCTGAATTTCAAATTTTGCCTGTTTTTCAGCTAAAGAAGATTTCTTTAATTCAGCGTGTTCAGGGTTCGTAATTAAACCGCGAAGCAGAGGAAACATAATTCCTAATAAAGGTTGATTTGAATCGTTGATATCTAAATCAGCGACTTCTACGCTTCCAATCCCTGCTCGAAATCCGGCAAACCCTTTGATACCCCAAGGGTGTCGCATTTCAACAAAAGTGTCATTGAACCCAACGCTCGCAGTCGTACCGCCATTTTTCGCCAACCTTTCCAATTCATAATCGTTAACAATACTTGGTTCAAATTGCCCCATAGCTTTAAGCAATTTGCCGCTGGCGACTATTTTTTCCGTCCTGCTTCCTTTTAAAAGCGGATGTCCCTTTTCAACTCGTTCCAATACGGATTGGAGGGTCAGAATATTAGAGTTCTTTCTCTCAAGCGAAATATTCATAGCTTCTTTTGCCCACAAAGGAGTAGCGACAAAAACTATCAACATTCCTATGATAGTTGTCTGATTAACTTTCATCATTTCTCCTCCAGCTACATTTTTTCATGAGACAAATATCCGTAATGTTATTCTGATTTTTTATTTCCCCGGACGACCCGCCTTGGGTAGAAAAACATCTAATAAACTTTTTGGCCCCGTGTTGTAATCCGGCGGAAACAAATTAAAACGTCGCCACATCTCATACCACAACGGCACTTGGTTTAGGATCACCCACCCCATTACTTGCGTCCCCTGCCGCACTTGTTCTTGTGGAGGCCATTCTCGGCGTTGAGTATCGGGTTCCACCCATAACCGGAACTGACCATTAGCGGAAACCGATTGATCCACAACCTGAATGCGACCGTCATAAGTTCCCGCCATCAATTCCGGCCATGCCGGTAAAGGAATTGCGGGTACTCCTTGAAAAAGGAGTCGCACCGGACGATCTTTCCTCAACAAGGGAGCGTCAATCGCGTTTGCCCACATTTCTACCGCCGGCGAGGTACTTTCAGGCACAATGGTAAATAGCAAATCCTTCGGATGCACAATTTCTCCAGGGCCAAGCGGCGTTAAACGAACCACCGTACCGCCAAACGGCGCAAGAACACGACTGGCAACACGTCGTTGTAACGCGTTAGATCGAGTTAACCCTAAATCCGCTAGTTCTTTCGAGGCTTTTGCGGCGTCGCCGAGCGCAGAAGCTCGTTGCGATTGGGCGTTTAATAAACGTTGCACCAATTCAGCGTCGATTTGTTCTCGATTGTGCGCCAAAGCCCTCCGTGACTCTTGAGTTTCTTGCATCTCTGCCTGAGTCGCTTTTAGATTCGCTTCAGCTTTTGTTGCCGCTTGAATCGCAAGTTCTAATTCGCGTCGCGAAAGCAATCCTTGAGATTCTAAAATACGCGACCTTTGTAAGTTTAAATCGGCGGTCTCTTTAGCTATTTTCGCTCCGGCGGTTCGTTGCTCTGCGCTTAACGTTTTATTATCCGCTTCGGATACCCTCGCTTCCGCCGATGAAGAAGCCGCCTGAGTCAAGTTCGTCATTTCGTTAATACGTTTTTCTAAAATATTAGCGCGTTCTAAAGCGGCTTGACGTCGTTGTTCCAACGCTTCACGAGATTGATCCAAACGTTCCAATAGATCTGGCGCCATGAATTTAGGATTAACGTCTCCTAACTCCAAAACCAAATCCCCCTTCTCAACCGAATCGCCTTCGTGGACATACCAATTTTGTATGCTCCCGTTAATTTGCGAATGAATCTCTTGCGGTCGTTCCGTAGCAGAATGCGCAGAAAGTTTTCCTTGAATCGTCACGGTTTGCGTCCATGGCACAAAACTCACGGTACCGGCAAAGAGGATGAAGATCATAAAAGCAAACCGCGAAAAAACCCGCAAACGTCCAGGAATCCTCGCTAGTTCTTCAGATTGCAGCGGCTTCTTGTCGGACTGAAAACCAACCGCAAAAAGCCCTTCGTTATCGCTAACCTCAACGGATTCAGGAGGATTCTTCATATTTTGAACAACCATTTTTTCAATTGAAGATTTAAACTTCGGACTTTTTTCTCTAGAAAAATAATCGCGGCTCTTTTGAGCGCTAACTTCTTTCAACGCTTTTTCACAAGAAATACGTTAAAACCAATAAAACCTTTATATTTAATTACTTAACGGGATTGACTCAAATATCTTAACGTATATTTTGTGTACTGTTTTTCTCTTAAATCTTTCTCGAAATAAATCCCGAATCAATTTTGCATATTTAGAAGTTTTTTAATGATTTAAGTTGTTTAAATCTTTTTATATTATAGTTTAATAAAATTAAACTATAATTTCCTGCCCAAATAACTCTCCTTTTAAACAAAATTTGTCAGAAAGTGTCTTATAGATTATTCCTCGCTAAGGACCTCTTTTAGTTGATGCCGAGCGTTGAATCCCAAGAAAGAGTTCTCCTAAGAATATATTTCAGAAGAACTCTTTCTTATTTTTTAACCCTTATTTAGGCATCCAAGCTTTAGGTACCCCCACATTGGCACGGTCGTTGCCGTCTTTTGGTAACCTGCTGCTTTGCGAACCGCTTGATCCCCAACTGGAAGCCTCCGAGGTAGGTTCCCATTCCTTTGGAACACCAACGTTAGCGGCAGAGTTATCGCCTGGAGGGAATTTGCTTCTGCCAGGTTTCCCTGCAGATTGTCCTTCAACCTTTGGCGTCCATCCCTTTGGAACACCGACATTAGCAGCGGAGTTATCGCCAGGAGGGTGACCTCCAGCTAACGCCAACATAGGTGTCGCCAAAAAAAACAACGCCACTAACCTTGTAATTAGGATCTTCGTTTGTTTTTTCATTTCAACTTCTCCCTTGTTAAGGTAATGAATTGTTCCTTCTATCATTCAGATAGAAGTTATGTATATTTTGAGACTCTCATTTAATTTAAGATACTTAAATTTTTTTATGATATACTTTAATAAAATTAAACTATTGGGTTTTTTATGATTTGGCTAAATTATCAGCATTTATATTATTTTCAGGTGGTAGCTCAGGAAGGTAGTATTGCCAAGGCTTCGGAAAGGTTAAATTTAGGACAACCCGCCATCAGCATTCAGATCAAACAATTGGAAAACCAATTAGATCGTCAATTGTTTGAACGCAGGAACCGGAGGCTTGTATTAACTCAGGCGGGACAGGTTACTTTAGAATATGCTAATCAGATTTTTAGTTTGGGAGACGAACTAAAAGAAGTGTTGCAGGCAGGATCTTTTTTGCGAAAAGTTCATTTAGAAATGGGAGTTATAGATAGCATCCCAAAAACGGTCATTCAACATCTTACTGACGCCGCCTTAACATGGGGACCTTGCACAGTTACTGTCCTAGAAGGAACTGGAGATTATCTGTTTCGGGAGTTACTTGCTCACAGAGTCGACCTTGTCGTTTCCGATTACCAACCAGACGTGGGAGACTTGCGCCGTTTTTCGATTCAATCGCTAGGGCGACACCCATTATCAGTTTTCGGAACTAAAGATTTTCGCAAACTTAAAAAAGGATTTCCTAATTCTCTCCAAGGCCAACCGTTTTTATTTCCAACCTTTCACAGCAAACGCCGCCACGATTTGGATCACTTTTTCCGCTCCAATCAGATTAATATTGAAATAGTAATGGAAACCCAAGATACCAGCGTTCAGAAATTAATGGCCGTTAGAGGATTGGGATTAGTAGCGCTGCCAAACTTTGCTAGTCAATCGTTTATCCAGGAAAAAAAGATGTTGGAACTTGGAACTTTAGAAGGAGTTTACGAAGAAATCTTTTTAGTATCTTCGCCGAGGACAATAGCAAATCCAGTGGCCGATTTACTAATGAATCATGAACTTTTAAATTTTGGTTAAAAAATTACAAATCTAAAACCGTTTGCCGTTATAGACATTACAAACTTCGCACCATCTATTGGGGTTTCCGTTTTTTAAGCCGTCGCGGAACTCTGTAAAGGTTGGACTGTTCCAAACATCCTCAAACGATTTATCCTGAACATTCCCCACCGAATAGCGTTGGGCTATTTGGCAACAGGGATAAACGTTGCCGTCGGATTGAACTTGTACCCATTCATATGGGCGGTCGCACTTAGAACCTTCCGGCCAAGGTTCGGCAAACTCGTCGAAGGCAAATGGATTATTGGCTTCTAGGTAA
The DNA here is from genome assembly GCA_964570665.1 of uncultured Nitrospinota bacterium. Classification (GTDB taxonomy): domain Bacteria; phylum Nitrospinota; class Nitrospinia; order Nitrospinales; family JAJDAT01; genus JAJDAT01. Next base: position 19,321 of record CAZMZH010000030.1, on the reverse strand, counting down.
TCTTCTGGAGGTAAATAACCAATTCCATATTCAAGAGATTTTTGATGGATTTGGCTAAAGATCTCTTTAACGTACTCGGGGTCGCAAGTGTTTAAATGATTTTTAGAAAAAAGCATTTTCTCTTCAAACCCGCTTCTTTCTTCGGTTGAAAAGTCGCTGACAATGCCGTTTAGATGGACAAACAACACGTTATCAATTCCCAATTCCGCCGCTAAGTCCATGACCATTGGCAATTCATGCGCGTTATCTTTCATACATACCGCGTTAAAAAATACTTCCGGCGTCTTAGCTCCAACTTCGTTTCTAAGCTTAATAAGATCGCCGATACAGCGTTTCATCGACTCAAAATCCGATCCCCTGATATCTTCATAAAGATCTTTGGACGCCGCTTCAATAGAGATCATGAGTTTGCCCAGTAAACCTTCCTCTATTATCGCTTTGCGCATTTTTTCGTTTATCAGGTTCCCCGTTGTTACCGCTTCAACATTATGGAATCCTCTTTCCTTGATAAACCGCAAAATCCTTAAAATATCTTTTCTTAAAAACGGCTCGCCAAAATCGCTGAGTAATAGTTTTTTAAATCTATCTGCGGAAAACCGAGATAAATATTCTTGAAAAGCTTCAAAGGGAATGTCTTTACTCAAATACTTTTGCGTTCGCGGACAATGCTTGCACAATAAATTACAATTTTCTGTGAGAGGTATCTGCAAGGTCGACCAAATTTGCGGCGTCTTAAACTCCAGCATTTTGTACTGTAGTCTGCCCGATACTTTTTTGCCCAATGGATCGATATGACTTTGCGTTTGTTTAAAAACGTTCAAGTCCTCTCCCCTACTCTTCCTTGCCGCCAGTTGACTACGAATCATCCTCTGCGCGCGTTTCCATTCGTCAAACCTCATTACGGGAGTCAATTTCAACAAAGTACCTTCCCATTCGCGAATCATCTGCGCTTCGTCTTCCGTAAGATCGTCTAAATCAAATAAATCCTGCACGGCGTCTAAAGGATTTTTCTCGGCTTTAAAGCTTTCTTCCAAAACTTGAGTCGTACTTGCGTCTTCCACAGAGCTCATAGATTTTTTGTCCTTTTGTATTTATCCCTATCTATCCTATCGGAAACCCAAGATATCAACTTAACTTATTTTGCATAGCAATTTGCCGTTGGAAAAGTAAGCGGCTAATGAGTTTGACGAAACATTCTGCGTGGACATTGTAATTGCTAATTCTTTAGGATGGTTTTAAACTACTCGAAAAACTTTAACCTGCTTTTATATTTTATGATTGCTTGCGCTATTTGCAAAGAAATGTTTGCTCCCGCCCCGGAAGAACTCCAAAAAGAAGTTTGCCCTAAATGCGTGGCAACAAATAAAAAATCTCAAATGTCCCGGTTAGCTCCAAGATTAGGGCAAAGACATGCGTTGCCTTTTGACCGTGGTGTGGCAAGAACGGTTTCTTACGGCGATAAGTTTGAAAAATCAAAAACGAACAAAGAAAACTCTAAACCAGACAATTCGGAAGAAAAAGAAGATTCCGCCAATTAAACCCTATCTATTTACCGCAACATTTTTTAAATTTTTTGCCGCTACCGCATGGGCAAGGAGAGTTTCTTCCTACTTTAGGTTTATCCCTTACGGAAGGACCGGATTTTGCTGCCGGTTGGGATTTGGGTTGGGACTTTTGAACCGAAGAATTAAGCTCGTCGTACAGCCACCGGCCATCGATTTTTTGAAATTTCGAAGTTTCTCTTAAAACCTTCTCTTCCTCGTTTTCGGTAAAATATGCCGCAAAAGTGACCTCGCCTTGCGAATCTTCGCGTTGCCCTTGCTTAGATCCCAAGATTTCCAATCGTTTCCAACTCACTTCTTCGTTGGAAGTCAGTGATTCGCGCGATTTTTTAACGACAGCGGTTTTTTCGAGATAATCCCATTCTTTAAAAACAAATGCGGAATATCGGGACCTCATTAAATCTTCCGCCGTATCGGGCAAAGAAGTTCCATTAATGAGCATGCCGCAGCAATCGGTGTAAGTTGAATTGGAACCGCAGGGACAATCGTTCATAAAATTTAAGAAATATTCCGAAACTCAGGAAAAATTTGGATTGGAGTGAAAAAAAACTAGGTTGATGGCAACTGAAACTTCTCTACATTTCCGTTACATAAAAATAAGGAACTTGAAAATCTTCCATGATAGCGATTTTAATATTTTCATTCTCAACCGAAAAACGGTCGAGGGCATCTTTAAAAGCAATAACGTCGGGCATGACTTGATCTAAATGTTCTTTATCCGCCAACTTCCCATGAAAGAATTTGCCATAATGATCGACAAACATAGCAACCCACAGAACACTCTCCTGGATTGAAGAATACTCCAGCATTCTATGTTCGGATCTTTTGGCAAACTCAACGTATTTCAGGTAAATCTCGATATCCGCTTTGGCTTTACCCGTAGACAGCAACATCTTGACCAATTCTTCTTTTGTCCTGCCTTGCGATTCCTTAATTAATTCTTTCGCAACATGGGTAAGCTCCAACCCTTTAGCGGTGTCGCACAAGTGACGTAAACCAAAAATTAGCTGGTTGAATTTAGCGTCTATTTTCATTCCAATTGTCGAATAATCTTTAAAATCTTTTGTACTTTCTATTCTTCCCCAAAACCCGCCGGCAGTTTGAACTTCATTTTTTGCTTTTTCAACGACATCCACTCTGGAATTACAGTTTATAGCGTCTTTTATTGGTTTTTCCGAAAGGTCCTTTTTAATCGTCGCGCTACTCAATTCAAATTTCATATCGGACTTTTTAATTTCCGGAATACTTTTGGGAATTACTTTTGACTTTCCAACGACAACGGGTTTTGGCACATCCATGTTCAAGGTCAAAGGCTTGTGGGGCTTCACCTCAGATTCCTGACAAGCGAATAAAAACAGGGTTCCTATAACAAACAAAAAAATGGAAGAAAAACGACTTCTTATCAATTCCATGAATAAACTTCCTTGATTAAATATTCTAAGCGAGAAAAATTGGCGCAATCGAATCAAACGCTAAAATCATATTGAAAGAAATAGATTATATCCTTTTCGGGGAGAAAGGAAAACGCGAATTTGAGAGGTTTACGGTATTTGATTCAAAATATTGATTAAATCCTTACGGCTGTTTATTTTTAATTTTTTATAAATCTTTTTCAAATGAGTTCTCAAGGTATGGATACTAATAGTTAACTTTTGGGCAATTTTTTCTAAATCATACTCCTGTGGCAATTCAATCGCAATTTGGCTTTCCCGCTTCGTCAACCCTCCTTTTTCCAAAAAACTTCCCATTCTTTGGTTTTTATCATTATTCAGGTGTTGGTTAATTTTCTTAATTTCTTCGAGGCTTTCCTTTGCTTCTGGAGATTGACCGATCATACTTTGGGTGGATAAATTCTTAATATCTATCCCCAATATTTTAAAAACATTCATCAAAACCGTTTCAAGGACGGAACTCTGTTTTTCCAAATGAATTTTTTCCAAACAACGATCAATTGCGCTTAAAATTTCTAACGAGTGGAAAGGTTTAATAAGAAAATCGTAAGCGCCTTCCTCTAATGCCCTTAAAGCGGCATTTTTTTCAGGATACGCCGTGATAATAACGCAAAGCATATTAGGATATAAGCTTTTAAATTCTGAAAGTAGACTAAAGCCTGAAGCCTGGCCGAGGCGAACGTCGACAAAAGCTATGTGAGGTTGGCGCTCTTTAACTTTATTAATAGCTTCCGCTCTATCAAATGCTATAGAAACATCATAACCATTATTGTCCAAAACAACTTTAAGTGAATTTGCAAATTCTAAATCGTCTTCGATAATTATTATTTTATTGCCATTATATTTTTTTTGCGACGGTTCCATACCCGACCTTAAAAAATCTTTTTTAAAGTTTTGGCATTCGCCAATGATTTCTCTCAAAATTAATGACAACTCATAATATTTTCTGAAAACCAAAATAACTTAACCCAACATGGTAATTTTTCATGGAATCAAGTTATATAAATAACCATGAAATGAAAAACAAATAATTAAATAGCGAAAAAATTCTATGTCGATAACTAAGAAATAACTTTTTCTAAATAGAAAAGCGGCAAAGGAATTCGCAATATTTTCTTTTATAATTCAGGCTATATTTTAGAACAAAAACTCGGTTTCATTCAATAATATCCTTTAATTAGCGTTTTCAAGGAAACCGAGAGTCTCCTAAAAAATATAGGTAAATCTTACAATTTTTGGTCAATGCTTTAAGTAAAAAAATCGCGCACTAAAAATTTAAAAAAAGCGAAAACATTTGTATTTCGACTATCTACAGCTGAAACTCATTGTGTTTATCTCGAAATACATCAATATTTTATAGACCAAAATTTCCGAAACCTAAAATTATTGGAACAACTTATAGGGCCAACGAAATTAACCTAATTTAGAAGAAAAGCAGAGAAAAACGAACTTGCTGAAGAAAAACAGGTGGCGGGAAATTAATTGGAGGGTTTATTTACTAAAAACTTACTATGAAGTTAACGTAAAAAGGTTCTAATCAATTAGGTAAAAAAGAATTCAATTTCTAACTTTTAACCCTCTGGTATAAAATCACACTCGTAATTTTGATCGTCTACCCACACCACTTTGATATAGCTGGGGAGTTTTGTTTCTCGGTCAATTTTCGCAGATTTGATTTGTTCACAGGTCAAGTTTTCGGCTAAAAGAAGAATAGCTCCTTTTAAGTTTGCGTCGCTAAAATCGGCTCCCCCAACATTTGCCTCGCGAAGGTTTGCTTTAGACAAATTGGCGCCATTAAAATCGGTTTCAGCTAAGTTCGCCTGGCAACTTAAATCAACTTCGGAGAGATTCGCTCCGCAAACAGTCGCCTCAGCTAAATCAACTTTAGCAAAATTGGCCCTGGCACAATCCGCATTGGTTAGATCAATTGCGAAGAGATTCGCTCCGCCCAAATTCGCCTCTACCAAAGAGCTATCCTCAAAGTCACAGCTACTTAAATCCGCTCCAATAAACAAAGTTTTATTAAACTTTCCATCGCTTAAATTAGTCTCGCTCAAATCAACGCCACATAAATCGGTCTGCGACAATTCAAAACCATCTAAAGAAGGGAAGACAACTTTAAAATTAGACAACTCTTGAATAATATCGCTTTTTCTCTTCATTTGAGCGTCTTCAAGGTTGTCTTTCAAATCTAATAATTCTTTTTTTAATTCTTCAATGCGAGCTTTTCTTTTTTCATCCATTATTCATACCATTTATTTTCAGTGAATATATTGAGTTGCATATAGAATTACTTTCAAGAACCGGCAATTTATGCGCAACTAATTTAAAATCTTTGGAGGCTATTATCAAGAAGAAAGGAAAGGAGGGCCGTTTCAAGGAAAAAAGAATAATCTTTTTATCCAGAATTTAAGATACTACTTTATTTCTACCGGTTTCTTTGGCTTTTTGTAAAAACTCGTTGGCATCTCTAATACATATATCAATATTTTTATCGTCTGAATCAAAAACTGAAACGCCAAAACTCATAGTCATTGAAAGAAGATTTTTATTAAACTCAAATTTATTGAGTTCAATTTTGCTTCGAAACTTTTCAGCTAACTTCAAGCCGCCTTTTAATTCCGTTTCGGGTAAAAGCGCCAAAAACTCTTCTCCGCCCCATCTACCAACAATATCTTGCTTTCTAGCCGCTTTTTTAAATACTTTGGCAACTTCGGCAAGCACATAATCTCCCGCGTCGTGTCCATAATCGTCGTTCACTTTATTGAAATGATCGACATCGCATAAGATAATACAAAAAGATTTTTTATTTCTTTCGTAACGTAATTTTTCGTTTCCAAGACTTTCATTTAGGCCTCTTCTATTTGGCAACTCCGTCAAAGGATCCGCTTTCGAAACAATTTCTAATTGTTCTTTTAAAGCTAATAGCTCTTCGATTAAGACATCTTTCTTTTCCTTTGATTCTAATATCTCTTGAATTAAAATTTCTTTATCTTTAACCGATTTACGAAGTTGGAGCTGACACTTTACCCTCGAAACGACTTCTTCTTTCCTAAATGGCTTACTGATATAGTCGTTTCCGCCAGCGGAAAAACCTTGAATAATGTTTTCCGTTTCGTTCATAGATGAAATAAAAATGATCGGTATTTGCTTGGTCCCCTCGTCATTTTTTATTTTTCGACAAGTTTCATAGCCGTCAATTCCAGCCATAGTAACGTCTAATAAAATCAGATCCGGAAGGGCTCCAACAAGCGAGTTCAAAGCCATTTCTCCAGAAGAAGCGTCTGATAATTCGTATCCTTGGCTGGCTAAGGTATTTTTTAGAATTGTAATATTGGTCGGCGAATCGTCTACAATCAAAATCTTCATGCCTTTGAGCTGTGGATCGGGCTCTTGCCCCATCGTAATCGGCTTAGTTTCTTTTGCTGCTGCCGGTTCCTCAATTTTCTTTTCTTCTTCGGCTTGTCCATCGGGACAGAAAATCTTTTCTAACTCGTTTTTAAAACTTTCTATATTAAACGGCTTTGAAAGGTAGCAATTAGCTCCTTTTTCAAAAGCCATACTTACAAACTTTTCGTTAGTTTCGCCAGTGATGAGCATAAAAGGCAGATTTTTAACATCGCTATTTTCGTGTTGCCTAATGCGTTCAAGAAACTCCAATCCATTTAGAGAAGAAGGCATCCAAAGATTGGAACTCATCACATCAAATTTTTTAGCTTCTAATAAATTAAGCGCATCGTATGCATTGCCAACTTGTTCAATATTGTCCTTTGTAAATCCCAACGTCATCAAAATATCTTTAATGATCATTCCTAACGTTTTTGAATCGTCAACGATCAACATTTTTAAATCGCTAAACTTTTCATTTTTTATATCGGACATATAAAAACCTTTTTCATAAAATTAAAATAATGAGCTCTCGCGGATTTCATTAATCTCAAATTTCATTAGGACAACAAAACTGAACGATTTATATCAATCAAATAAATATTCTCGGTAAATCTAATGTCTTAAAAGATTAAGGTAACAGATTTTTTAAAGGATTTCACGAGTTGTGACAAAAGTTTACAATTCTAAAGTCTCTATAGCATATTCGCTCTACTCATAGACTGGATATACTTTTTAGATTTACAAAAGAGATCGCAATTTTTGCTCATTTAAAAAATAGTTTCCAAATTTAAGGAAATTGGCAAACAATTGTAAAAAGAACTTTAAAAAACCAATTGGCAAAATAGCTTTTCCTTGATTTTATTAAGCCTGACATTTCTTCAAAGTTTCAAAAATTGAATTCCTCTATCAAACAAATTACCTTTAGAATATTTTTGGCCCTGGCGATTCTTTTCAATAGCGCTTGCGAATTCCCGGTACCGCCACCGGCTCCAGATTTGTTTTATAAATACAACACCCTTAAAGTAGGTCCGAGTCCCGCCTTTTTACTTTCCTCAGATTTTAATTTAGACGGCCTTCCCGACCTCCTGTGCGCTAATGGAAATGGCCATACGGCTACCCTTTTCCTGGGGAAAGGAGACGGAAAATTTCATACCGCTCGTAATTTAAAAGTATTTCCGGAGCCTTCGTTTGCGGCTACAGGAGACCTAAACGAAGATGGGTTTCCCGATATAGTCCTTAATAGCAAAGGCGCAAACGGCTTATCCATTCTCTTGAGTTATGGAAAAGGAAACTTCAGACCCGCCAAAAAACTCAGTACCGGCCGAGTTCCTTTAACCGCAATATTAGACGACTTTAATAACGACTCTCACCTTGATATCGCAGTTTCTTTAACCTTTAATAAACTGGAAATCTATATAGGTTTGGGAAACGGTAAATTCAGAAGAGGAAACACATATCCAACAGGATCAAGAGCGCTTTCAATCGTTTCCGGCGACTTTAACGGAGACACTCAGAGAGATATTGCAATCGCTTCCAATAGCTCAAGTTCCAGCTCTCTTAGAATCCTAAACGGTCACGGGAACGGTACTTTTTCGTTATCCGAAAGATCCGCCAAAGGAAAATCGCTCTTTATTTTGGCAAAAGACGATATGGATGGAGATGGTTGGGAAGATTTGGTGGCCGCTTCGGCTCAGGGAGATAATATGTATCTACTTAAATCGACCCAAAACGGAAAGTTTGCTAAACCGATAGCTTTTTCGGCAGGCGGCGGCCCGGCCGCTTTAACTATTGGCCAATTCGACAACGATAATTTAAAAGACGTAGCGGTTGCCAATTCAAGAAGCAGTTCATTTTCGGTAGTTTTCAGAACATCTCAAGGAGGATTTAGACATCCATCCCGAGATTACATTGTAGAAGGGGGAACGCCCTTGGCCATCACCAGCGCAGATTATAATAAAGACGGAAAAATAGACATTGCCGTGGCCAGCGCCGCCAAAGATTTAGTGGAAATATATTTAGGAAGAAAGTTTCTTCCTGGAGCTTCCTCTTCCGGAAATCCCAATTAACCGGGAACTAAAGAAATGTCTGAAAGTTTTCTCCACTTATTAAAATAATATTTAACGTTTCCATCCTTTGTAGGATAAATTTTTTGATAAATTTCCTTCCCATTCTCTTCGCGTTCGACCATAACGATTTTCTTATCCAATAACAAAGTCGATTTCTTCACAAACAAAAACGTATACGGTTGATCGTCGGCAATTATTTTATGGAGAGCGTGAGTCAATTTTAATTGCTGGTTTTTATCGTATTCTTGTCTGACGCGAATAATTAAACGATCCGCTTCGGGATTTTTATAACCCACAAAATTCAACTGACCTGGATTAGTTTGACTGGAATGCCAAAGCTGATACAAATCCGGATCGACTCCCATTTGCCAACCAAGCACTAAAGCGTCAAATTTCCCGGGGTTCACAAAATCCTTTAAAAAAACAGCCCACTCGAAAAGCTGCGTATTGCATTTGACCCCTATTTTTTTCCAATTACTTTGCGCAATCGTCACAATATTTTTTCGTACCGCGTTCCCATTATTTGTTATCAAATTAAATTCAAAAACCTGACCGTCTTTTTCCAGGTAACCTTCCTGATTTTTTTTCCATCCTAATTTATTAAAGATTTGCAAGACGCCTTCGGGATCGTACGGCAACGGTTTGATCGAATTGTCGTACCAATTGGTGTTTTTTGGAAAAGGGCCGGTAGACCTTTCGCCTTCTCCATAAAGTATATATTTGATTATTTCGTCGACATTTATTGCCATCCCTAAAGCGGCGCGAATCTCCTTCGATTGAAAAAGAGGATTGCGTAAATTATAACCAATATAGCTATATTGACTCCCAACACTTGAAACCGAATGATATTTAGTTTCTTTTTTTAGTCTTGATACTTGATGGGGTTCCGCCTTGTAATAATCGACCGCCGCTGAATAAAACTCCATTTCTTGCGTCAATGTATCCGGAATAATCCTATAAACAAATTCATCATATTCCGGCGGTTTCTCCCAATAATCTTCGTTTTTTCCAAGGCGGATCAATTCGTCGGCGCGCCACTCTTTAAAAATAAAAGGTCCCGTTCCAATCGGCTCCCGGTTAAAGGAACTGTCGCGCATAGAAAACTTTTTAACTTTATCCCCCGCTAAATTCTTTAACGAAGCTTCTTTTTCAAGAGCCTCTTCATTTAGCAAATGCTCGGGCAAAATTCCCATCGCCCAAGAATTTAAAGCCGAGGAAAATAATCGTTTATAAATAAACTGAATCTTATATTTTCCTAAAATTTTAGCCCGCTTGACCGGTTCGTAATCGGATCGCCTCGGAGATGCGTTTGCGGAGTTCATAATAGCTTGATAAGTAAACAGCACATCCTTTGCGGAAAACTCCGATCCATCATGAAATTTTATTCCTTCTTTCAGATCAAAAACAATCACCGGGTTATGTTCTGCAACTTGCAAAATACTTTCTAATTTTTCTTTAGAGAAATGCTTTCGATCCTTCTCTGCAAATTGAATAAAATTTGTATAAGAGAAATTTCTTATATAGTTTTCGCCTATCGCTTCCCAAATAGTCTTAAAGAAATCTTGATCCACTTTTTTTAAAGTAAATTTTAGTTTTTCTGGCATTACTAGAGAGTAATTAGCTTTTACGCTGGTAGTCGTTTTATCTTTTGCTTTAATTTCAATCTCTCCCGAGCTTCTCTCGCCTTTAATAATTTCTATTTTTTCAATATTTTTAGACCATGTAGCGTTGCCTTTTAACTTATCCAGAATGTGCGATTTCCAAACCTCGCCACTATTCAGTTTTTTCCCGTTAACTTCAAAATCAAAATCCAAAGCCAAAAAAGCTTCTTCGTATTCGTTCCAACTTTTAGCCAATCGCGGCCTAAAATTTAATTTATCGTCCAAATCGATCAATCCATCAAAAATCAGCTCGTTAATATCGCTACTCGCCCCATCGGCGCTCAAAATAGGGTTCAAAATGGAAGCGTCCCCAATAGAGCCTTGAATGTATTGTAAAAGCCTGTTGGGGTTCTTTTGAGCCTGCCCATCATAAGTAGGCGCCCAGAGCAAAGATTGGAATAAAAGAGCCGCAATCCCAAGGGGCGTGAAAATAAGAAAACGCTTTGTAATCATTATGAATATTTGTTAAAAATTTACGTGGAAAATTCTTTGATTTACTATATTATAATCCACAGAAGATAAAAGCTCTGTTTCAAACAATTTAGTGTTAAAATTTTCCTTGACTTAAATATTAATTTTACGCTATAGGTTTGATCTGAGGGGGATTAATTCCCCAAAGTATTTTTTATTAGTAGCGAGCGATTAGAAAATTTCCTCGCCCGTTTCTATCTTAATGAGAAAATAAACTGTCAGCTATGACATATTTGAATTGATTTAATATTCTCTTTAAGGGACTGATTTCCCCAAGATAGGAATTTTTTTAAACCTTTCGTTAAGAGGTAAATCTCTTATGTCGACACTTATCACCGACGAATGTATTAACTGTGGAGTATGCGAGCCAGAATGTCCTAACGCCGCTATCTCCGAAGGCGAAGATTATTATGTAATCGAGGCCGATCTTTGTACCGAATGTGTTGGTTTCCATGGCGAGGAAGCTTGTCAGGAAGTTTGTCCTGTTGACTGCTGTATTCCGGACGATGATAATAGGGAATCAGAGGAAGAGTTGCTTGAAAAAGCTCAAAAAATTCACCCTGACGATACGTTTCCAGGGTTGGATGAATTGACAAACGAAACCTCCCTATTTCGAAATCCCGATAGGAAAAACGCAAATCTATAATTCGGATAAAACCCGAACTAAACTTTTTAGTTCGGGTTTTGCCGAGTTTTAGAATCTTTTATCCTGCCTGAAAAATCGTTTTAAGGCTTCATATCAGCCTTCCAAAGAATATCTCTGAACAAAGCTTGACAAATATTATGATTCGATCAACAATGGCATCCCATTGAAGATTGAACAATGTTGCGGGGTGGAGCAGTCTGGTAGCTCGTTGGGCTCATAACCCAAAGGTCGTAGGTTCGAATCCTGCCCCCGCTACCAATTCCTAATAGGGCTCAAAATAGCGATTGCCATTGGCGATCGTTATTTTGAGCCCTTTTTTTATTTTACCCCTCCAAAACCCTGCGAACAAACATTTCGCATGCAAAACTTTTCCGTAGTACAATTCCTATCGCGAATAAGCGCTGGTCAACTTAAAAACGATTTCAAATTGTTCTGCAGCAAGGGGGATCTATGGCGACGAAGAAAAAGAAGACGGAGAAAGAATTCAACGATTCTGAATGGCAAGCAATAAACGCGATATTTAATAAATCTGCAGATGATTTTGGACTTCCTGAGCGCAGGGACGACTCTGTTGTAATCGGGAGTTTTAATATCCGAAAACTCGGCGCTATTAAAGCCCGCCCAGATCGTTACTGGGATTTCCTTAAAAGCATTATCGAGCGTTTCGACCTGATTGCCATTCAAGAAATAATGGACGATCTTTCTGGGTTAGAATATCTCAAAGAATTACTAGGAAAAAATTATGGTATGGTCGTTTCCGATGTCACAGGCGTAAAACCAGGTGAACGCGGGAATCCTGAACGACTGGGTTTTCTTTTTAACTGGAAAAGAATCGAACGCACAGCTCTAGCGAGCGACATCACTTATGACCGTTCCGACATCGCTAATAACCTCTATAATCATCGCGCAATTTTCGATGCTGCCTGGGAAAAGCATAAAGAAAAGCTAGATAAATGGGAAATAAAGTGTAAAAAGAAAAAAGCGGAGGGTAAAAAAAAGCCCGGCAAGCCCCCTATGGTACTGCCCAAATTCCTATCCTTCATTCGCCAGCCACATTACGTCTCATTCCAAACAAAAGTTAAAAAGAAAACGGTTGATCCATTAAAATTCCTTGTCGTAAACGCGCATCTTCACTACGGAACAAAAAAAGAACGGGAAATGGAGTTTTATGCTTTGCTGGATTGGCTAACAGTCCGCGCTCAAGAAATTGACAAACTATATCATCCTAATATCTTATTACTCAGCGATTGTAATCTTGATTTCGGTAAAGTCTCCGTCATGCGAAATAAGGCTACCGCGTTCATAAAAAGCCTGAATAAATCAGTTCTCGATAAAAAGACAAACAAAAAAGCCGCTACCGCTAACTTTCCAATCCTTTCTCCACACCCCAAACACGGAATTTTAAAAACAAATTTACGACAAAAGGAAACCTACGATCAAATCGGTATTTTTTCGCACGACACAAGATTGCCCACTCCAGACGACAATAAAAATGCGGGTACTACAGATGGGGACTATGATTACGGAGTGTTTAATATAGCCAACCTGCTAGCCATGGCATTACACGGTAAAAATTTAAATAAAGTAACCGCAAACCAACGAAAAGCAATCTACAAAAAATCCGAGTGGGATATCAGCGACCATATGCCTATATGGATACGATTGAAACTTCCGGAGTAAGCGACATACAAATGAAATGGAACGGTCAAATCTAGCGGCTTTCACTGAAAGCCGCTAAGCCAAAAACTCCGCGTTACTTCCAAAAATCTCTTTCTTCAAAACTTAGAGTAGTTACCTTGTTCTTTTCGGAAAATAACATTTTATCGAAATATTTCACTGAGAAACTAAACGCGAAGTTAAAACCGAATTGCCGATATTTTTTTGCGCAATCGACCCCGCAGGCCGGAAACACATTTCACTTAAGAACCTACTGATAACTCATCAGTGTATTGAGGGTTCGTCATTTTCAACCGGCATTATTTTTTAAAGGCTTATAGCTTCGGTTGTGGGCTTTCTTTCTTTTCCCTTGATAAAACCTTGATAGGAACTCCCTTTCCTCTAATAAACGTACAATTCTAATCACAAAAATTTTTCAAATACAAAATCTCTTTAAATTAATGACGTTAGAACCTAATTTGGGCCCTTCAATAATAGGAAAGTTACTGTAAAATTGATTAGCTCTGTTAGGCTTTAAATTTAATTGATTTATTAAGAAATTCTCTAGTTTTTACCCAATTTCTCACCTATTTTTTAGACCTTATAAAGTTCCCAGAAATATTAGCTAATAATTGATACTTCTGATAAATTTAAAATAAGGTCTTTCGTTATTATATGTATAATATACTGTGTATTTAACTTTATGGAAATTCGAATGAAGTCGCCTGGGTGATTTCTAAATTGGTAGGTTATATTATGAGGTTTTCATTTGGCAAAATAACTAGAATAACTTTGAGTTTTTTCCTGATGTTTGGATTCGCGCAGAATATTTCGGCTCAAACTTCCCATTCCAAAACGTCCAGCGCCAAAGATCCCATACTGGAAGAATTATTAGAACTGGATATTGAGGAAATTTCCGTATCCGTTGCTTCTAAAAGAGAAGAGTCCATTTCCCAGGCTCCAGGAGTTATAACCGTTATTACCGCCGAAGAGATTGAAAAGTTTGGCGGCAATAATCTGGGCGATATACTTTCTCGTTTGCCCAATACCTTTCGCATAACAACTCCCGCTCTGAGAGATAACACGACCTCTATTCGGGGTCTTCAAGGTTCTTTTGACAGCAGAACTTTGGTTTTAATCAACGGTCGGCCTTTCCGAGATGGTTTTAGCGGCGGCTTTAACGCTTCTTTTTATAGAAGCATGCCGTTAGAAATTATAGAAAGAGTGGAAGCGGTTCGCGGCCCGAGTTCGGTTTTATATGGAACCAATGCCCTTTCTGGAGTAATAAACGTTATCACAAAAAATCCAAAAGAATCTCATGCCAATGAATTGACCGGCGGTTACGGCTCGGACGATACGGTACAAGGTTCGGGTTTGGCCATTCATAGGTCGGGCGATTTTAATTTTATAGTTTCGGGAAGGTATTTAGATAGCGACGGTTGGAGTCTTGTGTCAAACGATCCAATCGGAAATACATTTGCCGACAATTTTAGCGAAAAAAACGCCGGAGTGATTGGGATTGCCAATTATAAAAACTTCACTTTTACCGGTTTTAGCGGGTTTAGGAGAGACAAAACTTTCTCGATTGTTACATTGCAACCTCTTGCAGAGCAAGAAAATTTACGAAGAGATTTTTTCGACGCGGAATACGATTATACTCATAGCGATTCTTGGAAAAGCAAACTCAATATCACTTATAACGGGCTCGATTTTACCGAAAATTCGGGTATCGATTCAAATTTTTCGGATACCCTATTTGAGGTCTCTAGCGGAGGAGAAATTAGCCAAAATATAAATATGGTTTTTGGCGGTATCTACCAAAAGCTCGTTGGCGATTTATCAGATGGGAGGATTTCTTACACCAATGATCGATTTAATTTTTATGGCCAAGCCGATTATACGCCTTTGGATTTTTTAAAGCTAATCGCGGGGTTTAATGTCAGCAAACCTGAAGGAATAGATTTTAACGTCACTCCTCGTTTTGGGGCTATTTTGCATAGTCACAACAAATTCGGCGTTAAATTATTGTATGGCGAAGCGTTTCGCTCTCCGTTTGCCGCTGAACAAGCAACGAACGACCCCTTCGCAAGAGGGAACCCAAATCTCGACCCAGAAGAATCTCAGACCTTTAACGCTCAAATATTTTATAACACTCCCAAAATTTATTCCGCGCTTACTTACTACCAAAGTACCGTTGAAAAAGCCATCAGGTTAACTCCGGATATTGGTTTCAACACCTTTAGAAACAGAGGAGAATCTGATTTTGAAGGGATTGAATGGGAATGGAAAGCCTACCCTCTATCTGGTTGGTTATTTACAGGATCGATCAGTTATCAAACAAATGAAGATCAAGACAGAACTCAAGACACTGGTTTAATTCCAAACTTTATGGCGAAAACGGGGCTTGCCTATGAGTCGACTTCCGGAATTTCTTTTGGGATTTTTAATAGTTATTTTGGCGACGCGGCAGATTTGCCAGCGGCTACACAAGTAAACCCTACAGCAGACAGTTACAACTGGTTGACATTAAAAAGTAGTTTAGATCTTCCCAAATATTTTTTACGATCCGATATACCAAACGCCAAGCTTAATTTATTTGTGGACAATATCTTGGATGAAGATATGCATTCCCCTCAAGCTCCAACCCAAAGAGTGAATTCATTTCCAGCGCGCCGAGGCATCGGCGTTTTTGCGAGCGCTACCTTAAGATTTTAGGACCTATTGTGTTTAATAAAGTACGCCAAATTATAACCATAATGTCCCCGTTTTTATTTGACGGGGGTGGGAAATTCTTTTTGAGTATTTTCCTCCTATTTGTATTTCTCAATGATGTTGCCGCTCAAAATTCCAAAGATGGAATGTCTAAAGTTCAAGATCCCTTATTAGAAGAATTGCTGGAATTGGATATTGAAGAGCTTTCTGTAACCGTAGCTTCTAAACGGGAGGAAGCGATTTCCAAGGCCCCCGGGGTGATTACCATGATAACGGCTGAAGAAATCCAAAGTTTTGGAGCTAATTCCTTAGCCGACATCATTTATCGTTTGCCAAACACTTATCGAAACAACGTAAGCCTTCTTTTAGACAACGCTTCTTCTATTAGAGGTTTCCAAAGGGCTACCGACAATAAAGTCCTGATTTTGTTAAACGGTCGACCAATGCGCGATGGTTTTAGTGGCGGACATAACATGTCTATTTACCGCAGCATGCCTCTAGAATTTATTGAGCGTATTGAAGTTGTCCGAGGACCAGGCTCGGTTCTTTACGGAACTAATGCCATCTCAGGCGTTATTAATATTATCTCAAAGGATATCGAAGAATTTCATCAAGATGAAATTACCGGAGGGTATGGGATAGACAATACCGCCCAAGCGTCGGGATTGTATAGTAAGCAAATTGGCGACATTAAATTTATGTTGTCTGGAAAGCTTTTTGATAGCGATGGATGGGATTATTTAATCAACGATTCAAACGGCAATACGCTATCTACAGATTTAGACCAGAAGAATATTGGTTTTGCCGGCATCGCCAAATACAAAAACTGGTCCTTGATGGGATTTAGCGGTTATAAAAAAGGCGCGGCCATTAGATCGAACCAGCCTTCATTTTCGGTAAGCGAAGAAAAACTGCGCCGAGACTTTGCCGATCTCCAATACCAACGGGATTTGAATCAAAGCTGGAAAACAACATTAAACGCGACCTATAACGGGTTTCATTTTACGGATAACGTCGGCCTCGATTCAGCTTTCAGCGACTTATTTTTAGAAAGTTCCGTCGAGGGCACGGTTTGGAAAAATATTAACATCGTTTCCGGGTTTATTTATCAAAGGTTGAATGGCAGTTTGATCAACGGAACGATTCCTTACACGAATGACCGGTTTAATTTTTATACTCAAGCCGATTATGAACCTTGGGACTTTTTAAAGTTGATTGGCGGTTTCCAAGTTAGCAAACCCGAAGGAATCGACGCTAATATAACTCCCCGTTTCGGGGCCATCGTCCATTCGGAAAACCAAGTGGGGCTTAAACTGCTCTATGGAGAATCTTTCCGCTCGCCTTTTGCGGCGGAACAAGCCTTGAATCGTCCTAATATCAAAGGCAATCCAAACCTAAACCCCGAAATGGCGAAAACCTTTAACGCACAATTATTTTATAACACTCCAAAAATCTATACCGCTTTAACTTACTATACCAGCCAATTGAACGACATCGTTCAACTTGCCCCAGAAGGGGGAGGGATTTTTAGATTCCAGAACGTAAGCGATTTTGATTTTGAAGGAGTGGAGTTTGAATGGAAAGCTTTTACTTTTCCTGGTTGGGAGTTTACCGGGTCGGCCAGTTATCAAGTCAACGAGGACCAGACAGGGGTTCCTGATGTCGGGGTCATTCCCAACACAATGGTTAAAACGGGATTATCCTACCAATCTCCTAAAGGATATTCCCTAGGCTTATTCAACAGTTACTTCGGCGATGCGGCAAAACTCGACGCCCCACAGTTAAATCCCAACGCGGATAGCTACAATTGGGTTTCATTGAAAGGAATGTTAGACATTCCCAAATTTTTGGAAAGGCCGGATATTCCCAACATAACTCTGAATTTATTTGTAGACAATTTGTTAGATGAAGACGTGTTTGCTCCTGAATTTGTTTTCAGACGAGTTAATACCGGTCCTTTGCGACGAGGCATAGGCGTCTTTGGAAGCGCAACCTTAAAATTCTAGAACCTTATTGTGTTTAAGAAAATACGCCAAATTATAATTAAAATTACCATTTTCGCATGGGTTCTATCGGGTGTATTTGTAGTTTTATGTCCTAATTTTGCTTTCGCAGATACAGATATATTAAAACAAAAAACGAAAGCGGTTTTTTTGTACAAACTTTTTGATTATGTCTCAAGGTCTTCCTCTAAAAACAACGGCGGAAATCCTTTCCAATTATGCATTTATGACCAAGATATATTAAAGAAGGATTTGGAATATATTCAAAATAAAAAATCAGACAAACAATTTTTCATACGTTCCACATCCCAACTGAATGGGTTGAAAGACTGCGATATTTTGTATTTAGGGACTATCGAAGGTTCAGTTTTAAAATATCTAAAAAGCGATAAAAGGAATTCGCTTCTTACAATAAGCGACGCGCCAAATTCATTTGATAAGGGCGTCATGATTTCTATTTTTTTTAAAAGTAGTAAGTTACGATTAAATATAAATCGAACTCGAATTTACCAATTGGGTTTTGAACTGAAACCCAAAATTTTTCGATTAACCGATCAGATTAAATAAGACTCGTGAAAAAAGATATCTTTTTACCGGCTCTGCTTTCAATTGTACTGATTTTATCGTCGGTTTATGTTTGGCAAGCTCTTCTTCGCCAGGAAAATATGCAATTACGCCAATATTTCCAAGACGAAGCCGGAAAAATAAAATCCGAAGCCCAAATTGGGTTTGCTAATCATTTAACCTTTTTGGAACGCGTTGCAAAGCGTATGGAAAAGAACGCTCAGGTTTCCAAAAAAGATTGGGAAGATGAATTAAATTTTTTTTTATCCGACCATGTGGGTCTGGAATCCATAGTTTGGTTAGATGTTTCCTTAACTCCGCTATGGTGGATTTCCTCCGAAGAAGATCCAGTAATGGGTGAAAAAATATTGCCTCATGTCCTTCCTATACTTAAAAAGTCCAAAGATTACCGGTCGACTCAATTAATCGAATTGCCTTCTGGGTTAGATCGCCCGTTATTTTTATTTTATGTTCCCGTTTTCTTAAAACAAGAATTTCATGGAGCCGTTCTTCTAATAGGACATACTCGTACGTTTTTTGATTCCATCATTTTTGGAATTAATACGGATAATTTCTCGATTGCGTTTTGGTCCGGGGAAAAAGAAATATTAGGTCAATATGATGTGGGAAGGGCTCATGAAGATGATTGGGGCGTAAATGACGATATCCACTTTCTTGATCTGCGTTGGAAATTGAAAATCTGGCCTAAACCAAGTTTTTTAAAGTCTAAGCAATCATCATTACCTTTAATTGTGTTGATGGGAGGAAGTTTAATTTCGATTCTATTGGGTTTCTCCTTTTTCTTCTCTCGAAAATTAAGCACGCAAAGTAAAATTTTGGAAAATGAAATTGCAGAACACGAAGTGGATAGAATTGCTTTACAAAAAGCGCATGACGACTTAGAAATCCGCGTTCAAGAAAGAACCGCCGACTTGGAAAAAGCAAAAGAAGCCGCCGAAGTGGCAAACCAAGCGAAATCTACTTTCCTCGCTAATATGAGTCATGAAATTCGAACCCCATTGAATGCGGTTCTCGGTTACGCTCAAATTCTTTTAAGAGGAAAAAATTTAAATGAGGGACAAGAACAGCAACTGTGATTAAAGTCAAGTATTTGTAACTAGGTTTTGTTGCCAAAGTGT
>CAZMZH010000029.1:0-48487 GCA_964570665.1 uncultured Nitrospinota bacterium | reverse complement strand
ATATACGAAATTGTCCGTTATGCGGCAGATAAAAAATTCATGGTTGTTTTAGGAACCAATGGCACTATGATAAATCACACCGTCGCTAACAAAATTAAGGCCGCGGGCGCTCATGGCGTTGGCATCAGCATCGATTCGATGGATGCCATTAAGCATAATAAGTTCCGAGGCGTAGACCAAGCTTGGGAAAACTCAACTAAGGCTTTCGATATATTAAACGAAGTTGGGGTCGACTTTTTAATTCAAATGTCCGTTTCGGAAATGAATTATAAAGAAATTCCCGATGTCGTTGCTTACGCAGAAAGCATTGGAGCTATCGCTTTCAATCTATATTTTCTTGTTTGTACTGGTCGGGGTCAAGGCAACACAGATATTTCAAACGCAGCTTACGAAGACGCTCTTAAAACTTTATACCGCCTGCAAATGGAATATAAAGGCAAATTGATGATCAACTCGAAGTGCGCTCCTCAATATAAGCGTGTCGTCTACGAAAACGATCCCGAGTCTGTTTATCAACGAACCTATTCTGGAGGGTGCCCTGCTGGAACTCATTATGGAAGAATATCTCCAGAGGGAGATCTAACTCCTTGTCCTTTCATTGCGGAATCGGTTGGTAACTTAAAAGACTCTTCTTTTAAAGACCTTTGGGATAATGCGCCTCTCATGAACCAACTTCGCGATAGAAAAAGCCTTGAAGGGAAATGCGGAGAATGCGAATTTTCTTCTATGTGTTCAGGTTGTCGGGCGCGGGCTTTTGCCGAGACAGGCAATTATATGGCCGAAGACAATTCATGCGATTACGAACCGGGAAAATATGGCGGCAAAGAAATTACTCTAAAAATTGAGGATACTTTAGGATTAGAAGTTGAATATAAAGCTCAATGGACAGAAGAGGCTTCGGGACGATTGCAAAGAATTCCCTCATTTGCAAGAGGTATGGTTGTCAAAAGCGTGGAACGATTTGCAGAAGAACGCGGTTATAAAATAATCGACGCCGAAGTGGTCAAAAAATCTCGCGAAGAAATGATCGAAAAACGAGGAGCTATGTTCCCATTTTTAAAGAAATTTATAGACAGGGAAAACGCAGAATCCGAGTAACCGCTCCTATTTCTTATATAGATTACCGACCCTAAAGGAAGCGTTATTTACATTTTGAGTAGGTTTAGCCAATTCCTCTGCCACTTCATTTCGGTAATCTCTAACCTTTCGAAATAAAGGATGTTTAATATCTAATTTCAAATTGGTTAAAGCGGCAGAAACCTTTTCTCCATTTTCTAAAGAAATATTGCAAACTATTTCACCAGATTCGTTAGAACGGAAAGCGTCGGTCACAGTTAGGGGCGTTTTTTTATCCGCTCTTTCTCCCATTTCTCGCAATAGCTCTATTATTGGCCCTTTTCCGTAAACCCGAATTGGAAGGTGTTTTTTAAATTCAATAAGTAATTTTTGAGCGCTCACCATCATCTCCTTTTATAACTAAAAAAATAAATTTCAATCTACACCCTCAAAATTCAATCTATTTCATTTTTAGAATATTAAAACTAAAAAATTTTAAATCGTTTAACTTTTACATTGGCGTAATGAAACTTGACAAAGGCCAATAAATTCATTAGTTTATAAGAATTACTGACGGTAAACTCGCCATCTCGTGGACAAAAAACTCTCGGTCCTCAATTTTATTTTAATCGTTGTTGTTAGCAGTCTATTACTTTGGAATGCTAGTATTTGGATAAATCCAAAATTTCCAACTCAAGTAGATGGCAGTACCCTAAATACAACGCCTAAAAGTTTGCAAAATTATGACATAAAACGCAAGACTTATCCTGCGTCCATGGTTTCTAGTATTAATTCAGGTAATTTATTTCGCCGACAAAGACAAGAATATATAAAAGCGCCAGAGCCTGTTAGAGCTGTGGCTTCAGCGTCTAAAAAACCCCAAGTTCCACCGCCAGAGTTTAATATTAAAGGCATAATGATGCTAGCTTCTAGTAAAATAGCGGTTTTAGAAGGAAAATATTATATTTCCTCAGGCAATACCCAGATTTCGCGCAAGCCTATCAAAAAAAAAGGGTACAAATTAGGCGATTACATTGGCGATTATAAAGTGAGAAATATCGATAAAACGTCAGTAACGCTCGCCGACGATTCGGGTAATAGTGTTACAAAAAAAATGAACCAAAAATCAACTACTCCGATTCAAAAAAAAGGTAACAACTTTAATTATAAACCGCCAAAAGAAACAAAAAAAACAAAGGAAGAACAAAACAAAAAATCTCAACCCACTAGGACAAGACCTGTACAAAAACCTGTACCTAGGCCACAATCAAACAAACCAACGCCGCAAATTCAAACCGCTAAGCCACAACCGGCCTCGGTTCCTCATATTTCGGGACGACCTCAATTTGCCAGGCCGCCAAGAGGAGCAAATATTTCGGGAGCAAATATTTCAGGAAACAGAACTCGGACTAATCGCCCTCGCATTTCGGGGAGGTAATTTATGTTAAAAAAAATTGATCCTATCGAAAAGATTCTTATTTCTAGAAATAAAATTTCTGAGAACGATTTAAAAGAAATAAAAGAAAATAATTTTCAAAATGGGAATTTTTTGGGTAAAACTCTCGTTGAGCATGGCTATATACATTCCGAAGTTTTGCTAAGTACTTTAAGCGAAGAATTAGGAATCCCCTACGTTAGATCAAAAGATTTTTCACCAGAAGAGTTGCCAGTACCAGATTTTCCAGCTTCGACCGCTTTCTTGAAAGAGAAACTGATCTTCCCATTAAAAGTGGATTCCGAAAACTTAACCGTAGCGGTATTCAATCCTTTTGATTTAAATACTATGGAAGACTTAAAAATTTCTCTTCAAAAATCTATAACGACCGTCTTATGCAGCGAAGAAGAAATTTTAGAATCTATTGAATCTTTTTATGGAGAGGGTAACTCTGCGCTAGGAAGAATTGTTGGCGATATAGACGATGAAGATGTAGGCGATATTGATTTGGAATCCGAGAGCACCGATCATATTCGTGATATGGCTTCCGAAGCCCCAGTTATAAAACTGGTAAATCATGTACTGAGCCAAGCTATTGAAAGAGGAGCGAGCGATATCCATCTTGAACCATTTGAAAAGGATCTGGTTTTACGATATCGCATTGACGGGGTATTACACGACTTCGAATCGCCTCCTAAACGATTACACGCCGCCATTTCGTCCAGAATCAAAATAATGGCGCATCTAGATATTTCAGAACGACGGCTTCCCCAAGATGGACGGATAAAATTAAAAGTTCAGGGTAAAGATATCGATATTCGAGTTTCAACTCTCCCTACTCTTTATGGCGAAAGCGTCGTAATGAGAATTTTAGACAAGGGAGACGAAGGGGTTTTTAGCCTTGAAGGATTGGGTTTTCCAGATAAAGAATTAGCCGCATTTCAAGAAATTATTAAAAAACCTTACGGCAAATTTTTAGTTACGGGACCAACCGGTAGCGGTAAAACCACGACTCTTTATGGCGCATTGCAGACGATTAATACTCAGGAGAGAAAAATAATCACTGTTGAAGACCCTGTAGAGTATCAATTAAAAGGGGTTAATCAGATTCACGTTAAATCTTCTATCGGACTGACTTTTTCTCATGGGTTGCGCTCTATTGTTCGGCAAGACCCCGACGTCATAATGGTTGGAGAAATTCGAGATTCTGAAACTGCCGATATCGCCATTCAAGCGGCTCTTACGGGACATATGGTATTTAGTACAGTCCATACAAACGATGCCGCAGGCGCAATTACTCGTTTGGTGGATATGGGCGTGGAAAACTTTTTAATTTCGTCGGCCCTTATTGGCGTTTTAGCCCAACGGCTAGTTCGCGTAATTTGCGAAAACTGTAAAGAAAAAATCCCTATTAAACCTTCCTTTATAAAAGAGATGGGCGATTATGCAGATCAGGGATATACTTATGAAGGTAAAGGGTGCGAACGCTGCACCAATACAGGTTATAGAGGAAGAAAAGGCCTTTATGAATTGATGATTATCGACAATGATATTCGGAAGTTGATTGTCGAAAACGCGACTGCTCATCTTATTAGAGACTCGGCAAGAAAAAAAGGAATGAAAATTCTTCGGGAAGACGGCTGGGAAAAAGTATTAAGTGGAGTGACCACACCAGAAGAAGTTTTACGGGTTACTTTGGATAACGAACTATAAGAAACAACTCATTAAACCGCTCTTTTGACTAAATTGTTATGACCGTATATTTTTATCAAGCGACGGACAAAACTGGTAAATATGTTGAAGGAAACGTAGACGCTCCCGACCCTAAATTGGCGGTCCGCAAAATCAGGAGCCTAAATTATCTTCCTATTAAAGTTTCGGAAAAAAAATCTGGGAGCTCCTTAGGACTGAATTTAAAGTTCTCTGGCCTTAGTTTTTTACCTAAAATTTCATCTAAAGCTCTTCTAGCGGCTACGCAACAGTTAGCCACATTGGTATCGTCTGGACTAACATTGGACAAAAGTTTGTCTATATCCATCAAAATCTCCGATGGCGACGAAATAAAAAACACGTTAACGGATATTAGAAATAAAGTACAAGGAGGCTCTACTCTGGCCGACGCTCTATCACAATACCCCGCAATTTTCTCAAAACTATATATCAATATGGTACGCGCTGGGGAAGCTGGCGGCGTTTTAGGCGCAATTTTGCTTAGACTATCGGATTTTTTAGAGAAAAATCAGGAGTTTAAAAATACCGTTCGATCAGCTTCCGTATACCCCCTTTTCTTATTATTGGTAGGACTTGGCGCTGTCGTCGTTATATTCACGGTCGTTTTGCCTAAATTTGCGGATATTTTTGAAGAATTGGGCCAATTGCCTTTACCCACCGTTATATTATTAGGAATAAGCGACTTTCTTCAATCATTCTGGTGGGTCATAATTGTTGGCATTGCGGGGTTAGCGGTTGCATTTAACTTGTATTTAAAAAACGAAAAAGGGAAGCTAGCTTGGGACACAATGATATTGAAACTTCCTCTTGTTGGTTCTTTAATTCAAAAAATTGAAACGGCTCGATTTAGTTTAACCTTGTCGACTCTTCTCAAAAGCGGGGTTCCAATATTAAACGCTTTGCTCATCGTTCGCGCCATCCTTGGAAACAGCGTTATGGCAAAATCTTTAGAAAATTTACATCAAGGCTTAAAAGGAGGAAAAGGCATTTCTGGCCCTCTTCAAAAAGCTGGAATTTTTCCAGCAATGGCGATTCATATGATTACGGTGGGAGAAGAGACTGGAAATTTAGACCAGATGTTAGAAAAAGTTTCGCAAACTTATGAAAAAGAAGTAGAGCTTGCCGTCAAAGGTCTCATTTCAATGATAGAACCATTGATGATACTTATAATGGCAATGGTCATTGGTTTTATTGTCATTGCCATTTTAATGGCTGTCTTTAGCATTAACGATATTCCTCTTTAAGATTTTATCTGGAAATAATATGAAACCCTCAAATTATCTAACCGTATTTTCAAAATTAGGGAATAAGGGATTTTCTCTTATTGAATTGCTTGTGGTCATGCTCATTATTGGGCTATTAGCTTCTTTAGTGGGACCTAAAATTTTTGGTCAAGTTGATAAGGCCCGTCAAAAAGACGCGCAAGCCCAAATCGAATTACTAGGACAAGCGCTGGACCTTTATCGATTAGAAAACCACCGATATCCGACAACCTCAGAAGGTTTGGCGGCTATCGAATCTTATCTCAAGAAAAAAATCCCTAAAGATCCTTTTAGTAACGATTATGTCTATCGTTCTCCAGGCGAACATGGAGAATATGATCTACTTTCTTTAGGGGCCGATAATGCGGAAGGCGGAGAAGGCTATAACCAAGATATCGCTAGCTGGAAAACATTGGAATAGTCGATCTATAATTTGGAAAAATAGAAAAGGTTTTTCTCTATTTGAGCTAATTTTAGTCCTTTTATTGATTACGGTTATAGCGGGGTTAACAACCCCATTTCTTTTCAAAACTCTTGATCGAATTAAGAGCCAAACTTCGGCTCGAAGTATAGCTACCGTTCTGCGCTACGCAAGATCAAAGTCGATTTCGGAAAAGACTCCGTATACGTTTAATGCCAATATCGATACCAATCAATATTGGATTAATAACATCGAAACGGAAAAATCCTCCGAAATCAAACAATTAGATTCTCGACTGAATATCATTCGATTTATTGACTCCGATGAAGAGGTGAATACCGGACCGTTTTATATGGTTTTTTATCCGCAGGGCAATTCAAGCGGCGGCGAAATTTTAATAGAAACTAATCATAAAAATGAAAAAACTCGATACACGATTACCCTCGACCCTGTGACAGGAAAACCCGATGTCGACATCGAATAGTCATAATGAAGAAGGTTTCTCTCTATTGGAAGTCATAGTAGCGCTTTCTATAATGGCTATAGGTTTTGCAACCGTTATGCAACTATTTTCTGGAAGTATTAAATCTATCGACTTGTCGGACGAATATTTAAAAGCGGTTTCATTAGCCAATCATAAAATGAACTCATTGGAATTGGACGATTTTTTGGTCGAAGATTTTACAGGAGAATTCGAAAACGAACCTGATTACTCGTGGACGTTAGCCTTAGAACCCTATGGAGATATCTTAAATGACGAAGAGGATAATATTCAATTAGCCAAAGTAACCCTCAATGTCCTCTGGAATAGCAGAGGCAAAGAACGTAACGTTCAATTGACTACGGTTAGAACTGATGGCTTTTCTTACACTCCGTTGGATTCAGTGATTAAAGGAAAGACCGCTCCTGGCGGCGGGCCTACGCAAAATTCAGGAAATATTTCAAGCATAGCCCCACCTCCAGCAGCCGAGGATCCTGGCGTCGAACCGGTTGAGAAAAAAGTGATCTTTTGCGGCAAAGAAACCACTTTTGTAAATATTAGCGGGCTTGGAAGCGGACTTTCAAACAATTTTTCCGGAAACTAATCCTATGAAAAAAATTGATAACCAATCGGGATTTACTTTACTGGAATTGATAGTGTCGCTCGCCATCATCGCTTTAATTGCAGGGCTTTCTATGGGGGGTATTCGATTAGGTATTGCAGCAAGAGAGGCCGGAGAAGAAAGAGCGGATATTTATCAAAGACTTCGATTTATTGGAGAACAGATTTCTCAAAAAATAAAATCTACCCATCCTTTATTTATTAAGCCACCAGGCATATCAGACGATATATTTGCAGAGGAGCAAGTTTTACAAACAGCCCAGGAATTGGAACAAGACTCAAAAATTGGCTCTGAAGAGAAAATTATGGCTTTTGAAGGCAAAAGCGATTCTTTTCGTTTAGTTACTTTTGCGCATGGACTTTCAAATTTTAAAAAGACTCCTTGGGCTCACGAAGTTTCAATTTATCAAGGTCAAAATCCTATTACTGAAGAAAATGGCATCGTCATGATGGAACGCGATATTTTTACGGAAGACGTTTTTTCCGAGATAGATCCAAATTCTGACGCAGTTACTTATGTCATGCTGGCAAAAGATGTCGCCTTTCTAAAATTTCGTTACTATAAAATGAAAAAATATACTTCTGAAGAACTCGAACAATTAGAAAACAAAACCAAGAAATATTTTGGAGAATGGGTCGACCAAGTGATATCGGAACCTACTGAAGATCTCATCGAAGAACTTGGCATTGACGAAGAAACTGCCGCCTTTCGAAATAAAAATAAAATCAGTTTACCTAGAGCTATGGAAGTTTCTTTAGGATTAGAATTTCCCGAAATACCCGGAAAAACCAAAAGCGAAAAAATATATTATTTACCTCCAACGATTATTGCTCTCAATTCTGGCATCCTATTATCCAGACCGATCATAGAGGAAAAAGAGGAAGGAAATGGTAAACTATAGCGCAAATCATAGAGGATTGGCTTTGATGATGGTCCTTTGGATTTTAATTTTGCTAGGCGCTTTGGCAACAGAGTTTGCTTATTCTATGCGCACCGAAGTTAACGCAACCAAAAATTATAAAGAAGATATCGAAAGTTATTATTTGGCAAAAGCGGGAATCAATATGGGGATAGCGGAACTTTATAAAAACGCTAGCTTCCATTCCATTCATCCAGAACACGGGTTTATTAAGGGTAATGTAATCGAATCAAGTATTGAAGATTCTAACTTGGAAGTAGACGGTCAAGTATCAAACACTCCAAACAAAGCTGATGAAGATTTATCTTCCCCTGAAGCTCCTCTAGAAAGCGAATTGGGTGAGCTTGGATTTGAAATAATCGAGAGAACTGACATTCCATTAGGCAACGGCGTTATCAATTACCGAATCACCGATGAAAATGGTAAAGTTAATATCAATAGAGCCTCTAGAGAGGTGTTGGTCAAAACTCTAGAAGCTTCTGGCGTTGAAAGAGGCGACGAAAACTCTACAATAGCCGATTCTATTTTGGATTGGATCGATAAAAATACGAATCACCGATTAAATGGAGCCGAATCCGAATATTATTTGAGCTTAGAATCGCCCTACGAAGCAAAAAACGATAAAATCGATAACTTAGACGAATTGTTAAAAGTTAAGGGAATAACAGAAGAAATTTTATACGGTAGTCCGGACGATACAAATGAAAACTCAGAAAATTTAACTTATATCGGGTTGATAAACTTTCTGACAGTTCAAAATGTAAAATCATTCAATCCAAATACTGCGAAACCAGCCTTACTCCCTATTTTTTTTTCGGAACTTCAAACACAGGCAATCCTAGAAGCTAAAGAAAAAAGAGGATATTACAACCGCTCTAAGTCCACACATTTTAAAATTGAATCGACAGGTTTCATTAACGGCAGTAACACAAAAAGAACTATCGTTGCTATCTTAGAGAAGTTTGGAGAATCAAAAGACGCAACCTTACTTATTAAATATTGGAACGATAACGCTTTACAATCATGAAACCAATTTATTTTGAAAAAGCTCTTGGAATAGATATTCGTGAAAATTCCGTTTGCTTAGCTTTATTGGGCAAAAAATGGCGTTCATTCGAAGTATTAGCTTGTCATTTTTTTGAAATAGAACCTTTGGCGGAAGGGAAAAAATCCGTCGAAAACAAATTTCTTGAGGAAATCAATCAATTCTTAATAGAATATCAAATCTCTCCAGAAACAACTGTAGTTGGAATTCCTAAAAATTTCGCTCTTTTCAAAACGTTTCACCTTCCCGCTCCCGACTTAAAGTCTATTAATAGTATTATAGAGTTTGAGTTAGAAAAACATTTTATTGGCGATATTGAAGACTTCTATTATAGTTTCCAAGCTGTACCCATTGCCGAGCGGCAATTTCGTATTCATTTATCTTCCATCAACAAAACGCTTTTAGATTATTATACTCAGCTCCTTAAACGAGTTAATATCACGCCTTCAATTGTCCATTTAGCTCCATTTTCAAACTTAAACCTTTTAAAATCCCAAAACGAATATTCTAATTCGTTATCAGTTTTATTGGACTTGGGACCCACTTCTGCAGACATCGCTATTTTAAAAAACGGAAATATTGTCGCTTTAAGAACGGCCTTTATACAGGATAAAAACTTTTTTGACGGTTTTTTTAGAGATTCACTCCCATTTGAAGCTTGCGAACCGACTTCCAAATCAATTTTGCAAAGTATTTTAAATGAAGTTCAAAACGCTTTGGCTTCTAGTGGCGAAATTGAAAGCGACGAAGCGGTAGAAACCATTTATTTATTTGGAGGTAGTCACTTTGCGAATTCTCTCTCCATACTTTTAGAAAATGAAACCGGCGTCGAAACGGCCATATATTCCTATCCTATCGAAAACGACGAAGACACCGTTTTCGACGGCCCCCCCAACGTCATTGATACTGCAATAGGATTGGGTCTAGCTGGAATTAAGCAAAATAAAGATCAATTAAACTTTTTGCCTTCAAAATTAAGACCCAAAAGAAAATCTTTTTCCATTAAAACCACAGTGGGCATTGGAGTTGCCGCAATTTTATTATTAGTTGCTGGGGTTATAGGACAAATTTTTCAAAACAATTTTGCTTTAAAATCTTTGAACGATCAATTTAAAGAGATCAAAGAGCAAACTGGGGCTTTAGAAAAAATCGATTTGGAATTCCAGGATATGGATCGTTTTGTTAAAACTCTGAAATCCATCGACAAAGAAAACCCACTAAAACTTCCTATTCTTAACGAACTAACAAAAATTATTCCTCGAGACACATGGCTTAACGACACCTCGTTAAAAAGTAACGAAATGGAAATTAAGGGGCTATCTGCATCCGCGTCAAAACTCATTCCAATTTTAGAAAACTCTTCTCTTTTGTTAGACGCTCAATTCAACGGTTCCATCGTTAAACAAAAAGAGGGTGAAAAATTTGCCATCAAATCCACAATAAAAGGCCAAAATGATTGAAAAATTAAGCGAAAAAGACAAAAAAGCCTTAATCGTAGGGGGGATAGGCTTGATCCTCTATATAACGATAAAACTTATCGCAATTCCAATATATTCAAACGGTGAGGAAACGCGACAACAAATTGAAAATAAAGTCTTTTTTATTAAAAAATATTATGAGATATTAAACCAGAAGGCGTTTTACGAACAAAAGCGTAAATCAAACAAGACGATTAAAAATGCTCTCGCAAAACGTTTTCTTAACAAAGAAAAACCAGCTTTAGCGGCGGCAAGTCTTCAAAAAATTTTAGAAGGATATTCCAGGCAATCTTCAGTAGCCATTGAAAGCGCACGTATCGAAAAGCCCAAATATATTTCTGGGCTCCTTTCCGTACCGGTCGAGATCAGCGTCCGGTCCGACCTAAAAAACCTAACCCGCTTTTTATACCTAATCGAAAACCACGAAAAATTCATGATTGTAGAGGAACTAACCATTCGAAGAGCGAATAAAAAAGACCCCGAAGAGTTACAAAGCAAATTACTAGTTCTTGGATTTATTAAAAAATTAGAAGACAAGAAAGTTAAGAAAATATGAAACGACTACTTTTCACTTTTATTGCCTTAACATTTTTTTTGGGTCAGGGATGTTTGAATAAAAAGCCGACGGCGATAGAAACATTATTAGCTAGCGCTGAAAAAGATCCAATTGAGTCAATGCGACTCGAACCGATAAAAAATAAAAAATCTTCTAAAAAAAGCGGAGAACTCAAATTAGCGCCCTCTGAAGAGAAGAGGCTAGAATCCAGCCTTTCTCCTATCAACCGATTACCCAGGCACCCCAAAAAGAAAATAATTAATATTTTGGCGAATGAAACTACTTTTCGGCAGGGTCCTGGAAGCCAATATAAAGAAATTGGCATTGGTAAAAAAGGGGAAAAATTTCAACTTTTACAAATTAAACAAGACTCATCTGGCGGGAAGTGGTATCTGGCGCAAGACAAAAAAGAAAAGAAATTTTTTGTGTCTAGCCTGTTTGCCAGCATAAAGGAGCAAAAAAACCTACAAAAAGAAACTGTGAAAAGGGGAAACAGCGCTGAAACTCTCAAAAAACTTAAGACAGTTGTCAACTCTTCTCCGCCTATTCCTCCTGAACTAAAAGAAGCTAAGCACATTACATTAAACTTTGAAGACACAGATATCTACGATGTCATCACTACTTTTTGCGAATTGCTCAAACTCGATTACATCATCGAAGGACAGGTATCGGGTAAGGTAACTCTACAAACATTCAACAAAATCGCCGTAGAAGATCTCTATTCTGTTTTAGAACAAATTCTAGCTCTCAATAATCTTACAGTTGTCGAAAGCGGAAATTTCTATAGGTTTTTACCTATTAAAGACGCGGTCAAAAAACCACTCAGCATTTATTATGGCACCAAAGCAAATGTTCCACCAAATGAAAGACTCGTAATCCAAATCATTCCGTTACAGCATATTACCTCACAATCCATGAAAAAAATCGTGGCTCCCTTGCTTACGAAGAATGCCAGCTTTATAGAAGTGCCAGAGACAAATAATTTGCTGATGATTGAGCTCGCTTCTAATGTGGGAAGAATTCTTAAGGTGGTCGAAGCGTTAGATATTGATAAATTAGCGGCCTCGAACATTGAGCTTTATACTATTAAAAATTCTAACGCAAGTTTAGTCGCTAGCGAATTACAAGAGGTTTTTAACGCCTTGGGCTATGAGGAAACAGTAGGACAAAGCCTCAACTTTTTGCCGCTAGAAAGATTGAACGCTATTTTAGTGGTCAATCCTTTTAAAAGCATTTTATCCACTATCGAGTTTTGGATCGAAAAATTAGATCAACCTATCGTTTCAAAAAGCCAAATAAGTACTTTTGTTTATTATGTTCAGCATAGCGAAGCAAAAAAACTATCCACTGTTTTAAATAAAATATTTGCCGCAAAGAGTAAAAAATCTTCAAAAACGGCAAAACAAAGCAAACTATTAAAAAAGCAGCCGTCAACCTCAAAAACAGCTTCATCAACTAAAAAGAAGACAAAAAGTACTAGAAAAGTAAGCGTATCAGGTGGTTTTAATAACTTGCTGAATGCCGAAGACGAGGAAGAATTAATTATTGTAGAGGATGAAGACACGAACTCATTAATTATTAGAACTTCACCGAGGAAATACCCCGCAATATTAGAATTACTAAAAAAACTTGATCTAATGCCGCAACAAGTTTTAATTGAAGTTTTGATTTTAGACCTAGTAATGAGCGAAGATGTGCAATTGGGTTTCGATTGGGCTTTACAGGGAAAACTTGAAAATGCCGCATTTGCATCAGGCTCTCAATTCAATGGAGGCCCTGGAGCTTTAGCGGATAGCGCCGCATCCTTAGTCAGTCCAGGCTTCAGTTTCTCACTAGCTAACGCCAGTAAGCTAAGGGCGTTACTATCGGCCTCTCAATTAGACTCTAAGGTCAATATTTTATCTAATCCCACTTTGATCACTTCAGATAACAAGTCGGCCTCAATTTCTGTTACTGACGAAATCCCGATTCAAAGCTCTACGATTACAACACCCACAGCAGGGCAACCATTAACTCAATCAACTATTGAATTTCGTAGCGTGGGGATAAAACTAAATATCGAACCCAAAATCAACTCAGATAACTTTGTTAATTTAAAAATTAGCCAGGAAATTAGTTCTCCAGGAGCGGTTATTCAAGGCACAACTTCTTTTAATGTTAGATCTATAAATACCGAAGTCGTCCTACGCGATAATCAGGTTTTAGTGATGGGCGGTCTCATGCAAAAAAATAAATCCCAATCAAATAATGGTGTTCCTATTCTAAAAGATGTTCCCGTTTTTGGCCGATTATTCAGACAAGACAATGAATCCGAGAGTAAAACCGAATTAATGGTATTTGTAACGCCTCATATCATTACGAATTTTGATACCGCCGATAACGTCACAAGGCAGGTTAAAGATCGATTAAAGGGATTGGGCAAACAGTTTAATCTTAAGAAAAACTAATAAACTGTATACCTTTATGGTTTTCTGAGACTGTTGTTTATCCAGATAGAAAAAAATTTCTCTTCTTTTTCTAATAAACCAAAATTTTTCCTTTTGATAGAATAATTTCCTGGTATTGACTTGAAATTTGCGTGCTACTATAATTAACCTTTTTCATTAAATTTTCCCCCGAAACTACAAATAACGAAATCCGAATGCCTACTCTGGATAATCCAAAACTACGGTTCAAAAATAGTTTAGAGTTGATCGGCTCCACGCCATTGGTTAAACTAAACAAAGTCGTTCCCCCTAATGGATCAAATATTTATGCCAAGTTGGAGTATTTCAATCCTGGCGGAAGCGTGAAAGACCGGATCGCTTTGGCAATGATTGAAGATGCCGAGCAAAAAGGCTTATTAAAACCAGGCGCAACGATTGTTGAACCGACTAGCGGAAATACAGGAATTGGCCTTGCCCTTGCGGGTGCCGTTAAAGGCTACAATGTAATTCTAGTTATGTCTGAAAATATGAGCCAAGAAAGAAGGCTTATCTTAGAAAGTTTTGGGGCAAAAACCGAATTGAGTAGAGCCGAATTTGGCATGCAGGGCACTATTGAGCGCGCCGAAGAACTAGTGGCCTCAAATCCTGATTATTTTATGCCTCAACAATTTAATAATCCCGCTAACCCAGAGGCGCATAGAAGAACAACCGGGCCAGAAATTGTGCAAGCAATGGAAAGCACGCCCATTGACGCCTTTGTAGCCGGGATTGGAACGGGTGGCACTATTACCGGCGTGGGCGAGGTTTTGAAAAAACATTACGACCCAGTAAAGATAATTGGAGTTGAGCCTAAAACATCTTCGGTACTTTCAGGAGAATCTCCAGGTCCCCATAAAATCCAGGGCATTGGAGCGGGATTTAAACCCAAAGTACTAAACATGGAAATTTTGGATAAAATTCTTCCAGTTTCCGACGAAAATGCGTTTGCTTTCTCGACCCGATTAGCAAAAGAAGAAGGACTATTGGTTGGAATTTCTGCAGGCGCCGCTTGCTGTGGCGCATTTGAAATTGCCAAAGAACTTGGGCCCGGAAAAAATATAGTTACGGTATTTCCCGATAATGGAGAGAGATATTTTAGTTTTAATCAATTTTTTTAATAGGCAATAGATTAATGGGATATGTTAGCGGTTTAAAATGTAAAGAATGCGGAGAAAAGTACGACAAACTACCTATTCATGTGTGCGAACTTTGTTTCGGCCCTCTTGAGGTAGACTATGATTTTGAAAAAATTAAAGAAGTCGTCACTAAAGATTCTATTGAAAAAGGTCCCGCTTCTATTTGGCGTTATAAGGATTTATTACCTTTAGACGAAGATCCGAAAGTAGGTTTCCATTGCGGTTTTACCCCTCTTGTAAAAGCCGAAAATCTTGGCAAAGAGCTGGGATTAAAAAATTTATACATAAAAAACGATTCGGTCAATCACCCTACTTTTTCATTCAAAGACCGCGTAGTAGCAATTGCGGTTTCTAAAGCTCTTGAGTTTGGATTTGATACCGTTTCTTGCGCTTCTACAGGGAATTTAGCAAACTCTGTAGCGGCCCATGCCGCTGAAGCTGGTTTGAAAAGTTATATTTTCATTCCTGATGGCCTCGAAGCCGGGAAAGTTATGGGAACCTTGGTCTATGGCGCAAAACTAATCCGCGTAAAAGGGAGCTACGACGACGTTAATAGACTTTGTAGCGAAATTGGCGAAAGCCATAAATGGGCCTTTGTAAACATTAATATTCGCGCCTATTATGGCGACGGTTCTAAATCTTACGGTTACGAAATCGCCGAACAGTTGGGCTGGAGAACTCCAGATAATGTTGTTGTTCCTGTAGCGGGAAGTTCTTTAATTACCAAAATCTGGAAAGCTTTTCACGAGTTTGAAACGCTAGGATTGGTCGACAAAGTACAGACAAAGGTATTTGCCGCGCAAGCGACCGGTTGCTCGCCCGTAACAACCGCTATAAAAGCGGGTCAAGATTTTTTTAAACCGGTAAAACCCAATACCATTGCTAAATCCATCGCTATTGGAAATCCCGCCGACGGTATTTATGGAATTAAAACCGCCAAAGTAAGCGGCGGTTATGGAGAAGATGTCACAGACGAAGAAGTTGTCGACGCTATGAAACTACTGGCTCGAACAGAAGGAATTTTTACCGAAACGGCTGGAGGGGTGACCGTTGGAGTCACTAAAAAATTAGTAGACCAGGGAAGGATCAAACCCGACGAAACCACCGTTATTTGCATCACTGGCAATGGGCTGAAAACATTAGAAGCCATTAATGGTACTTTTCCCCAAACAGATTTGATAGAACCGCGATTAAGCAGTTTCGAAGAAAATTTTTCTAACAGTATCTTAGTATAAATCTAACAGTATTTTGGTTTAAGGAGAAAAACGATATGTCAGTGAAGGTTAGAATCCCCTCGCCTTTGTTAAAGTTGACTAATAATCAGAGCGAGGTATCTGCTGAAGGCGGTACTATTGCAGAAATTTTAAATAATTTAGAAACTCAATTTTCTGGTATTAAAGATAGAATTTGTGAAGAATCTGGAGCTCCACGCAGGTTTATAAATATTTATTTAAACGAAGAAGATATTCGGTTCCTTGAAGGGGAAAACACTCCCGTAAAGGATGGCGACGATATTTCTATTATTCCAGCCATTGCGGGAGGAATTTGTTAACGCCAAAATATTATGAAAAACCTGTAGTCTGGCGCTTTAGACCAATATGCGGCTAGCCTACCTGTTAAAAGTCTTAAAATGCTTATCGCTTAAATAGACAAGTTGAATAAATGCAAAAACAGAGAAATTCTAAAAAGTTTCCTTTAAAAATCAATAACTTGATTTTTTCGAATTTCAAATAATGCCACTTTTCAACAGTCCCTAATTAGATGTTTTCTTTTGTGCAAAGCTTGAACGTCTAGAATCAGCTATTTAGGCCTTTAGTTATTTCAATAGACTTTTTTCTTTTTTAAATCAAATGGTTTTTCCTATCTTTTGGCTTTTGATAGCTTCCCTCGTTTATAATTTATAATAATATAGCTAACTTTTTTAACTAAAAGATCATAAGTCTTTATGAATCAATTAACGTCTCGCTCCGAAGCTCTAGTGCCGTCCTGTCCTGCAATCATGGACGACTCGATCCTAGATACAATCGGCAACACTCCGCTTATTGAAATTAAGCATATTGGTAAAGAGTTCCCAAACGTTAAGATTTTTGCCAAAGCGGAATGGAGAAACGCAGGAGGGTCCGTAAAGTCTCGCCCAGCCCTTAGCATGATTGAAGACGGAGAAAAAACAGGAAAGCTCACTAAAGATAAAATCTTATTAGATTCCACGTCCGGTAATACCGGAATTGCCTACGCGCTTATTGGCAAGGTTAAAGGCTATAGAGTTAGATTGGTGATGCCAGAAAACGTCATTAATGAAAGAAAAGGCAAAATGGCCGCTTTTTATGGCGCTGAAATCATCGCTTCAAGCCCTTTTGAAGGTTCTGATGGGGCCATCATCCAAGCCAAAAAGATATACGAAGAAGATCCGGATAAGTATTTCATGCCAGATCAATATAGCAATGACGCGAATTGGAAAGCTCACTACGACCATACCTCTAAAGAGATTTGGGAACAAACAGAAGGAAAAATCACCCATTTTACCGCTGGAATTGGAACAAGCGGGACGCTCATGGGCAACACTCGCGGTCTAAAACGTTTTAACCCCAATATTATGTGCTATGCAGTCGAACCTGCAGAAGAACTTCATGGCTTAGAGGGACTCAAACACATGGATAGCTCCATCGTCCCTAGAATATATGACGAATCCGTTTTTGACGGAAAGTTGAGCATATCTACAGAAGATGGCTATGACATGGTTGGTAGATTAGAACGCGAAGAAGGAATTTTAGTCGGCAACTCAGCCGGGGCCGCCATGCAAGGAGCCCTAGACTTAGCGGCCCAAATTAAAGAAGGGTTAATTGTCACCATCTTCCCCGATAGCTGTGAGAAATGTTACAACGATTTTTGGCACGCCATGGAGCCTTCTAAAAACGGATCCAAAAACGGCAAACCTTAAAAGAATATCCTCCCACTCTTCTCATGCCTAGATTTACCAAACATTTATTCTTTTGTAATAACGACCGAGGATCAGATAACCCCAAAGGAAGTTGTGCCCAATCTGGCGCAGCAGAACTGATCGATTACGCTAAAAAGCGAAGTCATGAATTGGGGTTGAAAGGCAAAATCCGGATCAATAAAGCAGGTTGTTTGGACGCATGCTCTCACGGACCGGCGGTTGTTGTTTATCCAGAAGACCTTTGGTACACCCCAAAAACCATCGAAGATGTTGAAGAAATTTTGCAGAAAACCGTTTTAGAAAATACAACCGTTGACCGACTTGCCATTTCATTCAAAAAAAAGTAACTTTCCTCCCAGTCTCTTTTTAACGTTTCCTCGCCATTTTCCAAATCTAATTCCAGTTTAACCGAGATAACTAAATCTTAAACTTATGGGTTTCCAAGAAACTCAAATTAAATGTTATAAAGATTCAGTTTGGAGGTAAAATATTGTGATTAAATTATTATCCTGTCGAAGAATTTCTGTGAGCTTTCAAATGAAAAAAATCTCTGTTTTCCTGTTTTGTTTTATTTTTATATCCGTCACTCCCTCCCACGCAGATTTTTTTGGTAATTTTCTTAAACAAATAGAACCGTTAACAAAACCCGCAGATTCTGCTAGTCCCTTAAACTTGGGTTCTTCGGAAACAGTTATTTCGGGTCTTAAAGAAGCTTTATCCGTGGGCATCGAAAAAGCGGTAAAATCCGCTTCCCAAATGAACGGTTACTACAACAACCCAGACATAAAAATCCCGTTACCGGATAGCCTCAATCAAGCCTCAGAACTTCTTAAAAAAGTTGGAATGGAGCAAATGGTGAATAATTTTGAGTTAAGTATAAATCAAGCCGCCGAAAAGGCCGCTCCCAAAGCGACTTCATATTTCTTAGACGCTATTAAGAATATGAGTATTGAAGACGGTCAAAAAGTACTTAATGGGGGGGATACAGCCGCTACAGATTTTTTAAAATCAAAAACTTTCACTAAATTATATAACGAATTCAAACCAGCCATTTCTTCAAGCATTTCAGAAGTCAACGTGACGGGATATTATAAAGATTTAGCCAGTCAACTCAATGCCCTACCATTCGTCACCGCTCCAACAATCGATCTCGACGACTATGTGACAAAAAATTCCTTGAACGGATTGTTTGAAATGGTAGGGAATGAAGAAAAGAAAATTCGAAAGGATCCAACCGCTAGAGTAACGGATCTCTTACAACAAGTCTTTAAATAGCAATTAACAAAATCGTTGTTAGCCAGTTTTAAAGTTAAATTTGGCCACAAGGCTATTCGTTTTCTCAATAAAAAGGTTTCATAGGCAAATTAGAT
Source organism: uncultured Nitrospinota bacterium (assembly GCA_964570665.1). Taxonomy (GTDB): domain Bacteria; phylum Nitrospinota; class Nitrospinia; order Nitrospinales; family JAJDAT01; genus JAJDAT01. The sequence goes on along the minus strand of CAZMZH010000029.1, from coordinate 29,572 downwards.
TTTGACATATTTACACCTCTCACAATACCTGCCGATCAAATATAAACTGAAACTACAAAAGCAAACTTCTATGTAATCTCCCCTCCGTCCACTCTAGAAAATCGATAAAATGCTATTCCACTCGCTACAGTTCGCCGCTTTTTTTATTACGATCTATTCCCTTTATCTATTTTTGCCGCATTATTGGCAAAACCGAATGCTGCTCGTGGGGAGTTACATTTTTTATGGAAGTTGGGACTGGAGATATTTATCGCTACTCTTGGTCTCCACCGCCGCTGATTATTATTGCGGACGTGGAATAGAAGACACAAAAACTCCGGCGTTAAAAAAGAGATTTGTTTGTATTAGCATTTTTATTAACCTATCGATATTAGGTGTTTTTAAATATTATGATTTTTTTGCCCAAAATTTTCAGGAATTAAGCGGCTATTTCGGTTTAAAGATTGAACCTTATTTATTGGATACGGTATTACCCATCGGGATTTCTTTCTATACCTTCCAAACAATGAGTTACACCATTGATGTTTTTCGTGGAAAATTAAAAGCGGCTCGAAACTTCTTTGACTTTGCTCTTTACGTATCATTTTTTCCACAATTGGTCGCCGGCCCCATTGAACGAGGCGCTCGCCTTCTTCCTCAGATACTAAAAGTGAGAACGGTAACTCTAGAAAAAGTCTATCGAGGAATGTATTTGTTGCTTTGGGGGCTTGTCCTCAAGGTTGTTTTGGGCGACAACCTGGCTAAAATAGTCGATCCCGTATTTGCATCAACCGCTCCATATAATGGAAGCGACGTTCTACTAGCTACATATGCTTTCAGTATTCAAATTTATTGCGATTTTGCAGGCTATTCATTTATGGCCATCGGTTTAGGATTATGCATGGGAATTGAGTTGATGGAAAACTTTCGAAGACCCTACTTCTCAAAAAACATTTCTGAATTTTGGCGTCGATGGCATATTTCATTGTCTTCATGGCTTCGCGATTATCTTTATGTGCCGCTGGGAGGAAATCAAAAAGGGATTAAACGCACTTGTATAAATATTTTTATAACCATGCTACTTGGTGGATTATGGCATGGGGCTAATTGGAACTTTGCTGTCTTTGGAATTTATCACGGTATTTTAATTGGAGGATACTATTACACGTCCCGTTATTGGGACAAGTTGCCATTCCCAGCTCAAGTGTTTTTAACCTTTCAGATAGCCGCCGTTGGATGGTTGATATTCAGAACTAAAACACTATCGCAAGCAGGGGAGATGTTCCTTAGTTTTTTTCAAAACTTTAACCTTCAATTAAGTCAGACTGGATTAGAACAAATCCAACAACTTATTTTCTACTTTTTATTTTTGACTCTAATTCAATATTTCCAGGAACGTAAAAACGATACTTTAGCTATCTTAAAGCTACCTTTGTTTCCACGTTATTTTTTCATAAGCACGCTTTTCCTAATGCTTATAATACTTGGAGACTTTGGCGGACATCCATTCATTTATTTTCAATTTTAACTGTAAAGAACAGTCGAAATAATATATATCCTTATGACGATACGCCTTATTAAACATATATCTGTTTTTGCGTTTTCTTTTATCGTTTGCGTATTATGCTGGGATTATTCCATTCGAACATTCTTTCCAGATTTTAACGGTTACGATTTTCGTAAACCGGGTCATAACCTTGCTTTCATTTTAAAATCTAAATTAGCCATCATGGTTAATAGCAAAATTTTTGGGTTTGGAACCGGAACGGAGTTCGACCAACAAGTGGGATGGGTCGAATCTCCAAACGTCACCTATCACACCGAGGGAATAACTTATACAAATAATTCTGCAGGATTCCGTTCTCAGGAAATCGACCCCACAAAAAAACAAATCCTTTTAGTTGGCGACTCCGTAGTTTATGGAGGCTTTGTTAATAATGACGAAACAATCAGTCATTATCTTCAAAAAAAGTATCAGGGTTATCAGGTATTAAATCTGGGAGGAGTCGGGTATGGGATCAGTCAATATTATTTTTTCCTAAAAAAACACATAAAAGAACTAAAACCTGAAAGGGTTGTGGTTGTAATTGGGACGGGACAAGATACATCGGATGTTAAAATTAATGGCTTAGGGGCTTCTAAACCGTACTACACGATCAAAAACAAAGAACTATTAACCGAGAAATCAAATGTCGATCCTGATAGTTTAATATTAATAGACGATCATGTCGGACGATTCTCTTGCTACAACATTTTCCTCTTAAGCAATTCTCTCAAGTTTTTTGGGTTGCATCATTTACAAGATTACTTTTGTCCGGCAACAGCAGGAAATCGTTTTGAAACACGGTACATTATTGAAGCTTTATTATTAAAAATACAAAAACTCGTAAAGGAAAGTGGAGCAAAGTTAACTTACGTACTGTCTCCCGATCGATTTACGTTTATAAACTTAAAAGAAACAAGTAAATCGCTTTTCAATAAAGCTACCCATGGACTTCCTCAAAATATTATTCCCAAATATATATTTTATACGCCTGAAATTTTAATGTGGAACGAGTTCATGAAAAAAAATCAATTCGATCATATTGAATTATTCTCACGTTTTTTGGATAAAGATTTAACCGACAAAGATCTATTTATTGATTGGACGTATGATAATTATCATTACTCACCAAAAGGAAGTCAGATTATTGCGGATATTATTTTTAAGCATTTTAATAAATAAGAATTAATTTGCCTTAATATGGCGCTATACGTAAATGCAATAAGCTCTACACTGGAAGATTTTACGAAATTTCGAATCGCCCCATTTCTACAACCGCATAATTATCAAATTTTAGAAACAATTATTGAAATTAAAAAAGGCAACACTATAAACGACAACCCTATTCTATAGCCCCATCGGGCAACCTTGTGATGCTTTTGTGGATAAAACGCTAACCCAATTCCAGATACCCCAAGAATAAAAGGCACAATATAAACATAAGTATAATGAATGTATATAAGCGGCGACCCGCTTTTTCCGGGTATGGCTAATATCCCCATAAAAATAGAAACAAAAATTGCCCCCAAACAAGTAAACAACAGACCAAGCTTACCGTTTGATTCTTCAGGATCAGATTTATCTTGTTCGTCCATAAATTTACCCGTTTTCTTTAGCAAGAATTTTACTATAGTTTGATATAAAGTTCATATCCCACTTGGGATTATAACTAAATCTGACCTTTAATTTACACATCCTTTTTTAATAAATGTTACGGTTAAATTCGGGAAAAACCAAAGAGGAATAGAGCAACGACCTGCGGGTAATGCGCCGATTATCAAAAAGGACAAGATTGACGTAAATTCTAACTTGGACTTTGCGGCGACCCTAAGCAACAGGAATTGAATATTCGTTCGTCTTATTACGGACCAAAGACATCGAATTTACTCGGGTACTCGCCTTATCGCAAGCGTCATAGAGAAAAGGAGATAAAGGTAGTAGTTTCTCCTTATCCTTCTCAAAACGTTCCGGAAACGTTTCTGTATGACTGCGAAGCTTATGTTCGCGACGTTTCAAATATTGCGCGACAAAAGACTGATTATGTTTAGAGAAACTATCAAATCGGGGAATCGGAACTAGAAAGTTACGGCGAGCATAAACTAGCAATCCTTCGACTTTTCCTTTATCGTTGCCTTTGCCAGGAAGACCTAAACGCGCTTCGAATAATTAATGCGATTACAACTCGCGAAACTTCTTCGTGTATTGACGGTTCCCGTTTTTCTCAATTCTATCTACCGCGAGCTTGGTGTTGTCGTTCAACAGACTTAAAGGAACTCTGCCACCATCACCAATCAATGGAACATTATTACACCGCCGTTCTCAATACAACTAGAACTCCAACTACTCAACCCAAACGTCGGCGAGGTTGTTTTATAGTAGTTAGTCATCTAAATCCAATGGAAGTTATTCAAGGACAGCAACCACAAACCGACATAATTCCTGGTTGAGTTGTTGTCCATTGACCATTCCAGGTTAAATCTGGCGAACTGTTCTGGCATGTTTTAGGACATTTATTCTTTGCGTCAATATTATTCCAGATAGGCCCAGCTTGCACGTCTTTACATTGTCCAGCGACAATATCATTAAATATATGGCTGAGGTTTCCCGAAGTCGTATTGTTACCCGGGGCCACATAATTATGGCAACCAAAACAGTTAGAAGCAAAACCCTTATTAGTGTTCGGGTTTAAGTCAACATGCTGAAACGTAGTTTCCGCAGTTGTATTTGCCAGGCGTAATGAGCCGCGTTGATTGCCGACGGTAGATCCTTGGTTAATATCGCTGACCCAAATCGCTCCGACATTAAAATAATTTTTTAATACCGCCATGGATGGATCCGCATTGGGCAACATCGCTAACACGTTAGCGTTCAAGGAGGTTATGTCTTCAACGTTCTCAGTTGCCTTGAGATCGCCCGTCGCTGTTCCATATGGATAGACTCGACAAATTTCCGTAGGCGTTCCGGTAATCGATGTTTCCTCTTTCGCTTGATTAAACTTACAAGCGACTATCTTCGGTTGATCCTTACTGACTAGCGCTGTATTACAAGCGCCGCTGGTGAATGACCAAGAATTAACTCCGAGCGCTCCAGTGCAATTCGGGTCATTGGTAGCGTGTTCAAAGGTTGCCCAAACAAACTCTGGATGGTCTTGCGTTGCAACCGCAACATGCATACCCACCAAACCAAGCGTGACATTTGATTGACTGCCAATCGACGCAGTTATAGCGACAAAAGTTTTGGATGCGATTTCAGCGGGGGTGAGTACTTTCCAAGCAAATTTTAACTCAGTTGTCCCCGGTGGAAAATTATTCATTTTTTGAATCGGGGCCACATTACATGTGTTGCGATCAAACTTAACTTCGTAGTACACCACATTCCTATTTTGATCGTAAATCGTAGCGCTGTCTCCAGCCTGATGGATGTCTTCAGGGAGATTTTCTGATTTAGCAAGACTGATTCTATGAGTATTACCGGTAATGGTGTCGTCACAGGAATTTAGAGGCTTCCCGCTAGAGTCAAATTCCAACACAGGGTAGTTCGCTTGGACTTCAAAGTTTCGTTCGGTGCCAGTCGATGCGGGGGACATTAGGTATAAAAAAGCCTGCCAGGAGAATTGGTAAAAACCGCAAAAGGGATTGTTTGAACCGGTATTGGGAACTTCAGTCGGCATCGTTGGCGTATTCGTAGCGCTGGGGAACCAGGACGCGTCGGCTTGACAATCAAAAGTCCCTGCCATCGCCTGTGTCGGCAAACAAAGAAGAACGAATAAAAATGCACAGCGTATGAGTTGTTTAAGCTGAGTAGGCATCGTATTTTTCCTTAAGGATTGTTAATTGAGGGCATCTCAGGGAGGAGATGATTAAATAATGAAGTCGTTTCCAGTTACAAAAGACTTCGCTATATTCAAAAAGATCCGATTTAGCCTGCTTGCGGGTCTAGTAGATTTTGCGGTGGACACACCCTATCCCAACCAAGCGCCCTGCCCACTCAAATCCTTCCATGGACAACGATGCTAATGAGGCCGAAAACGCAACACTCTTGCAACCAATAGGTCCAAAAATCAGGATGAAAGATTGCACCCTTCACGAAAAATATTTTCTAATTTCAAAAATAAATAAGATATTTCGATATTGTATACAAAATATTTAGTCAAGTCAAAGCTAACTTGAAAATCAAAATAGATTTTTTTGGGTAAACCTGTTGTTCCTAACGCTAAAACCTTTCAGATTGATTACTCATGGCCCACAATACGGAACATGACAAAAAAGCCGATTTATATAAAAGGTAGCAGGTCTTTCGTAACAATAGTTTTGTACAAAATGTTATTTACTGAAATAAAAAGGTATGTTCGACACGAGTTAGTTGAGGTAAGGGGTATCCTGGGGCAGACAATCTTTAGGATAGATCATTGAAAAACGCATCCGCGTGAGCAACCTAACTATGGCTCACAGGGGAGGATTCCGGCGTAAGACTCTGATTCTATTATTTTTTCAATGAGTTAAAGGTATTCCCTAAATTCCATTGATTCCGCCACGGGAGAAAATTTTTATCAAGGTTTTATCAATGTCGAAGAAAAGGGACTTACGGGGAAAATTGTGGCCACTTGATTTAATTGGCAGGCTGTATCTGTATCGAATCAAGAACCTACTGATAAATAATCAATAGGCATAAGAAGAAAGTTTAATTTGTTTCCAACCGGTTTGTACCAACGCGACAAGTCAGCGAACTTTCATACTAAGGTTCTGACTTTCTAATTATTTCAAGAATATAGATTAATTGGGTAGTTATTAATTTGGCTTAAACTGTCAACAAATTGTCCACAAACAATTAATTATTTCTGGGTCATTCAAGTCGGCTTTCCAGCTCTAAGTTGGACCATTAATAACCTAATCATTTATCGGGTTATTCACGCTGTCCCTTTAATCGAGCAATTTCACTTGTAAAAAACACCAAAGAAAGGAGAGTTTTAACTTTTATTTTAACTTCGACGATATCAAATGGCTTGGTCATATAATCGGAGCATCCCAATTGATACCCCAAACTTTTCTGGAGAGTCTCGCCTACGCCCGTTACAAATATAATATGAATATGTTCCGTTTCAGGATCTTGTTTTATTCGTTTACAAACTTCATAACCATCAATTCCAGGCATCATTACATCAAGCAATATAAGATCGGGCTTATCTTCACCCACAGCTTCCAAAGCGCTTTCGCCATCCATGGCAACGCTGACGTCATAATCTTCTTCCAAAGCGTCGACTAAAATATCAATATTTGCCTCAACATCGTCTACTACAAGTATTTTTCCGTCAGACAATGACTCCATTACAATACCGACTTCATCCTATTTTTTTAATTAATTCTTCAAGAGCAATGAGAGCTTCTTTGTATTTATATTTTCCCAAAAATTCTTCAATGCAATTTAATTCACTCAAAAATTCAGAAGGCCAGTTTAATTCCATAACTTCTTTTAATGCCTGTTTACACTTTTTTGGTTTTCTGGATTTAACATGAGGTTCAAGGTTCGACAACGATTTGAGTAGAGACTCCTTACTAGTTACTTTAGAATCCATTGCGCTTAGTTTTTCCAATGAATCTAAAATCTCATCAAATTTGAATTCTCTTAAAAATTGCCTGTAATGTGTCGCTAGAATCGGGCCTGAAGGTTCAATTTTTGAAAGCTCCACTAAACTCTCTAGCATTTCATCAAACAACCCTTCATGAGCCGCCTCCTTTAAAGAAGAAAACAACTCATCCGGAATATCTATATTTGGCAATTCAAAAACTTCTGAACTTTCAGGGATGGCAAGATTAAGACTTTTTAAAGATTCAAGGACTTGGGTCAAGTCCTGGTCGAATTCATTTAACAAGATATCTTTGTCGGCATTATCCCCATTTCTGATTGCAGTTTCTATTTTACCAGCCGATTTATATATTGATTTAGCGCCGATGTTACCAGCCACTCCTTTTATCGTATGGGCTTCCCTTTCTGCCAACTCAGGGGAACCATTTTCCCAAGCCCGCTTAATTATTCCCGTAAAATTAGAATAATCTCTTTCAAATTTTGTCAATAACTTTCGATAAAGCTTCTCTTTACCGCTAACAATTTCAAGGCCTGCCTTTACATCCAAACCAGGAAGATCTAAAGGAATGTTATCATCGCTATCTTCCGATTGTTCCGATGATACTGTTTGATCAATATTTTTAACCTCGCCTTTTCTCTGTTCAGGAATCCATTTTATTAAAGCCCCAAACAACTCTTTTGTGTTAATGGGTTTTGACACGTGATCGTTCATTCCAGCTTCCAGACATTTTTCCCGGTCCCCAGCCATGGCATTTGCTGTCATAGCTATTATTGGGAGATTTTTATATTGAACGTCTTTCCGCAAAGTCCTTGTGGCATCATACCCGTCCATTTCTGGCATCTGCATATCCATTAATATGCAATCGTATTCTGATTGACCTGCCAACTCCACAGCCTCTCTCCCATTATTGGCGACGGTCACATTGAGTCCCGCTTCTTCCAACAACTCCACAGCTATTTCCTGATTGATCTCGTTATCTTCGGCCAACAAAATCCCCGCTCCTCGAATAGCGCTCATACCCTGCTCTACTAGCTCGACCTCAGAATCTTCTTGGTATTTCTTTTTGGCGTGCTTCTTTACAAATACTTCCATAATTGATTCAAGAAGGGCCGAAGGATTCATTGGTTTAACTAAAAATCCATCGATTCCTACTTCTTCGGCTTGCCGGACCACTTCTTCCCTCCCATAAGCCGTAAGCATAATAATTTTTGGAATCTTCTTTAATTTGGAATTCTTTTTTATTATCTCTGAAGTTTTAATCCCATTCATTTCAGGCATCTGCCAGTCCATAATAACAAGGTCAAAAGGACCGTCCGGATCTGCAGCCACAACCTTTGAAATAGCTTCAAAGCCAGATGATGCACTAGACACATTCAATAAAAAAGACTGCAATGCGTTCTCTAAAATCTCCCTGGCTGAATCGTTGTCGTCTACGACCAGAACTTTTTTCCCCTGAAGGTCATCTGAAAGTATTAATTCTGTTCCATCTTGTTGGTTTTTTACTCCAAAAACCCCCGTGAAAATGAAACTACTTCCCTGGCCAGGTTCGCTTTCGACCCAAACTCTTCCCTTCATCATTTCGACAAGACGTTTGGAAATAGTGAGTCCCAACCCTGTTCCTCCAAACTTTCTTGTGGTGGATGTATCTGCCTGACTGAACTCTTTAAATAGTCTCCCAATTTGTTCCTGGGTCAAACCGATACCCGTGTCTTTCACGGTAAATTGTAATTCCACTTTGTCCGACTCAATATTAAGAGGTTTTATAGAAACAATTATCTCGCCTTGTTCGGTAAATTTAACTGCATTGTTAGTTAAATTTACTAAAACTTGTCCCAACCGAAGCGGATCTCCCACCAAGGCGCGAGGTATACTTTTATCAAATGAAAATAATACCTCCAACCCCTTTTCTTGAGCCTTTAATGTAACCAAAGTTGAAAGGTTATCCAGAACATCATCCAGCCGAAAATCGATATCCTCCATATCTAATTTTCCAGCTTCTATTTTTGAAAAATCCAGAATGTCGTTAATGATGCCAAGCAATGCGTTTCCAGATGCCTGAATTTTGCTCACATAATTGTATTGTTTAGGAGTTAACTCGGTCTTCAAGGCAAGAATACTCATGCCTATGATGGCATTCATGGGAGTTCTGATCTCATGGCTCATGTTGGCCAGAAAATCAGATTTTGCCTGAGTGGCCGATTCCGCCTGTTTCATGGCATCTTTCAATTCTCCCATAAGCTCCTCTCGACTGAGTTGAGAGATCTTATTTTTTTCAATCTCTATGAAATCTTTGGAGGGGATAAAGGAGGGATCGCGGAACAATTTAAAAGCTCTAATATTTTTTACTTCCTGGTTTTCTGGGGTAACCGAATATTGATCAAATAAAAATTCAAAGTTACCTAAATTGAAATGGCCATTTACCCCCTTGAAAACCATTAGTAACCCAAACCTTCCATTAACTTTTTCAAAAAACACATCCACACTGGATGGGTCTTCATTTTGTAGTAAGGTTCGACTAATTTCGGACGACGCAGTTGCCAGACGGGTCGATTCCACGGAACCGAAATTTAAATCCATTGCAAGAATTCGAATTTTGTTCCGACATTGAACGATGGAATTTTCGTCCCGTATGGAAATAGTTCCTAGTTCTATCACTCTTTATTATTCCCTAATTAATTACTTAAATACCAATTCAATCAATTTCAAATCAAAAATATTGCAACCATCACTTAATTCGCATAGCGATACAAGTGGCATCGTCGTCATTTTTTCCAAAATTTTTAATTAGATTATTTGCGATTGTTTTTGGATCATCGTTTAGAATCTTCGGATAATCGTTAATATCGAAATAGCTCGTTATTCCATCGGTATGCATAACCAATACATCCCCGCCTGAAATTTTCATAAGTTTTTCTTTTGGGGTTCTTATATGGTATCCAATCACTCCGTCTTGAGTCACGGCCCTTTCCGAAGAACTTCCAAATTTTCTTAAAACGATATTACCTATTCCCACATAGCGGAACTGCAACGCCTTAATATCAAGTTTACCTATAATAGCCACTCCCCCACGCGTTCCACGCAACTTTTCATGCAGTTCTTTCATCAGGCTTGGGAGTTCCTTGTCTTGATTTTTATTAAGGAAATCGCGGCTGGATTTGGCTATTGTGTGTGCCTCAGGTCCATGACCTGCGCCATCTATAATACCGACAAATAGCCGTTCCTCGTCGCCACAAACAAACCCCGTATCGCCATTAACCGACTCTAAAGCTCTTTCCGCGATAAAATAATCTACCGTTCCGTTATCTATTGAATCCATTTTCGTATTGTAATCTTGGTTCCCTTCGCGCGTTGGGAATCAATTTGAAAATCATCCATGAGCCGTTTGGTTCCAGGAAGACCCACACCCATAGTTCCACCCGTGCTATAATTGTCTTCCATGGCCTTGTCTATATCTTGTATTCCTGGACCTGAATCTTCGGCCACCACCTCAACTCCTCTTTTTGAATCCAGCTCTAAAAAACTCAAATCTATGCTTCCTCTTTTAGCATAAACAAATATATTACGCGCAAGCTCACTTACAGCAGTGGAAATCATATATTGGTCTGCTTTCGAAAACCCGATTTCTTTGGCGTAATTTTTTGCAGCCAATGCCGCATACGCAACATCAGTTTCTCCAGAAATATCCAATTTTTTTACTTTAGGGTTCGTTGCGGTCATTGTGAGTTTGTAATCAAAATAAGTAGAGCTTTCATGACCCAACCCAATTATTAAAACTTAGTATCTTCATTATCTAATTCTTTCTCGGTTTCCCTATTCCATTCGTCGTCGATATCTAAATTGTCATCTTCATTCTCAGAGTCATTCCCAGCCTCATCATCATTGTCCACTTCCAATTCCGCCGATTGGGTTAAAATCTCCAATGCATCTTTTAGGTTCATCGCCGTCGTGAGGCCATTAATTTCTAGATTCAGGTCGATTATTGAAGCCACTACACCCGGACTTAAGCCTGTTATCACAGATGGAGCTCCTAACATTTTAACCATCTGGGCGGTTTTAGAAAAAATTTCCCATAAGGCTCCATCAAGAATTTTTACTCCAGAAAGATCAATAACAACTCCCTTGACACTTTTACCATGAACCTGTTCTAGCAAACTTCTTTGAATTTGCTGCGCGGCTTCTTTTGAAAGTTCTTCCTGAATAGGCAACACCAAGCACCCCTGGGTTTCATGAATGGTTATTTTTACAGGTTCCAAAGGATCGTTCATTTAAATTCCACGTTTAAGAGCCAAGATTAATCAGTTGGATTTTATTTCTTTCAACTGAAAACCTACTTTTTTCAGAGAAGTATTAACGCCTTCTTTTAATGTTGATTGCGTCAATATATCGTTTAATTCGATACCCAAATTAACCAGCGCTTGTGAAATTTCCGGAGAAATCCCGGTTATGATACAAGTACACCCCATCAATTTTGTGGCCTTTGTAACTTTGATAATATGGTTAGCAACGGCGCTGTCAACAGCGGGAACGCCTTGTATGTCCATAATGATAATCTTGGCTTGGTGGTCTAAAATTTTTTGTAATACAGTTTCCATAATTAATTGGACACGTTTTGAATCCACCAATCCGACAATGGGAAGCAATAAAATATTATCCCAGAGTCGCATCACCGGAGTGGACATTTCCATGATTAATGCCGCTTGTTTCGCTCTTTCCGCTTCGAAACGTTTCTGCTCGGTAATGTCTGCGGCGATTTTAAGAATTTTCAACGGTTTGCCATTCAAATCAAAAATCGGGTTATAGGACGCTTGAATGTAAACCTCTCTACCGTTCTTTCCGAAACGCTTGTACTCTCCCGAATCAAATTCCCCGCGGTTTAATTGTTCCCAAAACCCCTTGTATTCCGGGCTATTTGCATACGACTCCTCACAAAAAATTCGATGATGCTTCCCTTTAACTTCTTCCAACGAGTAACCAAGAACATTTAGAAAGTTGTCGTTAGCAGTTATAATCGTTCCGTCCATGTTGAACTCAATGGTGCCCTGAGATTTATCAATAGCGTTTATTTTACCTTCGTACTCCGCGTTTATTAGCTTTTGTTCGGTAACGTCTGAAGCGATTTTAATAATTTTTATTAGTTCGCCTTTCGAATCAAAAATTGGGTTATAAGTCGCTTGAATGTAGACCTCCCTGCCTCCCTTACCGATACGCTTGTACTCGCCGGAATCAAATTCTCCACGGTTCAATTTTTCCCAAAACTTCTTGTAGTCTTGACTGTTTGCATACGTTTCATTGCAAAAAATCCGATGATGCTTTCCATTCACTTCTTCCAATGTATATCCAAGAACATTCAGAAAATTATCGTTGGCGGTTATGATAGTGCCGTCCAAGTTGAACTCGATAATCCCCTGGGATTTGTCAATAGCATTAATAATCGCCTCATGTTTGTTGACCTCCAATTGATTCGAATTCATTGATATGGCTCCTAAAATAAATTTATTATTTTCAATTTTTTTATATTTTTGACTGCAAGTGGTAACGGTAAATAAACAAGATAGAATCTTCCAATTTATATTCCCACTTTAACTTTCTTTGTCTATATTCCCAGGTTTAAAAAAGTATCCCCTGTAATATAAGAATATTTTTGAACTAAGCCGTAATGCTCAACCTATAGCTGATTGAGTCAATTTAGTCAGTTTCACTAGATTACCTAAATTACTGCAAATGTATCATCAATTATAAAGATTCCAATTGTAAATACAAATTTTTTTTAAATATACTATCTATGTAATTAAATGTTCCTCATCTCATTTTTAAAGCTCAAATATCAACGATTTTCCAATCATATAAACATTAAAAAAATTACAAAATCAAACCGTCTGTAACATTTTTGTGATTTTAATATGAGTGGGAAAACCAATGAAAAACTTTATGAAGGGATAAATTTTCACAAAATTGGGAGTCGAGAAGCCTTTGCCGAACCAACAGAAATTATGAGTATACCTTACTAGACCTTGTACGGGGCCTGACGGCTTATGGTCGACGCTAAAAGGATTCTTTAAGAATTGGTTTAATGAAGAGGCAATAAATAGTAATAAGCGTTTAACCCAATAAATTAAGCGTTAGTTTTTAATAACCTCAGGGATATCGAATCCCTTCAAACTGATGTGGATATCGGCTCCTTCGCTTCTTCTTTAAAATCAAGGGTTATTGGCCATTCTAAGGATTACGAGGAATCAGTTTACTTACAAGGATTAAGACCCCGTTGGCTGCAATTCGGCTACATTCCAAATATTATTTGAAAGTTAATACGTTTGTGGTATCGCTTAAATGTTGATTAGATATTTTCTTTTATCCAAGCTAACAAAATTTCAGGATCCACAGGTTTAGAAATTGTACCTATGGCGTTAAGTTCTTCTTCCTTTTCCTTATCTGGACCTTCCCCTGTAATGAAAATTATGGGTATGTTCGCAGTAGATGAATCGTTTCTAAGGATATGGGAAACCTCATAGCCACTCTTCCCAGGCATCTGGATATCCATCAGAATCAGGTCCGGATTGCCTTTGGCGATGGTTTTTAGAGCTTTATCGCCATCTAGCGCCACTTTAACGCGATAATCTGATTTTAGAATGCTTGCCAAAAAATCAATGTTTTCGGGCGTATCGTCTACTACCAGAATCGTTTTTTTTTCGCCACCTTCAGCCATCTTCTATTTTTCTCCTTCAATCTCTAAGTTCAGGGTCTTAGCAAAGTTATGTAAAGACTCCAAAGCCTGGTCAAAATTGTAACTTGAAATATTATGTTCGAGTTCCTTCAAACCATTAAGAACAGTTGACCCGCTAAAATATTCTTTAAGTTCGTCTAAAATATTTTTTGCTTCGATATCGTCTTCGGCCAAAAGAACTGCCATCTCTTTTAAAAGTGGCTCCACTTTAGACTTATCGATTTCAATTTTGCCGTCCGAGTTTTCCTCTTTTGGAGGCAATGTCAATTCGCTAGATTTCACCATGCCCTCCAATGAATTCAAAACTACCTCCAGCTCCTTTGAAAACTCTTTAATCAAAGGATCAAATTTTTCGCTCTTTCCTTCCTTAATTTCATATTCCAATTTCTCTGACGCGCTCTGCAACTTTTGCGCTCCAATTAATCCTGCAACTCCTTTAATTGAATGCGCTTCTCTTTGTGCAGTATTGAGATCCCCCGCGGTTAATTCATTTTGTATTTGTCGGGCTATTTCACTATTATTTTTGTAAAACTTGATCAGTATATTTTTGTAAAGCTTTTTATTTCCGGAAAACCTTACCAAAGCCCCTTCTATATCGATCTCCTCCAGACTGGTAGGGAAATCATCGACTGCTTCTTGATCTTCTTTTTCAAGGGATATTAGATCTAATTTTTTTTCACGGGGCTTTATCCATTTAACCAACGCTTCAAAGAGATCCTGAGGATCGATAGGCTTAGAAACAAAATCATCCATCCCAACGTCAAGGCATTTTTCCCGGTCGCCTTTCATGGCGTTAGCCGTCATCGCAATAATGGGTAGCGAATCATATTTTTGATTTTTGCGAATTTCTCGTGTCGCTTCATATCCATCCATGATTGGCATCTGACAGTCCATTAATACACAATCAAGTTCCAATTCGCTAACCAACTTTACGCCCTCTTTGCCGTTATTTGCTATGAAAACCTTTAACCCTCCCTGTACCAACAGCTCGCTGGCCACCTCTTGATTGATTTCATTATCCTCCACCAACAAAATATTTGCCTCACGGATAGCCTCAAAACGATCAACTTCCATTTTAAGTTTTTGACTGATTTTATGGGTTTTGGAAACGTCCTTGCCAAAGACTTCCATAATTGTTTCCAGCATTATGGAAGGATTCATTGGTTTCACCAAAAAGGCGTCAAGCCCAACTTCCTCTGCCGACCGCACTACTTCCTCCCGACCATAGGCCGTTAACATGATTATTTTAGGAATCTTTTTCAAGTTTGGATGTTTTTTGATGATTTCCGAAGTTCGGATCCCATTCATCTCCGGCATTTGCCAATCCATAACGATGAGTTCATAAGGACTATCCATATCCGCCTCTTCCACTTTGGATATTGTTTCCGCGCCCGAAGATGCCATGGATACGTTTAAATTAAAAGAATTTAGAGCATTTTCCAATACCAGTCTTGAGGCTTCGTTATCGTCTACAATCAGTACGTTCATGTTTTGGAGATCGCTTGATAATACCAATTGGTTCCTCTCTTGAGTTGATCCCATGCCTAAAACAACTGTAAAAATGAATTCGCTTCCTATACCCGGAGCGCTTTCCACCCAAATTTTTCCATTCATCATTTCCACAAGTAACTTACTGATGGTTAGCCCAAGACCCGTACCGCCATACTTTCGCGTGGTGGAAGTATCCGCCTGACTAAAAGACTGAAACAGTTTTTCGATTTGTTCGGGGGTCAAGCCAATTCCAGTATCTTTAACTGAAAATTGCAATCGAACCTTACCCGAGGTTTCTTTTTCTATTAACTCGATTGAAACAGTGATTTCTCCATGGTCGGTAAATTTAACCGCATTGTTGGTTAAATTGATTAAAATTTGGCCCAATCGAATTGGATCGCCTACCAGTAAATAGGGGACGTCCCTGTTCACCGAAAACAGAACTTCCAGGCCTTTTTCCTGCGCCTTTAACGTGACCAGGTTCCCCAGGTTTTCTAAAACCTCATTGATTTCAAATTCAATTTCCTCCATATCCAACTTACCCGCCTCAATCTTGGAGAAATCTAGAATATCGTTAATGATACCGAGCAAGGATCTGGAGGAAGATTCAATTTTCCTCAAATAATTATTCTGCTTCGGAGTCAGCTTGGTTTTTAAAGCAAGATGGCTCATACCGATGATGGCATTCATGGGGGTGCGAATCTCATGGCTCATATTCGCAAGGAACTCACTTTTAGATTGGTTAGCGAACTCAGCGGTCTTCATCGCTTCAGCCAGTTTCTTTTCGTGAGCTTGAGAGGCGCGCATATATGTTCGGAACATACGATAAACAAAATAAAGAATAAATTTCAGAATTAGAACCTCGACAACGGCAGTGACCGCCAGGGTGTAATAGGCGACAGTAGAGTTATTTTGCGCCATATCATAAACTTCCTGGTTCAGCGCAATCTGCGTTTTCCTAAATGCTGCCAGAGCGCCCTGCAGATCCTTGTAATGCCCTTTTTCCTGTTGAGTGACGCTGATGAATGCCGCAACACGGATACCTTCCTTAATATAGTAACGGGTTGTGGTTAAGGCCTTACGATAATTAATCCAAGAAGACTGGATAGCATGAAACTTATTTTTACCAGGCGTTTCCTCGTGTTCTCTTTCAAGGCGCTGACTCCAATTCAACAGTCGATTATCCAAGCTCTTGATACTTTGGTCCATCCTATGTTCGATTTCTTTAATTAGTTTTTGGTTTGGGGCCAACACCATCTCCATGGACAACATTCGAATATCGGCAATGGGTTTAACAATTTCCCGGGCCAACTCTTCAAGATTATCAGCAGTGTTATGCATAGTTACAATGGATTGGTCGACTGTTTTTAAGTTTGACAGGTTGTATAGGCTTTGTCCGATCAACAATATCGTCGCAATAACCAGCAAGGTAATAATCCGTCGGGATAATGTACTCTCTAACTTCAAATCCTCTTTGTTTTCGTCCTTAATTTTTTCCTGGTTATTTGCGCTTATATTCATGGCATCGATACTTTAAAGTTTTTGCGGTAAATACGAAGAGGTATTTTT
Source organism: uncultured Nitrospinota bacterium (assembly GCA_964570665.1). GTDB lineage: Bacteria > Nitrospinota > Nitrospinia > Nitrospinales > JAJDAT01 > JAJDAT01. The sequence continues at coordinate 12,685 of CAZMZH010000029.1, read as the reverse complement.
CGCTCTTTGGGATAAGGCTTGTCCCCCCTTAACGACCAATGCAGATCCGTCACCTGCAAATCCCGTAGAGAAACAAAGGCTGAACTCCCGGGTTCAAATACAACTTCTTTGTTTACTGCATATATATTATTGGGAGTAGGTAGGAATACCATGTAGTTATTTTCATATACATGACGGATAAAACCCGCTACCAGAGGAATGTATTCCTCCGACTCGACATTGGTTCGCATGAGACGATTAGTAAAAGAAACTAACTCCGAATTAGGTGGAATCGTCGACCAGGCATTGAAAGGTCTATAAACAAAGAACGCCGACCAGGGGTGCTTGTACCAATCGTAGTTACCCCAAAGCAACATATCCCAAGGTTTTTGATTTTTGTCTTGATAAGTATCGAACAGTTGACGAAACACCTGTCCTTCATCGGCAAGCGCCTCTACTTTCAAGTCTATATTGACCTTTGCAAGGAAAAATTTAATGTCTCGGATTAGAAACAGAAAGCTTTTCTGGGCGAGAAGAGTCAACTGAAGAGATTGTGCAGGATCCTGATTATTTTCTTTCTGGTAGCTTCTAACCAAAGAACGCAGACTCTCAGTATCGTCATCTTGAGTTTTTTTATAATGCTTAAAAAAAGGTTCCAGCCTGTTTATGCTTTCACTCACTTTATAAAAATTCGGCGACACCATAGTGGGCGACAACACCCCTTCGCCAAGCATGGACAAATTCAACATATACTCCTGATCGATTGCATGATTGACGACATATCGAATGCGTTCGTCACGAATAGCCGGATTGCCATTAAGCATATTTAGGTGCATAGCATAGTTATTTTTCGAAGGCGATACGGTAAGCTTTGCGTAAGGAGAAAGCGTTGTCTCTACTTGATCTGCAAAAGGTATCGGGGTAATGTCAACCTCCCCTTCGCTAAATAGCGTTTGGTCGCGGGCTTTCAACATGCCTATATCTGTGTATATAGTAATAAATTCGACCTTTGGTTTGTTATCCCCCCAGTACAGTGGGTTTGCCTTAAGAATGGCCTTTGGCGCACGACGATCGCCTTCGATATAGCCCTCACTTAGAATGTAAGGCCCTAGTCCGTAAGGACCGGGTTCTGCCAGATTTGGACAGGTGGGTTTGCCATTCCAACCAAATTTTTCAAGGTAGGTTGGAGTGTAAAATTGTAACCAGATAGCGTCATGCAGGAAAACGCCATAAGGCTCAGTCATATAAAAACGCACTGTGTAATCGTCGACCTTTTCAACCCGGTCAAACACCTCGTGGAGTTTGCTAAATAGAAAGGGTTTTTTTTTAAAATAGGTCATATTGAGCAAAACCGAATCGGCGTTAAATAATGAACCATCTTGAAATCGTACATTATGGCGCAATTTAAATTCCCAGATCTTATCATTGACATTATGATGACTTAACGCCAGGTCATATTCCCATCCTTTTTCATTGTCCACGGGTCGTACCAAAGCGGCATTTATTGCATGAGAAATTGCTAAGTAAGGCAGGTTGGGAATGAACAACTTTACGTGCGACCCGAGTCGAAACTTACCGTTCACTTCACTTGGGGCTGGATCGATGGCAAGTCCAATATCTGGCGCTTCAGCCAGAGCCGCCTGCACATTGCCAAATAGCAAGTTTATGAAAATTAATACTACAACCAACAACAAGTTTTTAATATAAAATCTCACCTAAACTCCAAAGTCCCAACTTTAAAAATGATATCAAACCTTTAAGATTATTTAATTATATAAAATCAATTATCTTCATTTTATATAATTAAATAATCTTAAAAAAAGAAAAAGTGTTTCCGGCCTGTTGGGCCGATAGCGAAAAAATATTGTCATGCCAACAATTTATAGGAGAGGGGTTTTAAATATTTTGATAAATCATCAAAACTCAACAATTGGAGGCAAAATTGGCTACAGACTAAATAAGCTATAACCATTGATTTTAAAGGAAAACCTCAAGGGAAATTGAATCTCTTCAATCTGATGTGGATATCGGCGTGAGAGTTCAATTTCGTCAATATTATTAACTGCTTGATATTGACCCGGTTTCCTGAGTTGTTAAATTTAAAATAAATTAAATACTTTCTAAAATTCCTTGGCCATTCGTAAGAATGGCTTGTTTCAATTAAAATAAAGTCATTAAAAAATGTCAATATAACGCAGTGTTATCTCTGAAGCCAGACATCGTAATATTCAAGTATTAAATTATCGCTTTTACCTATTTATGGAGAGCTTTTCCAATATATCTAGAATTCCTTTTATTTCGTAACGATTCAACAAACTTTCCAAATGATCGGCCAATTTTTTTGAGTCACCGTTTATTTTACCTAACTCCTTACACACATTTTCGATTTCCGTTATATTATTTAATTTTGTAGCTCTCTCCAATTTTCTATACGAGTCTTCCGATATAAATATTTTGGAAAAATCAAGCTCTTCTAGGTTAGGTAATTCGTCTTTAAGGAAATTGTCTTCTTCACTGACAAATTTAACGCCAAGCAATTGGCTTAGGCAATCAAAAATCTCTTCCGCTTTAAACGGTTTTGAAATATATTCATGAAACCCCAGGTTTAAAAAATATTCCCTTTTCCGATCAATTACGGAGGCGGTAATAGCTACTACTTTAATTTGGTCTTTACCGAAACTTTTTTGAATTAAATTAAGAGCTTCCTCCCCTCGCATAATCGGCATACGTAAATCCATAAATACAATATCTGGAGAGTGTTCTATTACTTTCTCCACCGCTTCTTCGCCATTATCGGCTTCAATAGTTTTTACTCCAATCTCTGAAAGGAATAACGAAAGTAATTCTCTATTTTCTTTGACATCGTCAACAACTAACGCTTTGATTTTGTATTCTGGAGCCAAGCGAAGAACGAGATCGCTTTTCATGCCGCTTTTTTTGATCCCTTTCATTGAAGGGGGCAGGCGTAGGGTAAAATAAAAATCGGAACCTTCATGGATTTTGGATTTGACGAATAAATCAGACCCCATAAATTGTAACTGCTTTTTGGCGATGGCGAGACCGAGTCCGGTGCCTCCTCTTTTTCCTCCAACATCATCCTGCTCAAAAGCGCCAAAAACTTTTTCTTGAACCTCGTCTGAAATACCATATCCTGTATCGATAACGTTAAAACGATATTGTTGGTTCTCTAATTGAGCAACAGTCAACATAATCTCGCCAAAATCGGTAAATTTTATAGCATTGGCTAATAGATTGACCAAAACCTGCCGTAACTTAGTTTCATCTCCCTTCACATAAACTGGTTCAGAAAAACCTTTTACAGTCCAACGCAACTTTTTTAGATTACAGCGAAGTTCGAATAGATTATCAATTTCTTCAATCAAATGATTGAGGTCGAAATCGATTAAATTTAATTTCATTTTTCCAGCTTCAATCTTGGATAGGTCTAATACCTCATTGATCAATTTTAGAAGATTATCGCCGTTATCATGGACAGTTCTGATAATATCTTTGGTTTTTTGGTCCAAATCCTTGTTTCTCATTAAAATTTGCGAATAGCCAAGCACGGCATTCATTGGCGTTCGGATTTCATGACTCATATTAGCTAGAAAAATAGATTTAGCGTGACTGGCTTTTTCAGCGGCATTTTTAGACTCAACCAATTCTTGATCGACGTTTCTACTCTCAATTGCAATTCCAGCTAGAAAGGCAAAAGGTTGTATTAATTTCTCGTCGTTATCCGTAAACCGACTGGTTTCTTTATAATAAAAGGCAAAGGTACCTAAAACTTTGCCGCTAGAATTATTAATAGGAAACGACCAACAGGTTTTTAAACCATAAGGAAGCGCAATATCTTTAAAAACGCTCCATTTGGGATCGGTTGCAATATCTTCGCTAATCACAATCTTATTATGGTAAGCGGCCGCTCCACAGGAACCAATTGACGAACCAATTTCGACTTTATTTATTTTTTCAATATACGATTTAGGAAGCGATGGGCTGGAGAAATGACGCAAATATTTTCCTTCCTCATCCGTTATAAGTATTGAGCATATAGACTTAGGCAGCAGAGTTTCTAATTGAATGATCAAATTGTCTAAAATAAGCTTTAAATTTATTTTTTTTGCCACCGAACCCAAAATTTCATTTTGAATAACTAACTTGCTATCTATAATGTTTCGTTCTTCATTGCTAGAATGAATGGAACGCGCTACGATCCCCAGTTCGTCGCTTCGGTCTACCGGAAGTTCATCTAAAGCGCCTTCGCTCTTTCCAAGTCGCATAATATTGCGAGCAAGATTTGTAAGAGGGGATACGATGGACCGCTGAAGAATAAAAAGTAATATCCCCATTAACATTAGGCCAGAAATCAACACCATCCCAATTCCATAGGCGATAGTGGACTTTCCTTGATTAACAATATTCCGGGACATGCTAATTCTTATTAATATCGCGGGATCTCCAAAAATATCCGCGTAAGAAGAATAGGCAAAAACAGTTTTTTTATCTTCCGTAAAAGCTATTTTTTTGTCTCCTGGACTAAGGTTTCTTGGAACGTCTTTGGGCATATCTATTGGCTTTCCTTTATCTATAGGCCAAATATCTAAATCCAAACGGGATCTTTTCGTAATATTTTCAATAATTTCTTCATCTAAATATCGCCCCATTAATAATACTCCGCGAATGGGACCTTTCAGTTTAGAAGTAATAATTGGACGAGCGGCAACAATCATTGCGCCCTGGTCTGTTTGGATTAGGCCATGCATTTTGCTGTTTAATGTATCCAAAGCTAAGGGATGATTTTTTGGGAGACCCGCTTCGGGAAATTCGTTAAAAGTCGTATAGGCGTTACCCTCTTTATTTAACGCCTTATTTAAAACCGGTTTGCCGCTTATATCCCAGATGTAGTACAAATCGTGGTTTTGTGCCAGCGAATATTTTGGAAGATAGTTCGAATCAATATAGTGTTGGTTTCTATCTTTAATAAAATTATAAGTATCGTCCCAAGTTGCCCAATCATAGGCAAAAGAATCCATGTCTTTAATATCCGAGGCCAAAATATCTAAAACCCGATTGATATTTTTTTCAGCCTCGCGATATTCTAATTCTTCAAAGGCGGGATAGATTACAAAAGAAAAGATTAATATTATTGCCAACAACAAGCCGATGAATATGGCCGATAATAAAATGGAGAATTTTATTTTTAAAGACATTAGATTTTCTTTAAAAGTTTAAACCGGAACATCTTTTTTTTATTCAATAATTTCTCAATCTATCCTTGCAAGCTATTTAAATATAAATCCTCAGCAAAACCTAAAGGAGGAATGAGTAAACAAAACTGAAAATAAGTATAAGAAATTTAAGATCAATGTAAAACTTATTTTCAAACTACAATAATTTATTTTTCGACAAAAAGCTATCTAAGTTACAAAACAAACCCATAAATTTTTCCACACTCTATACCTCTTTGATTCATTCCGCGAATTAAATACCCGAAGACTTTCAACAAATCGTTTTTGCAATAGATTTAAAAGATTTTCTTAAAACTAACTTCATTTCAATTCCGCACAAAACATGTAAATAACTTCCTGGGTTAAAAGTTTACTAAAGCGAGTACACTTTTGTTTCACAATAAACTTTTATAGGTGATATATCTCACTATCGTTTTCAGGAAGAAACTCCTGCCTTTATTTAACAAAGAATAACTTTAGCTTTGATTCGGGCAGCTTTTTTCTTCACTCTTTCGGCTCTTTGCGTTTCTAAAAAAATTCCATTTTCGTCACAAAAGAGAAAATTTTTATTTTATGGTATTTAAAATATTTTATCGATAAAAATATTGTTAAACCAATTTTTTTTGATATAATAATATAATCATTATTTAATCAATATATTCTTTTCATTAACTTGAGAGCATGAAATTAAAATCAACTTCTTTATTTCTTATTAAATACTTTGAAAACTGGATAATACGGACTTCACACTATAAGTTAAATCGCCCCAAATAATAGCGCAAGTGAGGCGATGCAAAAAACCGAGCCAGAGAAAAGACCCGGAAATCCCTATATGTATAAATATTTGATTTACAAAATTTAAATCTTATTAAGCGCCCAAGGGTCACAATAGATTACATAACCTATGAGAAGAATTATGGACAACTCTATAATTTTAACTTTGGAAAGAATGCTGAGTCGTCTTGACAAGGTGAATAAAGAAATCGCCAGGGTAGAAAAAGAAATTATTAAAGGCAATCTATTATAGATATTATTCGAGGCCATTTATTTGATGACTCTTGCGAAGCCACCAAAGTGCATTACGATATTTGCGGCTTATTTTATCTTACGTAGAGGACGGCATCAATTATGTAGGATGAGTCAATTGAATGTTTGGAAGTTAGGAAAAACCAGACAAAGGAATTTTTTGAGGCCAGGCGGAAGGGCCGCCAGTAGGACTGACTAGGCTATTTATTTCCTATCCTCGATTCCTCCCTCAAACTTCGTACATTTATAGTAAAGAGTAAATCATATGCCTATCGTCGATAAGACCAAACCACCCACACATGAGAGCGGTAAAGTGACGACAGTTCTAAATGACTTGATCAACGACACACACTCATATAAGAACAATCCTTATACACAAAATATCACCGCTACACACGTAACCGTAGGTCTATGCGTGACCACTAAATATGTCAAACGACAAAAACGACCGGGTCATGCATTTCTCTTTCTATGGGATATCGGCGGTCGCGACTTTCAATCCGTACACTTTGACGGGCAAGACCTCATGCAAGTACCTAACCTGGATAGTGAAGTATCTCCGAACACTAATATATGGTTTTACACAAGAGGTATTATCCCCAGCCAATACACCGGAATGATCAATCAAATACGACAGTTCCGACAATCGGGAAACAATAAATACTATATGTACGCGCCAGCAGTGTTATCCTGGTGGAATAAACATAAAACAGAATATAATAACTGCGTCACCACTGTCGATACCGTTCTACAAAAGGGGAACTTGTCGACTGGTTGGATAAGGCAATTGGTTACACCATACGCTTACTCTCTAACCTTTGATCGAAAATGGATGGTTCACTTCCTCCAAGGCCGTATCATTCACTAAAATTATAAGACCAACCTATTTGCAAACGACACCTCTACCGCTTTTGTACCCTTTTTATTTATGTGAGTTGCAAACGCCCTTCCAACTTTTTGGTAGAATTAAATAATCGAGAACTGTGGGCCAAAAGTGGACCATTTTTTACCTCTAATAAACTAAGTATCCCATTAGTAAATTGACTAATTCCGTTGTCTAAGAAACTTCAATAATCGAAATTTATGATTTAGTATTTTAATCATAAAATCTAGATAGGGTTTTGACCAAACAACCTATTAAAATAAATTTTCCCCAGTAATAAACCCTCTTCGTTTTATTTTGTGACTTTTCAATGATTTCCTTCATTACCCGCTTAAATATTGCCGCTCTAAAACATTTTTTCTCTCAAGGTTATCTCTCAATAAGCCGATAAGTTTATATCGAAACTGCCAAATAAATTCGGTTTCTCGAATGAATACAGCTCGATTTTGCCCTGTTCTATTGATTTTCTAAGATATGAAGGGTTCTAAAAGTTTTCAAAATTTCAATTCCATCAAATTCTTAGTTATTAAAAATTAAATAAAGTGCTATAATTCAATTAGTTACAAAAAACGTATTTTAATTTATTACATTATTAAACCGCTGGGTAGCGTCATTCGGAACGCTTAAAAAATTGCCTAATTCAACTTTTAAGTTGAATTTTTCACTAAATTTTTGATTTAGCGTCCCTAAATCTTTAATTATCTTTTGTTAATAGAACTCTCGTTTATGCGAATAAATATTTTCACTTTTTTTACGATTTTGGTTTTTTCATACCTTAATAGGTTGCTCTTTTTCAGTACCTGGAGAAATCGTTAATAGAAAGACCGAAGGAAATATCAACCAAAAATTAACTCAAGGAAATATTAACCAAATAATTAGCGCCAGTAATGAAATGTCCAATCGTTTTGGTTTAATGGACGAATCCATTTCCATTTTAAAACAGGTCTCTGCACTCGCCTCTGACAAACTCTACTTAGTAAAGTTTAACCTTGGTTTAGTCTATTTTGAATCAAACCAATATGATCAAGCCATCTTAAACTTTCAACAAGCTATAGCTCTTAATCCGGGTTTCGCAACCCCTCATTTTTATTTGGGCAATACCCTCTTACAACAACGTATGTACGATCAAGCTAATATTCATTTTAAAAGCGCAATAAAAATTTACTCACAAAAACTAAAAAAACGTTATGTTCCAAATGAAATCGATGGTTTACGGAAAACCATGCTAGAAAGACACATCCTTTCTTACGCAAATATCGGATTGTCTGGAGATTTAACGAATGATGAAGAAATCGCAATCGTATATACCTTAAAAGCCATAAGAACATATCAAGCGCTTACTGGGTCAAACAGAGCATCCAACGATTGGCCAAATATTGAAACTCATAATCTTAATAATCGATTAAACAAAATGCTAAAAAAATACAAATTCAATTCTATTAGGCAAGCGGCCATTTCTTATAAAAAAGAATTAATGGAACTTGCCCGTAAAAAAATTGTCTAAAATATTTGGATCGCCAAGTAATAATGGCCAACCTAAACCTTCAGCCAACTTCTGATTCCCTTAAGAGAAGTCAAACCAGCCCAAAAACCACAAAAAAAAGGGAAATGGACTTTATAGTCCATTTCCCTTTTTAATTTTGAAACTCTTTAATCTAACTGAAAATCTTCTGGTTTGAAACCGTATCGATCGTAAAACTCTCTCAGATTTCTTCGCGACTCAGCAATACCTTTAATATCTTTGTTTTTTAAATAATATTTTTCCGCTAATCGTGTATGTAGAATAGCGTCGGCTCCTTTTTCATAATTATCGTAAATTTCGCCTAAGGAAAAATGCGCGCTAGCGTCTTCGGGATCCTTTTTTATATCGCTTAAATAACCGCTAATCAAAGCTTCTTGCGCTTGTTTGCTTTGATACTGTTTTATTTTGAGCTGATCCAGTTCTTTTTCTAAAAATACTTTCACATTTTCCATTAAAACACGGGTCAATTCTTCGGCAGTTCCCTTTATCTCTTCTTCAAAAGGTATGACTTCTTTTGAAGGAATCTCTTCATCATTAACTGCAGGTTTAGCTTCGCTGCCTGTTTCGCTTTTCGCTGTTGGTTCCTCATTAGGGATTTTTACAGCCTCTATCACTTGACCCGCAATCGCGTTCATTGGAGCCATCGACAACGCAAAAACCATATAAAAAAACAATATGCGTATTCTAAAATTCATACCCGATCTCCTAAAATTAAGTCGCCTCCACTTTCATATTAGGTTTCTTCTAGGTTAACAGAAAGGAATAGATTTTAAATGAAATATTTGCGCATGCAAAATGGTTACATTAAAATAAGGGCAATCAAAATTTCCACTCTGCACATTAACTAGAACCTGTATAACATTCCTCATAAAGACTAAAACCGGAGCCTACTCAAATGTATGGTCAAGTTTTTAAATTTTTTAGAGCCTTTCATTCCGATGAAAAACCCTGGCAACTGACTTTGGGTTTAGTTTTTGGCTATATGATGGGCCTTTCGCCTACCCTGAGCGCTTTGAATTTAGTTTTGCTTCTATTAGCTCTGGTTATTAATCTCAATATTTCATTCCTTATCATTAGTTTTGGTTTTTTCTCGGGGATTGGTTACTTACTAGATCCGTTTTTTCATAAGGTGGGGTACCAAATGCTAACCGCTCCTGGAATGAGAGAAACATGGCTTCAAATATTAAGTTGCCCAATAGCTTTGACCGCAAAACTAAACAATTCGATTGTTGTAGGGAGTTTGGTCGTTTGCATTGCCTCTTCGATTCCCATGTTTTTTGTTTTCAATACCCTTCTTCGGAAATACCGCGATCCTATCAATAATTTTATTTCGCGATTGCCTATTATTAGATCGATTTTACACATAAAAATTTTCGAGAAACTGCCAAGCTAATCCTATGAAATTATTTCGAGTTTATGGCGTTGTCGCCATTCTAATATTGACCGGTATAACGGCGGGGTTTTTCCACTTCTTTTTAGACGGCATGATTAAAAGCAATGCCGAAACGAAAGGCTCCGAAGCGGCAAAAACGCAAATAGAAATCGGATCGGTAGCGACGTCTCTACTTGATCAAAAAGCGGAGATAAAAAATATCACAGTCGCTAACCCCGACAATAACATGGAGAATGCGGTAGAAATTGGATTGGTCGCTTTCAATTTTGACGGCTCGCAAGCGCTTTTAAGAAAAGCGGTGATTGACGAAATCATTATCGACAACGTTCGTCCTAATCAACCCCGTAAAACCCCCGCCAAACAATTTGGCCCTTCGCGCAGATCGCAAACTGAAGAAGCTGGTAAAAAAGATTCTTCTGGCATGCCAAGCCTGGAAGGCTTGGACTTTAAATCTCCCGAAGAAATTTTAAAATCCGAAAAGTTGGAAACGCTTGAATACGCTCAAAAATCTAAAGAAGAAATAGAAGCTATAAAAACCAAGTGGCAAAACCGATTTGATAACGATCTAAGTTCTGGAGCCTTGGATGAGTTTAAAGTTCGAATCGATCAACTAAAAGTAAGATCTAAAAATCTTAAAGGACCTGCCGCTATCGCCGAAGCTCCCAAAATTTTAGAAGAAGCCAAGGCCATTAAAAACGATATTCAAAAGAAAATCGACAATATAAAAAATTTCAAAGTAGAACTCGAACAGGACGTTGCCAAAATAAAAACCATGGCGACAGAAATTCAATCGCTTCCACAAAAAGATTTTAATCGTCTCAAATCCAAATACACTCTGGACGCAAAAGGAGGCGTTAAGTTTGTCGGTAATATCATCGGCGGCGAACTTAAAAAGAAATTAGATAAAGCCTGGAAATATTATGAAATGATCGCTCCTTATCTTGGCGGGGAAAAAACCACGGAGGAGGGCAAAGCGGTAGAAGACGGACAATACGTTCGAGGCAAAGGAACCACCGTCCGGTTTCCTGAAATTGATAAAATCCCCAACGTATTGGTCAAGCTTGCCAAACTTTCCGTGCAAGCGACGCCAGTCATCGGTCTCAAAGGAAATTTAAGAGATTATTCCGATAATCAAAAACTCTATGGGAAACCGATATCTCTCGATTTAATGTCCAATAAAACGGAACAGTTTGACGGCGTTAACTTTGACGCCGTATTGGACCGTACCCAATCTGTCGCCCGCGACACTTTTAATTTAAATGTCCAATCTTTCAAACTCAAAGACGTTCAAGGCGGCGATCAATTTGCAATAAAGAACGGGTTGGCCCATGTAAAAAGCTCAATCAACATTGCGAATCAAAAAGAACTTAGCGGCAATATTTTGATTAACTTTGAATCGGTCGCCACCGAGTTGAGTTTAAAAGACGGTAACGAAATTTCTAAACTCATCGCGCAATCGCTTTCCACCATAGATAAGTTTTATGTAAAAGCTAATATCGCCGGTACGCTAGATAATTACAGTCTCGATATTGATACCGACATTGATAAAATATTGGCTGGAGTAACTAAAAAAGTTGTCGCTCTCAAAGCTAAGGAATTTGAATCTAAACTGAAAGACTCTATTGGAGATAATACCGGACCGTTGTTAGACAGTGTCTTAGGATCGAAAGGCGAAGTTCTCGATTTTCAAAAAATTCTTAACGGGCAAAATTCATCCTTAAACGATTTACTAGGACAGGTAACCAAAAATTTATTAAAAGATAAGCTTGGTAAATCAGGAGCGCTAGGGAAAGTACTGGGCGGCAAAGCCGGCGGCATTGTATCTTCTTTGGGCGGATTGGCCGGAGGCGATTCAGGTTCTGCCCCGCTTGGCGGTTTGTTGGGAGGCGGTCAATCTGAAGATAAAAAAGGATCAGGATCTAACGACTCACCTTTGGGCGGCCTTTTAGGCGGAATCACTGGCGGCAATTCCGAGAAATCCGACGGCACAAAAGACGAAGGCAAAACAAAGTCGCCGCTTGGAGGTTTTAAGCTTCCGTTTTAGCAAATTGCTTTAACGTCTATTTTGTGGGGTTTTCATAAAAAACATACGGCGTTGAATAATCGCTAAACTCAAAATAAACTTTTAGTTCTCCTTTATCTTGTTTAAGGTTCTGATTTTTATCCAGAACGCCATATCCAAAACGATACGCTCTTGGCCTATCGTCTCCCGTCCCCATTGCGGTAGAAATCTTATCTATTTTAATGAATCGATTCACCAATCGATTTCCCGCATATATATCTAAAACTCCGTTCACTCCCGTCCAATTCTGTATCCCTCTTCCCAGTTTATTTTGGGCTTCTTGCGTGCATCCTCCAAAAAAGGAAGTTAAAAGAACCGTTATTAAAACTAAACCGAAGATAGAAATCTTAAATTTTTTCATGATTCGCTCTCTGCCAACACTCTGTACTGAAAGTAAAAAAGTAGCCAAAGATATTTCTTCGACATTCTTATTTTATTATAAATTAAATCGTCCATTAAGGGTGGATGATAATTTTAATCGAAGCGAGATCCTTCGCTACTTCGGCGGAGTTTATGCTGAGCGTAGTCGAAGTACTCAGCACAGCAACTGTGATTAAAGTCAAGTATTTGTAACTAGGTTTTGTTGCCA
>CAZMZH010000028.1:0-50503 GCA_964570665.1 uncultured Nitrospinota bacterium | reverse complement strand
GAATAAATATTTCCGCCCCCTTCTTTGAAGTTTTGGGACATTTCATTCATTCCCGCTTCGAGCGCCTTCTCATCTTCCAAGTTATTTTCTGCCGCATACTTCCGAACATCTTCGGTAATTTTCATCGAACAAAAATGTGGACCGCACATCGAACAAAAGTGGGCAACTTTCGCAGATTGTCCCGGTAATGTTTCGTCATGGTAACTGCGAGCGGTCTCCGGATCCAATGAAAGATTAAATTGATCTTCCCAGCGGAATTCGAATCGTGCCTTACTTAAGGCATCGTCTCTAACCCTTGAACCTGGATGGCCTTTAGCCACGTCTGCGGCATGAGCCGCTATTTTATAAGCGATCACTCCATCCTTTACGTCTTGACGATTAGGCAGTCCCAAGTGTTCCTTCGGAGTTACATAACAAAGCATAGCGCAACCAAACCAACCAATCATTGCAGCGCCAATTCCGCTGGTAAAGTGGTCGTACCCTGGAGCGATATCTGTGGTTAAAGGACCTAATGTATAAAATGGGGCTTCGTGACATTCCTTTAGCTGTTTGTCCATGTTCTCTTTAATTAAATGCATAGGAACGTGGCCAGGACCTTCAATCATGGTTTGAATATCATGTTTCCAAGCAATTTGGGTTAACTCGCCTAAAGTTTCTAATTCTCCAAATTGAGCGGCATCGTTTGCATCCGCCGACGATCCAGGTCGCAGTCCGTCGCCCAAGGAAAAACTAACGTCGTACGCTTTCATGATGTCGCAAATATCTTCAAAATGTGTATAAAGGAAATTTTCTTTATGATGCGATAAACACCACTTAGCATGAATAGAGCCCCCTCTGGAAACAATACCAGTCATTCGTCTAGCTGTTAAAGGAACATAACGCAGTAAAACTCCTGCGTGAATGGTGAAATAATCAACACCTTGCTCAGCTTGCTCAATCAAGGTATCCCGATAAATTTCCCAAGTGAGGTCTTCGATAACGCCATCCACTTTTTCCAACGCTTGATAAATTGGAACCGTCCCTATAGGAACTGGCGAATTGCGTAGAATCCATTCTCTGGTTTCGTGAATATTTTTTCCGGTCGACAAATCCATAACCGTGTCTGAACCCCAGCGAATACCCCATACTAATTTTTCCACTTCCTCTTCAATTGATGAGGTGACCGCTGAGTTTCCGATATTGGCGTTAATTTTAACTAAAAAGTTACGACCAATAATCATTGGTTCGGACTCGGGATGATTGATATTCAATGGAATAATCGCCCGCCCTCTAGCTATTTCTTCGCGCACAAATTCTGGAGTAATTTCTTGAGGAATACTGGCTCCAAACGAATTCCCGGCAAGGCGTTGTTCGCGTTCATCATCACGATCCCATTCTTCTCGTCGGAGATTTTCTCTGATCGCAATGTATTCCATTTCTGGAGTGATAATGCCTTTTTTAGCATAATGCATCTGGCTTACATTACACCCCGATTTAGCTCGTAAAGGTTTTCTATTTCCCCGATCAAATCGTTCCGTTTCTTCAATATCCTCTTTTCCGGAATTCGGTCCTTTTCGAGAATCCAAAATTAAACCATCGTAAGCTTCTACATCACCACGATCCAATATCCATTTTTCTCGACTTGGAGCCAAACCTTTTCGAACATCTACTTTTACATTGGGATCTGTATAAGGACCCGAAGGGTCGTAAATAATCACAGGCTCGTTTGGAACCTGTTTAGATTCAGCGCCGTCAATTCCAGCAACAATAGTCGGAGTTAAGGAAACTTCCCGGAATGGAACCCGGATTTGCGGATGGATAGAACCGGCCACATAAATTTTCTTCGAATTCGGGCTAATGGGTTCGGTGGAAATTGTCACTTTTCCGTTATTGCCATTATTTGGTTTATGCTCACTCATGGGAGTCTCCTAGAAAATACTTTAGGTATTGATAAGATTCGTCGGCAATATCTCGTGCATTCCAAATTCCGGAAATTAACGAGATGCCATATGCTCCAGTATTTTGGACGGAAGCGATATTTGATTTCTTAATACCGCCCAAAGCTAAAACTGGAATTTGAACTCCTTCTACTACTTCTTTTAATCGGTCCAATCCTTGAGGAGGTCCGAATTCTTTTTTGGAAGGAGTATCAAAAATAGGGCTAAACGTAATAAAATCCGCCCCACCTGCTTCGGCCTTTTTTGCCGATTCCAAAGAATGGGTTGAAACCCCTGCAAACAATTGAGGAAACCGATTTTTTACTTCGTTAACTGGAACGCTATTTTCGGTCAGGTGGACCCCATCAGCTCCGACCATTAAAGCTATATCTACACGATCGTTAATGAAAAATTGAGCCTGATATTTTTCTGCCAACTTACGGACTTCTTGCCCCAAGTTCAGTATTTCCGCAGGCGACAGGTCCTTTTCCCTCAATTGAATGGCGCGAACGCCGCCTTTTAAAGCGGATTCAACTCCATCCAAAAACTTTCCCTCCGGAAGCAATTTCCGGTCGGTGATTACGTAAACTTTCAAAAAATCCGGCAATTTATCTATCCCGGATTTCATAATTTTTTAAATATCTATTAAACCATCCAGCGGGCTGCTAGCGGAGGCATATAATTTTTTAGGAATTCTTCCCGCTTCATAGGCTAAGCGCCCACTTTCAACCCCTAACTTCATGGCTTCCGCCATTTTAAGAGGGTCTTTCGCTCCGGCAATAGCGGTGTTCATTAAAATTCCGTCAACGCCTAATTCCATACATCGAGCTGCATCTGAAGCGGTACCAACCCCAGCGTCAATGATTACTGGAATACTGACCGCTTCCTGAATTAATTTAATATTAAAAGGGTTTCTTATACCAAGGCCTGAACCTATTGGAGCCGCTAGTGGCATTACCGCAGAGCAACCTACATCCTCTAGCTTTTTGCAAAGCACCACATCGTCAATACAATATGGAAGTACATGAAATCCATCTTTAACCAGTATTTTTGAAGCTTCTAATGTCGCTTCATTATCGGGAAAAAGCGTTTTTTCGTCGCCAATTACCTCAACTTTTACAAAGTTACCTAAACCGGCTTCGCGGGCAAGCTGGCAAGTCATTACAGTTTCCTTGACAGAATAGCAACCTGCCGTATTGGGTAAAAGGGTATATCGATTCATATCAATAAAATTGAGAATAGAATCCTCTTTGCTTCTATCCAACTCAATTCTGCGTACGGCAACTGTAACCATCTCTGAACCCGCTAAATCATGGGTTTTTTGCATAGTTTCAAAATCTGCATACTTTCCGGTTCCTATGATCAGGCGAGACTGGAATTTTTTTTCGGCAATGACCAAATCTTTAAATTGTGTATTTTTTTCGTCGTTCATATTTTTTTATTCTCGAAGGGAATTTATAAAAAATCCGTTTGAATGGTTTTTAAACCTTTTAGATCCCGCCACCCACGGCGTGAACTATTTCAATTTTATCGCCTTCTTTGAGAGTAGTAGATTTATATTGGGATTTTGGAATTACTTGATAGTTTAACGCCACAGCAAAGTGAGGAGCATTAATTTTGAGCTCCAGAATTAATTCTTCTAGATTTTGGCTCGATTTGGCTTCACAGTCTTTGCCATTTATATTAAGAATCAAAGATACTCTCCAAAAATGTGCAAAAAAAAACCGCAATTCCATGAAGGAATGCGGTCATTATACGCTTCCCTATCGCTGGAATTACCCAGATCAGGTTCAAAGGGTTGTCCTTTTGGACTCTCAGTAACAAAACTCCCCTAGCCGATTTCTAATAATTACCTCAAAAATCTTTTAAGTCAAGAGGTTATTGACCTTTGAAAAAAAAAGAGTATTCTTATCAGAATTACATTTTAAAATTCAATATCCTAGTTGAGTAAATTTCAATGAAACCGCTAAAATCTATCCTAGTAATTATCCTAATTATAAGTTTTATTGGTTGTGCTTCATTGCAAAATAAGGATGGAGGAAATTTTTCTGGTAGCCCATACTTCGAAGAACCTCCCGATAAGATTTTATTTTCCGATAAAGAGTTGTTCACGCAAGCTCTTAATCTGCAATATAAAGGACAACTTCAGTCGGCAATTCAGCTATGGCAAAAATTCTTGACCGAACGGCCACAATCTTTTGAAGCGCTCAATAACCTGGGAATGGCTTATTATTCTAACGATCAATTAGATTTCTCTATTCAGTCTTTTGAGTCCGCTTTAGCGATTCAACCGGATAACGATAGAATTAAAAGCAACCTTAACCGAACTTTACGTTTTCGCGTCACCCTGGAACGCGAAAACAGAGACTATTCGAAAGCGGTAACGGACTTACAAAAAATAATTCCCCTAGCTAACAAAGATCAGCAAGAAAAAGTATTGAGAGAAATTGAAAGCGTTCAAGAAAAGATCTTTGAAGAAGCGCAAAAACTCAATACGGTGGAGGCATACGAACAGTTTATAAAAACCTATCCTGATAGCGTTTTTGCCTCAAAAGCCAAAGAAATGTTGAAGTTACTAAATCCAACTGCTGAAATAGCAAAAGAACCTGTAAAAGAGTTTTTACCTGCTATTACAACAGAAACAAAACCTGTTGAGACTCAATTTGAGGAGGCCACACCTCTAGTAGAAGAAAAGCTCATGGATAATTCTAGAATGGCGGAATCTAGCGTTCCTGAAATGAATATGGGAGAACCTCCCATGATGGATTCCAAAATGTCCGAACCTAAGATGGAAAACCCGGAAATGATGGATTCCAAAATGTCCGAACCTAAGATGGAAAACCCGGAAATGATGGATTCCAAAATGTCTGAACCTAAGATGGAAGACCCAGCCATGATGGACACAAAAATGTCCGACATGGACATGAATTCAGATGGGATGGCTATCGATATCCCAGAATCAGAGTTGATGGTGGACAATAGCGATCCTGTTATGGAGGAAAGTTCAGCTTCAAAAGTTCGTTATGTAAAGATAATGACGAAAAGAACCCCTTTAAATATCCGAGACAAACCTTCTTCTAACTCTCGCATTATTGGTAAAGTTAAAAAAGGGGCCGTTGTCAGGCTAATCGAAGAAACTTCGAACTGGTATCATATAGCTTACGCCACAGGTAAAACTGGTTGGGTTAGTCGTAAATATTCAAAGGAAGTAAAATAATTTTTCATGCCCGTTCGGTCCGACTTGGCTGCGGCCATAGCCGCCCTGCCTGTTGATATAATTCGCCAAGAATTCGTTTCCCAAGACGAATTTATTGCGATAAAAAATTTCGTTCCACAAGCAATTGTGGAACGTATCTGCGACGAGTTTTTTAAACTACGACCTAAAATAAACCGTAATTATATTCCCAAACATAAAAAAGGCGGAAGCGTTAGTCGTTATACGCTTGAAGAACATTCTCCCACAATTAAAGAAATTTACGAGTCGAAGGAATTCTTCGATTTCTTAAACAATCTCGCAGGGGGAGATTTACAAGACTGTCCACCCGAGGACCCACACGCTTTCGCCTTATACTGCTATACCGAACCAGGCGATCATATAGGTTTTCACTACGACACTTCCTATTACAAAGGCAGGCGTTATACGGTTTTGATCGGTGTTATTGATAACTCAAGCTGTAAACTGGAATACCATCTTTTTACAAAAAACCATCAAAAAGAAACGACAAGACATTCTATTTCGCTCGATCCTGAAACCTTAGTTTTCTTCAACGGAGATAACCTTTACCACCGTATTACCCCATTAGGCGAAGGAGAAGAACGTATTGCCCTTACCCTAGAGTATGTCACTGATCAATCTATGGGATGGTTTCCCCGATTCGTTTCAAATATGAAAGATTCAATTGCCTATTTTGGATTTAAAAACGTTTTTCTCGGTAAAAAAGGAACACCATCATAATGCGAGCTATTATTCTTGCAGCTGGAGTGGGTAGACGATTGGGAAGCGAAGGCGATCTTCCTAAATGTCTTCTCAAGTTTGGCGGAAAAACATTATTGCAAAGGCATTTGGAATTTTTAAAACAATGCGATATTGAAAAAACAACGATTGCCGTTGGTTATAAAAAAGAAACGATCCAATCCGAAATCGACAAATTGAGGATGAACGACTTTGCAAATACGATTTACAATCCAGATTTCGAACAGGGAAGCGTATTAAGCCTTTGGTCAACTCGCGATCAAGTAACTTATGGCGGCGACATCCTTTTAATGGACGCAGACGTTCTATACGGACAATCCTTATTATCCCGACTAGTGGAAACAAAACACGCCAGTAGCTTTCTGATCGATAAAAATTTTGAGCCTGGAGACGAACCGGTAAAACTTTGTATCCGCGATGGGAAAATCGTTGAATTTCGAAAAAAAGTTGAAGTGGAATTCGATACTTGTGGAGAATCGGTAGGATTTTTTAAATTTTCTTTCGAAACGGCTAAAAAATTAATTGAAAACACGGAGCGATTTAAAACAAACCCAGAAGAATGCTACGAAGAACCTTTAAGGGATTTGGCTCTAAACGCCAATCCAGGTACTTTTGGCGTTGAAGATGTTACGGGTATGCCTTGGACAGAAATTGATTTCCCAGAAGACGTGCAAAAAGCGCAAGAAAAAATCTTTACTCAGTTGGAGTCTGAGTCTTGAGTCCGCCATTGTGGGACGTAAGGATTGCGCGATGGATGATAAAACCTATCATCGGCACTTCCATTACGCCTAACCATTTAACGACCGTCCGATTAGCTGTTGGATTAGTTGGCGTCGCTTTGTTTATCCCAGGAAATTGGAAATGGTCAGTTTGGGGGTCTATCGGCTTTGCGCTTTCAAACTTGATAGATCACACCGATGGAGAATTAGCCCGAGCGACGGGGCAAACTAGTCGTTGGGGACATATTTACGATTTAGCTTGCGACGCTTTAATCCATATCCTTGTATTTATATGTATCGGTATTGGATTAAGAAATTCATCTTTAGGCGATTGGGCAATCCCAATGGGAGTTTTGGCCGGTTTTTCTGTAAGCGGTATTTTTTGGTTACGTATCATGATTGAGGAGAAACTGGGTAAAGAGGCTATTTCATTGCCTAACTTTGCCGGATTCGACGCGGAAGATATTTTATATTTTTTGCCCGTTGTGGTTTTGCTAAATGGTCTGGTTCCTTTCCTAATCCTCGCGGCTACTGTTTCACCCATTGTAGCAATTGCTCTGACATTAAAATTAAAGGTATAATGCAAAAAAAAAGTATTTACCATACACGTTTACTTATAGAAATTTCCACATACCTTTAAATTTCAACCACTAATTTCAAAGGCGTTTGCATTATGGAAAACGTTGGCGAATACATGATCTCTCCCATTCCTAGCGTAGATCATGAAGCCACGATTAGAGAAGCTGCCGAGTTTATGAAATCCAAAAAAACAGCTTCGGTTTTAGTAGAAAAGGAAGGAAATTATATAGGAATTGTCACCGACGCAGATTTTACCCGCAAGGTTGCTCGAGAAAACCTGTCCGTAAATGCCTCTAAGATTGAGGACATAATGTCCTCACCAATCGTCACAATGGAACAATCCGCTTCAATGACGGAAGCAAACGCACTCATGCTTCATTCTCAAATCCGTCATTTAGCGGTTACCGACGCTGGAAAAATTGTCGGTATGTTATCAATAGTAGACTTTCTAAATTACCACAAAGAAGTCGAAAAAAAACTCAAACAACTATCTGTTAGAGATGGACTGACCGGTATTTATAATCGTCGGTATTTTGACGAAGTCATCGCTAAGGAATGGAAACGCGCCGCTAGAGAAAAATTCACCATTTCCCTGATCATGCTCGATATCGATTTATTTAAATTGTATAACGACTTCTATGGTCATCAGGCTGGCGATGAATGTCTGAAAAAAGTTTCGGCCGTTATTGCCAATACATTAAATCGACCTGCCGATGTAGCGGCACGTTACGGAGGCGAAGAATTTGGCGTGATACTGCCCAATGTAGACGTAGACAAAGCCTTGCAATTAGCGGAAACCATTCGAAAAAAAATAGAGTCCCTTAAAATCGAGCATAGCCAAAGCTTAACAAGCTCTTTTGTAACCGCAAGTATTGGAACATCATGCGCTATTCCAGAACCTGGCTCTTCGTATAATTTATTGATCGCCAACGCAGATAAAGCTCTTTACTGCGCTAAAAAAGAAGGTAGGAATCAAGTCCAATCACAATCTGTTTGAGAAAAATTTAGCTTATTTTACTCATTAATCTTTCAACTTGTATATTAAATCGCTTTTCTTAGGAAGATTTAGGGAACAACCACCCATCGCCGTATTAATTTTTTGACCAAAAATCAATTCCCCATTTTTTAAAATTGAAGGCGAAGTAAAAAGTCTTAATGGATCTATTTCCGAGAGACTGCTCTGCTCAATTTCTTCGAACGAAAGTCCCAAATCGGTTAATAAATTTTTAACGATTGAATAGTTGGGACAATCCTGAAAAAAAATTAATTGAATCTGTTCCATTAGAAAAATTTATCGCTTCCCATTAAATACCAAATTAGACTTTAAAAACAAGCAA
The DNA here is from genome assembly GCA_964570665.1 of uncultured Nitrospinota bacterium. GTDB lineage: Bacteria > Nitrospinota > Nitrospinia > Nitrospinales > JAJDAT01 > JAJDAT01. The sequence goes on along the minus strand of CAZMZH010000028.1, from coordinate 41,979 downwards.
CGTTAAATCGTCGAATGGCGTTTTGCCGTGGGAAAATTCTGAAATTGCTTTTTCTAAATTTGCGATCAATAATTTTGGCGAATTTTCCGTATCGGCAATAACAGAACGGAACCGCTTAATTCCAAATTGCTGTTTATCTTTATTCATCGGTTCAATCGCTCCATCGGAATAGGCGACCACCATATCACCCAAGTTCAATTGTATTTCCTGTTTTTCATATTGAGCGTTTTCAATTATTCCAAGTGGAATTCCACCCGCCTGACCAGTCTCAGTTATTGTCCCAGCCTTACTTTTTATTAAAATAGAGTGGTGCCCAGCGTTGGATATGCGTAATATTTTAGTTTCCATATCTAATAACAAAAACAAAGCCGTAGCGAACATTCCATTTCTTGATCTTTTAGCTAAACCATTATTCACGTTTTTCATGATTTTTTCCGGATCAGGTTCAATCATCGATGCGTAACGAAAATCACTCATCAATCTTGCCATATAGAGTGCTGCGGATACCCCCTTTCCCGAAACATCTCCGAGCACCATACCAACACAATTTTCGCCAAGATCTATAAAATCGTAAAAATCACCTCCAACAAATTTGGCAGGAATCGTGTTTGCCGCAAATGAAAGCCCCGGGTAATTAGGAGGCGCATCGGGTAAAAAACCTTTTTGAACCAAGTTTGCCGTTTCCATCTCCCTTTCAATACGTTTTTTTTCTTCGGCAACAGTTTTTAATTTCTCTTCGACTTGTCTCGCTTCAGTTACGTCGCGACCATAAACGTTAACGTAATCATTTTCAACAACGGGCATAATTTCAAACGTAAAGATCTTATCCAGCCTTTCAATCTCTAATCCTTTACTTTTTTCTTCTGAAAAAGATTCCTCGATTACAGAATTAAAAATGGTAGGCACTGGGTCCCCAATCTTGATGTTCCAGCTTTCTAATAATTTTAAAGCGGATAAATTTGCATATAGCAATTGTCCAAATTTTCCAACTCGAAAAACGGGGTTAGGATTTTCGCCTGGAAGCCTAGAAATATTTTTTATTTCATCTATATATTTCTTTAAAGACTGTTGCATAACCCGAAAAGACTCAGTGAGCCTTCCTACTTCGTCTCTGGAATCATTAGCTGGAATTGTTGCGTCAAGTTTTCCAGTAGCTAACTCTTCGGTGGCTATAGCGAGAGTTCCCAATGGATGAGTAATCGAGCGAGCTATAAAAGCGATGATTATAAACAGCAAACCCAGTCCGCTTAATACATAAATTAATAACTCTTTTTGGAGCTGGTTAAGGCCTTCCATCATTTCATTTTTAGGAAAAACAGCCCCAAGCGACCAACCATTTAAACGTAAGGGCGCATAATACAGACACGAATTTTTCCCTACATACAAATCTTTAATCGTCGTAAAACCTGTTTTACCAGCAATCATTTCTTTTGCAATTTTTAAAAATTCTGAATTATTTTTCTTTTTCGATAACTCAAAAATATTTTCTTTCATTATCCATTCTTTAACTGGATGAGATATATAAGCGCCTTTTTGAGATACTAAAAATGTATAACCCGTTTTTGCAATTTTAAGATTAGACAATAAGTCTTCAAGCCATGACAAAGAAACGTCGGCTGTAACAACCCCCATAAAAATTTCTTTGCCCAACTCATCTTTGAAAAAAGGAACCGAATAGGTCGTCATGATAATATTACCGGCTCCTTCGTCAAAATAAGGTTCGCTCCAACTTGGTTTCTTTTTTCCCTTGGGCGTTTTATACCAATCCCAATCAAAATAGTTATAATCTTCGCTTCCTATGTAGGTTAATTTTAAAGACCCATTGTCGCCTCCTCTAAAATAATAGGGAGCAAAATATAATTTTTCTTTCGCAAACGCATGAGGTTCAAAAGCGATGGTTGCGCCATATATTTCAGGATGATTTTCTACAATTTGGCGAACTAAAAAAATAATGTCATCCTTACGATAAGAAGAATGTTGAACTGTATGAGCTATTTGCTGAGGGATTTTTTCAATCGTAGTCAAAACCGACTCAATTTTATTTAAAGTCGCAAATGATAAGTTTTTGGCGTTTTCCTCCAAAACCTCCATATAGATTTTCCGAACCTTATGAGAGTTATGTTTGCCGATTAAAAAGAAAACCAATAAAACGCTTATCAAAATAAGGAACACTAATTTAAAGGCAATTCCGCGATTTTTCATTTATTTTGGACGATCTTTTCGAAATATCGAATTCAATTAAAAATAATGGCGTAATGAAATATTGTACACTTCATTTTATTTTTCCATAATGCAAAACAAGATTTTAATTCTTTTTTAAGTTGAAACGATATTATTTATGGGTCCTTTTTTCCCCTATTTTCTTACTTATCTATGTGGCGTTTTAAGCGCGTTTCCCCAATCACGCAATTTTATATTTCCATTTTGCCTTTCATTAGGTTGCCTTTTCACCGGTTCGTTTTTACTAAAACTTTCTAAAAAATTTTTCTCCAAACGCATATTAGTTTTAATTTGTTTGATGTGTTTTGGCTATTGGAACGCCGCCATTTTTGAGCCTAAAAACCTTAAAACTTCTCTTGATAACATTCTTCAAGAAACAAAATACTCTCAAATCCAAGGAAATATTATCCAAGTAATTCCTACTCAAGAAAGTTATCTCCGGTTGATCATAAAAGTTATAAAAATTCGATATGGTCAAACATGGATTCCCACGGAAGGAAACGCAAGAATAAATATTTACTACAAAAATCCAAAACTTCATTTTGGGGACCAGGTCCAAATCTCAAAAATCAGATTAAAGCGACCCAGAAATTTTAAAAATCCTGGCCAATTTGATTATCGCCGGTACCTTAATTCTAGAGGAATATCATTAATAGGATCTGTTTCTAAACCTGGTCAGATAGAAAAAGTAGGCGAATTTCTTCCCAATTTTTTTATGGCAACTCGCCAACGCATTATTGAATTTATAACCAATTCAGTTCAGAAAGTTTTACCGTCTAGAGAATTTGGTTTGCTAATTGCCATGACATTGGGCGAAAAAGGTTTTTTAGAAAAAGATATTAAAGAAAATTTTATTAAGACAGGCTTATCCCACTTAATGGCAGTTTCCGGATTGCATGTGGGTTTTGTCGCTTTTACTTTTTTCTATATCGTCAAAAAAATTTCTATGAAGGTTTCGGTTCGATATTTCACGAATGTAGCTCGATCGGGAAGGATTCCCATTTTTGCGGCAGTTTTAGCCTTCATTCCTACTTTCTTCTATCTTTTTATCGTAGGTCACAAAATTTCGGCTTTACGAGCTGGTTTTCTCGCAGGTTTATTTTTCTTTGCTATTTTGGCAGGTCGAAAAAATCAAATCCTTCATGCGTTAACTTTAGCGGCCTTTTTTATTTTACTTTGGTCGCCACATAACATTTTAGATATAGGATTTCAGTTATCATTTTCAGGGGCGTTAGTAATTCTTGTAGCCTACAAGTTAGCTTTCGATCCTCCAAAGGACGCTATTGATCGAATTTTCGAAGAGCCTGAATGGAAAAAGCGATTGAAAACTTGGACATGGGTTTCATGTGCAGCGTATTTTGGGACATTTCCTTTCATCGTATTCCATTTCCATTCAGTCAGTTTAATTGGCCTTTTTTTAAATATTCTTTTAGTGCCTTTGGCAGGATTTTTCATTCCTTTAGCCATAACGATTATCTCAATAGGTTTTTTCATTCCCTATTTTACCGAAGTTTTTGCTAATCCTATTTCCTGGTTTTTGCAATTTTTAATTTCAACAACTGAATATGCATCAAAATGGCAATACACAGCTGCATTAGTTCCCAGACCTCCGGAAATTTGGTTTCTCGTTTACGAATTGGCTTTATTTGGAATTCTTTTTTACGTTTATTTATCCCAAAGAAAGCATCTGAAAAATTTTAAAGAAATTATCGAAAAACGTTTGCGTATACTAATTCCCTTTTCTATTACGATGATTTTTTGCGCCGTTTTTTTGTTAATTTCACCCCGTTGGCCTCTACTAAACTCTAACCAACTTAAAATAACTTTAATAGACGTCGCTCAAGGAGAATCTATTTTTATTGAATTTCCAAATGGTAAAAACCTTCTGGTTGACGGCGGCGGTTTTTATAAAAACAGCTTGGATATCGGACGTACTGTAGTCGCTCCTTTCATTTTAAATCAAGGATATAAAACAGTAGATAACATATTAGCCACTCACTCTGATCAAGATCATATTTCCGGTTTAGAAAGTATCGTCGGTTATTTAAATACAAAAAAATTTTTTTATCCGACGGTATTCTCTGAGGACCCCCGGATAATAAAATTAGCGAAAAATGCCAAAAAAGCTGGCGCTGATATTTTCTCAATCCCTCCTGGAAAAATTTTAAAAATTGGCGATGTTTCTATAACCTTTATTCATCCCGATCTTTCGTTTATAAAAAGTTTAAAAAAAGATCAAAGCAAGAACCGCAATAATAAATCCTTGGTTTTTAGGTTGGATTATGGGAATTTTAGCGCGTTGCTAACAGGGGATATCCAAGCGGAAGCTGAAAACTATCTAGTAAAAAGAAAAACCCATTTATCGGCAACTGTCCTTAAATTACCGCATCATGGAAGTAAATTTTCTTCAACGGCTGAATTTCTTAAAATGGTGCGACCAAAGGTGGTTTTAGCTTCTGCTGGGTATTTGAATCGGTTTGGTCATCCACACTCTAGTGTTCTCGGCAGAGTTAATAAAAATGGCTCTGAAATTTGGCGGACAGACTTGAATGGAGCGATTTCAGTAATTACAGATGGGAACACTTATGAGATTAAATCCTTCGAAAATAATTAATTCACTTTCTTATTCATAATTTACACAAATTTTACAACAAACTCATATTCCGTTTTAGCCCGCAATTTGAAATAGAAAAACCTAATCAAATAAAAAACGAGAAAAAAGACTCAAATAACTTTCCTTGACGAATTAAAAAAATGAGCATTCTAAAAGTCTTAGAATTTTGCTTTTTTCAACTACCTCATTGTTAAACTGTTAATAATTTGGTTATTTTGAGTAAAATCAAATAGTAACTACTGTCGGCCATGATTCTTTTTAAATTTAATAAATTATGGAATTATCCAAAAACACCTTGATTAAAAAACTAAAATACGATTTTCCTCTATCAGCCCTATTTGTTTTAGCCACTTGCTATCTTGTAATGGGTTATGAATCCAAATTACAACGGCTTTTTTATTTTTCCATGCAGTCCCCTCTTTTCGAAATCTTCAAAACTAAATTTGGCGAAGAATACGTCTTAATCTGGTTTTCGAATCAAAATCGAGTGATAATTCCATTATTTTTTTGGATCACAGCGACTATTTTTTTTATTGTTGGAAATCTACTCCAAAAAAATTCTATTAATAAATCAAATCTTCCTTCCGTTTTAAGAAGCGTTTTTATTTTTCACCTTTTTCTTCTTTTAACAAAAAATACCTTCACTCCTTATTTTTGGGAATTTTTTCTCCCAGGAGGATATAAACCCGGCCTTGTAATAGATAACTACCAACAAATAGTTTCCCATATTGCAATAACGATGTATTTCGGAGCGGGTTATTTATTAATTCTTAATTATTGGAGTAAAAACGGTTTATGGACAGACCTTGTTCCCATGCTTTCTATTTTAATTCCCATTTGGTTTGGCGACAGAGTTGAATATCACTTATCCTTATGCCTATTGGGAATAATTTCTTTCTCCATCGGTAAATGGCTTTGGGAGTTTAATAAAAAGGCTTTTATTGATAGAAATTTAGAATTTCCCATCATGCTAGCAATGATTTTCCTTCTAGGGCTATTTTTCAGGATGAAATACGCTCATTTCATTTTTCATACTAGCAATGGCTTTATGAATTTAAGCGCTGATGCTGAATCTTATTTTTATTCTGCTCAAAATATCTCCCAAGGAAACTTTTTAGACGTAGATTATTGGCGCTCGCCTATTTATTCCTATTATTTAGCCGCGTTAATAAAGTTTATGCCTAAATGGGAAGGTATCCTTTTTTACTCTCAAGCTCTTGTTGGAGCTCTTGTTCCAATATTAATTTATTCAATTCTCGATAAGATTGGATTTAAAAAAGTTGGATTAATCGCCGCATTTCTCGCCGCATCTTCGCAATTTTGTATCCACAATTCCATTTTAATTAATAGAGCCGCTCTACAACTCATTTCAGTTCCCTACCTATTATATTTAACTATCAATTATGAAAATAAACGAACACTAACAAATTTTTTTCTTTTCGGATTAGCATTAAGTTTAAATCTTTATTTAGGAACTGAAACCATTTTCATAGAGCTATTGGCGATAGGGTATTTTATTTTTGGACACATAAAAAACCCCACCGACCAAATAAAAATAAAACAGTTTACCTATTTTTTTATTGGCGCCTTAATCATCATAATTCCTTTAAATGTCGTCTATCACAAACATCATGAAGGTTGGATCCCTACTGGTAGAGATTTCTCTACAAGTATTCAGAGCGAAATCTGGGATTCTTACATTAACCAGGACTCTTCTCAAAAACTAAAAGAATTAGGATTCTTACCAAAAGAAAGTTTATGGAATAACATTGGAATACTTTCCCAAAAACCGTTCAAAGCGTCGAAAGTTATATTTAATAAATTTTTAATCGAGACTAAAGGTTTTCTTTGGGATGTTAGCCCTTATTTTTTTGCTCCATTGCATCTTTTGGAGGGATCATTTTTTGGGGCAAATATAGAGTTTTATCTTTATTTTTTTATGGCGGTTGGTTTTTTTGCCTTAATTATTAAAAAAGAGATAAGGATAGAAAATAAAATTTTAATTGTAGGTTCAATTTTATTGCAAACCATTGGAGTGGGCTTACTCCTTTATGGAATCTATAGATTCCGAGCGCCCATTGCGTTATTCAATCTCATTCCAACAGCGTTTGGTTTGCACTATTTATTATTTTCACAAAAGGAAACTTCTTCATCTCACGCTTCCTTGTAATTCTAGAAACCATCTATTCGAAAATCTAAAAGCAAATTCTGCCAAGAGATTGTAAAAGAAGCTCAAAAAACTGCAATAATGATTGAGATTTTAGCGTGAATTTGATATAAGGTTTGTTTCCCTAAATATTAAAAATAGAGACAACCACATATGGCCACTACTGAAAAATTACAAGAATATGTTAAAGCTACTAAAGAAAAGTTAGCGGAAGCTAAAAAGAAAACCGAAGGTGTTGAGCAAATTAGAAAACTCGTAAAGAAATCTAAAAGGCTTAGCCGAAAAATTTCAAAAAGAGCTTACGTTCAAAAAATGATCGAAAAAAAATCAAAATCTAAAAAAGACAAAGCTGGTTAACCACTGTCTTTATCCTTATTTTTATACCCACCCAATGACGGAAAAAAAATTTGATATTGATAATCTTGCCAAATTGGCGCGGATTAATCTAAGCGATTCCGAGAAATCCAAACTAGAAGGTAATTTGTCTCAAATTCTGGAGTACGTCGAGCTTCTAAGCCAGATCGACACTTCTGAAGTAGAACCAACTTCTCATGTTTTGCCTCTTCGTAACGTTTGTCGAAAAGACATAGCTTTGGCGAAAGACGAAAATGCGGACTACTTAGCCTTGGCCCCAAGAAATGATAAGGGACATTATGAAGTCCCTCAAATCATCTCATAATCTATGCACCGGAAAACCCTTCTTCAGGTTAAAGAAGATCTAAAAAATAAAAAATACTCCGCCTGTGAACTACTGGGAGCTATTTATAATCGAATTGATAACGTCGAAGATAAAGTCCGCTCCTATATTCATTTGACTAAAGAGTCAGCCCTAAAGCAAGCCGAGGAGGCAGATACACGTATCGCTTCTGGAGACGACGCGCCTCTTTTGGGTATCCCCATTGCGTTAAAAGACCTCATCTGCACCAAAGGATCTCGGACAACTTGCGGCTCCAAAATTTTAGAAAACTTCGTTTCGCCTTATGACGCAACAGTTGTTAAAAAATTAAAGGAAGCCGGGGCGGTAATCGTCGGAAAAACTAACATGGACGAATTTGCCATGGGCTCCACAACGGAAGCGTCTGCTTTTTATCCAACTGCAAATCCTTGGGATTTATCTAGAACCCCTGGAGGCTCCAGTGGCGGTTCTGCAGCGGCTGTAGCAGCTAACGAGTGTATAGCAGCCTTGGGCAGCGATACAGGAGGGTCCATCCGACAACCTGCCAGCTTCTGTGGGGTCACAGGCTTAAAACCCACTTATGGGAGAGTCTCTCGCTATGGATTGGTAGCCTTTGCTTCCTCTTTTGACCAAATTGGACCCGTAACTAAAACTGTCGCCGATGCAGCTTATTTAAGCGGAATCATTTGCGGTAACGACCCTATGGATTCGACTTCTGCCAACGTTTCAGTTCCAAATTTCATGGCAGGTTTAGAAAAAAGCGTAAAGGGTTTAAGAGTTGGGCTTCCAAAAGAATACTTTTCATCCGGTGTAGACCCAGAAGTTTTAGAAAGTATCCAAAACTCTATCAAAGTGTTGGAAAAATTAGGAATCGAACCTGTTGAAATCGAATTGCCGCACACTCAATATGCAGTCGCAACTTATTATATATTAGCTTGCGCTGAAGCTAGCGCGAATCTATCACGGTTTGACGGCGTTAAATATGGATTCAGATCTGAAAACTCTAGCGATTTGAATAAAATGTATGTTAATACTCGCCAGGAAGGGTTTGGAGAAGAGGTAAAGCGTAGAATTATATTAGGAGCTTTTGCGCTAAGCTCTGGTTACTATGACGCGTATTATATCAAGGGACAAAAAGTAAGAACTTTAATAAAAAGAGATTTTGATAAAGCTTTTGAAAAATGTGATTTTATTGCAGGGCCTAATTCTCCGGTACCAGCTTTTAAACTGGATGAAAAATTAAACGATCCCCTTCAAATGTATCTTTCTGATATTTTCACACTTTCGGTCAACCTAGCAGGGTTGCCTGGGATGTCTATTCCATGTGGATTTACTTCCTCAAATTTACCCATTGGTTTGCAGGTAATTGGTCGCCCTTTTGACGAAGAAACTATCCTTACCATTGGAAACCAGTTTCAAAAAGAGACAAATTTCCATAAGAAATTTCCCGATTTATAATTTTTAGAAAAAAAATTTGAAAGTTATTTTTACTTTTTTTGAAAGTCGTCTTAAAATTTGATAATGATTTTCAAAATTCCCCAAAAGCCTATAAATATGTCTAAAATAAGGCCAAAAAGAGGGTAATTTTTTTCCCTTGTGGGAAAAAAATGTGCTCTTGCGATATTTTAAGCCATAGCAAAGCCAAAAACATCATAACTCATTATTTTTCAATAAATTTTAATATCGACTACTTTTTAACCGAATTACCAGACAGGCCCATCTATCAAGGTATTTCGCCCCTTGAAAGCATTTTTTCCACAAGTTTTTCACAGTTTTTGTGAAAAACGTTGTAACGGTTTGTTTTTCATTAGTTTCTCATTATATTATCAAAATGATACTCCAAATAAGCGTATTTTTTTATTTTTTAAAACCGCTTAAAACGGAACTTAATTAATATCCAAATCGCAATAAAACCATCTTTCCATTGAATTTTTTTCCCTTCTTCCTTGGATCGTGGTCGGTAAGATATAGGGATTTCGTGAATAGGAATTTTACGACGCAAAATCTTTGCTGTAACTTCGGGACAAAACTCAAATCCATCGCTACAAAGATCTAGACTTTTTAATAACTCTATTTTAAAAACTTTATAACAAGTCGGTTCGTCCGTAATATGCGATCCATACAAAAAATTTGTTACTCCACTCAATAATCTTCCTCCCCAATAAAACGCGAAAGAAGACCTAGCATTTTCTTTCAATAATATTCTTGAGCCATAGACAACTTCAATTTTGGGATCATCTAAAAAAGGTTTAACCAATTGAGGATATTCCTTTGGATCGTATTCAAGGTCTGCGTCTTGAATAAGAATAAGATCGCCAGAGGCCATCGCAAGTCCTGTCCGGATTGCCGCCCCTTTCCCTTTATTTTTTTCATGCTTAATAAACTGGAAATCAAGTCCAAATTCTTGCTTCATCTTTTCTAGAATTTTGCTTGAATTATCCGAAGAACCATCATCAACAGCAATGATTTCCTTTTCTAAAGGAGATTCTCTTATTTTTTGAACTATATCTTCAAGGGTGGCTTGTTCATTAAAAACAGGCACAATAATCGAAAGTTTCATTTATTAATTTAACGTTTTAAAAATGGATTTAATTTGACTCAGGGATGAAATTCCACTACTCTTACAGGTTTCTTAACGAAATGATAGATCCAAGAAAATTTCCAGTTCGTCTGGACGTATCACTTAAGAGAGGATTCATATGAAAGTAGGAGACACCATTAAATTTGAATTTGCGGGGAAGAAAAAAGAAGGGCTCGTTCACAAGCTTTTTCCCAACATGGTTTATCTTAAAGTAGATTTTGAGAAGGATAAAGGAAAGATCGTAAAAAGAAAACTAAATGTATTGGAACCTCCTAAAGGCAAAAAATAAATTTAGCGCTTAAGAATCCCAATAATATTCTTAAAAATATATTTTTACGTCAGCCTTTCTCCGAAGATCATGGATATATTTTTCTGTTTGCTTTTTTAATTTCTGTTTCCTAATCTTTCTTTCAATATTTTCTTTGGCAACTTCAAAAGAAACATAACCGCCCGGTTTTTTATCCGTTACTTTTAGAATATGCAATCCATGGCGAGTTTTAAAAACAGAAGAAATCTCTCCTATTGCCATTGAAAAAGCTTTATCTGAAAACGCCGGTAACATTTTCTTACGGGTAAAAAAACCTAGATCCCCGCCTTTTTTACTCAAGCTGTCTTGAGAATGTTTTTTGGCTGCTTCGGCAAAGTCGACTCCTTTCTGAACTTCTTCCAAAACTTTTTCCAGTTCCACTTTAGCTTTTTCTTCCGCTTGAGGGCCTTGACTCATGTCTATTTTTCTTAAAATAACGCTTGCGCGCATTTTGTCTTCTTCCCAAAACATTCGCTTGTTTTTTTCGTAAAATCTCTTGATTTCTTCTGCGTTTAATTTTACATGGGGAAGAATTTCTCTTTCCACAATCGCATCGACTAATATTTCTGGCTTTAGTTCATTTTTTAGCTCTTCTACAGTAATTTTTCTTCTTTTTAAAGCCATTTCAAATTGAAGATCCGATTTAAAATCAGCTCTAATCATATATATTTTTTTTTCTAATTGTTCAGAGGTTGCTTTAATTCCTAAAGAACCCGCATGTTGCAATAATAACTCCCTCCCAATTTCGTCATCAATCAACCGTTTGACTTCCGCCTTTTCTTGATCGGGGGTAACTTTATGACCTCTGCTTTTTTGATGACGTATATACTGCTTCAGCTTTTCCCAAATATACTGATTCGAAATATCTTTGCCATTCACTCGGGCCACAACAGCTGGGACCTTAATATTTGGAGCGTCTTCAGCATGACTATGCCCTGCATGGGCTCCCGCTTGAGCGATCCAAGCAAAAAAACAAAAAATATTAACAATAAAAATTAGCGATTTCTTAGAATTGCTGGAAAACATATTTTTACTCGCTTTGGAGTTTATGGAAAATTCTAAACCATCTTGTTTTTTGTGAAGCCTTTGTATTTTAACCTAATCTCCTGTTGAAATAATGTCAACCGGTTTTCGTTCGATCTTGTTTTTGCGCATTAATGGTTTCTTTTTTAATTTAGCAATTTTTAATCTATAAATCTTTTTCCAATTTGCGATAGAAAAAAATTGCAACGCAAGAAATTAAAAAAAGGACAAAGACAGCCGCTCGATATTTAAACGAATCCGTTGAATTAAAAATCCAAACAACCGATCCCCAAATCAGAGGCCCAAAAATAGACGCCATTTTTCCAGCCAAACCGTATAAACCAAAAAACTCGCCTAATTTTTCTTTAGGAGCTAATTCTACTAAAAAAGACCGGCTGACAACCCAAACGCCACCCATACCAACACCCGCAAGAGGCCCTACTACCCAAAACATGGCTTCGGTTTGGCTGATAGCCGTAATTAGCAAAACAACAGCCCATAAAACCAATACAAACCAATAGGTTAATCGATTGCCTTTAAATTTTACTAACCAACCTATGGCGAAGGAACCCACCATTGCCGCCAAAGTTGCAATAATCATAAATGTATTAATCTGATTGTCGTCAAAACCAATTACTTTATTTGCATAAACTGACATAAAAGCGATTATGGTATTAACCACGTCCAATATTAAAAAATGAATTACAACAAACCTAATTAAGTTTTTATATTTAGAAGCTTCTTGGTAGGTTTTTTTTAAAATTTGGAATGTTTCGGTAAATTTAATTTTAGAAACGTTTTCTGAAACCGGATCTTTTACAAAAATCAAACAAGGTAAAGCAAAAACAAAGAAAATCAACGCAGTCGGTATAAAAGCGGCTAATCTGCCTCCTTCTTCAACAAAAGGTTTAACGGCTAATAAACCCACTATCGAACCCAAATATCCAAGGGCAACGCCATATCCTGAAATTAAGCCAACATTTGCTCCCTTAGATATTTGCGGCAACATTCCATTATAAAAAACCATAGCCGATTGATAACAATAGTTTGCCAAAAAAAAACACAAAAGCCCTATCGCCAATTGATCAAAAAAACCTATCGCGAAGGTAGCAATTACACAAATCAGAGTTAAAGCTGATAACGGACCCCGGCGTTGACCTGTTTGATCAGAAATAGCTCCAAAGATTGGAACGCTCAATGCGACGGCAAACATTGAACCGGATAACACAAAGCTATAAAGAATATCAGGGCTCCCTTTATCAACCGTCACCCACAAGGCAAAATAAAGAGAAATGACATTCATTGAAAAAATCGTATTGGCAAAATCGTAAAAAGACCAAGATACGATAGTTAAAACGTTTGGTTTTTCAGCCGTCATTGGATGGGAAGAACAGTGCGAAAACCATAAATCTCATTTTTCATGGAAGGATGGTTACGAGCTCTACGGGTTACCCGCACTCCTTCAATTTCGTTGGCCCAGGAACCGCCTCGCAAAACCTTTTTTCGTCCGGTCTGGGGACCATCAGGGTTTCTTTCGGGACTATATCGATAATATTCTTTTTGGTACCAATCTTGACACCATTCCCAAACATTTCCAGCCATATTAAAAACGCCAAAGGGACTCATCCCAGATTTATAATAATCCACAGGCGCTGTGAAGGAATAATTGTCGCTTTCTCCGTAAATATTAACAAAATAAAAAAAGAACCCTTTATCCCATTTACCCCCCCAAGGAAATAATCTTCCATCAGTTCCCCGAGCCGCTTTTTCCCATTCCGCTTCAGTGGGTAATCTTCTCTTCAACCAGCGGGCATAGGACATAGCGTCAGACCAACTAACTCCAACTACGGGGCTATTAGGATCGTTTAAACGCGCGTCTTCCCAATATTTTGGCTGAGGATGACCTGTCGAAAGCATAAATTTCTCATAATCAGAATTACTCACTTCAAACCGGTCAATGTAATAACTCGAAGTATAAACAAAATGGCTTGGACCTTCGTCTTCGGAACCGGCTGTAGAAGAACCCATTTCAAAATAACCCTCGGGAATATAAACCATCCCTTCAGGGGTCTGAGGCTGGGTTTGGGCAAAAACAGGATTAGTAACGCAGAGGAAAAATAAACGGGAGAGTAAAAAATTAAGAAGAAAAAAACAAAAGGAATTTCTCATGAAAGATCGAAAAATCCAATATAAGTCACTGGGGTTTTCTCAGGAGATATTTTGGCTTGGATAGCTTCTATCTCTTCAATGTCTTCAATATGAATCCATTTATAATGACCGTTCCAACAATTCAAAGTCAAAACCGAATTACCGTATAAATCGGTTGTCTTATTTAGAAAAACGGGGGCTTTGCATTTATTGCAATTGCCATGGAATTCCATTGATTTTATCCTCAAAATTTACTGGTTTCCACTTCCAAGTAAGAAACCCGAATTCAAAGGTAATAATTTTCATATATTCCACGAGTTACCAACCACTGTCAATTAAATTCGCAAGCAGAGCCTTTTTTTTCAATAAGATCCATATCTAAAAGTCAAGAGTTAAACAAAATGATACCTTATTAAAATTCATAAATAGAATTCGTTCAAGTTAAATAACCGGCACGAATTAATAGAGGTTTTACAATCTCTAGAGGAAAACCCACAATATTGGAGCGAGAACCTTCATGAAACTCAATTAGTCCAGATCCCTTGCCCTGAATAGCATATGCGCCGGCTTTATCCATTGACTCCCCACTGGCGACATAGTCTTTTATCTGATCGTTAGTTAAAGTTTTAAATTGAACGGTAGAAATTTCTTCCTGAACAAAATCATCAATTCCAGGACCTAAGGCAGCGACTCCCGTAATTACCTGATGAAGCTTGCCTGAAAGAAATTGCAAAATCCGGCAGGCGTCTTCTTGATCCTGGGGTTTACCTAATATCTCATCTCCCAAAGCGACAATTGTATCCGCTCCAATAACAAATCGGTTTGGATACTTTTCAGCAACCCATTCCATCTTTTTTTTCGCCAAATCTCTAACATTCTCTATTGGAGATATTTCGCGATCAATTACTTCTTCCGCATGACTAACTATTACCTCAAAATAACTCGTTAAAGTTTTTAACAACTCACGTCTCCGAGGAGATTGGGACGCTAAAATAATAGGCGGCAATGTTTTTGACAAAACTTTCTCTCCAAGATAGAATTTCCGTTACAAACAAATTTAAAAATTTCTCTAATTAAGGTTTTTCAGATTTTCAAGAAGCATCCATTATTTAATGTGTATTGCTTCAAGAAATATTTTTAATAGTCCATCACGATCTTAAAAAAATATTAATTGATAATAGGTAAATATAAAATGGTAGGTTATTCGCATCGAGTTCAAATAAGACATGTGGTAGTCGACAAAGAAGAAATTGCTAACTTATTAATAGAATTTTTCGACACCATTAAAACCCATAAAGGGAAAGTTCAAAAAATGATGTCATTGGCGGAAAAATATAGTTTATGCCCTTCTAAAGAGGATGGGGGAAATTTAGGTTGGTTAGAATTGAGTTCTGACGATCCCAGAAAGCTCAATTACGCCCCTACCTTTAAAAATCAAGAATTGGAGAAAATTATCCGAGAAAAAATAGCGGATGGCTCCATGGTTAAAGACAAAGCTTTTGGCCCGTTTAAAACGGAAGAGGGTTTTCATCTAGCCATTATAAGCAATCAATTTGGGGGAGATTTCATTCCAAATTATTAATCGTACAAAACGTTCTGCAAAATTCTCTTTGCATTATCAAAAGTACGTCGAAAGACCTCGCTTTTTGAATTATGGCTATTTCCCTATTAAAATAGGCAAATACCTTCCTCTATTTAAGACTCAAATTTCTTTCGCCTACGAATAATTTGCGAAGTTCCTGCGTGGACCACCATAGCGCATTCCGAGGGGGAAGTTCGGCAAACATTAACAAACTCTTGAAGACATCTATCTTTTGCTTCAGCCTCGTCTTCTGCTTCTGTAGAATATTCCCAAGCCGTTGTGAGAGTTGGAATTCTTTCCAACCCATGTTCTTCTAACCTAAGGGCGATACCATTTAAAGCTTTTTCTGAAATATCCTTAAATTCTGCAACAATGAGCACATTGTAAATCTGCGACATGATTCTCCTCTTTGTACTATTGAGGAAAGTCTCTAATAGACTTTTCCCATTAAAGTGAAATTAAACAAGATTTTTATCAATATGGTGAAATCATCTGCGGTTTATATTCCTGAGTTCGAATTAATTTACCTTTTGGGTCAAACGTTTTTCGAAGAATTAATTGCCCTTTAGAATAAGTGTATTCATGTTCAAGCAATCCATTTGAGTCGTAAGTTTCTGCCACTCCATGGGGTCGATCTTCTTCAAAATGCATTTTAGTTTTTAAAACCCCATTTTTTCGATATTTTAAAACCATCCCATCAAGTTTATCGTTTTTATAATATCCTTTATCTTTCAATTTACCGTTTTCGTAAAAACCTAATGCGATACCATCTCTTTTTTCATCCTTATAGGCCCACTCAGTCATTATTTTTCCGCTAGGATAATACAATTTACTAATCCCCTGCAACCTGCCATCTTCATATCTTTTTTCAGATATTAAAGTTCCATCCGGGGCAAAACTAAGGGAAATACCATGCGGTAATCCCACTTCGTTATATTCTACTTTTGAGCTAATTTTTCCGTCGGGATAATATGAATCTACAGTCTTAGCAAAAACTGAATCCCCTTGCGAGAAAATTAAAATGCCATTTATTACGACCCAAAAAATTTGCGCTTTAATCATATCTTCAAAAAGACCCAAAGGTGTTAGTTTTCTTTGCCATTTGCCTTAATCAGAGCCAATTTCGCAGGTCCATAATCTGGTCTAAGTTTTAGAACGTTTTTCCAAATACGAATAGCCTCATCTTTTTTCCCATCCATCCAATAGGCACGCCCCAAATTAAAAATAAATCCAGGCTGGCGAGGAGCCTTTTTTATCGCATTTTGAAACGCGTTAATCGCTTCTGAAATTTTTCCTACAGATAATAAAATACCGCCCAAATTATTATAAATTTCTGGTCGATTGGAATTTAGAGCCAACGCTTGTTTATACTGGTCGATAGCGCCTAAATAATTTTTTTTTATAGTTAAAGCTCCAGCTTTGAATAATAACGCTTCGAAAAAATTAGGTTTAATATTTAAAGCATGATCAAATTTTTCCATCGCTTCTTCGATTTTTCCTTTTCTAATCAGTACCGAACCTAAATTTGCCAAAGTCAGAGCGTCTTCGGGTTGAATTTTTAAAGCGAACCTATATTGCTCTTCCGCTTTTTCAAGCTTTCCTTGAGCCGCCAAAGCGTTTCCCAAATCAACTTTTAAGGCCGCAAATTGAGGATCCAATTTGATAGCTTGGTTCCACTTAATATATGCTTCTTCAAAATTTCTTTCTCGAACTAATTTTTTCGCTTTTTGATTAATATCTACCGCATAATTATGAAGAGCTAATTTGTTATCTGGATCGATTTCTAAAACATATTGATAAATGGACTCGTTATTCTTCCATTTTCCCGCTTGAACCCAAGCTAAATAAGTTAAAACAACAAAAATAACGCTGCCAAAAATAACTCCTAACTTTCGCCATCGTTTTTCAATAAATCTTCCACATCCCCAAACAATTGATAAAGAAATCCCTATTGATGGAATATATGTATAACGATCAGCCATGGATTGGTGGCCTACTTGAACCAAACCAATGACCGGAATTAATGATATTAAAAACCAAATCCATCCCATTAATCCAAAAGGAAAACGGTCTTTAAAATAAAATAACATTCCGGTTAGAGAGGTCAATAAAAACAAACCTACTAATCCACCCACCCAGGTAATTGTTTCTTGAGGATGTGAGTAAAAAAGTATTAAATCCTGAGGCCATAAAATTTTACCAAGATAACCCAGATAAGATTCCAAAGCGTTCGAAGCGCGAACCCATAGAGGAAAATCATCTAGCGATTTAATCGAAGAACCAATAGACTGAGCCCTAATTGTCAACCAGGAAGAAAAACCAACTAAAGCGAATAAAGGGAGTTTTTCAAAAATCTTATTTTGCAAATTAGAAAAATTTGCCGTTTGATTGGTTTTATTAAATAATCTTTGAAGCGGCCAATAATCCAAAGCTAATAACAAAAAAGGCAATGTAACTAACATAGGCTTAGCCAACAATCCTAAAATAAACAAATACACAACACACAAATAACGCGTTGGCCCTGGCTTTTCGACATATAAAAGGTACGCAAAAATAGTCAAAAACCCAAAAAACGCCGACAAAACATCTTTACGTTCTGCAGCCCAAGCAACGGATTCTACACGTAATGGATGCACTGCGAAAAAAACAGCGACAAAAGCGCTTTTCCAAATACAACCGGTAGAACGGTATAAAATAAAAAATAATAACCACCCGTTAACCAAATGTAGACTTGCATTGACTAAATGATGAGCTCCTGAATTCAATCCAAATAATTGGATATCCAACATGTGAGATAACCACGTCAAGGGATGCCAATTTCCGCCATAAACATCCGTAAAAGCCCATTTGATATTTTCTTTAGTCAATCCGTCTTTGACATGGATATTTTGATAAATATAAACATCGTCGTCAAAATTGATGAATTCATGATTAATTGTCTGTCCATAAATAACGGAAACCGCCAGCGCTAAAACCAGACATATTAAAATTTCAAAACGATAACGAATTTTCATATTTAATTAGAATATACTTATTCGGTAACTTATTAAGGTCATTACGCCATTTAATGTATTAAAAAATTTTCCGCATCAATGATGTCGTACGAACCTATAAAATTCAAGAATATTGATTACCCCAATTTTGCAAAATAATTTAATCCACCCAATAAAAACTAGAAAAGATAAAAAATATTTAACCTAATCAATCGTTTTTGCCATGAGGGACTTGCCATCCAAAACAACAATAGTAAAATAAAAATAGCGCTACAAAGTGAGAGATTCCTAATCGATTGGCCAAAAAAAATTAAAATAATTTTTTGGTTCAATTCCAGCAATACAACAATATGACTTTAAATATTAAGACCGAATCCGTTTCCGTCGAAACAAAAGGTTTTGCGGATATTATAGATATTACGCAGCCTATAGCGGATATAACCGCTAAATCTGATTTAAACGAGGGAACAGTAACGGTTTTTATTCCAGGGTCTACGGCGGGAATCACAACTATTGAATACGAATCGGGAGCGATAGAGGATTTACAAAAAGCAATCGACAGGTTGGCTCCAATAAATTTACATTATGAACACGACGCACGATGGGGAGACGGTAATGGTTTTTCACATGTTCGCGCTGCATTGATGGGAGCTTCTTTAACAATCCCCTTTAACAATAAGGCTTTACCTCTAGGAACTTGGCAACAAATCGTTTTGTGTGATTTTGACAATAGACCGCGATCTAGAAATGTATTCATCCATTTAATGGGAGTGTAATAATGGAGCCGAAAAAATTCCTCGGCGTCATGTTTGAATGCTGTAACGTTTACCAAAGAATTTACCTAAATAAGGATAAAAATGCCTACGAAGGACGTTGCCCTAAGTGCTATAAACTCGTAAAAGCAAAAGTAGGCCCAGGCGGAACCAACGCTCGTATGTTTAGGGCTCGATAAGGATCTCTGAGTGAAACTAGTCGTTCAAAGAGTTTTATCTTCTTCTGTAGCCATAAACGGCGAAAAAATTGCCAAAATTGGTCAAGGATTGACCGTTTTGATTGGAATTGAAAAAGGCGATACGGAAAACCAAGCTGTTTTCCTTGTCGATAAAATTACCAATTTACGTATTTTTGGCGATGAAAACGGAAAAATGAATAAATCCTGTTTAGATATTAAAGGAGAGATCCTTGCCGTTTCCCAATTTACTTTAGCCGGGAATTGTTCAAAAGGCCGTAGGCCAGGTTTCGATAACGCCGCTCACCCAAAAGATGCCGAAAATTTATATAATTTTTTCGTAGAACGACTTTGCCTAACCGGCGTTAAAGTTCAAACGGGCGTTTTTGCCGCCGAAATGCTTGTCGATATCCAAAACGACGGTCCTGTCACATTTCTTTTAGAAAAATAAAAATCTTTTATCGTGTAGCAATATTGGCAGGCCCAGACGAAGACGTAGGAAGCGTTTTTCCTTTAAAGATCGCCTCAAAAGTCTCAGGTTTAAGCTTATATATTTTGTAGTATTCTTTTAGATTTGCAGCCGCTTTATCGGCAATATCTTTTTGTTTTGCCTCTCGAAACAATTTTTCAGCCCAAATAGAATTCAATACTGCGCTATTTCCATCCTGCTTTACATGATAGAGTTTACCCAAACTAAAATAGGCAAATTTATTCCTTGGGTTCATACCGATTACCTTTTTATAAGCCGCAATCGCAAGAGAAAACTTTTTAAGTTCCGCATAAACTTTACCTAAAGCTTGATAACTTTTTTCGTCTTTTGGGTTTAAACGCACGGCTTCCTTTAAAGAATCCATTGCGCTTCTGTAATCACCCTTTTTCTCATAAATCCAACCTAAAACCGCATGGGGTTTGGAAACTTCATACTCAACTTGCAAGGCCGCTCTTAAAACAGTTATGGCCTTATCATATTTTTCCATTTTCGATAGTACAACAGCTTTATTAACTATTCCGTTGTAGTAATCCGGCTGGATCTTTAATATTTCGTCAAACTGATCTAATGCTTCCTCTAATTTTCCAATCTTTTGATAGGCAACCCCTAAATTGTTTCTAGCTTCGATAAAATTTGGATCGTTTTTAATATATTCTTCCCAAATTTTAATAGCTTTTTGAGTCTGACCTTGCCCATCATAAGCTAAAGCAAGTCCGTTGTTAGAGTCAGGATGTTTCGGATCTCTTTTTAGAGCCATATTAAATAAAGAAACGGCTTTTCTAAAATTACCTTTTTTTAACGCTACAGTTGCAAAAACCGATATGGATTCAACGTCTTTTGGATTAAGGGCTACCGCCTTTTTCAGCTGGCTTTCGGCCTTATCGTATTTTCCCAAATAATAAAAGGCTAAACCATATTTAGCTACTGTATCAAGATAACTCTTTTTTTTGCGTACCACGTTCCTAAAGCTTTCAGCGGCTTTATCGTACTGTTTTAGATTCATGTACAACATCCCCAATTTGTAATAAGACTCGTAGTCGCCTTCATCTTTTCTTACATAAGAGGAATATCTAGCTATTTGTTGTTCTGGAGTTTCAGGTTCGTCATCGCAACCTGAAATAAGAACGAAAATTAAAATGGAAAAAATTACGCTTCTCATACTTTTAGGAATTTTTTTAAGTCTATATTTTTTCAACCTTCCCTTTTAAAGAATAGAAAAAGGATGCTGGAAAAAACATTATAGACAATCCAGAAACTTTAGAGGTGGTTTTTATGAAAGGAAAAGAGAAGAGAATCAGGTAGTTTTTCTTATATTGAAAAAATTAAGAAAATTACTTAAATATAATTTTTTCAAAACTTTCTACTTATAGTGTTTATTGAACACCGCTTAAAAAGGAATCGATGAAAGGGCCAGTTGCATGAAACCGGAAGGGAAAATACCAACCATAACTATAGCTGTTGAACTAAAAGCAATTAAAGCGCCCATTCCTTTAGAGATCTCAATAGAATCATCTTCTGAGTTTTCTCGAAAGTACATTAAAACGATGATTCTCAAGTAAAAATATACAGAAATCATACTAGCCACTACAGCCAAAATCGCTAATAGTTCGTATCCCTCTTTAATAGCGGAAATAAACAAATAAAACTTAGCAAAAAACCCTGCGGTTGGCGGAAACCCCGCAAGGGAAGCCATAAACAAAGCCATCGCAAAAGCAAGATAAGGATTCCGCTTTGAAAGACCTTTAAATCGGTTAATGGAATTTGCTTCCTCGCCTTCGCCTTCTAAAAGGTAGACAATAGCAAAAGCGCCCAAATTCATGCACAAGTAAATTCCAAGGTAAAAAATAACGCTAGCCATGCCTTCTTGGTTGTTGGCCACTATACCAATTAACAAATAACCAGCATGCGCAATACCAGAATAGGCCAGCATGCGTTTAACGTCCGTTTGAAAAATAGCCGCCGTGTTTCCCACTATCATAGTAACAACGGAAATTCCAAACAGAAAAGGCATCCAAACACTTTGTAATTCCGGTAAAGCCCCATAAAAAATTCGGGCTAAAAAAGCAAACGCGGCGGCTTTCGTCGCTACGGACATAAAACCTGTAATCGGAGTTGGAGCTCCTTGATAAACGTCAGGGGTCCAAGAATGAAAGGGCACTAACGAAACCTTGAAACCCAAACCTGCAAATAAAAGAGCGATTCCCATATAGACCAATAAATTATTACTATAGGGGTTATTATGAATTTCCTCGCCAAGTTTTTGAATTTCAGTTGTGCCAGTACCTGCATATATCAACGCCATTCCATATATGAGGATTGCGGAGGCAAAAGCTCCAGTTAAAAAATACTTAACCGCAGACTCCTGAGAAGTTTTACAATCCCAACTCAAATCTGAATGATCCCCTGGACCTTCAATTCCTGTCCCGTGTTTCGCCGAGAAACCACATAGAATATAAAGCGCAATCGAAAATAATTCTAGAGAAACAAAAGCCGCGATCATGGTGCCCGATTTGGCTAAAAACATCATTCCCACAACCGCTAGTAAAACTAACGAAAAATATTCTGGTTTATTTTCATGGTCTGATTTAGGAAAACGAAATGTAGCAAAAATCGCAAAAAGCGACATCAATAGAAATATAATATTGAACGTCTGAGAAAACCTATCATTTATCAAAGCCGAACTAAATATCGAAGGATTCTCATTATTAAGTACTGAAGGAGCATCTCCCCATAACATCAGGGATACTATCAAAGAAATCCCGACCCCAATCAACGACGCTTTTGACAAAAAGTCGTTAGAGTCAAACTCCTTTTTTAGCCCTAATATCAATAGACTAAAAGCTGTCGCTAAAAGAACCAATTCTGGGGTCAATACCCACCAATTCATATCGGCAAAATTTATGTTGGCTGTCATTATTCCTCGACCTAAATCGCAATCTATTATTTGAAACTTTCTGACCGAATTTTATGCGTAAACGATCCTTTTAAAACATTTTCCTCACTTTTACAAGCAAATGTTTGTTGTAAATGATCGGGTTCAATTTATCATCACAATAATTAACCCATCTCATACCTTAAGATTCCGTTATAATTGAAAGAAAACATTGCCAGTATTTAATGAATGGGAGATTTAAAAAGGAAGATGAAACAATTTAAAGCTAAAAATTTAATATTAGTCGTTTTTCTGATCCTTTTTTGGGTAAACTTTTGTCCTGAGTGGGCTATTGCCAATGATATCAATGATAAAGCTATACAAATAGTCTCCAACCCTGGAGAGGACTTTGCAGCCGCTATTTCCCGGGATGAAAAAAACCTCGTTTACGTATCGGAAAAATCTGGCAATCTTGACCTTTGGTTAAAAAAATTGGAGCCAGCTCCTCCACCTGACCGGCAATTGACTTTTCATAACTCAGAAGATAATTCTCCCGCAATAAGTCCTAACGGAGAATGGCTTGCCTTCATCTCCAACCGTTCCGATCCCAAAGGGGATCTTTATATTCTTCCCCTAAAATTTGCCGCTCAAAAAAAAGGTATCGATAACGCTCGAAGATTAACCGATGGCAAAACCCAAGACAAGAATCCAACTTGGTCGGCTGATGGAAAGCATATTTATATTTCCTATAAAAATTCAGGGTCATTTAAAACTCAAATTAAAAAAATCGGAATTGATACAAAAGTCGAAACGGTATTAGATAATATTCAAGGGGTTAATCCTGCTGTTTCCCAAAATGGTCGCTATTTGGCATTTGTTTCTCAGAAAAAAGGAATAAACCCTTCCATTTGGGTTAAAGATTTAAATACAAAAGCTTTAACCCAAATTACAAAGGGTACAGACATAGACGTTTCGCCAAATTGGTCTCTTGATGGAAAAGAAATATACTTTACACGTTATCGCGACGATACAAACCGTGATGGCGCCATAACCATTGAAGATAGATCCAATATATGGTCAATCTCATTTCCACCCTCAAAATTACCAATTCAATTAACCGATAGTTCTGCATACGATCTTTTCCCCCACGCTTCTGCAAACGGTTTATACATTACCTCCGATCGAAAAAAAGACATAGATATTTGGAAAATTCCAACAAAAGGATTGATACCTTTTCCCAACGATTATGGCCAAGCTCTACAAATTACTGCGGACCTTTGCCCGAAAACAGATCAAACCTCTTATTCCTGCTTAATGACTTACAACAACCTAACGGCCTTATTTCCTAATGAAAGCGGAAGCGCTCGGAATAAATACTTGCTGGGACTGGGTTATTTAAGTTTAGGACATGTTGATTATGCCAACAAAATATTCTCCAAAATTGTCAAAAACGAACAAAAAAACGCGTTATATAGGGGATTAGCCGAGATTGAAAGTCTTATACTTCAAACAGAAAAATTTAAAATCAAAGGTAAGTCCGAATATCGAAAAAAGGCAATCCAAACTCTTGCCGATTTAAATAATATTAAAACTAAATATAAAGACGAACGTCGGATAAATGCTCGCGTTCTTTTGGAAAAAGGAAGGTTTTTTTTCAAAATTGAAGAATTTAATAAAGCCCTTAAATTCTACAAAAAAACAATTAAAGACTATCCTGAACAAAGAACTATTGCCGCTGAAGCCGCATTTATTCAAAATGATATATACAAAACTTTAAGCGACGATAGAAAAGTTATAAATTCTTTTATTCAAGTTGTGCGAGATTTTTATGATGTCGAGTATTGGACCAACAAAGCAACCAAAGAAATTTTTGCCCTCCATGAAAATCAACCTACTTTAGAAAAAAAGGCTTCAAATTTACAAAACCTTTCAATTCAATACGAAAAATTACCGCGCCTTGCAGCCGCCATTCAAAATCGCGTTGGGGAGCTCTATAACTTAGGAAACGAAAACTTATTGGCCAAAGAAGCCTATCAGGCCACCGTGGATCGATTTCCAAACTCCATTAGGGCAAAAAACGCCGCATTGTTTGCTCTGGCCAATATTTACGCAAATGAAGAAAATTTCGAACAAAGCTTAAAAGTATACGAACAAATAGCTGGCGACTCTAAAGATTTAAAAGAAGCGGTTCAAAAATCTCGAAAAGGCTATATCCGAAAATCTATAAAAAAAGGAGAGTGGGAATTAAAAGTTGGCGAAGTAAAACTTGCAGTAAAAACATATTTAAATTTAATCCAATTTTCTCCTGAAATAGTAGAAGGACACCGAGGGTTTATCCAAGCAAAAGCGGCTTTAGGAAAAATAAATGACGCTATCTTATTTTATAAAAACCGAATAGATAAAAATCCTGGCTTCGCTCCAAACCGTTATGCCTTTGGATTAGCGCACACCTATCTAAAAAATCCAGATTTTGATTTGGCCGAGAAAGAAATTCGAGAAGCGATTCGAATCGACTCCCAACAATTATTTTTTCACCAAACTTTAGGCTATGTTTACGAACAAATGGAGTCGATTCTAAAACGATCCGATTATCTAGAAAGAGCTCTACAAGAATACCAAACGGCTCTTTCTCTAACCAACTCCAATGAATCTCCAAGAAACGAAGCGGATTTATTATTAAATTTAGGGAATGGAAATTTTCTACTAAATAATTTTTCCGCTGCATTTCGTTATTACAAAAAACGCGAAAAATCTGGGTTAAGTTTTTTAGACGAAACACGGGAAGCTATCTATTACTCAAGGTACGGGGAAAGCGCTTTTAAATCGGGATTTTCAAATGAAGCGATTAAATCTCTTAAAAATTCTTTAAAAATATTTTCGAAGAAAAAAGACCAATCTAGAATGGCAGAGCTAAATGATCGTATTGCTTTAGCCTACCAAGATTTAAAAAATAACTCGGAAGCCGTTAACCATTTTGCGGAAGCAATGGAAATAAATCGAGCTTCAGGCAATACCTCTTCCCTTTCGCGTTCATTACGCAATATTGCAAATAATCTCTTTTGGTTAAATAAAAAAGAAAAAACAAAAAAATCAGGACAATTAACTCAAGCGCTAAATAATTATTTTGAGGCGATAGAAAAAATTGAAAAGTTTGGGGTTATCCAAAAAAAGAAAGATCAATCAGGTTTATTAAACATTCAGATCGAAACCCCTTTAGATCAAAACGCCTCGGCAGCCGCTTCTGGTTTTGATAAAGTAGGAGAACAAAAATTAATTTTTCACTACGTAGGAAAGATATACGGAGATTTTAAGGAATACGGGCGTGCCACAGAATATTTCGAAAAAAAATTAGCCCTAATTCCCGAGAAATTAGATATAGAAAAAAATGTGCCAATTTTATTGGAAAAAGCCCTACTTCAAAATCAAATTGGCAATTTCAATTATCTCAAAGGGGATTACGAAGCCGCTGGCCGTTTTTTTAAAAGCTCCTATCGGTTAAGCAAATCATTAAAAAATAGGCACGGAACAGCAGTAAATGCTACCAATCTGGGCAAATTGTTGCTGGCAAAACTAGAAAATCGACCTACCGCTCAACCATCTAAAGAAATAGAAGAAATAATTTCGCTACTCACAGAAACTTCAAATTGGCTCGCCGAATTCAAAGAATATCCAAACCCTGAATATCAAGCTTATTTACAAAACTATATTGGAATTTTTAAATACTACAAAACTCTTAGATTATCGGATTCTAAGAAACCGACTAACGAAAAAAACGACAATCTATCTTTCCTCGCAAGTCTTAACAACTTAAAGAACGACGTCGACAATCTTAGTTTAGCCGCTCAAAATTTTAAAAACGCTATTAAAAATCTTGAAGCGGCAAAAGACGTTCCACAAAAAAAACAAATGCTGGCGGCGCTGAAACAAAACCTGAAACTAGCCAACAATTGGGAAAATTCCAGAAAAAAAAATAATTCGAGTAAAATTACTCCTGACCCAGCGTTTTCAACGCGATGGCAACACCGCTATTTGAAAGCTTTACAAGCGGCATCCTCGAAAGAAAAGTTAAATCTTCTTTTAGAATCAGAAAAACTCTTTTCTAAAATTCCATATGGGTTTTCTCCTCTTAAGGATGATGGCATAACCATGTTGGCTCAACTCTATAGGGATATCACAACAGCTTACTTTGAAAAAAAACGATTTGCGGAGGCATTATTCTTTTCAGAAAAAGGCAGCCGACAATTAACTATAGCTAACCGCCAAATTATTCCATTAAATTTTTCCGATGAAAATCGTCAGATGTATCGCGACGAATTTAAAGCGTTTCCCAATCGTTTAAGAAAAGCGGTTGAAGGAACTTCGGAAGAAGACGTGGAGTCCATTTTAGAAGAACAAGAAGAGTTTATCGCTTTAGCAAAAGAAGACGACAAAGAACTAGCGGCGCTTTATTCTCCGTTTGTTCCCGGCATAGACGAAATCCGTAGCTCAATAAAAAAAGAAGGAACTATCTTAAAATATGAATGGATCGGCGAAAAAATATTTATCTGGGTTTTAGACGCAAAAAATATTAAAGCTGGCGAAGTTAACGCTACTTCAGATTTAACTAGAATCTTTTCAAAATATGCCGCCAACCCAGGTAACTATTCTTTATCGGACATCGACTTACTTAGCAGGTCGCTAACAGAGCCTATCAGGGACTTCGTCAAAAACTCAAAGGATCTATACATACTGGCAAATGGACCTCTTGAATTTTTGCCATGGGCCGCTATGAAAATAAACGGCAAACCTATTCTTGAGTCGCTTCCAATAACTTATATATCTTCATTTTCCCATTTAGTATTTTCCAAAGAAAAACGAAATTTATACAACGCTCGTTTATTAAATGTAGGCAATCCATCTAAAGCGATCGAAGGTCTAGAAGGTAATTTTTCTACTATCAAAAACTTAAACAGCCAAACTAAAGAAATAGACGCCTTTCCAGATCTGCGAAAAAACTTTGGGTTAATAAATATTGAAAATAGAACTGTTTTGAATGGACGAAAATTATGGGACTCATACATTGGAATTTCTAATAATCCAAGAAGGTTTGATCGATGGAGCCCAGAAGAATTTTTTAAAGAACCGCTATCCGGCCATTTAATTGCTCTTCAAAATATAAGATCGGATTACGAACGAGGAAACGATTTATCTCCATCCGCTTTTTTTACAGAAGCTCTAACATTCGCGGGATTTCCTGGAGTTTTATTAAATTGGACTAAAAATGATACACCGGCCCAAAAAAATCTTTTTAAATCGTTCCTAAAAAAAATACGCGATGGAAATCCCTCTGAAGCTTTGCGTCTGGCTCAATTAGAATCTGCAAAACAATTCCCGAATTCATTGGATTGGGCTGGGTATCGATTTTATGGTTTTCCCGGAATGGAAGAAGACGAAAAAAAGGAATTTGCAAAAATAAATTTTGATGCAAATGTTCAAAAAGGACTTCAAGCTTTTAAACAAAAAAATTGGGATAACTCAATCGGGTATTTCGAAAAAGCTCTTGCCCTTATTTCTTTTTTAGAAAATAAAAACACGGAAGAACAAATTCGAAAAACTCTTGCTCTTGCGGCTTATAACCAAGGCGATTATCAAAAAGCCATTAAGTACCAAAACGATCTAGCAAAAATGATGGAACGCCGAGAAGACCCCGAACCCTTTGCCGAAGCGATTTATTTTTTAGGAATTTTGCACTCACGCGCCGAAAACTATGGCCAAGCTGTAAAATACTTACAGCAATCTTTAAAGATTTATAAAGAGAATGAAATCCTCGATAAACTGGCGGAAAGTTATAGCGCATTAGGCATTATCGAAGAAAACGCATTGGACTATGACAAAGCCCTCCAAGCTTTTAATTCGTCTTTAAAAATCAGCGAAGAAATTGGCGAAGATTTAAATCGTGGTCGTGAATTAAGAAGAATTGGCCGTATTTTCTATCTAAGATTGAGCAGTTACGATCAAGCAAAAGCTTACTTCCAACAAGCTTACGATTTATTTAAAGAAATTGAACAACTAGACCAAATGGTTGAAACGCTTTTAGAACTTGGTTTAGTTTCCGAAAAACAAGGCGATTTTGACGTCGCGTTAAATCTCTATCGTGAAGCACAAAACCTGGCAAAAGAAATAGATATGAAACCAGGACTATCCAAAGCGTTTTTATATCAAGCTAATAGTCATTGGTTTCAGGGAAACTATCAGCAAGCGTTTAAATCCCAAGGAAAAGCATTAGCTATTGCCGAAGAAATCGTCGATAAACGCCAAAAAGCCTTTATTTATAATACTTTGGGATTAATCTATTGGACCCTAAACAATTCTTCTCAAGCTCTTGGGAATCTAAACAAAAGCCTTAAACTTGCCACAGAAATCGAATCGCCACTGGATATTGCTACAGCGTATAACAATATCGGCTTGGTTTACCGCAAAGATAAAAAATACGAAAAATCGATAGAATTTTTTCAAAAAGCTTTAAAAAAAGACCAAGAATTAAAGTCTAAATGGGGGCAGGGATATACCCACAGAAATTTGGGTATGAGTTATCTTCGATTAAACCAATTAGATTCTGCCTCGGTCCATATTGAAAAAGCAGTGGCTTTAAGTCGCGAGATTGGTAATCAAACAAATTTGGTCAAATCTATGTTGGAAATGGGAAATCTCGCCATGAAAAGAAAAAACTGCTCAAAAGCTATATCCGCTTTTAAGGAAACTGAGGCTTTAGCGGGAAAGTTAAAAATTTCTGAAGTTCATTGGCGAGCTCTTAAAGGTAACGGAAAATGCCTCGCTATTAAAGGAAACCTAAACTTGGCAACGGAAGCATACAAAAAAGCCGCCGAAATTGTAGAAGGAATGCGAGCGGCAATTAAAATAGAAGAATTTCAAAATGGTTTTCTTACGGATAAACAAGATGTTTTTAAAGAACTCGTATTACTTCTGCTAGATCAAAACAAAACTGAAGAAGCGTTTTCATACGCAGAAAAAGCTAAGTCCAGAAGTTTTATCGATTTATTAGGGAACCAAAAAGTAAGTCTTAAAGACGATGTAAGCCAAAAACTTTACGACTCGTTAACAGGACAAAAAAATCAAATAAGAAAAATAGAAGAAACACTGGGCAAGACAGAAGAGGAAGACAAACGAAATCGTTTGCTAAAAGATTTAGTAATCGCCAGAAATAATTATCAACAAATCTTGATACAAGTTAAGAACCAAAGCCCTCAATTGTCCAGCTTTGTTACGGTAGAAACCCTCAATGTTCCAGAAATCCAAAAAATGTTGGAACCAAACATAGCACTGGTTGAATACTTAACAACTCCAAAAGAGTTGATTATTTGGGTGGTTTCCAAAGACAATTTGAAAGCCTCGAGGGTTTCTGTAGAAGAAAAAGAATTAGAAAAACTGGTAAGAGATTATCGAGATCGGATGCAGAATCTAGCGCCATTGGATAAGCAGTCTGAGAAACTTTACGAACTTGTAATAAAACCAATCGAACCGTGGATTAATGCCCAAAGAACGCTAGGAATTATACCTAATGGAATTCTCCATTATGTTTCCTTTTCCTCATTAAAAGGACCAAACGGTTACTTGTTTGAAAAACACCCCTTATTTTATTCTCCAAGCGCCTCGGTTTTAAAATATACCTTTGCAAGAAAATACGAAAAAAAATCCGGGCCGATTAAAGTTCTCGCTTTAGGCAACCCAGATTTGGGCAGTTTTAATTACGATTTGCCGCTGGCGGAATTAGAGGCGAATTCTATTAAATGGGATTTCCCACAAATTGATGTGTTGACCCGCGAAAAAGCCACTGAAAGCTGGTTAAAAAAACACATTAGTAAATATCAAATTATCCATATAGCGTCGCATGGAGAATTCGATCCCGTTAACCCTTTATTTTCTTCTTTAAAATTGACTCGCGACAAATCGGAAGATGGAAACTTTGAAGTTAACGAAGTATTTTCTCTCGACATTAAAGCGGACTTAGTTACGCTTAGCGCTTGTCAAACTGGTCTTGGAAAAATTGAAGGGGGAGACGAATTGATGGGGCTCAATCGAGCTTTTTTTTACGCTGGAACTCACGCACTCATTTCATCGCTTTGGCGAGTAAGCGATATTTCTACCGCCATTTTAATCAAACATTTCTATCGGAACTATACAAACAACTTAAAAGCCGAAAGTTTAAGAAAAGCGCAATTATTAGTCAAACAATCTTACCCACATCCTTCTTATTGGTCAGGCTTCAGTTTAACTGGTGATTATCGATAATATTGAAAATTGAAAAAGTTAAATTTTTTTATTAGTTTGAGGATTCAGTAACTACTCCTGGATACACGTCGCCACCTTCAAGAATTACCCATTTCTCCGAAGTATCTCCTAAAGTAAGATCCAATCGATCGTTCTGTCGAATTAATTTAATTGCTTGATCGGGTAATCGAAAGCGAATAGGTTCAGCTAGCTCATCTCCAGAAACGTGAACAAAATCTCGTCTAGTTTTACTCACCTCAAAAACGCAATGCAGAGCGTTTATAATATTTGGAGGATCTTCTAAAATTTTCGCAGCCGCTTCATCGATAAATCCGCTCAACTGACGGCATCTTTCTCTTTGAGACATAAACTCTTTTACAGACAATTGGAAATCGTCTCCCGATAATCCATGGGAAATTTCTCGTTTATCCATCCATTTGAGAAAAGAAAATATCTCGAATAACATCTCATTTGTTTCATATGTTTCTTTTCCTGACTTAAAGGGAACGTAACAAACGACAAAACGACTCAAACAATTAGAATTTATATTTTCAGGACGCGCACATACAAAGGGGTTCCCCGATATTTCTTCAGCGTCTAAACCAGCTTCGACCAGGCAGGAATGAAACAAAGATAAACCAAAACCAAGAACAGGAGTGGATGAATCTGGATCCTCAGGTACATTAGTTTCCTGTGCATATTGTTTCAGTAATTCATAAACTTCCATTGAATTAATAATATCCTTATTTACTTAGTTTAAATAGAAAGACAATTTCCCAATTCTACCAAAAACTCTTGGAATTCCTCTTCGCGAATATCTCCTATATTGGCGATTCGAAATATACTTTTACTTAAGTTTCCTTGACCAGCATAAATGATAAAACCCTTTTCTTTTAAATCGTCGTGCAATTTAGGATAAATTACTCCCTCTGGCAACTTCAAAGAAGTTAAGGTGTTGGAATAATTTTCAATCGGCAACAAAAATTCTAAATTCATCTTCTTAAAACCTTGCCTTAAAAACTCAGCCGCTTTACCGTACCGACCAACCCTACCAGCTACAGTTTCTTCATCTAATTCGTCTAACGCTTCATCCAGCGCATAATGTACTTGAATTGCAGGAGTGAATAAAGTATTCCCCTTATCTTGAGCCTTTATGTGACCCGCCAAATTAAAATAAAGAGATCTTGGAGAGATTTTTTCAATTCGAGGTAAATCGTCTTTCCGGATGAAAACAAAGGAAACACCTGGAAAACCTTGAAGACATTTATTTGCCGTTCCCACGCAAATGTGAGGACGCCAAAGATCAAAATTTAGCTCGTCGCCTCCGAGAGAGCTAATACAGTCAACTAATAAAACTCTTTCATGCCGATGAACAATTTCCGCTACAGCTCCTACAGGATTCAACGCTCCCGTAGTGGTTTCATGATGAACCACCATAACCACTTCTATTTTCGGATCATTATTTAAAGCGTTATCAATATCATTCAAATTAGGCAATTCGCCCCAAGCATAATTAAGAACTATTGCTTCAATGCCATAACATTGAGTAATTTTAGCGATTCTTTCTCCATACACGCCGTTATTTATTACCAGAGCTTTTCTATTCGGGCTAACGCTGGCAGAAACGGCCGTTTCTAAAGCCGCCGTTCCAGAACCCGAAATGAGGGCAGAAGTGTAATCTTTTTCAATATTAAAAACTTTGATTAATTTTTGACGTATGGAATCAATCAAATCAGAACATTCTTTTTCGCGATGACACAAATCTCCCCTTAATAAAGCGAATTCCACTCGTTTTGTCACATTTACAGGTCCGGGATTTAATAAAACGACTCTTTTTTGCATAAAATTTTTTGAATTAAATATATTTTAACAAGTCTATCCTATTTACATTCAACGCCCAAAAAAATAACTTTGGCGCTAATTTTTAAGGTTAGTTATGCTGAATTAATAAAAGATAAAACCAAGGATTGGGTTTAAAATGTCTGAAAACAATATTAATAAATTACCTTTCAGTTTTTTTTTGATTCATTTAAACTAATTTATCTATATCAAACAATAATATGACGCAACTCTAATCATTATCTAATTCGTTTTTTCTATTTTTATCTCATTGCTACTCAAATCTAAAATTTTTAATTTATATTCCTTAGCTTTTTTTATATTTGCATCCATAATAGTTCCTTCTCAAACCTGGGCTATTGGCGACAAATCAAAGTTTCGGATTCCTCAGATTTTATACGAAGGAGGGAACTCAAAACCTCGTCCTGAAGCGGTAATTAGCATTCTTGCACAACTGGCCAAACGAACTTCGGTAAACGTTAAACGACAGGAAATTAATTTAAAAATTTCCGATCCCTCCTTGTTTCTTTATCCAATGATTTATTTAGCGGGGGATTCGGAGTTTAAACCATTTCCAAAAAACGAAATTAAAATTCTAAGAAATTATCTTAATTTTGGAGGTTTCCTGATAATTGACGATAATTCCGCAATAAAAAAATCAAATTTTGATAAATCTGTTCGAAATTTAATTTCGGAGCTTTTTCCTCGATCTCCAATACGAAAAATCCCGCGAGATCATTCAATTTTCAGATCATTTTATCTCATCAATCGTGTCGCCGGAAGAGCGGAAATCCAACCTTACCTAGAAGGAATATCCATTAAAGGACGGACCGTTTTAGTTTATTCGCAAAATGATCTAGGCGGAGCATGGTCTCGAAACAAATTAGGGTATTGGAATTACGATATGATCGGAGGCGGAAAAAACCAAAGAGATTTGAGTATCCGTTTAGGGGTCAATATAACGCTTTATGCTTTAACTTTGGATTACAAAAAAGATATGGTCCATCTCCCAATTATTTTAGAACGTTTACGGAGGTACAATTCCCCGTGAATTATATTCTCAATCTTTTAAATATTCCGTCTTCAGAATATAATGATTGGGAAATCCGCTTAACAAGCGATCTAAGTAATATTACCTGGATGGCTTTAGCGGTTTTGTTTATCGGAGCTCTTTTTTGTTTTTGGTCTGGATTATCTAGAATCCGATCTACTGGGAAAAAATATTTTATTCTTGGACTTCGGTTTTTAACATTTTCCCTTCTTTCATTTATCTTATTCCAACCCGAATTAGAATTAAAAAAAACCCGAGAACTTAAAAATACAGTCGCAGTTTTATTAGACAATAGTAAAAGCATGTCCATTAAAACTTTCCCGGAAGAAATAACGCGTGCGACTATTTTAACTAAAACGTTCGAAGCAAATCGACAATACTTCGAGAATTTAAAGAAAATTTTCCGATTAGAAATTTACTACTCTTCCGATAAATTAGATCCTGTTTCATTAGCTGACGCCACTAGACTATATAAACCTAATGAAACTAGAACTGATTTCAAGAATACTTTAAATGAATTAAAAGAGCGTCACAACGATAGCTCTTTAAAAGGTATTTTATTATTTTCCGACGGTGGAGATTTGGAAGAAGGATCTGATGAAATTTCTCCAGCTATGATGGAAATAGTCGATTCTCTAAAAACCCCGATTTATACCTTACAAACCGGCAGCAACGAATCGTTCAAGGATTTAAGCGTCTATCGGCTAGACGCTCCCGATTTTGGTTTTCTATACCAACCTGTAAAAGTGGAAGCCGTGATTGACGCTTTTGCCTTAGGCAATAAAAATATTCCAGTAACATTGAAAGAAGGAAATAAAATTTTAGTTTCTAAAAATCTGGCAATTAAAGAAGGGCAATCTCGATATCGAGTTCAATTAGAATTTATTCCAAACACACTTGGCGTCAACGTTTACAAAATATCCGTTCCTTTAATTTCTGGAGAATCTATAGTTTTAAATAATATCAAAGAATTTCGTATTAAAACGGTAAAAGACCGAATGCGAATTTTACACTTAACTGGAAGACCCGGCTGGGATTCCCGATTTTTGAGAGAAGTCTTAATCAATAATCCAAAAGTGGATTTACTTTCATTTTTTATTCTTCGCTCTTTATCTGACGATGTGGCCGCTTCAACAACAGAATTGAGTTTAATTCCTTTTCCATCAAATTTATTGTTTAGCGACTATCTAGCTTCTTTTGACTTAGTTATCTTTCAAAATTTTAAATTCGCACCTTTCATCGATAAAAAATTTCTGGAAAACATTCGAACCTATGTTCACGATGGCGGAGCCTTTTTAATGATTGGCGGCGAACTTTCTTTTCAAGGAGGCGGATATGAAAGAACTCCCGTTGAAAAAGCTTTGCCGTTAAAAATTAGCGACAGAATGGAACTTTTTTCCGAAGCTGAGTTTAAAGCCCAAATTGAAGAACAGTATTCTCGACATCCGATTTTAAGGTTAGAAAAAAATGAAAAACTAAATCAAGCCGCGTGGAATTCGCTTCCTAAATTAAATGGCCTAAACGCCGGATTAAAACCCGCTAAAGGAGCCCAAGTGTTAATACATGACGGTTCTTCAAAAAATAAAGGAAACTCTCCAGTCTTTTCAATTTTAAACTTTGGAAAAGGGAAATCAATGGCTATGGCGACCGATTCTTCCTGGAATTGGAACTTTTTAAAAATAGGAGAAGGCGGAAGCGGAAGATATTATCAAACATTTTGGAATAATGTGGTTGCCTGGGTTGCAGGAGGCCCCGAAACTAAATTGCTTCTTATTGAAACAGATAGAGAGCGATATGCCGAAAAAGAAAAAGTTTTGATGAAAATTAAAACATTAGGCGAAGACTTTAATCCCTTCAAGTTGGCAGATGTCGATATAACAATACGTTCAATTTCAAAAAAATCTGAAATTTTACGCAAACAACTAAAAACAGACGATAACGGGGAAACAAACTTTGAATTTCTACCCACCGATGAAGGGTTTTATTCTGCAAAAGTGGAATGGAAACGCCATGGCAAAATATTAAATAGCGAAACGCGATTTGGCGTTTTTGGCGACAACGCTGAATTTGAAAAACCAAAAATAAATAATCTGTTACTAGAAACTATTGCAAAAGTATCTGAAGGAGATTACCGCGTTCTAAATAAAAATTCCGATTTAAAAGATATCGTATTTTCGGCTTCTAAAGTTCGCGAAAAAACAGGAAGCGCTACATTTGGATTATGGGATAATTGGTATTCCTTTAGCTTAATAGTAGGATTACTCGCCATAGATTGGTTAATACGTAGACGATCTGGATTGAGTTAAATCAATTTCTATTTCTAATTGTTCCATGACTTAAAATTATAGTAACATCTAGATTAACTAAAGAGTAAATAACGTATTTTACAACCTCAAGGTTTTGCCAATCCTTGAGAGCAAATAATTAAAGAAAGGTTAAAGAGTGACAAAGGCTAATTTAAAATCTTGGGTCCATGATCGTATGATTTTTATGGCGGTCCTCATTTTTTCCATCGGCGGAGCTTGTTATATTGCCGCTGGAAAAGTATTTTCTCACGAAAGTATTTGGTTACACCCCTTTAAGGAATTTTCCCTGCTTATTTCAATGATTGGCGTCGTCTCATTTGGTTACGAAATATTCCTTCGAGAGCTTAATTTCAATGAATATAAAAGAGCGCTCGAGGAGATTGTAAATCCAGACGCGGTTCGCCTTGGAGTCACCCGATTTTTTAAAAACCGATCAGAGTTAGGTCGCGCTTATTCATTCGAAGCTCTATTTCAAGACGTCAAAAAAGAAATTTATATTGGCGGTTCTTCTCTACTATCCATTGCCACAAATAGCCGAGACTTATTGCACGATAAAGTGATTTCTGGAATCACTGTCAAATTACTATTAATGGATCCAAATTCTCCAGTTGTTGATTTAATAACCAAACAAGCAAGTGGTAAAGCGACATTTAAGAACGAGATTAAAACTTCACTCCTGCTATTACAAAAACTACAGGATGAAATCGAAGAAATCAAAAATCCAAAAAAAGGCGAGCTCATTGTAAAAACTTACGACATGATTCCCTCTCATTCTTTTATCGCTATTGATTCTGAAAGTCCTAATGGGCTTATAGTAGCCGACATTGGACCTTATTTAGGAAGAAACCTGCCTCGACCCAGCATGGCTGTCGTAAAGAAAAAAAATGGAATGTTCGATTATTGGCAGGAAATGAACGATCTAATGTGGAAAGAAGGAAAATGTATCGTTTGCGAAAGTAACGAAGAACCCACCAAAATTAAAACGCTTCTTTTGGTGAGCGGTAAGGAAACCCAGTATTACAACAAAGACCAAGATAGCTGGTTACCCGCTACCATTTGCCAAATGAATCCCAAATGGCGATCAATGAAAGGCAGCCAATGGGTTTGGGTAGACGAATCGGTTTCTTTGGAAGAAGCTAAAACCGGAAGCAGAAATAAAATGCGAACTCAGCTAGAAATTCCAATCAATGGAAAAGGAAATATAGTTCGCGCAGAATTGTTCATTCGTAGCGACGACAATTGTAGAATATCTATAAACGGGGCCAACCAAACCCAAAGCTATGGCGGTTCGGAATACCCCGATCCTTTCATAGTAGATATCGCTTCTTTGTTAAAACCAGGTAACAACGATATAACCTTTGAAGTCAATAATTTTGCCAAACCCACGGCTCAAAGTCCCGAAGACAATCCCGCAGGTTTGATCTACCGGCTCCACATAGAATACAAAGAATAAAACTTTCAAAACTTTGCATGAAAAATCAATGGAAGACTATACGGGAGGAATTTCCCGTTACAAAAAATCGAGTTTTTTTCGATAACGCCAAAGTTGCGCCAATCCCTAAAAGAACTCAAGAAATTGTAACGACCTTTGTTGAAGACGCCTCCAATTTTGGAACGGCTAACTACCCTCAATGGATGGAAAAAGTCCAAAAGGTGCGAGAAAGCTTTGCTCATTTAATCGGAGCAAGGCAAGAAGAAGTGGCATTCGTTAAAAATACTTCGGAAGGATTGTCTATTGTCGCTAATGGAATCGATTGGAAATCCGGCGAAAATGTAGTTATTCCAGATATCGAATTTCCCGCTAATGTTTATCCCTGGCAAAACCTGAAACGCCATGGGGTAGAAACCCGAATGGTCTCTTGCCAAAATGGTCGGGTCGACTTTGAAAAAGTTACCGAGGCGGTCGATGAAAAAACGCGGATACTATCCATTAGCTCTGTCGAGTGCAATAGCGGTTTCCGTAATGATTTGGCCCGGCTTGGAGAATTTTGCAAAAAAAGGGAAATTTATTTTTGCGTAGACGCTATTCAAAGTTTAGGCGCTATTCAGATAAACGTCAAAGATTACCATATCGATTTTTTAATGGCGGATGGTCACAAATGGTTGTTGAGCGTTGAAGGATTGGGTGGTTTTTACATCAGCTCAAAAGTATTAGAAAAAATTTATCCAGTAGTCGTCGGCTGGAATAGCATGGTAGATGCCTACAACTTCATGGATTACCATTTTGCCTTCAGACCGGACGCTCGGCGTTTTGAAGAAGGAACCTTCAATACGATGAGTATCCAAGCTTTAGGAGCGTCTCTATCGTTATTTCATGAAATTGGTATGGCGACTGTAGAAGCTCGAATATTCGAGCTTGGCGATTATCTTATTGAAGGAATCAAAAAACGAAACCTACCATTATTTAACTCCGAAAACCCAAATGAACGTTCGGGCATTGTCGCATTTACCTACCAAGATAACGACATTTTAGAATTTATGAATCAAAGAGAAGTATCCCTTACCGTTCGCGATGGACTTGTCCGACTTTCTCCCCACATATATAACAATGAAGAAGATGTCGATAAGTTTTTTGAAATTTTAGACGATTACCTTTCCAAATAAAATATTTCTGAAATCAACTTATTTAGTTTTTGGATTCGATTCTATATAAAGAATAAGATCGCGTAAACATTGGTAAAATCGATTATAAGAATAGTAATGATATTTACCAAAATCGTCTCTAAACCAAACTACTTTTTCTTTTCCTATTGCGGTACGATCGTCAAGATGTAACCCTGGGCGATTCCAATAAGGGTAAATTCCAATGCTTAAAAAAGTCCATTTATAAGCGAGTAAAGCTTGTTCAATTATATCTCGAGGGCCTACCGCTTCGGCAACATGAAGGTCTGCCGCTAGCCCTTCGTAGTGCAGAGAATTTTCAGAATGCCCGCTAACGGCATAACCTCCATTGTCATGAACATACATGGGCGAACCCACCTGAGATCGAAAGAGATCAAGTTTTAATATAAATCCCAGCCTCATATCTATTTCGCCAGGAAAATTTTTTGGGCGGAATTCGTTTTCGGAAAAATGCTTTACCTCCGACCAATCGAACGTCATAAACATTCCTACTTTCTATAAAAATTATCCAACGAGTCGAGGACAAGTCAAATTATAAGTCCCTACTATTATGATTCGCTTAGGGGACTTAATAAAATAAACTAATTAATTCAATGGGTTGTAAAACAAAAAAGGGAGGAAAAACATCAAAAATGTCAATTTACTTCGACAATACAAAAAGGCGCCAAGCCGCGTGGAATAAAACCCACTTGTGGTATTAAACGCGAAGCCGCATTCAGGACAAAAGGAAGGTTTTGCCTAAAAATATTGAAATAGTCGTTAATTAAAAATAAAATTTTTCAAAAATTGCAATCCAGTGTTGCCGCTGCGCTCGGGGTGAAACTGGCAGCCTAAAATATTATTTTTTTTGAGGATCGAACAAAATGACTGATTTTCATATTCGGTTTTCGCAACCGTATTATTAGGATCTTCCGGAACGGATACAAAGGAGTGAGTGAAATAAAAAGAAGATCTTTCTTCAGTTTCCGCTAAAAGAGGAGCAAGCGGGTGCTTTTCTGAATCTCCTGAGTTTCCTTCTAAGATCAACTCGCTCCAACCAATATGCGGAACCTTTGTCGAGAGATCTGGGATAAAAATTCGCAGAGGTTTTACCTGTCCTGGAATCAACCCTAGCCCGGCATGCTCGCCAAATTCCATACTTGAATCCAATAATAATTGCATACCCAGGCAAATTCCCAATAAAGGCTTTCCCGTTTGAGCAAATTCCTTAATTATAGAATCTAGCTCTTTTTCTTTAAGGTCTTTCATCGCATCGCCAAAAGCGCCTACTCCAGGAAGGATCATCCGATCGGCAGTAAGAACCGATTTTCCATCGGGTATGACTCTTATATTTTTAACGCCGACCACTTCCAGAGCGCGGACGATATTAAACAAATTACTTCTCTTATAATCAATTATTGCGACTTCCATCAAAAACCCTAAAAATTTTATTTTAATCGAACGTTGATTTTCTTTTCCACGAGATATTGTTTTATCTCTCCTAGAGACATAATCCCATAGTGAAGCATAGAGCCAACTGCAACTGCGTCGGGATTGGCGCGACGAACAACCTCTTCAATATGCTCTGGAGTTCCGGCGCCACCGGAAACGATAACCGG
This sequence comes from uncultured Nitrospinota bacterium, assembly GCA_964570665.1. Lineage (GTDB taxonomy): Bacteria > Nitrospinota > Nitrospinia > Nitrospinales > JAJDAT01 > JAJDAT01. The sequence continues at coordinate 1,673 of CAZMZH010000028.1, read as the reverse complement.
AATACTTACGCTTTTACAAACTTTTTCGGCAAGATCAACATCAAAACCCTTTTTAACGCCGTCGCGATCCACAGAGGTCAATAATATTTCACCCACTCCTAAGTCAACGGCTTTTTTAATCCAATCCATAACATCTAAACCCGTTTTTTCTCTCCCTCCGTCAGTATAAACTTCCCAACGATCGTCGGAAATTTTTTTGGCTTGGACAGATAATACGATGCATTGCGATCCGTAAAGCTGAGCGCAATCGCGAACCAAATTTGGATTATCGATCACGGCGGTATTGAGGGCAACTTTATCGGCTCCGGCATGTAAAAGTTTCCGCACGTCTTCCACCGCACGAACGCCACCCCCTGCCGTGATGGGGATAAATGTGTTTTCGGCCGTGTTGCGGACAATTTGAAGAAGGTTATCTCTCTGGTACAAACTCGCCACCGTATCGATAAAAAGGATTTCGTCAGCGCCCTCCGCATAATATTTTGGAGCCAAGGTTTCGGGTTTACCGACAATTCTAAGGCCTTCCATCTGAATACCTTTGATAACGTTGGGACCTTTGATATCGAGCCGAGAAATTAATCTGATTTTTTTAGACATGAACGATTAACAAATGAGTTTGGAATTCTGCAAGAAAAAAGAATAGGAAAAACAGGATGGACTTTCAATTTAGCGCATTGGTTCAAAAAAATGTTAACTGATAATATATAACCCAAACACGGTGAGGTTAACAAGGTAAATTTCAAGTATCATGGCCTTGTTTATAGATTCTATGGGTTTCTAATCAAAGATCTCAAGCTTTAAAAATTTGAGGAAATAGTTATAAAATGAACAAATCCTTTGATTAATGACTGATTAAAAACCATGAAAGCAAAAGACGTTCAAAAATCTTTACAATCAGTAGCTAAACCAGAGCGAGTCGAACATTTGCAACGATTCTTTAAATCTGGTCCTGGGGAATACGCAGAAGGGGACATGCTAATTGGAGTCTATGTTCCAAACGCTCGTAAAATAGCCCAGCAATATAATACGCTAGCGCTTGGCGAAACCAAAAAGCTTCTAAAATCGAAAATTCATGAAGAAGGGTTTGTTGCCCTATTGATTCTGGTCAATCAATTTCAAAATGGAGATTCTAAAGATCAAGAAACGATCTACAATCTTTATCTTGAAAATACAAAACATATAAATAATTGGGATCTAGTAGACGCTTCCGCCCACCTCATAATTGGACCTTATTTAGAAAACAAAGAAAAAAAAATTTTAGAAAAACTCTCAAAATCTAAAATTTTATGGGAACGACGAATCTCGATGATGGCGACATTTTCCTATATCAAGAAGGGAAAATTTAAAACGGCTTTAAAAATCGCGAAAATTCTGATCAACGATTCTCACGATCTAATACACAAATCTGTCGGTTGGATGTTGCGCGAAATAGGTAAAAGAGATCTTGCTGTGGAAGAAAAGTTTCTAGAAAAACACTCTACAAAAATGCCGCGCACCATGTTGCGCTACGCCATCGAACGATTTCCTAAAGAAAAATATCGTTATTATCTTGGCAAAAAATAATTAAAAGAAATTAAGAAATAAACTTGAAGAGCGCAGGGTGGCGGAGAGGGAGGGATTCGAACCCTCGGTAGGGTATAAGCCTACACACGCTTTCCAAGCGTGCGCCTTCAACC
>CAZMZH010000027.1:0-54712 GCA_964570665.1 uncultured Nitrospinota bacterium | reverse complement strand
AAGGATTCCCAACCTTTACAACCGGTTTTAATTGAGCCCCTACTTTCTTACTTGACAACGCCATAGCCGTAGCTACACCAGCGCTCACTTGCAAGAATTTTCTTCGGTTCAACCTCATGAAATGAACCTCCTTGGTTAAGATGGACCAATAAATAAGCCCATGAATTAATTAGGTTAACCCCTAACCAACATCTAAGCCAGACCCACAAAGGGCCTTGGCAATTTTTTTCAAAAGCCTATAACGGCATTTGAAATCCAACAAAAAACAAAGCAAAAAAACCGTAAAAACGATTTCGTTTGCCATACAAAGTCCAAACAACTACATCTTGATATCCACAGAAAAAACCTACGGCAACGGAAACCTTAGTCAAGCGGGTCATCAAGACACTTCAAAACTTTAACAGAGCCCCCGTCAAAGACGGGGAGGGAGGGCAAATCCACAGCTCTGTGAAAACTCTGAAGCTTAAGCCTATTCAGTCCTAAAAAACGAAGTTTAAAAACTTCAAAATAGCTATACCTAACCAGTTAAAAAAACACTTTTATTCGCTTATAGGGTCATCTACCTTAATTGGAGCGAACGCACTTTATCTAAAGGCGTATGGACTGTCAAGGGTTTCAAATAACAAGAAAAAACTTTATAAAGAGAGAAAGGGCGTTTAAAAAAACACAATAAGGACCTTATGGAAGCCTTAAATCAACCTAAAACTGACCTAACATAAGATAAGTCCTATAATGAATAATCTAAATACCAATATAACTTAAGGAATAATCCTATATCAGATATTGAGCGAAGGAGGAAAACAAAACAAAAACGATAAGAAAATTCTTACTATTAATAAGAAAAAATGCGGAAGTATTCGCAAAAAAATATCAGAACTCAGAATTCCCATATCAGATATCCGTTCTATGAAAATTTTAAGACTATATGGGTTTCAATTATGTCGCTTAAAACATAAAAATTGACCGTTTAATCTAGAAAATCAATTATCGGATAAAACTATCTCAAATAACGAAAAACCAAATTATTAACTTAAGTAAATCTCCTTGATAGATATAAATCAATTGTGTTAAAATTCCGAAACACATATGTGTCAATATTTTATTCAATAAAATTCGCACGTTTCTGGACCAGTCTGGGGTGGCCCTTTGGGTTCCAGTTTTGGAAAGAAGGAAACGGAGGCAAACCCAAATTTGCATGGAGATTATAGTTAATGCCTGAAATTACAATGAAAAAACTTTTGGAGTCAGGGGTTCATTTTGGTCATCAAACCAATCGCTGGAACCCATTAATGAAAAAATATATTTATGGCGCTCGAAACGGTATTTATATCGTAGACCTCCAAAAGACTTTAAAAAAATTCCGAGAAGCGGAAGAATACATTAAAGGTTTGGCCCAAGAGGGGAAAAAAATTCTATTTGTAGCCACCAAGAGGCAAGCGCAAGAACTAATTGCTAGTCAAGCTGAAAGATGTGGAATGTATTACATCAACCAAAGATGGTTAGGCGGTACCTTAACGAACTTTTCTACTATTAAGAAAAGTATCGACCGTTTAAAAGAGCTTGAGCAAATGGAAGCGGATAATAAGTTTGAACTGCTTCACAAAAAGGAAGCAGTTCAAAAACGAAAAGAGATCCAAAAACTCAATAAGTTTCTCTCTGGCATTAAAAAAATGACCCGACTGCCAGACGCTATCTTTATTATCGACACTCGAAAAGAAAGAATCGCTTTAGCCGAGGCAAAAAAATTGGGCATTAAAGTAATTGCCTTGGTAGATACCAATAGCAATCCAACTGGCATCGACTTTCCAATTCCAGGTAATGACGACGCTATTCGTTCTATCCGACTTTTTACAGAAAGAATTGCAGAGCTTTTGCTAAAAGGTCAAAACTTGCCGGACCCAATGGCTGAGGAAAATGAGGAATCTGAGTCTGATACAACTGTTCCTTCGGAAGAAAATGCCGAACCGGTAGCCAATTAAGAGAACTTCAAAAAATCAAATGCGAATCTTCGTTTCTTTAAAAATCTAAAGAAGAAACGAAGTCCGCAAAACCGAAAATTTGAAACGTTCTTAAATAAATCGCAAAGCTAAGTCTATTTTTGATTATTTTAGGGCTCCGCATCTATTTTCCTTAAATTTATTTAGGAAAATACTTTTTGTCGAGTTTCGCCTTTTAATTTATCGAAATTTAAGATTGAGAAAAGCTGAAAACTAACGCCGAACCATTCGGCTGAACAGAAAAAAGAGGAATCTGATGGAAATTACCGCAACAATGGTTAAAGAACTTCGAGAAAAATCTGGGGCTGGTATTATGGAATGCAAGCAAGCCCTTAAAGAAAACGAAGGAAACGTAGAGGAAGCGATCACTTTTTTGAGAAAAAAAGGATTAGCTAAAGCCGATAAAAAAGGCGGGAGAGAAGCTGCCGAGGGAGCGATCGGAACCTATATACATGCCGGGGCAAAAGTTGGCGTGATGGTTAAACTGCATTGCGAAACTGATTTTGTCGCAAACACTCCCGATTTTAGAGATTTAATTAAGGATATCGGAATGCATATTGCCGCTTCCAAGCCAAGGTTCATCTCTAGAGAACAAGTTACTGAAGAAATTTTAGAACAAGAAAAAGAAGTTTTTGCGCATCAGGCCCGAGAATCCGGCAAACCTGAAAAAATTATCGATAAAATTGTAAGCGGAAAAATGGAAAAGTTTTATGAAGAAAATTGCTTACTGGACCAATCTTTTGTGAAAGATCAAGATAGTACCGTGCAAGATGTCATTAAACAAAAAATCGCTAAACTGGGGGAAAATATCATCGTTGGAGACTTTACCCGATTCGAAATTGGAGGTTAATAAGGAAACGAAAGCCCAAAAATCAATTTACCGCAGAGTCCTTCTAAAGCTTAGCGGAGAAATTCTAGCCGAACAGGATGGGGCTTTCGGTATTGACCAAGAAGCGCTTCAAGGAATTGCCTCTGAGATTATAGATGCCAAAAAGCTCGGAGTCGATATTGCCATTGTCATTGGCGGAGGAAATATACTTCGTGGAGCTACCTTTAGCGCTTTGGGAATGGAACGAGTAACTGCGGACCACATGGGTATGCTGGCAACTGTTATTAATGCCTTGGCTTTGCAACATGCTTTGGAGAGCGCCGGTATTTCAACTCGCGTCCAAACCGCATTAGAAATTCACAAATTGGCCGAGCCTTACATTCGCCGACGCGCGGTTCGCCACCTTGAAAAAGGACGGGTTGTTATTTTTGCGGCTGGGACAGGAAATCCTTATTTTACAACTGATACAGCGGCCTCATTACGAGCTGTGGAAGTTGAAGCTGAAGTCATTTTTAAAGCGACAAAAGTCGATGGAGTTTATTCGGCAGACCCTATGAAAGATGATAACGCCGTAAAGTACGATTCTTTGTCTTATATCGAGGTTTTGCAAAAGGGATTGAAAGTAATGGATTCCACATCCGTCTCTCTTTGCATGGATAACAAAATGCCGCTCATCGTTTTTAACGTTCGCCAAAAAGGAAGCATCAAAAGAGCATTGCTTGGCGAAAAAATTGGCACCCTTGTGGGAGTATAACTTATGATCGACGCCTATATCGAAGAAGCTTCAGGTAAAATGAAACAATCTGTAGCTCATCTTCAAAAAGAGCTTGGGAAATTGAGAACCGGACAAGCATCGGTAACGCTCGTTGAAGACTTGAAGGTTGATTTTTACGGGGTTCCAACTCCATTATCTCAGGTTGGCACTCTCGGAGCGCCTGATAGTCAAACCATTACCATTCAACCTTGGGATGCATCGATCCTTAAAGATATCGAAAAAAGTATTCAAGCGTCCGATTTAGGATTAACGCCAAATAATGACGGAAAACTTATTAGACTAAACATTCCTCCTCTTACCGGAGAAAGACGCCAACAATTGGTGAAAGTTCTTAAAAAAATCGTCGAAGAAAGTAAAGTCGCCGTCAGGAATATCAGGCGGGATTATAATGACAAAATTAAAGGTCTGGAAAAAGAAAGTTATTCCAAAGACGATTGCAAAAAAGGTCAAGACAAACTACAGGAAAAAACTGATAAAATAGTCGTCGAAATAGACAAACTTGGGGCTACCAAAGAAAAGAATATTTTGGATTTTTAATTAAATTTGAGGCTAACAATATTGGATTACAAGTTTCAATTATAAAAGACTCCCCTTGATCCTTAAAATCATTATATAATTGGGTCAATTGATACAAACCATATCTCCAATAAATAAACAATAATCCCAAATACTCAATGTCCTCTACCCAACCCGAATTATTTGAAAAGATTGATCGGGCACGGTTGCCCAGACATGTTGCCGTAATTATGGATGGCAATGGTCGTTGGGCAAAGAAAAACCTTTTAGCCCGAGTACAAGGGCACCGTGAAGGCGTAAAAACTGTTGATCGGATTGTTACCCTTAGTTGCAAACTAAATTTAGAAGCTCTTACTCTTTATTCTTTTTCCGACGAAAACTGGAATCGACCCGAAACCGAAGTAAAAGCGCTTCTTAAAATTCTCGATCAATATTTAAGAAAAGAATTAGAACGTATGCAAAAAGAAAATATTCGTTTTAATACTATTGGACACATTGAAGAATTTCCCAATCCGATTCAAGAATTAATTGCGGATGTAAAAAATCAAACTAAAGATAATACGGGACTGGTTTTAACACTAGCCTTAAGCTACGGCAGCCAACAAGAAATCTTAGATACCGTAAGAAAAATTGCGTTTAAGGTCAGCGAAGGAAGTTTGCGTCCGGAAGATATTGATTCGGACCTTTTTGAAAGCTTTCTATATACCCGCGACCTCCCAAATCCGGATTTACTGATTCGGACAAGCGGAGAAAGGCGAATTAGCAACTTCCTTCTCTACCAAATCGCATACACCGAACTCCATTATACCGACGTTTTTTGGCCGGATTTTAGCGAAGAAGATTTTATCAAAGCCTTAATTGAATACCAAGGTCGGGAAAGACGGTTCGGAAAAACTCAAGAACAAATATTAAAAGAAAGTTCCCTAATGAAATCGGCGAACGCATAATTGTCGAAACGTTTCGGGCAGCGCCGTTTCAAATTCAATTAGGTCGCTCTCCTAGAGTTTTAACAATTTCGTTTCGCTTTGCGTTTCATTAGATCGTTGCGAGGTAGAGCTTTTGAAACGCATTTTGAGCGGGGTAGTTTTCCTTCCCATTTTCTTTGTTATCGTTTACTGGGCTCCTCCCTACGCATTTTTCTTGTTAACCACAACTGCCGTCGTTATCGGAACCCATGAGTTTTTTGGAATAGCTTCCAATATTGGAGTTCATGGATTCCATAAAACCGGTATGGTCATGGCATTTCTACTTTGCCTTGGATTCTATTTCGACCCCGGGTTGCTTCCTCCTTTAATCTGTTTTTCCCTTTTAGTCACTTGCTTAACCTGGTTTCTTGCGGAAAATAATCTTAAAGTAGCGACAGACCAAATTGCCTATACCTTATTCGGAATTGTTTTTGTTGCCGGGTTGCTTGGCCATTTTATTTTGATTAGAAATTTAGAAGCTGGAAGGTCGCTCATTTTTTTTAGCGTTGCCATCGTTTGGGCGGGAGACACCGCCGCCTATTATGGGGGAAGAGCGTTCGGCAATAGACCTTTAGCTTATTTAGTCAGCCCCAAAAAAACGGTAGAAGGTTCTCTCTTTGGTCTTTTAGGAAGTCTTTTAGCCGGTGCCGTCGCAAATTTAGTATTCTCCATTGAAATCCCTCTAAACCATTGTTTGATTATGGCGTTATTTTGCGGTATTATCGGACAATTCGGGGATTTAACCGAATCTATGATGAAACGTAATGCTGGAGTAAAAGATTCCGGTCGAATAATACCGGGTCATGGTGGGATCTTGGATCGTGTGGATGGTTTAATTTTTGGCGGACCTTTTTTCTATTATTACTACACATATATCGTCGGTTAACTTTCCCCCAACCGTTGGCAATTAACATTAAGGCCAACGATAATTCTTTCCAAGAAACCGGAAACTCGCATATGAAAAAGATTTCCGTCCTCGGCTCCACTGGGTCGATAGGGGTTAATACTCTGGATGTTGCAGAAAGAAACCCAAACCAATTTAAAATAGTCGCCCTTGCCGGCGGTAACAATATAGAAGTTTTAGCTAAGCAAATAAATAAATTCCAGCCTAAGCTTGTCTCAGTTTTAAACCCCGAAAATATAGATCCATTAAGAAAAGCGCTCCTTGGAACTTCTCCAGAAATTTTATCGGGAGAGGAAGGGGCAATAGCGGTCGCCTCTATTGAAGAAGCTGATATGGTTGTTTCTGCAATTGTAGGCGGAGCTGGATTGGCGCCAACATTTGCCGCCATTCAAAAAGGTAAAGACATTGCCTTAGCAAACAAAGAAACACTTGTGATTGCTGGCGAAGTTGTATTAAGAGAGGCCAAAGGAAAATGTAAAATCATTCCTGTTGATAGCGAGCACAGCGCAATTCTTCAAGCCTTGAACGGAGAAAATACAAAACGCATAAAGAAAATAATATTGACCGCTTCTGGTGGACCTTTTCGCACGTTCTCTTTAGATCAAATGGAAGAAATCACTGTCAGCCAAGCGCTTAAACATCCAAATTGGTCAATGGGGCCTAAGATCACAATCGATTCAGCCACAATGATGAACAAAGGTTTAGAATACATTGAAGCAAAATGGCTTTTTGGTCTCGAAACCCCAGTTGAAATTGTCGTCCACCCTCAGAGCATAGTCCATTCTATGGTCGAGTTTGTAGACACTTCCATTATGGCTCAATTAGGAATTCCTGATATGCGCGTACCAATAGCATATGCTATGTCCTATCCCGATCGTTTAGAAGCCGATCTCCCATCCTTAGACTTTGCTAAGTTAGCTCGACTCGATTTTGAAGCCCCCGATTATGTAAAGTTTCCTTGTCTTAAGTTGGCGTTCCGCGCTTTAGAAACTGGGCACACGATGCCCGCTATCTTAAACGCAGCCAATGAAATCGCGGTGCAAGGGTTCTTAGACGAAAAAATCCCATTTAAGGAAATTTCCGAACTCATCAAAGCAACCATGGATAACCATGAAAGCCAACCGGTTAATAACATTGAAGACGTTTTAAAAGCCGACCGATGGGCGCGCGAAGAAGCTACCAAACTTTTAGCGGTGCCCCATTAATCTCTTAATTCATGTTTAGAATTGGCAACGGATACGACGTTCACCGCTTAACCTCTGGACGAAAATTGATTATCGGAGGAGTCGATATTCCTCATTCTATGGGGTTGGATGGTCATTCCGATGCCGACGTATTACTTCACGCCATTTGCGACGCCTTGCTTGGAGCTTGTGGGGCAGGGGATATTGGCCAATATTTTCCCGATACAGACCCGCAATGGAAGGGCGTTTCCAGTATCCTTCTTCTAGAAAAAGTGGGAGATATTTGCCTCCAAAAAGGATTTAAAATCTCCAACATAGATTCTATCGTAGTCGCCCAAAAACCAAAACTATCCCCTTACATGCAATCGATGAAAAACAACATTAGAAATGCATTGGGACTTGACGAAGAACGAGTTAACGTTAAAGCGACCACTACGGAAAAATTGGGCTTTCAAGGAAACGAAGAGGGGATTTCAGCGCACGCGATCGCGTTGCTAGAAAAAAATTAAAAGCAAAACCTTTTTTACAATCATTCCATCTCTCTGCGACCTTCGAGAGACTTTAATAAAGTCACAGGATCGGCGTATTCTAAATCGGCTCCCACAGGCAATCCGCGCGCAATGCGGGTGACTTTCACCCCCAGTGGTTTTAGTATCCGAGCAAGATAAACGGCGGTCGACTCCCCTTCCATATTTGGATTGGTAGCCACAATCACTTCTTGAACGCCACCCGCTTCGATTCTTAATTTCAAGGCATCAATTGTAAGATCGTCTGGGCCTATTCCGTCCAATGGAGAAATCGCGCCCATCAAAACATGGTAGGTTCCGCGAAACTCGCCGACATTTTCTAAAACAAAAACATCGTAAGGTTCTTCCACAACACATATCGATTCGGAAATCCGAGACGGGTCGGAGCAAACATTACACGTTTCGCTTTCCGATATCCCATGACAGATAACACATAGGCTAATCTTCTCTTTAACGTTAATTATGGACTTCGCCAATCGCTCGGTTTGCTCTTTGGATCGGCGCATCAAAAAAAACGACAACCTTTCGGCCGTTTTTTGACCTATACCAGGTAACTTTTTGAGTTCTGTAATGAGTTCGGAAACCGATTCTGGGCGTTTCACAAATTAGGTAGGAAGGAAAAAGGGATGATTAGGCCAGCGCGCTAACTTTAGCCAAATAATCCGGGGATTTTTAAGCCGCCGGTTAGCTTAGACATCTCGGCTTGAGATAATTCTTTTACTTTTCTGTTCGCTTCATTAACGGCTCCAATGATCAAATCTTCCAAAACTTCGCGGTCTTGCATGTTGATCAACTCTTCGTCAATCTTTACCGCTAAAATTTCGTTGAGACCGTTGGCCGTAATATTAACCATACCGCCGCCGACAGAAACCTCTACTTTTTTTTGACCAAGCTCGTTTTGCACTTCGGCCATTTTAGATTGCATTTCCTGGGCTTGTTTGAAAATTCCGCCCAATCCTTTATTTAACATCTTAAATCCAAATTTAAATTTGTTGGTTTATCTAAGAACTCTGCCGCCAAAAATATCCAAAGCGTCTTGGATAATCTGAATATCGTTTTGATATCCACTCTCTTTATTATATTCCTTTAATTGGCCATTGTCCCCATCAATATTTTGATTCAAAGTTGGCTCTTCAGTTTTTGGAGTTTTTTTTTCAATCAATTCAATATGAATGGGGGTTCCAAATATTTTATCCACAGATTCTTTAATTATATCAAAATTAGCGGGGTCCTTTATTCGTCCTAAGGTCATTGAATCGGCAACATTGATAATAAGCCTGGAGGGAGATTCAAACTCGGCTCGGCAAGACCCCATATAGAGTTTAAAATTTGGCTTTTTTTTGCAAACATCGGCAACTGCTTGGCGCCATTTCGGTTCCCAGTCGCCTATATTAACCGGAGGTTTCAGCTTTTCCTCAGGCTCTTCGACTCTATCGGGCAAAGGCGCGGACGGAGCGGCCGCGAGTTCAGGTTGAGGAGCTACCGTTTTTTCTACGGGTTGAAAAGGAGGTTGCGGAACCTGGGCAACGGGAGCGGGACTGGGCAAATCCTCTTCCATTTGATTGATTTGCTCGATCATTGCGCCAATTTCGCGGTAAGGTCGGATGTCCGTCAAACGAATCGCCGCCATTTCAAAAATCAATTGCGGCAACGGACTCCGCCGCATATCCTCTTCCGCTTTAGCCAAAACCGAAAACGAGAGCCGAAGCCGGTCCGCTTCTAATTTTTCCGCCAGAGCTTTGATTTCAGAGGTGTCGCGTCCCGATGCATTCGACAAAATCTCGGATTTTGCTCCAGATTGTATCAATACCAAATCTCGTATGAATTCCATCAAATCGCGGCAAAAGATGTTGAGATCTTTACCCGAACGAACGATTTCTTGGATTAGTTCGATCAAACCAGGACCGTTACCGTCGGCTAAATTTCGGCAAAAACCTTCTAAAACGTCTTGGGAGACTGCTCCCAAAACTGTTTCAACCGCTTCGGAATTGATTTCCGACCCGCAAAACGCAATGGCTTGATCCAAAAAACTCTGCGAATCTCGCATACTCCCTCCGCCGCTTTTGGCAATTTGCCGCAAACTAGCGGGATCGACCGAAATCCCCTCCTCTTTACAAATCAAACCCAATTGTTCGGCAACTTGCTCGCGCGACAACGCTTTATACTCAAAACATTGGCATCGGGAAAGAATGGTTTCCGGAATTTTTATCAATTCGGTCGTGGCAAATATAAACACCACTTTAGGAGGAGGCTCTTCGAGAGTTTTCAAAAGAGCGTTGAACGCGCTCCGCGAAAGCATGTGCACTTCGTCAATAACGTATATTTTATATCGGCAAGAAGTTGCCGAGTATTTTACTTTTTCAATCAGTTCCCGAACTTCGGCAACGCCGTTATTGGACGCGCCGTCGATTTCGGTGACGTCCATACTGCGTCCCGCTTTGATCTCTTCACAATTGACGCAAGTATCGCACGGTTCTACAGAAGGGCCGTTTTCGCAGTTCAACGCTTTTGCGAAAACCCGAGCGGTGGTGGTTTTGCCAACGCCCCGCGCGCCGGAGAACAAATAGGCATGCGCAACACGGTCCAACTCGATGGCGTTTTGCAGAGTACGAATAATCGGTTCCTGTCCGACCATCTGGGCGAACTTTTGAGGTCGCCATTTAAGAGCGGAAACCTGAAAATCCATAATTAGGACCGAATTCGAAAGGAAAGAATTTTAAGGGATTAGTTTGACGTATAAAACTTAAAGGCAGAATTGCTGGGGGATCTCACAGCGCACAAAACGGATTGCTGCCGCTGCTTCCTTCCGGACCTGACGGGGTTCACAAAGGTCTCGCCGCGCGAGGCCCAACAAAACTGCCAAATACAGTCAGTCGATTGAATTAGGGACAAATTATCATATCCCGTATCCACAATCTACATAAAATATTTTGAGAAAATCTCAGTGTCTTCATTTTACATTTTGTAATTATATTCGATATAGGGGTTTGGCCTGAAGTTACTTAATTACTTGGAGAAAATCAAGGGATGAATCGGCGCCGCTAAGTGAGTAATTAGGGAATGGAGGGGTGGTCGCATTTCGACAAGCTCAATGCGACAGTTTTTTATTTCAGACTGACATCTTATTTATCTAAATCAGATACCAGGGGATGGGAAACTACTTTTTACGCCAGCCTTTGCGGTACATGCATTTTTCATAAAATTTTGTGACCTTATCTCCTGGAGTGGTTCCGCTGTAGGTTAAATTATTAAATACCCCGGCGCGCTTTTGGGCTATTATTTCACAAGCGGCTTTATCTCTTTTAAATGAACCGCTCTTTTTATTTCGGTTCGTGTTCTTTAAATATTTGTATTGGTAATAGTTCGCGCAATTGGCCAAAAATAATACGGTCATGATAAAAGCAATAATCCATTTCATATTTTTAAACATTTTAAAAACTCCACGAAACTTAAAAATGAGATTCTTCGACAGGGTTTATTCTGAGTTCAGCCGAATGACCTGAATAAGGGCTTTAAGGGCCATTTTAAGCCAAGAAAATTTAACTTAACGCTTACCCTTAATAATTCAATTTCTCACCCAAACGACACCTCTAAGAGGGGCGCAATCATATAGGAAATCCGAAAAAAAATTAATTTAATTTTTTACACTTTTTTCTACTTAAAGAATATCATAGATTATCATTCAATAAAAATAGCGGGCTTACTTAGGTCAAACCACTCATAATTCCATATTCGGATACTAACAAGAAATAGAACTCGCTAATGCAACCATCCGACTTCCATAAGTTCGGCAAGGTAATATAAAATTATCAATCGCAAGTAAATTTGTTACTGGCTCGTCGCCCGATTGTGTATAATAATCTTAAAGATCATTAATCCGGTATTAGCCATGTTAGACAACATCGGAAGCTTAAGCAAAATATTGAATTCGGTTTCTCAGCCTTCGAAAACCAAGTCGACTTCGAATTCTGATAGCGGCCTTACTAATTCGAACGATAACGTTAACTTATCCTCGGACGCAATCGATTTGGTTAAAAAACAAGCCGAGACGTTGCGCAATAATTTATCGTCGATCATTGCCAATTTCATTTTGGAACCTGTTTCTGATGGTGTGTCCGCTATCGACCCCACACAGGCTTTATTAACCCAGGTAACCAATCCGGGGACAACGATTTTGGAAAACTCTCAATTGTCTCCCGAGCAATTAGCGGGATTTAAAGAAGAAGTCAATCGTTTGGAAGCGGAATTGCCTAGAATCATTTCTAGCGACCTACTCGCTCCAATCGGTTCCGACTCGACGAAAAGAAACGCTTTAAACGGTATTCTGCAAGATCTTTCTACACAGCTCACGGGATTATCCAGCCTCATAGCGCAAAAAGAAACCGGCTGAACCAAAGCCATCCATTTAATCTATACATTATATATAAGCGATAATGATTCATGGGAACTCTATCCAATTTAATTTCTATTGTCGAAATTGACTCAAACGGTTTTAAATATTCCGGTTTTGAAGCCATTCAAGCCGCAAAAATATTTTCCAATGCGGGATGGGGTCCCGTAACGACTATTGCGTTTACCGATCAAAAGGATTTAGATACAAAACAGCTATTTCATTATGGAGCCGACAAAGTATTGTTATTGGTTCATCCCAGTTTTGGAACTTACAATCGCTGGGCCATGATAAAAGCTTTGGAATCTTCCATTGAACCCGATTCGACCATTTTTATGGCAGCAACCATCCACGGTAAAGAATTAGCCGCCAGTTTATCCGCGACCTTGGATGCGGGATTGGCTTCGGATTGTATTGCGTTGGAGCCTGGCGAGAATGGTTCGCTAACGGCGCATCGGCCAGTTTATGGCGGGAAGGCAAATTCATCGTTAACTCTTGAAACCGATATTCCTCGAATTTGTACGTTAAGAACGAATGTATTTCGACCGGAAAACCCAGACACAACACGTATCGGCGAAGCGGAGATAAGAGAAGTTTCTCCGACGAGCGATTTGATTGAAAAAATTTTGGAAGTCTCCAAAAGCGGAAACAAAAAAGATATCACGGAAGCTCGCATAATCGTTTCGGGAGGTATGGGACTTGGCGATCTCTCAAACTTTAAACTTGTAGAAGAGTTGGCAGAAGTTTTGGATGCCGCTGTTGGCGCCAGCCGACCGGTGGTGGATGAAGGCTGGAGACCTTACTCCAACCAAGTGGGACAAACGGGAAGAACCGTTTCTCCAGATTTATACATCGCTTGTGGAATCTCTGGGGCCGTCCAGCATTTAGCGGGTATGTCTTCATCGAAGTGCATTGTTGCAATTAACAAAGATCCCTACGCTCCTATTTTTTCCGTTGCAGACTACGGTATCGTTGGCGACGTTTTAGAAATTCTACCTCTCCTCACCGAAGAATTTCGCAGCCTTTTGAAACCATAACCCTCTTTTGTTTCAACCCAGGTTTTGAGTGGATAAAAAAATCCTAACAATTTACGAAGAAGCTGGTATCGTTTTTCCCGAAGACGAGCAAAAGAAATTCGCTATTGAAAAGACCCTGATCTATTTAGAAGAACTCGATAAGTGGAGCTCGCGAATCAGCTTGATCTCTAAAGGCGACCATGGACATGTATTGGATCGACATTTTGCGGAGTCTTTACAATATTCAAAGGGAATCAAAGGCATCAGCCGCTTGATCGATATTGGAAGCGGAGCAGGGTTTCCTGGAATTCCTTTAAAGATAGCATTTCCGATTATACATATCGTATTTGCCGAAAGCCAAAGGAAACGCGCGGGGTTTTTGGAATCTGCTTTAAGAAAGATGAATCTATCCAATTACGAGGTTGCTTTAGGAAGGGCGGAAGATCTGAGTTCGCAAAAGCAATACCACCAGTCCTTCGATGCGGCAACTTTTCGCTCCGTAGCATCGTTGGAGGAGTGTTTGAGATTGGGAGCGCCATTTTTAAAAAATGAGGGACTCATTATAGTAAAAAAAGAGCCCGAGGTTGATTACCAAGGAAAAGAACCCATGTTTCTTTGTAATGAACTTTTTTTTGAAACCAACGATAAGCGAAAATCCAAAATCATGGTCTTTAAAAAACGTTCCACGTGAAACATTTCTAATAATTGTACCGATAATTGTTCCACGTGGAACAATTATTTTCTTGGAATCATGATAAACGGTTGGCCCAAGCGGAATTTTTATATACAATGCGATTAAGTTAAATTAACAAGCCAACAAAAAGAATACATATGCCTAAAATAATAGCCGTGGCAAACCAAAAGGGTGGAGTTGGAAAAACCACGACATCGGTAAACTTAGCGGCGGGATTGTCTTGGATACATAAAAAGAAGGTTTTGCTGGTCGATCTTGATCCGCAAAGCAACGCTTCCTCTGGAGTGGGAATCACTGCCCAAGAAGGAGATCCTACTATTTATGATGTTTTATTAGGTCAAGAGTCTATCGAAAATACAATTGTGTCCACCGAAATTGAAGGATTGTCGGCATTGCCGGCTTCGCCCGATTTAGCCGGAGCTGAAATAGAGTTGGTATCTTTAGAAAACCGTGAAAAAAGATTACAACCCATACTAAATAGTTCAGTTGAAAATCATGACTTTGTCATTATCGATTGCCCACCATCATTAGGGCTTTTAACTCTCAACGCATTGACGGTGGCGCATTCAGTCCTTATTCCAATGCAATGCGAGTATTACGCTCTCCAAGGGTTGCGTCATTTATTAAAAACTTTAAAAATGGTAAAGCAATCTCTTAATCCCGCATTAACTGTTGAAGGGATTTTATTGACGATGTATGATGGTAGAACACTTTTAACGGCCCAGGTAAAAGATCAAATATTAAAGTATTTTAAAGATTATTTACTGGGTACGGTTATCCCAAGAAATGTACGACTAAGCGAAGCGCCCAGTCATGGCAAACCGGTATTTCTATACGCAGAGAAATGTAAGGGGGCAGATTGTTACGCTGAATTGGCAAAAGAAATTATCGAAAAAAATTAAAACACACAATAATTCAAGTTTTTATAGGTAGGTTGCCGAAGAGTTATAAAACAAATAAAACCAAATAACAAAAATCCAGATAAAACAAGAGATCAATAAATATGGCTAAAAAAGGGTTGGGTGGAAAAGGATTGAGCGCTTTGATTCCCGATTTTGAAATGGGAGTTCCGGAATCTGATTCAAACGCAAGTATGCGAGAATTATTGCTCGATGAAATTGTTCCAAACAAAAACCAACCCAGAAAATTATTTGACGACTCAAAACTCCAAGACCTTATCGATTCCATAAAAGAAAAAGGCGTATTACAGCCGATCGTGGTGCAAAAAAGCGGCAATGGATATGAAATCATCGTTGGTGAACGGCGATGGCGCGCTTCAAAAAAAGCGGGGCTCAAAAAAATACCTGCCGTCATTAAAGAAACCACCGATACAGAATCTTTAGAATTAGCGATCATTGAAAACATTCATCGCCACGATTTAAATCCCATTGAAGAAGGAATGGCTTATTCGCGGTTAGCCGTTGACTTTGGCATGAAGCAAGAACAAATTGCCAAAAGGGTGGGAAAGAATAGAGCGTCTGTCGCCAACTATATGCGATTATTAAAATTATCGCGCCACGTCCAAGAAGATATTGTCGCCGGGAATCTTTCTATGGGCCATGCTCGAGCTTTATTGGGGCTTGAAAGAGAAAAAGAAGTAGAAGCGTTACGCCAAAAAATATTAAAAGAAGGTTTAAACGTACGACAAACAGAAAGCCTTGTAAAACAAACGGAAAATAAAAATCACTCAAAAACTTCAAAATCCGGAAACAAATCTTCCAGGCCTAAGAATGTTTTTCTAAAAACTATGGAAGAAAGCTTGGGAAGACAACTTGGAACCAAAGTGGAAATCCTTCCTGATAAAAATGGGGGAAAAGTCGTCATTTCATATTATTCCGACGAAGATTTAGAACGGCTACAGGAATGTTTTTTTTCTAAGACTTAATTTTTAAAAATTTTAGTTTTATTTAAAAGTTTTTTTCAATTTAAGTAATATTTAGTTTAAGATTTAGAAACAAAAGTTTAATAGCTTTAATCGCTAAAAACTTACACTTTAATAAGAAAGCGGGACCCATGAAAAAACAAGGAGGCGATCTAAAAGCCTATCTTGGGGAAGACGCAGCCTTTCAAGGCACTCTCAATTTCGAAGGAGTAGTTCGAATTGATGGAAAGTTCGAAGGCAAAGTAATAACCAACGATACGTTAATTGTCGGAGAAACCGGTCAATTGATTGCCGAAATAAACGCTGGAACGGTGATCAACAAAGGTCGAATTGAAGGCACTGTATATGCTTCGAAACGGGTTGAAATTCATTCAAAAAGCCGTCTTTTGGGAAATATTAAAACTCCATCTTTTTTCGTTGAAGTCGGAGCAATTTTTGACGGAAATTGCGATATGACCGGAAAAGAGGAGAAGGGGCTTCATGTAGTTCAAAATGAAGAAGAGCTGGAAACTGAAACAGCAAGTTGATTATTTTAGCTTTCAAAACTTCTATTTTTCGCGGATTTTCGTTGTAAATAAGGATGGCGCCGTTTAAAATAAACAGCAGAGAAGGCGATACCATGGGAACGCTATCGATCGTTGGAACGCCTATTGGAAACCTCGGAGACTTTACATTTCGGGCTGCTGAAACCTTGGGAGGAGCCTATCTAATAGCGGCTGAAGATACGCGCCGCACTCGAATTTTGCTCAACCATTACGATATTAAAACTCCTCTTACCAGTTACAATAGTTATAACAAGGAGAAAAAAGGCCGAGAATTACTGGAACTGATGAAAAATGGTCATGAAATCGCCCTGGTTTCCGACGCAGGAATGCCTGGAATTTCCGACCCCTTATATCATCTAGTAAGGGGGGCCATTGAAGAAGAAGTTGCTATTCAAACCATTCCCGGTCCCTCGGCTTCATTAGCCGCTTTAGTTGTTTCAGGTCTACCAATGGACCGATTTTCATTCGAGGGCTTTTTACCAAGAAAGAAAAGAAGAACTCAAACCCTTAAAAATTTAGCGGAAGATCCCAGAACAGTTATATTATTTGAATCGCCAAAGCGTCTCAATAAAACGCTTAAGGACTTATTAGAAGTTTTTGGCGATCGAGAGATCGCAGTCGCTAGAGAGTTGACTAAAATGCACGAAGAAGTTATTCGCGGCAAATTATCAGAAATAGCGCGCCAAACGGAAAACAAAATCTGGAAAGGGGAGGTCACACTGGTTGTGGCTGGTCGACCTAAATCTAAAGAAAACCTCGTTATCAAACTTAACTAGGAATACTTCATGGCGGTAATATCTGTAATTGGCCCCAAAGGGGGAATTGGAAAAACCACATTATCAATCAACGCCGCATCTGCGTTGACCAAAGCCTTAGGCGCAAGTTCGGAAAATAACCAAGTTTGCTTAGTCGATCTGGATTTACGCCTGCCAACAATTTCCAGTTTACTCGATAGTCATCCCCCTAAAACATTTTTTGATCTGTTTGAAACGTTGGAAAATAAAACGTTTCAAATCGATACGCTAAGAAACTTTTATCAAATCGTCACCTGGTTTCAAGCATATCTGAATGGGGATATAAAAAATACCGATAAAAACTTAGCGAAATCGTTTTCCCTTTTCAAAAACATCAACACCGACTACTTTCGGTTTGCGGAATTTGAATTTGGCGATGCCCTTTACGAATTAATATTAAGTAGAGGCAGAATGGTTTTGCCCAAAGATATAAAGTCTCAACGCGATTTAATTATGGCCTTGGACGCTCGTTCCATTCGCAACATAATAAAAGAATGCGAGGGGAACTCCAGACCCTTGCCGGAAGAATATATAAACTTTATTGAAGAATATGGTCTTTCAATAATCGGAGGAGAAGTTCCAATTCTGGGCAAAAGGCAACATCGCAAGCGAATTAACGAACCAGAGTTTCTTCTTTTATTTTTGGATTTCTTGCAAGAAATTTTCGGACGTTTTGATCATGTGATACTGGATACTCCAGCAGGCGGCGTTAATCACTTGTCTTCCGTTATGAACTCAATAGACGAAGTGTTATTTGTTTTTGATTTAAGCAATCAAATTGCCATCAACGGCAGTATCGACGCGCTACACTCATTCATAGATTATTACGAAGATTTTTTGGACGATTTTACCAACGGCAGATTAAAAGGACTGGACAAAGCGTTTGCGGATAGACTGGTGGCGGAACGCGGCGAAAAAGCCGTGATAGATTCCCTCCGCAATAAAAAGTTTGGCGTGGTTTTTAATCGCTTTCAAGGCGAGGACGAAATCATTTCCTGTATAACTCAAATGAGGGAATACCTCGATATCCTCGATAAGCTGGATCAATATAAAGACAGAATTCATATTTTGGGAATGGTCCCTTTTTGCAAAATTATTAATATCACAAATAATCGAGGCGTGATATTCTACGAAAAGGACCGAGATCTTTCCGGAAAAATGGATCTAATCTCGCGAAATATTCTTTCAATGAATAAATCTTGCCCTACTTTATCCTGGCGAAACGGGGAAATTTTGCGTTATTTGAACAAAAATGGGCGCACAGTCGATTCCGGGAAAAGAAACTGGCTTTCAAAAATTGTAGCAAACGATACTTCAAATGGTAGAGAAGAAACTAAAAAGCCTTACGTTGAGCGAATATAATTTCCTTGAAGGCAAAGACCCAGAAGGAATTTATGATCGGGAAACGCGAGAAAAACTGTACTGGATTATTGCCAAGTTAGAAAAAGATAACGGCCGTAAACCGAGTATTGAGAAAAAAATCCTCAAAAAATTTAAAAAAGCCGATTTTGGTTTTTTGATTCCTAAAGACTCAGAGTCCAACGGTCTTCTTCATTTTGAATCGGTATTACAAATTGAAGGTAAATTTAGCGGCGAAATCCGAGGACCTCGGGTTTTAATTGTTGGGGCCAAGGCTACCATTCAAGCAAAAATAACCGCCGAAAATATTATTTGTCATGGTTCAATCATTGGAGACATTATCGGTCTCGAAAAAGTAGAAATTTTGAAAACTGGCCGTTTGATTGGCGACGTAAAAGCTCCTTCACTCCATATTCAACAGGGAGCGTTATTCAAGGGCAAATGCCATATGCCAATCAATATCGAAAAATTGAGTACCAATTCTCGAAAAAGAAAAAGGCTTTTCTTTTTAGCGGGTTGATAAATATCGCTTATGGAACGAAGCAAGCTCGAAGTATTAAATGTTACCGAGTATAATTTGCTGGCCACAAAAGACCCCAACGGTAGTTACGATCGCAAAACCCGAGAAAACTTGTATTGGGTGATCGAAAAACTCCGCCAAAACATTCCGAATCTTTCCCGTCTAGAAAAAAAAATTTTTTCTAAATTCAAAAACGCTCAATTCGAAGCGCTTGGCGAAAAAGAAAAAAAAGTAAAGTTTGAAATTGCTCGATATCGCTTTTCCACTAATTTCAAACAAACTCTAAAAATAACCGCTTCGGGACTTGTAGCGTTAATAGTTGCCGGAGCTTTTGTCTACCAATTTATTTTAGACGACGCTACCCAACAAAAAATAGAAGTTGCCTATTATCAAGGGTTGAACGAAGTCGGGTTGGTTTCCAAAGAAGATTTTGAGCAAATTCGAACCGATCTTGACTTGACCTTTTCGGAATTGGAAAAAGCTAAAAAACAATCGGAAGAATTAAACCAAACCATCGAAAGAATGATGGCAAATAATAAAGTTACCGAAAATCTAAAATACATCGTTAAACAAATTTATAGAGACCCCAGGGCAAAATATATTAAAAACAAAAAAGAAGTCACCTTAAACTTTAATGGAAAACCAGTCGCCAAATATTTAACAAACTCCAACCTTTGGTATATTTTAGGAGTGGTCGAAACTGGAGTAATTCGGTTGTATTACGACAACGAAGAAATTTTAGAGTTCCGCACTATTTTTGGACGAAAAGGCGAAGAAACTCCTTTGGGAGAATACAAAATAAAAAATAGAGTCTTCAAACCCACATGGTACAAAAAAGAGATAAAAGAAGGAAGAACCCGAGTTCGAGCGATTCCTTTTGGTCATCCCGAGCATGAAATCGGTTATTGGTGGTTAGGATTGAAAAAAGTAGGCGATCAGGTTCCAGGAAGTTATGGAATCCACGGAGTTAACGTTGGCAAAGTCAATGAATTTTATAAAAAGAACTTTGATTGGCGGAATGGAAGCGCCGGTTGCCCCAATGTTCAAGATTGGAATTTAAATTTTTTAGCGGAAGTTGTGCCCATCGGGACCCCCGTTAATATTGTTTTGAAAGACAAGTGGTCTAACGAAAGAAACACTCCTCCTTCAGCCGCATAAACCCCAAAACCTAAAAGTTTTCGAATTTTAAAAAAATTATTTTTTAACGATTCGTTTCAAAAAGTTTTTAAAAACTGCTTTAAAGATTTATAATCCTCAATTCCTTATTTTGAAAGTTTGAAAGAGACTGTTGAAAAACGGTAGTTTTTTGAAATTCGAAAAAATTAAACCATTGATTTATAAAGGTAATTTTTTTGGAATTTCTCAATTTTTGCGATTATTCAACGCACCCTGAAAGGACTATTAGATGAAAAAGCCATGGGGCGGGAGATTTAAAGAATCGACCGACCATTTAATGGAACGATTCAATGCCTCTATTGGCTTTGACAAAAAACTATACGCTTATGATATTGAGGGGAGCGTTGCCCATTGTAAGATGCTGGCGCGATGCAAAATCATTTCTCAATCGGAATCGAAAAAGATCATTTCTGGTTTGCAACAAATTTTAGGAGAGTTTGAGTCCGGAGAATTTCAATGCAGCGACGCCTTAGAAGACATACACATGAATGTGGAAAAACGGTTATTAGATTTAGTCGGTCCCGTAGGAGGAAAACTTCATACAGCTAGAAGCCGCAACGATCAAGTGTGTTTGGATATTCGTCTTTATTTGCG
This sequence comes from uncultured Nitrospinota bacterium, assembly GCA_964570665.1. Classification (GTDB taxonomy): domain Bacteria; phylum Nitrospinota; class Nitrospinia; order Nitrospinales; family JAJDAT01; genus JAJDAT01. Next base: position 34,045 of record CAZMZH010000027.1, on the reverse strand, counting down.
CGCCGAGGCAAAGGAAATATTAAACCGTTTGTCTGACTTGGAGAAAACGTTATTTTCAGTAGCCAAAGAGACTATCGATCATATCATGCCAGGCTACACCCACTTACAAAGGGCGCAACCCATTTCTTTATCGCATCATTTATTAGCTTATCTTGAGATGTTTCGTCGAGATCGAGATCGATTTTCGGATAATTTAAAACGCATCGACATTATGCCTTTAGGTTCGGCTGCATTAGCCGGTACAAATTTTCCCATAGATAGAAATTACGTCGCAAAGTTACTTGGTTTTTCCTCCGTTTCCCATAACAGTATGGATTCTGTGGCTGATCGTGATTTTATGATCGAATTTTGTTCTACGTCGTCAATTCTTATGATGCATTTAAGTCGGTTCTGCGAAGAAATAGTTCTTTGGTCTTCCAGCGAATTTTCCTTTATTGAATTGTCAGACGCTTTTTCGACCGGTAGTAGCATTATGCCCCAGAAAAAGAATCCAGACGCCGCGGAATTAATAAGGGGTAAATCTGGAAGGATATACGGAAACTTGCTGGCTTTATTGACTCTCATGAAATCTTTACCAATGGCATACAACAAAGACCTTCAAGAAGATAAAGAACCTCTTTTTGATACGGTCGATACTGTCAAAATATGTCTAGATGTTTTTTGTGGAATGATTAAAACCGCAGAATTTAAAAAAATTCCCGAAAAAAATATCAAATCTTCGGGATTTTTGACCGCTACCGATTTAGCCGACTATCTTGTGTTACGTAACATCCCTTTTCGCGAGGCCCATGAAATTACCGGCAAAACAGTGGCCTATTGTTTGGAAAAAGGGAAAAACTTAGAAGAACTGACACTCAAAGAATTATTAAAAATTTCTTCAAAGTTTGATTCAAAAGTTTTCGAGTATATTTCCTTGGAAAATTCAGTCGATAGAAAAAATGTATATGGTGGAACTGCCAGAAACCAAATAAAAAAGCAAATTCGTAGATGGCAAAAAATTTTAAAGGAAGAAAAGGGAAAATGAAAATTAACCAAAAGATAATTCTAATTTTATTATTCTGTATCCTAGTGCTCAATTTAGGTTGCGGAAAAAAAGCTCCTCCAAGACCCCCAGAAGAAATATTAAACCTCAGCGCTCTCTCCAATTTTTAGCGCGACCTAAACTGGGAATAAGTTTATTCGTCTCAATATTCGAAAAGCGACTCAAGAGCTAATTTTCTATTTAAATTATTGATTTTTAATGATATATTTAAATTCATTGCAGACTCTAAATACTATTTATTAGAGTTTTTCTACCCAGATTTTAATAGACGTCTCAAAATTTGATGAATTAGTCTTGGCCCTTCAACCAAGCTAAAAACTCGAAATTTTGTGATTTTCCTTCAATTTCGACCTATCCAAACTATTCCTAAACTATGGAACCCAAGCATTTTAAAGAAAAAGTCGCTATATTTTTGAACGATCATCCAGAGTTTTTTAATTTTTATCCCGATCTTTTAACTAAAATTAAGTCTATCGATATTGAGGATCTGCCTTTGGCGCCAGCTCATTCAATGAGTGTTGCCAACAAAATAATTCAAACGGTCCGCGACGACCGGGAACATTACAAGGGAAAACTTGACTGGTTTCTTGAAATTGCGAATAAAAACGAAATTATTCACGAGCATTTACACGAAATCGAAAAACTAGCTCTTTCCAGTTCTGATCTTCCATCTATGCTAACTCAGCTCAAAAAAGAAATCACAAAGCGATTCGAAATCCAGTATGTTGCGGTTTGGTTAGCAAACGATTTGGGGGATTTATCAGATTTAGGCGTTGAGGACAGATACCCCGAACCCATTGACGGTAGCTTTAGGTTTGTCGATAGAGATATTCTTGAAGCCTGGTTTGGAGACCATTTTGAACCTCAAATGAGAAGCGAAATTGATGGAGATTCTAAAGGGTTCTGTTCATCCCGCGACCGCGGTCGAGTGCAATCGGAAGCCCTAATACCAATCCTAATCCGCGGCGAATTATCGGGGTTTCTGGCTTTAGGTAGCGAGAACTCATTTCATTTTTACGAAGAATTGGATTCTGGATTTTTAACAAAAATGGCCGGTAAGCTTGCTATTGCCCTTGAAAACATTTTTTTATGGGACCGCCTCAAGGAATTATCTTATAAAAATCCAGTAACTGGTTTTTATGATAGAACTTATTTAGAAATAGCGCTTTCTCGAGAGTTCGAGCGCAGTAAACGTTATCGAAACTTTTTAACATGCGCCATTATGTGCATTGACTATTTTGACAATCTCGAAGATACTGAGGCTATCTCTAGGAAGTTATTCGAGGAACTTACGCCGATTCTAAGCGAAGCGTGTCGTTCTATGGATATAGTTTTGCATTACGATGAGCGAAAATTCTTTTTTATTTTTCCCGAAGCGTCTTTGCAAAGCGGCAACCAAATCGCCGAACGAATCAGAAGCCGTATCGAAACTTCAAACCTAGAGGTACCCGGTTTAGAATCGGTAACTGCAAGTTTTGGAATTTCTACGTTCCCAAATGCAGCGGTAAAAAACTGGAAAGATCTAATACAAAACGCCCTGAAAGGGTTGACCAAAGCAAATGAAAATGGCGGAAATCAAGCCGTTGCCTATTCCCGATTTTTTAAAGGAAAGGTTGCTTCCGAAAGCCATATTTAGAACAAATTAAAAATGTTTCGCAAAGCACATGAAAAAGATATCGACGCCGTTTTTGATTTAATCGATCAATACGCTCGACAAATGTTAATGTTGCCGAGATCCCAATTCGATATTAGAGATAATATAGACGAATTCTTTGTCTACGAAGAAGCGGGAGAAGTCGTTGGAACAGCCGCTCTGAAGTTTGGTTGGGATTTATTAGCGGAAATCCGGTCTCTAGCCGTTCGTTCAGATAAATATAAAAAGAAGATTGGAGCCCAGTTAGTAAAAGGTTGTATTGAAGAAGCGAAAACTTCCGAAATGGAGAAAATTTTCGTATTAACCTATGTGGGTCCTTTTTTTGAGAAGTTAGGGTTTCAAGTTATTAATAAAAGCGCCTTACCTCTAAAGGTTTGGGAAGATTGCATGGGTTGCTCAAAGCGACATAATTGCGATGAAATTGCCCTGATTAGAGAACTACACCCCGTAGAGTTTGCTCCTTTGGTTTCCGTCGGATCGCCAGATCGCTCTGAGAAATCCATCGAATATTAGTTCCACTCAGCTAACTTTAGATTTGCTACATCGATCCTTTAGGTTCGCCCCCCATGGAATTAACTTCCTAGATCCTTCACTTCCAGACTGCTTCACAGTCTATTCTTTCAAGGATGACGTCGAAACATAACGTTCTCATTAAGCGATATTTTATTTTCAACCCCGTATACCTTAACTGCTTGAAAAAAATAATGTCAATTTTACTGGAAAACGTTAAAATAGATGTATTACTAGTTAAAAAATGAGTCGTTATGATTAATGCCTTATCCAACGCCTTATCGGGATTAAAAACAGCCGCCAAAAAAGTCGCAACTAGCGCCAACAATGTGGCTAATGTTAGAACTCCCGGGTTTAAAGCATCGCGTGCCGATTCGGTTTCGATAGAATCCGGCGGTTCTAAGGTCTCTGCCATTTCTCGTTCCAGTTCACAAGGATCGGTAATTGCAACTTCCAATCCCCTAGATTTAGCAATTTCTGGAAACGGATTTTTTCAATTAACCAACTCTGGCGGCGGAACTTCTTTCACTAGAGGCGGTAGTTTCAAAACAAACGGAAATGGTCAACTAACCACAAGTAATGGAGAACCGTTAACTCCAGAAATCCAAATTCCAGGAAACGCTACAAGCGTCTCAATTTCTCAAACAGGAGCAGTTTCCGCTCAAGTTGACGGTCAAAGCCAAAACCTGGGTCAAATTCAATTAGCATCTTTTGGCAATCCTGCTGGCTTGACTGCCCAAGGAAACAATTCATTTGGCGAAACCGCCGCTTCAGGAGCGCCAGTTACCGGCAACCCAGGAGTAGGGGAATTCGGAGACATATTGTCTGGATTTTTAGAAGAATCCAACGTAAATATCGCCAGCGAAGTCGTTGGACAAATTGCCGATGTTGCCGCCTTCAAAGCTAATGCCCAAGTCATTAAAGCGATCGACGAAGCGACTGGCTCTATCCTCGACATTAAAGCCTAGCCAGTTAAAGATTCGCTCATTTTTATTCCTTTCTCTTTTTCCAGCATTTAATCTAATTAACTCCTGGGTTTGAAACGCTGGCCCCATCGCAACTTTAAAATTTTAAAAATTCCTTGAATTAAACTCTTCCCTCAAGTGGATATTCCATTTATTATTGGACCATAAAATATTCATTGATTTTGAAATCTTCAACCCCGATTCCGATAAATGAGTTCCATTGAAGAAAGTAATTTAAATTACCTCGCCCACGTCGAACAATTTTTTCTTTCATTAAAAGATTCTGGGCTTTCGCTTTCCGCAGCCGATTATCATTTAATTTCGGATTGGGAAGATCGAGGTATACCGGTGGAAATCCTTTGTATGGCGATTGAAAAAGGAACCCGTCAATATTTTAAATCGTCTCAGTTTGGGAGAATATCTCTATCGTATTTAAAAGATTTTATCGAGGAGGAAATAAGCTCTCGATGACTGCAAAAGAAAATAATGGCGTTGAAAACCAACCTTATTTATTAAAAAACGTTCGCGGTGTTGTGCAAGGAAAATTAGCCAATAACGACGTCTGTAAAACCTGCGGAGGCGAAGGTCGCGTTTATCATGAAGACGATATAGGACGGTCGTTTGTCAATGTTTGCGAATGTATCCAAAACCACAAACGGTTAGAAATTTTAAACGCGGCAGGAATACCTGGAAAATTTTTGGACGCCACTTTCAACAGCTTTGAAACGGGTAACCGAAAAGGCGCTTCCGTATTTGCAAAAGCTGTGGCTCAGGATTTCGTCAAAGACTTTGGAAAAACCAACAAAGGATTGTTGTTTTACGGTAATCCAGGATTAGGAAAAACCCACCTAGCTATATCCATCATGAAAGAATTGATTTTGCGAAAAAGTATCGATTGTAAATTTGTCGACTTTTTTCAACTGTTGTCCGATGTTCGTCATGGTTATTCCGAAGAACGCTCGGATAGAGAACTGATCGATCCCTACATAAGAGCTAAGGTTTTAGTCATCGACGAACTGGCAAAAGGACGCAATACGGAATGGGAGCTCAACGTTCTCGATCAATTCATCTCTTGTCGTTATAACGACGCTAACAAAGTAACTATCATCACAACTAATTTCCACCCACCCGCTAAAAACGAAAAGAAGAAATCAGGCTCCAAAGTAGATACTTCTTCAAGAAGCTATCGAGATATGTTAACTGAAGAAACTTTGAGCGACCGAGTGGGCCCAAGAATTTATTCCCGTTTGTTAGAAATGTGCGCTTTGGTAGAACTTGAGGGAGAGGACCATCGCGGCCAAAATGCGGTTATCTATTAAAGCTTACATCGGTTTTAATTATCTGTGTTCCCGCGATATTTATATTCTAAAATCCAAACAAAAAGAATTGTTTCTTTATTAGCGGTATTGTCAATTATTGCCTTTTCCAATATAGCGCTAGCGATCAACTTAGCTTCTCCCACTAAAACTTCCTCAAAGACTTTCACCAATGTCCATGACAATAACCGCATGCTGGTGGTCATATCCGCTCCCACTGCAGATAACAAATACTACTCTGGCGTATACGACAATATAATCGCTTTTGATATTGCATACGCAAAAGCAGTCATGGGACACGATAATGTAATCGTCCTAGGAGATGATAAAGCGTTAAACAATCTTAGAAAAGAGCTTCCAGAAGATATTCTATTGCATGCTCCAATGCGCGATATCTGGATGCGAGATTTTACTACCATTCATCCATATCTGCCGATTCAGTTTCGTTATGCGGCGGCGGCTCAGTCGGGTAATCAAAAAGAAGCAGATTGGGTTCAAGAAGGTTTCAACTCCTTCTCAGAAAAATATAATATCGATTATCCATACACAGATCTAATTTTAGACGGCGGGAATGTAGTGGATAATCATAACGGAAAAGCTGTTATTACCGATCGTTTTCTAAAGGATAACCATTTAAACAAAACCAAAGCGAAACAAATCCTCCAAAAAGCGCTGCATGCAGAACAGATCGCTATAATACCCGCAGACGATCCAAAAGGACTGGCTCACGCAGACGGTATGGTTATGTTTATCGACGATAATACCTTGGCGCTAAATCAATATGAGGAACCCTATCGCACAGACATACTAAAAGAACTTAAAACCTCGTTTCCATCTATTAAAATTATTGAAATTGACGTGGCATGGGATAACTCTGTCTGGGATAAAAATTTTAGCTCCGCCTGCGGCATTTATGTCAATTCTCTAATGACAAAGCGGAATATCTATATACCTACCTTTGGAAATAAGTTGGACGATTCAATCCTTAATCGGTTAGCGCCTCACACATCTAAGAAGATCATTCCGATTCCTGCGAAAAAGGTTTGTTTTATGGGCGGTAGCGTTCGCTGTTTAGGTTGGCAACTTCATGGGAAACGCGCAAAGATTTTGATTGAAGCGGCGCAAAATCAATAATTCTATGATCTGCCTTTCAAACAATCCAATGGAGTTCCCAGTTTTATGAAAGGGTTAAAAAAAATATGCCTGCGTAGTATATTTATTATTTTCGGATTCACTTTACTTTGTGAAATCTTTCTTAGAATATTTTTACCTCAACCTCATTTTGACAACCATACGACCGTCGCTTTCGGTTTGCCCACCGCTTTTCAAAAAAACTTGGATATCGTCGCCAATTTCGGCAATTTTCCGTTCAATATCGTAACCGATTCACGCCAACTCCGGTCATTTCAAAAAGTTGAATATAAAAAACCTCCCAACACGTTTCGCGTACTTTGCATAGGAGGTTCCATCTTCGCCGCATCTGGAGTAAACAACGACGAAACTTTTGCATTCTATCTAAATCAAGTTTTGAAAGACCGTATTCCAGGGCAAAATTTTGAGGTTATCAATGCGGGTAAAAACCTCTGGGAATTGCCCGAATTTTACGTCTATTTAAAAAATGAAGGTTATAAATATAAACCAGACCTGGTCGTTATTTATGAACACCGGGGCGAATTTTCTACATTGGATCTAAATAAATATGAAGTCGAAGAATTAAAAGTCGAAACAATTTCCGAAAACTCCATTCGCATTTTTGTAAAAGATTTTCATTTTAACTTTTATCTTAATCGCATGGCAGTTGCTGCCCTTAAATTTATTCATAGTTTGCCAATTTATAATAGTTTGTTTGATTTCTCTCATTCTTTACGCTGGCTCGAAAATCTCTATCGCAAACAATTAAAAAATAATGATAAAAATTCCGATTTACATAACAAATCGGGAAGAACAAATATAGCTTCGGTTTTATCGGATTTGAACCTTTCTGATAAAAGTAAAGTTCATTGGACTTCTCCTAACGGTGAAATAAAAAATTCAAACCTTAAAAATGTAAAGCGAGACGTTTATAGCTTGGCTCTTGATGAGTTCATCAACTTATCGGAAAAACTCAACTCAAAAACGCTTTTTTTAAGAGTAGCGGCAAGGGAAGAAATTTTAAAACTAAATAAAATAAGCGAAATTCCAAATTTAACTTCCTTAAAAGAAAGAAAAACAAGTTCCTGGTTAAATTTTTTTAATCCCATGGTTCAATTTCAAGGCGCACAGGCTATTCCATTAAATTTTCCAAAGCATATTCATTGGACACCCGCAGGGCACCGTTTAGCGGCATTTCTAGCGTTTAATGCATTAATTGAAAAAGAGCTAATTCCCTTCAAAGGCAACCCCAGGGAAATTCAAATCGATTTGACGAATTCGAAGTGGATTGATCAAATCTCCTCGTCCAACTCGAGGATTAAAACGTTCCTAGATCGTATGGGCTACACGCTTTTTTTAAAGGCCGTCCTTCAAAAAAATAATAATCAAAACAAACAAGCTAAAGAAATGTTCCAAACTTATTTACAAAAATTTCCAAAAGATATTGACGCAAGGATACAGTTGGCTATTATTTTATTGGAAGAAGGAAACGCATCTAACGCTTTAAACTATTTGACGCCCATTTTGAACTTTAAGGAGAATCCAGACCCTCGCTTTTTTTATTTACTTGGAAAAACTTACTTTAAATTAGAAGAATGGAATCGGGCTTTAATCTATTTTGAAAAATATAAAGAACATTATTTCGAAGATCCTAAAATCTATCATTTTCTGGGCTTGCTTCAATTTCAAAAGAAAAACTATTCTGCTGCGGAAGATAATTATTTGAAATCCATCGAGCTTAAACCGGGTTACACGCCCTACATAAATAGATTGGGAAGTTTTTATTTTGACTTAGGACAACTTGAATTCGCTCAAATACAATTTAAAAATTCTCTGAAATTGAATTCAAATCAAACCAAAATTTGGCTTCTTTCAGGATTAGCTTCTATTCGGCTGACTAAATTACAAGAATCTCTTCAAAGCATGGAAAATGTTTTACGGTTGGAACCCAAAAATCCCATCGCATTGGATATCGTAAAAAAACTTAAAATAGCGCTAAAAAAAAACCCAATTAGATCGAAATAATGCTAATCAAGGACTCCAATGGGGACAGCTTTTAAGAGGATGCTCGTTCAATGGATTTTGTTATAAGGTCGGCTGCATGTTCTGCATCTTCCCAACCTTCCAGCTCGACCCATTTTCCCGATTCTAAATCTTTATAGTGGGCAAAAAAATGAGAAATCTGGTTTAGTAGAGTTTTAGGCAAATCTGAATACTGTTTTACTTCTGCATAATAAGGGTTCAGGGCATCAACCGGAACAGCCAGTATTTTTTCATCCTCCCCTTTTTCATCCTTCATTTTTAGAACCCCAATTGGCCTAGAACGAACGATAGAACCAGACAAAAACTCTACAGGGGACGCTACCAGAATATCAATGGGATCGCCGTCTTCAGAAAGCGTATGAGGTATAAACCCGTAATTACAGGGATAACGCATTGATGTATGCATAACGCGGTCTACATACAAAGCGCCGGATTTCTTATCCATTTCATATTTTACCGGCTCCCTGCCAAATGGAACTTCAATAATAACGTTAATATCCCAGGGAGGGGCTTTGCCGATCGGTATTTCATCAATAATCATATCAGGGAACTTGTTTTAGGGAGTGGAGGGTTAATTCAAGATTTTTTTCCGCCGATATTGGGGGAAAAACAATGGCTTCCTAAGTAATTACCAAAATGATTGGCTTTTTATGTGCATCTCTTTGGTGCCCCCGGACAGGGAAACCTCGAACCAAGTTCTTGATGTTTTGGCCGAGTGGAATACCTATCTTGAGGAACATGTTCCTTATTATCAGGAGCCGGGGCTTTGAACAATATTCTTTCGGCTTTAGCTCCAAAAAATGATTTTAAAGCTGCCGCAGCACCTCATGCGCCCGCCAAGGAAATTGCCACACCGTTTTCTATCCGCCTGACTCCAAGTGAAAAGGCTTACCTGTCACAAAAGGCAGGTAGCAGACCACTAGGTGCATATTTTAGGGAAGAATTGCTTGGAAAACAAGCCGATTCGCGCCGTAAGGAACGCAAGCCGAAAATAGATGAAAAACAAGTGGCAGCACTGCTTGCAGGGTTGGGGCAATCACGCCTTCCTTCCAACCTGAACCAACTGGCCAAAGCCGCCAATCAGGGTACGCTGGGAACTTCTGAAGAGGTTGAGCAACAATTACAAGATGCCTGCGAGGCAGTGCTTGCGATGCGGGAAGCATTGTTTATTGCTCTGGGTTTGCGGTCGGGGTCAGAGACATGATCCTTGAAGGCAATGCGCGGGGCGGCGCTAAAAATCTGGCTTTGCATCTCATGAAAGACGAAAACGATCACATCACTGTCCATGAGTTGCGTGGCTTTATGTCTGAGCGTCTTTTGCCCGCTCTCAATGAGATTCACGCCGTTAGCCGTGGCACGAAAGCCAAGAAATTCCTGTTTTCACTCAGTTTGAATCCGCCAGAAACAGAGAAAGTCAATACCGCCGATTTTATAGATGCCATTGAGCGCGTCGAAAGTAAGCTGGCACTAAACGAACAACCGCGTGCCATTGTCTTTCATGAAAAGCAAGGTCGCCGCCATTGCCATGCCGTTTGGTCAAGAATCGACAGCGGTCAAATGAAAGCTATCCCCTTGCCATTTTACAAGATGAATCTTCAAGATGTTTCCCGCGAACTGTATTTTGACCATGGCTGGACAATGCCAAAAGGCTTCATATCCAAGAATGAACGCAGCCCCGATAACTTCACACTGGCGCAATGGCAGCAAGCCAAACGTATAGGCAAAGACCCTAAAGCCATAACGGCCACGATTAGGGATTGCTGGGCGGCCAGTGATAATCAAGCCAGCTTTCAAAATAGTCTAAAGGAGCAGGGTTATATCTTGGCGCAAGGCTCACGTCGTAGTTTTGTGGTCGTTGATCAGTCGTGCGAAACATACGCCGTACCAAAATGGCTGGGCTTGCGCGTTAAAGAGGTAAGAGCCAGACTCGCCCATCCAGAAAATTTACCCACCACCCAACAGGCCAAAGAAGATATTGCCAAAAACATGATAAACAGGCTTTCTGCGCTAAGGCAAAAGCAGGCCAGCGCGATACAAGATCGGGTTACATCACTAAAAAATGAAGGAGAATCCTTAAAGCAGCGCCATATTAAAGCCCGTAAGGCACTTTCGCAGCACCACGAAATACGCACGCAGGAAGAAACACAAAACCGCCAGCAGCGCTATAGCAAAGGTCTTTTAGGTCTGTGGGATCGCTTGACCGGAAAGCATAAACGTATTGCCAAGAAAAACGCGCAGGAAACAATCCTTGCGGCGCAAAGAGACAGGGGTGAAAAAGATCAGTTAATTTTTGAGCAACTCAAACAAAGCCGTGCCCTGCAAGGCCGCATGAAACGCCTCCAAAACTTTGATCAGAGGCAGGAAAAAGCTTTAGCGAATGACATGGATCAATATCAAAGCATCCGGCACGGGACACGAGAGATATTTGAGCGCAAAGCACATCCACGCTTGGAAAGGGAAAGGTAATAGCAGACAGCTTTAAGAACTTTTTCCTGCATCATGGCTCACCTTCGATTTTTCGTAAGTAAATTGCTCAACTGCTTTAAGAGTGGTTTCCATAAATTGGCTGGCAGGGGTTTCTCCAAAGCTAAAAGAAGGAGATTCCAGTTTTCCACCTGCTTCATCAATTAATGTGCGAAGTTGCAGATGATCCGGCAATCTCCTTGCCAAGCGACTTATATCGTCAATGATAACGATATGTTTTCCGCCTTCATCCTTTTCAAGAAAATTTATCATCTTCTGTAATCCGGGCCGGTTGGTGGTGCATCCGGAAAAATCTTCATCACGAAAAACTTTTTCAACTTGATAGCCTTTGAGGTCGGCAAACTCGCGACAACGTGCTTCTTGAGCATCAAGGCCATTGTCCTTATTTCTTTTTGTTGGAGTGCTGGCAGTTCTTGAGTAGATAACGGCTTTTTGATTAAACATGATTGAAACTTTCTTTTCTGGAGTTTAGATTAATCGGTTCTATGTAGGCGGACGTTTTATCTCTAAAAACATTTTGGGAGGAGCATAAAGTAATTGGACGCTAAGTTCTAGGAAATTGTAGTTTTTCCGGTTTCAGCCTGTAACCCATAGCATGCATGATAGCATTGATGCTTTCCAGTCTTGGATTCCCCTCCTCGGAAAGTGCTTTTTGAATGCCGTTGCGAGTGATTCCGGTTTCCCTCGAAATTTCAGAAATTCCTTTCACGCGGCTGATAACACGCAGGGAGGAAAGCAGAGCCGGAGTGTTTCCATCCTCGGCATATTCGTCAAAAACTTCTTTTAGATAATCGTCTATTTCATCCGGGTGCTCACGGAAATAATCTTCCTCAACTTCCCGGAACTTTCTGTATTCTCTTTTAGCCATTTTCTTTATGCTCCTTCCAATATTCCTTTGCCTTTTTAATATCCCTGTCCTGACTGTCTTTGTCGCCGCCGCATAACAGCAAAATTATATTTCCGGCTTCTTCACCAAAATAAACCCGGTAGCCGGGGCCGAAAAAAATACGCAACTCTAAAACACCTTCGCCGACAGGCTCGCAATCGCCATAAAGGCCGTGTTCCAGTTTTCCAACGCGCCTTAAAATTACCCGGCGGCCTTTCTGGTCGCGCAAACCTTCCACCCAATCAGTAAAAGGCTCATTTCCATTTTCATCCTGATAAATGGTAACGGTTTTTGGCTCTACGGCTCTGCCCATTCCTGACCCTTTCTTTAAAGATACCACATGTATACTATATTATGCAAGCAGTTTCAAGCCTTCAATACAAGCTATTCATTGGTCAATACCCCTTTACCGTCTAGATATTAACAGGTTTTATTCTTTCAAAACTGGCAAAAAAAAGCCATTCCAGCTTAATATCAATGGATGGCTCAGGAAACCCGCCCACGGAAAAACCGCGTAGAACTGACGGATGCAATAAGAGATACCATCCGCAGCGAAATGACCCGCACGGCTCTCACCGACATTGCTCTCATAAAACTAATCGATAAGGAAAATAATGTGGGGCTGACCACCGCTGTCTTTAAAAAATGGCTGAATGGATATACAGCTTTCGCAAAACAGGGCCAACTTCGGACTGTTATGGAGACGCTTAAAAACTTTCCTGATGGCTACGGGAATACAAAGGAAGTGCACGACAAGCTTGGCCTGAAGCGCCGGAAAATTCCGGCGGAACAGATAGCGGTAAAAGAATTCCTTCCCAACCTCCAAAAAGAGATGGAAAGAACAGGCCTCATGCCCACGGCCATAATGCGCATGATAGGCAATAGCGCTCCGCCGGGGCTTAAAAGAGGGACTATTACGCGCTGGATAAGGGAAAAGACGGATTATGCTGATAAAACCCATGTGGAGTGCGTTTTAAACATGCTCCGCTCCATTCCTTAAATTGAATAAAATTCAAGTGTAGTAATAAATAATTAACATACTCCCGCTATTCTAAAAGAACGCATCCCCTTCCTCCACTCCGGGGGCAAGTCTCTAAAATTTATCACAAATTTTAGAATATAAAATGCTATGTAAACTTAATAGCCTCGCTACTATTTTCCCTTAATATGGATATACAACAAGCCGCATCATAAGCGGTCTGTAGAGAGATTACGTGTAGCGAGGGGTTAATAAAGTGGGAATTGATTCAAACAATTCATTTCAAAAGGAAGAAAAGGTTGGTCCGCTGACGGGCAGACCTATCCCAGACCGCGCAGCCGTGCGCGAAGAGACGGACGAAGCTATCGGGAAGACAACCGAGCTCGCGCAACGGTTAACGCATAAGCTTAACTTGCGTGGGATGGAATGTTCCATAGGACCGGCTGCAACGGCCTTGGCTAACGGCTATATGCGTACCGCTGCGGGTATTGCCCGCCAGCACTATTGCGACATGCGGGACAAAGAGAAAAAAGAAACCCGCAAACGCATCCAGAAACTCGGCGACATGAACGCGAAAGAACTTTATGCACGAATGGCAGAAATTCGGGAGCAGATTCAGGCCATTGATGAGCGTTTGGAAGAGATAGCAGATGAGCGGAGTGAATTAGAAGACCTGAAAGACCAATATAAAAATGGCACGCTCGACCCGAATGATCCTAAAACAAAAGAGTTGATGAAAAAATACGGCCTCACCAAAGAGGATATCGATAGCGGACTCTTCACCGCGATCATCGCACAAAGACTGGCCGACTTAGATAAAGAAGAAGACGGCTTACGCAGACACAAGAAGGTTTTGGAAGAGGAATATGCCATTGCTCAAGATATGGCCGACGGGCTAAATCGGGGCGAACCCAAAGCTGAAGCGCACAAGAATGCCCTTGTAAAACAGGCTAACGAGGGAAATGAAAGCGCAAAAGATATTTTGGATAATGTAGCTCCACACTTGAAGGATGTGAACAAGGCAAAAAATATTTATGTTGAGATGGGGCTTGCTGAGCAAGATGCAAAAGATGTTGTTGACGGGGGAAGGGATGGTTATAAAGTCCAAACTGTCTCTTACGAAGAAACTCCAGATTTTTGGAGCGATAACAAGCCCTCGCACTCTAAGCCTTCCGCTCAAAAAATGGGCACACACGCCAGTACGATTGAGAGCACACCCATCCAGAGTGCCCATAATCTCACAGGAACATTCCAAGGGGCCACCAATCCAACCCAAACACCCGCGCAGAAAACGGAAAATGATCCGGCGCAGCAAAATGACCAGACACCAGAGAATGAACAAGGCACGGATGCTACCGCTACAACTTCCTATACAGCTTAAAAATTTTAAAGAGGACCGTTAGGCTTATTAGAAACGAGAAGGTTCTCATCCCGTGCAATTTTATTGATAAGACGAGTCATGTCAGCCTCTGTTGTCAATTCTTCTTTATTTTGTCGCTGTCCGTTGTAATAAAGTTCTGCGTATTCCTTGCCGTTATCTGGTCCAACCATTAGAGCACTGACAGGCAGTCCGGCTAGGATGGCATCGGCGACTGCCGCCTTTGCGTCGTTTAAAAGCGTCCGGCTCCTGCCGTAAGTAACCATGACATAAGTACCATTACTGGACACAGCAGCAGCTAAAGACCTTAACGCCTTTTCTGGTCGTTTTGCTTCATTACCATAAGGAATTGTTACAGAAGCTCTTCTTGCAGCCTTCGTGCCGGAGCCTTCTTCCTGCAAACTGGCCTCAGTAGCGTTTTTCCCCGGCGGCGGAATTTCGCTGGTGCTGTTATCATTCCCAAATGCATTGCTGGCTGCGCCAAAAACGACCAGCATCCCGCCGACCCAAGCGGCGATCTTGCTTCGTGTACTGAACTCCTGTTTTATATCTGTTTTTAAAACTTCCTGCACTGCTTCAATCTTTGCTTCTTGTTCCGTTCCGCGAACGGAACCCCACGCCCTATTTTTACGTCTTTGGGTTATAAAATGCAAATTTCGGCATGGGAATGCTGGGAAAGACCGGGAGGCAGGGCGCTTGAGCGTGCAGGATCTTTTGTATAGCAAGCCTTTGAAAAACATAGGAAAAACCCCCGTCGGATAAGGGAGCCCTTCTCTTGCTATTTACATAATTATATGATTAATTAACAAAAAAGGAATAGTTTCAAGCAGTTAGAATTTTCCTAATACAACCGTATTTGTTAATTTGGAGCCTGTCAGAAAGGGCTCCCTTTTTATGCATGGGTCGCCTTTTTTTATTATCCGTCAACAGGGAGACTCATGAAAATAGGGTATCTGCGCGTTTCGACAGAAGAACAAAAACCGGACCGTCAACTGGATGGTCTGAAGCATATTTGTGATGAAGTTCATCTTGAAAAAATTTCCGCTGTTCGTAAAAAGCGGCCTGTCTATCAAAAGGTCATTCGAAAGTTAAAGAGAGGAGACACGCTTGTCGTATGGGATTTGGACCGCGCGTTTCGCTCTACGGTGGATGCGTTGCTGGAAGCCGATAAACTGCGCGAGCGGGGGGTAGAGTTTCAGATCGTTACTCTCAATGTCGATACGGCGACGCCCTCGGGGGAACTGATCTACACCGTCATGGCCGCCTTTGCGCAGTTCGAGCGGAAGAACCTTATCAAGCGCACCAAGGAAGGCATGGCCGCGGCGCGGCGGCGAGGCAAACATATCGGACGGCCCTATAAACTTACCGATCATCAAATCCAAAAAGCATATGCAAGAATTCGTTCCAGGAAGACCACCATCACAGGGGCCGCAAAGAAATTACATTGTTCCCGCGATACGCTTTCGAAATCTTTGAAACGGCTGGGACTTGACGCTAAAAACTTTTCTTAAGTAAAAAACGGGTTGCTCCTGCAACCCCTGACCCTCTGGCGAAGAGGCGGGGTAGCAAGTGCAAGGAGGCTCCGAACGAGGGTTCCCTTCAGGGATACGTTTGGATGCCTTGCGCGCGCGGGGGCCGCAGGCCCTTAGAAAAACTTTACGGCATCCAAAGACTGTCTTTGGTCGAAGTCCAGCGGCGAAACGCTGGCCGTAATCCAACGGGCGGAAGCGTTGGCGGCATCCAATCGGCGGACGGTTGGTCAAGGGTTCCAGAGGGGCTATGAAATGCCCCTTGGTCGATGGGGTGCAGGGGAGAGTGAAGTCTCCCTGCGAGTGATTAAACGGCGAAACGTTTTACTTGGTGCGCAGCGCCAATAGCCGAGGGGGTATCCAACAGGGGGAAGTGCAACGCCTCCCCCTTTGGCAAGCGTTTTGTGTGGAGAGAGGGACGAACGTAATACAAAACACAGCTTGCGTAACCTGCCGCGTGCGGCAGTGACGGGGTTTAGTTCTGTATTACGTGACATTCCTTTGCGTCAATGAACTTCTTTTTATGGATCAGTGCCTCAATTGAAATTTGCCGCCTACATATCAACAATTCGTTGCATGCTTTGCATGAGAGAGGCTTTAAATGCTTCGTCACCCGCAAAAAGCTTATAAAACTCTAAGTCGTCCTTTCGACGCTGCAACATAATTTCTTTAAAGAGTTTTTCAAAGGCAAGGTGCTGGTTATGCGGGTCGGGGTTGTTTTGGTATTTATTTTGGAAGTCTGGGTGGGATTTAATAGATTCTGCCATGCTCAAAAGTCGCACTCTCTGCTCTTCTGGTGTTGCGCTCCAACCTTGGAACCAACGCTCATTGAATGTTCTAACAATTTCATCTAGCGGGTTTAACTCCTTTTCGCCCCCATGCGCACCGCGAGGGTTAGGGTTTTGAGGATCAAGTTCTGTGTCGGATTCATCTAATTCAATTGCATGATTTAGCTTTACCCGCTGAAGACCATAAGAGCTCAAATCAACTGAATCCAGCAATTCATCAAGTAACTCAGCGTCAGGGTCAATGACCTTTAGCTTAGGGATAAGAAATTTAAGGAACCAGAATAGTTTTTCCCAGACAACCATCTCGTAAGGCATGATTGCTGCCATCTGTCCGTATATTTTTACAAATTGCTTTGCTTTAATTTTGAAGTCGGCTTTTTCCTCATTCTTAAGTCCAAGGTCGTTGTTGAATCGCGCGGCCACCTTATCAATAATTGGACTGAGCGTTTGAGCATCTTCTTCAGCAAAATAGCGCTGAACGAAATCTTCCACTTCATACCACTCATATACACCCACATCATCCATCTGGTCTTTTAGTTCGTGAAGAACATTGATGTCAGTGGCCTCGGAAAGCGAAGTGGCCGTGTAGAAGGGATCAAAAGCATCCTTTATGTCATCTACTGTATTAAAAAAATCTAATACAAAAAGGTCTTCCGTTTTTTTGCCTAACTTTGGTGCTGCTCGATTTAAGCGAGATAGCGCTTGGACACAAAGAACGCCAGCAAGTTTTTTATCAACATACATAGAGCATAGTTTTGGCTGATCAAAGCCCGTCAAATACTTGTTGGCAACGACAAGAAGACGGTATTCATCGGCGTTTACGCCTTTTGGCTTAACTTCACCGACATAGTTTTTATCGAACATTTCCTTTGTGTCATTATCCGAAAAACCATTAACCCCAGCTTCGGTATACTCTATTCCATCCACTACTTTTGCTCCGGAGAAAGCTACTAAAGCCTTAAAAGGATTTCCGTAAGTTTTAAGCACTCGGTTAATTGCCTTATGGTAACGAATGGCTGTCTCGATATTTTGAGTAATTATCATGCCCTTGGCTTTTCCTCTAAGCTTTTTGGCATTAACAACTTGCGGAATAAAATGCTCAAGCATGATCTCTGCTTTAGTATCTATGGTTTGCTGACTACGCTCTACATACGCCCTAAGTTTTTTCTGCGCTTTCTTGGTGTCGAATTCGGGGTTATCTGCGATTGATTTCTCAATCTCATAATAACTTTTGTAAGTGGTGTAGTTGGATAGCACATCTAAGATAAAGCCTTCTTCAATGGCTTGTTTCATCGAGTAGAGATGAAACGGCTTAAATGATCCGTCGTCCTGAAGCTCGCCAAACTTCTCCAAGGTGTTATTCTTTGGGGTTGCGGTAAAAGCAAGATAAGAGGCATTGCCACGCATTTTTCGAGATTTCATCGCCTGAAGAATTTTATCCTGCGCGTCTTCTGTGTCCTCCTCATTTTTTCCCATTGCACGGTTCATATTGTCATGTGCTGATCCGGATTGAGAACTGTGCGCTTCATCAATAATCACTGCAAAACGTTTTTCACTAAGATCAGATATACCGTCGATTATGAATGGAAATTTCTGGATAGTTGTGATGATAATCTTCTTGCCATTCTCCAATGCTGATTTTAGCTCGGAGGATTTGTGGGCGGGTGCGATAATATTCTTAACTTCTGAGAATTCTTTGATGCTATCGCGAAGCTGTTTATCAAGCAATTTTCTATCTGTTACCACGATAACGGAGTCAAACAAAGGCTGGTCCAGCCCTTTACTGCCATAAACACTTTCAGAATCTGGATAGGTTTCAATGAGTTGATAGGCGGCCCATGTAATTGAATTTGATTTGCCTGAGCCAGCAGAATGCTGGATAAGGTATGTCTTGCCAACGCCGTGCTTTGAAGCATGAGAAACCAGCCTTCGCACAACATCCATCTGATGAAAACGGGGAAAGAATAAAGTGCGCTTGTTTAATTGATCTTTGCTTGTGCCATTTAGTCGTACAAAATGTTGAATAATGTTGGCGAGACTTTCTTTGGTAAATACTTCTTCCCAGAGATAAGCAGTTTTGTGTCCATTGGGGTTTGGTGGGTTGCCTTGCCCCTGATTATACCCCTTATTAAATGGCAAGAAAAAAGTGCTTTTCCCGGCCAGCTTGGTGGTCATAAAGACTTCATCAGTATCGACTGCCATGTGAACAAGGCAGCGACCGAAATTAAGCAATGGCTGGTTTATATCCCTGTCTTCGCGATACTGTTTCTGGCCATGATAACGTGCGGTTTGTCCTGTCCATGCGTTTTTCAGCTCCATCGTTATCAACGGTACTCCGTTAATAAAAAGAGCCATGTCTATTTCCTGCAAGGGGTTGGCAAGTGAGTATCGAACCTGCCGCGTACAACTAAAGATATTGTTCTCAAAATTTTGTTTTACTTTATCACTGCTACTCGCAAGTGGGGCTGGGTACATTAGGTTGAAATGCGCATCGTCAACGCTTAGACCTTTCTTAAGCAGGTGCAAAATACCGTGTTTCTTAATAAGGCGATCAAAACGTTCCAGTAATTTCCGCTGCCAATCACTGGGGTTGTTGCGCTTGATCTTTTCCAGTTCTTCTTCCTGCGTCTTTTCTAGAAATTCCCAGAAAAAACGATTATCAATTGCATATTGCATATTGAAGTCGGCTGGCAATCCGATTTTATAGTCTGCGCCTTTATTAATCGCTTCCTCTCCAGCCTTAAGCGCTTCTGAATTGATCCCAGTGAGGGATTTTTCTATCGCCGCTTCCAGTGCTTGTTCATTTGTCTTAGTAACCATACCTATCGATTTCCTATTCGAAATTCTGTTTCTTCAGGACTTCAGATGCTTGTTGCAAAGGAGCCTTTAAGGATTTCTCAAGCTTGGTCATTTGTTTTAAATGCCACTCTATCCATTCAGGCCATTGCTCCTTATTAAACCCATCAGCTTTGCAGGTGTATTGAATTCGACTGGATTTTTTTTCATCAAGTCTCAACCATTCTAAATTATCGCCAAATGTTTTTTCGATTTTCTCTTTATTTTCATGCAGAAAATCAAAAACAAACTTGTTTTCCTCTTTCGGGCCACGACTAATCCAAAGCTCTACACGAAGTTCTTTTTGTGAGAAGATAAGACTAAAAGGACATCCTCTAACGCCCGAACCCGCTGCCAACCAATGATCTTTACTTGGGCTAATATTATTGTAAAGCGTGCAAGGACTATTTTGAAATACTTCTAATACTTGTTCCCAATACTCGCGACGCACCTTATGACGATTTTTTAGAACAACCTCTGTAGTTTTTTCTTCAGCTTCTTTTGCGCTAATACCAATCATTAACTCTTTGGCTTCGGGCGTAGGAATAATCTGGTCAATATTGATGAGAAGCTGTTCGCCAAGAGAATGAGGCGTGATTTTAAAGCATTGAATATTGATCCCTTGTCCCAACAACCAAAGTGCAGTGCTTGTGACCTCCTTACGGAAGTTGGCGGCTACCATCATTAGCCGTTGACTATTGCCGAGATTAATTTTTACTTCATCCAAGTCTGGCGCATCGAGAAACTCGCATATTTGTGTAGAAGCATCGGTTGGTACACCATCATTGTCTTTAGCGCTCTTTTCGTAACGGTTAAGATATTGCTGGAAAACCTCAACTATTTGCAGCTTAGTTAGGCTGGCACAGTAGGAGGCATATTTCAGTACCTGCCACACAACGTCACGACCGCTGTCATCAAGCTTGTTCTCGATAATCACCAGATTGCCGTCTTTATCGAGCGCAAGCAGATCAAGCCGTTCACGGGTGTCATCAAAACCATCAAATTCCTTTTGGATAATCAAAAGCTCTTCGCCGAGAGCAGAAGGCTCATGTGCCAGCCATTCTTGGAGGTGTTTGCGTTCTGTACACCCAAGCTCACTAAATGACTTGGTTTTAACCGGAGCTATGCGATTGGTTTGATGATTAACTGTAAACATACCGCCTCCTTGCTACGCAACTTTGATCTTGCCTGTTACGGCACTATTAATCAGAGTGATTTTGTATTCCTTTAGTTTTTCTATTTGTAACTCTTGCTTTTTTATAGCTGCATTGTGTTGTTTAACCTCCATCTCCAAGTAACTAACAATTTCCCGCTGCTCATCCAAAGAAGGAGGCAGGCTGATTGGATAGTTGCCAATTGATTCTTGCGAGATCCCTAAAAACGTGGCTCCTGTTCCATTGACTTTTACGTAGTCTTGGAATTCATTGCACATCATATGAAAAAACATGAATTTCGTATCAAAATATAACTCTCCACCTTCTGACATGGAACGAAAAAGCAGCAAATGACTATTAAGACATGCTGCTCCAGGCAATTTATCTACATAAGCAAGCTTCCCCATATTTGCTCCATCCTTCATTAGCAATATATCACCAACTTGTAGCTGTATATTTTTATCCATTAAGTATCTTTCCATTGATACTCTGGGGCACTTATCCCAATCTATAATATGATTATTAAAGTGCGCGCTACTTAATACGTGAGGGCCCTCATCTGTATATTCTTCTGCTTTAAGGCCTTGCCAACCTTGTCTTCCTTTTAATGAAGAGATGTATTTCATCTTAGTAGGTTCTGTCCAATGCTCAGGAATCTGACCAATCCAGCCCATGCCTGAATCTTTCATTGGGACATCAGGATTTAGCCCTTGGGTGACGGCTTTTTGGATGATGATTTGTTTGCGTTCTTTTAACAGCGCAATTTGCTTTTCTTTAATAGAAATTGCTTCATTAATTTGCGCTGTTTTCTTGTCTAAAAACTTTGCGATGGCTTTTTGTTCATCAGGTGATGGCAGAATAAAAGGAATACTTTTCATTCTGCTCTTCGACAAATCCCACTGACCTATGCGCACACCATCTGAAGCACTCCCGAAGTAGGAAATATACAATTTGCTTCGGATTGCCCAGTTAAAGAAACTTGGTTCTACAAACTTGGTAAAATCAAAAATGAAATAGGCAGGACTCACAATGCCCGTGTACTTTGATACACCATAGGAACCTTGCCACGCCTTCATTTTGTTCATGCCAAATTGCCCCTGCATCAAGACTTTATAGCCACTGAGATCATCTGGTATGAAGTTGTGATTTGAGTCTTGATCTCCTATATCACGCTCGATAACACCCAGCTCTCTGGTTATCGATAGAAGAGGTAAATCCTGCCTATTTTTGATAGATACGGGGCTTAAACAAGCTCCAAGCTTTGTAACTTCCCAATCACTCGGAACATCACCTATCCATTTGTAGCCCGAGTCTCTGTAACTATCATATTTAGGCATTGCTGCTAAAGCTACCATCAGGAGTCTCCCTGCATTTCAGAAACACCAACACCAAGAATTTGTGCAATCAAGCCCTCGGCTTTTTGCTCTAGAGTGATAATGTCACTGGCAACTTCTTCCAGTGAGCGCAAAGGCTTATGACGATAGAAATATTTGTTGAAACTGATCTCGTAGCCGATTTTTGCGCTATCGAGGTTAATCCAGGCCTCATCAACATGCGGTTTTACTTCGGCGAGAAAGTAGCGGTGAATTTCATCATTGAGAGGTACGGACTCTGCATCCCGCAAATCACTACTTGGCTCATAGGTGATAAACTCACCTATTTTTTCTGTTTGGTAATAACCAAAGTCTGGCAATTGATCCTGCGAGCAGCCTAGATGATCGAGCAGGCTTGCAAGCTTATCATCCGAAAGCTTTACTGCCTTTTTGATGACTTTAACTGCATTTTCGTCATACCAGCTCACTGCATTCAAAATGGTGTTTTTTTCTGGCCCAGAGAGTTTGCTTTTTTGCGCTTTCAGCACCTCATTAACTTTATCTTTGAAAATATTAAAGTCATCAAACTCATCATCCCCTATCTCGGTCATAAGCAGATTTGCCGTTTCTAAAATATTGCGCAGTTTCTGCCAGTATTTTTCATCGAAAAGTTTGGCTTTAGCCTTGGCGTTTAAACTAATGTCATTTTCCTCACACCAAACGAGAATGTCCTTGCTCAACGCTTTCAAGAAGCCTTTCTCATAGACCTTATCGCCATGTTCCGCGAACAGGGATTCCATGACTTCACTAAGCGATTTGTCAAATCGTAGCGGCGCTATTGCTTCTGGCGTAAATTTGGCCTTGCGGCGATCCGGCCTTTCAATATTGACTTTGAAGTAACCAAAGTCGCTATTGTCGAAAAGTTGGCTCGCTATGCCGACAGGATCGTTATTCGCATCTAACTTTCGCTCTATCGCAGCACTATCGAGATAGGTTTGGGTGATTTGTTCTATATGCTCTGGCGCAAATTCGCAGTTTTTATCACCAAGGTTCTTGCGCAGTTTTCGAAACAGCAGGCTTGCATCAATAAGCTGAACTTTGCCTTTTCGAGATTCAGGCTTTTGGTTATTAAGTAACCAGATATAGGTAGTAATACCGGTGTTGTAGAACATATTATTAGGAAGTTGCACAATGGCCTCAAGGATATCGTTTTCGATGATATAGCGTCGAATATTGCTTTCGCCACCCCCAGCATCTCCTGTAAATAGGCTGGAGCCATTGTGAACGGAGGCTACCCGGCTACCCATAGTGGTCGTCGATGGCGATTTCATCTTGCTCACCATCTCCATGAGGAACAGCAGTTGGCCGTCGCTGGAGCGCGGCGTAGCATCTACTGTTTCCTTATTGCCCCAATAGTCAGTGAGTTCGACTTTAAAGCGCGGGTCGATAACATCGCCGCCATCTTTGATGTTTTTTTGTTCAGAAGCCCAACTTTTACCGTATGGGGGATTTGAAAGCATAAAGTCAAAGCGGTCTGAAGCAAATTCATCGGTAGATAGCGTAGAACCAACTTTAATGTTTTCAGGATTGTTGCCTTTAATCATCATATCGGACTTGCAGATAGCGTAAGTCTCATCGTTGATCTCTTTACCATAGAGATGAATATCGCGGTTCGATGACGGGTATTTTTCCTCAATGAAGTTCTGCGACTCGGTGAGCATTCCACCGCTACCGCAGGCTGGGTCATAAATAGTAATGGTGAGTGGTAAATCGTCCTTGATTGGATCAAAGACAAGGTGGGTCATCAGTTCGATGACTTCACGCGGGGTGAAGTGCTCCCCAGCCTCTTCATTGTTCTCTTCATTAAATTTGCGGATTAACTCTTCAAACACATAACCCATGCCTAGGTTGGTCAGGGCTGGTAGCTTGTTGCCATCTGGGTCTTCACCTTGATTTGGCGTGAGGTTGATATAGGGAGACACAAATTTTTCGAGCGTATCGAGGAGAACGTCTTTACCTGCCATGTGGCGTATTTGAGCCTTCAGTTTAAAGCGTTCAATGATCTCTTTGACATTTGTACTAAAGCCATTGAGATATTCCTCAAAGTTGGCGAGTAATATCTGCTGGTTGTTGGTGGCGGTGCTGAACAAGCTTTTTAGTGTCCATTTTGAAGTATTGTAGAAAACGTAACCTGAGGTTGCCTTTAATGGCTCTTCGTCTAGCTCAGCGGTCTTCATCTCTTCTTGTTGAAATTTCACCTCTTCGAGGACGGCCTCTTTACTTGGCTCCAGCAAGGTGTCAAGTCGGCGTAAAACTACCATCGGTAAAATAACGTCGCGGTATTTCCCTCGCACATAAACATCGCGAAGGCAGTCATCGGCGATATTCCAGATAAATGAAACGAGTTTGTTATGTACGGAATGATCCATTAGTCGTCCTTAGTTTTCTTTTTATCTTTTATCCAACGCTCATATCTTCTGTCTTAAATCGCCAATTCCTGCCAACTTTAAAGCTGAGTAACTTGCCCTCTGGCAAGTTTGTAGGCGGTTTTTGGTGAGCGTTAATTACACGGCGATCTCTTTCAAAGTTAACATTTGATCGGCCATAGCATGTGTCATCTTCAATGCTAAAGAGAGAATAGAGGAAAATATGGGAAACAACAATATCAAACACCTAGCTTATGAAATGCTCTTTGTTTCACCACGGACCAAAAAAACATTAACCCAGTAATGTAACTATTAGTTACAGTTCATTTTCTTAATGAGCGATATTGCCTTATTACAGATTTATGGTGTCGGCTCAGAATAGAGCCAAGGGTAACAGTGCGGGTTGAGTTTATCGACGACCCGGTCGGATAACATGTTCCAACACTGAAAAGCAACGGTTGCAGCACTGCGCCCAAAATCATCACAAAGCGTTGCGTCGATATTAGGATGCGCCAACAGCCTATCAACCGTATTAATGGAGAGCGTACTCGCGGCATAATGTAGCGGCGTCATACCACTTTCATCACGTTCATTGACGTCATAATATTCAAGTGCCCGTTCCAGTGCGGGGACGTCATTGTTTTCAGCAGCAAAAAATATATTGGGCACGTCAGGCGGAATGTCCGTCCCTTTCCTTGATGGAAATTTACGCTTCGGCATAGCCATGGGGTAGCACGTCCTCCAATAAAGTGTCAATAATAGTGGTTTCTTCTGCAATTGGATTTCTTTGAGTTCGGAATACCACGATATCTGCCGTATCACTTTCATTGGCTTGAAAAAAATATTGGCTAATGGTAGTGGCTACTGAAAATTCCGGTGGGTGTTCTTTTGCAGTTAAATAGATGAGTTGGCCGAACATCTGTGAACCCGTTTTGGGGTCACGCCGCCGCCAAAGCTGCAAAATGAAATTATAGCAATAATCGGGTGTGTTGATATCAGCACTGTTCAGGTAAATAACAATGCCTGTTGTTGATATCTGGCGAGAGCGAAACATTGAAAAATATGCGAATTTTGCGTAGTGCTCGCCCGGCACAGGCTCAATGCGACATATTGTTCGCGGAATATCTCCCTCAGGAAGATTTTGCGAATTTTCCCAGTATCCATCCAAAAGCTGGATGGCCTCTTGTCCCTGTTTCTCAATTTGAGAGGGTAAGAGAAAAAGGCCATCCATATTTTTTCTTTCCCCGTACAGAGCCAGAAACCCATCGGCGACCTTTTTTAGCCGTTTCTCCGCAGGCCCTTCATTGGCGTAGGGGACCTTGCGTTTGAAAGCAGCTGACTCAATAAAATCAAGAACCACCTCCCAGGTTTCATCCTGCATCGACCTGTCTTGCGTATTCAGCCATTTTTCAAGTGTTCTTTGCGCAAAGATAGGTCTTTTGGCATGGCGATGAATATCGCGCATGAGGCTTGTCACGCCTTTTTTTCCTGTCTCTCTTAAGTAATCACGAATTAAAACCTTCGCTTTTCTCTGAGAAATTTCCCTTTTCAAATCTGACACGGTTCGTTTTTTGTTCGTTTTTGAGGGCCTATCTTGTTCGCGATTATCCGTTATACGCTTATGAAAAATCAAGAGTGTTTGTTGATGTGAACTGGATATGAACGAATGAGGAAGGGTGGAGATTATGAACAACTATCAACGAATTAGCGCTGAAGCGTTGGGCGGTGGGCAGATTAACGGGGAGCTGGCGCGGCGGCGGGCGGAGGCTGAAAAGCCTTTAGCCGTGGAGCGAAACAAAGTTCAAGGGCGTTGTGATGAGGCGCAAAAACTCGGTGCCGAAATCGGCGCTGTTGGTGAAGATTGCAATGTTAGCGATGCAAAAGCGGATGGCGTTTTAAACTCCGTCAAATTATTAATACAGGATTTACAAGACGCGGTGAAGCGGGCTTGGAAGGCTAAAGAAGCCTTTCGGATGGAGCATGGTTTACTTCGTGAGCCAATTTCACCGTCTGTTTTTATGAATGTGATGGTGCTGTGCATCATGATATTCGGGGAAGCTTTTATCAATGCGGGTTTCCTGCAAAACGCCCACATGACCGCCACGCCTGCTTCGGCATTGCTGGTGAGCGGTTTGATTTCCGCCACCAATATTATAGCGAATTGCGTTGGAGGATTTTTTATCGGGCGTTGGTTGAATTACGGGGCAAACGCCGTTGACCGTAATGCGCCGGAATTTCGCAATGTGCGCTGGGTTTCCCGGATTTTGCAGGTGATGTTTATCGGGGTTATGGGGTTCTTACATGGCACGATTGGCTTGGTTCGTTCACAAGAATCTCTTACGGGCGTTCATCACTCACTGTTTGCTTATTACAAATTACTACATACGCCTGAAGCGGTACTTCTGGTGATTTTGGGCGTGTGTCTTTCGGTCATTGCATGGCGTAAGGGTCTGTCATCTTTTTCTGATCCATATCCGCATTACGGCGCTTATCAAAAAGCTCTTAACGATGCGCGCGAAGCGCTTCTGGATTTACAGGATGAATTGAATGAGCAAATTGAAGATGCGTTTGAGGATGAAATTGAGCGTTCGGATAAATCACAAAAAGACCATCAGAAATCTATTCAGGCCTACAACAAAGCCGTCAATCACTGTGCAGAAGCACATCGCGCTTTGGTAAAAAAAGTCAGCATGGCCGAGCAAAAGCTGGCCACTGATACGGCGCAAATTCTTGATGCCTATCGCGCGTCCGGCGGCGTGCCTGACCCAAATTTTAATTTGGCAAAACATTCTTCGTTTCAACATTTTCTGAACATTAAATTGCCCGAATTTTTACCAGCGACAGAGAGTAGCTCGAATAATGAGAAGCTCAATGTGGCTAAGGCCAAAGCGCTGGAACGGTTGGGGGCGTTGTTTTCCAAGGATGAAACTATTGAAACACCCCATGAAGATAAAAATAAAGGAGGTGCATTATGAGACGACGAACGCGCAGGGCAATCCCTAAAATGATCGGCGCCGTTACTGTATTAGGTGCCTGTATCGTGGGGATGGGTACTTTGGTAATGGATTCGATTGGTAAGGAGGCAGCCGATAAATTCGGTTGTTATGCGAATGCATATCAACGGCAAACGGCAGTGATTGTGGATGCTTCGGAGCCGCGCTGGGAAATAGTACAAGGACGCGCCCTGCGTACTTATTTCAAGCAGCTTTATGAGGGCCTAAGTTTTAATGAGCGCCTTTCGGTCTACACGACCGAAGGGGATAAAGTGGCCTCGGTCGTATCGCCGCGTTTTAGCGTTTGCGGACAGGCCCGGTCGCCGGAAGAATTGAAGACGGTGAATGCGCCGGAAGCACAAGCAGGCTATTTGAAGCGGCAGAAAGAGCGGCTCTTTCAAAAAGTTCTGGCCCCGGAACTGGATAAGCTTTTGACTCAGTCGCCGGACCCATCACGCCTCCAGCTTTATGAAAGCCCCGTGATGGAAATGATCTTATCTGTGGGACGCTCAGCAAAACTGGACTCCGGGGATCGCTTAATTGTTATCAGTGACATGATCCAGAACTCGGAGTCAGCCCGTTTTTGCAGGACGCAAAATGACATGCCGCGATTTTCGGCCTTTAAGAAACGGCGCATTTACCGGGATCGCCTGAAACCGGGTTCACTGGCAGGCATTGAGGTGGAAGCCTTGATGTTGCTGCGCGAAGGTTATGGCCAGACGGGCTTGCAGTTTTGTGCGTCTGAAGAAGAATTGCGGGGCTTCTGGCGGGATTATTTTAACGATAACGGCGCTGTCGATCCGCAATTTATCCGCATTCGCGGCAGTTTCTCGGGGTAGATGCTATGAGCGCTTTTCAGCAAGAACAACAAAGCGCACCCAATCGCTTTGTGCAATGCGTTGTGACGGGGTTGTGTGTCTGGGTTTACCTGAATACAGCGCCCGCCATGATAGAAGGCGAAATTGTCTGGATACCGATGTTGGCTTTATGTCTTGCCGCTATCTTGGGTATTTCGCTATTTACCCACGGCTTAATGATGCTGGCGTATTTTTTCAGTTGGCTGTCGATCCATCAGGACACGGGGTTGGAAGGCACGGCGCGGTGGGGAGAGTTTAAAGATATCAAGCCCGAACTTTCGCCTAAACAGTCGGGTCCATTTTGGGGCATGTTGCTTGGAAAAAAACGAAGGCCTCTTTTTATAGATTATGCCTCCAATTCCATGACGGTCGCGCCTAGCGGATCAGGCAAAGGTATTTATACCGTTGTGGTAATGGGATTATCCATTCGTTTTGGCAAAGTCTTTAGCGACTTTAAGGGCGAACTGGTTTGTATTTTAAAAGCGGCATTGGAAAAACGCGGCGAGATCGTGCGCACGCTTAATCCATCGGGTTTGTGGGCGGACATCATTGGAGAAAGTGATAGCTACAATCCTATAGATATTATCGTGGATGATCTTTATCGCCGTGATGGTCTGCGCGATGTTGCCGATGATTTGCGGGAATATTCCGCCCAGATTTCCCCAGAACCTGCGGAACAGGATAGTGATGACTCCTATTGGCGCGAGGGTGGGCGGCGCATTATTTCGGATGTGACACTTTTAGAGGCAATGATTGAAGGCTATGACGCTAGCCTAGCCTCGGTAGCTTTATTGATAGAAGACCGCAAAGCGCTTGAACATAATTTGCGTTGGGTTGTCGGCGTTGATCTCAAAGGTCAGCCATTGAAAGATGGCGCGATGCCGATAGAGCAAGCCGGATGGGCGCAATATCACTCCGAGCAGGATATGGCGGAATTTGCGGCTCACGTAAGAGCGCGGGCCGGGAATTTATTGGCGCTCATGTGTGCCCCGGATAGCAAAACCTTTGACTCATTTATCGGCACGGCCCAGCAAGCTTTAGCGCCTTATGCGTTTGGCAGGCTGGCCCCTGCGATGCGGCGCTCTACTTTTCGCATGGACGATCTGAAAGACCCCAAGCAGATTACCAATCTCTTTATTGTGGCAGACAGTAGCAGGATGGAAACTTTTAAAAAATACATTGGCCTCATCCAATGGTGCGCCATGACTGCGATGAAACGCCATGACAATAAAAAACAGCCCGTGTACTTCATAAATGATGAGTGCACACAGTATAAGGTTTTTGGGTTGGAGGATTTACTTACCTGGGGAAGATCGTATTCCCTGCGTATCCATTTGATTTTCCAGAGTTTATCTGCTTTTGAAAAAACGTATGGGAAATCCGCACTTCAAACTTTGTATTCGGAAACGGAAGTTAAACAGTTTCTACCGGGGCAACGCTCTCCAAAAACCTTGGAGTTGATCTGTCAACTCTTGGGAAAAGAAAGCCTGATGAACGCCTCGATGAGCATGGATAAGCTGGAAGACGGGACCAATGCGCAGATGAATGAAAAAGGCCGCCCCCTGCTCACACCCGACGAAATACGCCGGATGTGGTGCGGGATTTTAATTGTGCGGCAATCTGCGCCGCTCCTGATTGAGCCAGTATCTTACGGCGCTGTGAAACCTTGGCGAAAGCAAGTGGGCATCAACCCGATGCACGGCAAGCCCTTCTTGCAAAAAGTAAAACTGAAGCTGAAAAATAAATAAGAGGAAATGAGCTATGAGTTTTCCAAAACTAAAACGCCTAAGTCTCATCGCCGTAACCTTGCGGTGTGTTGCAAGGCTGATCCGGCAATGGCCTTTGATCGTACTGGTCCTGTGCATTGTAATACCGCCCACTAGTCCGCATTTGCGGTGGGAATATAGCTACAAACGTTATGGCAGCACGCGCATTTATATTGATTGTCATTATTTGGGGCTGCGCGGCTTCGTTCGGTATGCCCGCACAGGCCGTTGCCCAATAATAATCTGGATTGACCATAAAGAATAATTTTAACCACCTTCAAAAGAGGACTGTAACCATGAGTAATG
Source organism: uncultured Nitrospinota bacterium (assembly GCA_964570665.1). GTDB lineage: Bacteria > Nitrospinota > Nitrospinia > Nitrospinales > JAJDAT01 > JAJDAT01. The sequence continues at coordinate 3,690 of CAZMZH010000027.1, read as the reverse complement.
AACAAGAAAACACAGAAAACCAAGGCGGCAAAAAGCCGGATTATATCGCTTATAACGTTCAGGAAACTAAACAAGGCAAACCCGTATTTAACCGGGTCGGCGCGGCTTGGCAACACAAGGACGGTCAGGGCTATGAAATTCAACTGGATTCCATGCCTGTGAATGGCCGCGTCACATTGCGGGAGATGCGCGAGAAACAGATGCAAAGCTATCAGGGGCAAGAGCAATCTCAAAGCAACGGCCCGCAGCACATCCAAGAACAGGACCAATCGCATGAACAGGTGAAGGAAAATGGCCGCACACGATAAGGCGGGCACAGATATCATCTATTCATCACGGGAGGCACGGTTACGCCAAAACGTGCCTTCCCGTTTGCGAAATGCAGGCCATGTGCGTCCTAGCTTTGATAATGCGCGCGATCCTTTAATCAAGGCGCAACGCAAGGACCTTGAAAAAACGGAAGGCAAACGAAGGGAAGATGGCGGCGGATCAAAGATGGTCAAGCTGCATAAACCCTTTCCTGAGTTGCGCCCCAAACATGATCTCTCGCAGAGCAGGGAGACATTCAATAAAAACTGGCTCAGCGAACACAGGCGGGCACAGATGAAACAGTTTGAGGCACAAGAACAGGGCTTGGCGGCAGAAAAAACGCTGGGCCATGAGTCCGACCTTCCCAAACATGAGCGGGGCCGATGATAAACAGGGTTGATAATTTTTTTTGCATACAAAACATTTTATGGCTTGTTTGAATCAAAAATTACATGTATGTGTTCCCGTTTTGTTCTCCTAAAGAGGAAGAACATTGTTAAAGAAAGGACATATTAATGTACGATATCGACAATAATAATGACGGTGCGGCGCGCAGCTCACCTGATACCGAAAATCAAGATGATCAAGCTTTTCCCACTCTGGCACTTGATCCTGAAAAATATCGTCACGGTTTAGGGCGTATTGAAATTACCGACGAACAAGCCGAAGAGCTTTTACAAGTGCTTTGGAATATCATGCACGCCATGGTCAATATGGGCTGGGGTCTTGATACTATCCAGATGTTTTTACCGCTTGGCGCTGAAAACACTGGACAGGATTCTGGTAAAGATTCAAGATTAAAGGACAGCAAAAATGACTTTAACGAAACAGCCACACCCAAAAAGAAAGCATGAACTTATGGAACACACTGATAACGCCCTTAAAGATAACGCCCCTCAAGCGCTTTTATACTGCCGCGTATCGTCTAAAAAGCAAACCATGGACGGCTCAGGTCTGGACTCGCAGGAACATCGGTGCCGTCAATATGCGTCTCTTCATGGATATGAAATCGCGCATGTTTTTACCGATGACGTTTCCGGCGGCGGTGATTTTATGAAACGCTCCGGCATGGTGGCTTTGTTGCAGTTCCTGAAGAAAAACAAGAACACCCCTTATGTGGTGATCTTTGACGATCTCAAACGCTTCGCCCGCGATACCATGTTTCACCTCAAATTGCGGGCTGAATTTGCGCAATATAATGCGCGCATTGAATGTTTGAATTTCCGCTTTGAAGATACGCCTGAAGGCATGTTCATGGAAACCATCCATGCCGCACAAGGCCAGCTTGAACGCGAGCAAACAGGCAGGCAAACCCGCCAGAAAATGCGGGCGCGGTTGGAGCAAGGGTATTTTGTCTTTAATGCGCCCGTTGGGTATCGCTATGAGAAAACCAAAGAGCACGGCAAATTGCTGGTGCGCAATGAACCCCTTGCCTCCATTGTAACCGAGGCTTTAGAAGGCTTTGCCAGCGGGCGCTTTCAAACCCCTGTGGAGATTAAGCGTTTTCTTGAGACTTTTCCCGAGTTTCCCAAAAATACCGACGGTAAAGTCCTCCAACAGAAAGTGAGCGACATCCTGACCCGCCCGACTTACGCGGGCTATGTTGAGCATGAACGCTGGGGCATCGGCTTTCGTAAGGGTAAGCATGAAGGCTTGATCTCTTTAGAGAGCTTCCAATGCATTCAAGAACGCCTTAAAGGGCGCGCCAAAGTGCCCGCCCGCAAGAATATCAATCAAGACTTTCCCCTGCGGGGCTTCATTATATGTGATGACTGCAAGCGGCCTCTCACCTCCTGCTGGTCAAAAGGGAGAACTGCGCATCATCCCTACTATCTGTGCCAATGGAAGGGCTGTATCAGCTATGGCAAGTCCATCAGGCGGGGTGATTTGGAAGGTGCATTTGAGGAAATGCTACGTACGCTTAAACCCACACCGGAACTTTATGCGACAGCCAAGGCTATGTTCAAAGATATATGGGCGTTCCGTGTGGACTATCAGAAAAAGCGGGCAACCACACTCAAGACACAGACCATAGAAATCGAACGAAAAATTGACAAGTTGGTTGATCTGATTGTGGATGTAAACTCACCGAATATCAGAGCAAATTACGAGAAACGCCTGAACAATTTGGAACGGGATAAATTATTATTAGAGGAAAAAATCGCCAAATGCGGTCGCCCAATCAGGGACTATGACGAAACACTTAGAACCGCTATGGATTTCCTATCCAACCCCCTGATTTTATGGGGTTCTGAGCGTTTGGAGAACAAGCGGGCCGTGCTTAAACTGGTGTTTTCCGAGCCGTTATCATGGAAGCGAAATGAAGGACTTAGAACCGCCAAAACCACCCTTCCTTTCAGCATGTTAGGTGGCTTTGGCACCCTCAAAAATAAAATGGTGCCGAAGAGAGGACTCGAACCTCCACAGGATTGCTCCCACATGAACCTGAATCATGTAATTGGAATTTAAAGCAATATTTATTAACTATGGAAAACAAGCCTTCTGCGCCGCTAACGCTTTTATCTTAACGGATTATTGAGTTCCTTACCATTCTTATAATTCTGATTGTTCCTTCCACTCCTATTAAGTCAGCTACCATTTGGCTACCGTATGGCTACCATAAAAAAACATGCTTTGCTAAGGTCAGACCCCTTCCCCCTCCCCCCCGTGTGCGTTATTGTTTTAACAAGGTCAGGGGTTTTTAAAATCTTTTGGATTACCCTCTGAGGCAGATAGTAGCCTATTGCTCCATCTGAAAGGCACCTATGCTTTTAAAATTGTACTAAATAAGATATGTTTGTTACAATTTTGACACAATCAAAAAAATTACCCTTAATAGGCCATTTGCTTAATTAGGACGATTCCCTATGAATTTTAACGTTCATATCGAAAATCTCGGCTAATGTAAAAATGGAGGAGGACTAAAAATGAAAATGACCACAACGTTTGTTTTTATAATTTTTATATTCTCCGCAGGATGTCAAGGCAGCACCTCTCAGAATTTAATTAAAGATATAAAAGATTATGTTTATGCCCCTCCGACAGAAACTACCGCCTCTGACAATTTTACTTCTGAGGATGCAGATAGTGAAGGCTTGGAAACTTGCGAAACCGAAGAATGTTATGCTAAAGGGAGAGAATTTGGAAAGAATATTTTACGTACAATTTTAGGTATTGCTGCCGCTTATTCTGCCGGATCAACAAGAAATTCTTCTTCATATAACTACCAACCAAATACTCCGGGATATAATGGAAATTCAAATAAAATAGGAGGAACAACCTTTTATAATAATTCCAACGGGGTTTCCGGATCATCACAAAGAATTGGAGGAACAACCTTTTATAATAATTCCAACGGGGTTTCCGGATCATCACAAAGAA
>CAZMZH010000026.1:0-56669 GCA_964570665.1 uncultured Nitrospinota bacterium | reverse complement strand
TGCGGGTGGAGCTAAAAGGGTGTGGGGTAGATAGTATTTTGGTGGAATTAGAAAATAAAGTGTCGCGATATGATTTTGACGGCGCAAGAGACGTTTTGAAAAAATTAACAATTTCTTTAGAAATAACTTAATTCTGAGTTCCTCTAATTGGCTGCAGGTCTGGAAGAGGAAACTTGGTTTAAGGTTGAAAGTTGATGAAAAAAATAATACTATCTCTATACTGTTAAGAATGTGACAAATGTCACAAAAATGGTTGAAAAACGGGATGTTAGTTTGAAACATTCATGACCTCAAAGGCCATTTTATTGTGATTTGGAAAGTAATGAAAATTTCTGATAGAAATATTGGAATGCGAACATATTGCAGGACGCTTAAATAATGAATTACACAGTTTGTTTTTCAATTAAAGAATTACATTCTAAGAATAGATCTAACAAATAAAAGTAGTTAGAATTTTAGAAGAAATTAAACCGTTAAAAATGGAATTTTATTCAAATAAACATTTTCATTTAAAAGTTTCCAAAACTAGATTTGGAGGCGTTGAAATTGGTTAAAGATCTAAAAATTGGAACCAAATTAATTGGGGCATTTGTTTCCATTTTAATACTATCTACTTTTGTTGGATACCTTGGGTTTAAGGGGTTGAAAGATGTCGAGGAGCGAGTCATTAAAGCGGACGACGTCAACCGTTTAGTTAAAGGCATTTATAAAGCGCGTATACAAGAAAAAAACTACATCCTACGAGGCGACCCAGCCCATGCGAGCGCAGTAGAAAGCGAAATCCGCGATATTCGCCGACAAATTGATATTACGCAAGACCGACTGAATCAAGCCGAAGATCGCAAACATATTCAGGAAGTTAAAAAAATTGTGGATCGGTATGAGGCCGGTTTTCTTTCCTACGTCGATCTAGAAAAAAGAAAAGTCGATGCACTTAAAGAAATGCAAGATAAGGGACGGCAAGCGCTTGGAAAGTCCGAAGCGATCGCTAAGGACCAGATTCTTCAATTAAATGAAATTCAAAATGAAGACGAGCGGTTTCTTGAAGATCGACTGACTAAGGCAGACGACGCGAACAGACTTCTTAAATGGATTTATCAGGCTAATTTACTTCGCGATAAGTTGATTCAAAAGAAAACTAATAAAACAATCCAAGCTTGGGGCGCCGTAAATGAGGATATCAGTAGATTGAGTCGAGATTTAAGAAGTCGGCTTCTCCAGCCTGGCCATATTAATTTAATTGATCAATTTCTCCATGAACATGCTGAATACATTGATACTTTTTCTGAATATCTGGCTACGGGAAAGAACGAACTAAAACAGGTATCCTTAAAGTTTGTCATTGATTCAGAAAAGAGGGTGGAAGAACTTCGGATTGATCAAAAACGTCAACATCAAGAAGCGCAAAAAAGCACAAGAGGAAGAGCGAACGATAAACTCTCTAAAGCCAGGGACGCAAATAAAATTATTGTTTGGTTTATGGAGGTTCGAAAGGACGAAAAAGAATTCATCGTAACTCAAGACCCTGAACGTTTGGAGGCTGTAAATCAAAATATTAAAAAAATTTTCCAACTGTCGGAAGATTTGAATACCCGGTTTAAATTGGACCGGGACCTTCTTCAACTGGCCACTGTTACCGACGCTATTAAATCTTATAAAATTAAGTTCGACGAATTTGTAGGGTTAATCCAGGCGCAAGAAGAAGCAAAAAAAGAAATGTTGGAAGCGGCGAGGCAGGTTGAGGAGGGTAACGAAACGGCCCGTCAAATTCAGAAAGATAAAATGGAAGCCGATATTGAGAGCGCTAATTTTATGGTTCTAGTGGCTAGTACATTTGCCATTATTCTTGGCTTGACACTGGCTTATGTTATTTCTCGCGGTATTTCCGGGCCCATTAGCAAAGCGTTGTCAGTCTCTGAAGGCGTTGCGTCTGGCGACACGTCCGCTATCATTGAAGTTACCTCAAATGATGAAACTGGTATGTTGCTAAATTCTATGCAAAAAATGCAGAACTCATTACGCGAAGTGGCGGATATTTGCGCCGCCGTGGCAGGAGGAGATCTCAGTCGTTCCACTGAAATCCGGGGAGAAAAGGATCAATTAGGCCATTCTGTTAACCAAATGGTCGAACAGTTAAGGTTTGCGGGGCAAGAGGCGACAAAAAGAGATTGGGCAAAAACGGGGCATGCGGAACTAGCGGAAATTCTTCGTAACAAAAAAGACTTGACCCTCATTGTCGAAAGTATACTAGATTTTCTTGTTAAGTACTTAGATGCAACGATTGGAGCTATTTATGTAAAAAACAATGACGGACTGTTTTGGTTAACCGGTTCTTACGCTTTACAAGGCGGAGAGAAAAAAACGTTTCAAGTTGGAGAAGGTTTGGTTGGGCAAGTTGCAAAAAGAGGTAATGAAGTTATTTTGAAAGGTCTGGCAGAAGTTAAATCTGGCTATAGTATTCAATCGGGGATTGGGACTATTCAGCCTGAAACGGTTTTAGTCTTTCCTTTGACTTATGAGGGAACCGTTTTAGGAGTGTTGGAGTTGGGCTCTATGCATGCCTATTCCGAAGATCAATTAGATTTTCTGAGAAATTCTACAGAAGCAATGGCAATTTCTATCAATTCAGCTTTAGATGAAATGCTTCTTAATCAATTGCTAAAAGAAACTCAGGAGAAGAGTAGAACCTCCAAAGTTTTCCAAGACGCTTCCGACCCTATCACGATCGAAGATTTAGATGGAAATATTATCGATATTAATAAAGAAACAGAACGCGTGTATAAATATAAACGCGATGAATTGATTGGACACCCGTTATCTGACTTGATTCCTTTTACGCATCGGGCAGAGGCGAAGGCATTGCATGATAAATGTTGGGAAGGCGAAATAATTAGAAATGTGGAAGGATTGCGCCTGACCAAGGATCAGCGAATCATGCCTGTTATGATTACCATGTCTCCATTAACTGACGAAGGCGGCAAGGTCGTTGCTCTTGCTACTATTGCCAAGGACATGACAGAGCAAAAGAAGGCAGAAGACGAAATGCGGCGAATGTCCAAGGTGTTTATGGATTCGGCCGATCCAATTATAATAGAAAATTTAGACGGTATTGTTATAGATTTAAACAACGAAGCGATAAAATCCTATGGTTTTAGCCGCGAAGAGTTGATTGATAAACCAATCAGGACTCTGGTCCCAGATGAATACCACGGCCAGGCTAACGAATTGCTGGAAAAATGCAAACGAGGGGAAGAAGTACGAAACATCGAAGGGGTGCGTTGGACTAAATCAAAAAAAGAAATTCCCGTTATGTTGACGTTTTCTCAACTCCGCGATGAAAATGGTGAAATTATCGCTCTTGCTACCATTGCTAAAGATATTACTCAGCAAAAGAAAATGGAGGGTGAGTTAGAAAGCGAAAGAAGAAATTTAGAGATCAAGGTCACCGAGCGGACCGAAGAGTTAAAACTTGCGCAGAACGAAGCTGAATCGGCAAATCGATCTAAAAGCGATTTTTTGGCTAATATGAGCCATGAGATTCGAACGCCCATGAACGCTATCATTGGTATGAGCCATTTGGCGTTGGAAACGGAGCTTTCTCCAAAGCAAAAGAACTACCTGGATAAGATACAGGTTTCTTCCAAAAACCTTTTGGGAATTATCAATGATATTTTAGATTTTTCAAAAATTGAAGCCGGAAAACTGGATATTGAAACGATTGATTTTGAACTTGACGAAGTATTAAAAAATGTGGGCACGATTGTCCAGCATAAGGTGCAGGACAAAGAATTAGAATTTCTTTTTAGTTTGGAATCTAATGTGCCGCAGCATTTGATTGGCGATCCTCTTAGATTGGGACAAGTTTTAACCAACCTGGTCGGCAATTCGGTCAAATTTACGGAAAAGGGAAGTATCATTATTTCCGTTTCCACAGACGAATTTGAGAAGGACGAGATCGCTCTTCGGTTTTCGGTTAAGGATACGGGAATTGGCATGTCTGAAAAGCAAGCGGATGGTTTGTTTAAGCCTTTTAGCCAAGCCGATACGTCTACCACTCGAAAGTATGGAGGAACCGGGCTTGGTTTATCCATTTCTAAACGGTTGGTAGAAATGATGGGTGGAAAAATTTGGGTTGAAAGCAAAAAGAATGAGGGAAGCGAATTTTTATTTACCGCAACCTTTAAATTGCAGAAATCTCATTTAGAAGATAAATTCAGAAGTAGAACCGATTTGAAAGGTTTAAGAGTTTTAGTGGTCGATGATAGCCCCGATTCGCTAATCGTCATGGAGAGATTCATGCAGACATTTGAATTTAAACCTTTCTCCGTTTCTAATTGTGAAGAAGGGAAGAAGGTATTAGAAAAACAAAATTCCAAAGGTCAGCCGATAGAATTAGTGATTGCGGATTATCATATTCCGGATATGAACGGGCTCCAGTTTTTTGATAGCGTTCAGAATTTAAAATCATTAAGTAAAAAACCAAGATTTTTGATTGTTACTGGTGATGGTCGAGAAAATACGATAAGCGATATAGAATCCTCAAAAATAGATAGTTATCTATTGAAGCCTATGAACAGGTCTGATTTATTCGACGCGATTATTAGGATAATGAATAAACAGGATCTTCGAAAAATAAATAAAAAGAAAGAAAAAGTATCAAAGGAAAAAAAGAAGACTGCAAAATCAAATTGGAAAGATCAAAATATTCAATTGCTGTTAGTCGAAGATAATGAAATCAATCAGGAAGTTGCGCAAGAATTATTAGAACAGGCGGGATTTTCTGTTACCATTGCTAATGATGGGAAAGAAGGAGTGGAGGCCGCCTCTAAATGGGGTTTTGATTGTATCCTAATGGATATACAAATGCCCGTCATGGACGGTTTTCAGGCTACAAAAATAATAAAGACAGACACAAAAAATAAAAATACTCCCGTAATAGCCATGACGGCAAACGCAATGGTGAGCGATATAGAAGATTGTAGAGAGGCAGGAATGGACGATCATATTCCTAAACCTATCGATCCAAAAAATCTTTTTACGATACTCGAGAAATGGATTGGAAATGGAAATTCTACCGATAAAGATCTTGATGAAAGCCATTCTGAAAAAAAAGATCCTTTAGAAGAACTGGTGTCAAATTTACCTGGGATTAATGCAGGGCCGGCCCTGCAGAGGTTTTCTGGAAATGCAAAGCTTTACGCTAGCACTTTGGAAAAATTTTCCGACAACAATCTAAATATCGCCAGTAGTATAAAAAATGCGCTAGAATCTGGAGATGTGGATACGGCTAGGCGCGAGGCTCATTCCGTAAAAGGCGTTTCTGGGTTGATAGGGGCTGATAGACTTTTTGATGTCTCCGGGATTTTAGAGCAAAAAATTATTAAAAATAATGGCGAGAGGGTTGAGTCTTATTTTCGCGATTTCTCCGAAGCTCTAAATCTTGTATTAACTTCTTTAGAAAGAGTTAAAAAAGCCAACGAATTGGATTCCTCGGCTTCTGAAGAAATTCCTGGAGACGTAGAAATTGATAAAGAAAAAGTAAAACAGTTGTTAAAAGATGTCGAATTTCATCTCAAGGATAGCGATGCCGAAGTGATGGAAAGTTTAGAAGACCTAAAAGAAGAATTAAAAGGGTGTGGCGTAAATGCCGTTATTGTCGACCTTGAAAAAAGAGTGTCGTGTTATGACTTTGAAGAAGCGACCGACGTATTGGATAATTTAGCAAAGTCATTGGAAATTTCTTTAACTTGAGCGGAACTATGGAAGATAAATTAAAAGCGCAAAAAATTCTTATCGTCGACGATACCACAGAGAATATTGACGTATTAATAGACGTATTGGCAGACTATAAAAGAAGCGTGGCGACTAATGGAGAAAAAGCGCTGCAACTTGCTATGTCGAATAAGCCTCCAGATTTGATTTTACTCGATATCATGATGCCTGGAATGGACGGTTATGAAGTCTGCCGAAGATTGAAAGAAGATGAAAAAACAAAAAAAATTCCAGTCATTTTTCTCACCGCGATGACCGATCAAGAGAGCGAAACAAAAGGGCTAGAGTTGGGGGCGGTTGATTATATTACTAAACCAATAAGTCCGCCTATCGTCAAAGAAAGAGTAAGAAATCATTTGATGTTGAAGTTAGCGCGGGAGAGTTTAGAAAATCAGAATGTGATATTAGAAGAAAAAGTCGAAGAGCGCACTAAGGAATTGGCCCTGACACAAGACGTCACCATCTTTAGTATGGCTGTTGTCGCTGAGTTCCGAGATCCCGAGACGGGAGGACACATTAAGCGAACGCAAAATTATGTAAGAGCTTTGTCATTGGAGTTGAAAAGTTATGATAAATTCAAATCCCTTATTTCCGATAGCGACATTGATTTGATTTATAAGTCGGCTCCATTGCACGATATCGGTAAAGTTGGAGTGCCGGATAGTATTCTTATGAAACCCGGTAGGCTAACCAAAGAAGAGTTTGAGGAAATGAAAAAGCACACGACTTATGGTCGAGATGCGATTCAGGCGGCGGAAAAAATGCTTGGAGGAGATAACACCTTTCTAAATTTTGCTCGTGAAATTGCGTACGGGCATCAAGAAAAATGGGACGGCTCAGGTTATCCTGAAGGTATTAAAGAAGAAGATATTCCACTTTCTGCAAGATTGATGGCCGTAGCCGACGTTTATGACGCTTTAATTAGCAAGCGAGTTTACAAACCTCCGATTTCGCATAAGGATGCAATGAAGATAATCACTAAAGGCAGAGGGAGTCATTTCGATCCTGATATCGTTGACGCTTTAGTAAAAATCGAAGGGGAATTTATGACTATCGCTCTAGAATATGCCGAGGAATAAAATCCTGAAGAAGAGTTTTAGCGGGTTTTTCTTTAAATGATCGATGTTTTGAATCAAACTTTTTTACTATCAATTTCAACTCAATAGTTCGGCTAGTTTTTTAACGGAATTTGCTTCGCTATCCCATGCTTTAAATCCCACACGAATGTGGTTTTTATTATCTGGGTCGTCGGGATCGATCCCAATAACATGGATGACGGCCTTAATAGAAATGGTTATATCCTTAACCTGGATTTTTAACTCGACGTTATCGTAGGGCCTACCGAAAGAACCGTGTCCAACATAAGGAGCTTGCACCACGAATTTTGATTCTACCAGTTCGTTTAAATGTCCCTTATACGATTGCATTCCGCCTTCAAAAGCGATTTCAGTTGGACAGGAAATATTTTTATTAACAACCTTTCTTTTATTTGTTGAGTTATCCTCCAACACTTTTTCAATTCTTGCGATCAAATCCTGAGCAGAAAATGGTTTTACCAAATAATGATTGATTCCAAGTTTGACAACTTTTTTTAAGGATTCATCGTCTGACCGGGAAGTTGTCATAATAAAGGGAACTGAATTAAATCGGCTGTCTTTCCGGACGTATTGAAGAATTTCATCTCCTGTGGCGCCAGGCATTTCCCAATCGCATAAAACTAAATCTAGAGGCTCTTTACGAGATTTCAATTCTTCCAGAGCTTCCCTACCATCTTGACACATTATCAAATCGCGGCATTTAAGTTCCTGTTTAAGAATGCTAGAAACAAAAAACTGCATCGTGCCATCATCTTCTGCAAAGAGTACTGATTTTCCTATTAAATTCATATTCGTCTCAGGCTTTTAAATTGTGTAATGTCCTAAGAATAAATAATTTTTTGCCAAATATAAACAAAATAATTTCAATTACCTTAAAAGTATTTTAAGTTATTTTGATTTATCTTTGAATAAATACGAATCTTGTTTAAAGACTACTTAGAGGGGATTCCGGGAATGGTTAACTCCCTTTCCGTTGTTTTTGAAATTTATGGAAATTTAACAGGAGGAAAATTTTGGTTGAGGAAAGGAAAGAGGCAAACCCTCAATTAGAGAGGGGTTCTTTTAGCTATATTTGGATGGATACGGGTTTTGCTCAATGCGTTGAACAATGATCCTTCGTTTCCTTCTCTTTTTCTTCTTTAAAAGTTTCTTTATTTTTTTATACAACTTTTTGTTTAAAGGTTTCCGCTTTAATTTTTGGATCTCAGATTCTAAAAATTGAGATTTATCAAAAAGATTTGGGTGAGCGTAACTGATTTCCAAGAGTATAGATTTATTTTGAAAATCGATGTGTTGAAAAGTCTCTTCTGAAAAATTTGAGATTGATTTTGAGTATGCATCGTCGACTAAACTAATAAAACAAGTCGCCAAAATTAAACTCGTAATTAAATATTTTTTTAATGGCATGGAAGAAATTCTAATAAAGTTAAAAGATAGGTTTACGTTAATACGTAAATAATCTACTAACTTTATTAGGATTTCATTTGATTTGGATTATGAATCTGATTGGATTTAATTATTTGAATGACAGGAAGTTTTTAATTTCAACCTTGACAGGTTTCAAATAGGGGGTGTTTGGAAGGAAAGGTTAATTTTCTTCATTGACCTTGAGAGCTAATAAAACCCCCAAGGTCAATGAAGGAAATAACAAAAAACTACTTACCATTATACTTTGGCAACAATATTTCAGATGTCTTTGATTAATGTTAATAATCAGTCAGTTTCATCCTCGTCAAAATTGTCGTCGTAAGCTAAATAATCTTTTGTTTCTGAACCTTGAGAAATATCTTGTGTAGGCGTTAAGCCCGTGCAAGCGGAAGCTAGGAAGCAAATCAAAATAAGCGCTAATAACCCTAATTTAGAAGTATATTTTCCCATTTGTTACCTCCACGTCGAAATAAGTGAAAAATGCGTTAAATTTAAATTCTATTTGAATACAAATATTATTCTAATAAAAAACAAATTAAAATTGTGTTAGAAGTTTCAATTTTGGAATTTTTTTAATTTATGAGGAAACCTTGGGAAGTACCTCTTTAAGTGGCAGTATTTAGTCCAATAAAAAAAGACCCACGACAGAACCGCAGGTCTTTTTAGTTTAAAATTAATTTATAGCTATTTATCTTTAGACAATAAAATCCTATTTTTTAAGAGGGCTAACTTTATGGACAATCAGCCAATAGGAAATTCCCAGGCAAAGCACTAAGACTCCGTACAATAAAACGTCCATCGTTTTCGTCGTCGAAAGAGAAAAGATGAGTATTTTACGAATGAGCGCAGCAATGGCCAGCGTTATAAAGGCTTCAAGGGCAAAACTACCGCCGCGTAGATGTTTCATCTCTTCATGAATGAGCTCGATGGCCGCCCAAAGGATTAATAGGCTGCCGAGTGTCGTTAAAATACCTTGCTCTATGGAGGTATGAACCGCAAATAAAAGATAGACGTCATATCCGAACAGGCCAATAGCAAAAAACGCCACTAGCACTAGCGCTCCCGCTAATAGATAGTTGAAAAAACCGCTGGCTTTTTTTAGAAAACCTAATAACGATTTTTCAATACTGGAGAGAGATAAATAACGGCTAACTTCTTCCTCTCTGTAAGAACTTGTTAATACGTCCAAGTTAATATCAAGAATTCTTTCGAACGCCTTAAGCCTATCGGTTAGGTCGTCTTCGCCACCGTATTTTTTATAGATGTGGCTTAGGGAAAAAACGCGGACATAATTGAACGCTGCATTCACATAATGCGTAGGGAGTCCTAGTTTGACGTGAAGTTCTCCTATTTTATATAGCATTAAGAAATAGGATATTTCGTAGGAGCCATTAAACAGTTCCAAATACCATTGGCGAATTTTACCGCGATGTCTCTTGATAACGGTTTCGTCTTTTAGAAATTCCGCTGTTTTACCAAAATTCCAAATGAATTGGTAAAAACCGTCTAAGAATTCGTCGACAACTGTTTCCATTTCTGGTTTCATTTGTCGTAATAGAGTTTTGTCATCTTTACTAAATCGATAATGAGCCTTTATGGAAGTGTAATCTGTTTGGATTGAAGAGTTCATTAGACTGATAGGGCCTTTCAATTAAAAATATTTGCTTTAAAGCAATTATAGATAATATATTCCAAATCATTTAGTTAAAACTATAAAAGACGCTAAAAAAATTAGTAACAAATTGTCGATATTCAAGTAAAGGGTAGGTGAGCCGCAATTTAAGTTTAGAAACTACTTAATATTTACCGGTAATAATTTTTATCCCATTTTGCATGGATTCTTTCCACGCCGTTTCCAATTCTTTGTTCCAATCCGGATCGTGTTTTGGAGCCGTTTCTACGAGGGCTTCTAACCAAAGGTTATAAAGTTTTGGTTCTATATCTAGCTGAGATTTGCTGTGGGTTGTGCCTACTTTTTCAATGGCATCTTGCGCTTTACTATCTCCTGTTCCAAGTCGAATCATCATTGATACAGACGCTTTAATGAGTGGTTTTTGTTTCTTAAAATCAGTATTAGAAAATTTTGCGGCCACATCGGGGGATTTAGCCAAAAAAATTTTATAAAAAGTGTCAAAAAACTCCCCATTTGCGCAACACCTATCATAACTCGCTTTTATAGTTTCATAAGACATCGAATAACCCTTTCAAATAAATTGAATTTTTCAATTCGCATAGTAATTTAATTGCGAGAATAGGATTGGGCTTTATAATCAACCCCAATCGGATTGATTCCCATACGTATCTGAAAAGAACCAGCGATACTTTGGGCGAGTCTCTTTGCTTCTTCCGACTTAGGTCCAGAAAAGTTATCGTCTATGGTTTGAAGAAACAATTGAACCCAACGCGTAAAATGCTCGGCGCTAACCGGTAAATCGACATGTTTTTGAAATGGATTTCTTTTGTAATCGCCGGTACCAAAAAGTAATTTTTTCCAAAATTCATACATGATAGGCATGTGAGATTCCCAATCGCTGATGGCATCTTCAAAAACACTGCCAAGAAGCTCATCTTGTCGAACATTATTGTAAAATGAGTCAACCATTAAGCGGATGCTTTCTTCGGTTTGAATATCGCCAAGCTGGGTATCGCAAGGAAGGCTTAAAGTTCTCATTTTTCTGTCTCCAACTAAAAATTTATATTTATGATAAAAAGATAATTATATCTTTTTAATGAGCCTAATATAATGTTTTTAATTAAAGATGTCAAGATCTTTTTATCTTTTGCTTGGGGAGAACGGCTCAAAGTCATAAAAAAAGACTTAAAGGAAGCTTCTTAAGCCTTTTATATAATTGTTTTAGGTATTGGCGTTAAATCTAAGGAATCAATTTGCCTATTTTGTTTTGGTAGCGGCCTCGAAAGTACATTCCCATTTCGGTAAACCAGACATTGCCATCGGCATCAAGGGCTACCTGACTGGTATGCGCTCCCGGTGTAGGAACTTTAAATGTTTTTACTCCGTTGGAGGTACCTGGTTTAGCCAATGACAAATCTAAACGTCCGATTTGATCGCCATGGTTATCGGCGTACCAGATTAAATTTCGAGACTGGTCCACCCATAAATCATGAGGAGTTCCTCCCTTTTTACCGAGAGAGTAGGTTATTATCTTTGGAGGGCCTTCCGACGAAAAATCGAGTCTTGAGATTTTTTTTCCAAAAAATTGTGTGAACCAGATATCTCCATTTTTGCTTGAACTTATCGCGTGAGGGACCGAATTTTTTGGAGGAATCGTTATTTCTTTAATCTGGTTGTTTTTAGGATCCAGGGAAGCAATTTTATTGAAAAATTGTTTTTTCCAGAATTTTCCAGCCTGGGTATACCACACTATTCCCTCTCTTAAGGTTATTCCATGAGGATTTCCTTTATTAACGTTATATTCTTGAATCGCGCCAGTGGTAGGGTTTAGTCGACCAATTTTGTTTGCTTCGAATTCTGTGAACCATATGGAACCGTCGCTTTGTTCCACTAATTTATGAGGTTCGCTATTAGGAGTGGGAATCGGAAACTCTGTGAAATTGCCCGTAATTGGGTTCAGTCGATCGATAGAGTTTGCTCCCCATGCAGAAAACCAAATCATCCCGTCGCGAGTAATCAACATGTACGTTGGTTTGCTATTGGGTGTTGGCAATTCGTATTCGACAATACCTTCCGAAGTACCCGGTTTTGTTTTCGAGGGAATCAATTTGCCGATCTTGTTGCCATGGACCTCTGTAAACCAAAGGTTGCCTTCTTGGTCAAAGGCTAAATCGGTAGGCGAACTGTTTTTTGTTGGAGTTATAAACTCGACAATTTCCGATGTACTTGCAGGTATTGCGGCAAAAAGGAAAATAAACCAAACTATTAGCAGCGCCCAACTGACGCGAAACCACATTATATTGTGAAGAAAAATTTTCATTTAAAGCCCTCACTATAATTGATGAGATACTTTTAATATAAAACCCGATCCCTAGGAATGCAAAAAACGTTTTCGTTTTTTAACCAATAAAAAAAGACCTGCGGATTTTTCCGTAGGTCTTTTTAATATAATTTTAAAAGCGCACGCCTGTTAAATAAATTCTAGCTTTTGAATATACGATTTTCAATAGATTAAATTTAGGAGATTGCCTTTTCTGTTGAGTTACATAAAGGTAACTACTTGAATGATTCTCAATTAAAGGTCATTCTTAAATAAATTATATTATTTTTAAGCTAAAACTTATATGAAGAAGGGAATGTCGAGATGAAACGAGTTTTTGGATATGTCGTTATTACATTAACGCTTTTTTGCTTAGGACCAGTGGGCGCCGAAGAGAAAAAAGAAAATTTGGTTTGGGATGCGGGAACCGTTCAATTGCAATTTGAAAAACTAGGTAATGGCGTTTACGCGATTTATCCTACCGACGCTAAAGAGAAAAATCCAAAAGGTTATCCAGTCGCCACTTCTGGCGGTTTTGTTGTTGGCGATCATGGAGTTCTTGTTGTCGAGTCGATGGTTAATAAACGTCTCGCGGAACAGGTTATAGATTTTGTAAAGAAAGTTACTAATAAACCCATTCTTTATGTGGTCAACACGAGCTACCATGGCGATCATGCTTATGGTAACTATGTTTTCCCAAAAACGGTAAAAATCATTCAACATGGCAATACTAAAGCCTTCATGGACGATAATAAAAAATTTGAAGCCGACAAAAAATTCATGGCCCAATACTTTGGCGCCAATCGAGGCATTGAAGATGTGGTTTCCAGAACGGCGGACATTGTGGTGAACGACAAAAAATCAATTGATCTCGGCAACAAAAAAGTGGAAATAATGCATTTAGGGTTTGCTCAAACCGAAGGTGATTTATTTGTGTGGGTACCCGAAGATAAAGTTTTTTGGACAGGCAATCCTATGGTAGCGCAAGCGCCGGCTTTACCCTGGTTGTTGGATGGAAAGCACGAAGAGGTTTTGGCGACTATGAAAAAAATTCGCGGTTTTTTACCAGAGGATGCGACTGTCGTTCCGGGACATGGAGTACCGGTAAAACCTAAGGAAGTCGATTTCATTATTAATTATCTAGAGACATTACGGCAAGAAGTGAAAGGCTCGGTGGAAAAAGGAATGACGCTAGAACAGGCTCAAAAAAATATTGTTATGAAAGATTTTCAGGGTTATGCACTTTGGGGATGGGTTCACACTGGAGTCAATATCCCGAATACGTATAAAGAGCTTTCCCGATAAATATTATCGATAAGGATAACGAAAACTTATAAACTCCCTTACTTCGCATAATCTAAATGTTCTAAAATTGCTTTGGCTAAAAACTGGTTGCCTTTACTGGAATAGTGGTATTCGTCATTTTCCAGATACATCTCAAAAATATTTACGTTTTCTTTCATCAACTTGTCGTGATTATCCAAAAACTTTATGTTATTTTCTTTAAATAAGTTTTTGAATCGTAGATACCATGCCCAAGAACCCGATTTGCTAACGTTCTTTGCGATGAAACGTTGGTTTCCGTTTTTTTCTTTTTCGGCTTTCTTCAAAAGATATTCTTGAAATAGATTCTTATTCTTAAAGAAAAATTCAGGGTGATTTTTCATATTGCTTTCGCAAAAAGAAAAGTTTGTGTTGGGGCCGCATGTTTGAATAAAAAAATCATTCATGGTAGGGGAAAGAATAAAAGCGGTTTTTGCCCCGATAGAATTTCCTAAGGCTTCGATTTTCTTTAAAAGGGAACCGATTACTTTTATACCTTCCGTATTTTCATGTTTTTGAGGATTACAAAGAATCTTTTTTAAACGCTCATTATTAAATTTGTTCAAAAACCAACTAGCATGGAAATAATTAATACAAGAAAACATGGAAAGCTTTTGGTTTGTTTTTGTTAGTTTCCCATTATCTATTTTATAAAAGGGTTTATTAACCCCCCACATATTATCTTGAATGGTCTCAAACCAATCGTTTCCAGAAAATATGATTGAAATGACATATTTGGGTTTGAATTTATGGATATGTTTTTTTAACTTTAGATAATATTGGTCGATGCTGTAACCAACAGAGGCAAGATTTTGAACTTGGTATTTGGGTGTTTCTTTTTGGATATAATGTGAAACTGTTTCGTTATCGTTAACTCCCACTCCAAATGCGACGGAATCTCCAAGAATTAAAATATGTTCCTTTGATTTATCTATTTCATTAGATCTAAACCCTAATGAATTTGTTGTATAGGTAACCTTTTGGTTAGTTACTTTTGCATTTGCTATGTTATTCCAACCCAATTCGGCATCGAACTGACAAACCTCGCAAACCCAATTATTTTTTTTTGTGAGCAAGAAAAAAAAATCAATAAAAAAAACACAAAACAATAAGGTGGAAAAAGTTATTACCGAAGCGAAGAAAATATTTTTTTTATTATTCTTGAAGTTAAAGAGGTTCAAAATTTAACCAAAATAAGAAGTAGGGAAGGGGGTAATCGTAAAAATTTATTTTTGCTCAATCCTCCTGGGCCTGCTGTTCTCATCGATAGCGACGTACTTGAAAACGGCTTCGGTTACGCAATATCTATCGGTAGAAATTTCCGATAGGACAGGTCGCACCCACACCTCAAGTTTTATAGACATAGATGTTTTGCCTATTTTAACGCATTTGCCGTAGCAACAAACAACATGCCCCACTTTAACGGGTTTATAGAAGGTCATGGCATCGACCGTAACGGTGACAACGCGTCCGGAAGCAATTTCTTTTGCTAAAATGCCGCCGCCGATATCCATTTGCGACATAATCCAGCCGCCAAAAATATCCCCATTAGCATTGGTATCTGCCGGCATTGCTAAAGTGCGCAGCAGAAGGTTGCCTTCGGGTTCTCGTTGAGTGTCGGTCATCAGTCACCCCATCAATCGGTTCATAGGTTAAAACTATTGTCGGAATAAGATCTGATTTTGTCATGTTATTGCTATTCCGTCAATCGACGACCCTACTGAAAATAACCACGTATCTAATGAGCTGCAACAATTAATTTGGTTAAAGTTTTAGGTGTTTAGGGTAGGAAATTAGAAAAAGGAATCGTTGTTAATGAAGGTTTTCTTGAGGGGTTTCGCTCGGGTCGAGCGCGACATCCATTAAGCTCAAATGGTTTAGGCTTTTTTTAATGGAAAAAATAAAGTGATCGGGGTGATAGGGATTTTGTAATATTTTTTCGAGATTATCTTCCATACCCATTTGAGAAGTTTGAAATTGATTTTTCCCTTTCACAAGAATGGCATGACCTTCGGTATTTCTTTTTTTAAACTCTTTTACTAAATGATCGACCGAGTTGTCTTTTAGTTGAGTATCCGAGATCAAAACTTCCGGGTTTTCTTTTTCCAGGATACTATAAGCGGTTTCTTCATCTGAAGCGGTCAGAATCTGTGTTTTTGGTAATTTGCGAAGAACATTCAACAGATCTTGTTGATATTTGGGATTCTCTTGCACTAGTAGAATTTTTCTCATAACACTCGGCCTTAAATTGGTATTCAGAGTAAATCTAATAAAATAATATCATATTTATTTTCTAGTTTAAATTATTTTTGTGTAAAGATTTTGTCACAATCGTTAGCATTTTACATATTTTTAATATTAGTTATCTTTGGCGGTTGAAACCATTTCTTGTTAACGTTAAAAATAGTTCCTTTGAAAAGGAAGACTCAAGAGTATTTGATTCCTACTATAGGGTTCAATAGGCATTACTTTTTTAAGCCGATCCAAATCCTTCATGTTAATCTAGAACATGCCCTTAAAAGAAAGGGTAATCTAAGCCCAAACTTTTAATTCATATAAAATAATCTAAAAGTAGCTATTGGAGCTTCCCTTAAGTTATATTTGGGGGGAACGTTCTGTTTAATGATTACTGCGCATTCCCATATTCCGCCTCGTTAAATATTTTCTAAGTCTTACTCTATTCTTAAATGAAAAATCTCGTTCAAAAACCTTTTGTTTATATCGTCTTATCGTTTTTGATTTTAATCTTTTTGCTAGAGATTTTTTTAAGAATTTTTAATCAAGAGAGAATTGTTCCAGACTTGCACCAATCGCAATACAACCTTCCCAATGTTTTAAGATCTAATTTAGACATCACACTGGACTGGTCGCACGGTTATCTGTACCCGCCTTTTCGTCTCCAAACAAATTCCAAACACTTCTTAAACGATCAAGAATTTCAATATAAGAAACCCAACGATACTTTTCGGATTCTAATGCTTGGGAATTCTATTTTTATGGGATTGGGTGTCGAAAATGTAGAATTGTTTTCTAAAAATCTTCAAGATATTTTAAATAAACGCTCAATCGGTAAACGCGTTGAAGTGATCAACTTTTCGGGGGTAGCCTGGTCGGCAATCGAGTTTCTTAAATTTTTAAAATCCGAAGGATACAAATACCAACCAGATTTAGTAATCGTTAGCCAAGGGGAGAATGATTTTAGAGTCCAATATAATAATTTAATCCAATTAAAAAAAATTGGAAAAGAAAAGCAGGACGGCGGCAGACTAAAACTCAGTCTGGGCGACCTAGAAATCAATCCTCAAGGCAATAGTAAGATCTCAACTAAATGGGAATGGGTTCGAAAGTTGCCTTTTTATGTGGAAATTTCAAAATATTCTCAGGTTCTTTACCAAATTCGATCTAAATTAAACGCCCTATGGCATAAAAAAGCTCCAATCGTATCCAAACCGAATCAGTTGGGTTATTTTTTAGAAAGCAATGAGATCCAAATAACGAAAGAAACGATTTTATCTCTTAATGCGGATCCGTTTGCCGTTCAACCCGAAGGTCATAGCATCGCCTATTTTGCAAAAAATGATAACTATAGTTTGTATGACGCCAACGCCAATATCGTTCTTCACTCTGCGTTGCAAAGTAACATTTCTCAATACCTAAGTTCTATAAAAAGTAAATTCGCGGTTGTAGATATTCCCGCTCGTCTAGAAGTTTTAAGCCTTATTAAACCCAACCAAACAAGGCGTTTGAATTCTAATTTAAAAAATTATCACTATTTAAACCCGATGGATACTTTCATAAAATTCCAAGTTAATAATGTTGAAACGCCTTTATATTTCTATGGAAATAACCATTTGTCCCCAGCGGGCCACCGCCTGTTGGCGCTTTTAACTTATAACTTTTTGGCGATGAATCGTTTACTTCCTTTCCAAAACTCTTGGGAATTAAAAGACATTTTTTCTCCAGAAGTAAGCAGGTCTGTAGTTGAAGCCAACAATAGAATCGAAAAATTTGTGAAATCGGATAGACGGTCCGATAAATTTCGAGGATTATTGTATTTGGTAAATGGGAAATACAAACAGGCTAGAGAAGTCTTGGCTCAATATTTACAAAATGAAAAAAACGACTTCGAAGCTCATTATTTTTTAGGGACTGTTTTGTTTCATCTATTAGAATTTTCTTCGGCTCTTGATTCTTATGAAAAATCTTTTGGAGGGCATCCCTTAGAAGTAAAAAAATATAAATATGCTTACAAATTCACCAAACTTTATCAAGATGGGTGGGGAAATTATAAAACGGGAGATTTACAAAAAGCATTATTTTTCGCAAAAAAACTTGAAGAGTTAAAAGGCGAATGGCAGCCAAAAGTTAACTTCCTAAATTATTTAATTTACCAAAAAATGGGAGATCTACAAGCGGCTGAATTTTATATGAAACAATTAAACTAATTCCTTATTTAAATGTAGATAGAACTTAAATTTTATTCTTCAATGGTTAACTTTTTCAAAATCTCTTGAAAGTTATCCATTTCGTAATTTTCTAGAGATTTACGCAATAATTTTGCCAGTTTTTGATATTGCTCGTCCTTACTTTCTAAAATATCCAATTGTTTTTCAAGCTCGGTGAAGCTGCATATATTAGAAGCATCCCATAAGTTTTTGTGGGACTCTTTATGTATCTGGAAATCAGAAAAATCAATTTTTGAAATATCTAATTCGGCGTCTTTTTGAATATCAAACTCTACGTTCAGGAGACGTTTAAGAGAGTTAATTATATATTTAGGAAGAAACGGTTTTGAAATAACGTCCTGACATCCTAATTGTAAATATGCTTCTTTCTCATGGTTAAATACGGAGGCAGAATGGGCGACTATTTTAAATTTATCTTTTCCAAACTCTTTTTGAATTTCTTTTATGGTTTCTTCTCCGCTCATTTCAGGCATTCGCATGTCCATAAAAATAATGTCGGGAGGGTTTTTACTAATTATGTCTAAAGCGTCTTTGCCATTATTAGCTTCAATAGGATCTACCCCAATATCCGTTAGGAAGCTTGAAAGCGCTTCAATATGTTCTTCGTTATCGTCGACAATTAGAGCCTTTATTTGAAATCCCTTTGCCAATTTAAAAGCTTTTATGGAGCCCGAAATTTTACTTGTCTTGCCAGTAGAAGGAGGAAGATGCAGAGTAAAGTGAAAGCGTGAGCCTTTTCCTCGGTCCGATTCCAATTCTAAATTTCCACCCATCAAAGTAATTTGTTTTTGCGCAATGGATAAACCTAAGCCGGTGCCGCCTTTTTTTATACCTTCCTTTCCTTGCTGAAACGGCTCAAAAATGAAATCTTGAACGTCTTTTGGAATGCCCAGGCCAGTGTCGCTAATATCAAAACGGTAGAGATTATTTTCGAGATTGAAAACCTTTAATTTCACTTCGCCCGAATCTGTAAATTTCACGGCATTCCCAATTAAGTTAACAAGAACTTGGCGAATTTTAGTTTCATCGCCAATAACGTAATACTTGGTTTCAGGCATATGTATTTGCCAATTCAATTGTTTTTGCTGGCAACGGAGAGCAAACAATTGAGATATTTCTTCGAGAAGTTCGTTTAAATCAAAATCGGCGTTATGGACATCCATATTTCCCGTTTCAATTTTAGAAATATCTAAAATCTCATTTAACATAGTGAGTAGGCTCATTCCGCTCTTTTCGATTGTTTTAATATGGCGCTGTTGATTTAACGTTAAATCTTCCTGCTTTAAAAGTACTTGCGAGTATCCAAGAATGGAATTCATTGGAGTGCGAATTTCATGGCTCATATTGGCTAAAAATATGGATTTAGCCTGGTTGGCAGCGTCAGCTTCCTGCTTTGACGCCGTTAAAACTTTTTCCATTTCTTTTTGATCGGTAATGTCCTGAGCCACAGTGATAATTGCTTGAATTTCATTATGTTTGCCTCGGAGTAAAGAATTGGAAAATATTACGGGAATATCTTTACCGGATTTTGTTATATAGGTTGTTTCGGTATTCAGAAACGTTTGTTTTTTAATAAAATTTATAAAAATTTCGTCTTCCGTGTTTTTTATTATCGTTTCAAGGAATGATTGTTCTAAAAGGTCTTTCTCTTTATAACCCAATAGTTTTAAGCCGGTTTTATTTACAAACTTTATATTGCCATTCGGGGACAATATAATCAGGCAGTTCGTCAGGTTTTGAACGATATTAGCTACGTGTTCTTTGGAGACTGTTGTTTCCTTCAAGTCAATTGCCATTTTTTTAAAAGAGGCGGCTAATAACCCAACTTCGTCTTTTGATGAGATATCAAGATTTGTTGTAAAATCTCCCTGACCAATCAAGGAAAATGCTTCTTGTAATTTTTGTAGAGGAATGGATATTTTTCTTGAAATGAGAACGCCCAATATCATCGCCAAAACCGAGGATAAAAATCCTATCCCATAAATAAAGTTTTTGGATTGTTTAATAGCATTCAAAGCTATTTGGTGGGAGTGTTGCATCTCAACTTTTTCGATTTCTACAAAAGCTTCCATATTGTTTAAAAGAGAATCTATGGAGTTCTCATATTTTTCAAATGTCGCCAACGTGGTTGAACCGATCGTTTCATATTCCTTAAACAGGGTCCTGGCGTTTTTAACCAATACGCCTTTTTCTAAGATAATTTTTTTTAAAAGATCCCTTTCAACTTTTTTATTTGGATTATCTAACTGGGCGTAATGGGAAAACTGTTGGGCGTTTTGTTCAAATTGGTCCGCCCAATTTAGAAATTCTTCTTTTTCATGCTGGTCGCCGGATACTACATATGCAAAGCTTTCTTGCACGGCCTCGTTCATTTTGGAATTTAAGGATTGCAAAGAATAAAGCGCAGTTGAATGGAACTCGCCAATTTCATTTAATTTTTTTTCAAGTGGCTGGACGCTAAGGACGCTTGTGAATATAATTAAAAATACTAGCGCCGAAAACCCTATTATGATTTGTGTCCTTACTTTCATGAAATGAAGCTCGACTATAAAATTGATTGCTTCTTATAATATAGGAATAACCTTGTAAATACCCGAGTTTATAAAAATACTTTCAATGAAAATTTAGTCGAAAAATTTTATTAAATGGAATTAAAATAGTTTATATTTCTCAAAATTATTCTAGAAAAGTTAAATAAACGAAACGGGGAAGCCATTGTGGAAGGCAGGGTAGAAGGCCAAAATTTTTATGTGTCGATCCTGAAAGCTATCTTTATGGAATAATTCTCGACTTCGAAAAGGAAATACTCAAGGACCCTGCGACGCAACAAAGTCATTATATGAGGGAAGACGATAGTTAAGTATGAGGGTTGAATTCCAAACGGCGTGAATATTCACGATTGGATCGATAAAAAATTTGAATCGGAAAATTTAGATCAGGCTTTTTTCCGGTAAAAACCTGGCTTAAAGAAACTGGGGAACCGGTTAAAAGCTATAAGGAAAGACCTAAAAAAAGGCTTGGTTGGCTAAACTTAATTTTTCTTCAACGGTTTCTTGAAGGATTTCAAGAGTGACATCGTCTTCTAACTCAAGTTTTTTCCAAGCTTTTTCATTTAATATGGGAGCTTCGGCAGGTACATTCACATCCCCTTTTTCATTATTCCACGCTAATAAATCGGCAACATGAATAATTGCGGTTTCTTTTGCAAAGCTTAATGAGTCTTGGTATTTATGATGAAACCCTGCCGTTTCAATATGCACTAACGGAAGTTTCCAGGAAGTTAACAAAGCTAATCCAACTTCCGAATGATCAAAACCAAAAACTTCGGATTCAATTTCGGTGAGACTTTTATCCTCTTGTTCGCACCGTTTAAAGCATTCTTGCATTGTATCTGAAGCGTTAACGCAAAGAACCAGTCTTCCAATATCGTGCAACATGCCAGAAGTGAATAAAGTTTCTCTTTTCGGATAGGAGATCATTTCGGCGATCATTTTTGCCGCCGTCCCGCAAAATACGCTGTGGTCGGAGAATCGGTTTATGTCCAATAGCTTTGAAGACGTGGATTTGAGTTTATCAAGGACAAAGGTAGATAGCGCAAGCTCGTTGAGTTCCGCTAAGCCAATGATACTGACCGCATGAGAAATAGTTTCAACTTGCGAAGGCAATCCAAAAAAAGGACTGTTGACGATTTTTAAAACTCGGGCAGATAAAGAAATATCCTGTTTAATGATATATTCGAAATCTTCAAACTCTGAATCGACATCGTCTATGGCGCCTTTTAGTTCGTAATAAACTCCCGGTAACGAGGAAGCGACGCCTTCTTGTGATATTAATTCTTCAATCGTGTGTTTCATTCATTCTTTCCGCGGCAATAAGAAGTATTGAAAACTGTTTAACGCCTCGTATTGTATTATTTTTTGTTCTCTATGTGGATAAAAAGTTATTGCAAAAATAAGTTGGCAAATATTGGATCTAAAGAAATGGAACGAACGCCGCTAAGAGCGAGAATTTTAAGCGATATCAAACGAAACTTTTGCCTTTAGAATATATCTCGGGTTTACGTCTATAGGATTAAATCAAGGATTGATCGTCTGAACCTAGTTTTTCATCAATAATTTCTTGTAGCGATTCGATAGTCACATCTTCATCGAACTCAAGTTTTTTCCAAGCGCTTTCATTCAAGACTGGGACTTCGCTAGACACATCAACTTCACCCTTATCATTTTGCCAAGCAAGATAATCGGCTACATGAAGAATTGCCGTTTCCATAGCAAATTCTAATTTGTCATTGTATTTGTGATGAGAGCCTGCCGTTTCTATATGGACAGCGGGAAGTTTCCAATTTTTTAATACAGCGGTTCCCACATCCGTATGATCAAAACCAAAAGTTTCAAACTCTATTTCAGTCAAGCTTTTGTCTTCTGATTCGCACAATTTAAAACATTCAATCATTTTATCCGTGGCGTTAATGCACAAAACAAGTCTTCCAATATCGTGTAGCAGTCCAGAGGTGAATAGGGTATCCCTTTTAGGATATTGAATCATTTCGGCGATCAGTCTCGCTACGGTGCCGCAAAAAACGCTATGGTCGGAAAATTTATTAATATCGAAAACTTTAGAAGGCAATCCCTTAAATTTATCTAAAACAGAAGTAGCCAGAACCAGTTCGTTGAGCTCGGAAAGACCAATGACGCTTATCGCGTGAGACACAGTTTCCACCTGCGAATCCAAGCCAAAGAAAGGGCTGTTGACCATTCTTAAAAGCTTAGCCGACAAAGAGATGTCTTGATTGATGATAAATTCAAAGTCTTCAAACTCAGAGTCGTCATCGTCAATTGCCTCTTTTAAATCGTAGTAGGCATTGGGCAGCGAAGAGGCAAACCCCTCTCTAGATATTAATTCTTTAATCGTTATTCCCATTAAAAAACTCGTATATTATTTGTTAAAAACATGGTTCCAAAAGTTATAACATTTAAAAATTTTTAAACAAATAAATTTAATAGATTTTTGTATGAAAAAATATTTCATAGATGGTTTATTTAGAGAAATTTTCGATTAGATATAGCGGGGAATACGGGCAACAGCCCGTCAATTTAAAGTTTAATCGAAAAGGATAAATCTCGCTTAATGTAATAACTTTTAGCGAGGCGCTTGTGGGCGTTGCAGTTTTAAAGTTTTATGATCTAAGGCTGGCTGGTTAAGAAAGCGTCGGCATGAATGTTTTTTGACGCCAACCCGGCTAAAAAAACTTTTTTCCTTAATGAATTCACCAGTTCGGGGACGCCGCAAATAAAAGCTCGAGTTTCTTTGTCTTTGGGTAATTCGGAAATGACAATATTTTCAATATTGCCTTCGCGGAACTCTTCGCTTCCGTTTCCGTTCAATACACAAGGCGTGTAGGTAAAATTATCGCAAGAATTTTCCAGAGAGCGCAATCGATCGACAAAATACATGTCTTCGGTTTTTAGACCGCCATGGAATAATCGAATGGGTCCTGTATGGCCCTGCGCAAGCGCGTCTGATAAGATTCCGTAAAGAGGCGCCAAACCGGTGCCGGTACCCGCTAGTATAATGGGATAATCGAGCGATTCTTCCTTAGCGTAGACACAGGTCCCAGCGGGACCGCGAATATTCATTGCAACTCCTGGTTTAGCGACATTTTTCAGCCACTGGCTCATTTTTCCATCGGGAATGATTTTAATGTGTAGTTCAATGAATCCGTCTTTATTCGGTTGGTTGGCAATCGAATAACTGCGCGCAACCTTATCGGGATTTACAAGGTTGATATATTGCCCCGGTATACATTCAAAGGGCTGTTGCGGTTTTAAACGTATCGACATAACGTTATAGCAGAGGTCTTCCATTGTAAGAATTTCAACGGGAGTCGCGGTATCTTCCAGTTTTGGAAGTTTAACTTCAACGTCTATTTCCGGGCGCCATTGGCAGGTTAAAACATATCCTTGAATTTTATAGGAACTTTTTAAACCCATTTGGGCTTCTTTAGATGGATCGCCAGAAAGAGCCTGCATCAAACAGCTTTGGCAAGAGCCCGCTTTGCAAGAATAGGGGATTTCCTGCGCATTGCGCAACAGGCATTCCAAAATGCTCTCGTCTTCCCTTAAGGGATAGTTTTTGTTGTCGAATAAAACGGCTGGCATGGCGGAAGAAGTTTATAGATTCATCACATCGTCGTGTGCGCCACCCGCTATAGCCATCACTTCGCCGATGGCGTCTTGAGGTACATTAAGCTCTTCCAGCGTAGCTTTCAAGTGGCCGGCCACCGCTTGAAAATGCTCTTCTTTAATATTTAGTTTTTTATGACCTTCCCGTAAATCTTTACCCGTGTAATTGTTTGGACCGCCGAACGCCATGGTTAGAAAAGCTTTTTGTTTGGCTATTTGGACGTCCATATCCACGTTGTCAAAGAAATCGCTAATCGTTGGATCGGTTAGAACTTTTCGATAAAAAATATCGACAGCCGCGTCCACAGCGTCCTGTTTGCCAATGCGTTCGTACAAAGAGCTCATGAGTATTTAATTCCAAATAAGAGGTTAAGAAGATTCAGTTGATGCCGTATTTTTTGCAAAAAAGATATTAACATAGTTTTATCAAGTTAAACAACGATATTAGCCATACACTGAAATTTCAAAGAGAAAAGGGGTTAATTTATAATCTATTGTTGTAGGCGATGGTTGTTCTAACTACATAGGAAGGGGAGTAAACCGGAGGTTCCGATTTCAGACAAACAATATATCAGGGGGTGTTGGCTAAAAAAGGAACCGTTGGCCGGTAATTTAGAAAGTCATAAAAATTGGAAGCGTCAAAACAAATTCCAATTTTTTAATGACCGCGCGTGTCGAAGTATTGATCGTATCGATGAACATAGTCTTTGTCCTTTAAAGGCTGGTGACATTGTCGACACTTCGTATAATTAACTTTGATAGGATTTCCCTCTGCGGAAAAAGCGGAGAAAATCCAGTCGCCATTTTGCAAACCTTTAGGGGCGTTTTTACCCCAACCGGCGCCTTTTTCCATTATAAAAACTTTTGCTAAGTTGTCTTTAGCGTTTCGTCCATCCGGTCGTTTTACGGGATTACCGTCCGATCCTTTTTTAGCGTTGTAAATTTCCATAACCAAGATACTGCCGTTAGGTAAGGCTTCGCCTTTTTTGGCTTGGGCGCCAGTCTTGTTTATAAAAAGATCGCGCACATGTTTTGGTTTTTGGATACCGCTAATAAATCGCGGAAATTTTTCGTACTTTGCGGGAAATTTTAATTCGCCATCCTTCGGGCCGCCGGCAAAGCTTAATGATGCGCTACCCAAAACTGTAAAAACCAAAAAGGTAAAAACAACGGTTAAACCTGTAACTTTTCTCATAAAGTATTCCTTCTAAAAATTAATAAAGACAACTTTTTTCCTTGCTTGATTAAATATTAATTTACAAATCTAAAATAAATCAAGCGGTTTTTTTTTTGATTCGAATTGTGTGTCTCTTCGGGAAGTCCTTTGTCGGCAAGGGTTTCAGAGTAAAACGATTGTATTTTGGGAAGTGGGAGGTAGGTTTGTTTTTGTAGGGCAAACGAAAAAAAATATGAAAAAAAACTGTCGTGGAACGGGGAAAATTGATCTCCGAACTCTTATTATTAAAAAAAACCGGTATTTTTTTTACGTTTTCCCGATGTGAATAGGAGGTAAGGAGGGTTTTAAAAGTTTAGAAAATTGTTTTTCCCATCAACAGGGTACCGGGAACAAAAAATGGTTTCATTTTGGAATCGCAATAGGCTTCGATGGCATTTTGTTCCCGCGCAATAATTTTAAATCCATTTTTTTGGTAAAAGTCGATAGCCCAATCCGCTTGTTGATTCACCAGCAATATTAGTTCATGTTGTCCTTCTCTTTTTAACCGGTCATAAAGCGAGTTTAATACCGTTTTTCCATAACCCAGTCGTTGGTGTGCCGGTAAAAAATAAAGCATCATCAGGTAATGGATACCTTCAGTTATCCGAACCGTTGCGATGAAACCTAATTTTTGTTTTTCATTTAGAATCAACTCGGTTTTTATAAAATCTGGTAACGGCGCGCTTTCGATTTGATTGGACCATTTTTGAAATCCTCCTGGCATGATGGGCTCGTACTGTGGAATAACCGATCGTAAAACTTCGGCCATAAAAACTCTATCTTCGGATGAAACGAGAGACAGATTAGGAAGGGACTTATTTTTTTTAACGGCGCTCATCGTTAATAATTTTTACGTTTCTTTTTTGCCGACAAACGCGGCGTAAAGCGTGGTTTCGTCTATACCGTTGATTCCTAAATAGTCGTTGGCCCTGTCGTCGTAAAATCCGCAAGTGGTCATAATAGCTAGTTCTAAAGCGGCGCTAGAAAGATAGAGGTTTTGTCCTAAATGACCTATGTCTAATAAAACGTAGCGGTAACCGCGTTCGCCATATTTTGATTTGGTTCGCGACAAAACGCCAGATATGAGAAAAATAACCGAAGCTTTGTGGACGTGTTCCTGTTCTGCGCAAACGTCGAAAGCCTTTTGAGTGGGATCGCCTTCTTTCAATAGTTCCAGTTCGTGGTTGGGAACATTGTAATGGTAGAGCCCGGGTTGGAGGCCTTGAACCTTGCGCACTGCAAGATAAATTTCGGCGGGGTAGAGCGCCCCGCCAGATGGCGTCGCTCTTAAACAATGTTCGCCTCCTCCAGGAATTGGAATACTTCCGGTAATGCCGTAAGTCTGGAATAAAATTTTAGAAAGTTCTTCAAGCGTCATTTCTTCATTTGCAAAGTTTCTAACCGATCTTCTTGAAGAGACAACTTTGTCGAAAGTTTTAGTAGACGATTTTTCTACACGAACTGTAGGCAAGGTAACGCTAGGGGAAAGCGTATATTGTTTATAAGCGGTTGTCATGGTTCGCATTTCGGCGGGAGTGAATTCAGCGGGAGGTTTGAAATTTAAAACATCCGGTTGGAGCTTGGTATTTTCATTAAAAAGCTCAGAAACGGTAACTCGATCTGACTCTTTTTGAGGGCCAATTGCGTAGTTAGTTTTTACGATTTGTACCATAATTTTTTTGGGTTTAGGGGAAACAATGTGGAGCCATGTTCAGTTCTTCTTCTTTATGGGGGCGTTCTAAAAGACCCGCGTCATAAGGCGCTTGGTAAAGTCTTTTTCCTCCCAGATATAAATAATTATGATTGACGTCGAGCGGGTGCAACCCGGGGACGACGGCGCGAACTACTTTAAATCCCGCCTCGTCAATATCGGGAGTGGTCAAGTCCAAAGCGATAGCTTCTAATCCTTTTTCGTTTAACAGTTTTGTTGTTGTGTGAATATTTTCAACAAAACCTTCTTGAGAGCGGTCGGTTATATCTTGAATGGAAATTGTTTTGTTTGAATTCAAAAGAAAATCAATTTCTTTTTGCAGGTCTGGCCAAACGGCATAAGCCATTGCGTGTTCGATTGGAATTTTCAGGTCTTCAAAATTTGGTTCTGGTTTGTAATTTTTATTAGTATTGGCGTAGCGATTCATTCCTAAAAAAGTCAGAATACCTTCCTCTAGGGCGCTGCGAAGCGCTTTTACGGGACTTAGATCGGCTGAAATACCCACTACTTGATAAGGTGGCTTTTTAAAGGGGTTTATCAAAAGGACTAGAACAACCGGAACCTGGATGTCAATGCTGATATGGAAAGCAAAAAACTCAATTGACGTTTCTTTTAGCGAATCAATGAGTTTGTTGACCTCTAAGTCTTCCACATTAGTTAGGTCTATTAAGGATGGGGTTAAGCGATTTCTCCAAACAATGGTGAAAGCGTCTCTTTCAATTGCTTCCATTAATCCTTTATATAAAGCCATGGCTCGGCTGGTACCGCAGGCCAACCCAGTCGATATAGAAAAATGATAAGGATGTTCTAGTGAGTCTTCAAAGCGATAAGGGACATAGACAAATCCCGCAGGGACAAGGGCCTGGCGATTATTTGTGAGAGAATAACCAGAGGTCCATCTAATCTGTGTTTGAGTCGTTAAAGGTTGAAACCGAAAATTAGGCGTTTGATATTGTCGTGCGCTAAATAGAGCAAAATTTGTAGGATCGACTGCCGGTTCATTAAGTTTGTCTAAAGAACTTATCAGGAATTCGTCTTTATTAAATTGAGCCGAGCAATAGCGTTCAACACTTTCTCCTACCGCTTTCATAATTGCACGGTCCTTATTTATCGATGCGCCATCTCCATAATTTAGAGCGGTTTCATTTGAAAAGGCCGAAGTGTCGGCGGGAGTCGCTCGGGCTAGATATATTTTGGGTTCTCCAGGCCATAAATCGCCAAATTCGACTTTCGAAATAATTCCTGTTTTCTCTCCAATTATGCGGTTTGCCCGTAGTATAGCTTCTGAAATAGGAGTCATTGGCGAGTCCTTTAGTTCAGAAAACTTTTTATTGGGATTCATTTTCCTGAAGGGTATTTTGCAAACTCCAAACTTGTTGGCGCGAGCCTTGTGGACGGCATACCTTACATCTTGGCAGTCTAAGAATGTCATGTCCTTGACTAGAATAATTTTCGGGTTTTAACTCTAATAATCGTCCAACAGTGGCCGGAGCTGCGAAACCTGTGATTAGCCGAACTAGATCGAGAATAGCTGTATTGCCAATCAAATCTATAAATGTAGGAAGGGTTCCTTCGCTTTTGGGCATCTCATTTTCTTGGAAATGTTCCTGATAAGCTGTCAACCCTTCGGGATCGATTGAGTTCGACAGCGCCCGTTTTGAATAACAATGGAAACAGGCCGTTTGAAAAGGAATAATTGTTGGCCCAACAAAAGCGGAAGTTCCTTCAATAGTCACCCGCATCCAACGGGTTCCTGTTTTAAGGCAGAGTTCGTTGATTTTTTCAAAAAATGAATAATCTGGGTTTTTCGAGCAGGCAACTACTAGGTCTAGGTTTTTAAGATTTGTTTCAAAGCCAGAATTATTAAGATCGTCAATAGAAAAATCTGTAATAGATTGGATTTGATTTTTTGCTGCGGCGGTTTTTATGGAATTTTTGAGCTGACCATCTCCAATAATCGCCAATCGCGTTTGAGTTAGGGCAGAAACCATTCCGTTAGGATTTTGTGTGTAATGCGAAAAGAATTGTCGAAGGTTTTCCGTGTCGTCGTTATTCGAGGCGATTTCTAAATCGCTTTGCCCCTCTTGTAAAATACCATTGGCGCGTAGCATTTTGAGAAAAAATTCTATCGTTGTGGGCAAAATTTTTTCGCCGCCAGCGGCAGTAATTTGGTCTACCGAGTAAGTACCGTCTAATAGAGGTTTTATTGTATAAAACGTTTCAATAAAAAGAGGATGTAGAAGAGGAACGACCAAATCGGCTCCACGAAGATGGAGACGGTCGTCGCTTAGTGGGACTGCCGTAATCCAGGGAGCAAGTCGTGGCTTTTTAGGAAGTGGCGTTTGCGCGTATTGAATTAATTTTAATGTCGAATCGTTCATTGAAACGAAAACTAACCGTTTAGTTTTATATTTTATTGAAAGTCTGCTTTTAACATTTTTTTAAAGTTTTTAAAAGAATTAACGCTTTAATTAAACCTTCAAAGCGATCTGACAAAAAAAAATCGGCTCCACAAAATGGGGAGCCGATTTCAGAGTTTTAAGCTTAAAAATCTAATTTCTTAATTCACATAAAACAATGGTTAGATTTAAGAAGAATTATCTCATGCCTTGGTTACTTCGCAAATAATCTATTCTCCTCGTTTTTGTGGATTATTTGTTAGATAAAAAAAAACTTTTAGGCGGGAGCGCAGGTACAGCAAAGGGCCGTGGGGCGTATTGATTCGCTAATCATAGTAGATTGGCCATCATTTACGGGTAAAGTTTCTTCCGTGTTGATACCATAATCCTTTAAAAATTGATCAGGGTTTTTCGTTACTTTTTCTCTGTAATCCGCGTCCATGGATATTTTAGCAATCGCATCTTGAAGATTGGTCTCAATCATAGATTCCCCCCCTTATAATTTATAGTGGTCTATATCGGCATTTTTAATATGGTAAAATATTCGTAATACCGATTTCGACTAAAAAAATATCACAAAAACGTGACCTTGTCTAGAGGTAGATAATCATTTAAAAGCATTGATTTATGGCGATAATTAGGTTGCTTCGATAACGTTTGTAAAAACAAAAACTTGTGGGAGAGATATTTGGATAAGCGAAAATAAAAAAAATAAAAATTTTTTTAGAAAATCGGTCAACAATAATTAGGGTGAACTATAAATTTTTTTTGTGTCAGAAAATCTTATTTTTGAGAATTTAGGTTTTTTTACTATGATATTGTTTTAGTTTGGGTTAAATTAACGATGTTTTAGATTTTACGCTCTCCAAATTACATACACAATCGGCCTTCGATGATTCTTCCTCAAAAAACTCCCTCCAGTTATTTAAAGTTTGGTTTCCTGACTGTTTGTTTCCTTTTAATTTTTGATGGTTTAGGGTTGGCTTCTAATTCGCCAGAAATCGACAACGAGTTGACCGAAGAGCAGTTGAAAATATTTGATATGGATATTTATCAACTGATGCAGATGGAAGTGGTGGTTACCAGTCCCTCCAAAAAACCGCAAAAATTACATCAAACTGCTTCGGCAATATATGTGCTAACACAGGAAGATATTCGTCGGTCCGGCGCCGTAAATATTATGGAAACTCTAAGAATGGTTCCCGGAGTGTTGGTTTCTAAAATAAATCAAAATTCGTACACCATTTCCATGCGGGGATTCAATCGTCGTTTGGGCTCGGATAAACTTCTTGTTTTGATGGACGGAAGAACCATTTACAGTCCTTCTGCTGCTGGTGTCTTTTGGGTGAGTCAAGACACGGTATTAGAAGATATCGACCGCATCGAAGTTATTCGCGGCCCTGGCGCCGCTTTATGGGGATCTAACGCCGTCGCTGGCGTTATCAATATCATTACAAAAAAATCTGGTGAAACCCAAGGCGCAATGGCGTCTGGAGGTTTTGGAACTGAAGAAGAAGGTTTTGCCACTGTTCGTTATGGAGGTCAAGTCAATGAGTCTTTCAATTATCGCGCTTATGGTAAGTTTCGTAATAGAGACGACGGGCTAAATCCAGATGAGACGAAAGCGTCTGACGATAAAAAATCGCGTCAATTTGGTTTTCGTAGCGATTGGCAAATAAATGGGAAAAATGATCTAACCACTCAAGGAGATTATTATAAAGTAAAAGCTGAAACGGATGTGCCAAGCCGATTTGAATCCTTTACGATTGGTTCGACCCCGTTTCAAGGAATCACCGATTATACGGGTGCTAATTTTCTTTCGCGTTGGACAAGAAATTTAGAAAAAGATTCTGCGATTAAGCTCCAAGGTTATTATGATTATTTTAGACGAAATTCGGACATAGCTATCGACGATACAGTTCAACAATTCGATTTAGAATTTCAGCATGACTTTAAATATGGAGATCGCCATGATCTCAGTTGGGGCTTGAACTACCGTTATGCCTTCTTTGATTTTGAAGATACGCCTATTTTTCAATTGGATAATGAAGATACCAATTTATTTGGTTTTTTTGTTCATGACGAGATAAAGATCGTTCCCGATAAATGGAGTTTGATACTGGGGACCAAGTTAGAGCACAACGATTTTACCGGTTTGGAAGTTCAACCTAATATTCGAATGCTTTGGACTCCAAAAGAAAATCACACCGTTTGGGCGGCGTTTTCTCGGGCTGTTCGTATTCCCTCAATCACCGAAGATCGGAGAATTATTAACAGAGCTTTAATCCCATTGCAAGGTTCTCCTCCACTTTTATTTAAAGATATAAATGATGGTGTGACAGACCCCGAGGAGCTTCTAGCTTATGAGATTGGTTATCGGTACAATGTCGAATCAAAATTTTATTTTGATGTGACTGGCTTTTATTTCGACTATGAAGAGATAATAGATTTCAGACTTGATACAGTGTTTTTTGAAAGTAGCCCTATTTCTCATTTAGTCCTACCTGCGGTGAATGACAACGCGATTGAAGGGGAAGTTTATGGTCTTGAGCTAGCAATGCAATGGCAACCACTAACCAATTTACGGCTTTCCTTGGGATACACTTTTACTCAAATTGATCTTCGCCCTACGCTACCTAACACATTTATTCCTGCTTCAGTAAATGGGGAAGGGGATCTAGATTCTGAAGGCGAACCCGATCATATTTTTAGCGCTCGCTCTTATTATAATATTACCCAGAATCTTCAGTTAGACTCTCTTTTTTATTTAGTAAGCGAACATTCGATTAGGAGAATTCCCTTATACACAAGGTTTGATATACGCCTCGGCTGGAAACCTCATGATAATTTGGAATTATCGTTTGTTGGCCAAAACTTATTTGATCCTAGCCATCCGGAGTTGAACGAGTTAGTAGAAAATAATTCCGAGACTCAAAGAAGTTTTTACACCAAAGCTATCTTCCGGTTTTAAGTTTTAGATGTTTTTAGGTTTTGGCTAGCAGTAGATGGAGTTTATGCTTTGGAGCCTTGTATTTCTCCTCCATGGCCTGTATCTAAGCAAAGTCCTATTTACCTCCAAAAAGCTTTAAATCTTTTTTTAAATATTATTCTTTTTTCGGAGGATAGTAGGGTTTGACAGAACCGCTATTTTTACATGTTTTAAATCTTGTATCCTCAGCGTCCTTTGTGACTTTCCAGACAGTAGCTTGATTTCTTTGAATCGAGGCATGTACTTTTTCTGAGTTTTTTCTGCGCCGATATTGGGGCTTAGGACTGCTGATTTCATATAGCTTCTTTGGTTAATCTGGGCGCAAAGCTGTTCTCAAGCGCTCTTATTATTGAAAGGTTAGGCAGAGATTTTTACTCATGTTAGAAAAATCTAAACCCTGGAGCTTACTTGAAAATAAGTTTTGTTATCGGATATAAATCGGTTGTTTATTAATCCTTAAAATGCGCCTAACGTCTCTTCCACTATAGATGAAAATTATATTATTCTGGTTTTTACAAAACTTAGTGGAATATGGAGTGTGAGTTTGAGAAGCCTCCTATTTATCTTTCGAATCGCTTGAATTTTGGGAACTTTTTGATAAAAAAGGGATTTCGAGAGTGTGAAAGGATAAAAATTACCTAAGATGCCATTTTAATTGCCTTTTTTGCCCAAAATTAATTTATAATATTGAAGAATTGCATTGCATATTCTTTGCTTTTGGCATACCATATGGTGTCTTGAATATTACTAAATACAAAATGATGGCATCTAAAAAATTAATAAACTTAATAGCTAGCGTCTTTGCGTTACTTTTGGTTTTTAATTCCGCTCCCGCAAGCTCTTCTCCTTTACAAAAAAAACCGGAACGCGAAATAACTCTTAAAGCAAGCTTTTTGCTTAATCTCTCTAAATTTATTTACTGGCCGAAAAAGAGATTGTTGCTGAATAAGCGCGAGAGTCTTGTGCTTTGCTTTCCTGGAGAAGATCCTTTCGATGGAATTTTAGAAACGGCTCGAAAAGAATCTCTATTGCAAATGAACCTGGAGATTAAAAGGTTTGTTCCCGATAATCAAATGCGGAACTGTAATATTTTGTTTTTGACCGTCAAGGAAGATAGACGCTTGAATCAAATATTGTCCCAAATTAAAGGAGCTCCTGTCGTTACGGTTGCCGATACGAATGGTTTTGCCTATAGAGGCGCTATGATCAATTTTATTATTGTCGATAATAAAATTCGATTTAAAGTTAATCGACAGACTATGAATGATAACCCCATCAAACTGAGCTCGGAATTGTTAGACCTTTCCATAATGGTTGACGAACCTTTGCAACCGATGCAACCTTTCGTAGATTAAAAACACCTGCCTCCGCTTTTCTTTTAAAAATTCCTTCAGAAGCTATTATTTTTTGCGGCTTTAATTTCCCGTTTGTTGACGTTACTTTCGAGGAAAAATTACTTTTTTGGGGAAGTGGCGGCATAGCACGAGTCTAAAATTAATCTCCATCTTCACACTATAAATACACATAAAAGAGCGCTTTTAAGTCTGATAGTTTGCGATGTGTTTTATTAAAAGGTAAATTGTTTGGTTTGTTTTGACGTGTCATTGACTTATCTTGCAAAAAAAATAATTTTTTTAAAACGGCTAATGTCTTAATTTTAAGATATTTATGGGTTTTTGTTGAAAGGAAAATTTTGGTTTCTCTAAAAAGAGATTGTCAGTGCCTGTAAAGATGTGCTATATTTATGGAAAGTTAATAGAGAGAATAAAGTTTTGTTAGGACTCTCTTATATAGCCGTTACCAAAAATATATTTGCTCTATGAATATCCAATAATGGGTATTAAAAAAAAGCTGAGTTTTAATTTTAATTAAAATCAATTTGGGCAAAAGAGGAGGGTTTTGTAAAAAAATCTTAACATATTGAAAAGTATCGAGAAATCTTTTTATTTCGATGGTATAATTTTCGTAATAGAATTGTTTGTATAAGCTTGTAGTATAAGTTTTTTTTTATTAACAGATTTAAAAATAATTCGAGTTAAGGATATGGGAAAAAAAATAGGGGTTACAAAATTCTTAGGAGCTCGCTTTAAAGAGTGGAGAAAAGATTCAAATTTAACCTTGAAAGACTTGGAAAAAATTATTGGCATTACGCCAGGACCGCTATCAGAATTGGAAAATAATAAGTCTTTACCATCCATAGATACGCTGGCAAAGATTTACCGTTATACGGATATCAATATTTTCTGGTTAATTTTGAATGAAGGCTCTATGCGTAGGGCAAATAAGTACCAGGAAGGTCAGAATCATGAGGAAGGAGTCATGTTGCCAAACGCTATAAGAAACGAACTAGACGGCAACGCTAACTTTACCGAAATGATGGAAATAATGAAAAGAATTTATGATAATGGGGATGCTGAAAAAATTGCCAAATTAAAAGGATTTTTAATGGGCGCCGACCCTCGTTAAGCTTTGGTTCTAGTTTTTTGGAAGGTTAGGGTCTCCATCGATCTTTTGAAATATTTCTAAAATTAATTTTTCAAAGCATTTATTACAGGCAATCTGCCAAACCTCAATATCTAATTTTTCGCTGATAAACTCTTCGGCAGTTTTCCATTCGCCTTGGTCCTCCTGAAAGTTTTTACACCATAAACAGGAATTAAGTTTTTCAGGAGGGCCTTGTTCGTTTCCCTCAAACTCCCCATAAGTTTCTGAATGGGTATGGTTATGGTGTCCACAATCGTTTGTACGGCTTTCCCATGCGTTTCTTTCTTGTTCATGCTTGTAAATAGCTATTTCTAAATTGCAGAGAAGATCCTGGTCTTTAAAGGGCTTAACGATATATCCATAGGGTTCGGTAATTTTGGCTCGGGATAATGTTTTCGTGTCTGAATAAGCCGTTAGAAAAACGACGGGAATCTTAAAGCGATCGCGGATTAATTGAGCCGTTGTTATACCGTCTAAATTGCCCGATAATCTGATATCCATTAAAACGGCGTCGACTTGCTCGTTTTCTAAGTACTTGATAGCTTTTTCGCCAGATTCTACAGAGGTCATTACTTGATAATGAGAGTTATTAAGAGTTTCCTCAATTGCGAACGCCACAATAATCTCGTCCTCTACAATTAGAATTCTAGGCTTTGTCTTAACCGTCATGATCTTTCCCCTTTGGAAACTGAATTAGAAATTCGGCTTTTTCTTTTTTGCTGACCTCTATTGTCCCAAGCAATTGCTTTTCTACTAATCGTTTAACCAGTTTTAAACCTAGAGTCGTACTGGCGTCTAAATCAAAATCTTTTGCAAGCCCAACTCCAGTATCGGAATATTTCAGTTCGTATTGTTCTCCTATTTCTGGGCATTGTATACTCTTAAAGGTAACATGGATTTGCCCAAATTGGTCCTCTATAAATCCATATTTTAACGAATTTGTTATTAATTCCTGAATTATTAGTCCCAAAGGCAAGGCTAAATCGATATCCATGAAGATATCCGAAAAATCTAAGGATATTTTTATTTTATTATTTGTTTTACCAAAACTGCTGAGAAGATAATTGCTGAGATCGGTGATGTATTGTCCAAAAGCGATTTCTTTAAGATTTTTTGCTTCGTAAATTTTTTCGTGGAGAAGCGCCATCGATTCAATACGATTGGAGCAGTCTTCCAACACCTTCACGTTGTGTTCTTCTTTGGAGTGATAAGTTTTTAGTTTTAAGAGGGATGAAATGATTTGTAAGTTGTTTTTTACGCGATGATGAATTTCTTTTAAAAGCACTTCTTTTTCTTCTAGCGATTTTCTTAAATCCTGCTCGACGCGTTGTTTCTCCATATTCTCTATTTTCAAGTCTTTATTTGAGTTTGCCAACTCTTCCGTTCTGGTTTGAACCATGGCTTCCAACGTATTTCTATATCCTATGAGTTCAGTTTCTCTGGCGTTAATACGGGACATCATTTGATTGAAGCCTTCGTAGAGGACTCCTATCTCGTCTTTATTGTCATGAGTAATGGGAATATAGTTTTGAGTGCTTTCGGATATTTTTTTAGTTTCGAAGGCTAAGTTAAGAATAGGCTCGGAAATAAATTTTTGGAATTGCAAAGAAATTAAAAATGCCACAAATAAAGTGGCTAAGATGACAAAACCGATAAGTTGGGTGTAGGTGACGATCAACCGATTCATTTCGGTTAATTCGACAAATAAATGAATTTCTCCAATTTTTTGTTTGTCCATTTTTACGGGGCGGACGAATTCTAAAAATTTAGAGAAAAAGGAGTTTTTGTCTCCGATTTCGCCTTTTATTGGATAAACATTAAGGTCAATATTTTCTTTTTTATAAAAAACAAAGTCCTTCCCTTTGGCGTTTTTTAAAATCGCATAGTACACCTGAGGTTCGGCTTTGAGCGCCGCTAAAATTCGTCTGCCTTGGTTTGAGTCCTCAAAGATCATAGCCGCTCGGCTATTGGCCGCAATCGTTTCCGCGAGAACGGACAAGTTCCTTTGCATGCTTTCTTTAAAAGCTTTTAAGTCGTGATAGATTAAAATACTGCTTGAAAGCATTAAGGTGAGAATCGAAATGGCTAAGAAGAGAATTACGATCTTAGTTTTAAATGAAACTACTTTTTGAAGAGCCATTTTTGAAAAGCTTTTTAGCCTTATTTTAAGAATTCCCCGACTGCGCTTTTTGCTTAAACCTTAGTTGGCCTACCAAAAATTATTTTTTGATAACGCTTGCAAGTTTATTTACCAATATCTAAGGTACCTTTAATACCTTATCATCTCTAAAAATGAGACAAAAGTCATGACACATTTTTGTTATAATTATAAAATATACTATAGCTATAAATTGTGAAAAGAATGAGGGACTTGAAGACCTAAGAAAATAGCTATGTTTCCTCTAGAAATTGGGTAGGAGCCTGAAGTTGGGGTTTATTTTGAAGTGTTGATTTTAATTTAGGCCGAGCCGTCAATATTAAATGGAGATTTTATATTTGATATTCAAGTAAAATTGTTTGAACTCCAAAATTTGGTTTTTTTCTTAAGATGTCGGTTTGTTCAAACAAAAGGGTTAAATCGGGTATATGTTAAATTCTTGAATCGCAAATGCGAAATGCTTAAAACCTGGAACCGCAAAGAACGCAAAGAAAAAGAGCAAGGCGCCAATTAAAAAATTTGGCATTGGAATGTTATAAAAAATTGGTTTAGTTATTTCTTTTTTTGGAGGGGATGTGTTGTAGTTCGAGAATTTCGTTTTTGCGGTATTGCCCCTTGGTTTTTTCCTTTTAACAATTCAAGAGTTTGGTTTCTGCGTTTTTTTAAGATTTTATTATCTTTCTTTGCGTTCTTTGCGTTCTTTGCGCCCTTTGCGGTAATGACTTTTTTTTCTTTAAGAATTATTTGGTATGGGCGGGAACATAAACGTTCATTTCCATATTGGCTTTATCAAAAGGGCCGGGGGTTTTACCGCGGTTTAAAACTTCTTGTAACTGCCAATTTTCTGTCAGGTATTTCAAAAAGAACGAACGATTGACGGTTTTTTCGGAGATAGAATTGGATGGAATTAATATCATACTTGGCGGGTTGGCTTGTAGGCGTTTTACAATATTTTTCTCAAACGGTTCAAAAAATACTTTGGAAAAAAATTCATTGTCTCTGTTATAAGCGTTAAAGGAAGCTCGAACAAAGGTCGTATAATCTTCCGGAAAATAAAAAGGCCGTTCCGCAAATAGGTACACAAAACTATCGTACCCGGCAAATAGGAAGGGTGTGTTTTGAGGAGAATTCTTTTTAATATACGCCGATATCGTGTTGTAACTTTCCCAAGTATAAGGCGGAACTTTTATAGTCTCGGCATATTTTAACTCAAGGGCCTTTCCAGACATGGCATGGTAAATCCCCAAACGAACCGGCGGATAAATGAAATAGACAAAAGCCAAGCCGAGCGCGACGGTCCATACAAGGATTGGCTTAATATTCTCTTTTAACCAATCGAAAAAGATAGCGATCAA
The DNA here is from genome assembly GCA_964570665.1 of uncultured Nitrospinota bacterium. Classification (GTDB taxonomy): domain Bacteria; phylum Nitrospinota; class Nitrospinia; order Nitrospinales; family JAJDAT01; genus JAJDAT01. Next base: position 18,136 of record CAZMZH010000026.1, on the reverse strand, counting down.
AATATAGCAGGGCAACATATTTATAAAAAATGTGGTGGGACGTCTTCCCAAAATAATCGTTTCGCTATCGATTAAAAGTAAATAAACCAACAAAAATAAAAACGGCGCGTAATCTTGAATCGGTCGTTTCTCTTTAAAAAATCTCCTCGCATAATATCCAAGTCCTCCCAAAAAAGAACAAACGACCAACCACCATCGGAAATAGTTGGCTAGATATATATTGATCTCCATAACCCAGTGGCCTGGAGAACTTATTTCTAATGTGGGCAGGATAGGGGGAATAAAAAATTTTTTACCAACGTTTAACGTTCCGGAAAACATTGGAAATAATTCTTTAAACATGATATCAAGCGACGTTTGCGACAATAAATATCCATAGACAAGGCATCCGGGTATAAGGCTTGTCATTAAAAACCAGCCTAATACTCGAATGAGGCTTTTAGGTTCCTTATTCATAAATCCCCAAACGATTAAGCAAAAGGCGCCGGAAGCGACTGCGCCAATACCGAAAACCACTGGTTTGGCCAGTAAGGCCAAAAAGGCAAATGAACCGGACAATACTAAGTTTCGGGTTTTGGGTTCGCGCATGACATAAGTCATCAGGAAGTAAAATGAGGCGATCATTCCTAAATAGGCAAAGCCATGTCCATAGGTATTTTCTCGCGCGGCCAACCCGGAAGAAGCCATTAGGGCTGCCCAAAAGGCCCATGAAGGTTTTAAATAAAATCGCGCCGATTTATAGGAATAGTAGGTTGTGGCAAGGGCAACCAGGGTTACAGTCCAGCGGGGAATGAGAAGGTTTACCGTTCCAAAAATTTTAAAAAGAAAAGCGACAAAATAAATCCCAAAAGGTCCGTATTGCCAGTGAAAGTCTCTAAATACGAGTTTGCCGTCTAGGATTTGTAAAATACATTCGATTTCTTTTCCTTCTTCATAATTTATTTCGTAGTGATGTAGAAAAAAACGTTTAAAAAACATCAAAGAACAAACGGCGATTAATAAACGACGATCGTTTCTAAATAAATCTAGAAGGAAAATTTTTAACTTAGCGGCCATGGATTAACCGAGATACGGTAACTATGAAGGGAGCGAAATTAGGTCGCCAAAAACTATTTTTTAAAAAGGGGTTTTAACCGTTTATAAGAGACGCTTTAAAACTTTTAATTCTCTTTGGTCTCTTTTTCGGATGAGGATTTTTTTCCAAAAAGACGGAAAGCCTGCAATAGGCTATGACCAAAGGCATAATGAGGCTTGTTCTGCAAAATAATTTTAAATGTCGATTTTGTGTCATAGGGGTAAGCCACCTGCGTATTATCAAATTCTGGAGCAGGGGCGCCGCTAAACTTTTTCTTTTTGATTTTTAGGCGGGCCAACATTTGGCGCAAAGTTCTTTCCGTTTTTGTTTCTTCAACATCGCGTAGCACGTTGAAAAAAGATTTGAGGAAAGCAAATGGGTGATAAACCATCCGAGTTAATTGAAACGCCATATACGCTTTCAATCGAAAGTTTTTTAATTCGGTTTCGTCCATCCAGTCGTTCCAGGAAATGGCTCGGTTCAAATCTCCCGCCGCCAAGAGATCGATGAAATCCATGTCTTTTCGTTTTTCTTCCACAACGTCCCACAACGGAGTTCCCGGTAGGGGAATAAAAAGGCTAAAGGCCGCTTCATCCACTCCGGCTTTTGCCAAGTCTTTGGCGTATTTTACGGTGGCTTCCATATCTTCCCGAGTTTCTCCGGGGAGTCCAATAATAAAATAGGCGGCCACTTTCATACCTGTTTTAGAGGCGGCTCGTCCACATTCTAATAACTGGTCTAAACTGAAATCGCGGCCTTTGTCGATCACTTCCGTCAATACTCTTTCGGAACCGCTTTCGGGGGCCAAGGTAATATGCATGCAACCGCTATCTTTCATTTTTTGCAGCATTTCATCGTCGGTAATACTTGCCCTAATACCATTGGGGGTTTGCCACTTAATATTTAATTCGCGATTGATGATTTCATCGCAGATTCCAATCAACCGATTCCGGTTAATGGTCATGTTATCGTCTTCGAAATGAAATTCGGAAACTCCATACTTGTCTAAGAGATGTTCCATCTCGTCAACCACGTCTTTAGCAGACCTGGCAACCCATAGCGTTTTTGCAGATTCGCAAAAGGTGCAGCCATAAGGACATCCCCGCGAACTCAACATCGAGGTCCATCTTCCGGAAGCGGGACCATGGGACTCTTGTCCTTGGATATACGTTTCCATCGGTAATAAATGGCGCGCTGGAAATGGAATGCTTTCTTGATTCAAATCTCTGAAACGTTTGGTAGATTTAAGTTGGATGACGGAGCCGTCTTCGTCTCGCATCGCAATCCCGGTTACATAATCTCTGTCTTCATCCCCATTCAAATATGTTAGAAGCCTCGCTAAACTTTCTTCGCCTTCCCCAATGGCCACAAACGTAATTTCAGGTCGTTCTTCCAAGATCTCTTTGTAAAGCGCCGAAGGATGAGGACCGCCCAGAATGATCTTCATTTCGGGGAATTTTTTATGAATTTTTTCCGCAAGCAATTCCACGGCGGGGTAAGCGAAACTAAACAAATTGGAAATTCCTACCAAACCCGAATTCGGATCTATTTTCTCGACAATGGCGTCTAGTTCCATTCCGCGTAGGAACGAACTTTTTACAAAAGGAGTGATGGTATCCGGAGCTTCTCCCAAGCCGTCGATCACTTGAACTTCGTGATGATTGGCCAATAAGTATGACGCCAAATAGGCGACTCCTAATGGCGGAGTTAATCCGGAAGCGACTTGGCTTTTTGTAAAAATTTGAGGCGGATTTATGAGAGTTGTTTTTATGGGCATATGATCAAGGGGAATGTTTATAGAGCGGTTATCAACATAGAAATGTTTAACTTCAATGGCTTAATAACTATAGCATTAATCCAAAATGATTCACACTTCAAATTTGTTCCAGACCGCTTCCTGGCTGTACCCGAGAATTATTAGAATTTTATTTAAAACGGTCGTTTTATATCTTTACGGCGTTGGGAATTTGGACATAAATTTTAAAGAAAAAAATAAGTCGATTTGGAAAGTTGGGGTAGGGCTTTTCTTACAGGTTTAATTTTTAATTGCCCGCAGGATTCCATCGAAAAACTTCGTCTACTTTTTTTAAAATTTCCGGGTCGTAATAACCCTTTTTTTCTAGCATTAAATCCAAGGCTTTATCGCGACGAGTTCCTTCCGATTCAATTTGCGCTAAATCGAACAAGATTCTAAGAAGGCGGGCTCCCGAAGGAATTTTTTTGCCTTTGAGGGAATCGTCGGGGAAGCCGGACCCGTCGAAATGTTTATTGAGATATAAGATGATCTTGGCGATTGGCCTTAATCGAGGTATATTTTCGACGAAGTTGGCGCTCGCTTCTGGAATGCAACCGATGATTTTTTCTTCTTTTTCCGTAAGAGTTATCTTCAATCGTTCTTTTTCAAGAAGGTCCTTAGGGAGCGTTACACATCCTATTCTTGATATTAAGGCGGCGACTTCAAGTTCCCAGACTTTTTCTAATCCCACCCGTTGATGAAACTTTTTGATCATTTCCTTAACTTTGAGGGAACGTCCAAATACGCCAGGATCAAAGAAGGTTAAGACTTCGGTTAAAACGGAGATACTTCCCGTTAAAGTCTTTTCTAATAACTCTTTAAGAGCGTTCCTATAAACGGTTAATTGCAAATGATTTTCTACTCTTACGCATACCTCGCTTTGCCGGAACGGTTTGGTAATATAATCGATTCCCCCCACGTCAAAGCCTTTGACGATATCGGATTCTTCGTTTCTGGCGGTAATAAAAATGATGGGAATGTCTTTGGTCGCTTTATTTTTTTTCAACTGTCTACAAGTATCAAAACCGTCTATTCCCGGCATCATCACATCCAGCAAAATAAGATCTGGAGGTGAATTTTTAATAACCTGTAGCGCTTTTTCTCCTGAATTTGCAAAGAGGAGTTTATACCCCTCGGGCTCCAATGTATTTCGCAAAACCCCTAAGTTTTCTTTGATATCGTCAACAATTAAAACAACGCAATTTGATTTTTGAAACGAATTTTCAGCCATTTTTTATAAGTTTTACCCAGAATGTCTTAAATTTTAACGTCTAATTTTATCAAAATTAAAAAAAAACCATAAAAAAATAAAAATAAAAAAAATCCCCACTTTGTATAAAAATTCGCTTTATCGAATTTAAAAAATTTCATATTCAGCGAGGTTAATCAAAATATTGATTGTGACAGAATCGTTAAAAACGGAACAAAACCCTAATTTAAAAGGTTTATTAATCTTTAAGAGTCATTTTTTGAATGGTTTTTATATTTTTGGAATGTTTTAAACTGTGACATATTGAAGAAAACAGGTTGGGTTTTTCGATTTATCGAAAAATACGTCTCTCTGGAATTTATAAAATAGTTTTTTGTCATTAAAAAAACCTTTTCATTTTTCGGAAATTTTTGGTATTCTACTTTCGGAATTCCAAGACATTTAAGACAAAAAGCCAAATCTCTAAGAATCTAAATTCGCGGAGGGGGGATAGTATGGATATGAATGAATGGTTTGATGGAGAAACTCAGATTCCATCATTACCAACGATTTATTATGATTTTAGATCGGCTGTTAACGAATTAGATACAAGTTTTGATGAAATAGGACAAATTATCGGCCAAGACCCTGGCTTAACTGCGAAACTCCTGAAAATTGTAAATAGCGCCTATTTTGGTTTTGATTCGCAGGTGGAAACTATTTCTCATGCTATTGGAATTATTGGAATCGACCAATTAAACGATATGGTCCTTTCTACCGTGGTGTTGAACCAATTTAAAAACGTTCCTTCGGAAGCGCTTGAAATGGAATCGTTTTGGAAACACAGTATCGCTTGCGCAATTGCCTCTAAAATTATAGCCATTGAAATGGAAGTAGAAAACCCAGAAAGAATTTTTGTGGCGGCTTTAATGCACGATATAGGTCGATTAATTATTTGTAATAAGGCGTCCTTCGAAACGCTTAAGATTTTCTTTATGATGAAAAACAAAAATATTGAGCTTTGTAGCGCAGAACATGAAGTTCTGGGGTTTGACCATGCCGAACTTGGGGCTAAAATTTTGGAGAATTGGAACCTGCCAGAATTTCATCAGGAAATTTTAAGGTTTCATCATAAACCTAGTATGGCTCCTAATTATATGATCGAAGCTTCCATCATCCATGTCGCGGATATTTTGATGAACACATTGGAATTAGGAGATAGCGGGGAAACCGTTATTCAAGAATTTGATTTTAAAGCTAAAAGATTGACAGGAATCGAAAACGAAACTATGTATTATAAAATTATTAAAAAAACCGAAGAAAAACTAGACGACGCTTTTAGAATATTTTTTCACTGCGTTTGACCGTTTACCAATTTTAATAAACTTTTACTTCTAAACGAAACCTTAAAAGGTTTTTTACCTACCTGCTGATTGGGATTCTTATCTCAATCCCCGTGAAACTATTCCGTAAGTTTTTATTGTAATGTATCCTTTTTTGGACGTATTCTAGTTGTTGAGTATAGAAGACCATAATTCTATTTGGGGTTAAGGTGTTTTTTACTACGATAATAAAATTTATATAATTTAGAGACTAATACCTCATGGTCTTTAGTTTATTGAAAAAAGAGAAAAGTTTTATTGAAAATTTTAAAGATTAGAGTACTATTACATTAAATGTTTATTAGATTTTAGTTTTTTTAGCGAGCGCTGAATTTCATAAGGTTAATTTTTTCTTTTAATTAGCTGTGATCAAACTTTAAAGGCTTTAAGCGACTTGGATAGCTTTTACCCCTTTCGGTGACTTGACTATGACGCATTCTAATATAGATGTCATATGGGTTTTGGTTTGTACCGTTTTGGTTTTGCTCATGCAGGCCGGATTTTGTTGTCTTGAAAGCGGTCTGGTACGGTCAAAAAACACGGTCAATGTCGCCATAAAAAACTTCGCCGATTTTTGTCTTTCCGTCTTCCTATTTTGGATATTTGGTTATTCCCTGATGTTTGGATTAACGCAATCGGGATTTTTTAAAAGTTTCGATTTGTTATTTCAAATGTCCGAAGATCCTTGGCTTAATGCATTCTTTGTTTATCAACTCATGTTTTGTGGCGCGGCAGTTACAATTACCTCTGGAGCTGTAGCGGAGCGTCTTCGTTTTTCTGGCTACTTAATTATTGTGGCGGTAATATCGGCCTTAATTTATCCGGTTTTTGGTAATTGGGCTTGGTCTGGAGTTGTGGTTGGAGATTCAAAAGGATGGTTGGCTGAATTAGGTTTTATTGATTTTGCCGGGTCCAGCGTGGTTCATTCTGTCGGCGGCTGGGTTGCTTTGGCGGCAATTCTCATTGTAGGACCGCGCGCTGGTCGCTTCGGAGAAAATCAAATCGAAATTCCCAAACACAGTATGCCGCTTGCCACGCTTGGCGTTTTCCTCTTGTGGATGGGATGGTTTGGGTTTAATGGCGGAAGCGCATTTGCCTATTCTGCCGACATACCCAAAATTTTAATCAACACCGTTTTGGCTGGAATTGGCGGAGGATTGTCGGCGCTGATCTTGTCTTGGAAGATATTTGAAAAACCTCAAGTGGAATACATTCTAAATGGCATGTTGGCGGGATTGGTAGGTATCACGGCTTCTTGTAACATCGTTATTCCTCTATCCTCAATTTGCATTGGCGCAATATCTGGCGTTATTTGTTTGGGGTTAATGTTAGCCTTTGAAAAATTTGAACTTGACGATGTTGTAAGCGCTTTTCCCGTTCATGTTGGCGGCGGGATCTGGGGTACGTTGGCTGTGGCTATTTTTGCCGATCCCATAAAATGGGAAACAGGTTTAAGCCGCTGGGATCAATTTTTTGTCCAATTGACCGGAGTGGGAGTTTGTTTTTTTTGGGCATTTGGCGTCGGATTTTGTATTTTATGGACAATAAATCATTTTTTCCCATTCCGAGTTAGCGAAGCTGAGGAACGAATTGGTCTTAACATTTCCGAACATAGCATAGAAGAATTGAAAGCAAAATTTGAAAAGGATGAAGCCCTGATATCGGCAATGGTCGAAAATATTAAAGACGGGATTATAACTGTAGATTCACAAGGTTGTATTGAAACGTTTAATCCTGGAGCGGTACAAATGTATGGAATTTCGGCCTCGGATGCGATTGGAAAGAATGTGTCAATGTTGGTTTATTCGATAAATGATATTGAAAACGATGTTTCATATTTTTCTGAATTTTTAATGGATCTTTTTAAAGGTAAAAAATCCATTGAAAGAACAATAAAAGGGAGACGAAATGACGGAGTTATTTTTCCATTAGAAATCTCTTCAAGCAAAATGAATATAGAAGGGTATTCATTATTCGTTTGTATTTTTAGAGATATTACCGAAAGGAAAATGGCCGAAGAAAGACTAATAGACTCCAAAAAAGAGGCAGAAGCGGCAAAAGACGAAGCGGAAAGCGCTAATCGTGCGAAATCGATTTTTTTAGCCAATATGAGTCATGAAATAAGAACCCCACTAAATGCGGTTCTTGGATACGCTCAAATTCTTTTAAGAAAGAAGGATTTGAACCGTTTTCAACAAAATGCTGTTGAAACGATTAATTATAGCGGCAAAAACTTATTGGATATGATCAATGAAATTTTAGACATTTCCAAAATAGAATCTGGTCGGATGGAATTAAATCCCATAGACTTTGATTTAAATAATCTTATTTCTAACCTCTCAAGAATGTTAGAACTTCGTTGTCAGGAAAAAGGAGTGGTTTGGAATGAACCTGATTTTAAAGTTTGGCATATGGTTACTGGCGACGAATTAAAATTACGGCAAGTATTGGTAAATTTAATCGGTAACGCTATTAAGTTTACCGATGTAGGAACCGTGTCGTTTAAGGTGTTTAATTTGGAAAACTCTTCGTTTCGTTTTGAAGTATTGGATACGGGTAAAGGGATTTCGAAGGAATTTCAAAAAAAGGTTTTTGAACCTTTTAGGCAGGAAGAATTTAAAAAAGGAGGAACCGGTTTAGGATTGGCCATTGCAAAAAAACAGGTAGAACTTATGGGGTCGGAGTTGTTTTGGGAATCGGAGGAGGGAGAAGGATCGCGATTTTATTTTACTTTGAAACTTCCTCGTTCTATTGAATTATGCCAGCTCGATCCCGAACCAGGTTTAGCGGTTATAGGCATTAAAAAAGAATATTCGGTGAAAGCTTTTGTTGTAGACGATGTGAAAGAAAATCTCGACGTGCTTTCCACTTTTCTAAAAGATATCGGGGCGACCGTTGTTACGGCCGAAAATGGCAGAGACGCTTTGGATAAAATTGAGGATGCTGAGCCCGACGTTATTTTCACGGATATGCGAATGCCAGTCATGAATGGAGAGGAATTTATCACTGAGGTTCAAAGAAAGTTTGGAAAAGATCGAATAAAAATGATAGCGATTACAGCTTCTGTTTTTGAAGAAAAAGAAAAAAGGCTAGAGGGAATGGGGTTTCACTCTTTTATTTCAAAACCCTTTGGATTAGAAAATATTTTGGAATGTCTTCAAAAGACTCTGCAAGTCGAGTTTGATTATGAAAAGAAGTCCCATGAAGAAGATATAGAAAATATCTCGCTAAATTATAGCAATATCAGCTTAGAACGAGATATTTGCGAAAAGATTTTGGAAGCTGCCGATTTAAACAATATCACCGTCCTTGAAAAATTATTTGAAAAATTAGCGGAAAAAGGCGGTGAGTTTAATATCTTAGCGGAAAAATTATCAAGGTTTTTAACTCAATATGAAATGAATTTTATTAAAGAGACCATAGACAAGTTAAAAAAGATTTAACTTAAGAATTCTTATAGAATTAAAACCTCTCCATAACTTCTTTCTTTTTCTTATTATATTCGTCTTGGTTGATCAGTCCTTGGTCAAATAATTGCTTCAACAAAATTAACTTTTCTTTAATCGATTCGTTCAATTTATTAGAGTTTTGAAGACTTTTTGTTTCTATAGGCTGCGAGAGTGTCTTTTGGCTATGTTTTGTGGAAACTTTTCGTTTGGCTTTGACGTTATATTTTCTTTTTAGTTTATATTTTGAAATGTCGTATTCCGCTACAATCCAATTTTGTTTTTTCTTTTGCCCTGCCGAAGACGATGAAATGAAGTACCGATGTCCTGCTGGTTTTGGAATTAATCGCCATGTCTTTTTTCGAATACCTAGCGGATCGTTGGAGTAATCTATCCCATTTATTTTCCAAATTCGCCAATGGATGTAATTGTCCGCTACAAAAGCGTCGCCTTCGGTTTTTCCCTTTGGCGTTTTTAATTCGAAGTGGAGAAACTTGTTGGAGGCCGCTCGGTTAAGGCCTTTGGTTAAAAGGCGCGAAACTTCCTGTATTTGATCTTTTGAAAAAACGGGACCCGACTTGCTTCTCGTTTTAAAGGGTTTGTAATCTAACGCCCTCAAGTGAGACTCTATTTCTTTTGCGGATATTGATGCAGGATGATTAGGAGTAATAGCCTGATAGTCGGGGCCTAGTCTGTTAAAACTCCGATAAGAAACTGTTAGGTTATCGGAGTTTAAGGTTTTTTCTTTTTTAAGAGTTCCGCAAGCCGTTAGAAATATATAAAAGAAGATGGCTATAAAAAAAGCTGTTTTGTTTTGTTGCAATTGTGACATTTTTATTGGTTTTAATTGGTCATGAACTCAACTTATTGATCCAAAACCTCTTTATTTAAGGGGAGGTTTAGTGGATATCTTATATCTATATTAATTTTTCTCTAAATTAAAAAAATTTAATTTTAAATTAGAAATTTTGGAATAAAATATAAAGTCATTTTTTAACGCCAGATTAATATGCGATTTAATTTGGTTAAAAAATTATCGACCTAACAATTTTATCTTATTTAATATTAGGAGGATGTTTCATGAAAAAGTTGTCGTTTTTATTGACCGGTTTGGTCGCTCTGTTTGTTTTTAGCGCTTCCAACGCTTTTGCCGTTAACGCGGTTACGATTACTAAGCCTGCTACTGGCTCAGAAGTTCCTGCCGGTAAAGTCGAAGTTTGTATGAAAGTAACGGGCGTAGAAGTTGAGCCTGCAAAAAAAGGCGTTAACGACGGTAAAGGTCATCATCATCTATTAATTGATGTCGATCTTCCAGCCGATTTGAGTAAACCAATTGGAAAAGACGCTCATCATGTGCATATGGGCGACGGTTCCACTTGTAAGGCTTTAGAGTTGGCAGCTGGCGACCATACCATTCGCGCTTTATTCGCGAAAGGAAATCATGTTCCTTACGATCCTCCTATTTCCGATACGATCATGGTTCACGTTAAGTAAGTATTACGTTTTATTTTTTCAAATACGCTACCCTTGGAAAGGGGTAGCGTATTTTTTTGCCTAAAATTCCAAGAATATTTAAGATTCCCGACCTTGATTGATCCTAGATAAGATGATTTCGTCTGGGGTTAGCTGCGCTTTTTTTTCTATTCGTCTTCCTTTAAGAGCGAGTGGCAAACGTTTTAAGGCCATAAAAAACGCCACCCAAAACCGCGATTTCAATTTTAACGCGTCCCGAAATAGAAAAAGTGGAATATAGATAAGAAATTCTGCCGACATTTTCGTGTCTAAAATATTCTTCCATACGAAGAGATAATTGTTGCGCGCCGAAATCCAACCAATTCTTTTCTTTTTATTTTGTTTTGTGATGGTGGCTTGAACTTTATGATAAGCGATTGAATTGGGTTCGTATAAAACAGACCAACCTCGTTTTAAGGCCCTATAAGACAAATCAATTTCCTCATAGTACAGCGGATGATATAGGGGATCGAATCCTCCTAGATCCAGATACCGTTTTCGATCCACCATAAAAGCGCCGCCGCAGGCAAATAAAGTTTGGGTCGTGTCGTTGGGAGATTTTTCGTACAAATAAAAATGCCCCTTATCAAAATAACCTCCTCGATTGCCATATAAAAACGATTCGCCGCCAAAGTCATAGATTTTGCCGCTTGCCGCAAATACATCGGAGTTTTGAAAGTTTTCGGCTAAATAATAAAGCGCTTTTTCATGTAATTTAATATCGTTGTTGATGGGCATTATCAATGAAGATTCCGCCAGTTTTGCGGCGTAATTATTAGCTCCTTGAAAGCCTAAATTTTTTGGAGTTTTTTCCGCGCGGATGGTTGGAAATTCTTTTCTTAAAATTTCTAGACTATTGTCCTGGCTGCAATCGTCAATCACCATGATTTCGTAAGATCTGGCAGAATCGTACTCAACTGACTTTATAAGAGTGGGCAAACATTCTCGCAATAAATCTTTGCCGTTCCAGTTTGTGACGATTAAAGTTATGTCTGGAATGTTTTTTGAACTAGTCATTAATAAACCGTGACAATTAAAAAGAAGTATTCAACCAATTGTTGATTACGGATACCGCTGTTTTTTCTCCATGTAGCAATACCTTTCCCTTAACGGATAAGGAGCTCGTTTTCTTTATGGTTTCTTCCCAATCGCATGAAAAAAATGGTTCGTTATCCAAGATATACCCAACCTTTTTGACTTTGAGAAAGTTTTTCACTACTTTCGCCTCGGAGAAGTTTTGTCTGTCGCTGGAAAAAATAGGGTTTCCGGAAAGAAAAGCCGTCGCCAGAGTGGAATAACCAGCTTTGGTACAAACCAGATCCGAACTTGCTATCAAATCTCTGTAGTCGTACGAACTATCTAGAACAAATAAGTTTTTGACCTTCGTTTGGATGTTATCGCGAGTCAAGAATAAACAGTCTTTTATATTGCCCAGGTTTTTCCATATTAAAAACGAAGAGTCCTGTTCTCCTAAATATATAAATACGGTGGTTTTACCCTCAAAATCGAGATGAAGTTCTTTACTCAATCGATTTTGGATATTATTCCCGCCTAGCCCAATAAAACCCGATTCCATTTTTTTCGGAACCACATTATTTACGATATGGCATTGAGGAAGAATCTGTAAAGTTGTTTTGGAGTACTCGTCTTTTAGTATATCTATTAGGTCTGAATGTTTTTCGGCTAGCGAAAACTTTGAAAAAATATCATGCCAGGTAAAATTAGCGATGAGCAGGGATGGTATGTCAGAACGATGCGCCGCTTCCAATGGCAGAGAAGCCGCGTCGGAAATTATTAAATCAATAAATTCCTGTTTTAGCCAATGAACTTCGTTACTTATGACTTTGTCGCGATCTTTTTGAAAATTTCGTAAATTTTGAAAGGTTGTCGCTTCGTCTATGTCAGAAAAATTCTTTTGAGCGCAACCTGAATCGGTTTGTTGAGGAATTACCTGAATAGAGTCGCCAAAATATTCTTGGAAAAAAGAAGGAGGAATCTCTGTTTTGACAAAAACCTTAGCTTTGTTCGCTAAGGTTTTCAAAACAGCTAAAGAACGCGCGGCATGTCCATAACCATGCGAGCTAATATAGTAGGCGATTCGTTTGATAAGCCTTGCCCGAATCAAGAAATTTTGGAGAATTGCGCGGAATAATACGGTCCAGGCGCTTTAAAAAGCGCCTGGATATTTTAACTCTTAGGGGAAAATTGAAACGTACAGGAACTGCCCCATTTTGGGAATAGATTGGTAAGTTTTAAATTAACGTATTCTTCGCGTTCTTTTGCTCCTATTTGGTCGAACAAGCAGGCCGTTTGCATAAAGTCTGTTCTGCCAAACCGGACAAAAAATTCACAGAAATAACATTTCTGCATTTTAACGGTCCATTCTTTATCGCTCTTTTTTAATGTTTCCGGAAGGAAGTAGTCCCATTCGTAAAACTTATCGAACCGTTCGGATTCGGATTCTACATATTTTTTGAATGGGTCGTCAGAAGCTTTTTCAAACTTCATGGCCTCTTCCAACTCTGGCGTCATCCATTTCTTTAAAGCTTGAATGATAGCCTCTCTAGCCATATCCAACTTTATGTTGGCATTTTCTAATTGTAAATGTGCGCAGTAAATGAACAAGGCTACGATTAAAATGCGTTGTTCTTCAGGGGTTAAGTTATCTGCTTCTTCTAGATCCCAAATCCTGCTAAATTGCCACCGAACGCTATCTTGCACCGTAGGATTATCGGCTTTAAGATGTTTGACAATGGGTTCTACATGTTTAGCGGATTCGGTGGGAGTTTGATTTTCTTCCATTATTTATAAACCTTAAAACTGGTAGGAACTTAAAATAATTCAACTTTGGCGGTCGATATCCCTCAAAGTAAGAGACCTCTACCGATAAACTCGTAAAAAATGAATTATTTAAAAGCGCCCTAAATTATTTAATATGTTTTTAAAAAAGCTGACCATAGCCAAACCGCTTTGAGGCGATTTTTCTAGGCGCCGGGAAATTATGTTCGTTTAAATCGAAATCCCATCTATTTTCAATGGTTGATTAGGATTACAATAGCAAAACTTGAGCAAAAATACCATAATTCAAAGATTTTAAACAAGAGGTAGATAATATGGTTAATCTTTTGTGAAGTGCAAAAGGTTAACCGTAAATTTTGTTTACATTAAAGATTAACTTTTCATTCCTTAATAAATATTATTAAAAATGACGTCGGATAATTTTGATTTAGTAGTTATTGGAGCGGGAGTCATTGGGTTGAGCGTAGCTTTTCGCGTCAAACAAATGAAACCGGAAATGAAAGTGGCTGTTGTCGGCGATTCGGTAAATTCATTAATGGCTTCGCGCGCTGCGGCTGGTATGCTGGCGCCTTATGGGGAAAGTGAGTTAAACGATAGTTTTTTTCAATTTTGCCGGGAATCCTTAGAGAAATATCCAATATTTGTGGATGAATTAAAAGCCGTAAGCGGAGAATCGATTTATCTATCTATGGTAGGCTCGATAATGCCAAAACTTCTGGTTGGAGATCGTTGGGAAGGCCGTTTGAAATTTTTAGAAGCGGTAGGTGCGCCTTTTGAAGTTTGGTCCCAAGAACGAGTTAGGGAAAAGATTCCTCATTTATCAAAAGATTGTGGAGACGTTATATGGGTAGGGCAGGGACAAATCAACAATCGCCAGCTTCACGATGCTCTTATTACCGGAAATAAAAAATTGGGAGTTAAATTAATCGATCAGCGCGTTACGGGTTTCCTAAAAAGGGGAGATAGTTTGGATTATGCGGTAACCGATTCTGGAAAAATAAAAAGCCGCGAATTTATTTTGGCGGGAGGAAGTTGGTCTGGTCCCTTGGCCAAAGTTTTAGATGTTGAATTACCGATAAAACCAGTAAAAGGTCAGATGTGCCGGGTGCAAGTAGACGACGATCGTCTGGATTATACAGTTGGCGGTTATTTGACCTATATTGCGCCGTGGAGGGAGGGCAATGGATTTGTTTTAGGGTCGACGATGGAAGATCGGGGTTACGATGCAACTGTTGAAAGCGAGGCGATTCAAAAATTGATAGATCAAGCGGCGCGCGTTCTCCCTTGTTTGCGCGACGCTCCATTGATTGAGAGTTGGGCTGGATTGCGGCCGGCGGCAGACGATGGCATGCCGGTGATGGGAAAAAGTTGCCGTTATCAAAACTTATATTATTCGACCGGACATTTTCGCAATGGAATTTTACAAACGCCCAATCAGGCGGATTATATGGCCGGACATATTTTAGGGACCTTAGATAACGAAATCCAAGAGTTTTCGCCTTCCAGATATAGTCTATAGTCTTAAGTTAATAAAATTAAATACAGTTTTATAAAATTAAACGAAAATAATGGACTCGAACGATATAAAAGCTGATTTAGCTCGCGATTTTAATACGATTTGGCATCCCGCCACTCAGATGAAAGATCACGAAACGGAACCTCCCCTATTGATAGACCGGGGCGAAGGCGTTTATCTAATAGACCGCAAAGGAAATCGTTATCTTGACGGAATATCTTCATGGTGGGTAAATATTTTTGGACATAACCACCCGCGTCTCAATGCGGCAGTGACCCGGCAATTGCAGGAAATCGCCCATGTCATGTTTGCCGGCGTCACTCACCAACCTGCTATCGATCTAGCGGAAAAATTAATACAAAATACCCCTTCAAATTTGAGTCGAGTTTTTTTCTCGGATAACGGTTCTACATCAATCGAGATAGCGCTGAAAATGAGCGCTCAATATTGGTTGGAAGTGGGGAAGCCGGAAAGAAACAAATTTGTGTACCTCAAAGGGGCTTACCACGGAGAAACGCTCGGGGCGCTTTCGGTTTGCGGTATGGATTTGTTTCGACAAAAGTTCCGTAACGTTATGATCGATAATATCGAAGCTCCAGGACCCGATTGCGATAGGTGCCCATACGGACTGATTCCAGAAACTTGCGCCGCTGAATGTTTCGAGCCCATGGAAAAAATACTAAACGACAATGCCGATAATGTGGCAGGCGCAATTGTAGAGCCGTTAATTCAAGGCGCGGCTGGGATGAAAATGTATCCTCCAATTTATCTAAAACGTTTTACCGAAACTTGTAAAGCGTTGGATATCCACTCTATATTCGACGAAGTAGCGGTGGGGTTTGGACGAACGGGAGCTTTATTTGTTTGCCAGAACCATGGGTTTGAGCCTACTTTCCTTTGTTTGTCAAAAGGTTTGACTTCCGGATACTTACCACTTGCGGCAACACTGACAGAAGAAAAAATTTACCAGGCATTTTATGGGGATTACGATTCGTTTAAATTTTTCTTACATAGTCATAGTTACACAGCCAATCCATTAGCCTGCGCTTGCGCCAATGAAACGTTGGATATGTTGACCGAGAAAGGTTTTTTTGAAAATTTAGAGGAAAAATCCAATTGGCTTAGAAATGGCGGCAAAAAACTTGAAAAGCTGGAACATTGCGGCGAATATCGGCAAATAGGGATGGTGGGCAGGGTAGAATTAATGGAAAACAAGGAAGAAAAGCGGCCTTATCCCTTCGAAAAGAGATTGGGTTACCAAATTTACCTAGAGGGATTAAAAAAAGGAGTTTTGTTACGACCCTTAGGAAATGTCATTTATTTTATGCCTCCTTTGATAATTTCGAAAAGTGAGATTGAATTAATGACCGATACAGCTTATGATTGTATCCAAGATATCCTTAAATAAAATTTGAGAGTTTGGAACCGAAGCGTTTCGGTTTACGGCTAATTGGTTTTTTGTCCAATGTATGAAGTTATAGTTAGAACTAAATTTTCTGCGGCGCATAGATTGCGCGGATACGATGGAGAGTTCGAGCGATTACATGGACACAACTGGGGCGCAGAAGTAATGGTAGAGGCAAAGGAATTGGACGGTATGGAAGTTGGGATAGATTTTGCCGCTCTCAAAAAGAAAACTGACGAAATATTATCGCAATTAGATTATCAGAATATTAACGAGGTGTCTCCTTTCGATAAATTAAACTCATCGGCGGAAAATATTGCTCGATGGTTGTATGAAAATTTATCGAAAGAAGTGAACACTGAAAACGCGAAAGTGAAACGAGTGCAAATAAACGAAACTGAAGATTCCGGCGCTGCATATTTCGTTTAGCTCTATTGCTTGTTATTCGCCAGCATTTGTTTCATAATTATTAAGAGTCCCGCTTAATGGATTAAAAAGGAGGCAAAATGGTCATGAAGAAAAAAGGCAAATTCGGAGTTGTTGATGGAGTGGGGGATCGGCTAAGAGAATGGAGAAAAAAAGGCGGCTTGAAATTGATTGAGTTAGGCGCAGAGATTAATACATCACAAGGGTCGTTATCGGATTTAGAAAATAATAAATCGTTGCCCTCGGCAGATACATTGGCTAGCCTTCATCGTAATACAGATTTAAACATACTATGGTTGCTTACCGATACCGGTAAAATGAAACGAGTTAGAAGAGATTAAGAAACAAAATAAAGAGCCGGAGCCTTTTAGGGCTCCGGCTTTTTTTTTGCGTTTTTTATAAAATTGTCATCTCGACCACCGTATTGCCCTTCAATTTTGAATTATTTACCGCCAAACAAAAGTAGACTTTGTTTAAGTTCGCTCCCTTGCTCTTCATCCTGAGCTCGCCTCGATCAATAAATCTAACTCCGTGTTTTAATGTTGAAATATTAACTGTAAAACTAAAAATAACCAAAGTTCGAAGGGGTCCCCCCCGCCTGTTATCCTGAAGCTATACTTTAGTATAGGTGAAGGATCTCGCTTCGATCCAATAGTCATTCCGAGCAAGGTCGAGGAATCTATGCTTCGGAGAAGCATGCTCCTTTCAATTCAATTATTGTGAAAAACACTTGACCTTAAACTACCAACTAGTAGAATGTTTACATGGCTACCAACGACACTAAAACCGCTATCTTAGACTCTGCCCAAGATTTGATCCAAAGACTTGGAGCCAACGCTATGAGCTATGACGATATCAGCAAAGCGGTGGGAATCCGTAAAGCGAGTATTCATTATCACTTTCCATCCAAAGAGAATTTAATTGAAGCTCTTTTGGAAAGATACAACGAAACATTTTTGAAAATTGTAGACGGACTATTTGCCGGTAAGGATTCTGAAGATAAGAAGCTTTTAAAGTATATGGGATTGTTTGAAGGAACGTTGCGCGAGGGCGACCATGATAAAGCATGCTTATGTGGAATGTTAGGAGCAGAGCTATCCTCTTTCGGAAGCGTAACGGCGGAACGGATTCGGTATTTTTATAATGAAAACGAAAAGCGTTTGGCGAACCTTCTCGATAACGGGAAGAAAAAGGGCGTTTTTAAATTTAAAGGAAGTTCGAAAAAATTGGCTCCTGTTATTTTTTCCTTTTTAGAAGGAGCGCTGTTGACAGCGCGCGCGGAAGGCGGCGTCAAAAAATTCCAAACCGTCAAAGAACAAATGATGGACCTCGTAAAAAATTAAAATGCAAATGTCATCTTGATACCAAAAAAATGTCACGCTGAGGTTCTCGAAGCGAGACCACCACTTGGCCTTTCGCTTTCGAAGTATTAACTATTAAACAAAAGTGGTCTATATTAAAACTCCCTCCTCCACGTGTCATTCAGAGGAGATACGCTAGGATCTGCGAAGGATCTCGCCTTACATCATTTGATACGCCTTGTATGATCCCCAAAGTATAATTTTTATTAAATCCATTTATGTCTCTTTAA
>CAZMZH010000025.1:0-57023 GCA_964570665.1 uncultured Nitrospinota bacterium | reverse complement strand
ATATCTTAACTGGGAGACCGTTTGTAAAAGCAAATCTCAACTACCGCAGATGAAGTTTCGACCGTTTCCATTGAACCTATGGAATCTATTAAACCCATTGAGAAAAAAGACGACTTCCAAGCTACTCCACCGCCATCTCCGGCTCCTGCGCCTACACCTAAACCTACACCTCCCAGTTCAACAGAAGAAAGAGCCTTGGAATAATCTTTAAATGAAAAGCAGAAGGAGTTTCTAAAAATTTAGAGGATAGGCGATGTTAAATCGTAAAAATAAGCGTTTTTTGTTTTACTAAAAAGTATTTCCAAAAGAATCTAATGAAGCGCGTTTGAGGTATTTAGAAACTTCATAGCTTTTGTCCGCTTGGACACTTTGCACCAATTCTAGAAGGGCTTTCCCATCTGCTAACGCAATGGGTTTCCCTTTTGCAAAATCTTTGGCGGCGGGAGTGTATTCTCCACTAGTCACAAATAAACAAGCGTCCGCTTTTTCGGTAGGTATACAGTTATATAGTTGTTTTACGGCTTCAACATCGATTTTTTTCATATCCCATCGTTTACACTGAACGATTATCATTTGGTCATTTTTCCAAATGGCTAAGTCGACTCCAGAACTTGGACCCGAACTTCCTTTTTCGTCTACGTGAAAACCATCTCGACGCAAAGCTTCACCCACTAACATTTCAAAATCCCGCCACGGCATTTTCCGTAAAGCGTTTAAATTTGACTCTCTTTCCAATAGACTTGTTCGGTATCTTTGTTTTGAGAAGGAAATAATGCCCAATAATAGGAAAGGAGATGCCAAAAAACCTGAAGCGTTATTTTGCCAGATAAATAATCTGCTATTTTCGGGCAATAAATAATTAAAGGTTAAGAAAATAACCCCAGCGCAGACCAAGCATATCCACCATGGAACCATGGTATTAAGCTCAAACATTCCATTATGTCTTCGATGAGGCATGGCTTATTCACAAAAAAGAGGCCAATATTCAGTCCTTTAGGTACCTATATTAAGAAGCATAGCCAAAAAATGTCCAAAATTGAATAAAAAAATGAGCTTTTTGTAAAGTTTCTTTAAAAAAAACGTTTTTCACCTTTTATTTGGATTAAATGGAGGTTTCTTTAGAGTTGGCATGCCCATATTCCTATTTTTTTATAAGATTGCAACAAGCGTTAATTTGTCTTTAATAATTCCAATCTTAGAAAGTTTAAAGCAGCTTGTGCGGCGCGTTCTTTATTTTTTACTCGATCTTGAGGGAAAATAAACTGTTGGCTATCGCAAACCCATTCGCCGCTAATTCCAATATAGGTCAAGCCAACTGGTTTTTCTTTGGTTCCGCCTGTTGGGCCTGCTATTCCGGTTACTGAAACCGCTAAATCCGCTCCTGTGGTTTTTCTCATTCCTTCAGCCATCGCTATAGCTGTTTCTTTACTTACAGCTCCATAGGTTTCAATAATATTTTCTGGAACGCCGAGTCTTTTAATTTTTGCTTCATTTGAATAGGTGGTCATACCTTCTAGAAAATATGCTGAACTACCGGAAACATTGGTTATTCGATGGCCTATTAAACCGCCCGTGCATGACTCCGCTAGAGCTAATTTTTTATTCTGTTCCACTAATAGACGACCAATGATTTCTTCTAAAGGTTCGTCATTTTTGCCGTAAATTAACTCGGATATTTTTTCTTGGAAGAAGTTTTCCGCTTGATCAAGTTTTTCCTGAGTTTCCGATTCGTTTGCTCCTATCGTCGAAAGACGAATTCTAATGCCAAGGTGGGATGGAAGCGAGGCAATTTGAACTATTTCGTTAAGGGATTCAATAGTTCCAACTTGTTCCCATAATCTGGATTCCGTAATGCCAGTTGTATTTAAGATCCTATGACTGATTTTCTTTTTGCCAACTTTACGGATTTCTGTCGCAATATATTTTTCGAATAGATGGCGCATTTCCAAAGGGACTCCAGGAAGTACAAATAGTGAGTTTTTATCGCGCTTAAATCGAAAACCTGGGGCGGTTCCCTTTTCGTTATATAAGATTTCGGCGTTGTGAGGCACAAAGCTTTGGTTTTTTGAGTAATCAGGCATTGCTCGTCCCCGGTTTCGGAAAAATTTCTCAATGTCTTGTAACACCTGTGGGTCTTGTTTTGATTCCGATCCGAACATGCGAATCAAAACTTGCTTGGTAATGTCGTCATGGGTAGGTCCAAGACCTCCTGTTGTTATGACAATATTTGATCTGTTTAAGGCTTCGTCAATAGAACTCACAATATCCGGTTCAATATCCCCTATACCAATAATGCGAACGACATCCACTCCTTCTTCATTTAAACGTTTGCTCATATATGTTGAGTTAGATTCTTGAATGAGTCCGGTGGTGATTTCATTACCAATAGCGATAATTTCAGCTTTAAGAAGCTGATCGTCTTTTTGAAACATAGGTCAAACGCCTTTTAAAATTATAAGTTCTTGCCAAATAGTCGATTTTCGATATTGATCGGCTTTTGTTATACTGAAAAAAATATTTTGTTTTGATTGTAATGGTTCCTTTTTGTAACTCCAAATCCATTTTAAGTATGAATTCAAAAGAAGAGCTTTTAAAAGCTTTAAAAAATGAAGATCCGGAAAAGAGAAAGCAGGCGACAAAAGCCCTTTGGTCTTTATGGCATGGCGAGGCTGGAGAATCTGCTAAAATAAAGCTGAATCAAGGAACCGCTATGATGAATAGTAAGAAATTTAGCCAGGCTGAAGAGATTTTTACCAACCTTATTTCAGAATTTCCTAAATTCGCCGAAGCTCATAATAAGTTGGCTACCCTATTATATTTAGAAGGCGAATATCTAGATTCTATTACAGAGTGTAAGGTAGTTCTTTCCTTAAATTCGTATCATTTTGGCGCTTGGAACGGTATGGGGTTGTGCCTCTTTAATTTAGGGAAGTATGCCGAGGCTATTCATAGTTTTCAAAGTGCATTGGAAATTCAACCTTTTGCGGACGTCAATCGAGTTTATATTGCCAGATGTCGAGGCAATTTGAACTGACTTTTGACTTATAACTAAGTCTGTTTTACCGTTTCGCCAGATTCCCTCACCTAATTTGAGTTAAATTGTTTATTTATGGAAGAAGCAGATAAATCCCAACCTGGAGTGGCTGGGAAGACATTTCGTTACGACCTTTGGCGCGGCGGTTTTGATGGCGTATTGGATACGGGAACCAATACGTTTAATCTATTTATAGCGATAAGGTATTTTGACGCGAATACCGGGGAAAAATCTCTAATTGCAGCCGCTCCGTGGATAGGCATGATTTTATCCCTCGTTTTAGTCCATTATGCCGCTAAGACCGGCGCTAAGAAGTCGCTTTGTTGCGCTGTTCCCGCTATAGCAACAGGTTTTTTCCTTATTTTAGCCGCTTTGTCTGATAGACTTGGCATTTTTACAGTATTGGTTCTTCTAGCCTATTCATTAAAATCGGCAATATTACCGTTTTTGACTTCTATTTATAGCGATAATTATCCATCGGATCAACGCGGCGAACTTTTTTCGAAACCAGTTCAAATGACCGTGGGAGTTTCGGTTTGTTTTGGTTTTTTGGCTTCGCAAGCGTTGGATATAAATTTAGATTATTACGTTTACATTTATTTGTTCTTAGGTATTTGCGGATTAGGAAAAGCGTATGCGATTTTTTCCATCCCAACGAAAAATATTGAAAAAGGATATGAAAACCCTTTTGGAAACCTGAAATATTTGATTAAGGATCGGTTGTTTGGCTATGTGTTGCTTACCTGGTTTATTATGGGGTTTGCCAATTTATGGATACAGCCGCTTCGCGTGGACTATGTCACTTCAAGTCAATGGGGAATTGAAGGGTCGGCTACATTAGTTAATTTAATAGTGAATATCATTCCTCATACGATGTTGTTATTATTCCTGCCTTTTTGGGGTAGGTTATTTGATAAATTAAATTTTATCGTTTTAAGAATTTGTTTGAATATTTTGTTTGCTTCAGGAATTGCGCTATTTTTTGCGACTAAAGATCCGGTTATAATAGGAATGGGTTCTGCATTAATCGGAATGGCTTTTTCTGGCGGTAGTATTGCCTGGAATTTATGGATTACTAAGTTTGCTCCTCCCGGAAAAGCGACTGCTTATATGTCTGTTCATGTTTTTCTCACGGGAATTCGGGGGACCATTGGACCGGCTTTAGGGTTTTGGACGGTGGGGAAAATCGGACCCAGAGCAATCGGATTTATCTCGGCTGGAATAATGGCGATTGCAACTTTGATGTTGATACCTGAAATAAAGCATGGGAAGAGAGACGCTAATCTCTAACTGTTTGATTTATATCACTTTTTAATGGCAAAAAAGAAATTTTTTCGTTAAGCTTGGACTTTGTAATCGACCTTTTAGGTGAGCGCTAATGTCTGAAGAAGAATCGAAACCAAAACCTTCCGGTAAAAAATTTAAAGCCTCCCAACTTTCTTTCAATCTCCCTAAAGAGATCCAGGGCGAATTTGAGCGTCATCTAGAACACGCTAAAAATTTAGAAGAAGAAGCTAACTTAAAGCTCCAAGAAGCTCACGAAAAAGAGGAGCTTCTTGAAAAAACTCGCCAAACTTTAGAAGCGGAAAATATCGAAATACGGGAGAAGTTGCAAGCCCAGTTAGATGCCCTTAAAAAAACAGCCGAATCCGAAAAAAATATTTTAATTTCCGAAAACGAAAGACTAACTGAGGAACTTAAAAAGACCATAGCGCAAAGCGAAGAGTTGAGAGACCAAAAAATAAAGCTGTTAGGAGATTTGCAAAAAGACAAAAAGCTTTTTGAAGAAGTTGATCTTAAAAGAGGGAAGGATTTTAAAGAAAATGTTTCTCTGATGGCGCAAAAATTTAAAGCGCTGGCGATTGAAGAAAATGAAACCGCTATAAGAAAAGAGAAAAGTATAGGTAAGGTAAAAATTGCCGAAAATAAATTGAAAAAAATTATAGAAATACAAACCCAAAACATAAAGAAACTGCAGGTTGGTCTTAAAACTATTCAACTTGATAGAAAAAAGCAAAAAGCGCGATCTGACGAGGAGTTTAAAGACAGGAAGTCAGAGTTAGAGCAAGAATTTAAAGATAAATCGACATACTTCACGCGACGGAAAAAAGAATTAGAAGCCGAAGAAGATTTAATCCAGCAAATGAGGGCCGATGTAAAAAATAAAGAACGTTCTTTAAGTATCGAAGCTCAGAAAAGGTCGGATAAAAGATTAAAGAAAAAGATTGAGGAATTAGAAAAACGCGATAAAGCTTTTGCGGACCGGGAGGCGGCGCTTATAAAACAAGAAGAGTCTGTTAAACAACAAAGACAGAAAATGATGACGATTCTTCAGATTCCCAAGGGCGCAAAATACGCGGTTGCTCAATTGGTAAGTTATGCAGACGAAGAAGGACTCATTCTTAAAAGAAAAAAAGAGTATTTGAAAAGTTTCAAAAATATGCGTCCTAAAATGGAAAAAGAGTTTAAAGCAAGACTTGTAATATACGAAGAAGAAAAAGAAAAGCTGCTTTCCCAATTAGAAAGCGAACGGCAAAAAATTCTAGATTATAAGGCGGATATTTCAAAAAAGGAAAAAGAGCTTTTTAAAAGGGAATCTAAAGAGATAGCTCAATTAAACGAAGACTATGAAGACTTTAAAACGTCTTTAGAAATTACCCAAATGGAAAACGAATCCATTTTGGATGAAAAAAAGAAAGCTATCGAGGAAAGAGAAAAGAAACTGTTAGAAAAGGAAGAAGAGATTATTAACAAAGAAAAAGAAAATGTTGAGAACTACTTAGAATTAGAAAAACAGTCTTTAGATGAAATTAAAGAAATCCAAGCTATTAAGGTTAAAGCTCAAGAGAATCAAGAAGAGCTTAGCAAGTTTTTTTCCCGTAACCAAACAACTTTTCAAAAAAGATTAGATTTTCAAAATAATGAGTATAAAAAGTTTCAGAAAAAATTAGAGACGGTATTAAAGGAAGCTCAAGAAATGGGCAAGTTTTTGTCCGAAAGCGGCAATAGTTTTAGAAAAAATAAAGAAGATTCCGAAAGAGCAAGAGAAGAACGTTTAGAAGAAAAAGATAGGTTGCTTCAATCTATGGAGCAAGAGCTAAAGCAGAAATTAGACGAATACCAAAACTTTGTCGATGAAATGAAAGGAGCTAAGAAGGAACTATTGAATAAAGATAAGATTAGAAATGAAGAATTCATGGAAAACTTATCTCACATCCAAAATAAACTTAGCGATTTGGGCGAGTCCTATGAGGATTTATCCGAAACATTTAAAAAAGAAAAAGAAAGCGGCGTTATTGAAGTAATTGCCGACGACGATTCTCCAAAATACAAAACTCGGATTGCCAAAGATGGCGATATATCAAAATTAGAATGGCCTTTAGCGGTAAAATATAAATTAGATCCCGATTCAATGGAAGTAGACGAGTCGATGCTGGTGGATTATTTAGACGATGCGTCTGGAAAGTATGAAGAATGGATATCCATTCCTCCAGGCGAATGTTGGTCTACTCCAATCGGTTCATATTCTTCTAAAAAGCTCCAAAAAATCGAAATCAAAAAACCGCTAATGATTTCCAAATACCCGGTGACAAATGCATTGTTCTATCGATTTACGCTTGATACCAATTATAAAACCGAGGCAGAGAGGACAGTCCGTGGAATTGTTTATCAAAATGGCGTCCATGTAGAGAGAGATACTAAAGGAAAAATAATTCGACAGTCTTATTCGAATCCGAGTATGGATCCGGTGCAAACAGCTAATTGGTTCCGTCCCGATGGAACTCCGGAATCATTGTTCGATAAATATAACCATCCCGTGACTCAAATTACCTTTTCCGACGCAGTGAAGTTTTGCGATTGGAAAACTGAAATGTTGGGAAAAAAAATTCGATTGCCCAATGAATCGGAATGGGAATATATCGCAACCAATTTAGGGGAAATTAGGCCTGGAAATTTTGCCGAAAACGAAGCTTTGATTAACTTTGAAGGAACGGGAATAGGGAGCACCACACCCGTAGATTATTTTCATGAGCAAAATTCTATATTAGGAATTCACGATTTATTTGGCAATGTTTACGAATGGGTGGTGGAGTCTCAGGAGAAAAAAATATTTCAACGATCTAAATTGGAGTATAAGGTTGTTAAAGGAGGTAGTTTTATGACTCACCTTGAAGAGATAGCTCCTTGGAACCGTTTGTCTTTTGCTAAAAATTATTGTGCATCTTTTTTAGGGTTTCGATTAGTTTGCGAAGCGGACTAGTTTTTACTTAGCCGAATTGCCGCCTTGATATAGTTAAAAAAAACTGCTATAAATTTTTTTCTTCCCACATTTTTTTTAAACTTTCTTGGATATAAAAATGGCAAAACCACTTGTAGCGATATTAATGGGAAGCGATTTAGATTTTGAATATATGGTAGAAGCTTGTAAATCTCTTGAAAAATTGGGAGTGACTTACGATATTCTTGTTTCATCGACTCATCGTACTCCGGAAAAAACACAGAATTATGTGAAATCCTCCAAAAAAAGGGAATTAAAGTATTTATCGCCGGGGCAGGTGGAGCCGCTCATTTGGCTGGAGTAATTGAGGCAGAAACCACTTTGCACGTAATAGGCGTTCCAATTCCTTCTACTTCGTTATATGGTTTAGATTCCATTTAGCTATTGGTAAACCTGGGGCTAAAAATGCCGGCTTACTTGCTGCCCAAATTCTTGGAGTTTCTGACGCATAATTATCTCCAAAGCTACTAAAATATAAAAAAATAGGCTCTGGAAGTTGAAAAGAAGGATAAGCGGCTAAGAGAAGCCCATGCCAAAAGTTATCCCAGCAAATAACCTTGAATTTGAGGACTGGCTACAAGCAACAGAAAAAGTCTTAGATTCCAGTGGCGTTATTGGCTTTCCGACCGATACGTATTATGGGTTAGGCGCTAATCCATTTGATGCGGCTGCGATCGAAAAAATTTTTGAAATAAAATCGCGAGAAAAAAATAAACCTATATTATTGCTAATAGGGGATATGGGACAACTTTCCTCCCTTGTGAAAGAGGTTTCGGCAGTCGCAGAGACTCTTATGAAAGCTTTTTGGCCTGGTCCTATAACCCTATTATTTGAAGCAAAAAGCAGTCTTCCAAAAAATCTATTGGGAAATGGAAACACTATTGGAATTAGATTTCCCGATAGTTTGGTTGCGGTGCAGTTGATGCGTAAAATTGGAGGACCCATTACGGCTACTAGCGCCAATGTAAGCGGCGAATTGGGGTGTCGGTCGAGTCAAGAGTTATTAAATACTTTGGGGGAGCAGTTAGACCTTATTCTGGATGGTGGCTGTGTTCCTGGAGGTAAATCCTCCACAATTGTCGATACTTCTTGTTTCCCTCCTAAGCTTATAAGAGATGGAACTTTAGAACGGGAAAAAATTGAGGCTGTTTTGAATATTCCTTTAAGCTAAAGATTTTCCATGTTTTAGATTAAAAAACAAAAAAGATGGTCTACAAATGATACATGGAATTGGTATAGATATGGTGGAGGTCTCTAGAATTAAAAAATCTCTATTAAAATATTCAGAAAAATTTGAAAATAAGGTTTTTACTTTTAACGAAATTGATTATTGTCGAAAAAAAGCAGACCCAAATAAACACTTTGCCGCACGATTTGCAGTTAAAGAAGCGGCATTAAAGTCTTTAGGTACAGGGATCAGTAATGGTATTGGGTGGAAAGATATTGAAGTGATAAACGATACCAATTCTGGACAACCGAGCCTTAAAATTAGCGGTCGAGCAAAAGAGATATATGATTCTTTAGGATTAAAGTCTATTCATATTTCAATTTCTCACGATGCAGGTTTTGCTATTGCTCAAGCTATTGCCGAACGTTAAAATTTCTTTCCCTTGAGAAGTTCCGCAACGTTTCTTTTATTCAAAAGTTAGGTTTTTATAAATGTTCGTTTCCCTCAGACGAAAACTTGAATTTGCCTCTATTTGTATAATTTCATTTCCTATTAGGTTTCTTTCTTCAAAAATGATTTATCGGT
The DNA here is from genome assembly GCA_964570665.1 of uncultured Nitrospinota bacterium. Taxonomy (GTDB): domain Bacteria; phylum Nitrospinota; class Nitrospinia; order Nitrospinales; family JAJDAT01; genus JAJDAT01. Next base: position 47,957 of record CAZMZH010000025.1, on the reverse strand, counting down.
TGAGCAGGGTATTTGGATATTTACTTTACAAATTGGGCGGCAATCGCAAAAAGATCGCCCGAATTAACCTGGATATTGCATTTGGGAATTCAAAAACGCAAAAAGAAAAAGAGAAAATTATTATTGGCTCGTTCTGTAATTCGACGCTTGTGCTTCTACAATGTATTTGGGTAGAAGCGGCTCCTAAAGAAAGAATCAAAGAAATCATTCCAAACAGTCCATCAGGTGTAGAAAATTTTCAACAATGCCTTGACCGAAAGAAAGGTATGTTTGTTTTAGTGGCTCATTATGGGAATTGGGAGTTAATGGGCCTTGCGCACGGTTACCTTGGGTTGACTCCATTACATTCCATTGTAAGAAAACTAGATAATCCCTATTTAGATCGGTTAGCAGAAGAGTTTCGGTGTGTTTCTGGTAATTCTATATTTTATAAAACGGAACCTCCTTTGAAAATGGTGCGGGTCGTGAAGAAAAATGGCTGTATTGCGGTTATGATGGATCAAAACACTGCAAAAGGAGGAATTTTTGTCGATTTTTTTGGTAAACCTGCGGCCACAGCTCGATCAATTGCTTTGTTAAGCATTGCAACGGGCGCAGCAGTTTTTCCATTCTTTTGCTTTCCGGAAAAAAAGGGGCAATATAGAATTCAATATGGACCGGAAATCTCTTTTTCTCCTTCGGGAAATAAAGAGAAGGATATTTTTGATTTAACACAACAGTGCGAAAAATTTTTGGAATCTGTCATCCGCGAAGTTCCCGAACCCTGGATGTGGGTTCATCGCAGATGGAAGACCAGGCCACCAGAGGAGCAAGGCGGCAGAGTTTATTAGTAAAGGCTTTTTACCGGCAATTTATTTTTATTAAAATATGAAGCTTGACGTAATTTCGTTGGGCTTTTTTTTTGAGTCGATTTGTGATTTTTTGCGATTTTTTAATTATTGGCGGAGGGATTATTGGTCTTACCGTTTCGAAGAAGATAAAAGAATTATTCCATGGGAGTCGAGTTATTCTCCTTGAAAAAGAATCGGATTGTGGATTGCATGCAAGCGGTAGAAATAGCGGCGTTTTACATGCGGGGTTTTATTATTCCGAAAATAGCTTGAAAGCGCAATTTTCCAGAGATGGAAACCGATTAATGACTCAATACTGTTTTGACAAAAATCTCAAAATTAATAAATGCGGTAAGTTAGTGGTCGCTAAAAACGAAAGCGAATTAAATCGTTTGGACAATTTGCTGGAACGCGGAAAAATAAACAAAGTAGATCTAAAAAAGATTTCAAAAAAAGAAGCTCAAGAAATAGAACCTAGAGTTAAAACTTTTGAATCCGCTATCTTTTCTCCAACGACTAGTTCTATAGACCCGAAAGAGGTAATGGATTCATTAAAAGAAGACGCTTTAGCAAAGGGAGTAGAAATTCATTTAAATACTGGATATCTCAAAAGGTATGGTAATGCGATTATTACTAATAAAGGAACATTTGAATGTCGATTTTTTGTCAACGCTGCGGGTTTATACTCAGATAAAATAGCCATGGACTTTGGATTTTCGAAAAGCTATAGAATTCTTCCATTTAAAGGATTGTATCTTTATTCAGAAGAACCTCCAGGAAATTTAAAAACCCATATTTACCCCGTTCCAGATCCACAATATCCCTTTTTGGGGGTTCATTTTACCATAACGGTGGACGGCCGGATAAAAATTGGACCAACCGCTATCCCTGCATTTTGGCGGGAGCAATATTCCGGATTTGATAATTTTGATTTAAGCGAGTCTATGGAAATAATAGTTAGGCAATTAGGTTTATTGACTGCTTCTAGTTTTAATTTTAAACAATTAGCTTTTGAGGAATTAAAAAAATATTCTAAAAGCTATATGACTAATTTGGCTTCTGATTTGGTTTCAGAAATTAGTTTTAATCAATTTAGCTGGGGAAAACCAGGTATTCGAGCTCAATTGATAGACTTGGAAAAAAGAAGACTCGAGATGGATTTTATATTAGAAGGGGACGAGAAATCATTGCATATTTTAAACGCGGTTTCACCCGGGTTTACCTGCGCGTTTCCGATGGCTGAATATGTTTGCAAACGTATAAAAGAAACCGCTAATTTTTAAGGAAATTTGAATAAATTTTTATTCCCTTTTTTTGAGTAATTAATTATAAAATTGGCAATTATACAAAATGCTCACTTCTCTTTTTATAATTTCTAATTGGATAGAGAAATAATAGGTTTGAGAGATTTTTAAGCTGTGAATTCCTTTTCAAAAAATGTTCAATCTATGTTTTCGGCGATAGCGCCAAAATACGATTTGCTAAATACAATCTTGAGTTTTGGTATTGACCGCTACTGGAGAAAAATTGCAGTGAACGAATTGTATCCTCAAAAAGAAGGCTGGATTTTGGATGTAGCGACAGGGACTGCCGATGTTGCTCTAGAGGTTGCATCTCGAATGCCTAACTCGATTAAAATATTTGGAGCCGATTTTAGTTTTCCTATGTTAGAGTTGGGCGACAAAAAAATCTCCAAAAATAATCTAAAAGCTGAAATAAATTTAGGGCAAGCGGATGGCGAAATGTTGCCTTGCTATGATAATTCATTTAATGGAGCTATTGTGGCGTTTGGGGTGCGCAATTTTTCTAATTTGGAAATCGGGTTATCAGAAATGAGGCGTGTGTTAAAACCTGGGAAAAAAATGGTCGTTTTGGAGTTTTCTATACCCGAGTTAAAGGTTTTTAAACTACTCTATATGTTTTATTTTAATTGTTTACTTCCTTTGGTGGGCAAGATGATTTCCGGACATCAGTTTGCCTATAAATATTTGCCGCAATCTGTTTCTCGTTTTCCTTCTGGACAAGAAATGGCCCTTTTAATAGAAAAAGTGGGTTTTAAAGAAGTTAAATGTATTCCTCTTACGTTGGGAATTGCTTCTATATATACCGGTTTAAAAAATGTCGAGATCTAAAAAATATTATCCTAAGGAGAATGTTTTAATTTATTTTTGCCTTTTGGTCGTAATTACCGGATCGTTTGGATGGATTAAGTTGAACGCAAGAATTGAACCTGCACAAATTGAAGCGAAGCGTCTTTCCAAATTTGCGCCGATGAGAGAAGACCCTAGGTATCGAGAAATGATTCGCCTTCAGGATTCTTTTGTTGCCACGGCTAAATTGGTTAAGCCAATGGCGGTAGGAATTAATAGACTCGTTCCCATTGAGAAAAGAGGGGAACATTCATTAATGACTAAAGATAATTCGATATTAGGGAAGGTCCGATCTTGGTGGTTACGGTTGAGTAACCTGCAGTACGAGTTGGAATATGGCGGTTCTGGGATTTTGATGAATTCAAAAGGATATATCTTAACTAATTATCATGTAGTGAAAGAATCAGATCAGATTATTGTTAAGTTTTCAGACGGTCGTGATTTTAGAGCGAGAGTTATTCAAGGAGATTTAAAATCTGATTTGGCAGTTATAAAAGTTTATTCTTTTGAATCATTCGAGTCGCCAAAATTTGGCGACCCAGACTCCTTGGAAATTGGAGCATGGGTTATGGCTATTGGTAATCCATTTGGACTTTCTAGCACGGTGACGGTAGGTGTGGTTAGCGGTAAAAATAATATTAGTCTTGGTTCCAACCATTTGACGAAGTCAATCGTAACCGATTTGGCGATTAATCCTGGAAATAGTGGCGGACCTTTAGCCAATTTAAAAGGAGAGATTATCGCCATAAATTCTGTTTTGGATACCAGCACAGGAACTATTGGTTTTTCTAAGCCGATTAAAGAAGCTTTGCGAATTGGCGAAGAGCTTATTGAAAATGGTAAAGTAGAGAGGGGCTGGCTTGGAGTTGGGGTTCAGCCTTTAACTTCTGTGTTGGCAGAGTCTTTTAATTTTCCCTCGGGAAAAACCGGAGTGATTGTTAATCACTTGGAAGAAAATAGTCCGGCCAAAAAAGGAGGGTTATTACAAGGCGATATTATCGTTAAATTTAACGACCAAAATATCCAAGGAATAGATTCTTTATCAATTTGGGTTAGTCGAGCTAAAAAAGGAAAAAGTTCGATTACGATATTTCGTAATAAAGAATTTAAGGAAATAGAAATTTTGCTGGAAAGCCATGATTCAAGATTAGCTCTAAGCTTAGACGATTCTGAAAAAATAAAAAATTTGTTATAAAGTTTCGAAACCCACCTCTACGATTTTTCCTTTTATATCTTCTAAACTAGTTTGATTTTCATCAAAATCTACCGAGACATTCTTATTTTCTAACGAAACTTGTACTTGGCTGACGCCCTCCATCTTCATTACTGCATTTTCGATAGTTTCAACACAGTGTCCGCAACTCATTCCATCTACATTAATTTGTTGTGTTTTCATTTCTTCTCTCAATATAAACCTTGGATTAGTGTAACAATTTATGATTTTTGGTTGTTTTCTCAAATCAATTGTACTTCCATATTTTGTTAATCTTCAAGCATTTCTTTCTGCATTAAACCTTAAAAAACTGAGCTCTAAAACTTATTCTTCCTAATTTGAAAAGTAATTAATGTTGAAAATAAAAAAAATTTTATTTTTTTTCTCAAGGTTTTCTAGATTATTCCGTAAAAGTTATTAACCCTCCAAAAGTTGGAGGACCTGGTGAAGTTTAAAAGTAAATTCCGAGGTTTCCTGGTATTCGGAATCAATCATTTCCCGCAAGGAAGCGGACATTTAAAAGAGTAAAAGGTTTTCAAGGAGGAACCAATGCCATTACGAATCTTCAACAACGTAAGTTCTCTTAACACTCAAAGATCCCTCGACACTAATAACAATCGTGTAGGTCGAACGGTTGAAAGAATCGCTTCAGGTATCCGCGTAAATAAAGCCGCGGATGATTCGGCGAGCTTTGCAATTTCAGAATCCCTAAGATCAGACACCCGAGCCTTAAAACAAGCGGAAAGAAATGTTACTTCCGCAATTTCCTTTGTTAATACAGCCGATGGAGCTTTAAACGAAATATCCTCTACTTTAATTCGGTTACGAGAATTAGCCGCCAACGCTTCGACTGGAACAATTGGCGATACCGAACGCGAAACTCTTCAATTAGAATTTAACGCCTTAAAAGAAGAAATTGACCGGATATCTGCAACGGCGGAGTTTAACGGTAAAAAACTGTTGAATGGAGAATTATCTGATGCCGTGTCAGAGAGAATAGTTATTACTCTTGGTATTGATTCTTCGTCCTCTAGTCAATTAGATTTAAACTCTGAATTAAATATTACGGATGTAAGTACAACGGGACTGGGAATATCGGCTTCAGATATATCAACTTCCGATGGAGCTTTAACAGCTATAGGAGCAATTGACACGGTTATTGATAGTTTTAATTCTATTCGTGGTCGAGTAGGGGTAACTCAAGAAGTATTAGATAGAGCGGCAAATAATCTCAATGTTACCGCTACCAATATTCAGGCCGCTGAGTCCACTTTAAGAGATGCAGATCTAGGTTCAGAGTTTGCTGAGTTGACTAAAAGCCAGATTCTTGTTCAAAGTTCATCAGCAATGGTTGGACAATCAAATCTAATTCCAAGAGCTGTTTTACAATTGCTTCAATAAAAGAGAACGGATCATGAGCGAGATATTTCCAGCAATTAATTCGATACGACAAAGACAGGCAAATCGCGCTTCCACTAAGCAAGAAACGACGGTAAGTGGAAGCGGTAGTTTTAAAGATACGCTTGATCGGGTAACTCTTTCGAATGCTTCCAGGAATCCCGCTACTCAAGAAACAAAAGGAAAAAAATCTTCAGAGATTCGCTACGATCTCGTTAAAAAATTTCAAAAGGAACTTAAAAAAGGTTTCTATGAAATTAAGGCCGACGCTATAGCTGAAAAAATGGTACAAAAAATCAGAGACGATAAAGATTTAAAGTTTATTTAATATAGGGCCTAAGAGGCTCCGCTTCTAAAATCCTCAAGCATCGGGAAATTTCCTGTTTCTTTAAGTCGATCCAACCAAAGTTTACCTCCCATTTTGTTTAACCTTAAATCCAATTTTTTAAGATTCTTCATATTAGGCGAAGCCATTAATGATTGCATTCCTAAACGTGTGATTTGATTGTTTCTTAGATCTAGTTCTTTTAGATTCACTAAAACTTTGGAGTTGGCAATTGCCTCTAACCCACGGTCTCCCAATTGATTTTGCCTTAAATCCAATTTTTCTACGGTACTGATTTTTGGATAAACGCTCAAATACGCCGCTTCAGCCGGGTTTATTTCCAAAGTGGTCATTTCTAGTTTTTTTGGATTTTTTAATAGTCGGCTTTTAATATAATTTTCGAAAATAGAAATTTTTCTTTGCCTTTTTTGTTTTAATTTAGCGTCAATAATGGCGTTTATTTGGTCTAAATTTCCTTTGTTCGAATAGTAAATTTCTAATATGAAATCGGGATCATTAATATCTTTTTCCACTAGGAAATTCCTCAATTATTAGGATATTTTAATAAATTTAATAAAAATGGTACTAAAAATTATAATTTTTGTTATACTAAGGTATCAGTTAACATATTGAATAAAAAGCATTATTTATTCAGAAGATTATCGACTTAAAGCTTTACTCAGAACGTGGATTAAAAAGATTGAAGATATAAAAAACTAAAGTAAGTTTAGACGGTATTCAAAACCTTGTCCGGGCGATTTATGGCAGAAACATTAAAATTTTTTCTGAAAAAATTTTTTACAGTTTGTCTGGATATCCTTCCCATTATAGTTGTTATAGCTTTTTTTCAACTATTAGTTCTTAGAGCTCCATTCCCAAATTTACAAGAAGCGCTTTTTGGCGTGTTTTTGGTTGTTTTAGGGCTTTTTATATTTATCCAAGGATTAGAAACGGCTTTATTTCCCATAGGGGAGAAGATGGCAAACCAGTTTGCCCTTAAAGGAAATGCTTTTTGGGTTATTGCCTTTGGATTTGCGCTTGGTTTTTCAACCACCATTGCAGAGCCTGCCTTAACAATTATTGCTCAAAAGGCAGGAAATTTGGCTGCAGATGCGGGAGCGATCAAAAAAGAAGCCGAGTCAATCGACAATTATGTATTAGGTTTGAGGCTTTCGGTAGCCTTTTCGGTTGGGTTAGCAATAGCTTTGGGAGTCCTGAGGATTATCAAAGGTTGGTCGTTGGTTGGTTTGATTATCAGTGGTTACTGCTTAGTGGTTTTTTTAACTTACTTTGCTCCAGAGACAATTATAGGAATTGCCTATGATTCTGGAGGAATTACCACGTCAACGATTACGGTTCCTTTGGTCGCGGCTTTGGGTATAGGGTTGGCTACCTCAATTCGAGGTAGGAGTCCGGTATTAGATGGGTTTGGTTTGATTGCTTTGGCAAGTTTGAACCCAGTATTATTTGTCATGATGTATGGCATTGCAATTCATGGGATTAAATAATCGGATATTATGCAATTACTACTAGATTCTCTTCTCGGTACTATTAAAGATATTTTGCCCATTTTGTTTGTTATTGGTTTTTTCCAAACCGTAGCTCTTAAACAAAAGATTCCGAATTTTCCACGAATTGCTTTTGGCATGATGTTGGTTATAATCGGCCTTTCTATTTTCTTAGTTGGTTTGGAAAAAGGCGTTTTTCCCATTGGAATAGAGATGGCAAACCAACTTTCTGGCAGCTCGTTTACTGGAGTTTCTGCAGACGCTTCAGACGCCGCAGATGTTGTCGTGGACGCCGCAAAATACTTATGGGTTTATGTTTTTGCATTTATGATAGGTTTTTCGACTACGTTGGCCGAGCCTGCTCTTATAGCGGTTGCTTTGAAAGCGCGCGAGATTTCTACTGGAGCTATTTCTCCTTGGGGGTTAAGAATTGCGGTGGCTCTTGGTGTCGCTATTGGTATTTCTTTAGGGACTTATAGGATCGTGGTTGGCACTCCTTTATATGTTTATATAATTACTGGTTATATTTTCCTTGTTATTCAAACGTTTCTATCTCCTAAAATGTTTGTTCCGCTAGCGTATGATTGTGGAGGAGTGACCACTTCCACCGTAACGGTTCCTTTAGTTGCGGCGCTTGGGATTGGATTGGCAACCAATGTACCCGGAAGATCGCCTTTAATTGACGGTTTTGGGCTCATAGCTTTTGCTTCCCTTTTCCCTATGATTACCGTATTGGGCTATGCTAAGATCGCGGAAATAATCAGTAAAAGATCTGTAAATAAATGATTTTAAAAGACAAAGGAAACTCTTATGAGATTTAAAGTCATACTTGCAATGGTGAAGGAAGAGTATCAGGAAGCCGTGATTGAGTCGGCTAAAAAAGCTGGGGCGACAGGCGTTACTATTCTTAATGCAAGAGGAGAGGGTATTCGCGAACAGAAATCTTTTTTAGGAATGAAGGTGGAAGCGCAACGCGAAGTACTTCTTTTTCTTGTTGAAGATTTTATTTCAGATGGAATTATGGACGCAATTTCAAAAGCCGGGCATTTTTTAGAGCATGGCGGCGGTATGGCGTTTAGTTTTTCGATTGACAGAGCTATTGGGTTAGAAAGTCAGATAAAAGCCCTAGAAGAAGAAGCTAAAGAAAATTATTTTTAAACTCCTTATTTATATTTATAGAGGATTTCCGACATGGAAGACAATTCAAAAGTGTTTGACGTGATGATGCCAAACTTTAAAACCATCGATGGCGTAACCCGGGTTTCCGAATTGTTGGTTATGATGCGAGATGAAAAGATTAATGCCGCTTTGATTAAACCGCGCGATCAAGAGGGTTCAGTTTATGGGATAGTAACGTTAAAAGATATCGCTCGGAAGGTAATTGCTTTAAGAAGACGCCTGAATGAAACCCATGTTTATGAAATCATGTCGAAACCGGTTTTGTCAGTCGCATACAATATGCCCGTTCCCTATGCCGCCCGTTTGTTGACGAATTTTAATGTTTCGTATGCAATGGTGATGAAAAACGACGACGTGGTTGGAATGGTGTCCTTAAATGGTATGGTTACCCAATGGAAGGGCGATTAGGAAAGAGTTTAAATATTAAATCAATTCTTTTCTATGCCTTGAGCGAACCTTGTTTATTGAGCAAATAGCCGCTAGGCTTTTGCTCTAATGTTATCGAACCTCTAGATTCAAAGCATTTCGGTTTAATTAATTAAACCTCTCCTACCTTGATATAAAAACTTTAAGATCTCAATCGATTTAATTTGATCCAATTGTTTGATATGGGTTAATGATTTTAGTTATAAGTCTCGTAAAGGGGCTCCAAACTTGGAAAGTATGAGATAAACAAAAAGCGCATGGTTTGTAAATCACTAAACCCACATTTTTTAAGTTCTGCAAAATTCTAAAATTTATTTAAGAGTTCTACTCTTTGGGAGGGATGATACTGGCCCACCAGCGTTTGAGTTTGCCCAAAAAAGAGTTGTCCATTTCTTCGGGAGGGATGATTCCATATAAGATTTTGTTTTTTAGTTTTATGTAAAGTTCTCTTTCTTGAGCTTGAACCATCGAACGTACTTCAGCCTCAATTTTAGGTTTATTTCGGCTTACTATCCTATGCACTAGCTTTCTTGCCTCTTCAAAATCTGGGTTATTGCCTAACTTCTCGGTTAAAATCAATTGATGAATTTCCTCTTTAACCCTGACGTTTAACTCTTTATCCACTCGTTTATTGATTTCTCGGTCTAATTCTTGAAGGTCTGCATCGGGAAAATCTTTTCTTACTTCGTCTTCAATTTCTTTAACTATATTTGACCGTAATACAGAGTCTAATTCAGTTTCTAAATTAGCCATTACGCTTCTGTCTGCGGAAGATAGTTCGTTTTCGAATACTTCGTCAATTCTTGCATCTATCGCCTTTTTTATTTGTTTTTCGATTTTTAGTTTTCGTTTTGCCCATTCTTTTTTTAGCTTAACGTTGCGAGCTAGTTGCTCCTTTAGTTCTTGGCGGCTTACTTCTGAAGAGTCTAAGCGAGACCGTAACGCTCTTAAATGGTCCAAAATCATTCCAGGCGTATCTGTATTGAAATCTTCAGGTACAGAGATTTCAACAGTCTTCCCATCTTCTGTTGTCCCCGTGAGTGTTCCATTGGTTAGGTAAGCCCCCTTTTTCCCAGGTTCGAATTCTACTTTAACAAAGTCTTTTTGTTTTTCGATCCATCTTTCGGCTAATAACATAGGGGCTCCAGTAAGGCCGATAACTTCTTTAACGATTTCTGGTATTTTAAATTTATTATTGTTTTTTTGTGTCCAAGCTATTTCTGGGGTAGTAAAAAAAATTGAGATCCAAAAGACCCATGAGAATAGATAGTATTGGTTTTTAAATATTCTTTTCATATCAAACCAATTTGAAAACTGGAAGTGAACGGCCCTTTTTATTATCGGTAATTTCTATAAGAAAATAAAACATTAGATTTCAACGGTTAAAAATGTAAAGTCTTTATCCTCTTTTCAATGCGAGAAATAAATTCTTATAAAAACCAGATGTAAAACGCCTATAACTTTTTAGATCGATTAAATAATCGAAATAAGTTTTTTCTCCATTAATAATTTTGGTAAGCGCTTTACAAAAGTGATCTCCCGCGATACCAAACAAAAACGATCTTAGAGCAGGGGAGCCGTAAATTATTTTAGCTAATACTTGCGCAATCTTTATTTCTCGAACAATTTCTTTATTGATTGAGTTTTCGTAGTATTCTTTGACTCCCTTGAGCTCCATTTCGCTACAGAGTAGCGCCTGAGCCGCTAGAAATCCGCTTTGTAAAGCATAGGAAATTCCTTCTGCCGTAATAGGATCGACAAAACCTGCAGAGTCTCCTACAAGAATCACTCGGTTGCGAATAAAGGGAGCTTTTCTTACGCTCATAGGGATCATATGTCCTTTGACTAAAAAACGTTCTTTTGGCGATTCGATTTCTAAAAACTTTAGGTATTGGTATAACTCTTTTCGTAACGTTTTTTTATTATGGCTTAACATTCCAATTGATAAGTGGGCGCGTTTGGGGAACACCCAACCATAGCCTTTAGTAATTGTTCCAAAATCAAATCGAGCTTTATTTTGAAATCGTGCCATGGCGCTTTTGTCGACCGGTAGCTCTATTTCCACAGCAGGAACAAGGCATCGGTTGTCTGGCCAATCTAAGAGTTTTGCCAATCTTCCGGCAGCTCCATCGGCCAAGACTAAGTATTTTGATTGAAATTGACCTTTATCGGTTGAGATTTTCACATAATCACTCTTCAAAACTATGTTTTTAACCAACGTTTTGTCAAATACTTGAGCGCCATGATTTTTCGCTAGTTGAATGAGAGCGTAATCGAACTGGTTCCTCATCACCATGGTTACTAACGGGGCTTTGGCGCTGGATACGAATGGTTTTGAAAACTTTGAATCGATAAAGAGTTCTAGATGGGAGCATTCATTTTCAGAAATATTGCTTAAGTTTGCTGGGTAGAATTGGGCCGCTCGTCGCGTAATACCTCCCGCGCAGACTTTATGTCTTGGTAATTCCGATTTTTCAAAGAAACCGACATTAATATTATTTTTTGAAAGATGATAGGCGGCGTTTCCTCCTGCAGGGCCTCCTCCTATAATAATCACGTCGAATTGGTTGGAGTTCATTCAATTGAGGATGAAGTTGACGGAACCGTTTTGTTAGGTAATTTAGAAAGGTCTAAGAATTTTAAAAATTGCAGACCGCTAATACTTGCTTTAAGTCGCAATAACCGCGAAATATTTTCCAAATTCCATCTTGTTTTAAGGTATTCATTCCTTCTTGGATGGCTTGTGTCTGGATTTGCTTCAAGTCGGCTTTATCAACAATCAATTGTTTGATTGTAGGAGTCATTTCCATAATTTCATAAATACATGTTCTACCAGAATAACCGGATCCATTGCATTTACCGCATCCTGCAGGTTTATAAAGTTTTATCTTGTCCGTGTATTTAATGCCTAATTTTGGAAAACCTTCTTTACCATATTCTTGCATTAGTTGGTCGAACTCTTCCTTTTCCGGATGATATCCCTCTTTGCAAGTTTTGCAGAGGGTAACAACAAATCTTTGCGCTCCTATTAGCAACAGACCTTGCGCAAGGTTCATGGGATTCAGGTCTAAGTTCAGCATGTATCTAATTGCATCCGATGTGGAGTTTAGGCGCAAGGTTGAAATTATTAATCGACCCGTTAAAGCCGCTTCTAAAGCGACTCCTGCAGTTTCTTTGTCGTCTAATTCTCCTAAAAGAATGACATCTGCATCCCCATAGGTTAAAGAATTTAAGGCTTTTAAATAAGTGAAGTCATTTTTTTCGTCTATTTGTATTTGTCGCAATCCATCTTGAACGATTTCCACTGGATTTTCGGCTGTAAAAATTTTTATTCTTGGCGTATTAATATGTCCTAAACAAGAATGAACCATGGTGGTTTTTCCAGATCCTGACGGGCCGACAAAAACCATCATTCCGTTAGGTTTGGTAAGGTTATCTTCTACAAGCCCTAAATTGCGACTGAATAGATTCATTTCCTTGAGTGGAATAGGCTTTAAAGGTTCTATTCTATGTAGAACCACGTCTTCTGTTTGTCCAAAGGTAGGATATACCGAAAGTCTGTACTCAATTTCCTCATGATCTATTTTCATTTTAAATTTTCCATCATGAGGAACATGGCTATCTGTGATTGAAAGTTTAGCCATTTTTTTTAGAATAGTAATTACATCGCGGACGTTTAATTCAGTAGCAGGATTATATTGTCGGCATACGCCATCCACTCTAAACCGAATAGTTATACCGCGGTTACCTATCATTGGTTCAAAATGAATGTCGGAAGCGTTTTGCTTAAGGGCATCGGTCAAAATATCTTGGACGCGGATTGCCGTCATATTGTCGGCCTGCGTTAACGCTTCGTTTGCGTCCTCGGCGCTGGCGTCTTCTCCGCCTTCCATTTCCGCAATCAGTGCGTCTACGTCTATTGAGCTTTGATCTGCTGGTTTGCCCAGTATTTTTGCGACGGGTTGCCTGGATCCAAAGCCTTCAGTCGTTCTTTTTTCTCCTGTAAGGTGATCGATTATGTCTTCTTTTATACAAACATGAAATTCCAATTCATTTTTAGGAAATAACATGGCAATTTTACTGACGATATTTGTATTTTCAGGATCAACTATAGCTACTCTCATTTTGTTGCTAGTTATTGAGATTGGAAGCCAAAGTTCGTCTTCTAATTCTTTTTTGTTTAGTCCAGAAATAAGATTATCGGATATTAAGTCAGGTTCAGATAGGTCAATAAAAGGAAGATTAAAGAATTCCGATAGCGATTTTCCTATTTCTTTTTTTTCGAAACCATGATCTTGGGTTAATACAAATTCTGTACTTAGTTTTTGTTTTCTTGCGGCTATGTTTGCGGCAGTTAATTCGTTTTGGGAAAGTATTTCTTTTTTTATCAAATAATCAAAACGAGTTTTTTTATTTTTAGAATATTTTTTTTGGTTATGTAAACCGAGCCCTAAAATTTCCGAGACAATTTCAGCGGTATTTTCATCTTGTTTATTAAAAGTTGAACCATTGATCTTGTTGACAAGTTGCATCACTCCCGTTAATTCGCCTTGAAAAATTAAGGGATATACTAGCATCGCTTTCGATACAAATCCTGACGCTTTATCCCAGGTAGAATCGAAACGAAGTTGTGGATGGAAACAAGTTAATTCTACAGAATTACCGACATCAGTAATATTTGCCGGTTTTAATAAAGTGGCGACACATCCTGCAATACTTTTTGGCGAAACTGGAACTCTAATTTCTTTAATAGCCTGACCAGATTTAATTTTTGAATAAACTTCGTTTGTTTTTTTATCGTAAGCGTAGACGGTTATTCGATCGGCTTGGAAGAGATCTAGAAGGGAATCCTTCAGTCTTAATAGAATATCGTCTATATCGTTTGCCGAATGGATGGCAACCGATATGGCGCGTACTTTTTCTTCTCGATACATCCTGTTAAATGCAAGAGAAAGCGTTTTAGAGAATAATTCTCCACCTTTTTCATCGGCAGAATTAAAGGGAGGATCTTCTACCTGTCTCATGACCTGCATAACTCCCATCAATTGGGAATCGTAAAGGAGAGGAAAGACCATCATAGATTTTAGGTCTTTCATAAATGAGCTGTTAAATGACAATTCAGGATGATATCTTTTTAGTTCTTGAGAATCATAAACATTGGAGATCATCATTGACTTTTTTAGCATTGCCACGCAACCGGAGATACTTTTTGGAGATATCGGGACTCTAACTTCGCTGATATCGTCTTTTTCGGTTTTGAATTTGGAATAGACTTCATTTTTAGAATGATCCACGCCATAAATGGTAATCAATTTTGCATCGAACAATTCCAACATAGATTCTCTGAGGTCAATTATTACTTCGTCTACATTTTTTGCGGAATGAATCGCTTGAGTTAGAGCTTGAACTTGTTCTTCTTTTTTTTCAAAAGAAGAACCTTTTAAGCTCATACTTTCGCCTTCCAATTCTTGAGTTTCTATTTTTAGAATAGCCACTCCGATGCTAGGCGTTAATTCTTTTGCTCTTTTGAAATCGTCTGGAGAAAATGGAGACCCGTCTTTTTTGTTAAAAATTTCCATTATTCCCACTAATTTTTTATTGTGAGGTATTGGAAGGGCCATTACGGACTTCGGGTCTATTTTTAGATTTCTACTCCACCAGGAATCAAAATTAAGATCTGGATGATAGGATGTCAACTCCTCCGACGTTTTTGCATTTGAGATGCGAAGCGGCTTTCCTGTAGCCGCACAAAAGCCAGCAAGGCTTTTTCTGCTAATGTCCACTCTTATTTCGTCGTCTTTATCGCTAAAATTAATGGAATAAAGCTGCCGGTTGGGTCGATCTAAAGCGAAAACGACAATTTCTTCGCAACCAAGATAATCCAACAATGTTTCGCGACTTTGCTGCCAAACCTCGGCAATATTTTTTGCCGCGTAAAACTGAGAATAGATTGCGTTTACTTTTGCTGAGTCTTCTTCGATGCTCTTATTGGATTCTAATGTGGTCGGAGAATTCATTTTTATTTTGCCAGTTGTTTTTGTCTAATAGACTTTATATTGAATTAATAAGTTAAGCGATACAAACCGCTAACACTTGTTTTAAATCGCATTGTCCTTTAAATATTTTCCATATGCCGTCTTGTTTTAATGTTGTCATGCCATCGCTAATGGCTTGAGCGCGCAGTTTTTCAACCAGTTCTTTTTTCATGACCATTCTTTTGATATCGTCTGTTCCTTCTAGAAGTTCATGGAGGCCGGTTCTTCCAGAATATCCCGTATCGCTACATTTTGAACAACCTTTAGGGCCATAAAGAGTCAGATCTTTACTATATTCAATTCCCAAATTTTGGAAGTCGTCCACTCCGTATTCACTGACTAGTTTTTGGAATTCATCTTCAGTAGGGTTATAGGGCTCTTTACATTCTTTGCATAAAGTTCTAACTAATCGTTGAGCAACAATCAGTAGAAGGGCGTCCGCAAAGTTTAATGGGTTCATTCCCATATCCAAAAGTCTAGTAATGGTTTCGGGGGCAGAGTTAGTATGCAAAGTACTAAAAACTAGATGGCCTGTTAATGACGCTTCTAAACCAATGGCGCAAGTTTCTGCATCGCGCATTTCACCTACCATGATGACGTCTGGATCGCCGCGAAGGAATGAACGCATAGCGCGAGCAAAATCTAAGCCAATTTTGGAATGCATTTGTACTTGTCGAAGTCCTTTTTGGGTAATTTCGACGGGGTCTTCGGCAGTCCATATTTTGCGTTCCGGATGGTTAATGTATCCTAAGCAGGAATGCAGAGTGGTTGTTTTTCCAGAACCGGTTGGACCAACTACCAAGATTAATCCATAAGGTTTTTTAGATGTAGATTGGATTAATTCAAGATTGCGATCGGAAAAATTCATCTTATCTAAAGGGATAGGTTTGCTTGCGGCAAGTATCCGCATGACGACATCTTCATTGCCGCCAACGGTGGGGCAGGTTGCAACCCGTAATTCGATTTCTTTAGCGCCGTATTTCATTTTTATTTTGCCGTCTTGCGGGAGGCGTTTTTCGGCGATATCCAATTTGGACATAATTTTTAGACGAGAAACAAACGCTTGTTTATATAAATAAGGTATTTCTTCGTATTGTCTACAAGCGCCATCCTTGCGCAATCGAACTAATAAATTTTCTTTGCCAATTCCCGGTTCAATATGAATATCGGAAACGCCGCTTGCGTAGGCGTCGGTTATTACTTTATTAACTAACCGAACAATGGTGCTATCGTTATCGCTAATAGCGCTATCTTCGTCTTCGTCTTCATCGACAATTCCCATTTCTTCTTTTTCGTTTTTTAACGAATCGAGTAAAGAGGAAATCTCGGCTGAGTTTTCTTCCATATCTGGAGTTTCGGTGGATTCTCCCACAGAGGCGTTGAGAAAATCCCAAATATCCAACCGTAGACCGACTTTAAATACGATTTTTTTCTTTGGATAAATTAACTTGATGTTTTGAATTTTATCTTGATTGTTTGGATCGTCGATTAAAACTTCAACCGTCTTACCTTCTTTGGAAAGCGGTACCCAAAAGTTTTTTGCAAGATAGTTTTTATTCAAGCCTTCAAATACGTTGCTAGGTAAAATTATGGAAGAATCGTATCCAAAATAGGGTAATTTAAAAAAATCTGAAAGAGACTTTCCAACTTCTTTACGTTTTATTCCATGGTCGTTTACCAATACCGTTTGTGGGTCTAAGTTAGACTTACGAGCTTTTGCAATAGCGTTAGTGAGCTCTTCGACGGAAATGAGGCCGTTATATATCAGGTAACTAAATTTAGTAGGAATTTGTTTAACAAATTTCCTTTGATTGAAGAAGGCTAAAGCCAAAGTTTCAGCCATTAATTGAGCTTGCTGTTCGTCGAGTGGATTGAATCGATCCCCTCCCTTTTTATTAATTAATTGAATGACACCCATTAATTGATTGTCAAAAATCAGAGGATATACCAGCATGGAGCGGGTCCTGTAACCTGTTTTTTTGTCCCAAGAGCCGTCAAAGCTTAATTCAGGGTGTATTTTTTTTAGTTCTTTGTCTTCATAAACGTCTTTAAAATTTAGTCGTTTTTGTTCTAAAGCGACAAAACCTGCAATACTGCGAGGCGATATTGGAACTCGAATTTCGTTGATGGAATCTCCGCTTTTAACTTTAGAGACAATTTCGTTTTTATCGGATTGAACCGCATAGATCGTAATGGATTCGGAGTCGAAAAGTTCCAGAATTGAGTTTTTTTGTTCGATTAAAATTTCATCGACATTTCTTGCTGAGTGAATCGCTTGTGTGATGGAATGAAATTTTTCTTGTCTTTCCAAATTGGACTTTGTGGCGCTATCCACCTGTAGGATATCCAAATCCAATTTAGACATCGCTTGACCAAGAATGGGAGAAATCTCTTTCGCCTTGCGGAAATCTTTTTCTGAAAACTTTTTATCTGAATTTTTGTTGATAACCTCTAAAACGCCAACTAGTTTTTTATTATGGGGCAAAGGGATCGCCATAATAGATTTTGTATTGAAGTTGAGCTTTTTATCCCAAGTTGGGTCGAATTTTAGATCGGGATGATATTTTAACAATTCGTTTTTATCGTGAACGTTTTCTATGTTTAACGACATCCCCACAGCGGCTACAAATCCAGCTAGGCTTTTTCTCGAAATATCTATTCGAATTTCTGGAAATTTTTCGTTAATTTTATTTCTAGAAAATAATTGACGGTTTGCCCTATCTAACCCAAATAAGGTTACAACTTGGCTATCAAAAACTTCATTTAAAAGTTGAGCTAAATCGGGAATTAAGTCGTTTACTTTTTCTCCAGACTGGATAAGGTTGGATAGAGCTTTCCAGCGATTTTCAACTTCTTTTAAGTCGCTTTCTGGTACTGGAGATTTTAGGTAAGTTGGCATTGAAGTCTCAAATTATTGTTTTTACATATTATAGAAAATATTTAATAAGTTCTGTGAGTTAGGCCACACAAACGGCCAAAACTTGCTTCAAATCGCAGTCGCCCTTAAAAATTTTGGCGATACCGTCTTGTTTTAAGGTTGTCATACCGTCTTTTATTGCTTGTCTGCGAATGTCTTCCATTAAAGCTTTTTTCATAACCATACGTTTAATTTCAGAAGTTCCTTCTAATAACTCATGTAACCCAGTTCGGCCCGAATAACCGGATTGTCCACATCGAGCGCACCCAACAGCCCGGTAAAAAGTTAAATATTCTGAGAATTGGATTTCCAGTCTTTCAAAATCTTCCGGGCCATATTCTTCGATTATTCGATCAAATTCTTCTTTGGTTGGTTGATAGGGTTGTTTGCAAAATTTGCATAAAGTTCTAACTAATCGTTGTGCCAAAATGACCAAAAGAGCGTCCGCAAAATTGATAGGATTCATTCCCATATCAATAAGCCGTGTGATAGTTTCTGGAGCGGAGTTTGTGTGCAATGTACTTAAAACGAGATGGCCGGTTAAAGAAGCTTCTAGGCCAATAGCGCAGGTTTCTTGGTCCCGCATTTCTCCAACCATGATAACGTCGGGATCGCCGCGCAAAAAGGATCTCATCGCCCGCGCAAAATCTAACCCAATATTAGATTGCATTTGAACTTGTCGTAATCCTTCCTGAGTGATTTCAACTGGATCTTCGGCTGTCCAAATCTTTTTTTCGGGCTTATTAATATGGCCTAAAACGGAATGAAGAGTGGTTGTTTTACCAGAGCCGGTAGGTCCAACGACTAAAATTAAACCATAAGGTTTTTGGATCATCTGTTTTGTTAGCTTGAGGTTTCTAGGCGAAAAGTTCATTTTGTCCAGCGGAATGGGTTTGCTGGACGCAAGAATCCTCATGACGATATCTTCGTTTCCTCCAACGGTTGGGCAAGTAGCGACTCGAAGTTCTATTTCATTATTACCAAAATTCATTTTTATTTTGCCGTCTTGTGGAAGCCTTTTTTCAGCGATATTTAAGCGAGCCATAATTTTTAGCCGAGAAATTGCGGCTTGTTTAAACATGTAGGGGATTTCTTCATATAAGTGGCAAACGCCGTCTTTGCGGAATCGAATTTTCATGTTTTTCTTTTCAATTCCAGGTTCAATATGAATATCCGAAACTCCATCGGCATAAGCTTCGGTAATAAACTTATTAACTAACCTAACAATCCCGCTGTTGCTGTCATTGAACATGCTGACTTCTTCTTCACGGGAAGATTCTGGCGCAGTCAACTCCCTTTCGGTTGTCAGAGAATCTAAGATTGAAGATAACTCTTCGGGTTTTTCAGAAGATTTTGTTTGGGTGGTTGCGACCGCTGAATTAATGAAATCTGCGATATCAATTTTTAGTCCAACTTTAAATTCCAAACTTTGCGAAGGATAGTTCAAAGTTATTTGTTCTATTTTTTTCTCATTCGCTGGATCGTCAATTAAAATTACAGCCTTCGTTCCATCGTTCTGCAAGGGAGTCCAATGATTGTTCTTAAGAAATTCTTTATTCAGTCCGGCAAATACTTCTTCAGACAAAATAAATGAACCATTGTATTCAAAATATGGAATTTTATAAAAGTGCTCCAAAGATTTACCAATATCCTCTCTCCTTAAGGAAAGCTCTTTTAGCATCAAAGTTTGAATATCAATTTCTTCTTCGCGCGATTTAGCGGTAACCCGGCTTAATTCCTCTTCGGTTATTATTCCCCTAACGAGCAAATAGCTATATTTGGAGGCTTTGGCGCTAGCGAGCCTCAATTGATTGCTAAACGCCAGTCCTAAAACGTCGCAAATTATTTTTCCATTTTGTTCGTCGTATTCAGAAAACTCTTCTTCATTAACTCTATTTACTAATTGAAGAACGCCCATCAACTTTCCTTGATTCATTATAGGTATAGCCAACATTGATTTGGTTTGAAAGCCGGTTTTTTTGTCCCAGGAATCGTCAAATGTTAAATCTTCGCTAAATTTTTTTAATTCAGAGCTATTTGAAACGTTTTTTATTTTGGCTACCTTTTTCTCCAACGCGACCCAGCCGGAAACGCTTTTAGATGAAATGGGTACTCTAATTTCATTAATGCCGTTGCCAGACTTAACTTTCGAATAAATTTCGTTTTGGGAATAATCAACAACGTATACAGTTACTAAAGTTGCGTCAAAGAGCTGTAAAATAGGTTTTTTAAGAGAAATTAAGATGTCGTCGATGGAATCTGCAGAATGAATGGCGTGAGAAGTTGAAATGAGTCTTTCTTGAACGTCTTCAACTTCCATCTTAACCATAGCAAGGCCAAGCGTAGCCGCCAATTCTCTAGCCATTTTGACATCGTCGTTACTAAACTTGGAGCCGTTTTTTTTGTTTAGTAGTTCTAAAACGCCCATTAGTTTTTTGTTATGGGGTAGGGGAACAACCAAAGCGGATTTAGTTATATATTCTGTTTTTTGGTCCCAACTATCGTCAAAATGAAGCGCGGGATGGTATTTTTTAAGTTCTGATTTATCGTAAGCGTTTTCTACATTTAGCATCTTGCCGGCGGAAGCCGAGTACCCGGCCATGCTTAATGGAGAAATGTCTAGCCGAATTTCTTTAATTTTTTCCAGCTTCACATTACGGGAAAAAATTTGTTTGTTTGTCCTATCAATAGCGTATATGGTGGCTTCATCTGAGCCAAAAGCTTCCGTTAAATCTTTTGTTAAGTTGAATAGTATTGGTTTTATATTTTTAGCGGATAGAATTTGGTCTATGATAGGTTGAATTCTGTCTGAATAACGCCGTTCACGCTTTATAGTTTTAGAAGCGTAAGAAACTGGAGTGACGTCAGATTTCGCTGAACCTATTTTTTCTTTTGCGGGGGTAGGTTTAGCTTCGGTATCCCCAGAAGGAGTATTAGGGGTATTAGGCGCCATTTAGTTTTAAGGTTTAGTGAAGAACAAAACGGTTTTAAAATATCTGGAACTTTAATATATCGTACAACTATCTATTTGAAATTACAACAGTAATGCGGTTTTAATCATGATAAATTACCGTAAATTTCTATGAAATTTCATGCTAATTTTTGTCTTAACTAAGAAAAAGATCAAATGACCACTAAACTTTTTAATATTCGCGAAGCGACGATCGATGATGTTCCCATTATCGCTGATATGAATATCGGAATCGCCAGGGAAACTGAAGACAAAGTGTTAGATAAGTCAGTTATATCCGAAGGAGTAAAAATAGCGGTTTCAAACCCTTCTTTAGCTAGGTATTTTATAGCTGAAAGTTCCGGTTCGATAGCGGGGCAAACGATGGTGACATATGAATGGAGCGATTGGCGTGCCGGTCAAATTTGGTGGTTGCAGAGTGTATATGTGTTGCCAAAATTTAGAGGGAAAGGGTGTTTTCGATCTATTTATTGCCATATCAAAAGTTTAGCCGAAAAAACGCCTTTATCTAAAGCTATCCGATTGTATGTCATGGAGGATAATGAAGTGGGTAAGAACGTTTATTCCAAGGTTGGAATGAAACATTCTGGTTATGTTGTTTATGAAGAGGAGTGGGATTGAGAAGATCGCGGCTCTCATTTTTTTTCAATTTGCCTTGATTTTTTTGCCAAAAATTTCCAAACTACAGAGCCGTTGGTTCGGGAGATAAGTATAGTTGTGGAAAATAGAATTCTTTTGTGAGGTTAAACGTTGAAACTTTTAGTTACCGGCGGCGCCGGTTTTATTGGCAGTAATTTTGTTCGTTATTTCTTAAAAAACTATAAAGAAGATAAGTTAGTCAATTTAGATAAATTGACTTACGCTGGTAATTTAGAGAGCCTAAAAGATATCGAGTCGAATCCTTCTTATCGATTTGTCAAAGGAGATATTGAAGACGCAGACTTTGTTACCGATTTATTTAGGGCCGAAAAATTTGACGCTGTTATTAATTTTGCGGCAGAATCTCATGTCGACCGCAGTATTGAAGATCCCGCTGTTTTTTTAACCACTAATATCCAAGGTACTTATAACCTTTTACAAGCGTCTAGAGAATCTAAGATATCGCGGTTTATTCAAATTTCGACAGACGAAGTATACGGATCTCTGGGGCCGGAAGGTTTTTTTACGGAAGAGTCTATTATCCAGCCAAATAGTCCCTACGCTGCCAGCAAGGCTTCCGCAGATTTAATCTGCCGTTCTTTTTTTGAGACTTATTCTTTCCCTGTATTAATCACTCGTTGCTGCAATAATTTTGGTCCTTATCAGTTTCCGGAAAAGCTCATTCCACTTTTTATTACCAATTTAATGGAAGATATCTCTGTCCCCATTTATGGAGACGGTATGAATGTTCGAGACTGGATTCATGTAGTAGATCATTGCAGCGCAATTGATGCCGTATTTAAGAATGGAAAGCCAGGAGAGGTTTATAATGTAGGAGCATGGCAAGAAAAAACGAACTTAGAAATAACGGATATTTTATTGAAAGAATTGGGGAAGCCAGATTCTTTAAAAAAATATGTCAAAGATAGATTAGGACATGATCGAAGATACGCAATCGATTCGACTAAAATTGAAAAAGAATGCAATTGGAAGCCTAAATTCAACTTTAACCAAGCTATTGTAAATTCAATTGAATGGTATCGGGAGAATGAGCAGTGGTGGCGTCCTTTAAAGTCCACCTCTTAATGTTTTGCTTTAAGTTGTTTTGAGTTTTAAAAGTGGAAAAAATATTGAATAGTCCTGAAAATTATAGGTTTTAGATCCTGTTTTAAATTGGTTTTTTGAATATGACAGTTCTGATAATTGGCGCTAATGGTATGCTGGGGAAGGACCTTGTCAAAGCATTAAGCGATTCTTCGCTAGAATTCCTAGGATTAGGAAAGCCAGATCTCGATATTTCGGACCCTTTAGCGACAGAAAAAAAGTTGTTAGAAATTAGGCCAAGCGTTGTAATTCTATCCGCAGCATACACTTTGGTGGATAATTGCGAGGATCAAAAAGATTTAGCAAATTTGATAAATGGCGATGGAGCAAAAAATGTAGCCTTAGCTTGCAAAAAAATTGAAGCCATCCTTTTATACATAAGCACTGATTATGTCTTTGACGGTTCAAAAGATGGTCCTTATTTAGAAGACGACCAACCCGCTCCTATAAACGCTTATGGTAAATCCAAATTACTTGGCGAAAATAACGTTAGGGAGATTTTAGGAAAATTTTTAATAATAAGAACTTCATGGCTTTTTGGTTTAGGCGGTAAGAACTTTGTCGAAAGTATATTGAATAGAGGGCAAAAAGGAGAAGATTTACGAGTTGTGAACGATCAAATAGGAGCGCCAACTTATACAGGAGATCTTGCGGCGGCTATTGTGAAATTGGTTCAAAAAGGTACAAAAGGAATTATTAATATTTGTAATAGCGGCGAATGTTCATGGCAAGAGTTTGCGGCTGCAATTTATTCTGGAATCGGATTAGATAAAAGTAAGGTGGCTTCCATTTCAACGGATGAGTTTGGAGCGAAGGCTCCTCGCCCAAAAAACTCTAGATTGTCTTCCGAACGATTTGAAAAAGTAGCCGGTTATCAATTAAGGTCCTGGAAAGAAGCGTTAAAAGACTATTTGGAGCAAAGAAAAAACTTAACAAAGTGAAAATGAAAGAATTTTAAAAAAAGACGCTTAAATTGAGGCAATAATAATTTTTTTTCATAAAATTCTCTAAAAGTAGTTTTTAAAGTTATTTTTGAATTTGATTTTTTCTATATGGATTTATCGACGATAATCAAAGATCATGAAACTTGGTTTGATTCCATGGGCGAAAAAGGTAAAAAGGCCGATTTACGCGGACTGAATCTACAAAATACGGAATTTAAGAATGCAAGATTGATTGAAGCCGATTTGATGGGGGGAAACTTTTCCAACTCTGATTTTTCTGGGGCCGATTTAAGAGGAGCGAATCTTCAAGACGCTAATTTGAAGAACGCGGTTTTTTGTGAGACTAATCTTGAAGAAGTCGATTTAACGTGGTCCGACTCGAAACATGCAGACTTTAGTGGGGCTAATTTGAATGGTTCCTATTTAAATGGGGCAGATCTAAGAGGCGCTAAGGGTTTGCTTTTAGAACAAATTGCGGTCGCCTTGATGGATGAAGAAACCCTATTACCAGATTATCTAAATGAAAAATTAGCGTAATATCCGATCTGCAATGTATAAAATTTTAATCGAGCGATATTGTGAGTACAGAAAATAAAAGACGGTTTTCATTGGAAAAGATTGTTGTAGACCCTGAAGTAGCAAATCGGATTATGTCGGCCGATGGCGACGATCAGCTTGGTTCCTGGAACGGCGAATCAATTGAAGATTTGGTTAAGGAGATAGATCGAATTGAAGAAACCGCCGACCCAAATTACGCTTCGTTGCCACATGGAAGCAATATTCCAGAAGATTTAAGAGAAGAAGTTGCTAAAGATCTTCCTATATGGGCTTGCGACGTTTCAGGAAACTGTTTAGTTGGTTCGAAAGCGGATAAAATTAGATCTGTCGACCAAATTAGGGAACGTTATCAAAAAAAGTATGGCGGAGTTGAAGCATTTAAAGAAAATCTGCGAAAAGAAATTGAAGAAAGGAACGCTAAACTAAGATTAAAAGACTCATAATTAATTAAAGGTTTTGCCCTTATTTTGTTAATTGGTAGTTTTATATGTTTTATTGTCTGATATAATAGACAGCTCTAAGATTATTTTATGGGATTACATTTCAATAGAACTTTACCTTCCTAATTTATCGAATTAATTCGTTCAAAAGAAACTTCCCCCCCTTTGGTATTTCGAATTTATTCGAAATGGTAATTTAATGGAATCAATTAAAGAAAAAAGTAAATTAATTCAGCTTCATAAAGATATCGCAGTTTATTCGAACGAGAACCAACCATTAGAAAAAGCTTTGCACAAAGGATTGAAGAGAATTTGCGAAGAAACAGGTTGGCCTGTTGGGCACATTTATTTTACGGCTGAAGATTCTAGAGAAGGTTTAGTCCCTTCTGTAATATGGCATTTGGAAAATCCAAACGAATTTGAGACTTTTCGAAAAGTAACTGAGAATTCACCGCTTGCTCCTGGAGTTGGATTGCCTGGTCGAGTTATGGCTAGCGGAAAGCCCGCGTGGATTCCAGACGTTACAAAGGACGAAAATTTTCCAAGAGCAAAGATGGCGGAAGATATCGGCGTTCGGGCTGGGTTTGCGTTTCCTATATTTATAAGAAAAGAAGTTGTGGGTGTTATGGAATTCTTTTCGGCAAGAGCTTTAGAGCCGGATGAAGAGACTCTAGAAAGTATGGAGAATATTGGAACTCAAATTGGTCGAGTATTGGAAAGAAGAAGGGCTGACGAAAAGCAAAAAGATCTTTTACATAATGTTAGCGAGAGGATTAAAGAGCTTACATGTATTTATGAAATCACAAATTTGGTTAGAAATTGTGAGAACGTTGAAGATATTTTTGATAAGGCTGCCACTTTCATGGCTCAAGCGTGGCAATATCCTGAAATAACT
The DNA here is from genome assembly GCA_964570665.1 of uncultured Nitrospinota bacterium. GTDB lineage: Bacteria > Nitrospinota > Nitrospinia > Nitrospinales > JAJDAT01 > JAJDAT01. The sequence continues at coordinate 22,425 of CAZMZH010000025.1, read as the reverse complement.
CGAACCAAAATTTACTTTGATGGAAGGGAATATTGCCCAAACCCTTTTGAAGAAACTCTTTGGAAGCAAGCTAGCGAAATCACCATTAAGGGTGAGTTGAGAGGTACGGTCGAAACTTTCTACTTAGAAGAAATGCCAGAAGTGGACGAAGGTCCTTTTCTAAAAGAAGAACGAAACCTGATTGAGGGAATTTCCCGGCTATTAGGAGAAGCGTATGAAAAAAAGTTGGGAGAAAACGAAGTTATTCGATCTAGTAAGCAATTAAGAGATTTATCGCAAAGATTGGAATTGATCCGGGAAGAGGAAAGGACTCGAATTGCAAGAGAGGTTCATGACGAATTAGGCCAAGTTCTTTCGACATTAAAATTAGAACTTTCATTATTTGGAAAAAAGTGGGGAATCGCAAATAAAGAATCCAACCAACAAATAGTGCACATGACGGATTTGATTGATAATACAATCCAAACCGTTAAAAGAATATCTGCCGATCTACGTCCTCCGATTTTAGATTTTTTGGGAGTTGGGGAGGCTATAGAATGGCAAGGTAAGGAATTTGAAAATCGGACAAATATCAAATTTAAATGCGATATAAATCTAAATAGTCAAGAAATAGATCAAAATCGGGCTACAACCTTGTTCAGAATTTTTCAAGAAACTTTAACGAATATTTCAAGACACGCAGAAGCGAATAATATTTTTGTAAGTTTATCTAAAAGAGATAAAAGTTTTGAACTAATAGTTGAAGACGACGGTATAGGTATAACTGAAGAGCAGGTGTCTAATCCGAAATCCTTGGGGATTTTGGGTATGAGGGAACGAGCCCTTGTTTGGGGTGGAACGGTTGAGTTTCTCAGTCAGCCTAATCAAGGCGCCAAAGTTGTAATAACCATTTTAATGTAATTATTATATGATCACTGAAGCAGAACCAAAAACCAAAATTAGAATTTTAATTGCCGACGATCATCCGATTTTTCGGCAAGGACTAAAACATGCTTTTTCTGAAGCCCCGGATATAGAAGTGGTTGGCGAAGCCGCCACAGTGTTCGAAATTCTAGAAAGGATTCGGGAGAATGTATACGATATTGTCCTATTGGACGTATCAATGGGAGGACACAATACACTTGATACATTAAAACAAATGAAAATTGATTGTCCGAAACTGCCGGTTTTGGTTTTAAGCGTTTTCCCAGAGGATCATTTTGCCATTCGGTTTATTAAATCGGGGGCGTCGGGTTATATGACGAAAGAAGAAGACCCGGATATTCTGATGTCCGCTGTCAGAAAAATAGCTAAAGGCGGTCGTTACACCAGCCCAGAGTTAACCGAGAAATTGGCTTTTGATTTTGCGGATCAGAACAAGCCTCCTCATGACTACTTATCCGATAGGGAATATCAAGTTTTTGGAATGCTAGTGACTGGTAAATCTTTGACAAAAATTGCCGAGAAATTATCTCTAAGCGTTAAAACAATTAGTACTCATCGGACTCATATACTTGAAAAAATGAAGATGTCAAACAACGCTCAGTTGATTCAATACGCTATCCGCAACGGTTTGGTTCAATAAAAATAATACTCACTCGTTCCAAAACTTAGGGCTGTAGTCGAATAATTTGTCCTCACTGCCGAGGATTGTGAGGAAATGGGTTTACTTAGCTTTGATGATGGCTTAGTAATTTTTTGATAGAGAAATACTTCGGAGATCTTTTCCGTTGAGAGGGAATTTTGTACTTAAAATTGTATTAGGATAAGGAGTGTGGAAAATACTGTTTGGTTGGATAGTTCCCAAAAACTTAAACATATATTGATCTTTTAAAAATGGTTTTTCTATGGATAAATTATATTCTTTGAACCAGAACTTGTTCGAAAAGCCTATGTGAGTTGGAAGGGTTTTAGGAGAAAGTATGGGGACTCCAAGGTTAGTTTTTAGATAGATAATAAGGTTTGAAATATGATGAGTTTGAACATGAAACCGATAAAATAAGATTGAAGACCTGATGGAATATCCTCCTTCAATGAGATTCATTTCTAAATTCAACTTAAAGGGGAACTTTAGACTTCTGAAATAAACTAAGTAGCTACCTTTAAATTGTTTTAGTTGATGGCTTGAATCAAATTTCTCCTCAAGGGAGATCGCTTTAATCGCCGAATCGCTTCTTGGATTAATGTCATAGCTTTCTAACAGTAGGTCTCTCACATTTTTTTCGACAACGTATTTATTAAAGGAGTTGTTGTAGCAAGATTGATTGTTCTTTGGTGTATATTTCGTGACGAGAAAACCTCGCGTTATGGAACCATCTGGTACCATTACCAAATATGGTTTTTCCAGTGTAATAGTTGTATCGTTTTTAAATACTTCGAATCGAGAGTTTTCAATTGAGGCCAAGAAGTCAGATTTTCTAATATAAAAACATTTTTCTGGTTTTTTGTTGTTAGGGGAAATGTCTCTATCCATTTTTGCGTCCGTCAACTGAAGCAATTTTAAAGATTGTGGGCCTCCATTCATTCCTAGTCCTTCGAAATAGACCCTCTTAATGTATTCTTCAGGCGATAAATTAAGTTTTTCCATGAAGGTTCCGAGTAGACTTGTATATCCGTTATATTCCTTGTAGCGTCGCAGTTTGAGGTCATTAGAAAATAAATTCTTTTTTACTTGTGTTTTGTATTTTGAGACTTCCTGTTGAGCATTTGAGACCAAAAGTAGAAAAGAAGCGATAAGGCTTGTATAAAAAGTTATTCTTGTTATTTTCTTTTTTAGTCTTTGATCAATCCAAGATAAAAAATATGCAATGACTAAGGCTTGCGGGAATAGAAAAATAAATGAATACCAATTGTGAGGAAAGCTGGTATTGAACGGCAGAGAGAGCTCAAAGAGAAGCCCAGGAAAATAAAATAAAAGAAATAATGAAATTTCCTTTTTGCATGAAATGGTTCCTTCTTTTCGTATTTTTTGAAAAATGATTAGAAAAAGAGTCGTCAAAGCTGCAAAGGTTAATATTAAGTATAGCCAGGCAATTTCCTTTGGAAAATTTTGATATCTCCAAAGCCCATTTTTTAGAGTGATACCTGTTAAAGTATGGTTCAAAAAAGGGATTTGCAATATGGTTGAAAAGGTGTGTTTTGAAAAAGTTAGTATCCCTTCATCTAAAGCATGAAAACTTTTTATTTTATAAATGGCATAAGGCGTAAAGCATATAAGGATTATTAAAATGCTCCAGCAAATGGGTCTTAGGCCAATTTTGATTCGCCATACGAGAGTTAAAATTATGGGAATAAAAGCAAAAAGTAATATGGAATAATGTAGTTGAACTCCAAGAGAAACTGCCAAAACCATTATAGGAACAAAATTGTCTTTTTGATTTAGAACGAACTCTAAGTAAGACCAAATAAAAAGAATGATAAAAGGAAATAAAAAGGAAGGGTTAATAGGAAAACCCACAGCGCCCATATGAGGTAAACATAAAGAAGCGAGTATGGTTCCAACAACACAGGTAAAAAAGTCAAAATATTTTTTTAAAACAATGAAAAAAAACGCAATGCTAACGACGTTAAGTAAAAAATTGAAATAAAAGATGGATTCATAAGATTTATTGATAAGAAGAGGAATGGCTAGCAGGAAATATAAAAAAGGACCAGGAAGCCTGCCTCCTACATTAACTTCGGGACCTGCTAATGGAACATATTGACCCTCAATTAATTTAAAGGCTCGGTCAAAATCTCGTGAATTCCAATCTTTGATCAGTACAAAATCAGTTAATTGTGATCGAAAATAAACTCCCAATAAGAACGATAAGATCAAAAAAGATGTAAGAACAAGCTTCTTTTTATTCATGAAAAATTTTATTTAGAAGGTAATAACCGCTGATTTCGAGCGCTAACCTACTGAGCTTATTGACCTACGGTTTTAAATAAAACTATTGGATATATCTGTTGTTTTAGGAAGAGCTTAAATCATGAATGTATATCTGATTGGCATGACATTGCGCCTCAGCATAGCCTGTAAAATCCTAATACCAATCACTTCCGATCTATTCAAACTATTCTCTACCTACTAACAAGATAGCAATTGAATTAGGTTTATCTGACTTGACCAATTAAACAATTTTGATTTACTTGAAATACAGTAACTTATTTTTGAGAGTTATCTTTTAAATCTTCTAAAATTTTTTTTGCCTCTGAGCTTCCATGTTTAGCTGCATTCATAAAGTATTCAATAGCGATTTTAAAATCTTGATTAACCCCTAAACCTTTATAATATAAAAAACCAAGGTTATATAAGCTTGATGCATGATTTGTGGCAAGCTTAAACCATTTTACGGCTTCTTTATAATTCTGTTGAACGCCTAGTCCTTTCATGAAAATAGAGCCAAGCATAAACCTACAATCAATTACCCCACTGGAAGAGCCTTTAATACACCAGTCTTTAGCTTTTTTGAAATCTTTTTTAACTCCTAGACCGTTGAATTGCATTAGAGCAATATTATAGTAGGCAGCGCCCACGCCTTCACCAGATTTTTTATAATAGGATAAAGCCTTTTTATAATTTTGTGGGACACCAAGTCCATAAAAATACATTGTGGCTTGGGCAAAATAAGCTTTAAACAAAGATTCTTTTATTATTTTCTTTTGATATTGAGAGATTCTTTTCTGATATGGAAGAAAGGCGACATCCGTATTTTTTATGCTTTTGGCATAAATTTTATTTAAGTCATTATTTTGAACCGATGATTGAAATAACCTCATTGCGTCGGCATATCCTTTTTCCGACATATCTTTGCTGTCTTGAAGCATTTTACCTAGCAAAACTTGTGCGGGGGGAAATTGTTTGTCAGATGCTTTATTTAACCATTTTTTAGCATCCTTATATTTTTGAAATTTTAAGTATTCTGAGCCTAAAAAATATTGGGTCCACACGTTTTCAAGGTTTGCTTCTTTAAGGAAGAAACCAATTCGTTTATCGATTCTTCGATCTATAAAAATACTATTATCCCGTATGGTAATTTTAGTCATTGGTGACTTTTTGATTTTGCTTATAACGATTCTTTCAATATTCGTTGCTTCCTTATAAGGATTATCGCGATGCCAGCAATGATGATTCCCTTGTAAATAGAGAATTGGTTTTTTAAATTCTTGGGCCATAGAAACAAAACGATCGCTAAAATATTTATAATGTTGATCCGCTTCCCAAGAATTGAATTGAATTTTACCGCAAACCTCATAAATAGAGTTTTTATCTCTTAGTCCACTGAAATCATGAGCAAAAATTATGAGTGTTTTGACTTGACCTTGATGTCGTTTTAAGTTTTTTCTGATCCAGAGTAAATTATTTTTCAATATATGATTGAACTTAATATTATCCCTAGTCCTCTTTTCAAAAAAATTTATTCCTATAAAAAGTGTAGTTTCTAAGAAAAAGGCAAAGTTTTCTTTTTGTTCTTTTTGTCTTTTAACGGGAAATTTTAATTTCCAATGTTTTTCCAATTCATAAATATATTGATTCCAAAAATCTTTAGCCTGGGAAGGATCATTACAGACGCTATAATCGTTATCTCCAGGAATGATGAAAACTGGAATTGGCGATCGTATTAAAAGATCTCTAAAATCCTTATAATCTTCTTTTTCACAGTTTTCTTTTTTATGTTTTATATCTCCAAGATGAATAATAAAATTCCCGTTTGCTGGAACATTTTCTAATTCCTTTTCAATTAAATAATATTCTTTGTTTGAATAAGGAGAATCTGCCATGGTGAAAAAGCTTATTTCTGCTTGACTGGGGGATATACTCAAAATAAATAAGATAAAAGACGACAGGAAGACTTTAAAATTGTTCATTGCCTAATGTATTTTGTATTACTAGTTGTAGGATATGAGGCGAAAGGAATCGTTTTTCGTCGTAAGCAGTTTCACCCAGAATGGCGAATCTGCAGGCTATAAAAATCGGTTTTTTATGTATTTGTTTTTTGGATTTTTGGTCGGCAAGTTCAATTTAAAAAAAATACACAATATATATGTTTTGTACTTTATATTTCCGAAGAAAATACAGCGAAAAAATTTGTAATGAATAACATTTTAATTCCAACTTAAGTTATCAAAGTTCTATCAAATTCCAAGAACTATAAAGCTATTCTTTCTTTATAGTTATGATTCTAGCGGAGGATCAGTTCAAGGAATCGATCCTCCGCTTAATATTTAACTTCTACTTGTAATTTCGATTAGATGATAGCCAAATTGGGTTTTTACCGGGCCGTGGACTTTTCCCACTTCCTCGTTAAAAACGACCTTATCGAATTCTGGGACCATTTGGCCGGGATGGAACTCGCCTAATGCTCCACCATCCGCTCCGGATGGACATTTTGAATGTTTTTTCGCGGCATCGGCAAAGTCCCCTCCATTTTCGATTTCGCTTTTTAATTTGTTACATTCTTCTTCGCTTCCAACTAATATATGGCGAGCAGCTGCTGAAGGCATTAGTCATATTCTCCTATAATGAATAAAAGTTTTATTATTTTTCTACTGAACGGAGCTCAATCCAAAATCGCAATTTTGAAAAATAAAGATAGCATTTGAGATCTGCATTCCGTTACGATATCTGTTCATTTTTAAACAATGCCCAATAGAATACATTATTTTTTAAAAGATGGAAACGCTAGCAGACTTAGAAAAGGTTTTGGATCAATTTCGTAAAGAAAATGATCCCTTAAAAGAAGCTGAAACCCTTACTCGAATGGGAAACTATTTTCTTGAGCAAAGGAAATGGCCGCGAGCGGCCAACTCTTTCAAAAAATCGTTAGAAATATTTGAAGAAAAAAAACAAAAAGCGGAACAAGCTCATATGCTTGCATGTTTAGGACTTGTTTCGTGGGAACAGGCTCAAGTTCAAAAGGCGATCGAATTTTTTAAGCTATCCCTAAAAGTGATTGATGAAATTGGAGATATTGGCGGTAAGCGAATAGTGGAGGCCATATTGGGGCTTTCATTATGGAGAAAAGGCGATTGGGTTGAATCGTTAGTTATATTAAGAGATGTTTTACCGATTGATATAAACTCAATTCCAGCGCCTTTTATGATTTTGCACAGAGCCATAGAAAAAGCGACTTCTCTCATAAAAAACAGGATTCCCGCCGCTCAGGCAAATAATAACCCTTTACGGATTATGCAAGGACATTTTACTTTAGCGCCGCTTTGTATATATATGGGACAAAATGACCAAGCTAATATTCATTTGTCAGAATCGGAAACTTTAGCGAAAATTCTAAACGACGAAAAAGTTTTAGAAACGATCGCTAAACTTAGACATTTGATAAAGTAAAAAATATTGAGATAGTATTTTATAGATTGAGTGCAGATTAAGGAATGTATTGGTATGACTAATGAGAGACTTTTAAAAGTTATTCAAGAAGCAAAAAGAGCCAGAAGGACGATGTTAGATTTATCGAAAAAAAAGATAAAAGAAATCCCTTTTGAATTTGGAGAACTTACCAACTTAATGAAGCTTAATCTGAGTGGTAATGAACTTGAAAGCCTTCCAGAGAGTTTTGGAAATTTAAAAAATTTAAAAAGACTAGCTATAGATTATTCCAAATTTTCATCATTTCCTGACTCTATTTGCCGATTGGCGAAGCTTGAAGAATTATATCTAAGAGGTAATAAAATAGAAAAGTTACCTCCTGAAATAAAAAATTTAACGCGCCTGAAAGGGTTAGATGTTCGAGGAAATAAATTAACTCTTTTACCTAAAGAATTAGCTGAGTTAAAAGAATTAAATTTATTATTTATTGAAGCTAATCCTCTAGAAGAACCACCTGTGAAAATTATTCATGAAGGTACTAAAGCTGTATTAGACTTCCTGAGAAATGCAAAATAAGTTTCTACTTAAATGTCTTAGCATGCCTTTATTTTTACAACACTATTTATTTTAAGCGGAGTTGAGGGTTTTGAAGTTCTGAATATAGATTTAGAATGGGATATGAATGTTTTAATTAGAAAATTTCAAAAATTAGAAGATTACGTGGAACCTGTTTCTCCATGTCTTGTTAGGTTTTTTTTCAATAAAAGCTTAAATATTGATTTAAGATTTTTGATCTAAATCTTCACGCCCAAAATCATCTTGGTAGCGGACTATGTCGTCTTCGTCAATTTTATCGCCTAATTGAACTTCTAAGATAGTAAGAGGCTCTTTACCTGGATTACCGAGACGGTGTTTAGAACCTTGAGGTATGAAGGTAGATTGGTTTTTTTCTAGCAAAAATGTTTTTTCTTCTAGCTGTACTTCTGCCGTTCCTCTAACGACCAACCATTGTTCTTTACGGTGATTATGCATTTGCAAGCTAAGCTTGGACCCAGGTAATACCTCAAGCCTTTTGACTAGTTGCCCTGGCGTGTTTTCCAAAACTGTGTAGGATCCCCACGGTTTATGAACGGTTGAAGGAAATTTAGCTTGTGATTTTTCTTTTTCTTTTAGCTTTTCTACTATTTTTTTGACTTCTTGAGCTTTGTCTTTGGGGCAAACAAGCAACGCGTCTGGAGTGTCTATAATTATGAGTTCCTTAGTTCCTATTGCGGCAATCAATCGATCGTTACTTTGGATAATAGAATTTTCGCAGTTCAGAGCGATTACATCGTCGGAAAGAACATTTCCATGCGCGTCATTATCTTCCAAATCGCTTAATGCGATCCATGAACCAACGTCATTCCAAGGCATGTTTGTAGCTCCCACGGCCACCTGATTAGATTTTTCCATAATCCCATAATCGATTGATTGGCCTTCTAAAGAGTCGTAAATATTTTTTCCCGCTTCATCTAGGGTTAGGTAAGGGTAGGGTCCTTTTTGCGTTTGAAGGCATGGAAGAGCCGACTCGATTTGGTTCAGAGTTTTTGGCATATGGGTTTTTAACTCTTCCAATATCCGAGAAGTTTTCCAAAAAAATATACCGCAGTTCCATAAATGTTCCTTAGCCGCTAAAAACGCTTTTGCCGTTTCAACATCCGGTTTTTCTACAAATTTATCGACCTTAAAGAAATTAGAACTCTTGTCTATAGGGTTTCCTTTTTTGATATACCCATAACCGGTCTCTGGGCGGCTGGGTTCAACCCCAAGCGTAACTAAATAATCTTTGAAAGCGATTTCTTCGGAATCTTGTAACACTTGCTTAAACTTTCCCGAATCGCTGATAACGTGGTCGGCGGGAAAAATACCTAATACGTCGTTTAAATGATTATTTTTAAGGAAAACAGAGGCTAATGCCAGGGCAGGCGCTGTATTTTTGGCAATGGGCTCCGCGATTAAATTCGAAGGCAAAAAACCAAATTCTTTTAATTGTCTGCAGGTTTCAAAGGCATGAAATTGATGGGTGACTACATAAATGTCTTCGATATTTATGGTAGGAAGCAGTCTCTCCACCGTATATTGGATCATTGTTTTGGAGCCTGCGATTTTAATCAATTGCTTGGGAAGTGTTTCCCGGCTTTTGGGCCAAAACCTGGTACCGCTTCCGCCTGCTAAAATAATGCCGATCATTCTATACTAATGCCTAAGAATTGCCTTTAAATATATGGGAAGAGTCGTGATTTCAAAAAGATGGGATCAACCTGGAATTTTCTCTGGACTTTTTTCCTGTTTTCGAGAGTGTTACTATATCAGTACCATTCAGAAACATATTTTCCGATATATCCTAGCATAATGAACCCCTCTTTTGTCTGAAAACTTATAAATCTATAAATTGGAATTATGAATTTTGACCAGCTAAAAGTATTTGTTTCCTATCTAAAAGCATATCGCAAAGAAATGTTTATAGGAATGATAGCTTTAATTTTGACGGACATTGTCGGGTTGGCTATTCCTTGGATCCTTAAACAATTTGTAGATAAATTACCTAGTAAACCGTCAAATGAAGAATTACTTGTTTTTGCGGGGTTACTGGGATTAGCTGCTACTTTCCAAGGTTTATTTAGGTTTGGATGGAGAAAATATATTTTTGGACCTTCTAGAAAAGTCGAGTTTGATATCGTAAACGATTTGTTTCGTCATTTTTTAAAATTAGATAATTCATTTTATCAAAAAAGAAAAATAGGAGATTTATTGTCGCGGGCAACAAATGATATTCGGTCAGTCCGTGATTTTTTAGGGTTAGGTCTTTTGGTCTTGGCCGATTGTTTCGTGGTTATTATTTCCTGCTTTGTGTTGATGATATATATCAGTCCCAAGCTAACGCTAATGGCTTTTTTACCTTTGCCTTTAATTTCCATTCTATTTTATTTATACACAAAAAAAATTAGCGAAGGCCATCGTATTGTTCAAGAAGAGCTAGGAAATATTTCGGATATAGTTCAGGAAAACCTGTCGGGGATTAGAACGTTGCACGCCTACGGACAAGAGGAAAAGGAAAAAGAAAAATTTGAAAAACAGAACGAGGTCTACTTGTCTAAAAATATGACTCTCACCAAGTTGTATGCAATTTTTCCGACTTCCCTTAGCTTCTTTCTTGGATTAGCTACCTTAATTTCTTTGTGGATAGGAGGGAAAGAGGTTATAGCGGGTAATTTAACTCTTGGTTCGTTTGTCGCTTTCAACGGTTATTTACTGATGTTGTCTTGGCCTATGATGGGAATTGGTTACGTGTTTAATTTGTCTCAAAAGGGCGCAAGCGCTATGAGGCGAGTTCAAGATATTTTTTCCGAACAGTCAGAGATTAAAGCTCCATTAAACGGAAATTTTAAAAAGGATTTTCAAGGAGAACTGGAGTTTCAATCCGTCAGTTATCATTATTCTATAAAAGGGTTTTACTTAGAAGATATCAATTTGAAAATTGAACCAGGCCAATGGGTTGGCATTACTGGCCCAATAGGAGCTGGTAAATCGACTTTGTTTAAATTTCCTTTAAGAGTTATTGATCCCGTGGAAGGAACAATCCTTTTAGATGGAATTCCCATAAAAGATCTACCGCTGGATCTATTAAGAAAACAAATTGGTTATGTGGAACAGGGACCATTTTTGTTTTCCGCCACCATTCAGGAAAATATTGCTTTTGGTACTGATATTTCGGATAAAAAAATTATAGAAGAAATTGCTTTTATTGCGGGCTTAGATCCGGACATTGCCGTTTTTCCGAAAGGGCTAGAAACTATGGTTGGAGAAAAGGGGGTTTCTCTTTCTGGCGGACAAAAACAGCGAATTGCTTTAGCGCGGGCTTTGATTCGCAAACCTAAAATTTTAATTTTAGACGACGCATTTTCTAGTTTGGATGTAGAAACAGAAGAAAAAATTTTAAAAAACATACGTCGCGTAGCAAAAGAAACAACCGTAATCTTGATTACGCATCGCGTTTCCACACAACGTTTTTCAGACCAAATTGTAGTTATAGAGAATGGAAAAATTTCTGGACTTGGCAGTCGTGAACAATTAGAAGCGCAGGAGGGTTATTTTAAAGAAATTTCCAATGCGCAATCCTTTCAAAAAGGTTTAGAGGCGTTTCTTTCATGACTGAATTGGCTGGAGAAAACCTTGAAGAACGCTACTACGATTGGGCAGTATTTCGGCGTATCGTCCAATATTTAAAACCTTATCAAACGCTCTCCTTATTATCGGTACTTTTGCTTTTGGGAAGCTCATTATGCCAGTTAGCGGGTCCTTATCTTTCTAAGGTAGCGATTGACGATTATATCGCTGTTGGTAATCTGGAAGGTATTGACCAGGTTGCTTGGATCTTTCTTTCCATTTTGCTTGGAGGATTTGTTTTTCAATTCACTCAAACTCTCTTGATGCAATACATTGGACAAAACGTAATGAAGGATTTACGTCGCCAAACGTTTGCTCATATCCATAAGATGTCTTTTAGCTTTTTCGATAAAAATCCTATAGGAAAATTGATCACACGGACTGTTAACGACGTTGAAGTCCTAAACGAAATGTTAACTTCAGGGTTGATCCTTATCTTTAGCGACTTGTTCACTCTTGTGGGAATTTTTGCAGTCTTGTTTTTCTTGAACTGGAAATTGACTTTGGTGATTTGTGTTGTTTTCCCTTTTTTAGCGGTAGCTACTCATTTTTATAGAGTGAGGGCGCGAGATGCGTTGAGAAAAAACCGTTCTCATGTAACTCGGCTCAATACATTTTTACAAGAGAATCTTTCTGGAATGAGAACAGTGCAACTGTTTAACCGTGAAAAAAAACAAGCGACTGATTTTGAATCTATTAATGGCGCCAAACTGAGTGAAGATTTAAGAGCTTTGCATTACAACGCGTTGTATGTTCCTTCTATAGACGTATTTAGCGCGCTAGGTGTGGGGTTAGTGATTTGGTATGGGGGAGGGGAGTTCGTTCAAGATAAGATTCAATTGGGCGTTTTAGTCGCGTTTGTGCAGTATTTAAATAAACTTTTTGAACCTATTCGCGACTTAGCGGAAAAGTTTAATATTATCCAGTCTGCATTAGCGTCTTCTGAAAGAATTTTTGAATTATTGGATACTCCAGTAGAAATTTTGGACCCACCTAAATCTAATAATCATAAAATCGAACGAGGAAAAATTGAATTTCGTAATGTTTGGTTTGCCTATAAAGAAAATGACTATGTGATTAAGGACGTATCTTTTGTAATTTGTGAAGGAGAAAGCCTTGCAGTCATAGGAGCGACAGGATCAGGAAAGAGTACCTTGATTAATCTTTTATGTAAGTTTTACGAGCCGCAAAAAGGTGAAATTCTATTAGACGACATTCCCCTATCCCAATTATCAAAAAAGGATGCCCGGGCTAGGATTTCATGGGTTCAACAAGACCCATTTATTTTTTCAAACGACATAATGAGTAATATTCGTTTGGGTAACGAAGATATTAAAAAAGAAACGATCGAACTAGCTTGCCGTAGCTTGGGAACAGATCGTTTTGTGAATAAACTTCCTGATAAATATCAGAACTCAGTTAAGGAGAAGGGTAGTTCTTTGTCTATGGGGGAGAAGCAATTGCTTTCTTTGACTCGAGCTCTTGTTTTTGATCCGCGTATATTGATTTTAGACGAAGCCACCTCAAGCGTTGATACGGAAACTGAATCAATGATCCAAAGCGCTATCAAAAAGCTTGTACTGGGAAGAACATCGATAATAGTCGCTCATCGTTTATCCACGATTAAGCACGCTGATAAAATTGCGGTTCTTAAAAAAGGTGAATTAGTGGAGTTTGGTTTCCAAGAAGAACTGATTAAACAAAAAGGCGTTTATTACAAGTTGATCAATTTCTATAACCAAGCATAATCATCTTTTTTAAGGTAGCCTTCCAGGCTTTGTGAGGCTCAGTTTCCTTCCAAAATCTTCCTATCATTATTAAAGCCTCGTTGTTCTCTTTCTTCCCATATTGAACCTCTTACTTTTCCCATTTTGGGAATCCTATTCCCAGTTAGGGAAACAATCCCAGTTTCTATTCTGTTTTTCTCTCTCCTTTATTGTTACTTACTAGTAAACCATTGGAAAACAATAAGTTATAAATTAATTTTCTTGGTTAATATTTTGGCATATCCATTGCTATTTAAATGATTAAGTTAGTTGTTTAGATTATCAAGTAGGAAACAAGAAGATGAAAAACTCACAAGAAAACAAGTTCAACCTGGCAAGTAAAAGAGAAACACTTCTTTTCTGCCAACCTAACAGGTTTTGGTTAACCCCTTGACTTGTCGTCGGTTGAAGTGGCCGGAGGAGCCGCCTCCTACCTTCTGCCGCTTCGGCCGACGTCTAGTTCGGCTAATCGCTGAAGGTTTTTTTAAAACCCAAAGCTAAATATAGCAGTTGTTGAATCGTTAAAAAGGAGAAACCATCATGAAAAAGACATTGATAGCTGTATTAATTGGAGCTCTAGTTACCGCTGGGGGCGCTGGAACAGGATTAGCTAAAAAGGCTAGTTATGTAGAAGGCGACGTAAAAGATGGCGGAAAAATTACGGGCGTTATCTCCTTTAAAGGAAAAGTTCCCGATCCAATTATGGAGGATTTGAACAAAGGAAAAAACGTCGAATTTTGTGCGACACACCCCGATACCAAAGAAGGAAATGTTCGACCCAGACAAAAAGTTGTCGTTAACGGCGGGATGTTAAAAGATGCAGTGGTTTATATCCAGAAGATCGGTAGCGGTAAGGCTTGGAAAACAGAAACAATCAATTTTGATATGAAAACGTGCGATATATTCCCAAAAGTTTCAATCGTTAGAAAAACTCCTAAAGGTATGAAAGAAGGTTTAGTTACCGTAACGAACCAGGATAAGGACGTTTTGCACAATCCTCATGGTTACTCAATTAAAGGCGCAAATCGCAAGACGTTGTTCAACAAACCTTTACCTTCTCAAGGCTCTGTGGCCGACGTGACGAAGAATATGAAGCGTTTCAAAATGAAAAAAGATCGACACTTCTTTCTTCAATGCGACCAACATAATTTCATGGAAGCGGATGGATTGATTGTATGGAACCCTTACTACAACATCACGGGTAAAGACGGGAAGTTTGTGTTAGACCAAGTGCCTGCAGGGAAATATAAAGTAACTGCATGGCATCCATACGCTGGAGAAACGACCCAAGAAGTAGAAGTAACTGCGGGTAAGGATGCAAACGCTAACTTTGAAATCGCAAGTAAGTAATGCAACGCCGAACCGAAATTTAATAAGAGATTGGTTCAAATGACTCACCTAAACTTCAAGGAGAAACATGATGAAAAAGACAACAGCATTCGCAATAGCAACCGCCTTCACGCTAATGGTAGCCGGACAAGCATTTGCAGGGGGAGCAACTTGTCCTCAACCGAGAAAAACGAAAAGCGCGCCTTCGAACGATTTCAAAAAGGCAATTCCAAAAAACGCAGACGCGGCTCATGGAAAGGTTTTATACTCGAAAAAAGCTAAGCCGATGGCTTGTAAGAACTGTCATGGCGATAAAGGCGACGGTATGGGGAAATTGGGTAAAGCCTTGAAACCAAATCCAAGAAACTTTACCTGTGCCGATACAATGAAAAAAGTATCAGCCGGTCAAATGTTTTGGGTTATCAAGAATGGTTCCCCAGGAACGGGTATGGTAGCTCACAAGAAAACTTTGAAAGATAAAGATATCTGGGACGTTGTGAAATATATCAGAACCGACTTGATGAAGTAAGTTTAGGTGAGTAGTTTAGGGCAAGCTCTTGGGAGCTTGCCCTTTTTTTATTTTTGCATTGGAATTTCGAAACGGAAGTCGGCGCCTTTGCCGGGTTTGCTTTCTACCCACAGTTTTCCACCATGGGCTTCCACCATCTTCTTCGCGATACCTAATCCCAGACCCGAACTGACTTCGCCTCCTGTTGGTTTTGCGCTTAACTTTTGAAACGGAATAAATAGTTTAGCGTTATCTTCGGGCAAGATACCTGGCCCTTCGTCTTTCACGGAACAAATAACTTGATCTCCTTTAAATGCCACGCTAATCATGATGTTTTTGTTTTGCGGCGAAAATTTAATGGCATTTCCTATTAAGTTATCTAATACTTGGCCTATCCGATTAGAATCAAATTTAAAGATGGGTATTTCGTTATCGGCCCTAAAATGAAGTTTAATATTTTTGTTTTCCGCTAAGGGAACGTACATTTTAGTTTTTTCTTGGGCGAGATTGATAAAGGAGTCTGGCCTTATATTCAAATTCAATTTTCCGCTTTCGATGGCAGTTATATCCACCAAATCGTTGATCAGTTCTAGCATGTTGTCGCTTGCGGAATAAATGTTTTGTAAGCACTCAGAACGAGAGTTTTTTGAAATCGTTTCCCCTTTATCGAGTATGAGTTTTGAGAACCCGCGAATTGAAGTTATGGGATTGCGTAAGTCATGACAAGTCATTCCCATTAATTTATTTTTAGTTTCATTCAATTCATTGAGTTTTTTGTTTTGCGTCTCCAGTGTTTGTAGTAGTAATTGAAAATGGAGATGAGTTTTTATTCTTGCGCAAACTTCTTCTTGATTAAAAGGTTTAGTCAGATAATCGGCTCCTCCTAAATTAAAACCTTTCACGATATCTTCTGATTCCGCTTTAGCGGTGATGAATATGATGGGAATATTTGCGGTTTCGGGAGTTTCCTTTAACTTTTGACAAGTCTCAAAACCATCAATTCCGGGCAACATCACGTCTAACAATATTAAGTCAGGTTTGATTTTAGGAACTAATTTGAGGGTTTCTTCTCCTGTTCCGGCAACAGAAATCTTATATCCTTCTGGTTCCAATGTTTGATAGAGGAGATCGATGTTGGCGGGGGTATCGTCGACTATCATTACTTTTTTGCCAAACAGTTCTTTAGGTTTTTGATTCATGTTCCAATTGAGCCAGAATAGTTAAAATAGCGTCCATGTTGTATTGCTCTAAATGAGGACGAATAAGTTCGGACAATTTTTTTTCATCGATTTCTGAATTTTCCAATTCTTTGAAGTATTTTTTGAAATCGGTGATGTCGTGTAGCTTTGCGGCTTCTTTTAACTGGGTTAAAAGTTTTTCTGAAATGGCTATCTTTAGCGGTTCTGTTTCTCCAGCGATAGATTCTGGGTTTTCGGACAAAGCGGTGTCGCTAAAGTCCAATTCTACTTCTAATAGATTTGATAGCGATTCAAATACGGTTTCAAGACGAAACGGTTTGGAGATGAAATCGTCGAATCCTGCGGCCAAGCATTTTTGACGTTGATCCTCAAAAGCCCATGCGGTGACAGCGACAAATTTTATCGACGAAATGTTTTGCTGGTCATTAATGCATTTTAAGGCCTCGTAACCGTCTTTTTGCGGCATTCGAAGATCCATGAATACAATGTTTGGTTTGTGAGATAGGGTGAGTTCTACGGCTTGTTCGCCGTTGGAAGCGGTCCATACTTTGATTCCGGCTTCTTCTAGCGCTTTAGATAAAATATCGCGACCTAATTCGTTATCGTCGGCAACGAGAGCCACGATTTTACGGTTACCATTGACGATTTTAGCGGGAATTCTTGTAGTTTTAGCGTCGACTTTACCAGCGGCTTCAGGTAATTGAAGTTCAAAATAAAACCGGGAGCCTTTCCCGGGTTCCGATTCAAATCCCCAGGTTCCCTTCATCAATTCAATTTGTTTCTTGAATATGGCCAACCCCAATCCAGTTCCACTTTTCTTGATGTCTTGTCCTTGATCAAAAGGATCGAAGATAGCTTGTCGGTACTCCTGTGCAATCCCTCTGCCAGTGTCCTCCACTTCGAACCCATAGACATCTTTTCCTTTTGAATCGATTCTAAAAGAGGCAGATCCGATATCCGTAAACTTAACTGCGTTTCCTAGCAAATTGATCAACGCTTGTTTAATTTTAATTTCGTCTCCATGAACCCACAAAGTACTCGGAATATTAGCTTCTAAGTTTAAAACAAGGTTTTTTTCCTGACACAAAGGGCGGATGATGGTGACGATGTCTTTGACCAGTTTTGAAAGGTCGAAATTGGCGGTTACCAATTCCATTTTGCCAGCTTCTATTTTAGAAAGTTGTAAGATGTCGTTGATGATTTGTAAAAGGTGATCGCCGCTGTTGAGTATTTTTTTAAGTTGTTTTTGAGGCTCGGAATTTTCTGGTATCTGTCGCTCTAATAATTGGGCATAACCTAAGATTGCATTCATTGGAGTGCGGATTTCATGACTCATGTTGGCCAGAAAGACGCTTTTTGCTCGATTGGCTAATTCGGCCTCTTCTTTAGCCGCTTGCTGTTTTTTTTCAGCTTGTTCCCGGGCGGCTATTTCGTGCTTTAGATGGATATTTGCGTCGGTCAATTCTTCCGTTCTTGTTTTGACTTGTTTTTCTACCACACGAGTCCGAGATGCCATCATTTCAAAAATGATCGATATAAAAATGAAAAAAGCGAAGATACTTCCTGCCACCCAGAATGCGTAGGATTTATTAGAACCATCTTTAAAAAATTTTGTCGCTTGCCACACCAATAGCCAACGCCGCCCAGCTATATTAACGACGTTTTTTATTTCTAATGCAGGTTTGGAGAGAGGTTCTCCATAAAGCTTATTTTTTTCTTCAGTTGTTGCGGTTTGATAAATAGAAAGACTCATACCTTTTGCAAGGTAAGGGGAGACCATTTGTTCAATCATATCTTTTATTCGGTAAACGCCAATTACAAAACCTTTCAGAGCTTTTTTCCTTGCTTCAGGGGTTTCGGAAATGTTTTTTTCTCCATAAAATGGAGCCACTATTGATATTTCAGGAGAGTTTTCGCTATTTGTTGGAGACTGAATTTTTTGTGTTGCCAAGGGTTTTCCTGCATCTCGCGATTCCGTTAAATAATTAAAAAAATCGCTTTGAGTAGATAGATCGAACCCCAATAAAGATTCGTTGCCTTGAAACGGTTCTATATAAAATATTGGGTAATATTCTTTTGCTTTTTCTCTAGTTACAAATGAACCTTTTGAGTTACGCGATAAAAATCTGAATCTTTCAATCCCGTTGGTTTGTGTAGAACGTTCATATACGCTTCTTTCGCTATGCGTTACTTTTGGAACCCATTCGAATCGGCGAATAAAGTTGTGGTTTTTTAAAATGGGCTCAACATAAGTTTGAAAATCCTCCCATGTTACAAATTGGGAAGAGTCGTATAACGAAATGATTCCCATCAATTCCCTTTTAACAACCTCCAACTCTCCACTAAGGATTAAGGTATCTTCCAGAGCCTCTTGCTCTAATTCATTGAACCATGCTTTTTGTCTTTGATTCCAAGTGAGGATAAAACCGATACAAGCGATAATAATTCCGGTCGCCAAAATCAATTTGGTTTGTTTTGCGAGATTTGGAAAGAGCATTGTTTTTTAGCGGTTTCAGTTTAGAGTAAAGACTGTTTACTGAAATTAGATGGAATTAGGCGGAGAGTCAAGCATTCAAAGCTATAATAGAAAATCTTGAAAAATGGATAAAGGCTTTTTTAGCCGACTTAATTTTTAGGAATTAATGGCAATTCGAGAAAGAAGGTGGTTCCTTTGTCAATCTCGGTAGTAAACCCGATTTGACCGGACATTTTCCCCATCAGCTTATGCGCGGCGTTTAAACTAACGCCTAGTCCTTCTTCAGAAGCGTAGTCTTCATCAAATGTGTTAACCGAATGAAATATGGTAGATTGTTTTTGAAGCGAAATCCCTGGTCCATTATCTTTTAGATTTATACGAATATTTCCATCGTTCGTTTCCCAGGAAAACCAAACCTTTCCTTCAGGTTTATTATAAAGAATTGCGTTATGAAGCAAGGCTTCAAGAATCCACTGTAAATTGCCTGCGTCGGCTAGAACGCAGGGGTTAGCGTCGTCGGGAGTTTCTGTGAAAACTTCGATGTTTTTTTCAAGCGCATAGTTTGAATAACTTTTGGTTACATGTTGCCATAATGGAATTATTTCGACAGGTTCTATTTCTAAGTCAATATCCCCAGATTCCAACTCGGTTAGTTTTAAAATGTTTTCAAACATTTTAAGAAGAGCTTTTCCTGCGTCATTGATGTTATCGATATCTTTAATTTGATTTTCGGTCAACGTGTTTTCAAAGTTCATCTGTAGGAGTTCCGAAAAACCAATAATAGCGTTTAATGGAGTTCGAAATTCATGGCTGACGCGCGCAAAAAAATCGTTTTTTACTCTTAATGAAGCTTCTACTATTTCCTTGGATTGAGTTAATTGGTTATTGGCTTTTTCTAGTTCTTTAGTTCGGATTTGTACTTTTTCTTCTAGCGTACTTCTTAGTTCGGCAAGTTCCAAGTGCAACGCCACACGGGCTAAAATTTCACTTTCAACCAGAGGTTTGCCAGCATAATCTACACCGCCAGCTTCAAACCCTTTCAGAATATTTTCAGTATCGTTGTTTGCAGAAACAAAAATAACGGGTATTTTTTCTGTGGCGGGATTTTCTTTAAGTTTTCGACATGTATCGAAACCATTGAGCCCCGGCATCATTACATCCATTAGAATGAGTTCGGGAGGGTCCTTTTCGACTATCTTTAAAGCCATTTCACCGTTAACGGCAAATGAAATAACATAATTACTAGAACTCAAAATCTTGGAAATAACACCCAAGTTTGTTTTGGAGTCGTCGACTACTAAAATTTTCTTGTTGAAACTCATGAATCTTATTCAATCAGTTGAAAAAACATTAACTTACTCAGTATCTATTTTATAAGACTTATTATAAAAAAACAAATGACTTCTAGGAACCTAACTATTTGAATTTAATTACGTTTTTTAGGAGAAACAATTTAAAGCTTCAACCGCAAAGCGTTATGGAAAGGCAGGGAAGTTGCGAGTGGTTATTAGCGACTCAGTTTTTTACTAATTGTTTTTTTTCGGACTCCATAAAATAAAAGGTAGTGGGATTGATTCCTTTCAAATGTGAAAATCCAAATTATTTTTTTTAGCGAGTCTAGCCGTGCGGCACACATCGCTTCGACGGTTGCAGGGCTGGTTTCAAACTCTCGAGTTACTAGTCCTTTTATAATGAATGGACCGACGTTATATAAAATACTTCCAAAACGCTTATAGATTTTTGGCCAGAATGTTGCGTTATAAAGTGCCGTGGAGTCGTCAAGCGTTAAAAATTTCATGCGTTCGCCGTGTTTGGTGGTTGGTGATGAATATGAGGCGACTATTCCAACAACCGTAACAACACGACCAACGTATTTGGGTAAACTGATTGCTGGAATGATTTTTTGACCGTAATGATGCAGAGAGCTTTTGCCGCAAAAATTTATATCGTAAAGTTGTAGGGGAGGGGCTGAGACACAGATATCCAACACCTCCATCTCCTCCAACATCTTTTCTTTCAAAGTCCATTGCGGAAAACTCGGTAATTGAATGTGACGTTTTTCTTCGTCAAATAGTTCTTTTTGCTTTTTAGGCACTATTTTTCACCAAAATGAAACGATTTTCTGTCTACTGGGGTATTGAATTCATTTTAGCGAAAAAAAAGCGAAAATCAAGGCTTGATTTTCTTTTACAAAATCGAAATTTCATTAGTAAGATTATGTTTTATAAAAATTTGGAAATGGATATTGTGAAAAAACTGACCAATAATTTATACAAAGTGTAAAGAGAAATTAATTAAAAAAAGTAGGGCAAAAAAAAACGACGTTCCCGATGGGAACGCCGTTTGATGAAACTATATTTACAATTTAATAGCGATAATGCTCTGGCTTGTATGGACCGTCTGGTGAAATACTTAAATAGTCCGCTTGATCTTTAGTGAGAGTCGTTAGCTTCACGCCTAACTTTTCTAAATGCAATCGAGCGACTTCTTCATCCAACGCCTTTGGAAGCATATAAACGCCAATCTCATATTTCTTTTTATATAACTCAATTTGGGCCAATACTTGGTTGGTGAATGAATTGGACATTACGAATGAAGGATGTCCAGTTGCGCAACCTAGGTTAACCAATCTTCCTTCCGCCAACAAAATAATGCGATGACCATCAGGGAAGGTGTAACGATCCACTTGTGGTTTGATCACGTCTTTTCGAATTCCTGGAAAGTTATTGAGTTGTTCTACTTGGATCTCGATATCGAAATGACCAATATTACAAACAATGGCAGTGTCTTTCATTTTCTCCATATGGTCGATTCGAATAATGTCTTTACAACCTGTGGTGGTAACGAAAATATCGCCTTCTTTAACGGCCTCTTCCATGGTGGTGATTTCATAACCTTCCATAGCCGCTTGCAAAGCGCAGATTGGATCAATTTCCGTAACGATTACTCTCGCGCCATAAGTTTTCATGGACTGAGCGCAACCTTTACCTACATCGCCATACCCCGCTACAACTACCACTTTGCCGGCAATCATCACATCGGTCGCTCTTTTGATTCCATCCGCTAAAGATTCTCGACAACCGTATAAGTTATCAAACTTAGATTTGGTGACGGAATCATTAACGTTGATCGCTGGAATTTTTAGAGTATTCTTTTCGATCATTTTATAAAGATTGTGTACCCCAGTGGTTGTTTCTTCGGTAACCCCTTTAATTTCGTCTAATAACTCTGGGTGTTTGTCGTGGACATATTGCGTAAGGTCGCCGCCATCGTCCAAAATCATATTAGGGCCCTGATCGTTGTCGAATAACAAGGTTTGACCGGTACACCACCAGTATTCTTCTTCAGTCTCTTCTTTCCAAGCAAAGACGGGAATATCTTTTGCCGCAATAGCCGCCGCTGCATGATCTTGAGTAGAGAAAATATTACAAGAAGCCCAACGAACCTCTGCGCCCAATTCAATAAGGGTTTCAATCAAAACAGCCGTTTGAATGGTCATGTGCAAGGAACCGGCAATTCGCGCTCCAGCCAAAGGTTTATCTTTTCCATGTTTTTCGCGCAAAGCCATCAATCCAGGCATTTCTTTTTCGGCCAAAATGATTTCTTCTCTTCCCCAATCGGCAAGAGAAATGTCTTTTACTTTATATTTTTCGGCC
>CAZMZH010000024.1:0-59396 GCA_964570665.1 uncultured Nitrospinota bacterium | reverse complement strand
TTAAGAGCTTGTGCGACTCCTTCCAAGGTTGTTTTGGCGTTACCGAACAGCATACGGGTATTCTCTTCAAAGAATAATGGGTTTTGGACACCCGCGTATCCTGTTGCCATACCTCGTTTGAGGACGACGGTAGTTTTACCTTTCCAGCATTCAAGAACCGGCATTCCTGCGATAGGACTATTTGGATCTGTAAGCGCTGATGGATTCACAATATCGTTTGCCCCAATAACTATTGAAACATCAATGTTTGGAAAATCGTCATTGATCTCATCCATTTCATAAACGATATCGTAAGGAACTTTAGCTTCCGCCAATAAAACGTTCATGTGACCTGGCATGCGGCCAGCGACAGGGTGAATGCCAAATCGCACGTTTACTTTTTTCTTTTTGAGCGTTTTGGTAATCTCACAAACGATATGTTGGGCTTGAGCAACAGCCATACCATAACCGGGGATAATCATTACTTCCTTGGCCTCAGTCAACAAACCTGCTACCTCAGGCGCTTCCATAGCGACTACTTCACCTTGGTCGACGGCGCCAGCATCAGCAGAAGAACCACCTGTAGTTGTGCCAAACCCACCGGCAATAACTGATAGAAACTTTCTGTTCATGGCCCGACACATGATGTAACTAAGAATGGCGCCACTACTACCTACCAAAGCCCCTGTTACAATCAGAAGATCATTATTAAGCATGAATCCAGTTGCGGAAGCAGCCCAACCCGAATAACTATTGAGCATGGAAACCACTACCGGCATATCGGCTCCTCCGATTGCCATAACCATATGAATTCCAAAAAGCAATGCAATTCCAGTCATGATCAATAATGGGGTCAATCCTCCCCCAGCTGCCGATTGACCAACAAACATAACGCAAATACAAATTGACGCAATCAATAAACCGAGATTGAGCCAGTGACGCGCTGGCAATAGCATAGGATTTCCGCCTATCTTTCCGCTGAGCTTTCCAAAGGCGATGATAGATCCTGAAAACGTGACTGCCCCAATTAAAATTCCTAAATAAGTTTCAACGTCATGAATCGTCAACTCAACGCCTGCGTAGTGCTCAAGCCGACCAGAATCCATAAAATTAGCAAACCCAACCAAAACGGCGGCCAAGCCCACAAGGCTATGCAGAATCGCCACCAACTCTGGCATTTCTGTCATCTGAACGCGTTTTGCCAGAATCAGCCCGATAGAACCCCCAATTAACAAACCGCCTATGAGAATTGCAATATTAGAGGTAACGCCAGCAATTGTTACTATAAGGGCTACCGACATACCTATGATGCCAAATAGATTGCCTCGACGGGATGTTTCCTGATTACTTAAACCGCCTAGAGCTAAAATAAATAAAATAGTGGCCCCTACATAAGAGGCGGTCACAATACCTTCTGTCATTTTATCGCCTCCTATCGTCTAAACATTTCGAGCATCCTACGCGTTACCGCGAATCCGCCCACAATATTAATTGATGTAATCAGCACTGCAAAACCCGCTATACCAACGATCATAGTTTCTCCAGAACTTATCTGCAAAATTGCGCCAATAACGATAATGCTACTGATGGCGTTGGTTACACTCATCAAAGGGGTATGCAGAGCCGCGGTCACATTCCATATCACCATGTACCCGACAAAACAGGCCAACACAAACACCGTGAAGTGGGCCATAAATGACGCTGGAGCAATAGCCCCCAATCCTAGCAATGCAAGTCCTCCAACCGCGAACGTCGCAAGTGGTCCTAATCCAGAAGGTTTTTCTTCAACCTCTTCTACCTTAGTCTCTTTGGATTGTTCCGCTGGTTTAGGAGGAGGCGCGGCCGACAATTTAGGAGCGGGAGGAGGCCACGTTATTTCCCCATCCTTAACGACCGTTGCTCCTCGGACTACCTCGTCATCGAAATCAACTTTAATGTTGCCATCCTTTTCCTTACACATATCTGTCATTAGATGACGCAAGTTAGTTCCATACAACTGGCTAGATTGAGCGGCAAGGCGACTGGGTAAATCTGTGTAACCAATAATTGAAACGCCATGAACTTTTTTTACTATGCCCGCTTCTGTTAGCTTACAGTTACCACCCTGCTCAGCGGCGAGATCGACGATCACACTGCCGTCCTTCATAGAAACAACCATTTCCTCTTTTATCAATTCTGGAGCGGGCCTTCCTGGAATCAAAGCTGTGGTAATAATAATATCTACCTCTTTTGCCTGTTCTGCGAATAATGCCATCTCTGCATCAATAAATTCTTTACTCATGACCTTCGCATAACCACCCGTTCCTGATCCTTCCTCTTCAAAGTCAAGCTCTAAGAACTCGGCGTCCATGCTTTCCACCTGTTCTTTAACTTCCGGTCGGGTATCAAAAGCGCGTACAATCGCGCCCATACTTTTGGCAGCGCCAATTGCGGCAAGGCCGGCAACACCAGCGCCAATAACCATTACTTTAGCTGGAGGTACCTTTCCTGCTGCGGTAATTTGGCCGGTAAAAAATCTACCGAAGTGTTGCGCCGCTTCCACTACGGCTCGATACCCTGCAATATTCGCCATCGAACTTAGGGCATCCATTTTCTGAGCGCGGGAAATGCGAGGAACGCTATCCATCGAGAGAGCGGTGACCTTCTTTTCAGCTAACTTCTTGAGTAAGTCTTCGTTTTGAGCTGGCCAAAGAAAGGTGATTAGCACTTGTTTTTCGTGCAATAAATCTATCTCTTCAACTTTGAGTTCCGAGTTAAAACCTGGAGGCCGGACTTTGAATATAATGTCACTGTCTTTCCAGACAGCCTTCGCATTTTCTGCAACTGTTGCGCCAGCTTCAGCATAAGCAGAGTCAGAGAAATGCGACCCTGAACCAGCGCCTGGTTCAATCACTACTTCAAAACCTAATTTGATTAGTTGCTTAGTAACATCAGGTGTCGTTGCCACCCTTTTTTCACCGTCGTGAATTTCTTTAGGAATGCCAATCTTCATCGTTTATTGCCTTTTAGCTAATAATTAATTGCCATAAATAATCTTTGAAAATTATTCGGCCATACATAATTTTTAGTTACTATTGTCACATTTAACAAGATGGGAGGTGAAACAATACCATAAAAAATCAAATTTTTGCAATTTAAAGCTGCAGATTAATTTATTTTTCAGTCAATTCCCATTTCATAAATGAATTGGGAAACGATATCAGGTTTTTGGGAAAACCACGATTGTTGTCTAATAATTTTTGATCCCATGAGAATAAAATCTTAAGTTAAATTTATTCAGTCTGAGATTGGAGAACAAGAATCGAAAGTCTTACTTAAATGCGTCATTAGATGCATAGATAAATGTTTTAAGTTTGTGAAAGGTTGGAATGAATAAACAAATGTGGGTAGAGAGTAAAATTTGGATTATTTTCCAATCTTTGATTGCGGTTTTTTTATAGAGATAATCCGACGCTGGTAATTGACGACGTTAAAAAGGCTTGCGGAGCGCTTGGAGCGGTTTTTTTTATTGAGGTAAAAGTTTGGAATTTGTTTTAGGAAACGGTAAAATTCCGTAACTTTATATTACCTGGATAGAAAATGAACTCAAATTTCAACGAACGTAGACAAGGAGATAAACGGGAAGCGGAACGAAGGCAGGAGTGTAATCTGGGGTTAATGCAAGACCGTCAAATGAGACGCCAATTCAGACGTAATATTGAGCGAAGAAGTCGAGCAAAAGATGATAGCAAGTCGACTCCAAACTTAAGAGTATTCAGGTCTGCTATCGATGTTTTTCATAAATTAAAGCATGAAGTTGGTAAGTTGGAAGTTAACATTCATGTCTATGATTTTTTTAATTTCGTTATTACGGCGCACATTCTTCAAGAATGGCTTTTGAAAGATTCTACCTTGCCTGACGTTATGCGATTAAAGGCTAAAGAAATAGAAAAAAATCAGTTTTGGCAAGTTTGTAAAGAGA
The DNA here is from genome assembly GCA_964570665.1 of uncultured Nitrospinota bacterium. Taxonomy (GTDB): domain Bacteria; phylum Nitrospinota; class Nitrospinia; order Nitrospinales; family JAJDAT01; genus JAJDAT01. The sequence continues at coordinate 55,456 of CAZMZH010000024.1, read as the reverse complement.
TTTCAAATGGTAATAAACACTTTTATTTAGATCATGAAACCAAAACCATAAAAGGGATTTCCCATGTAAGGTTAAACCCAAAAAGTTTCGATTGGGGGTTGTCTTTGGAGGATGGAGAATATGAAGCTTTTGTAATTGGTCTCCGAGACGGACATTATATAGGTCCACGACAATTAGAGGATGAAATACTTAAAATGTATGAAGATGTTTTTAAGAAAATCTCCTAAAGGGTAAACCTTTTGCCAGAGAACATTTTTTATTTAGGCAAACTTTTGTTAAAAGTATTTAAGAAGTTTAGGCCCGATAGGGCGATTTGATTATTCGGTTCAAACTTTAATGTTTGGTTAAACATTTTTGAAGCTTGTTCGAATTGGTTTAATTTTGCATGAGCCAGTCCCATGAGCGCTAAAGTTCGGGGTTGTTTAGGATTAAACGCGATTGATTTTTCGTATTCGATCAGCGATTTTTCGTAGAGTTCATTATCAAAATATAAGTTGGCTAAACTACGATAATATTGAAAAAAATCTGGGTTTTCAGCTATCGCCAGTTTCCAGTTAGTTTCCGCTCCTTCGAAATCTTTTTTTCTATGGGATATCATAGCAATATAATTATAAACTTCGGGTAAGATTCGATTCTTTTGTTGAGACAATTCATTTAGATATTTTAAAGCTTTGTCAAATTGTTTGAGTTCAAAATAAATCTTTCCAATCATAAAAATAGTATTGGGGTTCAGAAATTTTCCTATATCAATAAATTTTAGAAAAGATTTTTCAGCTTCTTTCCAATGGTGAAGATTATAATGAACTATTCCTAATTGCTTATGGGCCATAGGACTACCCGGATTTATTTCTATGGCTTTATTGAGCTCCTCAATTGCCTTGGAATTTTGCCCTACAAGGTGATAATTCCATCCTAGTACGATTCGAGAATCATAAAAATCCGGATTTTCCTCCACATATTTTTCCAAGGATTCTATCCACTTATTGTTGGCTTTGGCTAAGGCTTCAGGGTCTTTTATGGATTCGGGGCGATTGGGGATTTGAATGAATGACCACGAATCGGAGTAATTGAAACGAAAGTAACTTTTATCGGGCAATAATTTAAGGTTTGTTCCAAAGTAATGATTGAAGATTACACGAAAAGTATTTACAGGGGTAATGGTATCGTAAAGCTTTTTACTGCCATTTTGAGGTAAAAAATAAGCGTTTAAAATACCGAATACTTTTCGATGACCATTTTCATCTGGTTTAAGACCTGTTGCGACTTCAAAACCATGATCTCCCTGGATAACAATGATCGGTTTGGGTTTTGATTTGGATAATGCTTTATCGATAAACGCCATAAGTTTTTTGTTCGTAAAAGCTACTTGATCAGGATAAACAATTGAGGGCGAATTAAGGTTCTCCTGTTTGGGGATGTTACCTTCCCTGTCGAAAACAAATGAAGGATGGGGAATCATGATATGAGCGTAAGTGAAAGTGGGGAGCTCCATGTCAGGAATTTCTTCAAGCCTTTTAAAACCGTAAAGGATAGTTTTTCTTTTTTTAATGATGTGATCAAAGAAAATAAGATTGAGGCTTTTTAACCAAGTTTTATCGGCGAGGTATTCTACATAGCGATTCATGATTTTTCGGTAAGTGAAGTGGAGGTCTTCGATATCGCTTTTTAACCAATCTCCGACGATGACATAACTATAGCCTATGGACTTCAGGAATCGCGCTACTTTGTTTTGATTCCACATTTCGTCTAAATGCGGAGCTAACATTTTTCCATTCTTATTTTTTGCCAGATCGTGGATGAATTGCATATTCAGGGCCGAAGGCATTGAGTAGCCTGTATGCTGGTAGTTGCTACGACTTTTGTGCGCTACATAAAAACCTTTTTGTTTCAAGTAAGAGAAAAATTCTTTGTTGTCATAACCCCAGAAGTTTTTTAAATTCTCTCCACTCGTGTAGGCGTCTACAATAATGTAATATATATCCCGTTTCGGATTCTGAGTTTTGGAGTAAGGAAGAGTTTCTCCAAGAGCGCTTGATTTTTCTAATTTAGTAAAATGGCTTTGTATTTTGAATGTCCCAAGGCTTGCAAGAGGAAAGAAAATCAGAATCAGCGAAACTATGTTTAAAAAACGAGTTAAATCAGAAAAATCTCTTTTCCAATATTTGATTGCGGTGAAAAGAATAAGTAAAAAAATCCCATAGCTCCAAAACAAAGCTGGGTCATGATTTAATAAGTGTTTTCCTAAGGTATAGCTAGAAAGTTGGTTTAATATTGCTTCGTAAAAAAAGAATAAAATGATGAAAAAAGACGTGAAGATTCCCGCTTTGGCGATTTTTCGCAATAGAAACGTGAACAAGGCTAAAAACAGACACGTCAAGATCAGAGTGATTCCCGCTGGCGCTAAAACTTGTATTAGCCACAACTCGTGTTTGTTGAGGTCGTAAAAAAACAGAGAAGGATATAGGACAAATAAAAAAGGATGGAAAATCGGAGGTCTATTTTCAGGCATAGTTCATTTTCTTTTCATGAGATATAGAGTGCGATCCAGTGGTTTTATTTTTTCAGATTTGATTATTTTAAAAAATTTCGTGAACTCAATTTCAAAATTGTTTTGAGTATATTGCGTAAAAATATCTTTTCGTGTTGACAAAAGTCTTTGTATCATTGAATCGTTTTTTGGAATAAATTCAATAATTAATGAACGGCAAATCTTACTAAAGAATTCCGCAATTTTTTGTAAGGTTAAGTTATTAGAAATTGCTAGATGATGTATTAAAGCCAGGGCAAATACTGTATCGGTTGGACCTCTTTCTAAAAGTGACATTCTTTCATCATTTTCCCAGCCAATGCCTGGGCTAGGATTGTTTAAATCAAGCCATAAAGGAAGAAGGTTTGTCTCTTTTTTCTTGATGGTTTGAAGGTAGCTCGTTTCAATACAAGCTGGGTCTATATCAAAGGAAATAGTTGGAATGTTTTTAGAACTTGCAATGCGACTAAAAACCCCTACATTTGCGCCTAAATCCCATATGGTTTTTGGATTAAGCTCTTTTAAAAAGTCTTCCACGATTTTAGTTTTATTTTCCAGAAATTCGGATGCATGTTCATTTTTACTATAATAATCTATCCACTCGGTACCTTTTGGTTTCCAGTTTGAATTTTTCAAGTAAGACTCTAGGTTATCTACCAATCCTAGTAACGATTTAATTCCCATAGTTTTTTGGGTGAAAGTATTGGAAGAATTACTGGAATGTCGTTTTTGATATTTAGCGTGTAGATGGATATGGATGAATAAGGCAGGTTTAAAACGAGTTTTCCAAGGTAGCAAGGACGAAGCTAAATCAAGAGGAATACCATCCAAATAAATTCGTAGTAATTGACTCATCCTGATATCAATGTAGCTCATTAAAGCCAAAGGAGCTACAAAGAACCGACAGAATTGTTGGTAAGGCGCCCATGGTTTTTTGTCCTGGTACATTTCAAACGATAATGTATCAATTAGAACAGGTTTACCTTTGTAGAACTGTAAATTATATGCATTGGCGTCTTTTAACGACATGCCATGTTCAATAGCAATTTTTTGAATTTCCAATGTGGTTAGAGCGGCATCTTTAAGCTGGCTGAAAGACCATTCGTAAGGATAAGAAATAAAGGGAATGGGGGTGGGTCTGAGAGTTTTGTATGCTCCAGTAGTCCATGCAAATTTTTTTTCTACCTCTTCGTGTGGGATCAACAATTCCGCTTCAGTGAGTTTTTTGTAAAGGCCTGAATCGATCAAATAATCATAGTTTTCTTTATAAGATGGGTTTACTTGGCGATAACAAATCCCTTCTTTGAAAAAAATAAACCCCATTGGATCTCGAAAGGAACTTGGAATAACCCCATCAATCATCGATTTTTTTGCTTTCTTTCGTAAAAAAGTTTTTAACCAAATCTTTGAGTCTTTTCCAGTACATTTTGATTGTGAACAAAGCTCCGAGTAAACTTGCCAAAAGTAACTGTAAAAGTTGACTTCCTGTGCCGGGATCAAAATAGGCTTGGACCTCTACAGCGGAAGTTGGAATAATGACGAGAGTTAATATTGCGGAGAAAAAAATCCCGCGGAAAAAAGTAACCATATAAAATTTTAGGAATTAATTAAGAAAATGATGAGTTTTTGAGAAACTTTTAGTTTCTGAAATCGGGCTTAGATTAACATGTTTGCAGTAAAAAATATTTTGAAATTTACAATGATTGAGAAAAATATTTGCTTAGAATAATATTTTTTTGAAAAAGCCCAAAACTTTTTTAAAATTGCAGAATTTGGTTTTATTTTTAGTTTTGAATCGTAAAAAGAATCGTTTTTTTATTTCCAATTTCTAATAAATTTATTATATTGGTATTCCATTCCAAAAAGTAATTCTTTATTTTGATAAGTCTTTATTAAAAATATTTAAAAAATTTAAACCCGACAACGCGATTTGATTATTTGGCTCAAACTTTAATGTTTGGTTAAACATTATTGAAGCCTGTTCAAATTGGTTTAGTTTTGCATGCGCTAACCCCATGAGCGCTAAAGCTCGGGGTTGTTTTGGATTTAACGCGATTGATTTTTGGTATTCGATCAGCGATTTTTCGTAATATTGAGCATCAAAATATAAGTTTGCTAAACTGCGATGATATTGAAAAAAACCTGTGTTTTCAGCAATAGCGAGCTTCCAATATGATTCTGCGGCCCCAATATCTTTTTTTCTATGAGATATGATAGCCATATAGTTATAAACTTCCGGCAATATTGAATTTTTATATTGAGAAGATTCTTTTAGGAATTTTAACGCTTCATCGAATTGCTTTAACTCAAAGTAATTTTTTCCGATTAAAAAGAGAGTTTTGGGATTGATATCGGACGAATATTCCAGAGACTTATGAAAAGACTCAATTGCTTTTAACTTTTCATTTTTTTCTATTTGAAGTTTGCCAAGTTCAAGCCAACCTTCTGAGTCGTCGTATTGCTTTAAATAACTATTAAGAGTTTCAATCGCTAAATCATATCTATTTTGATTTTTATAAATCATAGCTTTGTTGAAGAACCAAAGAGGATTTTCACTCAAATTCGTAGTTAAATTTTTATTTGCGGATTTGATTTTATTTCTTAATAAAGGTTCGTTGAGATCTAACGGCTTATTTTTTTGAGTTAGGTTTGGGATCAAGTTTTCATTAATAAGATAGTTAAATACGGAAATTGCGGATAAGTAATGACCGCTCGGAGTCCAATGAAGGTCTTTTGGGAAAAGTAGGGGCGTCACATTTTTAAGGTGAAAATACGATATCCCATTGGCCAATTGAATAGAATGTTTTTTGTTATTTTTGATTGGGTTAAAAGTTTTTCTTTTTTTAACGATTTTGAATATTCCTTGATAGGTAGGTATATTTAAAAAAAGAACTTGAGATTTATTTTTTAAAATTAACTTGGTCAGCTCTTTCGTAATAAAATGGTATTGAATTAGTCTTTGAGTTCCCATTGAAACAGGTTCTTGAAATTGCTCGTTTTGTACTTTCCAAGTGACTTCTGAAATTTCTTTATTTTTTAGTTTTTCAAAAAATTTATATAAAGCTGTTTTTTTTATAAGAGTTTGTTTATTTGTCGCCTCAAGTTGGTTTAAGCGATTAATTATAAGAATGAGGATATGAAAATCATTTAAAAAGTTTTCATAAATTGGCAGGTCGGTTATACCTTGTTTAATTAATTGGTAGATTGACGCTTTCTGAGGGTGAATTAATACTTCATCAAAATTAATTTGAGCGACGTTGCTTAATGTTTGTTTAAATTTTAGATTCCGAAAATCGACGCGGTTTTGTTGAATTGCCGCCGTATCGTCTACGGATTGACTAATAATTACTAAGTTTGGGGAGTATTTGTATCCTTCGTTTTTCATGTAAAGATAGTATTCAATAGGACCCCATCCAGGCGAAGAAGCGTTTATAACCTCAAAATTATTACTTGGAATTTGTTGGTTTAGAGTTTTTTCTAAAACCTGAGAAAATAAATCTTCGTTATTTACTCCTAGCCCGAAGGTAACGGAGTCGCCTAAAATTAATATCCTAAAGCTATTAGTAGGGTTTTGGTAAGAAACTGTATGGTTAGAGCGTAAGCTTTTTTCGTTGGTTTTTATTTTATAGGAAAAACTTTTGTAAAATTCACTGATAATAGTGCAATTTGCTTTTAGGGAGTTAGAGTTCCCAAATTTAGAGGTAATGCATTTATAATTGGATTTTTGAGGAATCAATACTCTAACTAAAGTTTCCGCTATGACTAGTACAAATAAAAAAGAAAAGAATAAACTTAGGGGGAGTTTGCTAATTTTTGAGCGCATAGATTGAGGGGTGTTTTTTGATGCATCAGAAAAAAACATTGAAACAATTTCATAAAAGGATGTAATCCAGTTTGTTAGGATTTTATGGTTTTCATAGAGTCTTGTAAACTTAAAACTAAATTATAAACAGACAGTTTTGGAAAACTTAACGTTTAAAGATTTTTCTTTTGGAGAGTGGATTGGTATCAATCTACAATCTTTAATATTGATCAACTTTAGATCCAAAAGTAAAATAAAAAAAACGATAATTAATATTTGGTTTTACAAATGAGAGAAGTCGTCGAAAATGAATTAAAGAACCGGTTTCCCAATGCTAAAAAGGTTTTGGATATTGGAGGAGCGAGAGGTTTATGTAGCTTTGCAACTCATGTTATAGATATCCTCTCCTATCAGGAAGCAAAAGATATATGGGGACCTTATTTTAAGGATGTTTCCATTCCTCCTGAGAATTGGATTGCTCACGATATTTGCGATCGCGCGCCTTTTCCTTTTGCAGATAACTATTTTGATCTCGTAGTTTGTAGTCATGTTTTAGAGGATATCAGAGACCCCATTCACGTGAGTTCTGAAATATCAAGAATTGGGAAGGCTGGGTATATCGAGACGCCAACCCCTTTACTTGAACTAACTCGAGGTATGGACCCTCAAGGAAAAGCTTATGTGGGCTACTGCCACCATCGATGGTTGGTAGAAAATCAGGATGGTGAATTGGTTTTCAGCTTCAAACCTCATTTTCTACACTCATCAAGACGGTTTCATTTTCCCAATAGATTTGCAAAAAAATGGCGTCGACAAGGCAGAGAGTTTACTCAATTGTTTTGGGAAGACAACTTTAAAGCTGAAGAAAGAGTCATGGTTTCTAGGAAGATGATGGAAAAGATTATAGAGTCTATAATAAAAGCAGAGAGGGGAGATCTTCTGGAGATGAGAATTGCAAGGTTCTCGAATCAGATTTTCCAATTAGGAAAAAACTGGACGGATAAATTGGGCGTTCAGGACCAGTTACGCCCTATATATTCTCGAATCAGAAATTTGTTTTAAAAATAAACTTCTCATTTCTTGTGAGTAATAATGGTTTGAAAAAAGTCCCATCGTTTTTGTTCTATGGCTTAGTAATAGCCTGGGGATTAAATCATTATGAGGCTGGAAGAATATTTTCCCAAAGTAAACAGATTTTAGATTGTGTCGTAATAATCGGATGCTTGATTTACTTTGCAATTAAGGCGTGGCTTAGAATAAAAGCTCGATAAGTAGTAGAGCTTTTCATAATTCTTCAATAGTTTTATGGCCCTAAAAAAGTTCTAACTATATCGTCTATTTGACCGACTATTTTTATGTGGATGAAGGCGAATAAACCTTCAGATACATCTATGTCGGCAAATAGTTTTTCTTCCGTGCTGGGATAAGTTACTTCGTTGGCCGTTCCGAGTTCTAAATCATAAGTTAACCTGTCCGCAATGTGAACGATTCCAGTTTCTTTTGGATATTTTTTTGCGGATAAAGGATCGTTATGAAAAGCGACAGGTTCTACCAGCGATTCAGGAAGTCCCCACGATTCTAATAATGCGCCTCCAATATCTCCGTGGTTGAACCCCAAAACTTCGTCTTCAATTTCAAAAAGCGATTTTTTAGAAGACTTTGCTCGGTTAATTATCTGCCGAGTGGGTTCGGGAAACCTTTGGCAAATAGTTAATGCTCCTATATCGTGGAACAAGCCAGCCATATAAAGTTGATCCGGATTTGCGGAGTTGTTGAATCGCCCAATTTCTCTAGCTAATAGGCCGCAAGTAATGCTGTGTTTCCAAAAAGACTCCATATTCATAAGGGCTTTTGGCACCCCTTTGAATTTGTCGGTGATTGCCGTAGATAATATGAGATCGTTTAGTTGGTCGACTCCAATAATACCCATTGCGTGGGGTATATTGTCTATTTTCTGAGAAAGACCAAAATAAGGGCTATTGACAATTTTTAACAATCGAATCGACAAACCGGGGTCAACTCCAATGATTTCTCCAAGTTCGTCAAAGGTGCTGTCAGGATCTTGAGAAGCTTCCTTTAGTTTATAAAAAACGGCAGGTAGTGTTTTGATTTCTTCATTTAAAAAGTTTTCGATTTGCAGTTTCATAGATTCTTGTCAGAAATTAATCTATCGCCTAAATTAAAATTGTAATTTTGAATGCAATTAGCCCCTAAATAGGGTAATTACAATCCTTTAAATATGTTTGTGAAACAGTGATTGTACACTGTAAAAAGCCAAAAGTAAAACTGGATAAAAGGGGGGATTTTTATCTAAAGTCATCTCTAAAAAATGTTTTTTTATTTAGGCGTTTAGATAAGAATGTGAAATAAGTTGAATCAGAACAATTTTTTAGTAAATATGCTAAAAATCAATCTCTTCATCGTCAAGAATATCTTCGTCAAGCCCTCTTTGGATTATTTCATCCGCTATCTCGGCAAATCCAGAATCATAATCATCAACGTTATGAGAGTCAAAATCTCCGAAGTACATGTCTTTACTTTGAGCCCATTCCAGAGCGGAAACGCTAAACCTTAATACTTTTTGCACAGCTTCGAGTTTGTCCATTTTTAGAATGGTCCCTTCATTTTAATTAGTTTATGGATATGTTTTGGCAATTTGATTGGTAAAATATTTTATTATTATAAATCAATCGTGGCTTATTTAAATCTAAAGAAATTACTATTAAAAGTTATATTTTGAAAAGAATACTGGGTCTTTTTAGTTAATCTTTAATTTTACTGAGGAGTAGTGTTATTCAAGAAATTCCATTAGAAAATTTAACCCTAATTTTTATACCCGTTGCTATTGTTCTAATTATTATTCATAAGTGGTCTTCAGAAGGTAAAGAATCGCTTTATGGTATCGCTCGAATGTTGGGGCAACTGTTAATCATTGGGTATTTTCTATCCTATCTTTTTAAATCTGACAATGCTTGGGTTGTCGTATCAGTTTTGTCTATTATGGTTTTTGCCGCTAGTTGGATCGCTTTAAGAACGACTAAAGCTTCCCGGTCGTCTTTCTATTTGAAAGCTCTTTGTTCCATAGCGCTTGGCGGCGGAATTAATTTGTTAATTGTTACCCAGGGAGTTCTTTATATCGATCCTTGGTATTCTCCTCGTTTTTTGATACCGCTAGCCGGGATGATTTTTGCAGCGGCCATGAATAGCGTCAGTATAGCGGCAGAAAGAATTGAAACCGAAATGAAAAGGAACGCGCCCTATATTGAAGCGCGCGGTATTGCTCTTAAGGCCTGTCTTATTCCCATAGTTAATTCTTTATTCGCGGTCGGTTTGGTTTCTTTACCCGGAATGATGACAGGACAGATTTTGTCTGGCGTTTCTCCCCTTATTGCAGCTAGGTATCAAATAATGGTTATGTGTATGTTGTTTGCTTCGGCTGGGATTTCTTCAGCTTGCTTCATGACAATGATTAGGTCTGATTTAAAAGGAGAAGTTTGATGTATATCCCGGCAAGTTTTAAGAACACAGATTTAAAAGAACTTCACGAGCATATGTGCAAATGGAGTTTTGTTACCCTAATAACTATTGCAGAAGAAACTTCTCATATCACTCATGTGCCAGTTTTATTAGACGTCAAATCCGGGAAGTTTGGCGTGATAACAGGTCACTTTGCGGAACAAAATCCTCATTGGAAGTATCTAAAAAGAGATAAGGAAAGCATCGCCATTTTTCACGGGCCTCATGCTTATATTTCTCCAACGTGGTATGCGGAACCAGATGTCCCCACCTGGAACTATTCGGTTATTCACGCCCATGGTCCTGTGGAAATTATTAGAGAAAAGAACTTACTTCTCAATCAGCTAAAAGAACTCATCGCTAAATTCGAAAACAATGACTATAGTAATTGGGATATTTCTAAATTATCGGACGAATATATAGACACTTTACTTGGAATGATTGTTGGGTTTAAATTAACCATCACCAAGTTGGAAGGAAAATACAAACTTGGGCAAAATAGAAGTAGAAGGGATATGGAAGGCGTTATTAACCAATTGAAATCGTCGCGCACCGCTTCAGATGTTGAGTTGGCCGACCTGTCGAAAAAACATATAAAAGATTAAAACTATATTTTAAGATGAACGAATAAAAGGTCGTTTGCTGTGAAGAAATTTAAAATTCCATCTAAACTAAACGAAATTCAAAAAATTTCCGACCCTGATCGACGTTTACAAAAAATATTAGCCTTGGCCGATATTATGGGAATTAGTCTCGAAGAAAAGGAAAACAATTCGAAAAATTCGCGAGACGAATCTGTGATAATAAAAGAAATAAGAAAAGCTCACAAAGAGTTTGTTTCCAATTTTTTTGCGGCGATTGGGTTTGTTTTGATTTTATTATCTGGAATTTCGGCAGTTGTTCGCTCTTTTAATTAGATTTCCTAATTTAATTTTTTAAATGCAAGAAGCTTTTCCTCTTACACTCGCAGTTCGCCAATTAAAAAAAGTTGGTAAAGATTGGCCTATTCCTTTTGGAATACGGTTGGCTGAATCCAAAAACCCATTTTGGGTTTTGGTGGGCGCTATTTTAAGTCTTAGAACTCGAGATCCCGTTGCCGAAACTGCATTTAATAAATTGATGAAGCTGGGTCAAAATGCTGAAAATTTAGCAAAATTAGAAGAATCGCAACTTAAAGAAGCTATATATCCGGTAGCATTTTTTAAGGAAAAAGCGAATAACCTGAAATGTCTAAGTCAAACCCTTATTAAACGATATCAGGGAAAACCTCCTTCAAAAATGGAAGAGCTTTTATCTCTAAGAGGGGTGGGACGGAAGACCGCTAATATGGTTTTGACATTGGGTTACGATAAGGCAGGAATTTGTGTGGATGCTCACGTTCACCGTATCGTAAACCGTTGGGGATATATTAAAGCTAAGAATCCGGACGAGACAGAGGAAGCTCTACGAAAAAAGTTACCAAAACGTTATTGGAAAGATTGGAATCGACTTTTGGTTACCTTTGGACAAAACTGTTGCAAACCCACTTCCCCTTACTGCGAAAGTTGTTGCTTAAAGGAATTTTGTCCTAGAGTGGGAGTTGAAAAATTTAGGTAGATCGAAAATGCAGGTTCAAATATCTAGAGAATTTACATGGGGCCAATAGCTTTTTTTTGTATTGCCACAAGTTCTTGAATTCCCTTTTGTGCAAAGTCCATCATTCCTTTCATTTGCTTTTCGTCGAAGGGTTCGCTTTCGGCTGTGCCTTGGACTTCAACGAATTTACCATCACCCGTTTTGATGATATTCATATCGACTTCGGCTTTAGAGTCTTCGCTATAATCTAGATCTAGAATGATTTTATTCTCAAAAATTCCGACGCTGATTGCGGCTACAAAATCCTTGATGGGAAGTTCGCTTATCAGTTTTTGTTTTTTAAGCTTTTTTAAAGCAAGGCAAAGAGCTACAAAAGATCCGGTGATGGAAGCGCATCGTGTGCCGCCATCGGCTTGAATAACGTCGCAATCTATCCAGATAGTGCGTTCGCCAAGGCGTTTTAAATCGACAACCGCTCTCAATGAGCGTCCGATCAAGCGTTGAATTTCTTGTGTTCTTCCAGAAAGCTTTCCTCTCGCCGCTTCTCTGGGGCTTCGAGTGTTGGTAGAGCTTGGCATCATTGAATACTCTGCGGTTAACCAACCGGTTTTTTTATCGCGTAAAAATGAGGGAACTTTTTCTTCAACGCTGGCAGAGCAAATAACTTTGGTATCTCCCATTTGGATCAAAACAGATCCTTGCGGATGTTTAATGTAATTTTTGACTATTTTTACTTGCCTTAATTGGTTTGGTTTTCTACCGCTATTTCTTTCCATTTAACTCTCTTTAAAGTTGAAGACTTTATGAAAAATGACAGGCCAATAAACTTAAAAGCGGTTAAGTTAGCAATAATCCTATAGATAATCAACGTATAATTAAAATTTTCTAGGGTTCTAAACAGATATTTACGGTTTAAATATGAATACAAATTTGGCATTGCTCATGTGGCATAAGTTGTTTATTTTTAGTTATTTTGCTAGAATTTAATGAAATTGTAACGAATAACTATTTCGAGATAGCGTAATGGATTCCTATTTTGAGTCGGGCGTAAAGCTTAGTGGTACCTTATGGGTGAAAGGAATCGTTCATTTTGATGGGGAATTAGAAGGAGAGATCTATTCTTCAGACCATTTTATGGTCGGCAAAGCGGGTATGGTTTTCGGAGATATAAAAACCCATAGCGTTACAAATATGGGAAAAGTCCGCGGAAATATTATTGCCGAAAATAAAGTGTCTTTAGCTAACGAAAGTAGTTTAGTTGGAGATATTACAACCTACCATTTGGTTATAGATGAAGGCTCAAACTTTGAGGGAAGTTGTAAGATGGTCGAAACCCTTCCCGCTACTAAAGAAAATATAACAGAAGCAGAATTAGAAGTTCTTGCCGCTAAAGAGGCAAAAAAAACAACCCAAATCGATCGTGGAAGTCCCCAAAGTGGAAGCAAGAAAAAGGTTGCTTCTCTGGCTATTATAGCTATTTGCGTGGCAATCTATTTTTCCTCAGATTTTGTTCTAATTGAAAATTTAGATGGAACGATTAAGCAAGGGTTTAGATTACTTGAAAAGGAAAAATATTCTGTAGCAGAAAATGAATTTCAAAAAGCTCTAAAAGTCTCAAAAGACAACCCGGAAATATTTTTCGGCTTAGGGAAGATTTCTTTAGGTCGCGAAAATTACGACCAAGCTCTAAGTCATTTCAAAAAATCTGTTGAGTTAAGTCCTTCTAAAAGTTCTTACCAAATGTATTTAGCCCGAACTTTATCTTTAAAGGGTAATTTTAGGGAGGCTAAAACCGCATTCCAATCGCTTATTCAATCCGATCCCAATAATTATGAAGGATATCAAGGGTTAGGAACTATTGAGTCAAAATTAGGAAATTTTGACGAAGCCATTCGAAACTATGAAAGGTCGATTAAGCTTAAACCTGACTACTTTGAAGCTCTAAGAGAATTGGGAAGGCTGTTAAGTCAAAAAGGAGAAAAAGAACGAGCCTTAGAAGTTTTAAACCAAGCTGTAAATGAAAACGAAAACGATCCAATAATTCACTTAACCCTTGGCGAACTTCTCTTAGATTTGAACCGTGAAAATGAAGCCATTAAATCGTTCAAAAAAGTAGTTGGAATGTTTCCAGAAAATTTTGAGGCGCAAATTCGGTTAGCGGATTGGTATTTTCAAAAAGGTTCTCTGGATGAGTCGTTTCGACATTATAAAGCGGCTCAAAACTTAGAGCCTAAAAATGCTGGAATCCATTCTCAGTTAGGGAAAATTTACCTAGATAAAAAACAAAATCAAAAAGCCAAAGAGGCTTTTCGGGAGGCGATTAATTTAAAACCGGAAAGTTGGGAAGATTTTTTTCAATTGGGTCGCATATTAAACCAAGAGAAAAAATGGAACGAAGCAATAAAGGCTTTGGAATCCGCTAAAAAACTTGACCCTCAAAATCATAAAATATTATTTGAAATGGGTAAGATCTATTTCTCAATGGAACAATTCGAAGATTCCACAAGAGAGTTGACTGAGGCAACAAATTTATTCACTCAAAACCACAACTATTATTTACTTTTAGCAGAGTCTTTAATTGCGCAAAAACAACTCGATAAAGCCGTAGATATTTTAAAGCAAGCATCTAGTTTCGATCCTAAGAATCATGAATTGGCTTATGCGCTTTGTAATGCATATAGCAAAAAAGGATATTATACGGTTGCAATTGGATACTGCAAAAAAGCGATGGAATTGAAATCAGACTATTATGATTCAATGAATCGTTTAGCTTGGTTATTTGCCAAAAAGAGAATTAACTTGGAAGAAGCCTTGGTATTATCTAATAAGACTTTAGAAGCGTTTCCGAAAAAAGCTGGATATATTGATACTCTTTCAGAAATATATTATGTGAAAGGTGATATAGATCAAGCGGTAGCGACAATAAGGATGGCGATAAAACTTGATCCCAATGAGTCGTACTATAAAAAACAACTATGGAAGTTTAGAAACGTAAAACCCAAACCCATCAACGGTTAAAGGAAGTTTTTTAAACTAGTTTGAGGGATTTAAGAGAAATATAACTGAAATAGCATATAAGAAGAAATAGCCCGTTCATTTTTGAAAGTTTGGTGTTAAATCTAAGTAGGATTGCGAACAAACAGGTTAAGCCGGTGGCAATAATCAGATCGGGTTCGATGTTTTCTTGAATATTTAATGGATGTATTAGGGAAGCAATCCCAAGAACCATATGAATGTTGAAAATATTGCTACCGTAAACGTTTCCAATAGATAAATCGCCATGACCGCGAGAACTTGCAATAACTGACGAAACAATCTCCGGTAAGCTTGTTCCGATGGCGACAATGGAAATACCGATTAACCATTCGCTGAGACCTAAGAGGCGGGCTATATTGACCGAACCTTCGACCAGCCAATTTGCCCCGAATACCAATAAAATCAAACCTCCTGTTATGAGTCCAAATTGAGCGAGAAGTCCTTTATCTGCAAATAACCCCCCTTCTTCCTCAATTTCAGTTTCTTCCGAATCTTTATTAGCAAATGTTTGCCAAAGAAATATGCCGAGTAAGACCAGAAGGATTGTTCCTTCCAAACGGCTTAATGAACGATCCCAAGCCAAAGCTAAAATCAAAAATGCCGAAAAGAGAAACTTAGGCGTTTCTTTTTTTAGTAATTCGCGATTTATTGCAATCGGATGAATGATAGCGGTCAAACCCAAGACTAGGCAAATGTTGGCAATATTACTACCTAATGCGTTACCTAACGCTACTTCTGGGGATTCTTTTAAAGAAGCAAAAACGCTTACAGATAACTCTGGAGCGGATGTTCCAAAACCAACAATCGTTGCTCCAATGACAAAGGGATTTAGTTTGAAATGTTTTGCGACTCGAATGCTTCCCGTAACTAAAAAGTCGCCTCCGTAATAAAGAAGAACAATTCCGGTTGCGATCAAAAAAAGGTCAATTAGCATTTAAAAGAAATTTCAAATATGTTGTCAATTAACTTTAGGGTAGAGTTTTGCCAAAACTTAGAAAGGCGAAGTTTTTTTATCATACTAGCGCCTTAAATAAAAAAGGCGAAAAATATTTATGGACGAAAAGATATCATTTTCTGAAGTAATTAATATTTGTTATGTCATTGGTACTTTGAGTCATCGGCTGATTTAAGAAATAAACTCTATAAAATAATTGGTTAAGTAAAGTGTTGAAAATAGAAAGGGGAATCGATCATGAAACCTTCTGAAATTTACAGAGCAATGTTTATGTTACAATTCGCCTTAAAGTTTGTTGATTTAAAGGATTAATTAAAAAATGAAAAACGATAAAAATGATGATGTAGAGGATACCAATAAGGTTGAAAGTCCTTCGCATTTTATTCAAAACATAGTTAAAGACGATTTAGAAACTGGAAAATTTGAAGGAAGAGTTCATACCCGGTTCCCCCCAGAGCCAAATGGGTATTTGCATATTGGTCACGCTAAATCCATTTGCCTGAACTTTGGGTTAGCCAAAGAATTTCGCGGGCTATGTAACTTGAGAATGGATGATACTAACCCGTCTAAGGAAGACACTTCTTTTGTCGAATCAATTAAGAGCGACGTTAAATGGTTAGGATTTGATTGGGAAGACAGACTTTTCTTTGCTTCTAATTATTTTGAACCGTTGTATGATTTTGCGGTTAAGTTGATTAAGTTAGGAAAAGCCTATGTCGATGATTTAGATCCCGAGGAAATTAGAGATTACCGTGGAACGTTGACAGAACCTGGTAAAGAAAGCCCGTTTAGGAACCGGTCGATTGAAGAAAACCTTAGTTTCTTTGAAAGAATGAAGGACGGTGAGTTTGAAGAGGGATCAAGATCATTACGCGCAAAGATTGACATGCTCTCTGGTAATCTAAATATGAGAGACCCTGTTATTTATCGGATACTAAAAACTCATCATCATCGGACCGGGCAGGAATGGAATATTTATCCGATGTACGACTTTGCCCATTGCCTATCTGATTCAATAGAAAACGTAACTCATTCAATCTGTACTTTAGAATTTGAAGATCACCGTCCCTTATATGACTGGATTTTGATCCAATTAGGAGTGTATCGACCTCAACAAATAGAATTTGCGCGGTTGAATTTGGACTATACCGTTTTAAGTAAACGAAAACTTATGCAACTTGTTCAAGAAAAACACGTGAGCGGTTGGGACGATCCGAGGATGCCGACTATTTCAGGATTAAGAAGAAAAGGTTATACGCCCGAATCGATTCGCGATTTTTGCGAGCGCATTGGGGTAGCTAAGAGCGCGGGTGTAGTAGAAACGCCTTTATTGGAGCACTGTATTCGAGAAGATTTGAATAAGCGGGCGATGAGAGCTATGGTTGTTTTGAAGCCTCTTAAGGTAATTATTGAAAATTATCCTGAGGAAAAAACCGAAGAGTTGGTAGCGGAAAATAATCCTGAAGATCCAAATTCGGGGACGCGAAAAGTTCCTTTTTGCCGTGAAATTTTTGTAGAGCAAGAAGATTTTATGGAAGACCCGCCAAAGAAGTTTTTTCGATTGACCCCCGGCAAAGAAGTTCGTTTAAAGCATGCTTATATTATTAAATGCGAAAGAGTTATTAAAGATACTGAAACGGGAGCAGTTGTTGAGCTAAGGTGTACTTACGACCCTGAAACAAAAAGCGGCGAAGGAGTTAGTCGAAAAGTTAAAGGAACTCTTCATTGGGTTTCTGCAAAGCATTGTGGAAATGCGGAAGTTCGATTATATGAAAATTTGTTTTCGGTCTCTAATCCTGGAGATGAAAAAAAGAATCCAGAAATTAAAGAAGTTTTAAATTCAAATTCGGTCGAAGTTTTGAAAGATTGTAAAATTGAGCCTTCATTGGTAACGGCAAGAACACATAATCATTATCAGTTTTTAAGACTTGGCTATTTTTGCAATGATTTGGTAGATTCCACAACCAACCGACTTGTTTTTAATCGTACCGTAACCCTTCGGGACGGTTGGGCAAAAATAATGAAAAAAAAACCTTAATAAAATTTTAGGTTTTTTGATTATATTCGTTACATATATATTTTATGATTGCTTCTTTATTTTAGATCTATTGGTATTAGAGGCCTGACATATTGGATAAATTAAATAAAAATACTTTGTTTTTTTGCGTTTTATTTTTTGTTGCAAAATCCGCTTATGCAAAAGAATTAAAAATTACTTATCCAAATGGAAAAATTCATAAGATCGAAAATTATGAAAAGGGGAAATTGAAGGGTCCTAGCCGCTTATTCAATAAAAATGGAAAGCTCATTGCCGAATGGGTTTTTAAAGATGGTTTATTGGAGGGAGAAACGCGTCATTTTTATGCCAATGGAAATCTAAAAAGAATATCGAAATACTCAAGAGGGAATCTGGAAGGATTGAGTAAAGAATTTTTTAATAATGGCAAACTATTGATGCAGTCTAATTATCAAAATGGAATGCTTAATGGACTAGTTGAAAGATTTTTCCCCAATGGAAAAAAGCTTTCTGATGAGAATTTTGTGGATAATGTCGCACAAGGGATCCGCAGAGTTTATTACGAAAATGGTAATATTAAACGAGAAGATAGAATTGAATATAACTTAATAAATGGAAAATCTAAAATATTTTATGAGACAGGCAAAATACGTATAATTAGAAAATTTGGGGGAGGGAATTTACAAGGGGAATGGAGAGATTATTATGAGACTGGCGAATTAATGACAAAAGGTTTTTATGATCACCATTCTAAAAACGGACCAGAAATTAGCTACTTTAAAAATGGTAATAAAAGATCTGAACTTGAATGGCGCGAGAATATTTTAGAAGGTGTCGCAGTATATTATTATGAAAATAGCAAAATTAAATCAATTAAGAGTGCAAAAGCGGGAAATCCTCATGGGTTTTTCATAAGTTTTTTTCCTGATGGAAACGTAAAGAATATTTCTCATTTTACCGATGGCAAAAAAGATGGAGTATCATTTTTGTTTTCCCCCGAAGGAACTCTGAAAAATGAATGGCAATTTTCAAATGGTAAGTTAGAAGGAATTATAAAAAAATATTATCCCAACGGAAATTTAGAAAATTACGGCACGGTTCATTTGGGAAAGCTAAATGGGAAAAGCGAAGGATATTATTCTAATGGTAAATTAAAATTTATAGCTATCTATGAGAATGGTTTTTTTAAAAAAGGAGTTAGATATGCCTTGAATGGAAAAATCATAAAATAATTAGTTGTTGAAGATTAAATGTATTGTAATCAAAAAAGCAAAATCTCTGTAAGATTTATCCTATTGATAGGTTTTGAATGAACCGAATTTTAATTTCAATTATTAAAAGTTTTTTTATTTTTTTAATTTTATTTGTGCCATCTTCCCTTGTTTTTGCAACACCATCTCAAATAGACGAAAGACCTTACACCTTTGTTTTACTGCCAGATACTTAAAATTATAATAACGATATAGGCCGTTCCAGATTGCATGTTTTTGATACTCAAACTAGATGGATTGCGGATCATATCATTGTCGAAAATATTGTTTTGACAATTCACCTAGGGGATACTGTTGATCGATCATTGGATGTGCTCTGGATTGACGCTTTAAGCAGCCTTAATTATATAGATGGTTTAGCGCCTATTGTTATATCTGCAGGTAACCATGATGTTATTGATAATTCTGCCATCCAAAAGAGTTCTTATCGTTTGTTTAATAAATATTATCCTGAAGATAAATTTAAAAAACTGTCGAATTTTGGAGGAACCTTTGAAAAAGGTAAAATTGAAAATGCCTACTATTTTTTTGATTTTGGAGGTGTTGAATATTTAATATTGACTTTAGAATTTGGTCCTAGAGACAAAGTTTTAAATTGGGCAAATAGAATCGTCGAAAAATTTACAAAAAAGGAAGTGGTTATTGTAACTCATGCATATATGGCAAAAGGATCTCAACGTTTAAAAGCAGAATCTAAAGTTGCCGTAAAAGCTAGAGAAGTTCCTTATGATTTAAAAGATTATGAATATACTAATACCGTAGGCTCGCCTAATGATGGAGATATAATTTGGGAACGGTTGGTAAAAAAACATAAGAATATATTATTTGTTCTTTCTGGTCATTCAAAAGGGCCGGGGAAACTTATAAGTAAAGGAATTAAAGGGAATACAGTTTTTCAGGTTGGAAGCAATTATCAAGGGTGGAAAAATGGGGGAAATGGATATTTGCGATTGATGAAGTTTTATCCAAAAGAAAAGAAAGTGGAGGTGAAAACTTATTCACCCCTTCTAAATCAGTACCGTACCGACGAAGAAAACCAATTTCAAATAGATTTAAATAAAGGAGAGTTTTTAGAATTGAACCTTCCCCCGGCGCCTTAACTTTGATGAGTATTTCTCAGTCCTTCCTTTTTTAAAAGTTTTAAGCATAATTACTTTTCGTCAAAATATATTTTTTCCCTTGAGTAAGGTTTAAAATTTCCAAGTCTAACATTTTCCGTTTGTTTAGTTTTATTAAGGATTTTCTGAATTATTGACAATGTCAATAATTTCCGAATCAGTTAAGTTATAAAATTTTATAAAAGCTCTTAAATTGTTTTTTGCATGAGTATTTATTGTAATATTTCCATTTTTTGTTGATAGATTGATAGCTTTTTGGGTATAAAAAATAGAGCTTTCTTTTTTATCCATTTTAAATGAAACGACCCCAATATTATAAAAAGTATTTAATTTTTGATTTTCATCTAATGGCAATTTTATTAATTTTTTCCAGGTTTTAATGGCTTCTTCATCTTTATTTAATTTTATAAAAGAGTTGGCCAAATTTTGAATTGCGGGTATGTGATTAGGATCGATTTCTAATACTTTTTTATATTCTTCAGCGGCTTCTTTGAATGATTTAAAATTAAATAACTCATTTCCCAAAATATAATGGTATGAGATTAAATTTACTTTTTTGGGAGGTGCAGGGCTTGGTTGATCTGAAACGCCACAATTCCAGGAAAGAAATGAGAAAAGAAAAAAAATATTAATTAGGCTGTTTTTGATTAGTTTTACAAAGATTTTCCAAACTTTCATGTTTAAAGCGCCCAATATTCGTTTATTCATTTTTTGAATATTATAGATGAATAAAATTGATACTGAATCAAAGTACTTAATTTTCCTTCCTTTTTATTTTTTGCCCATGTTATAGAGATTTTAATTTATAGCTACATTCCACTTAGATAAACTTTATTTTTAATTATGAAAACGTTATTAAAATATTTGATTTTGTTTTTGGTCACTCCAGTTTTTCTAATAATCTTGGTAGCCATAATTGAAGGTCTTAATTTTATAACGCGCGATAATGATCGTTTAAAAATGTATGATGCAGAACTAGGTTGGTCTAATTTCCCAAGTAAAGTTACCATGCAAAATGATATTACTTACACAACTAACTCAGTAGGCCTAAGGTCTGAAGAGGTTAAGCCTGGTAAAGAGAAATTTCTTATTGTTGGAGATTCCATTATTTATGGATTAGGTTTGCAAGACAATGAAACTGTAGCATATTATTTAGACCAAGAATTTCCAGAAATTCAGGTTTTAAATTTAGGGGTGGGGGGATATGGTATTGGCCAATATTACCTTCAGTTAAAAAGATACATCAAAAAATATAAACCTAAATTAGTAGGTGTGGCGATTTGCACAGGCAACGATATCAGAAATACTCAAGAGGATACTAGCTATGGATACTCAAAGCCTCTATTCATAATTCAAGAGGGAAAGCTAAAGACGGTTGAACCAAAAATTTCTCGTTTTTCTTGCCCAAATTTATTTTCAACGTCTTGGTTTTTAAATAAAAATCCATTTGCCTCCTTAAGAAATAAATATTGTTCCATTAAGAATTTACCCGAAGCTCAAGTGAAAATTGTTATTTTAAGGTTATTAAGAGAAATTGAAGAATTGGTTAAGTCTTATGATTCGAAATTGTTTTATGTTTTGTGGCCTTCTCAAAGCAATTTTAACGACAAACAATCCATTCTTAACTCATTAGAAGAGTCAAAAAAGAAAGACCCTAAAAACTACGCAAAAATTGTTGTCGAATCGACGCAGTTTTATTTTAAAAATAATTTTCTAGCTTTTAAAACATTATTTAAGGATACAAATTATCTGACGTTAGATTTTTTGGAAAAGACAAAGGGAGCTTATAACTTAGAAGAATCTAAAAAACTGTATATTGATCACTATCATATGTCGCGAGATGGGGCTAAATTATTAGCATTGGAAATTAAGAAGTTTATAAGGCAGGCTCAGCTTCTTTAAAAACAATTTTATTTTATTTTAAAAAATCTGATGTATTGATTTATGAGTTTTAGAAAAAATGCTTTGATGTAATACAAGGCAGAAAATAAAACTTTTCTAAGTTTAAGGAGTCCGGATAACTTTAGAAACCTTTAGCAATTTTGAACTGATTTTTAATCCCGCGTTTTTTGCCGATTCTGGATTTATCTCAAAACGAACGCGCTCTTCGTTAATATAAAAGTTGATCATACCTCCTTTAAGAGCAAAATCTTTCATTCTGCTTATGGTCAAAACGTTTGTGCCATTTAAAGTTTCTAAGATTTCAGCGAGTCGATTTGCTTCTGAAGGGCTTATAAAAAGGATATGGCATTTTTTGATAGCGCTTAAATCTTCTACTGGATGGATTTCTAGAAAGCGTTCATTTACTTTTTCGCCAGAAAAAGTTTGAAGAAGTTCTTGCATATTGGATTCGCCAAAAACCCCAATTTTAAATTTATTTGACTCTTTTTCTATTGTAGATGGCCATTCAATAAATTGGATGAATTTATAAATAAAAGCGGCCTGAACTTTGTCTTCCCGGGCGCCTCCAAAAGATTCTTTAGGGGCGCTTATCAAGGAAAGGGAAATTAAAATAAATAAAAAAATAAATGTTTTCTTCAAAAGCTGCTCTTATAAATAAATTTAGTTTTTTGACTAAATTATTGTAGAAAATTAAAATTGAATCTTTATATGGTGGAATTAAGCGCTAAAAATTCCAAGTGATTTTCCCATAAACTGAACGTTGAACTTCCGTTAATGACAATAACCTTGTGGATTCTTCGCCAATTTCTAAATGTTCGGAATCTTGTAAATTTTGAACCGCTACGCTAATATCCCAGTTTTTGGTAGGATGCCAACCTAAGCGTAAATCGGCTCTTATGTAGCTAGGCACCTTAAACCTTTCTAAGTTGTCGACGTAATAAAACGCCGTATCAAATTCGAAATTATGTGGAAGGTCTAATTGCGATCTTATATTTGCCTGAAATTCGGGGTCGTTGCCTTCTGCCGCTAAGGTGGAAATGGCTTGACTTCCTGGGTCCAGGTTTAAAGAAACTTCTAACCAATTAAAGCCGGCGCTTAATTGCCACCAGTTCTTTGGCTTCCATTTAACGTCAAATTCCAAGCCGTAAGTTTCTCCAGAACTTTGATTTTCGACAAAAAATGGAAGGACCGTATGTGTTGGGGTTGGGGAAGTTTCAATGAAAGGAACACCTGGCTCTCTTGAGTTAAGATTATCATATTTGTTATAGAAAACGCTTAAATCAAAAAATAGCTGACTGGAGGGTCTAAAGCGATAACCTGCTTCATAGGCTAGTAAATCTTCCGATTCAAAGTCATGAGTTCCTATAAATGCAGCAACGGCAGGACCTGGAATAACAGATCCATTTAGGCGGATAGTATCTTCTGCGCGAGAAGGGGTTCTAACGGCTCGAGAAACAGCTCCCCAAACAGTGTGCCGATCATTGGGCGTCCATAATAGTCTTCCGCTTGGTTGGAACTCAAATCCTGTATAATTATTCTCAGAAAATTTGGATCCTAGAATCAAACGAAGCTGGTTAGGAATGAGGCTTATTTCATCTTGTAGAAAAGTTCCTAAACGATAATTCCATCTACTAAGCGGATTAAACTCGAGCGCTAAGCTATTTGAAAAAGAGTCTTTTACGAATCGCTGTCCTAATCCCCAGGTAATTTCTTGATTTTGAGTTAAGGGAAACCTATGTTGAAATTCTAGGTCATAGGTGTCCAAAATAAATTCAGTTATGGGACTACCGTCGCGTTTTTGGCGATTAAAATAGAACTGGAGTCCCATATCGGAATTTTCGGAAATTATTTTTTTCCAACGAGTTAAAAAGTTAGCTCCATCTATTTGGACTTCACGGTCAAAGCTTGCGGTTCCTGGAAATGAGAATGAGACAACATTGTTATCGGCTTTTTCTCCAGATTCTCCATTGTAATAGTCCCCTTGGAAAGTTAATGAAGACTTTTCAGAAACTTCCCAATCCATCCTAAAGCCTCCGCGAAACGCTTCCCAATCGTCGGCAGGTGTATTTCCTAATCGTTCGCCAAATTCGTCTCTTTCATAATATTTTCCATAAACTCTAAAACTTTTATTTTGGTCAATTTTTTCCCCATAACGAAAAGTCCCAAAGCCTTGTTCTTGGTCGCCAGCTCCACCGCTAACGAATCCGCCTTGCGTATCTTTAGAGTTTTTGGTGATAATATTAATGACACCATTAACCGCATTTGCCCCCCATAGGGTTCCGCCTGGTCCTCGAATGACCTCAATTCTATCTATATCTTCCAGCGCAACATCAACTTCGTCCCAATAAACTCCGGAAAAAATTTGCGAATATACTGATCTACCGTCAATCATAACCAAAAGCTTACTTGCAAAACGAGAGTTTAAGCCACGTGACGTCACCGCCCAAGTATTTGCGTCGAGGTGAGCGACTTGTATTCCTGGTACCATTCTTAAAGTTTCTGCAATAGTGGTATGGCCCGAACGACGAATATCTTCATTGGTGATCACGTAAATTGCCGACGCGGCCTTAAAAAGTCGCTGTTCCTTTTTTGCGACCGAGGTAACTTTAATATCTAACAGGTCGTCTAATGAAAGATCTTTTAATATATCGAGTTCAAGGTCATTTTGACCATAAGCGGTAGCGCTGCTAGCTAATACTATCCATGCAAACCACAACAAAAAAACATGTTTAAGATTCTTGTTGTTTAAACTCATTTTTAAGTCAATCCTTTTTAAATAAGTCGCGATTTTTGTTTTGAAAAAACTTAAAACAATTTTTAAGGGAGGATAAATGCGATTCAGGATTATATCTCTATTAGATTTATCCTAACTGTTAATTTTAAGTAGATCAATAGAATATTTTCAAAAATAAGCATAACTTTATTGAGAGTGAGCTTACTGTTGATTTTTATATTTCGGTTGAAAAAGGTTTTTAAAATTGAAACGTGGCCAGTTTGTGAAACTTAATCTAATAATTGTAATTTTCGACGTATTTTTTTTAGAGATTATTAGGTGTGGATAGAAAATAAGCCGCAATAAAGATTTAATTTATGAGTTCCAATGTGGAAGAAAGTAGGGGCAAAAACTATTTGAAACCCAGGCGCCTATTGGAAGTTATTGACTAACATAAGTTGGCTTGGATTTGCTTCATTACTCCAACATTTTCGGTGTGCCCAGACTTAAAAGCTTTGATTTTCCCTCGAATAGGTTTGCCCAATAGATAAAAGTCGCCAATGATATCAAGGATTTTATGACGAACAAACTCATCATGGAATCTTAATTCTGTGTTTAATACTTTTTTATCGCCGAGCAGTATAAAGTTATCAAGTTTGCCGCCACAAGCAAACCCCATTTTGGTTAACTGCGCGACATCTTCTAAAAAACCAAATGTTCTAGCTGGTGCGATCTCTGTTTTGAAACTTTCCGATCCGAAAAAATCATAAGTGTAATCTTGAATTCCAATGGGTTCGGGATATTCCATATGGTAGCTTGCAGAAAATGTGTCGGAAGGTTCAATCGTTATATAAGGTTTTCCGCTATCGGATGATCCAAAAGTGTAAGTTTTATCAACCACTAGTTCTTCATAGAAGTCGTCTTGGTCTTCAAATCCGCCATCTTCGATCAATTGGCAAAAATCTTTAGCGGAGCCATCCATTACGGGAGCTTCGTCTCCAATTTTTATCAATAAGTTGGTTATTCGGTACATGTGTAGAACGGCCATTATATGTTCAATGGTACCTATGGACACAAGTCCCTTTTGCAGGCAGGTTGAATAATTAGTGGATTGGACATTATTTAACTTTGCTTGAATAGTCTCGCCAGTAGTTATATCGCCAAATACAATGCCACTGCCGACAGGAAGAGGTTGTAAAATTAAACCAGTTTTGATTCCTGAATGGAGTCCGCTTCCACACAAAACAACGCTTCTCTTAAGAGTCCGTTGTCGAAGCGATTGTTTCTTTCCGCTTTTTGGTTTTGTTTCAACTTTATCTTCTATACTTGAAGAGCTAGACAGTCGAAAGTTAGGAGGTAAATCCTGAAGATTTATTGTTTTATTTCCGGTTCCCGGTAGCCAAATTTGTTCTAAAACTTCTTTTAGTTCTTTAATATTTCCAGGCCAATCGTAGTTGCAAAGAGCTTTGATGGCGTCTTCTTTAATTGCTGGCTTTGGGTTACCATTATTTTCCCATGAGTCAAAATAGTTCTCAATCAACTCAGGAATGGCTTCAGAATGGTCTCGTAATGGAGGAATCTGAATTGTGTCTTTTGCAAAAATTTCGTAAAGCTCTTTATTTAATTGACCCTTTTTGGAAAGAGTCTCGGGATTCTTAGACGTAGAAGCAAATACTCGAATCGGGAGAAAATCTAGAACTGCATCGTTTTTTTTCACGGTTTGATTTTTTAAAGCGAGTGATAGTTTTTCTTGAAGTCCTTTTGATAGCGATTCAATGTTGCTTAAAAAAACGGCTTTTTCTTTTGTTCCGGAAGGATTTTGCGAAGAGTCCCCATTTTTTTTCACAGAACAGAATAATTGAGCTTGGATATCTTGCATTCGTCTGACAGCGCAGTTGAGTTTAATGAATGGGCGGTCATTTTGTTTGCTTTGCCTATGTATAGCCTGAGCGACTAACTCTTTTCCAGTGCCTTTTTCCCCAGCCAATAAAATAGGACGCGAATTTTTGGAAGCGTTTTTAACTCCTTTTTTTACGTCTATCATCATCTGAAAACGGAGTATTCTGTCCATCTTATCCGTAAAATCAACGCTATCTTGTTTTGTTATTCCTTTGCCTTCTTTAAGTCCGTTTGCCACCGCTTGGGTAATTTGATCGAGTGAAAAAGGTTTTTCGACAAAATCAATGGCTCCTAATTTTGTTGCGCGAACTGCAGTATCTATAGAAGCGTGCCCCGACATGATAAGAACTGGTAACTCTTTTTGATACGTTTTGATCGTTCTTAGCACTTCAATACCATCCATTCCAGGAATCCAGATATCTAATAAAACCAAATCAGGTGGATCGTTCTGAATTCGCTCGAGAGCTTCTAATCCATCTTCCGCAGAAGAAACATCATAACCTTCGTCGGAAAGAATTCCATAAAGGGAACTTACGATGTTTTTTTCGTCGTCAACAACTAAAATACGTTCTTTAGGCAAGGAGGCCTCCTGAAAATCGTTGGGTTCAATTTAATTCTAATGGACATTTTTAAATCAAAGCTATTTTATCTTTTTATATAGTCCAAATAATATATTTTTTTCCCCTGTTCCAAATAATTTTTCTCGTATTTTGATTGAGGAATATTTTCGCGAGATTCGGCAAACTTAAAAGAACCCGCTTTATTTTCTAGCGAAGAGTTTTCAAGATAAGTCAGCATATCTCTGGAATAGGTCTCGCAATCCGTAGCTATTCGGAGTTCTCCCGAGGGAATCAGTTTACTTGATAGAATTTCGATGAAATTCGGCGTGATGAGACGCCTTTTAATATGTCGTTTTTTGGGCCATGGATCGGGGAAATTAATGTAAATAGCTTCTAACGTCTCGTTCTTAAAAACGCTTTGAGTTCTGAGTCTAGCGTCTCCGTATACAATATGAATATTTTCGATCAGTCGTTTTTCTGCTCGCGTTATCGTTTTTCGAATTCCTTTGTGATACATATCGAGACCAATGAAATTTGTTCTAGGTTCTCTCATGGCCATTTCTATTATAAAACTACCATTGCCAAAGCCTATTTCAAGTTTCATAGGGTAATTAGTAGAAAATATTTGGTCCCAGTTTGGCGCTGTATCCAAATGAGAAAATAAGGGATGACTAGAAGCAATCTCGTCGAATGGTATTAATGCTTTAACGGCCATTATGATTCTTTTGATTCTTCAAGTAAGTCGTGGATAGTTTTTAAACTTGTTAGTTCATAGAGGGTTGCCTTACCTGCAATAGAAATTTGAACCTCGTCTCCTTCTTGTTTTCCCAATAACGATTTACCGATTGGGGAACCTGGCGAAATTTTTCCCTCTTCTGGCGAGACTTCTTCTGGGAAAACTAATAAAAAGCTTTTTACTTCGCCAGACTCTGGGTTTTCAAGGTCTATTTTACTTCCTAAACCGGCCCTATCTTTTGGAATTCTATTTATGTTTAAAGATGTAATTTCTGATACCCGTTTTTGAAGTATAGAAATCCGGGCTTCTAAAAGCATTTGCCTTTCTTTGGCGGCTTTATATTCAGCGTTTTCGCTAAGGTCGCCCATATCGGTGGCAATCTTCAAAGCTCTCGGAATATCGACTTTTAATTCTCGCTCAGATTCCATCAATTCTTTTTCTAATTTATCCAAAACGGGCAAACGCATCTTAATGAAACTCCTAAAATGATTGGTTAGCGATCTTATTAAGATTCGCTATATAAATGTTAGTAATCAACTATAAAAGCTGTTGGAAAACCATTTGACTTGAGTTTTTTCAGGAGATTCCAAGCTTGATCAAAATGGTTATAATTTCCAACAACGACTCGGTAAAATTCGTCGTTATTTGAATCTAATTTTTGTATAAAACTTTCTTTGGTTTGATTTTTTAGGTTTTTTGCGTTTTGGATTTCTCTGAAAATGCCAACCTGTATTCCATACTTATTAACCGTTTGTCGTTTAGAGTTACTGGTTTGATTGGGAGAAAATTCTGCTTTTAACTCAACAGACGAAGTTCCACTTTCAATCATATCCAGCTTTTTTGCGGCGGCAAGGCTAAGGTCTATAATCCTATTGTCTACAAAAGGTCCTCTATCGTTTATCCTAACAAGTGTTTCTAGACCATTTTCTAAGTTTGTGACCCGTACTCTTGTGTTAAAGGGAAGCGTTTTATGTGCCGCAGTTAATTGGTACATATCATATCGTTCCTTATTTGAAGTCAACTTACCATGAAATTTGGGTCCATACCAAGAGGCTATCCCTTTTTGAGTGAAATTTTTTAGAGAGGAAATTGGATAGTAAGTTTTCCCTAAAACTCGATAGGGTCGGCTAGATTTAACTTTGGGCTTATTGGGAACGGAGTGAAGTTGTATCGGTCTAAGTTTTTTTGATGAGCAACTCATTAAATAACAAATTATTACAAGAAATATAGCAAAAACGCGGAATTTGTTTGGGAAAATTTTTTCAAACTGTAATGTAGTCATGAGTATGAAACAGCGGTATGAAAATCTGATGGCGAAAAATTAAGCTCCATCCAAAAGAAGCTATTTATAATTTATGTAAATTATTGTAAAATAAGCTTTAATTAATGTCTTGTTTATTGTAAATTTTGTTTAATTCAAGGTCAACAAAAATTAATATTGTTTTTTCGCCTAACTATTTGAATTATTAGAGATTAAATGGGTTTCTTATGCGTGAAAAAATTTTAGCGATTGTCAATAAAGAACAGAATCTACCTCCTTTACCAGAGGTTTTATCCAAAATTGAACAAAAAGTGTATGATCCAGATACCTGTATTTCAGATATCTCTACTTTGATATATACAGAGCCTGTTTTGTCGGGTAATTTGATGAGGCTTGCAAATAGCGTTTTTATTGGTGGAGGTAGAGATAAAGCGGAAGATTTAGATAACGCTATTGGAAGATTAGGTTTAAAAATGGTGCTTGATTTAGCCTATACCTTGGAGTTACCCAAAATTACTTCGGGAAATAAAGTTATCAATCAAGGCGCTTTTTGGCGACATGCTTTTGGAACGGCAGTTTGTTCTCGCTCATTAAGCGAGCTTTTTTCGCAAGATGAAGACCAACGAGAAAATGCATATTTAAGTGGATTGATGCACGATGTAGGAATCTTAGTTTTTTTACATAGCATTCCAAAGGAATATGAAGATTTTTTAGGAAAGATTGTGGGCCAAGAAGAATCATTGGAAAATCTAGAAAGGGAAAGCTTTGGAATTGACCATGTGGAATTAGGGGCTAAATACATAGAAAAGTGGTGGCCAGTTTCAAAATCGGTGGTCGACCAAATAAAAAGACATCATGAGCCATTTGGGAGCGATTCAAAAAATGTTTTAAGTTTGGCTAATATTTTTGTAAATGCGCTAGGCTTTCCCAATAAAGTGGGTCCAGAGCTTATTGAGGAATTGGATTTTGTCCAATTAATAGGTATTTCAGAGATAGAATTAGGAGAACTGAAGGAAAAAGTTTCAGATGCCATCGATCAATTAGGTTCCTTATTTGGAGGAAATTAACTTTTATTTTCAAGCTTTTTACTCTTATTATTTTTGCGGAAAATAAAGATTTTTAACCTCATAATTATTCTGATTTTAAATTATTAAAACAAACAGCGATTAAAGCTTAAATATGCGAGATAAAATCTTGGAAGCGGTGAATACTCAGCAGAATTTACCGCCGTTACCAGACATACTAATAAAATTAGAGCAAGTAATTGAGGATCCCGATTCTTGCATAGCCGATATTTCTGATTTAATAAAAACCGAGCCAGTTTTATCGGGTCGATTGATGAAATTAGCTAATAGCGTTTTTATAGGTGGCGGGAGAGAAAAGGCAGAAGACTTGGATAATGCTTTAGGTCGATTAGGTTTAAAAATGGTTTTAGATTTAGCTTATACTTTAGAAATACCCAAAGTTTCCTCTAAAACGAAGGCGATTAACCAAGTTTCTTTTTGGAAGCATTCATTTGCGGCTGCCGTTTGTTCTAAATCGTTAAGCGAACTTTTTGAACAAGGCGAAGAATTGCGAGAAAATGCCTATCTAGCGGGCTTAATGCATGATATTGGAATTTTAGTTTTTTTAAATTTTTTTCCAAAAGAATATTCGGAATTTTTAAAAAAAATTGAAGGCGCAGAGCAGCCTTTAGAAATTTTAGAAGTTGAGACTTTTGGGATTGATCATGCAGAAATAGGAGCTAGTTATATTAAAAAGTGGTGGCCAATTGACCCTAATGTTGTCGCTTTAGTGCAAGGGCATCATCAACCCTTAAAGCAAGGAGCTCAGGAAGTTGTTGTTTTGGCAAATGAGTTGTTAAAATGCCAAGGAGTTGCAAATGGGGTTGGCTCCGAATATCGTGAGGAAGAACCTGACTTTGCTCAAATTTTAGGAGTTTCAGAAGAAAAGATGGAGGCTATAAAAGAAGAAGTGGAAAATAGCTTAAATCAGGTTTCTTCGATATTTTCAAATTAATTCAAATAGCTAAAAAACCTATGACCACAAATAAATTTGAAATAACTTTTCGAGGGGTAAGAGGTTCTATCCCTACTCCGATTACTCCCGATAAAATGAAAGAAAAAATATCGGCTGTTATTGAACGCGTTGAGATAAGCGATATTGAGAGTGAAGACTCTCGAAAAGAGTTTGTAGAAGGTTTACCCGTTGAGGTTGGAGGAATAATTGGAGGTAATTCTTCGTGCGTTGAAGTTTCTGTCGCTGGTAAAGATATTGTTTTTGATTGCGGATCTGGGTTGCGCGAATTAGGGTTGAATTGGATGGGGCGAGAATTTGGCAACGGTAGCGGAGAAGCGCATATTTTTGTAAGTCATACTCATTACGATCATATATTAGGAATTCCATTTTTTGTTCCTTTTTATATTAAGGGCAATCAATTTAATTTTTATGGAGGTCATGATGATTTGGAAGCGCGCTTGGCGGGTCATCAAAATCCCGAATATTTTCCGGTTCCATTCAGCGTGTTTCCATCAGATATTTCTTTTATAGATTTGAATGAAGTTTCTGATTTGGAAATTGGCGGCGCTAAGATTTCTTGGAAAAAGAATTACCACCCGGGAGGTTCATATGCGTATCGAATTGATCACAATGGGAAATCTTTTATTTACGCGACCGATTCGGAATATAAAAATATTGGAAAACAAGCTTTGCAATCGGTTATTGATTTTTTTAAAGACGCCGATTTAGTTGTATTCGACGCTCAGTACACTTTCATTGACGGTATTGAAGTGAAAGAAGATTGGGGGCATAGCTCGGCGTTTATTGGGATTGATATAGCGTTGGAAGCCAATGTCCGAAAATTGGCCTTATATCATCATGAGCCGACCTATAGCGATTTTAAGATCATGGATTTATTGCGACTTTCTGAAAAATATTTAAAAAAAGTTGGCAAAGGATCAGGTTTGGAAGTGCTAGTCGCTTGTGAAGGAGCGACAATAGATTTAAATCTCGCCTAAAATCTTTTTTAAGTTTTTCTTGTTTTAATGGAATCCTCTAAAGTTTCTAAACCAATGCAAATTCGATTTGCGATTGATAGAGGAGGAACTTTTACCGATGTATACGCTGAGATCCCAGACACACCTGGTTTTATCGTAGAAAAACTTCTTTCAGAAAACCCCGAAAAATATTCAGACGCTCCTATCGAAGGAATTCGAAGGATAATGGAGCGGTTAGGTATACCTTTTGAATCCACCAATTCTATTGAGTGGATTCGAATGGGAACTACTTTGGCAACCAATGCGTTACTCGAAAGAAAAGGAGTTCGCTCTGCAGTAATCATAACTAAAGGTTTTAAAGATCTTTTACGTATTGGAAAGCAGAACCGTCCAAATATTTTTGATTTAAAAATTCAATTACCTCAACCGTTTTTTGAAGAAGTTATTGAAGTGGATGAGCGTGTAAGGCTTTTACAGCCTGGAGAAGATAAGACGAACGCTTATTTATCGAAGACGGGTCGTTTTTATAAAATTATTCAACCTCTGAATCTTAAGCCATTAAAATCTGACCTGCTGAGGTTAAAAGAAAAAGGTATAACGAGTATCGCTGTAGTTTGTATGCACTCTTATGCATTTCCGAATCACGAACTGGAAATAAAAAAGTTAGCCAAGGCAGTTGGGTTTTCATACATTGCCGTATCACATTTAATTTCGTCAAAGATAAAATTGGTCGACAGAGGGCAAACGGCTAGCGTTGAAGCTTATCTAAACCCTATTATAAAAAAATATATAAAAGGGTTTCGTTCTAATTTCCAAAAAGAAACGGTTCCCATCTGGTTTATGCAGTCCGATGGAGGTTTAGTGAATGCCGACCATTTTTCTGGCAGTAGATCAATTTATTCAGGGCCTGCTGGCGGGGTTGTTGGATATGGATATACATCTCGGAAACGTTATCCAAATAAACCCATTGTTGGTTTTGATATGGGTGGAACGTCAACCGATGTTTCCCGATTTGATGGCGATTTTGAATGGATGGACGAATCGAAAATATCGGGAGTTCATTTACAAACGCCTCATCTAAAAATAAAAACAATAGCCGCTGGAGGAGGATCTCGACTTTATTTTAAAAATGGTTTGTTTCTTGTAGGGCCTGATTCAGCCGGGGCAAATCCAGGTCCAGTTTGTTATGGGAAAAAAGGACACATTGCTTTGACAGATGCTAACTTGATTCTGGGAAAGTTGTTGCCAGAGCATTTCCCCAATATTTTTGGCAACAATTCGGATCAACCTTTAGATAAAGAGGAAGCTAAAGCCGCTATAGAAAAAATGGCGAAAAAAATAAATGCCCACAACGCTGAAAAAAGAATTCGTCTTTATAGTCAAGAAGAGGTTGCGGAAGGTTTTGTGAAAGTTGCCAATGAAGCTATGGCGCGGGCGATTCGAGAAATTACTTCTGAAAAAGGTTTTGATGCATCCGATCATGTTTTGGCGTGTTTTGGCGGGGCGGCTGGGCAGCATGCCTGCGCTGTTGCAAAAATATTAGGGATTGAAAAAATATTTGTTCACCGCTTTTCCGGAATTCTTTCTGCTTTTGGAATGGGATTAGCAAATGTGTCTGAAGAAATGCGTCAAACAGTCGCTTATAAGTTAAAAGACATTACCCTTTTACTGGACGATATAGAGCGGTTGCGCGAAGAAGTTAGTAAAACTATTAAAGGACAAGGATTTAATCAAAATCAAATTCAGACTCAAGCGTATTTAGTTTTGCGATATCAAGGTACAGATACTACGAAAGCGATTCTTTTTTCAGAGTCGGGAAATATGTCAGAGAAATTTTTAGATTGGCATTTAAGAGAGATGGGATTCCAAATAGAGAACAGAGACATTTTGGTAGATGAAATTGTTGTTCGAGCCATTGGTCTTTCTCCTAATATCATTCAAAGAAAAATTTCTTGTTCATCGGGTTATTCTAAACCAATTTTTTTCGGAAATTGTTTTTTTGACGGCGAATGGAAAGCAACCCCTATTTTTCAACTCCAAGCTATGGGAGCTGGAGAAAAAATAAATGGACCCGCTATAATCATCGATTCCTCTTCGACAATTGTTGTAGACCCTTTTTGTAGCGCAGAAATAACCGAGTTTGGCGATATAGAAATGAGTGTTTCAAAAAATTCTACACATTCATTCGATTCAAGAGAAGATCTTGTCTTGTTGTCTTTATTTGGACATCGCTTTATGGCGATAGCGGAACAAATGGGTCGGGTTCTTGAAAAAACGGCAGTTTCCACCAACATTAAAGAACGAAGAGATTTTTCTTGCGCTATTTTCGATGGAAAAGGAAAGTTAGTGGCTAATGCTCCTCATTTACCAGTTCATTTAGGGGCTATGGGAGAGACAGTTCGAAAATTAACTGAACTTTATGGCGAAAACGTTAATGAAGGCGATGTCTGGGTGTCCAATCATCCAGAAATGGGAGGGAGTCATTTACCAGATGTAACAGTTGTTACTCCTATTTTTTATGACGGAACTCCAGAGTTCTATGTTGCTAACCGTGGCCATCACTCTGACATTGGAGGAATTTCACCAGGCTCGATGCCGCCATTTTCTAATAAATTGGAAGACGAAGGAGTTTTGATAAGGTCCTTTAAAATAGTTCAAAACGGAAATTTTTGTGAGCATGAAATCTCCCAAATATTATCTGGGGTAGATCAGAACATTTTGGGAACAAGGGCTCTGAAAGATAATATTTCGGATCTTAAAGCTCAAGTCGCCGCAAATCGTCGAGGAAAGGAATTGTTAGAAAAGTTAGTCGAAGAAAATTCGTTTGAAACGGTATGTGAATATATGGAACTGATTCAGAGAAACTCTGCCGACTCGGTAAGAGCCCTATTAAAAAACTGGAAGGGTTTGAATAATAGTAATTCAGTTGAGTATATGGACGATGGTTCTAAAATTTCATTACAATTGAAAATTAATAAAAAAAGTGGCGAAGCTATATTTGATTTCTCTGAAACGTCTCCTCAGGTTAAGGAAAATTTCAATGCTCCCAAAGCGATAACCTTTTCCGCGATTCTTTATTGTTTGCGTTGCTTAATCCAAGAAGAAATTCCTTTAAACGAAGGATTTCTTATTCCCATCAAGATAGTAACTCCCCATGGGTCTATTTTAAATCCTATGGATGGAGCGGCTGTTTGCGGCGGGAACGTTTTAACGTCTCAAAGGATAACCGACGTAATTTTAAAATCATTTGAAGCGTCAGCTGGTTCTCAAGGATGTATGAATAACCTAACATTCGGGAACAATGAATTTGGATATTATGAAACCATTGGCGGCGGCGCTGGGGCAGGCCCAGGGTGGAATGGTCAATCGGGAGTCCATACTCATATGACAAATACCAGAATAACAGACCCTGAAATATTGGAAGTTAGATATCCTGTTTTATTAAGAGAGTTTTCTTATAGATTAGGTTCTGGTGGAAGCGGAAAATATTGTGGTGGCGATGGTTTAATTCGCGAGATTGAATTTCTAAGCTCTATGAACGTGGCGATTTTATCTGAAAGAAGACTATATCCTCCTTTTGGGCTAAAAGGAGGAGGAGATGGAAAAATAGGAGAAAACATTTGGATTGCAAAATCAGGAGAGATTGAGAATTTTGGCGGTAAAAACCAAAAAACTGCAAAAGCAGGCGACATAATTCGAATTCTTACTCCAGGAGGCGGCGGATATGGAGACCTGTGAAGTTCCAATTTTTTTAGTTATCACGAGTGTTTTTTTGGGGAAAGGTTTTTAGGGACGCTATTTTGAAATTTTGGAGACTCCTTAATATATTTGCTGATATACTTTAAAGATATAAAATAATCAATCATTTTTAAAAAAACTCATACTTTATCAAGCGTAGAATTTAAACGTTTGATTTATTTTAAATTTTGGCGTTAAAACTTTATGGAAGAACTAGTTAAAAATCAATTGAGCGAGGATGGAACACTCCTTGATTTAGAAAAACAAGGTATAGGAAAAGCGGAATTAGAAAAACTATTGGAATTAAAGCCGATACCTACCTTGGAGAAAATTTACTTAAGCGATAATGGCTTAGGAGACGAAGATATTAAAGTTTTGTCTCAATGTAAATTATCCGAAAAGATTACCCATATTTATCTAAATCATAACAATATTGGCGAATCTGGAGGCGAAGGGATAAAAGTTTTAGTAGAATCCAACTTAGCAAAAAACTTAACCTGTTTAATGTTAGAGGCCAATAAAATAGGTTCGTTGGGAGCTAGAGCTATTGCTGAATCCGATAATTTAGGAAATTTAGAAACGCTTTTTTTGGATTCTAATCCCCTTGGGCCTGAAGGTGTCCAATATTTAGCTAGATCCGATAAATTTCCAAGATTAACTGCCTTACATTTAGATTCGACCCAGATGGGCGATAAAGGAGCTTTGGAACTTGCCTCTACAGAGACCTTAACAAAATTGACTAATCTTTATCTTTGCTCTAATAAAATAGGCGATGTGGGATTTGGCGCTATTGCTCAATCTGAAAGTTTTAAATCGTTGAGAGTTTTAAGTATTTGGAGGAATGAAATTCGAGATGAAGGAGGAAAGTTGATTGCTGAAGGTAATATTTTCCCGAATCTTGAGAGGCTTTATATGAGCTTGAATCTTATTGATAGACCAGTCAGGAAAACAATTAGACCTGGACCGTTGGCAAAGAGATTGAAAACCTTAGTAATGGATTAGAGCAAAGTGACGACCAAACAATAAGGAGTAGATTTAATGGATTATAAATTTAAATACAGTAAATCATTTAATTGGATTTTCCACACGGGCGTTATTTTTAACGTTTGCTTGGTTATCTGGCTTTACTTATTATATTTCGAAATTATCTAATTCGAAGATTCTCCCGAAACTCCTCTCTTTGGGTTTCTTTAATTAAAAACTCTGAGTTTTTCCAATTTAATAACTCATCTGACACTAGAGTGTTACCTTTAAGTGTTTTATAGGGAGTCCACTCATTATTGATGAAAACTTCATTGGGTTTAAAGTTGGCTTTATAGTTTAAAGACCGATTTTTTAATATAAAATAACCTAAATAAAAGAACTTTATTCCGCATTCTCTAGAAAACTGAATTTGTTTTAAAATGCTAAAAACTCCAAGACTCATTTGAGGTTGTGGGTTGGTATAGAACGTGTAGACGGCGGAAAAAGTATTTTTGGTAAAATCTCCCAGCGCCGCTCCCACCAGTTTGTCATCGTAGTAATATTCGAATTCAATTCCAAAAGGAACACTTTGGTAAAAAGAAACTGAAAAGTTTTCTATGTCTTCGACGTCGTCTTGTAGAGACGGGAATCTTCTTTTATGCTCCAGATAAAGTTCGAACTTTTTTTCGCTGAATCTTGGGGGCCCAACTTTTATTTTAATATCTTCGCATTTTTTGAGCGTTCGCTTATGCGTTCTTGCCATGACAAAAGCTTCGGGGCGAATTCGTATTGGAATGCAATCGTTGCACCCATTGCATCTAGGGCGGAAAAAATAATCTCCGAAGTGCCGCATTCCATTTGATAATAAAAACTCAAACTCTGTTTCGGAAATATCTTCTAAAAGATATTCCTCAAAGAATGACTGGCGATCGTCAAAGTAACCGCATTGGAAGGTTTTTGAATCGATAAAATGAGCGAGCATACTTACTTAAGGGTGGTGAAATTTTAATCTTCTAATATAACATTTCTAAGAAAATTTGGCAGTATTGCTTTTTATAAATTGATATTGGAGTATGAAGAGAGCTATTACTAAGTCTTTAAAGTTTGCCAAAAGGGGCTCCAATGCTATATAAAAGGCGCGCAAGGCGATTTTATAGGCTTTTTTAGTTTATTGCATTATGGTTTACTTTTTTGCTAAATTGCTTTTTAAGTTTATCTTCTAATGTAATGTTAACGCGATAATTATTTTTCTAAGTTCATGAGTTTAAAATTATCTGTAATTGTTCCAGCATTTAATGAATCGCTGGTCATTGAACAGACTTTATTAAAAGTCCAAAGTTTTGAGCCTTTTGAAATAATCGTTGGCGATGGTGGAAGCAATGACGAGACGAGCGCTATTGTTAAAAAATTAGGCATTAAAATAGTTATAGCTCCAAAAGGAAGAGGCTCCCAAATGAATGCAGCGGCAGAAGTTGCTTCTGGAGATATCCTTTGGTTTCTTCACGCAGATAGTATGGTTGAGCTAAACGGTTATGAAAAGATGGTTGAAACTATGTCGTCTGGAAAATTTATTGGCGGCGCTTTTAGTTTAGATATTGCCTCTTCCAAAAAGTCTTTAAAACTTATATCCGCGGTTGCGACATTGCGTTCAAAATATTTGGGCGTTACGTATGGAGATCAAGGAATATTTGTTCAAAAAAAAGTATTTTGTCGGATGGGCGGTTATAAAAATTTACCTATTTGTGAAGATATGGATTTTTCTCAAAGATTAAGGAAAGAGGGTAATGTAGCGATATTAGACGAGAAGGCTTCTACATCTGCCCGCCGATGGCTGTCTGAAGGAATCGTCTTTGCCACCTTGCGAAATTGGCTTATTGCCAGCCTTTTTATTATGGGATTTCCTCCAAAAGTTTTAAGCCGTTGGTATTTGGCCGTTCGATAATAGTATCAGCGCTCCTTTTCCAGTAAATATTTTATCCACAACCCAATAGTGAATCGTGTTGACACCCCGATTACGTACAGAGTAAACTCTCTTAAATATTGAGCGTTAATTATTCGCATAGATAATTATGCGATTGCATGGCGTTACACTTCCCCTTTTAGTTTAATAGTTTTACCGACTTTAATAGGAATAGGCCATTATGTTGGAATCGTTTAAAATTCTGGTTTTAAATTATTCCTACGAACCTTTGCAATTTTGTAATGCTAAAAGAGCCCTTATCATGGTTTTGTCTGGTCGTGCGGAAGGGATAGAGGTCGATGGTTATCAAGTAAAATCTCCGAATGCAACCTTTGCTCTTCCCACGGTTATACGAGTGTTAAAAATGGTTCGTAAAAAAGCTGGGAAAAGTATTTCTTTCAGTAAGAAAAATATTTTAAAAAGAGATAACTTTACTTGCCAATATTGCTCCGAAACGTCGCAAATTTTAACGATTGACCATATTATTCCAAAATCGAGGGGAGGGAAGACTACATGGAACAATGTAGTTGTTGCTTGCAAACCTTGTAATTTGAAGAAATCAAATAAAACTCCTGAAGAAGCGGGTTTTAATTTGGCCAAAAACCCCTCAAAGCCCGATTTTTATTTATATTCTTTATCTGTTCCTCCCGCTCCAAAATCTCATTTGGAATGTTGGAATAAATATTTGCCAAAAAAACTGAGAAAACTTGTTAATTGATTGAGAAAAATTTATGGCTAAAGAACCCGAATCGTTAGTTCAATTTATTGCCGAAGAAGAGTTTCTGCCGTTCGTTCAGGAAACCAGTCGCAGCTTTTTTCGCACTATCAATTCGTTTAAATTTTATGTTAAGGAGCAATCCGACGTTTCTAAAAAGTTTTACTCTCACCTAGTTCAGGAATCTGAGTTTTTAGAAAGTTTTTTAGATGAACATGGCGCGCGCGAGAACAAAACCTGGGTAAACTTTTCTGAATACGTAGCTTCTATAAGGAATTTGGGGATTTCCGCTTTTTTGATCCGGCATTTGCTAGACCGATATCCGTATTATAACCTTCATATTCCGGAAGACGTTGAAAAAGAGTTCTATTCAAGAACCGATCAAACTTTAGTTTTTTTAAATCAATCAATATTAAGTCTTTTCGAAGAAATCGAGAAATCAGCCAAGGTCAACGGATTAGAAGTTCCATCGGAAGGAGTTAAGTCGAGTGAATTCCCGGAGTTTCAAAGTAATAAAAAACTTCCCAAAAACATTTCTGAAGATAGAGTAAAAGACGAGCAAGAGAGGGTGATTGATCTTTGCGGCAAAGTTAGAAATGTAGCAAAAATGATTGAGGAAGTAAAAATAGAATTTACAGAAGATTTAGATCAATTAAGGAAACTAATTCCAGATATTATTAATGAAAAAAATTCACGGATGTACTCTAATGTGATTCATAGCGTTCAATCGGATTATGATACTTACGTTAAAAATACTAGAATTGAATATACCTTTCCCGATCTTAAAAATATACGAGGGTGCATTTCTTTAGCCTTACATCTTCAAGAAATATCATTATGGTTGTGCCACTTTTATGAAAGACATGAGGACGATATCCGGCAGGGTGGTTGTAAAGAAACTATTGCCAGTTTGGTAGATAAAAGTACGCTTTTTTCTACTATAATTAACTTTGCTTTTAAATTAAGCTTGGCTTATATCCAAGAAGGAGCAAGGTTGAGCGAAGAGATTTTAACTAATGCATTAGAGATAGTTCGATATGAGCTGCCAATTCCACAGCCTCATGGTTTTCATGCTAGGCCTTCGACATATTTGACTTTAATTGCAAAAGAACACAATAAAGACGTTTTTCTTTTAGTGGACGACGAAAAATTTAGTTTAAAGTCGGTCATGAGTTTATTGCAAGCAGGAGGTTTAGTCGCCGATAAAGGATATATGATGGTAACCTTTGAAGGCGATAAAAAAACTTTAGACGATATTAAAATTCTCGCCGAAAGTAATTATTGCGAAAGCGAGGAAATTCCAGCCGGGTTAGAGTATTTAAAAGCTCTAACAAATTCCTCCAAATAGAATTATCCACTCACTCTTCGCCTTTACCCGTTTTGATAAAATCAAGTTGTTGCAATTTACGTTAATATTAACGAATTTTTTTCTGAGCGAACGTTAGAATATGTTGCCTCAAGGTTTTTCAGAAATCTTTGATGTGGTGGATCAAGAGGATCGAATTATCGGCCAGGCCTCAAGGAAATTAGTTCATGAAAAAGGTTTAATTCATCGCTCTGTTCATATTTTAGTTTTTAATTCGGAAAAAAAATTATTTCTTCAAAAGAGGTCGTTGCAAAAAGACGAAAACCCAGGCCTTTGGGACTCTTCAGCATCGGGTCATGTTGATTCTGGAGAGAGC
Source organism: uncultured Nitrospinota bacterium (assembly GCA_964570665.1). GTDB lineage: Bacteria > Nitrospinota > Nitrospinia > Nitrospinales > JAJDAT01 > JAJDAT01. Next base: position 14,514 of record CAZMZH010000024.1, on the reverse strand, counting down.
TATGAAGAAAGCGCGTCAAGAGAACTTTGGGAAGAGTTAGGGATTAAAGCCAAAATAGATTTTTGGATCAAGCTTTCTGCGTCTGAAAAAACTTTGTGGGAACACGTTTCCGTTTATAAATGTATTTCAAATGAAGAAATGACGTTGGCCCCGGAAGAGATTAGCGAGGGTAATTTTTGGGATGTCGAAGAACTTAAAAACTCTATTAATGTCGACCCCGAAAAGTTTACTTCCACATTAAGGATTATTTTTGGTCGTCTAATTGAATCAAGTGGGCAATGATTGAAATTGAAAGGTTTTTATTTTAACCTTCGTTAAGGTTTTTAATTTTACGATCTTTTTTAATTTGTAGATTGAATTTCTTTTAAAATACCAAAAGGAGATTAAGTTTCTTTTGCGACAATCAACAATCAAATTAAGCTTTTTGATAGCGCTAGTCGCTTTTTTTTATGGTTCTTCATCTGTTGTATTGCAGGCAGAAGAGAATAATAAAGTTTCGACAGAAAATCATTTCCCTATAGATTCTTTCATTAGTTTGGGAGAAATTTTGAATTTATCGGATCTTTCAGAGATAGAGATAAATTCAATTATGATTCGGTATTTAAAGTTAGAAAAAACCGCGTCTAATCAAGAGTTAAAGGGACCAGTTAATTTAGCCCTGGGTTATTTGTATATTGAAATGGAAAAATCCGAGCTGGCGATAAAAACGTTGGAAAAGTATATTTCGGAAAACTCTCCCTTAGGTGATTATTTCATTGAGCTATTAGGTCAAGCGTTACTTCAGTTATCCGAAAGTAAGTTAAAAGAAAAAAAATACTCCGAAGCCCTCAAAAATCTGGATCGGGCTATTAAGTTAAGACTGCAACTTGTTCAAAATTTTCCAAGCAGTCCATTTGTTAAAACCCTAGAAATAAAATTATCTGAACTGGAAAGAATGAAGGGACGAGTTTATCTAGCTCAAAGAAAGTTTGAAAAATCTATTTCATTTTATAGACGAGCTCTAGCTAGAAAATCTGAATCTCCTGAATGGCGTTCTAGAGCTTTGATAGAGTTAGCCGAACTCTATCAGTCGCTAAATAAGATACCCGAAGCTATAGAAGTGTTTACTATGCTAGCTTCAAATGATTTTAATGATGAAAATATAGAAAAAACGAAAAAACAATTCGTATCAAAATATGAGAATGAAATTCGAGGTAATAAACTCGCTTTTCAAGGGTTAATGGCTAAGGAATGGTCTTCGGAATCTGAGATCAAACAAGAGGAAATTGCAGATAACAGGGGTATTTTGGGGGTTGACGAGGAGTTTTTAAACAATTGGCGGATGCTGTCATTCGCTAAATTTGTCGAGAAGTCTAAATTCATTTTGATAAATTTTCCTGGAACAAAAAATGCGATACAGGTATTAAATATTGTGGTTCAAAAACTATCCGATCGATTGGCTAAGTATTCTTGGAGTATGGGCGCGCAAAAATTGGCAAGTCTATTACCTCCCGAAAAACTTAATGAACTTGCCCTTTCTTTATGGAGAAGGGGAAGGTCTGGATTGGCTGCGAAATGTTATCGTTTGATAGTTGATAAATACCCTATGGAAACTCGTATCGTTCACAAGTCTTTGTTTTTTTTGGGAAGAATTTTTGAAGATAAAAAAGAGTTTTTGAAAGCTCAAGGGTATTACCGCCGGTTAGTTGAGTCTTATCCTTACGGGGTTTATACAGGCGCCGCCGCTTTTAAAATTCCCTGGATACACCGGCTTCAAAGTAGAAGAAAAGAAGCCATTGAAGGTTTTAAGAATGCTATTATTTTTTATAAAAGCTCGCGTTTTGAGGCGTTGATAAAAGATTTTTCTGTTTCGACCTCTTTTTTACCAGCGTCCTATTTTTGGCTAGCTCAAACAGCAGAGTCTATGAAGGGGTTTGAAACCCGAGACTATTATCTTAGTGAGTTAATAAAAGAACATCCTTTTAGTTTTTACGCTCTCATTGGCAGAACAAAAATTGGAAAAGGAACTGGAGATACGATTAACCCTAAAAATTATGGGCTTTTGCAGCATAGAGACGAGATCCTTGGAGATAGAGAGCAGGCGATATTATATCGAGCGGAGGCCCTGATCTCAGTTGGTTTATTTCATTATGGCGTTGAGGAATTGGAACGTTTAAATGATCTTGAAAATGCATCTAACGGTTTTCTATTTTATTTGGCAAGTTTATATTTTCAGGGCCAATCCTATAAAGGAGCGATTGGATTTATTTGGGAAATAATCGACCGAGAAGATAAGGATATGATATCCTTAAACTTGGCTAAAACATTGTTTCCTCAAGTTTATTGGGAGTTAGTCTCCAAGCATGCAAAAAAAAGAAAAATGAGCCCATTTTTGGCTTTGGCTTTATCTCGGCAAGAAAGCGCTTTTCAAAAGGATGTTATTTCTAAGGCCAATGCGGTAGGGCTAATGCAACTATTGCCTCAAACTGCAAGAGAGGTTGCGAGGTCTTCAAACATAGTTTTGCCAGATGAGGAAAGTTTAAAAGACCCAAAAGTTAATATTCCTCTTGGAATTGAGTATCTTAAAGGTTTATTAACCGAATTCGGAGGGAATATTCCTTTTGCCTTAGCGGCTTATAATGCTGGGCCGCATAAAGTTCGATCTTGGAAAAGAATTCGAAATGGTTTAGGAATTCTAGAGTTTATTGAGAGTATTCCATATCGCGAAACGCGCGATTATGTAAAAAAAGTTTTAAGAAATTATTTAATTTATTTAGCTTTATACCAAGATCGGTCAATTAAGGACGTTAAAAAAATCTTAATAAATTCCTTCAATTGATATTTAAATAGTCATTATTTAAAGGCGTCGTCATGTCATCTTTCGATAGCGGAGTTTTAATTGTATTAGGATTAAGTTTAGGATTTTCTTTTTTTAAAGGAATGATCCGAGAAATTTTTTCTTTGTTAGCCTACTTTACGGGATATTTTTGCGCTAATCAATTTGGCGGTGAAGCGACTACACATCTTAGCGGGTTCATTACCAACCAAACCATGGCTAAAATAGTTGGTTTCTTTTTAGTTTTTATTGGAGTTTCGATTTTGGTGAAACTGGTTGGTAAGATGTTTAAAAGCTTAATGGCTGCCAGTGGAATGTCTACTTTTGATAGATTCGTTGGGGCGTTGCTGGGGGTAGTAAAGGCGGTGTTTTTCCTTTCGATAGGAGTAATGATTTTAGAATTATTTCCCGATTTGGACAAAAAAATTACTGAAGGTTCGCAAACAGCTCCTTATCTGCGGCAATCGGCCTCAGTTTTAAAGCAAAATATGTTTTCTAAAGAGACCTTGAACAAAGGAAACCAAATGCTTGACGGTATTAAAAAGAAAGCAGAATCTCTTAAACAATTGAACGAATTGTCCCAACCCGCTAATGGGTCTAATAATCCTCAGGATAATCACACCCAGTTAAGTAAGGAACAATTAGAAAGTATTTTGCGGGCAGCTCAACAGAAAAAATGAGGATTGCTCTTCTAATTTTATTTCTTTCCTCTAGTATGTCGATACTTTCATATGGCGATAAGAATAAATTTTAATGGACATATTGAGGAAACCGCTTCCGTGTCCGCATTTGATCATGGCTTCCTCTTTGGAGATAGCGTTTACGAAGTTGTTGCGACACACCAAAATGTTCCTTGTTTTTTGAATGAACATTTAAACCGATTAAGACAATCGGCTAGCGCTATTGCATTAAACATTCCTTGGACTGACGATCAATTTAAAGCTGAAATCGATAGGACAATTCGAGAAGCGGGAAATTCTGAAACCTATATACGTATTATCGTAACTCGTGGCGAAGGCGAAATTGATATAGACCCGTCGTCTTGCCACAAACCAAATATATTGTTGTATGTCACCCCCTTAAAATTGTTTCCAAAAGAATATTATCGAGATGGAGTCGAAATATCATTAGTTTCCATCAAAAGAAATTCTAAGGACGCCCTTAATCCAGGGATCAAAACTGGAAATTATCTGAATAACGTTTTAGCTCAAATAGAAGCGATCAAAGGCGGCGCTAAGGACGCGCTAATGTTGAATCATGAAGGTTACTTAACGGAATGCACAACAAGTAATTTTTTTATGATAAGAGATGGCTCTTTATTGACCCCATCTTTGGATTGCGGCATTCTTTCCGGTATTACGCGAGAGATTATTTTAAAACTGGCCGATGAAAACGGTATTTTAGTCGAAGAAGGAAAATGGCTCCCGGAAGAATTGGACCGCGTGGAAGAAGCGTTTTTATCTGGAAGTATAAAAAAAATTATGCCTGTTTATCGTATCGATAATAGAGTTATTGGGAATGGTAAAGTAGGACCTGTAACAAAAAAGCTAATAAAATTATATGGCTCGGTCTTGGAAAATATCAGAGCGACATCGTTACAAAATTAAGTGATTAGGCCTAATTTTATAGAAGGAATTTAGGTTTATTAAATTGGGAGAGGTAGTTATTTGTCTTTGCTAATTGGTTTGACTGGCGGAATGGGGTCGGGAAAGTCTACCGCCGCTGAAATATTTAAGAAAAATGGCGGTCATATTTTAGATGCAGATTTAATCTGTAGAGAGTTAGTGGAACCAGGCAAACCTGCCTTACGCGAAATCCAAGATTGTTTTGGGGATAAAGTAATAAAAAAAGACGGTCAATTAGATAGACCTGAATTGAGTCGTATTGTTTTTGAAAATCCGTCCAAGAAAAAAGTATTAGAGAATATTCTTCATCCAAAAGTATTTGAAGAAGAACGTATTAGATATGAAGCTATAAGGCAGAAGAAAGGTCCGGTTTTAGTTTTTGTCGACGCTGCTTTGTTGATCGAATCGGGAAACTACCGCAATATGGATAAAAATATTGTGGTTACTTGTTCAGATGAAGAGAGAATTAGCAGGTTATTGACGAGAGACACGTTAACCAAAGAGGAAATATTAAAACGTATAAACAGCCAGGCTCCTTTAAGCGAAAAAATTAAATTTGCCGATTATGTTTTAGATAATAATCATGACTTCGAAAGTTTAAAGTTGCAAGCCGATAAGATTTATACTGAGTTAACTGAGATGTTGCAGTCAATGCCAAAAACTTAGTTTTAAATCGTTTTAGGGATTTGATCAAGCCAATTTAAACGAGGGCATCGTGGCAGAAGAAGAGGAAAAACCTGAAGGCGAAGGCGGCGAAGATTCGGTAGATGAGGCGGCAGAGCTTCAGAAAATGCTCGGCGAAGCTGAAGCGGCTGAAGCTGAGTCTAAAGATACTCTTAAGAAGCTCATTGTCTTTGTTAAGAAGTATAAGCTATATATAATTATTGGCGTGGTTGTTATTTTTTTAGGAATTGTCGTTTCTTTCTTTTTTTCCGAGCCTGAAATTACTGAAGAGGAAAAAGAAGAAATTGCCATTCCAGAAATTTCCGAGGAAGAGGCCCCAGAAGAAGGCCCAAAAATCCTCAATGCTAATATTTACCAATTAGAACCTTTTTTATTGCCGCTGAAAGCGACTGGAGAAGAACCGGATCGCTTTGTAAATATTAAACTTTTTTTTGTTTTGAGTAACAGAAAGCTGGATAAGGAGTTGGATAAAAATATTCAAACGATCCGAGAAAATATTTATAACCTTTTAAAGAGAAAAAAACCAAAAGAATACCTTCGATATAAAATGAGAATTAAAGAACGACTTAAGCGAGAGATTGTAACGGTAGCAAATAGTTTGTTGGCAAGCGGCTCCGGTACTATTCAAGACGTGCTTTTTACCGAGTTTGTAGTAAAGTAGTTTTATCCTCCCCTTTGTTTTCCTAATTTATAGAACAAATCAAAGATGTAAATAAGTTTATATTTACTAATTTCTCCCCTATTGTTTTTTAGCTAAATAATTTTCCCCCCTTAATTTTTGTAATTACAATTTAAAAGAATTTCCAACGTAACTTTCTTTTTTTGAGGTGAGAATAACTTTTTTGGCTAGCAATTAGATCGAAAATTAGTAAAACTCTTAATTGACTATAAAATTGAAAAGACTTTCAAACATAATTATTGGAGAGGTTATGTTTTCCAAAAATAAAGGGATCTTTATTCCGGCAATTCTTATAATTATTTTTTTAGTTAACGATGTATTTGGAGCAGATGAAAAATTAAGCTTTAAAAAAGATATCAAAGAACTCAGTTTAGAAGAGTTAATTGAAACCCCGGTTACATCGGTTTCTAAAAAGGAAGAACGCGCATTCAACGCCGCTGCTGCAGTTTTTGTCATCACCGATGAAGATATTCGCCGCTCAGGTTTTAACAGTGTCCCAGAAGCTTTGAGGATGGCGCCTGGAATTCAAGTTGCCCAAAAAACATCCAATGTATGGGCGATTTCCTCGCGTGGTTTCAATGGCGAATTTTCAAATAAACTCCTGATTTTGGTAGATGGAAGGTCCGTTTACAACACTGTTTTTGCTGGAGTTTTTTGGGATATGAAAGATGTAGTTATGGAAGATATAAAAAGGATTGAAGTCATTCGTGGACCCGGAGCGACATTATGGGGGGCTAACGCCGTTAACGGCGTTATCAATATCATCACCAAAAATAGTAAAGAAACCCTGGGTGGATTGATTGCCGGAGGTGGAGGAAATCAAGAAAAAGGATTTGGGTCCGCTCGTTATGGAGGGAAATTAGGAAAAAATGCAACTTACAAAATATTTGCCAAATATTTAGATCGCGACGCCTATGAAAATGAATCGGGAAATGAAGCGTTTGACGACTGGGACGCCGCTCGAGGTGGTTTTCGGATCGATTGGAATGTAACCGATCAAGACTTTATCACCTTTGATGGAGATTATTTTGAAGGCGATTCTGGAACTAAAGACGACAATCTTGTCACTTCCCCCGTATCTCCTTTTGTAAGCAATGCGGACAATAGTAATCAATTTGAAGGCGGACATTTCCTGGCGCTTTGGAAACGGAACTTTTCAGATGGTTCCAATTTCAGAGCGCAATTTTATTTTGACCGTGAGAACAAGGATTTTAAAAATCTTTTAAGGATTGAAGTCGATACCTACGACTTTGATTTTCAGCATCAATTTAAATTTTCAGAAAACCAGGAATTAATCTGGGGAGTAAATAATCGCACCCTTTCTGATAGTTATGGCAATTCTTTTTCGTTAATCATCGAACCGGATGATCGTGTTTATAACAATTTTAGTTTTTTTGTCCAGGACGACATTTCTTTAATAAAAGATCGTTTAAAGCTTATTCTCGGTTCCAAGTTTACATTTAATCGATTCAGTGGTTTTGATCCTCAACCCAACATCCGTTTAGCTTGGACTCCCAACAAAAAAAATACAGTTTGGGGTTCGGTATCGAGAGCCGTTAGAACGCCTTCAAGGCTTGAGGATGGAGATTTAACTCAAATTAGAATTGCCGCGACCCCTGTTCCGAATGGATTCCCAATCATTACCAGCGTTATTGGAAGCAATGATTATGATTCGGAAAAGCTAACTGCATATGAATTAGGATATCGAGTTCAACCTACAAGAAATCTCTTATTTGATCTTACCGGTTATTTTAATCATTATGAAGATTTTAGAAGTTCGACCATAGGCGCTTTTAATTTAGAAACGTCCCCAGCTCCTCACCTAATTCTTCCTTTATTACTTGATAATTCAAGAGATGAAGATGTGTTTGGCATGGAAGCCGCCGCCAAATGGAATGTATTTGAATGGTGGAATTTAAACGCTTCTATCACTTTGCTGAATGCCAGTTCAAAGGATATAGACGACATCGAGCCGGATTACCAATGGCAAGTGAGATCCTATTGGAATTTAATTTACAACTTGCAATTAGATCTTGGAATTTATTATGTAGACGACCTTCCAGCTCAAAATATTCCAGATTATACTCGCTTTGATATTCGCCTAGGCTGGACCCCTATGCCAAATGTCGACCTTAGTTTAATGGCCCAGAATATTCAAGACTCTGAACACCTTGAGTTTAAAGAAGGAGAAGGCGCCAGTTTATTTCAAAACACGCTTGTACAGCGAAGCATTTTTGGAAAATTAACGTTGAGGTTTTGAAATTAAGGATATTTAAATTTGCTTTACTTTATACCTCATATTGAATTCCCTCTAGTTAGGGTAAGAACGCTATGGAGAAAAACTTCTCATTTAATTTTGAGTTCGTTTTTCATAGTTATTTTTCTCGTTCCTTCGCTTGGAATAGCGTCGCCCACAGAGTATGAATTAAAAGCGATTTTTATTGAACGTTTTGCTCAATTTACAGAATGGCCTCCTAATAAATTCGAAAATAATCTCTCCCCTTTTATTATTTCAGTTATTGGAGATAGTCCACTTAAACAAGCTTTTGAATCCTTAAAAGTTGACTCTTTTCAAAATCGAAAATTGATTTTAAAACAAATTTTTGTTTTAGATCAGAACCTCCAAAAATCTCATATTGTTTTCATTAGCGCTTCAGAAAGTTACCGCTTAAAGGAAATACTTTCCCTGTTAAGCGGATCAAAAGTATTAATCATTGGTGAGTTTGAAGGTTTTGCAGAAAGCGGAGGAATGATCAACCTAATCTTAAACAATAATAAAATCGGATTTGAAGTAAATAATAGAAGGGCGAAAGCGGGAGAGATTTTTATTAGCTCAAAAGTTTTACGGCTGGCAAAGAAGGTATATTAGATAAACTTTATAATGGAAAAATTATTCTTTATTCGATAAGAAATTTATTCCAAAATTTTAGCTTAAACATTTTGCGATATTTTTCTTTATTAAACCAGTTTAAAACCGCAGATTGAATAATTGTATAAATCGTTGTATATTAATAGGTAATAGTCCTTTAAGGTGAGGATTCCTGCCATGCCTACAATAGAACCGGCCAATACCCAGCAAGTTATACAAATGGGTACTCATGTCGAAAAAGTCCAACAAACCATTCAGCAACAGCAGGGCGTTGTAGGTCAACAGTTAGAGCTAGAGAACCTTGAAAGCGACGATATTAAAAGAAATCAAGTCCAAGAGACCGAAGATGCCTATGAATCAGACGCTTCTAATCCCGACGAAAAAGGTAAACAAGGCAGGTTGAGATCTAAGGCTAAGAAAAAGGTCGCCACAGAAATGGAAGAGAAAAATGTGGAAGAACCAGCCCCCGTTATAGTTGAAAAGCATCACGGCGGGCGGATTAACCTTCGGGCTTAAAAATCCCCATATGAGCTTTGCCTCCACTATTCAATTTATTCTAGACGTATTTTTTATAGGAGCGCTTTATTTTGGTTTCCTATTTATAAAAAACGAAATTAAATTCCGTAAAGAGTTTGAAAGCACACGCGAAAAGCAAAATCGTTTAAGCGAGGAATGGGCTGATCGGAAAAAAGACTTAATTCAAATTCGCGATTCTTTAGAACATTTGGTAACGGAAGCGTTGCAAGTTTCCGATAAGATCAATAGAGGCGTGGAAGTTAAGAAAAATGAAACCGCCGATCTGCTAGACCGATTAGAAGAAGAGAAAAAAGCTTTGTCCATTTCAATGGAAGATCTAAATACCGTTGCTTCCGAATTGAAAAAAAAGCCCGAAGCTCGAAAAATTCTTGGCGATGGCGACCGGTATGCAGATGCCTTAAGATTGGCGAAAAAAGGATTTTCTCCGGAAGAAATTTCTAAAAAAACTAAAATGCCATTAGGAGAAATTGAATTGGCATTGAACCTTAGGAAAGGCGAAGACTGAACTTGTTCATTAACGAGTTACCGCCAAATTTAATTAAAACTCTTGCCAAGGACGAAACTTTTGCCAAATTATTGGATTCTGTCAAAGGCATTAAGGTAGGACAATCCATTAAGGGGCAAGTTGCGGAAGTACTTACTGGCGGCAAAGTCTTATTAGATTTAAACGGTCAGAAAGTTTCTGCCGAAACGCCAGCCAATTTGGTTAAAGGCCAGCTAATTCAAGCGAAAGTTGAATCAATCTCTCCAAGCGTTGTTTTAAAAATTTCTCCTGAAAAAACCAACCCAGAACTTCAGGCAAAAAATAGCGCTCAAAAGACTTCTCCGGAAACTACCTTAAAAATCACATTATCTAACTCCTCAAGCTCTTCAGAACTGTCCAAAACGGGAGAACAAGGAAAGTTGCTTCCAGGGCAAGTTGCGCGCGGGGAAGCGACTAAAGTTTTAGATTCGGGGAGAGTTCGAGTTAGAATCCAAAATACCGAGGTCGAAGCGCAGTTACCCGCACAGTCTAAACCTGTTCGCATTGGCGAAAGCGTTTTGGTAAAAACCGCGCTAAGTAAAGACGGTTTAAGCTTTCAAATCTTGAATCAAGAAAATCAAGGGCCAAAGATAGATGGGACCACTTTAAAATCCTATTTACCCGCAAAACAGGATATGGGCAAAATGCTGACAAATTTGGAGAGCATTTTGAATAAAAATCCAGATTTAGGAAAGTATAAAATCGATTCCGATGTTGTCCAAAGATTGCGCGATAATTTAAAAATATTGATTCCGCGCGAGCAAACAACTCCCGATGGAACGCGTATAAAAGAGCAAGTGGATAGGTCGGGAGTTAACTACGAAGCGAAAGTAAAAAAAGCCGTTGATGAAGGTTTAATGATTGATAAAAAACCCATTTTGTCGAAAGATTTAAAAGGGCAATTGATGGAGTTACAAACCAAATTAGAAAAATATTTGGCTAAAGAAGGAGACCGGATACCTCCTCCTACACAGCGAACCATTACGGAAACTATTCAACAGGTTAAATTAGCTTCAGACAATATTGAACTGCAGCAATTATCAAATCAGTTTTCGAAACAAGAACAAAACCCATTGGTTTTGCAGATACCAGATCCATATGCCCCCGAAACAAGAACCGCCAAACTTTTTATTAGGGATGACGGGGAGGGCGAAGGCGGAAAGATCGGCGACAAAAAAGATTTTCATATGGTTTTTTTGCTGAATCTATCGGCCATCGGGGATATACGAATTGACGCTAAACTAAATGGAAAAAACTTGGCTGCGGATTTTGCTTCAGAAGATCAAAATGTAGTGAAATCAATCGACGCCGGCCGTGAAGATTTAAAAAAGAAGTTAGAAGAGTTAGGATTCTCGGCGTCGATAAACGCTTCTGTTAAAGAAAAAACGGATATGGAAATGGAAGATAGTACCGACCAAGCATTAAAAGAAGTGTCCACACGATTGGTGGATATAAAAACATGAAAAAAAAATCGAATGCTAAATCAGCCGTAGCTCTAAGGTACGACGCTTCAAAAGATAAGTCGCCAAAAGTAACGGCAAAGGGTAGCGGCAATATAGCGGAGAAAATTATCGCTGTTGCCAATGAGAATGGCGTTCCAATAAAAGAAGATCCCGATCTTGTCCAGGTTTTATCGCAAATCGACCTTGATAAGGAAATTCCCCCCTCTGTTTATCAAGTTGTCGCCGAACTGCTTGCCTTTGTATATGACGTCAATAAAGATTTTTCCAAAACGCAGAATTGAATTGAAAAGAGAACTGAAAAAGCAAAATCCCTTGTGCTTGAGCTTGGCCTGAGACTGCCGAGAGGTATTCCGACTGCAGCGGTTTATGAGCAGTCCAAAGTTAATTGATGATCGAAAAAAAGCATTGCGAACAAAGTGCCCACCGCTCGTCATTCCGAGCGTATGACGAGCCTTGCACGTTAATTAAAAAAGGAACTGGAGTTGCAAAGCCCCCTCCGCACGTCATTCCGACCAACGTGGAGGAATCTCGGTTTTTATACCGGTAATTTAGTTTAGAATTCTAGAAGCGAGCCGAAAGGTCGCTTCGATTCGATATAATAAACTACTTTTAATTCTCATTCCTCTCGAAAGGGGTTTTGGAAACTCCCCGTTTGTGAATGAGTGATGATTTCAATGTTCATCCTAAGAACGCTTAAAAAATTAATACAGTCTTTTTGAATATCCCAATATCTATTATTGAAGTTTAAGCTTATATCCTTTTCATTTTTTTGAATGGCGTGGATGCCAAACTCATAAACGGCAGCTTTATTTAAATGAGAACCGGCAATTCTTAAAAGGATATTTGCTATATAAGATTTATCTATTAATTGTGAATTTTGTATTACGTCTTCAAAGTTAGAGGCAAGAGTCGATATGTCCCGACAATTTTCTTTAGCTTTTTTTAGTTTAGGTAAAAATAATTCCCACGAAGGTTTTTTTTCAGGCTCTTTATCAAAGCCGATAATGTTTTCTACAAGTTCGTCCTCAGTATCTGAAAAACCTAGATGACAATATAAAATTTTCCAAGATTGACAACATAATTCTTCAAAAATAGGCGATTCTAAGCTTTTATCAAATAAATCCATAACCTCTCGAAATATCTTAAAAGAAGTTGATCGAATCGTAATTCGAAATAATACGCATGTTAAAAAATATACTACAGTTACAAAGTTCCATAGTGTATTGAAGGAAAGATCTGAGGTAAATAAAAAAATGTCACTCTTAAATAAAATGTTATCGTGAACGTCCAGCTAACTTCGCGTATGGGTTGTTTCAATAAGAAAAGGGTTAAGCTAAAGAAGTTTAAGAAAATATAAGTTTCTTTCTTTGTGTGACTTCTCTTTAGTATCTAATGTCGCGTTGACATTTATAAAACCATCCCATATTCTGGAAGTAATAATTAGAAATAAATCAATTTTAAATCCGAGGTATTTATGCGCGTATTAGCAGTGATCGGGACAGTATTATTTCTTTTAGTGGGAACGGCGTTTGGGAAATCTCCAGTACCTGGCGATAAAGCCCCTGATTTTTCTGTTCAATCTATGGATGGGAAAAGCGCTTCTCTTGCCGACTTTAAAGGTAAAGTGGTTTTAGTAGGGATGTTTCATATTTGTGTTCCTTGCAGGAACCAAGCTCTAGAATTAGAAAAAGTTAGGGCTAACTTAAACTCTGATAAGTTGGCCATCATTGGAATTAACACTTCTGGAGATTCAAAAGAGGCCGTTACAAAATATTTAAACGGTTTTCCATCCCAAGTTAATTTTCCCTATTATTTGGATCCGAATATGACGGTGCACAAGGCTTATAAACAACGAGATATGCCGACGGTATTAATTATTGGCGCGGATGGAAATTTGTTGGCCCGAACGCCATCGGTTGGAGCGGATCAATTGATTCCCTACCTTAAAAAATTGTTGTGATTTTTCCTGGATTGATTAATTACGCAAAATTTTAAGACTTGAATGGAATAGATGAATTTGCGCTTCATAAATAAAAGCCTTGAGGCGCTGTTGGTTTTTGTTTTTATCGCTATCGTGGTTGATGCTGCGATAGCGTTTGATTATAACTTTGACGGGCGTTTCCGCTCAGACGCCAGGTGGATTCCCGATTCCCCCTCGGGCATTGAAAATTACGACGCCGCCACAGAAATTCGGCTTGGCGGCTATGGTAATTTTATTCAAAAACCTGCCTGGTCTTTAGATTATGAAATCCTTGTGGACAATAGAAATGCCTGGGGCGCTTCGGAAAAAGCCGGGTTCGTCGACGATTGGGATGTTGATTTTTTTCGCGCTTGGGCTCGACTCTCTACTGAAAATTTAGAACTCCGAGCGGGAAGACAGCAAATTCTTTTTGGCGCGGGTTCTTTATTCAGACCTCTTGGGTTTTATGACAATCGCGTTATTTCTAGTGTTTTTCCTCAGACGGTGGGAGTCGATAGTTTCCGGCTTACTTGGCATTCGGACGAAACGACGACATTTCAAAGTTGGTTAGTTCCCGCTAAAAGCGAATCCCGTATGATTGTTGGAGGTCGTTGGGAGGGTTTGATTGGCGGAATGGAAACCGGAGTTGCTTTTCAATACCATCCTGTCTCCGATCTAAGAAATCTTGCCAATTTTGATAAAGAGCTAACGCAGTTTGGATATCATGTTAAGGGCGAATTAGAGGTTGGATTTTGGAACGAAACTCGATTTGATTTAGAAAGCAATTTTGGAGAATCATTGATTCGGGTGGATTCTGTTTTCGGAACCGATTATACGTTTGATTTAGGACAAGGTCTTCATGTACTCCTAGAATATTTTATTTCTTCCACTGAAAAGGGGTTTAGTTTTGTCGATCTTCAAGGAGATCAAACTATCCACCAGATAGGTTTCCAGATGGATCAGCCTATTGGCATTGCAACTGTTTGGAGGATGTTTGCGTTTTATGACATGTTAGACGGTAGTTTCCAATGGGCTCCGCAGGTTGAATATGCATTAACGGATGAAATTTATTTATACCTACAAGGTAATATAGGCGGAAGCGTGAAAGAGAAAAGCGCTCTCGGGCGTTTGTTCCGAGATAGCTCGGCGTTTACGGGAACGGAGTCTTCTATTGGTTTTTCCATGATTGCGTTTTTTTGAAGTTCTCCTTAAGGAGTGGGTTAAATGGCTAATAGAAAAATGAACTTAGTTTTTAAAATAATAGAATATCTCTCTGTCACCCTTGAGGAGTCCTCATTTGGAGAGCCTTGTATGATCCCCAAAGTATAATTTTTATTAAATCCATTTATGTCTCTTTAA
>CAZMZH010000023.1:46800-60619 GCA_964570665.1 uncultured Nitrospinota bacterium | reverse complement strand
TAAAAGTTTCATGAATCTACAAACTCCAAGAATAAAAATTCAACATTTTCAATTTTGATCTTCATCATAATCTTGTGGAGGCGCCTCAACTACCTTTAATTTTCTAAAATCGGCCCACAAATCAAATACTCCTAAGCCTACTAGCAGTCCAATTAAAATTGGTTGAGAAAAAACAAACGCTACCAACAAAACCCATAAAAAATTAGGCACGGATTTGGATTCAAGAAAATGGAATGCTATCGCCAATCCTTGTAAAACATAAACAGCCAAACAAATAATCAAACCGTTTATTCCAATCCCAAATAAGCTTCCTTCTGGAACAAACCAAACAATCCCTGCCGACGCTATAAACGCCCAAATAAAGTTTTCTTGCAATACCCAGGAATTGAATTTTTCCTCAAAAAAAGGATACGCATTGGTTTGTCTTCTCCAAAAGTATCGAGAAACCGAATAATTTACCAAAGCCCCAAACAAAGAACCCACAAATATAAATGAGGGATATGCAATCGCTAGAAGATCGGCAATTCGATTAAGAATCTTCTCAAAAGCCGCTTGATCCTCTGGCTTGTTTCCCATCGTCTTAAAGGTTTCCGCAGATTGTTTGACGTGAACTTGGACTTGTTCTTGGATAAATTCTTCCAAGCTAACTTCTTCCGTCGAAAACGCAAACGATAAAACCACGGCAGACATAAATGCCGATCCAAGAGCGGTAAAAATAATGCACTTCTCAATGGGCAAACGAAACCGAACCGTTTCGCCCAGAATAAAAGCCATAACGCCATACTCGGCCATAAAAAAAAGAGCGTACCTAACTCCAAAAGCAAATAAAATAATGGCGCACGCAACAACCAAACAGACTAGGCCTATTTGTTTTCCACCCTTTAAATAAATCCAAACAAGAGGTACGGGAGAAAAAACTCCAATCACTATCCCCAAAGGAGGGAAAAGTAATGAAACAAAAAATATTACAAGAGTTACCGCAACCGGTAAAAAAATCTCTTTGATCGGAATATTATCCGTCAAAACCTAACGCTCTACAGAAAATGGCAACAATGCGATATTTCTTGCTCGTTTAATTGCTAAGGTCAACTTTCTTTGATGTCTAGCGCAGTTCCCCGAAATTCTGGATGGAACAATCTTGCCTCTTTCTGAAATCAAAGGTTTCAAAGTCTTTATATCAAAAAAATCAATATATTCTAATTTCTCAACGCAAAACCTACACACTTTTTGCGAAATAAATGACCGCCGTCTTCCACGCGATTTTCCTTTAAATGCCATGTTTTAAAAACTCCTAAATGTTTTATACTAAAATGGAATGTCGCTTTTGGGAGCTGCGTCATCAAATCCATCCGCTCCTTGCCCCATATCTCTATTCGACGCTCCTTTTGGTAAAAATTGGACGGTATTAGCGACAACCTCCAGCTTGTTTCTTTTCTCGCCCGAATCTGTTTCCCACGAATTCAAACGTAAGTAGCCTTCGATAAAAGCCCCACTCCCTTTATTTAAATACTGGGCGCAGTTTTCCGCTTGTTTTCCCCAAACGGTTATATCGACGAAACAAACCTCTTCCTTCCAATCGTCTCCCTGCTTATATTTTCTATTAATAGCCAACCCAAATCCGGCAACCGCCGATCCGTTTGCGGTAAAACGCAATTCTGGATCTCGGGTTAAATTCCCCATTAATAAAACTTTATTGAAACTCGCCATTAGCTAAGCTCCTCAACGGCTTCGTCTTCAAGCTCGTCCTCTTCTTTGTCGACGCTCTTATCGTCATCCTCTTTATCGGATTCAGGTTTCTTTTCTGTTTCATCAAAAATAGATTGCTGCCCGCAAATCCTTTCAAACTCGTCGGCTTCTAACCGAATAACGAGAAACTTAAGAATGGATTCGTCTATCCGAAATTCTTTTTCTAAAGGATCAACTTGGCTTCCATCTAATTTGTGGCAAATATTTAAATAAATACCAAAACGATTTTTTTTGATTCGGTAAGCGAGGCGTTTTTTCCCCCAATTATCCATGCGGACAATTTCGCCATTATATTTGGCGAGGTAGCCTTTAATTTTTTCGGAGTTTTCTTTGGTTTGGGCGTCGTCTAAATCTGGACGCAGAATAACGATGGTTTGGTAAAACCGCATTTGTTCTCCTCTTGAGTTAAAGCCCCATTGAGAATGAGGCGAGGTGTATTTGATATTTTAGAAATCTAAAAAAGTAATTGAATATGCCATAGGAAATTTAGTAAATCAAGTGGATTCACCCCTTTATTTCAAATATAAAGCAAATCTTTCGCCCGCCTAAGTTCCTAATATTACAAATCAAACAAAAGTTAGCTAACGAAACCGTTCCAAAGTATTTAAAGTTTCTATAAAAACCTTAAAAACGGTATATAAGCTTTTTGAGGAACACTTTTCGAGAGTATCGCTTTCTTTATGCCAATCAGGATAGATCATATCTATTATTAGAACAGAAGGAATGTTTCTTAATATAAATGGATAATGATCATCCAGGATAGAAAACCGCTGTTCATTAATAAATCGGTCGCCTCCTTCGACTTTTCGGGAAGCGTTAAATATTTCGTCAACTAACCAGCTTGCATTTTTCATGGAATATTTTTCACGATAGATTTCTAGATTTCTATCAGCTACCATATCAAATACCGCGACCCAAGCAGGCCAGTCCGAGTTCTCCCTACTTAAATTTTTAGCGTAATATTTTGAGCCTAGAAAATAATACTTGGTACCTTTTTCCCCGTAATCCTCACCGTCAAAAAATACAATGTGGATGGGTCGATAAGGTTTGTTTTTTGAAAAGTAATGCGCTAATCCTAATAATAATGCAGTTCCCGACCCGCCATCATTAGCTCCAAGTATTGGTTTTACCGCTTTTTTAGGATCCTCTTCTTCATCTGCAAAAGGACGGGTATCATAATGTCCTCCTAATAAAATAGGTTTTTGACCTTTTAATTTCCCTTCAAAACGGAACTCAATATTATTCATTGGAACAGGTAAACCACCTTTTGGTCTATGAAAAAAGCTTTGACTTCGTGTAGAATCCGCTAAGCGATTTCCCTCATTTATTAAAAAATTCTGTAGTTTTTGGTGTCCCTCGCTCCCTGAATACCTGGGGCCAAATGAATAGACCTTTTCCAAATAACTCCAAAGAATTTTTTCATAGTTTTTTGACTGGGAGGCCGCCTCGCCTAATCCGTAACCCAGAAAAACAAAAAGCAAAGCGCCCAATAGCCTATAAAACATTTTCAACATACCCTAATAAGATCAATAAATTATAGAAGGTACCCAAACTGACTTCCTTTTGCGAATATTAAAATAATCTTTTAAAATTCGAGAATGATCAAAAGCTAGAATTTCCGGTATTTCTTTTTCACCAAAAACACCTATTTCTTTTGCATCGTCCTGAGCTCTAGGCGCTCCAGATGCTTTTGCTATAAATACCGTTGAAAGAGTGTGAAAACGCGAGTCTCTTTTGGGGTCTGAGTATGTATGGAATTGTCCAATTAGCTGGATATCCAAAGAGGTCTCCTCGAGGGCTTCTCTAATAGCAGCTTGCTCTAGAGATTCTCCATAATCTACGAAGCCTCCAGGAATAGCCCACCCTTGAGGAGGGTTCGCTCGTTCGATCAAAATTATCCCCTTTTGTTCAAATTCTATGATAATATCTACCGTAGGAATGGGGTTTCTACGCTTTTTTTTCATAGATCCGAAATAAATTAAAGTGCCCGATTGGTCTAACGAAACAAATAGGGCATGAAATTTCAATGGTTTTTTGGAAAATGACGTTTCTCTCCCGGCCGGAAAACCTTTATTTTAATGATATTTTGACCTTTTTCTTAAAAAAAATTTAATGTAAATTTAATTACTTTTTTACTCAAGTAATTCCCTATAGCTCCGATAAGAACAACAAAGAGTTAAACAAATTAAGTTTTAACTCTCAAAACAAAATTAGTAACAGCTTTAAAAATAGGCATTTCAGCCATTTTCCAGCAATTAAGGGAAAGGCAAGGTGGATTCCATGGAAATTCCAGGAAACGACTTCACAGCAAAAAATAAAATCGCACAAGAAAAGATATCCAAAAACCAAGCGATTAAAACCAGTACTAGCCAAAGTTCTAGCTCTGGCCAAACTTCCGGGCAAACTTCTACTTCAGAACAAATTGTATTATCTTCAAAAGCTAAGGGAATTCAACAAGCTCAAGAGGTAGTTAAAAACTCCCCAGACGTTCGAACTGAAAAAGTTAATCGGATTAAAAAGGAAATCGCCGAAGGCAGTTTTAGTGTGGATAGCGATGCACTGGCCGAAAAGATCTTAAAAGATATCATTACCGAAAGCGCTTTTCTTAAGTAAAGCGTCCCCATAAGTTAATCTCCTTCGCACTTTTCTTTTCTTAGAATTTCTTCCTCAGTTTTAATATTTTCCAAACAAGCGGTTTGTTTAGCATTTAAAGCGCCTAATTGATATAAATTGCGCCTGCAATTTTGGTTATTGCATTGGCCAATACTAAACTTTTGGGATTAAGGTAGCAACGGTAGAGGTATTGCCTTGGATGTGCTTTTGCACTTGGGATATCAACTTATTTACTTCCATACCATGCATTAACGCCCCATTTTCAAGGGTATCAAACTGAACCGCAAAACAGCTCGAACAACTCATGTTAAGTTCGCGGAAAAGATTGATAGTATGTGGGTAACTCTGGATTATTTCGTTGATTTTGGAGTCTTTTTTAATCAGCATAACAAAATTACCTTGCCGCTTATTTGAAGCTATGTTAGCATCTACAGGTAAAGTTTACAATAATTATGTTCGAAGGAGTTTTTGATGTCCAAGCGTTGTGATGTATGTGGCAAAGGCCCACTTTTTGGCAATAATGTGAGTCACGCCAATAATAAAACCCGTAGAAGATGGAACCCAAATCTACAAAAACTCAGGGTTATAGTTAAAGGAGCTATTAAAGCTTTAAAAGTTTGTTCTCGTTGTTTAAAAGCAGATAAAGTTCAAAAAGCCTTTTAATCCCACCTACTAGTCTTATATTCGTCTCCCTATTTTATTCTATATGTAAGAACTAAGCTTTAAAGCGCGCTTGAGATTTTTTGATCGGTTTCATTTTTATCCTGATCTATCTTCTCCAAGTTCTTTTTAGAGGCTTTTCTTTGATGTTCTTTTATTCTTTCAACATAAATAACGCCATTTACGTTTTTGATCTCGCCCAATATTTTATTAAGTTGTTCTAAGCTAGACACTTCGATAGAAAGATCAAAATAAGCTCTATTATTTGGCCCCTGGTTAACGCTAGCACGCGTAATGTTTACTTGTAAGGTAGCCAAAACCGAGCTAATCGTCGCTAGCATTCCAGGCTCATCCATTGTAACAATTTGAACGTGAACAATAGATGGAGTTTCGGATACCTCATGCCACCCAACCTCCAAAATCCTGTCGCTGTCCCCTTTAAAAGAGCTAACGCTTGGACAATCGCCTGTGTGAACGGATATACCGCGACCTCGAGTTATATAACCAAATATTTCGTCTCCTGGAACGGGACTACAACATTTCCCCATTCGAATTAATAAAGAACCAACCCCATCGAACCCTTTTACCCAAATTCCAGATCTCGTTTTCTTAATAGAATCATTAGTTTTTACTAGCTTTTTAGGTTCTTCTTTTTTCTTATCTAATCGGTCGCGCGGTACAATCTTTTCGGCAAAATATCGCGGGTTGAGTTTGCCCAATCCCACGCCAACAATTAAAGCGTCTAAAGAATTAAAACCACAACCATGAACGGCAGCCTCTAGTTCTTTCAATTTAGCGACCTTATCCAAATCCAAATTGAAATTTTTCAATTCAGCGTTCAACTTTTCTTTACCCGTTTCCAGATTACGACTTTTTTCTTTACTGTTTAGATAGTTTAAAATTTTTCCTCTCGCTTTGGATGTCCTTACAAAATTTAGCCAATCGCGGGTCGGTTCTTTATGAACGGAAGTAAATACTTCTACATGATCTCCATTACGAAGTTTATATCTGAGAGGAACAATCCTGCCATTAACTTTCGAACTAATGCAATGACACCCAACATCGGTATGTACATGAAAAGCAAAATCTATAGCTGTGGCTCCTTGTGGAAGCGCAACCACTTCCCCTTTTGGAGTAAAAACATATACTTCGTAAGGGTACAAATTAACCTTAAACTCGCTGAGGAACTCTTTGGGGTTTTTAATGCCTTCGTTTTCCTCAAGGAAATGTCTTACCCAAAGGAGTTGTTCGTCCATCTCTTTCAGTTTTCTACCCGCATCCTCTTTATAATGCCAGTGAGCCGCAATACCTTCTTCGGAAATAAGATGCATTTCTTCGGTTCTAATTTGAACTTCAACTCTATGCCCATCCGGTCCCACCACGGTTGTATGGAGAGATCTGTACATATTGGGCTTTGGCATTGCAATATAATCTTTAAATTTACCTGGAATCGGCTTCCAAATAGAATGAATCATTCCTAAGACCGCATAACAATCCTTAATAGAATCCGTTAAAATCCGAATACCAATTAAATCATAAATCTCGTCAAAATCAAGATTTTGGCCTTCCATCTTTGAATAGATGCTATAAATATTCTTAGGTCGCCCCATAATCCTGCCTTTAACTTCGGCGCTTTCCAATTCCCCGGAAACAATATCGCAAACGCGCTCTACATACTTTTCCCTTTGTTCCTGTTTTTGCTGAAGGCGTTCTTCGATTAATAAATAATTATCCCGATCTAGATACTTGAAGGCCGCGTTTTCCAGTTCCGCTTTAACCCAACCAATACCCAAACGATGCGCAAGGGGCGCAAAAATATCCAGAGTTTCCCTGGCAATCCTTTTTTGAGCGGTTTCCTTCATAGATTCTAAAGTTTTTATATTGTGCACTCGGTCGGCTAATTTAATTAAGATTACCCGAATGTCCTTAGACATGGCCAATATCATCTTACGGAAGTTTTCTGCTTGTTTTTCTTCTCTACTGGCAAATTCTATTTGACTGATCTTCGTCAATCCATCGACTAATTGGTATACTTCTTCGCCAAATGCGTCCAAAATCTCCTCTGCGGTCGTCATAGTGTCTTCAATCGTGTCGTGCAATAAACCGGCGGCGACGGAGATTTCGTCCATCTTCAATTTTGTTACGTTATAAGCGACTTCCAATGGATGGGATAAATACGCTTCGCCAGATTTACGGCTCTGGCCTCGATGTGCTTTGGCGGTAAAAACATAAGCGTTTAGAATTATGTCGATATCGGCTTTTGGATGATATTCCAAAATCGCATCGGTAATGTCGTCGAGCTTCAACATAATATTATTTTCAATGAAATAAACTTATAATTTAATGAAAACCCACTTCCCCTTATCTACAGAAATACCCGAGTATACCTACCAATGTCAACCATCTTTTTAGCTTTCGAATAATCGACTAAAACCTAAAAATAAGGCGAAAAGAGTTTTTTTATTCTCGCCGAAAATTTTATAATGTGACTCCTCTTTAGTTCTTAGGAAATCGTATATGGGAAAAGAAACACAGGAGAAAAAAGCTCCCTCTTTAAAAGACTCGCTTCAATTCATTAAGGGAGTTGGCCCCAAAAAAGCAGAAACCTTAAAGAGACGCAATCTGGAATGTGTCAAGGACTGTCTTTTCTATATCCCTTTTAGATACGAGGATCGCTCAAAAACCGGAACGATATCGACCTTAACAGCGGGTGAACATATAAGTTTTTCGGCTGAAATAAGCGCTACAGGTTCTTACTATATTGGAAGGAGAAAAAAAGTTTTTGAAATAGCTCTCCAAGACGAAACAGGAGTTGTCAGAGCTAAGTATTACCAATTCAACGCCACTTACATGAAAGACAAATTCAAAATCGGCACGCGCGTAATCGCTTCCGGAAAACCTCAACCAAATCGACGCGCCGGTTCTCGCTTAGAACTAGTCCATCCTCTTATCGAAATTGACGACGGCTCCGAAAACTCCAGCGTCGAAACAGGGCGTATAATTCCCGTGTATCAAACCACCGAAGGTCTGCACCTCAAGTCTTTAAGATCCATCATTCATAATGTCATAGAAACTTATTCCGGTTTAGTGGATGATTTTTTACCGCAAGATATTATTGAAAGAAACGGCTTCCCTCCTCTGTCGCAAGCAATTCGAGAAGCGCACTTTCCTAGCGAGGAGTATTCCTTAGACGCTTTAAACAGGTTTAAAACTAATGCGCAAGAAAGAATCGTATTTGACGAGTTATTCCTCATTCAATTAGCTCTTTTTTATAAACGCAAACAAACGAAAAATATTACAAAAGGTTTTAAATTAAATACCAGGGGGCCTTTGATCAAAAAGTTCATGCAAGGTTTGGCTTTCGATTTAACAAACGCCCAAACTAAAGTTCTTGCTCATATCATGGATGACTTGGAAAAGCCCACTCCTATGAATCGGCTCATTCAAGGGGATGTAGGCAGCGGCAAAACTATAGTGGCCTTGATTACTCTACTAACAGCCGTAGACAATGGATATCAGGGAGCGCTCATGGCTCCTACAGAAATTTTAGCGGAACAACATTTCCATAATCTATCTAGCGACTGCGCGAAACTTGGCATCTGCATAGAACTTGTTACTGGCTCGCTGCCGGCAAAAGAAAAAAAGCAAGCATTAGAAAGAGTCCGCGAGGGGATATCCCACATCGTCGTCGGCACTCACGCTCTCATCCAAAAAGAAATTCAATTTGACCGATTAGGGATCGCAGTTATAGACGAACAACACCGTTTTGGCGTGCTACAAAGAGAAGCGTTAAATAAAAAAGGAACTTCTCCTCATATTTTGGTAATGACGGCAACCCCTATTCCAAGATCGTTAGCTCTCACTATTTATGGCGATCTTGACGTTTCTCTCATAGACGAATTGCCACCCGGACGCAAACCAATCAAAACTCAAGTTTATTCCGAAAACAAACGCGATGACGTATACGGGTTTGTCGCTAAAGAAATTTCTAAAGGCAGACAAGCCTATATTGTTTGTCCATTAATCGAAGAAACGGAAAAAATGGATCTAAAAACGGCGACCGAAGTTTACGAATATATTAAAGAACGTTTTCCTCATATAAATGCCAATCTTGTTCACGGTAAAATAAAATCTGCCGATCGACGACAAATCATGGCGGAATTTAAAGAGGGAAAAGTTCAAGCCCTGGTCGCCACTACCGTCATTGAAGTAGGAGTGCACGTCCCCAACGCCACCTTGATGATCGTAGAACACGCTGAACGATTTGGACTATCGCAATTGCATCAACTTCGCGGAAGGATTGGCCGAGGCGAACACGCGTCTCATTGCTTACTTGTCGCCTATTATCCATTGAGCGACGAGGGAAAGGCTAGATTGGAAGCGATGCAGGAATCCCAAGACGGATTCTACATTGCCGAAAAAGATTTGGAAATTAGAGGCCCCGGCGACTTTTTAGGAACTCGTCAATCGGGACTACCCGATCTTAAAGTAGCCAACTTAATTAGAGATATCAAAGTTTTAGAAATTGCGCGTAAGGAAGCCCAAGATCTACTTCAAACTCATCCCGATCTCAACGCGCCAGAATTGCTAAAATTAAAAAATGAACTTTTAACAGAGATGGGCGGCCGCATGGGACTTATGGATATTATTTAACCCACTAACCAAATCCGCCATTGCAAGCTTAGAATTTGTATTAAAAGCTTTGTAAAAGGGCAGCTTATTCCTTTTTCCAAACTTTGGACAACGTTCAGAACTAAATTCTATTAAAATGTATGTAAGGGTTTTAAATGCAAGCCGACAAATAGGCAAAGAACTTGGTATAACAAATCATTAGATATACGACCTTGTCGAGGAGATAAATAATGAATAAACCTTACACAACCTATTTAGCTTTTCTTTTTTCGCTACTCTTTGGTCTTTCTTGGGCGATGACAAGTTTTAGCGCATCCGGATCAAAAGATTCCATGAAAAAAATGGATCCGACAAATTCCTCAGCTAATACCGAAATCGCTACTTTTGCCGGCGGTTGCTTTTGGTGTACCGAGTCTTCCTTTGAAGAAGTCGAAGGAGTGATTGACGCTATTTCTGGCTATACCGGCGGATTCAAAAAAAATCCAGCTTATAAAGAAGTGGCGCGCGGAGTTACCGGTCATGTGGAAGCGGTCCAAGTTCACTACGACCCCACTAAAGTTTCATACGCAGATCTTTTAGAAGCTTTATGGAGAATGATCGACCCTACCGATGAAGGCGGCCAGTTTGTCGATCGAGGAACGCAATACGCTTCGGGGATTTTTTACCATAACGATGAGCAAAAAATGTTAGCGGAAAAATCTAAAGAAGCTTTGGCTAAAAGCGGTAAGTTCAAAAAACCAATCGTAACGCCTATTAGAAAAGCCGAAGTTTTTTATCCAGCCGAGGAATACCATCAAGATTTTTATAAAAAGAGTTCTACCCGTTATCATATGTACCGATTCGGCTCGGGACGCGACCAATTCATCGACAGAGTTTGGGGAGATGATAAAATTTATAAACCCAAGAAAACTGCTCAAATGACCAATGAATACTCTAAACCCTCTCAAAAAGAAATAAAGAATAAGTTAACAAGCCTGCAATATGACGTCACTCAAAAAAGCGCTACCGAACGACCATTCACTAACGAATACTGGGATAATAAAAAAGCTGGAATTTATGTAGATATCGTTTCAGGAGAACCGCTTTTCAGTTCGCAAGACAAATTCAAATCTGGAACTGGCTGGCCCTCTTTCACTCGTCCTTTAGTGTACGATAATGTTTTTGAAAAATCGGATACTGCATACGGGATGGTAAGAACCGAAGTAAGATCGACCAATGCCGATTCTCATTTGGGCCATCTATTTCTTGACGGCCCAAAACCAACAGGAAAAAGATACTGTATAAACTCGGCTTCGCTACGCTTTGTGCCGGCAGAAAAACTCGAAATTGAAGGTTACGGCGAATTTAAGTCGTTATTCACAAGCCATTAAATTTTCTACCTAACTCTCTCGACAAACGTCGAGGGAGTTAATCTATTCCCATCTCTCAAACCCCTCTCTCAATATTGGAAAAGGAAGCGATATCCAATCATCACGAGGTGGATCCTATGAAAACTCATAATCTGAGGTCTACAAGCTTAGTTTTTTACTAAACGCTTCCTATTTCCCTCCCAACCTACACTCTCCTAATGATATTTCCATTAGTTCTATGTTCTAATATTTAAATAACCCACAAGATCAGACCTAGGAGAAGAAATGAAAAAAATAGTACTTATTTTGTTTGCAATTTTTTTGTTCCAAGGAACCGCTCTGGCTCAGCAAGATGGAAGAGGTAAAAACCTTCAAGACGTCAAAAACAAAATCCTGCAACGTATTCAAAATAAAAAAAGAATTATCAACGCCTTTGAAAGCTGCGTTAGATCGGCTAACTCGCGGGAAGCTTTAAAAGCTTGCAGACAACGGAATAAAGCCGCAATGAAAAATTTTCGAGAAAATAATAAACAAATGCGCGAAAAGTTTCGAAACGAAAAACAAAGACTTAGAGGGGACAGACAGTAACGGAGGAAGGAGTCATAAATTATTTCATTAAAGTTATTAAAAAAATTTAGGCAAAATAATTTTATCCGCATACATTAAAACGCTCTTATATTGAGCGTTTTTTTGTTTGAGCGAAATATTATAACTTTAGAGCGCCTCTAAAAACTGCTATTGGCCGCGAGCTGCCGTAAGTTAAAATTTCGAATTATTAGAGATGCATTTTAAAATGTTGGAGCTTGTATTCCTCTCGAATTTAAAAAAGTAAAAACCAATGGGTCGACAAAAATATGCGGTAAAACTTTGGAGTCTTCTGTTTCTGAATTATAATTTTGGTAATCGGCTTTTAACGTTTGAGGAATTTCCACACCTTGAGATTCCAAAAATGGAATAAACCCAGGTTCAATCAATGCATGTGGAATCATTTCTAATGTAATCTCTTTGGTTTCTACGGATGTTGAAGCTGGAAAAACTTTTGGTTGTTTTCGTTTTGATTTAAACCGAGCTTTTTTTGTATTGCCTGCTTGTTTTTTAAAAGCTGCGCTTTTTTGCAAAGGAGCAGGATTCCACTCTGACCTTTCTAAAACTAGAATGGAACTGGTTTCAAGAGAAGGTCCCCACAATTCCAATTTGCTAAAATTTCCAAGAAGCTTACTTACAAGCGATTTCCAATTAAGAGCCGTAATATTAACCGTGACCTTTTCGGTTATGAGTCCATCATTTAATTTAAATCGAATTCCTGTTTCGTTTTGTAAACGCTGTAAAACACTAAACAAAGGACGATTCTTGACATGGAGATTAATCCCTTCCGGCGATACTTGCATTTCTTCATTTTTAATGGAATTAATCCCATTTTCCGGGAGGATTAGGAAGTCGGCGCTTGCGTATTGGATTGAAATCAATGACACAAAAAAGATAAAGAAACTGAATGATAATAACCTTTTCATAGTCCCTCTGTTTTTGAAAAAGCTTAGGTTAATAAACTTTAAACGACTTTAACTAAAGAGTCCCCTTCTCGGTTTACTTTAAGAAGGAAACTCTATTCCTGAATCAGCTTTCAAATCAAAATTATTATTCTACCGTTAAAGTAACTTGACGGGTTGTATCTCCATCAGTTTTATTTTGAAAGAGAACTGGAACCGAATAAACCCCGGTAGACAAGTTGTTTGCGCTATTCTTTATCTTCATTCTTACTCTAACGAAACTTCCTGGAGCTAAATTCCCTTTATTAGGACGTATTGAAAACCATGTTTCCGTCCCGCCCTTTTTAATTAACCTAGCGTTATCTTATTACCTACTATTTCTCGAATTATTACCGCCTCCACCATTACCGCCTCCACCATTACCGCCCCCACCATTACCGCCACCTTTAGTGATATTAATCGTTTGGGTAGCGGTTCCTTGGTTACCTTCGGCGTCGGCTGCAGTCCAGGTAACAATAGTAATTCCTTTCGGAAATCCTGCTGATGGGGCATCATTTGTAATCGATGTCACCTCAACGTTATCGGTTGCGGTTGCTTGGCCAATATCAACTTGAGTCAAACCATTTCCCTTTGGTTTAGCGGTAATATCAACAGGTGGTATTACAACCGGATTAGTTGTATCGGTGACGGTCACTGTTTGAGTGGCTGTACCAATATTACCTGCTGCATCAGTTGCGGACCAAGTGACTATGGTCGATCCAACCGGGAAGGTGGCAGGCGCGTCGTTCGTAACCGCTACAGAACCATCAACTAAATCGGTCGCCGTCGCCGTTCCAAGAGTTACTGTCGTGCCGGCGCCTGTAGCTTCGGTCGTCACTGCCGCTGGAGCCGTTACAACTGGATCTGTGGTATCGGTTACCGTCACTTGTTGTGTTGCCGTGCCTGTGTTACCAGCCGTATCAACCGCCGTATACGTTACCGTAGTGGTACCGACCGGGAAAGTTGCAGGAGCGTCGTTCGTAACCGCTACAGAACCGTCAACTAAATCGGTCGCCGTCGCCGTTCCAAGAGTTACTGTCGTGCTGGCGCCTGTAGCTTCCGTCGTTACTGCCGCTGGAGCCGTGACTGTTGGACCAGAAGTATCTGTAACCGTGACTTGTTGCGTAGCCGTACCGCTGTTACCGGCCGTATCAATCGCCGTATAAGTTACCGTAGTGGTACCGACTGGGAATGTTGCAGGAGCGTCGTTCGTAACCGCTACTGAACCGTCAACTAAGTCGGTCGCCGTCGCCGTTCCAAGAGTTACTGTCGTGTTGGCGCCTGTAGCTTCGG
>CAZMZH010000023.1:0-46700 GCA_964570665.1 uncultured Nitrospinota bacterium | reverse complement strand
TCGCCGTCGCCGTTCCAAGAGTTACTGTCGTGCTGGCGCCTGTAGCTTCCGTCGTTACTGCCGCTGGAGCCGTAACAACTGGAACCGTGGTATCGGTTACCGTCACTTGTTGAGTTGCCGTGCCTGTGTTACCAGAGGAATCAATCGCAGTGTAAGTAACCGTAGTGGTTCCTACCGGGAAACCGCCTGATGGCGCGTCATTGGTAACCGCTACTGAACCATCAACTAA
This sequence comes from uncultured Nitrospinota bacterium, assembly GCA_964570665.1. Lineage (GTDB taxonomy): Bacteria > Nitrospinota > Nitrospinia > Nitrospinales > JAJDAT01 > JAJDAT01. The sequence continues at coordinate 46,471 of CAZMZH010000023.1, read as the reverse complement.
GTCAGTCGCCGTGGCTGTTCCAAGCGTAACTATGGTTTGAGCTCCCGTAGCTTCGGTTGTCACTGCCGCTGGAGCAGTCACTGCAGGCGGAGTGGTGTCGGAAACAGTCAGACTAACATTCGCCGCTGTTGTGCCTCTACCATTTTGTGTATTTACAAAATCTATTCCTCCCGAATAGGTTCCAGGTTGGAAGGAATCGACCTCCGAACCTATAATGACGAAACGGCTCACGCTTTGTCCTGGTGAAATAGTTCCTGTTCCTGTAGCTCCCGAAATATGAACCCAGTTTAAAGAACTACTGATCGAGTATGTCAGATCGGTTTCGCCAATATTGGATAGATTATATGATTTCCCACTTGGGGTAAACGGTCCGCCAAATTCTCCAGTAGAAGTTAAGTCACCACCCGCGACCGCCAAAGTCCCTGGAGTTAAAACTGTTAAGTTTGCCGGTACAGTGGTATTACCTAAGCCATTAGTGGTATTTGTAATTGTCACCGTATCCGCGTAAAGCCCAGCCGCCAAACTGAGCGCGGCGGCAGCGTTAACCGATACGGAAACGATAACGCTATTCCCTTGAGTGAGGATTCCAGAAGAGGGCGAAACACTAACCCAAGTCTGGTTTTTTGTAATGGAGTAGTTCACATCCGATTCGCCAGTATTGGTAAGGGTATAAGTAACCGGCGAGGGAACAAACGGTCCAACTCCTTCTTCTCCAGAAGCCGCCAAATGACCGGTAGATGTGAGAGTTAAATCTCCAAGTTTTTTAACAGTTAAAGATATGGGTCTGGTTTGGCTTCCTGAAACATTGCCTGAAGTACTCCCTGAAACATGACTAGAAGAATAATTAAAAGTCACCGTTTCATTATAGGTCCCCGGAACCAAGCTATTGGCGTTATCATTTACGGATATAACCAAAGGTTCCGAGTTTCCCGCCGGTATGGTACTGGATAACGTAACTGCGGCAGAATCATGACTTACGCCCATAAAAGCAAACGTTAACCATTCCTGAGACTTAGTAAAAGAAATATCAAGACCTTCATCGCCAGTATTGGACAAATTAAAGTTTTCCGAGTTAGGACTAAACGGTCCTCCTTCTAAACCTTCAGATATTAATCCCGTAACTGGAGTAATTTCTAAATTTGCTGGCTTTTTAACATTCAACGAAACATCGCGTGTTGTGATTATAGAACTATCGCTGTTGTCAATTATGTTGAGGGTTGCGCTATGCAATCCAGACGGTAAATTGTCGGCTTGATCTGAAATTGAAACAGTTACAGTACCTTGCGCTCCAGGCGTTAATAAAGTTGCTGTCGTTTGATTTGATTGAGAATCATGAGTATTTCCAATAAAATCAAAAGCAACCCAATCGGAAGATGAGTTTGCCGCAGAATCATGGCCGAATCCTACAAAACTAAAATCAAAATCAATGTCTTCTTGTCCGATATTTTCTAAAGTATAAATTTGAGAATCTGGATTAAAAGGTCCTCCCACAAAGCCACTAGCGTTAAGGCTTGAGCTTGGTGTGACCGTAATTTGGCCAGGAAGCACCGTCATTCCGGCTAGCTCAATTTTGGCAATGAAACCATCTTGACCGCCAGCAAAATTTGATTGTAAGGGATTTACGGTTGCTAAATCGGTGGACTGTGTATTTCCTGCAATATAAACGTATGTTTCTTGTGTAGATTGAGCGCTAGTTTCAACTTGGGTAGCAACCGAATTAATGCGGTCGCTAGCGCTTCCGCCAAAGTGCGTTGAGAACAACAAGGAACCGTCAGTTTCCAGTACCGAAATAAAACCGTCGATATTACCGCCAGGATTTTGAATGGGATCTAATGTTGGAAAATCGGAAGATTCGGTGTATCCAGCAACAAATGCTCTACCAGACAACAGGTCAATTGAATAACCAAATTCTTGCGACGATCCTCCTAAATAAGTGGAATAAATCAGGGAGGAACCTGTTGGATCTATTTTTGTGACGAACGAATCGGCGAGACCAGCCTTAAAACTTTGAATGGGATTTGCTAAAGGAAAATTTGTTGAGTTTGTCTCTCCAAATACAAACACGTTGCCATTGTCGTCAACGGCGACTCCTCTCGCATGATCCGAACTTGATCCGCCTAAGTATGTAGAAAATTCCAAATTAGAACCGCTAAATTTGGCCAAAAATCCATCCAGATTTCCACCAAAAGTGGGTTGTAAGGGAGAGGCCGTCACAAAATTTGTCGACGACGTATAACCCGTAAGAAAAACCGCTTCGTCACCTGAAGATGGATCTGGGCCTACCGTTACATTTTGCCCACTTTCACTTCCTGTTCCGCCAAGTATAGCCGAAAAATTAAATTGGCCGCTGGAATCCACCTGAACTAAAAAAGCGTCGGTCCCCCCAACATAACCCAATCCATTAGAAACGTTGTCTGCGATAGTTCCATTATTAGAGGTTGTATAACCTGAAACATTGACATTCCCCAATGAATCGACAGCAATGCCATAGCCTACTTCAGAACCGGTTCCTCCTAAATAACTAGAAAAAAGTATACTTCCAGTTTGATCCAGCTTTACCACCATGGCATCCATGGAGCCACCTAAACTATTTTGAGCGGCGTTTAACGTTGGGAAATCGCTGGAAGAGGACAAACCAGTAATATAAACATTACCAGAATCGTCCACATCAATACCGTTAGCTTGATCGTTACCGCTGCCCCCAATATAAGTTGTAAACTCAACAGCTGAACCGGTTGAGTTTAGTTTTGTAACATAACCATTGATACTGCCTGGAATTGAAGATGGCGTTGTATTATTGGGTAAATCGGTGGAAAAAGTATACCCAGTTAAAAAAGAAGCGGGGCTACCGGAAATATGAGCAACGGCAACTCCATACGTCACATCTGTATCGCTTCCTCCAAAATAACTTGAATAAACAAGAACGGGATCAATGACTAGCTCTTTGGTTAAATCATAATCGGCAACCTTAAAGGCTACTTGGTCATTTTTGTCTAAAACATAACCGCCCTTTACTATTTTGCGTTTGGAATCTACCATTTGGTAAATCAAAGGGGATTTTTGGATCACTTCGCCATTTTTTGTCTTTAAAACCAAATTACCTAGCGTATCAATGGAAAGATCTTCAGTTCCCTCAAACGATAAACGAATTAAATTCGGGTCGGCTCCAGGCTCCAAAATAAAATCGTATTCTAATTGTCGGTTATTCCCATAATAAGCAACGTCGATTCCTGGATAGACCTCTTCATACTCGACCTTAGAATAGTTAGAAATTCCCGCTATCCATTTAGACGAATCGCTTCCCCTATAATAATTCGTTTTACTTTCTGTTTTGTTCTTCCCATTAATTACGGGAGATGAGTTAGCCCCAACCAATTTCATCCTAACAGCGATAGACTCTAATTCCCTAGAATTCAGCTCTGATGTTGGTTTTAAAGGATCTTTTTTATCGTCAAAATGTATCGATTTTTTTGTCATAACCAAGACAGATTCATTGGATGTCAGAAATAAGTTATATCCAGGTCCTCTAGACAAAAATTGGACTTCTTTATTTACTTGCCCAAAGTTTTTTTCAAAAAGTAACGGGGTTTTGCCAAAATCATTCTTAATTTGACTCTTATTAGAAGAATGAATACTTGAGCCTGTCTTCTCTTTTTTATAACCCAAAAGACGACTACTCTCAATATCAGAACCAGGATAAGCAAAAACAGATGAACTTGCGCCAAAAGCGAAAACCAATATTAAGACCCCATAGAGTAAACTTTTTAATTTCATCACTTATCCTTCAGATAAAGGCTGATTAAAGATTCGTTAAATAGATATGAGTTTTAAGACAAATAAAAGAAATTTGAGTCTATTTAGAAAAAATTCTAAAAGATTTTTAAGTCACCCAAAATCAAACTATTGAATTCAAATTAACTTAACAATTCGGTTAACTTAAAGCATTTAGCATACCAAATTATCGATAATCTAATAATTAGGGGTTTTTCAACGATTTTCGATTTACCAAATTTTTTAAAACATTAATTTTTTTTAACGATGAATCAAATTGAGACCATTGAATCAAAATGAACCAAATTTTCGACAAAATGAGAAGATATGCGACAATAGGCATATTTGTCTCACAAAAAAAATCATTACGAGATTTAAAACGCCAACTCTTTTTTCGACTGAGCGAAATATTTTTTTACTAGACAAAAATTATTTTGAGATCGCTCGTTAAAGGTAAAAAATAAAATCGTAGGTAGGTTTAAAGTAAGTATCTAAATACCGACTTCATAACTATAAAGATAATGGTTGGGGAAAAATGATGGATTCATTATTGGTATTAGCGGGAACAGAAAAGGGTTTGATAATGAGGAAGTCGATCTAAAAGGGGGAGACAGAATTAAAATAATGCAATCGGTAGAGGGAGGGCATTGAAAAGAAATCTATCGAGTTCGTTCTTCAAAATTTCTTAAGGAATTTAGAAACAAACCAAGTCCGCCCATTGCTAACACCAGTATTACAATCAGGTCAAACGCGGACATCGCTCTAAAGCTAAAATGAATCGAGGCGATCACTCCAAAAATTAATGCCGCCAAAGAACCCACGGTTAAAAGCCAACCCATAGGATTGCGCGAGTTGTAAAAAACGATTCCAACGCCAAACATAAAAGGAATCATTATCATACCGCTGGTTATTCCGAAGTTAGTTCCAAAAGCGCCCATGGCGAAAATTCTCAAGCCCATACCAAAACCAGAAGTCACGGTGATGGAGTTTAACAACATATAAAAACCGCCACACATCATGATGAAACCTAAAAAGAATTGACCTATGCCGCCGCTAGTTCCGCCCGCTCCCCTCATCCCTTCGCTCCTTCAAAATTGATCGTTCAAATATCATAACTTGATAATGTAAGAAATCAAACTTGGATTATGATGTATCAATATTTAATGCACGCATAGAAATGCAAAAACTCATTATTTCTACAACGTCAAATAAATAGTCCTTAAAATAAAAGGGCGGTATATTTGATCTTATGAAACTAAGAAATAAACCTAGCAGAAGAAATATTTTGAAGCTTTAAGCAAGTTCGGCTAAACCGACAAAAACTCGCTGTGAGGTAGGATGGTGGAACCCATGAGGTATTCGTCGACTCCGCGAGCGGCTTCTCGGCCTTCGGCAATCGCCCATACAACCAAAGATTGACCGCGCGTCATATCTCCGGCGACAAATACTCCGGGAACGCTGGTCATCTTTTTTCCATCGCAGGCAACGTTGCCTCTTCCATCTAAATCGACGCCTAACTGTTCAATCATACCGCCGCGGATAGGGCCTAAAAAACCCATCGCCAATAAGACTAAATCCACTTGCAGTTCGAATTCCGACCCGGGAACTTCGATGATTGAAGGCCTTCCCGTTTTGGGATCGGGATCGCCAAACTCAATTTTCACGGCATGCACTTTATTAACTTTTCCGTCTTTTTCGGAAAACTTCTTGGTCATAACGCAAAAGTCGCGCACTTCATCAATCGCTTCTTCATGGGAAGAAGAAACACGGTAAATCTGCGGCCAATTGGGCCATGGATTACCTTCAGCTCGACCTTCAGGAGGAGCAGGCAATAATTCAAATTGATCGACTCTTTTAGCGCCTTGCCGTAACGATGTGCCTAAACAGTCGGAACCCGTATCGCCGCCGCCAATGACCAACACATTTTTATCTTTAGCGGTAATCGCTTCAGACTCTGGAATCGTGTCTCCTTGCAAACGCTTAGTTTGTTGTGGCAGAAAATCCATCGCAAAATGGATTCCATCCAAGTCTCTTCCTTCGACCGGCAAATCTCTTGGTTGTTGCGCTCCACCGCACAAAATCACGGCGTCGAAATCGTTTTGTAAATCTTCAATTTTCACGTTTCCGCCAACATGGGAATTCGGGCGAAACTCAACGCCTTCTTTTTCCATGACATCAATGCGGCGCTGGACAATTTCTTTTTCTAATTTAAAATTAGGAATCCCATACATTAATAGACCGCCAATTCGATCGTCTTTTTCCAATACAACGACGCTATGTCCCACTTTATTGAGTTGATCGGCGGCGGCTAATCCCGCTGGGCCCGAACCAACTACGGCGACTTTTTTCCCAGTTCTTTTGAGTGGCGGACTTGGTTTAATAAATCCCCTGGCAAAACCTTCTTCTGCTATTTTTTCTTCTATATTGCGAATGGTTACGGCAGGTTCAGTAATACCCAGTACACAGGCTCCTTCACAAGGCGCGGGACAAATCTTTCCGGTAAACTCGGGAAAGTTATTGGTCTTGGACATATAAGCGAGCGCGTCTTCCCAGCGGTCGCGGTAAACCATATCGTTCCAGTCCGGAATCATATTGCCAAGCGGACAACCTGTATTACTTTGACAAAAAGGAACCCCGCAATCCATGCATCTAGCCCCTTGGTCTTTATACTTTTGTTCGGGCATTTCATGATAGACCTCTTTCCAATCGTTTAGCCTATCTTTTACGTCTCGACCTTCGGGAGTCTCTCTCCCATGTTCCATAAAACCTTTAATCGCCCCCATTAAGCAACCTCTTCCAGCGATTCTTCCATTCGCTTTTTCTTCCGTTCTTCCAAAACCCTGCGATAATCGCGAGGATAAACTTTTACAAATTGAGGAAGAACCTCTTCCCATCGATCCAAGACGTCTTGCGCAACAACGCTTTGGGTGAAACGCAAATGATCTTGAATCAAAACCTTCAACGTTTCGCTATCCTCTTCCTCCTCAACCGGCTCCAAATCAACTAAACCTAAGTTACAATTCAATTCAAACTCTTTATCTTTATCCCAAACATAGGCAATACCGCCGCTCATTCCCGCCGCAAAGTTTCGGCCCGTTCTGCCTAAAACGACAACCAAACCGCCTGTCATATATTCGCAACCGTGGTCTCCTACGCCTTCGACTACCGCATGGGCGCCGCTATTACGAACGGCAAATCGTTCGCCGACAATGCCACGCATATAAACTTTACCTGCGGTAGCTCCGTACAACAAAACGTTGCCGGCAATGATATTTTCCTCAGGAACGATTGTCGACTCTTCAGGAGGATAAATAATCACATTTCCGCCAGAAAGACTTTTGCCAACGTAATCATTGGCGTCGCCGGATAATTCAAAAGTAATCCCAGGAGCTAGGAACGCGCCAAAGCTTTGTCCTGCAGATCCATTGAATTTAATTTTGATGGAATCTTCTTCAAGTCCCTCTTCCCCATGTTTTTTAGAGATTTGGTAACTCAACTGAGCGCCAACCGTTCTATCTGTATTTCCAATAGGAAACTCAAGTTGGACCTTCTCTTCTTTTTCTAGAGCTGGTTTGGCTTTTTCAATAATCTCTTTATCCAAAACTTCTCTAACGTTCGTATGATCTTGCGTCGTAACATGACGAATCGCTACTGTTTCGGGAACATCCGGTTTATGTAAGATATTCGTGTAGTCAATACCTTGTTGTTTCCAATGGTCGACAGCGTCTTCGGAATCCAACAATTCTACTTTACCAATCAAGTCTTCAAACTTACGAATTCCTAACTCAGCCATGATTTCCCGAGTTTCTTGAGCTATGAATTGAAATTGATTGACCACGTATTCTGGTTTTCCGCTAAACTTTCTTCTCAATTCTGGGTCCTGTGTCGCCACGCCTACTGAACACGTGTTAAGATGGCATTTCCTCATCAAGATACAACCCATGGAAACTAAAGCGGTTGTCGAGAACCCAAATTCATCTGCGCCTAATATACCGCCAATGATCACATCGCGTCCCGTTTTCAACTGTCCGTCTACTTGAACCCGAATTCTGCCGCGCAAATCATTTAAAACTAATACTTGTTGCGTTTCCGATAAACCCAGTTCCCAAGGCAAACCCGCATGCTTGATTGAAGTTTGAGGAGACGCTCCAGTACCGCCATCGTGACCGGCAATTAGAACGCCATCCGAATGCGCTTTAGATACGCCTGCCGCAATAGTACCCACGCCGACTTCAGCGACCAATTTCACGCTGACATCTGCCGTTGGATTGGCGTTATGTAAATCGTAGATAAGTTGTTGTAGATCCTCGATGGAATAAATATCGTGATGCGGCGGTGGAGAAATCAATCCCACTCCCGGAGTCGAGTTGCGTAATTTAGCGATATACTCGCTGACTTTATGACCAGGTAATTGACCGCCTTCACCGGGCTTTGCGCCTTGCGCTACTTTAATTTGCATCTCGTCCGCATTTGCAAGGTAATAACTACTCACCCCAAACCGTCCTGAAGCCACCTGCTTGATTTTGCTTCGGCGTGAATCTCCATTGGCGTCGGGAACATAACGAACCGAATCTTCGCCACCCTCGCCGGTATTGCTTCTTCCGCCCAATCGATTCATAGCGATAGCTAATGTTTCGTGAGCTTCCCGTGAAATTGAACCAATCGACATTGCTCCCGTGCAAAATCGTTTGGTAATCTCTTCGACAGGTTCTACTTCGTCTATGGGAATCGGATTCGTTTTCTTGAATTTTAACAATCCTCGTAATGCGCTATTCCGAGTATTGACATTGTCGGAAACTTGCGAAAACTTCTTATAGAGCTTGTAATCTCCACTTCGAACCGCGTGTTGTAAGGTTGCGACCGCATTGGGGTTCAGCATGTGCTTTTCTTCGCCGCGCCGCCAATGATAGTTTCCTCCTAAATCCATGAGTTGGCTGGAAATACCAGACTCCGTGAAAGCTCGGCGATGCCGTATGACGCTTTCTTTTGCAATCGCTTCCAAACCAATGCCTTCAACTCTCGAAGGTGTACCCGTAAAATAGTTATCGATAACCGACTGATTCAAACCCACAGCTTCGAAGATTTGCGCGCCGCGATAACTACGGATAGTAGAAATTCCCATCTTGGCAATGATCTTAAAAAGACCCTTTTTTGTGGAAGTCACGTAATTCTTAATGGCGGTATCAAAGTCAATGTCAGAAACATAAACTCCATCTTTGATCATTTGATCTATCGTTTCGTAAGCGAGATAAGGATAAATCGCTCCAGCGCCATAACCGGTCAATAAAGCAAAATGCATCATTTCCCTTGCTTCGCCAGTTTCGACAACCAATCCAACATCCGTCCGGGTGGTTTCTCTCAACAAATGGTGATGAACTGCCGCCGTCGCTAATAAACTTGGAATCGGCGCATTTTCCGAGTCCATATTTTTGTCGGACAAAATCAAAATAGTCGCGCCATTTTGGATAGCATCGGAGGCCTCCTGGCAAATATGCTCTAATCCTTTTTGCAAGCCAGCTTCGCCCGCTGCCGCTAAAAAGAGCGTGTCAATCGTATGAGATTTAAACCAAGGTTGATCCAAACCACGAATTTTTTCCATTTCCTCATAGGTCAAAACCGCTTCTTGGATCTTAAGCTTTTTACAATGCTCGGGACTCTCTTCTAACAAGTTCAGCTCTTTACCGAGAGTCGCTTCCATAGACATGACCAGCATCTCCCGAATGGAATCGATGGCCGGGTTCGTCACTTGAGCGAATAATTGTTTAAAGTAATTAAAAACAAGCTGAGGTTTCTCCGACATAACAGCTAAAGGAGCGTCGTTTCCCATGGATCCGGTCGCTTCCATTCCGGTACTCACCATGGGCGCCATGATCATTTTCGTGTCTTCAATCGTGTAGCCAAAAGCCTTCTGCCTTTGCGCTAGAGTTTCCAAATTGGGTTTAAAAGCAGAGCTTGGGGCTGGAATATCTTCTAAATTGAGCTGGTTATCCTTTAACCATTGACCGTATGTTTTTTGACCGCAAATTTGCTCTTTAATTTCTTCGTCCTTAATGATTCGTCCTTGCTTCAAATCGACTAAAAACATCTTACCCGGTTGCAACCGTCCTTTGTATTCGATATTCGCTTCGTCAACAGGTAAAACCCCTACTTCGGAGGCCATGATAACAGTTCGGTCTTTTGTTACATAATATCGAGAAGGTCTCAAACCGTTTCGGTCCAACACAGCTCCCACCACTTCGCCGTCGGTAAACGCAATGGAAGCGGGACCATCCCAGGGTTCCATCAAAGAAGCGTGAAACTGATAGAAATCCTTTCTCTCTTGGCTCATCGTTTGGTGAAAAGACCAAGGTTCTGGAATCATCATCATTACAGAGTGAGCCAAGGAACGACCGCCAAAGTAAAGCATTTCCAAGGCGTGATCAAAATCGGAAGAGTCGCTCATACCTGGCTTGATAACCGGAAGCGTTTTCTTGATATCTTTGAATAATGAAGTTTCAAAATGAGCTTCCCGGGCGTGCATCCAATTTTTGTTGCCGCGCACGGTATTAATCTCGCCATTATGAGCTAGCATACGAAACGGTTGGGCTCGACTCCATGACGGAAATGTATTGGTGCTATAACGCGAATGCGCCAAAGCCAAAGCCGATTCCATATCCTGGTCTTTCAGATCCAGGAAATAAGTCTCCAGCTGATCGCACATCAGCTGGCCTTTATATATGAGAGTTTTGGAGGATAAACTGCAAACGTAAAAACTTTCGTCGTCGTTCAAACCCACATCTCTGATATGAGTCGTGGTGAACTTACGGACGGAGAATAAGGCTCTTTCCAACTCATCTGGCTTCATTTCGCAGTTAGCTTTTACAAACACCTGCTTGATCACAGGTTCTACCTCTCTAGCGCCAATTCCAATCGTGGAATTATCAACAGGAACATCGCGCCAACCGAGTAAAATCAAGTCTTCGTCAGACAAACTGTTTTCAAATATTTTTACGCTGGCTTCTCGCCGGGCCTGGTCTTGCGATAAAAAAATCAGCCCAACGCCATATTCCCCATTTGCAGGCAATTCAATATCAATAGAGGAGCAAACTTTCTTGAAAAACTTATGAGGAGTCTGGATAAGAATGCCAGCGCCGTCGCCTGTTAATGGATCGCTACCACAAGCTCCACGATGCTCTAGTTTTTTCAATATCTCTAAACCGTCAACGACAGTTTGATGGGCACTTTTTCCATCCATATGAACGACAAAGCCAACGCCACAACTATCTTTTTCAAACTCGGGGTCGTAAAGGCCCTGTTTTTTTGGAAATCCTGAGTATTTCATCAATCCTTTAAATATCTACACAAAAAGTTCTAATAAAAATGACAATAAACCAGGGTATAAGGAGCAAGTCTTATACCAAAAACCGTAACTTATTATGAAATCAAAGACATGTCAACTTTCAACGTTTTACGCACAAACACAATAGAATACTTTTTATAAACAAATTATATATATTTTCTACACAATTACATAGAATTTTTACCAGCTCTTCCCCCTAAATCTTATTGCTGTTTTCCTTAAAAACTAAAATCCATTTATTGGAATTTGACAGGAAAGTTGTTTGCTATTTTAATGTTTTTTGATTCGATTTTTCAAGCATTTTCCATTTCACCATTTGGATTTCCGAAATAATAAAAATCTGATAACCAATATTAGATATCCCTCAATCAAAGAAAAATCAAAAAATAACTTGTATTTTGTTTCCAAAAAACACCTAATTCGAGTTTCCTATAAAAATCTTTTGTTATTTTTTAAATAAAAAAGTTATACGATTTATTATTTTCACAATATCGGAATAAGATTTTACGCTTACCCTTTAATCAAAAATGAAAACGGTTTACAATAAGGTAGCATTAATTACTTTTTATTTTGTAATTCGCATATATGAACTAAAAATAATAAGGGGGCTGAAGTCATGATAGTTAGCGAAGTGATGGTTAAAAAACCAATTACCGTCAAAAAAAGCGTTTCATTGAAAAAAGCTCAAGAGTTGATGCAAAAAAACACCATTCGTCACTTGCCTGTGGTGGATGATAAAAAAGAATTGCTTGGAATTATTTCGGAAAGCGATGTCCGGTCAACCTTCCTAACTTCTAGTATAAGTTCGGCCAATGGATTGCCTCCATCTAAGATAAAGGTAGAAAGCTTCATGACCACTGGTCCTCTCGTGGTTTTTCCCGAAACTCATATAGAGGACGCCGCTTTAATCATTTATAAAAACAAAATTGGGGCTTTGCCCGTCCTAAAGCACAATAAATTAGTCGGCATTGTATCCGTTATGGATATGTTGGGACTTTTTATCGATATCATGGGAATTCTGCATTCCAGTTCGCGTATTGACGTGGTAATGGGAAAAGACCCAAACAATTTTGATAAGGTATCGAAGATAATACGTGGAGAAGATCTAAATATCATTACAGTCGGAATGGCTCCGTATAAAAAATCCGGCCACAAACAAGTATATTCATTTCGTTTGGACTTGTGCCAGACTCAAAAAGTGGTGGAAAAAATTAAAAAGGCGGGGTTTAGCGTTATTGCCGCAATTGATTAACAAAAGTAAATCGTAGCTTTAATTTTGAGGTCAAAATAGTGTCCGCAGCCAACAAATACTCTTTGAACCTCTGTTTAAAACAAAACATCGACGCTCCAGAAAATCTTCAACGGTATATTTCCGCCCAACGACAAACGGCATAGGAAAATTCCTATATCATTAAAGATGTAAATGGAATCTCTTCCTTTATATTCGAATATTTTGAGCCCGCAACTTCTGGCCGATAAATCTAACCCTATTTAAAAATCTAACGCTCTGAATATTTTGAGAATTTGATTCTATGTATTATTTAACTTTTTTAGAATTTCAATTATCAATCCAATAAATTCATTTCAATTTTTAACTCTCAATAATTAACGTTATACATAAAATGGAAGATTGGAAAACCTTATTTACCGAACAGGAAATCCAGGTTCGAATCAAACAGCTGGCCAAACAAATTTCTGAGGATTATAAGGATAAAGATCTTCTAATTATTGGGGTTCTAAAAGGAGCTTGTATATTTTTCTCGGACCTCATTCGATTGATTGATACTCCTCTAGCCATCGACTTTTTTATTGTCTCCAGTTATTCTGGGCAAGAATCTTCTGGAAACGTGGAAATTCATTTTGATTTGAGAGAGGACGTAAAAGGAAAAGACATTCTAATCGTCGACGATATTATCGATACTGGATTGACTCTCAAGCGTCTCAAAGAATGTTTGAAGGAAAAATCCCCAAGGTCAATCAAAGCCTGCGCTCTTTTGGATAAAAAAACCAAGAGACAAGTAGAAGTGGAGGCCGATTATATCGGTTTTGAAGTCCCGGACCTGTTTGCGGTGGGGTATGGGATGGATTACAAAAACAAATTCCGGAATCTTCCTTTTATTGCCGAATTTAAATCAAATAAGTAGGCTATTTAGGAAATTAAAATAGTTTTCCTATTTACTTTGAGCGATGAAATACCTTGTAAAATCTTTGATGGATAAGATTCCTGCTATTTTTCCCATTTCTGTCACCGCAAGGTGTCGAACATTTTTTTCTAACATGATTTCGGCAGCGGAATTCATATCCGTTTCGATATCGACAGAAACCATGGGAAAATTCATCGCTTCAGATACTTTTGTATTTTTAGGGTCTACTTTGGACGAAATAACCTCCCAACTAAAGTCAACTTCGCTCACTATACCGATATATTCCCCCGCTTCTTTTACGAGTAAAGCATGAATATTATTATCTTGCATATAAATAACGGCTTCTAAAACACTAACAGAGCTTTCTACGCTCAACAACGACTCTGACATATAATTTCGAACTTTATCCATTTGTTTATCCTTTTGACTTTAATAAAAAACAAATCATAGGCTAATTTTGAGCGTATCGTTTTTTGAATTCTGCGGCGGCGGCTTTTCTCCGAGATTTTTCTTTCTTCGACATCTTACCCAAAAACCATTTATGCTCGTCTGCATTTAGAATAACATCCAATTCCTTAAGAACCAAGGAGGCCTTTTCCCCAACGTCTCCACTTCCTCGGCCGCTATTCCTCTAATTAGGGGAGCGCTTTGAGCAATCTCAGTTCCAACCATAGCCGCCAAGTAGGACAGTTGATCGTAAATCAACGAATATCTAGAAAAACCTAATCCAAGAGTCACGAAAACGAAGGTAGTTTAAAATGGCTTTCATTAACCTGAGATCAAAGTCTATGACTTTTATTCCCTTTTTCTTGTTAATATATTTTGGATTCTTTTACGAATGAAGATTCTAAACAAGTCACTATAGTTACTCTGGAAGTCACATGACTAAAGATTCGGTTAGCAGAAAGTACTTACATCAAGAAATCATTATCGAGTTCAGTAGATCCGCTTTAGAAGGATTAGATCCATTGAGCCTTATGGATAAAGCGGTCAACTTGATAACCGGCACGCTTCAAGTAGAGTTTGGAGAATTATTAGAATTTCTACACGGCAGCGAAGGATTTTTGATGCGATCTGGCGTTGGCTGGGGCGACATCGTAGGCAAAGCGATCATCGACAAAGAAGACTTTCCTCAAGCGGTTCAAACATTAAGTTCTAGTAGACCGGTTACGGTAGAAAACTTCAAGACCGACAACCGGTTCTCACAAACTCCTTTTTTAAAAAAGCGAAATATTATCAGCGGAATTACCTGCATTATCCCTGGTAAAAAAAATGCTTTTGGAATTTTGGGCGCTCACGGATTAACTTCCAAAGTATATTCACAAGATGAAATAAACTTTGTTGAATCGATATGTCATGTTTTATCTTGGGCTCTTCGTAGAAAAGACGCCGAAGAAAAACTAAAAAACTTTGCCGAAGAACTTGAACGAAATCGCGACGAAGTTTTAAAGCATTCCCAAAAAGTGTCCGAAATAAACAAATCCTTAGAACTAGAAATTACCGAACGAAAACGCGCCGAAGAAAAAACTAAAGAAAGCGAAAACCGGTTAGATTCTGTGGTTAGCACAGCCGTCGATACTATTATTGTTATCGACGAATTGGGTATCATTCAACTTTTCAATCCTGCAGCTGAACGGTTATTTGGTTATACCCTTGGCGAAGCGTTGAACAAAAACGTTAAGTTTCTGATGCCCGAACCTTATAGAAGCGAACATGACAACTATTTGCAACGCTATAAAGAAACAGGAGAGGCGCATATCATTGGAATTGGACGAGAAGTTATTGGTCTTCGGAAAGATAAAACAACTTTTGATATGGATCTAGCCATCAGCGAAATGAATTGGCATGGAAAGAAAGTCTTTTTGGGAATTATTCGCGATATATCTGAGCGGAACCAAGCCAGGAAACAATTGCAAGAATATGCAAATAACTTAGAACATATGGTTCGCAATAGAACTGAGGATCTTCAGAAATCGATGGTGGAAACGAATTCCGCAAAAAACCAGATAGACGCCATATTAAAATCAATCGGAGATGGCCTCATCGTTACCGATAACGAAAATCGGGTAATATTGATGAATAAAGCCGCGCAAGATCTTTTTGATACTAGGTTTAGTAATGTTATTAACGAACCAATAGAACAATTGATTCTAGATAAAGATTTATTAAAAAAGTTTAAAAACGCTATTTCGCATAAAACCAACGATATTCAATTTGACTTCGAATTAGAAGAAAATTCAACTCGAAATCAAATTACCATTCAAGCAAGAACTTCTAAAATCAAAGATTCGGAAGGATTAAAACTGGGTGTTGTAACAATAATGAATGACGTTACTAAGGAAAGAGAAGTTAATAGGATGAAAACTGAATTCATTTCGACAGCCGCCCATGAATTCCAGACTCCACTAACTTCTATTAGAGGTTTTTCTGAAATTTTACTCAATCGAGACAATTTAGATCAAAAAGATAGAACAAACTATTTAACCTACATTCACGAAGAATCTCAGCATTTAACTAACTTGGTAAGCGACCTTTTAGATATTTCAAAAATTGAATCGGGTCGTGGGTATATTTTAAATAAAGTTGAGTGCGATATTTTAGAAACAGTCCGCTCTTTAATTGTTATTTTTGAAGAACAATCACAAAATCATTCTTTTATATTAGAATCTTCCTCCAAAGAAATCTTTTGGTCTATTGATAAAGAAAAAATGGAAGGAGTTTTTAAAAATTTATATTCCAATGCCATTAAGTACTCCCCAAAAGGAGGCGAAATAAAAACTGTTATTAAGGTTTTTGAATCAGAAATACAATTTTCAATCCAAGACCAGGGGATTGGCATGAGTTCCGATCAAGTAGACAAAATATTTGAAAAGTTTTACCGCGCAGACTCATCTAACACTGCCATTCAAGGTACAGGTTTGGGGATGACTATTGTTAAATATATTTTAGAAGCTCATTGCGGTAAAATTTGGATAGAAACGGAATTATCTAGAGGAACAACGATCTATTTTATAATCCCCAATTGATTTTGGGGAATTGGAAGTTATTACTAAATGAACACTAATAAAAAGATTCTAATTGTAGACGACCACGAAAGACTGCGTATGTTAGTACTCGCAACATTTAAGGGCAACGACGACTATCATTTACTTGAGGCTAGCGCAGGAGAAGAAGCTATTAAAATAGCGGTTTCTGAAAAACCAGATTTAATTCTTATGGATCTGATGATGCCTGGAAAATACGACGGATTAGAAGCAACTCGTATTTTGAAAGATAACGGCGATACCAAAGACATTCCAATTGTTTTTTTAACCGCTAAAGGACAAGAATCGGACATCGATCAAGGTTTTCAAGCGGGAGCAAACGATTACATTGTCAAACCTTTCAGTCCAACAGAATTGATCCAAAAAGTAGAAAAACTACTTCTTTAACTTTAATTTTTGTCAAGTGGATAAGAATAAAGAACCTATTACAGATCCGGCGGAGATGTCCGAAGTCCAAGCCATTAAATACGCTGAAGAATTTTCTTCTCTTTATTGGGCTGAAAAGAAAAAACGCCAGGAATTAGAAAGCGCCCATGCCGAGTTAAAAAACCTCTATGAAGAGTTGGATAAACTACGTCAAAAACTGAAAGCCGAAAACGAGTTTTTTATTGAGGAGTATAAAAACGATCAGTTTTCAGGAAATATTGTTGGTCAAAGCCCCGCTCTTAAAAACGTCTTAGAACAAATCGATTCAATTGCAAAAAGAAATGTAACCGTTTTAATTCAAGGCGAAACTGGCACAGGAAAAGAGCTACTTGCAAAAGAAATTCATCAACGTAGCCTGAGAAGCCATCGATCTATAATAAAAGTTAACTGTGGGGCGATACCAAACTCCCTTTTTGAAAGTGAATTTTTCGGACATAAAAAAGGGTCTTTCACCGGAGCCATTAAAGACCGCATTGGTCGATTTCAGTTAGCCGATGAGGGCACTCTATTTTTAGACGAAGTAGGAGAAATACCTCTAGATTTACAAGTTAAATTACTTCGAGTTCTCCAAGAAGGACAATTTGAGCAAGTTGGAGACGACATTACCAAAGAAATAGACGTTAGAATTGTTGCGGCGACGAATCGAGACCTATTAGAGGAAGTTAAAAAAGGTACTTTTAGAGAGGACCTATATTATCGATTAAACGTCATCCCCATTCAGGCTCCTCCACTAAGAGAAAGAACAGGAGATATTAAATTATTGGCGGATTATTTTTTAAATCAAATTTGCGATCAATTTAATATTCGACCCATAAAAATTACCGACCAAAATATTCAACAACTAGAAAACTATGATTGGCCAGGTAATATACGAGAATTGCAAAGTGTCATTCAACGAGCTGTTCTTATCCATACAGAAGGCCCTTTACAATTTAATATTCCCTTAAGAAAAACATTAATCCCCTCTAAAAACAAAACTGATAACGAACTCTCAACAACTGAAAATTTATCTAGAAAAGAAAACGTAAAAGATCTAGATAAAGCCGCCCTTATCACCGCATTAGAAAAAACAAACTGGAAAATTTTTGGACCAAGAGGGGCGGGCGAACTTTTAGGTATTCCAGCCGCAAATCTCGCATATCGCATAAAAAAGCTTGGTCTTAAAAAACCTAAATAAATTTAACGTCTCTCACATCCCCGTTCCATATTCCCCATAAAATCGCAATACAAGTTTTTAAATTTTTTTAAAAAAAATTTTAATTTATTTAAATTTCTAAAAAAATTTAAAATTTTCTTTCCAAACATCTCTCCGCCAAGCATCGACTCAAAAGCAAATCACTAATAGATTCAATAGGTTATACAAAACAAAAACATATCCTCATTTTTGGTACGAGTTCTGCTTTAACCATTATTAAAGGAAGGCTTAATGACCTTTTTTAACGGCTCGAATTTTTAATCGAATCGATGGTTACTCAATCTAAACCAAAAGAAAAAGTTTTAATCGTTGACGGATCATTGGAAATCCGAAACAAGATTGAAAGTCTTCTGGCAATGAAAAACTTAACTTGTCTAAAAGCAGAAAATATTTTGAAAGCGATTGAAATTTTAAAAACTCAAAATAATTTAATTGAAGCAAATTTAATATTTTTTGGTCTCAGTTTAAATAAGGAAGAAGAAATTTTGACGTTGCGACAACTACAAACCGAAGCTCCAGGTATTCCCATCGTCATAATGATCGACTCTTCTCAAAAAGACCAAACCGGACCGTTTCTCAAAAAAAATATAAAAGATTACTTATTAAAGCCTATTAACCCAAATAAGTTTTTGAAAACCGTAGAGAGCTTGATAGCTCCTCAAAAAGATTTTAACTACTAACAAACCTCTTTCTTTTGAAACTGTAAGCAAAATTAAGAGAGGTCTTCACAAGGATGAAAGGAAAGGCACATGGAAACCGCCACAATAACGCAAACTCTTAATAAAACTGATGTTTTTTCAAAAAACACAATCGAATCCATCATCCTTCCGCATCAAAAGTCTATTTTCAATCGAGCTTTACAACTTTGCAGAGATGTGGACTTTGCCGAAGACTTAGCTCAAGAAACTATCCTCTACGGGATTAAAAATATCTGTCAATTAAGAGACCAAGATAAATGTAAATATTGGCTTTTGGCCATTTTAAAAAATTTATTTCTCAAAGAAATTCTTAGAAATAAAAAATTAGACAATCGAGATTTAGCCAACTTTGCAGACAAATTAGTAACAAACAAGTTTCCCGAAAAAGAAATTTTAGCCGAAGAAATTATTCGCGAACTGAGATTCATTATTGAAGGACTGGAAGAAAGACTTAAAATTCTTATCAAACTATTCTATTTTCAAAACCTCTCTTATAAAGAGATCGCCGACAAACTAGATATTCCAATTGGGACAGTTATGTCTCGTTTATCTAGAGCCAAGATATATCTAAAAGGAGAATTATCGAGAAACGAGCTTTACGCAAACTAGTTCAATTCTATCGGACTAAGGTAGGTTTCCATGCAACAGTATGCAAAGCTTTTTATAAAAGCGGCTCTAATTTATTTAGTTTTGGGAGTCCTGTTAGGAATTTTCATGGGGAATTTCCCTCATTGGATTGCCAAGGTACGTTTTGTTCATATTCATCTAAACCTACTAGGATTTATGACAATGATGATCGCTAGCGTAGCTTATCATGTCATTCCTCGGTTTAACGCCTCTCCTCTCCCTTGGCCGGAAGGAGTAAAATATCATTTTTTTCTTCATAATATTGGTTTATTAGGTCTAGTAGTAACGCATCTTGCTGGAGGCCTTTGGGACACTGGATTAACTCATACTCTTTTCATTCTGTTTTCTTTATCAACAGGAGCGGGGTTAATCATCATGGTTTACAACTTATATGGAGCTCTCACTCCAAAAGGCGATGGAACTATCCCAATAAAAATCACCGGAGATATGAAAGTAGGCGCGGTGTTGGCACAATTTCCAAATACGCTTCCTCTATTCATAGCATCTGGATTTAAATCTTTATCTAATCCGGTAGCTCGCGAAACTTTCGCAAAAATAATTACTCTTGAAAAAGCTTGCGATAAACATGGAGTACCTTTGATTCCTTTTTTAGAAAAACTAAATCAATTTGCTCAATCGCGAAATCAAAATACAGCAACGAACAATACTCCTCAAATGTCTACAACAAATGAAGGTAAAAAAATTAGCTGGGGAGAGCGATGCGATAAATCCATCATGGTAGGTAGTTTGATAAAAACCTATTCAGATACCAAAGCGATTTTTGAGAAACACTATGGAGCTGGTTGCTTTTCCTGCCCTGGTCAAGCCATAGAAACAATAGAGCAAACGGCGCAAATGCATAATGTGTCCATAGATTTAATTCTTAATGAAATTAATTCTGTAATCGATTCTGTAATAAGTAAACAAAACTAGGTTTTGTCATTCCATTTCTGTAAAACTCCCTAAATTTTATTTCTAAAACTCCTCTCGCACCCATCAATAATTTTTCAAATTATAAGAATAATATTTGCTTCCCAGTCATCTTTAATTTGGGTTTTCTCGCTCAATAAAAATTCCAGATTAAATTTTTATATTATTAAAAATGACTTTGCTTCATAAAACATCAAAGTATTTCTTTGATTCAACTCAAAAGAATCTCGGCCGGAAATTAAACGCCTTTTCGCTATATTTCTGTTTATTTCTATCAGGGGCTACCAGTTTAACTTACGAATTAATTTGGACACGTAAATTAACTTTAATTTTTGGAAGCACCTTATATGCCATAAGCGCAGTTCTATGCGCATTTATGATAGGGCTTGCATTGGGGGCTATGGTCACCCCAATAATATTGCACAGATTTGATCCAAACGAAAAACTGAACTTAATTCGGGTTTATGCCATCGCAGAAGCCTTAATCGGTCTATACGCGTTCTTTTTGCCTCATTTATTGGAATTTTGGCAAAATTCATACTATGCCTGGGGAAGTTTAGAAATTAACCCTATTCAACAAATTTCTGAATTTTCTATTTGCGCTTTACTAATGCTTCCAGCAACGTTTTTAATGGGCGCAACCTTACCTATCATAGGGACTTGGGTTTCACAAAAAAATAAAGACAACGTTCTTCCTGCCGTCTCAAAAGTATATGGTCTAAACACTTTTGGAGCTATGTTTGGTTGTTTACTGACTCAATTTATTGGCCTCAAATATTTTGGAGTTAACCACACAAATCTTATAGCGATAGCCTTCAATTTCATCATTTTTATTTTCTGTTTCTCCATTTATTTTCCGAAGTTAAATAAAACTCAAGTTATCAACAAAAATAATAAAAAACAGATTAAAACTTTTAAAAAACAAAATAGGTTGTTAGAAATTTTCCTTTTGTTGCTGTTTGCCTACTCAGGAATGGCCTCTTTAAGTAGCGAGATATTATGGACCAGAGCGTTAGTCTTCCCAATGGGTAGCGCGTTACATTCTTTCGCAATCATATTAGCCACGTTTCTTTTTAGTATCGCGTTAGGCAGTTTAACAGCCGGCAGATTATTTAAAAACAGGGATCATACGCTGATTTTTATCATGCTAGAAATAATAATAGGTTTAATTTGCATAGCCATGCTACCCATTTTTGACAATTTCATGGATTGGACTCGGCAGGCTGATAAAATATTTTATAGTCTAACCGCCACTCCTTCTTTAAATCTATTTACTCATTCCATTTTTGCTTTTGCAGTTTTATTTATCCCAACTTTTGGTTTTGGTCTCTTATTTCCACTTGCCAATCAAATTAACCTCAATCTATTTAAAACTATTGAAAAAACGCTTGGAGGGAGCTACACCATAAATACACTCGGCGGGGTTTTAGGAACCGTCATTACTCCTTTTATATTAATTCCTTTTTTTGGAATCCGTTTATCCACTTTTTCAATTTATGCAAGTTTGATTTTTATTGGATTTATCTGTTTGGGTTTATATTACCGACAAAACTCATTTCATTTTCTTTTAAATATAGGATTTGGGTCTATTCTAATTTTATTCGGATATTGGTCAGTAAACCCATCGATTGCCACCGATCAAATAGGCTATAAGAATTTTGCGCGAATAGAAATCAACGCATCCAAAGAGCAAATTAAATTACTTGATTACGAAGAAGGAAACTTTTCGACAATCAGCGTTATTGAAAACAAAATCTCTAAAGCTCGATCTTTATACATTGACGGCTTTAGCGCGGCAACAGCAGCTTCGCCTAAAGGAGGAAGCGGCTATATGCAAACAATGGGATTTCTTCCCATGGCCCTTCACCCTAATCCTCAAAAGGCGCTAGTTATCGGTTTTGGAATAGGCACTACTCTGGGAGCTTTAGGAAGTTTTCCAAAAGTTGATATTGACATGGTCGAATTAGATCGAAATGTTTTAAAGTTTGCTCACTGGTTTAAACGCTGGAACCGCGAAGTTTACAAAAAACCAAACGTACAATTAATTTTTCAAGATGGAAGACGGTTCCTTCAATATACAAACAAATCTTACGACATAATAACTCTTGAACCCATGTCTCCAGTTCAATCAGGAGTAACTAATCTGTATTCCAGAGAATTTTATGAGCTGGCGGCCAAACATTTAAATGAAAATGGTCTAATAGTCCAATGGTTGCCCCTCCATCTAGTAGGACCAGAAGACGCTAAGTCAATAATAAAGACTTTTCAAAACGTCTTCCCTTCAAGTTCCGTCTGGAATAGTTTTCACACTCGAATAATATTATTGATTGGTGGTTCTAAGCCGGCCGTTATTGATAAAAAAAGAATCGAATCTATCATCCAAATTCCTGAAATAAAACAAGCCGCAATAGAAATTGGTTTAAATTCATTTGTCGATTTTTTGGATCTTTTTATTACTAACGAGAAATCATTAAAATATTATTTAAACAATAGTCCAATAATTACTGACAATAATCCATTGTTAGAGTTCAGCTCTACCGCTTTATTACCCCCATTTAAATGGCAAACAGACGAATCTTTTTTAAATATTTTTCGTCATCGATTAACTCAAATTCCCACTCTCAAAAATTTCTCAAAACTGGAAACTCGATACTTGTTATCGGAGTTTAAATTGAGGACGGCAAAGCGTTTAGATGAGTTTTCTAAAACTTACCATTTGGCAGGAGAACAATCTTTTGAAAAAAAAGATTACTTAGAAGGATTAAAAGATTTTAAAAAGTATTCAACTAATTTAAATAATAAAAGTATCTCATTGGAAAAACGCCATTAATTTACAATTTCTTTTTTTCCTCAAACGCAGAAAAATATTTCATCAATTTTAAATATAAGCGTTATTTAATTTTTAAATCAGGTGGGAATTTTATTATTTTGCAAAAATTGTTTCCTAATTGAGCTCAACTTATCAATTGATTTTTCAAATCCATTATAAATATCGGGATCAAACTGTATCCCAACATTTTTTTTCATTTTTTCCAACGCTTGGTCTTCTGGTATGGCTGAGCGATAAGGACGCTCAGAGGTCAATTCGTCATAGGCATCTGCATACGCTACGACTCTTGATTCAAGGGGAATATCATGCTTAGACAATCCATCCGGATACCCTTTTCCATTCCACCATTCATGATGCGTCAACGCTATTTTAGAAGCCATGGATAAAAACGGATCGTCTCCTGGATAACAATTTTTATCTAAATCAAAATTTCCCACAGCATAAAAGACATTCATTCCTTCTATTTTTTGAGAAATTATATCCGCACCAATCTTACAATGCTCTCTTAATAAATCCCATTCCTCAAAGGATAAAATTTCTTTTTTTAATAAAATACTATCTGGGACTTTGATCAGTCCAATATCATGTAACGGCGTACTAATAAATATTTCTTCGACAAGATCTTTATCGAAATTTAAGGCTTCTGCAATTATTTTCGAATAACAAGCTACTTTAATACCATGACCTCCCATATTTCTATCCTGGTATTCAAAAACTTGGCCCATTCTCAAAATAAAATCTAATCGAGATTTAAATAAGTCTTTTTCGCTATTCATAATATTTTGCCTCATATTAGAGCTTCAAAACTTCATTTAACCTAAACCAAACCTTATTAAACTATCTTATAAAATTCTCCAATAATCTGACATTTCACATAAATCATTTTGCGCACCCCTTAATTAAAACCATTTTCACAGGCGCTGGATTTCTAGAGGAACTCTAAATAAGACGCCGTTTCACTTCATGGCGACAAAAATTCCATAAAAAAATATCTATTTTTAAAATTTAATAAAAATATATTTTCGACATTCCGGAATATCATACAGCAAAATTTCTCTACATTCAAAAAGATAAAATTACCTAAATATTTTAAATAATAAAAACATATTAATTTAAGGGTAAAGAAAGAAAGTAATATAAATCAGGTTAAACGAAGAGTTTTGAGTTTTAATCTTTTTGATTGAAGGAGGGCTTCCGTACCAGGGTCTCCAATAAAAGTATCGTACATTAAAAGAGTTTCTAATTTGGTTAGAGTCTTAGTATTCGCCAAGGCTAAAGCTGAATCTAGACGGATGATATTTCTAGCTAAGTTCAGGTGTTTCAATTTTTTTAAATATTTGGATTTACCCAGCGCTTTCACGCCTTTATCAGAAAGCTTAGTCTTATAAACGTTGAGTTTTCTTAAATTGGAAAAATTTGGATTTTCCGAAAGCGCTATTAAAACGTCGTCGCCCGTATCGTTTTCCTGAAGTATTAAAATTTGGAGTTTTTGAAACTTGTCTGACCGAGCTATAGACAAACCTCCATCCGGCCCCATATCATTATATTTTAAATCGAGATGAACCAATTGAGAAGCAAAGGGAGCATTCGAAATTGCTTTGGCTCCCTTGTCGCTCACTATATTTTCGCTTATATACAATCGCTTTAACGATTTAAAGTTTTCGCTTTCGCAAAATGGCTGGACACTTCTCCAAGACAATCTATTTTCATTTAAATAAAGATTTTCAACTCCATAAACCCTTTCACACTCCAAAAGCGCTTGTAATCCTTGATCCGCAATATACTTCGCCGTAAGAACGCAAGTTAAACCGTCATCCGAAAGACATTCGTCCAACATACGGTTTATATATTCAATTTCTGTTTTACTAGGCATGATGATAGATTTTTATCTTTATTGTTTTTCTAATTGTAAGTTTTCCTGTTTTGATTTCATCGGTTGAGCCTTTAGAGGTTTTAAACCCTTAGAAGAATTTTTTAAATTCAATACACATCTGAAACCAATATCATTGAAGCTTCTTGAGAAAGGATAACTCCAATCCCTATAGCCTGATCTCATAGAAATAATTGTGTCAGACCATGAACCGCCTCTTCTTATTTTCATTCGTCCATTTTGGGGTCCAATTGGATTTTTCAATATTTCTCCATTCGTATAGTAAAAAGAGTACCAATCGGCAACCCACTCCCAAACATTGCCGGAGATATCGTAAATACCATACTTATTAGGTTGAAAGCTTCCAACAGGCGAAGCTGAATCTTTTAGCTTAAGCCCACCACGAGCTGATGGGTTTTGATCGTCAAACTTAGCTCCCCATGGGAAATCACATCCATTCTTTGCTCCAGTAGCTTTTTCCCATTGCGCTTCCGTCGGTAACGCCTTCCCCTTCAAATAGCAGTAATCGGCGGCATTATACCAGTGAACTTTGGTAACTGGGCAATTATCGCAATGCGAAAATCGGCTTCTTCGTAGTTTATGATCTGGAAAAACTTCTTCATATATTTTATTTGTTACTTCGTATTTATCTACAAGAAAACGATCCAAAAAAACATCATGTTCAGGAGCTCCATGCTCCGGACCAAACTCGTTGCAACCCATACGAAAAACCCCAGCTTCTATGAGAGCCATATCGTCTGAAGTTTTATTTAATGTCGAATCTGTTTTTACTTCTTCCGCAAAAACTTGAAACGTTGAGAAAACAATAACTATAATAAAAATAGGAAAGTAAAACATAGCGCTAAGGGGAAAAGTTCAAAGTTTAAGTTTCCGCCATGCTTTTTAAATTTTCCAATATTTGGAGGGTCGAATTGGATCTATTTAAAGTATAAAAGTGAATTCCAGGAACGCCATTTTGGATTAATTCATCGCATTGCTGAGTCGCGTGCTCGACTCCAATCGACTGAACGTCATCCGGCTTATCTTGAAATTTTTCAAGGTTTGAAATAAGAGTTTTCGGAATTGAAGCTCCGCACATTTTCGTAAACCTTTTAACTTGGTTTACGTTGATGATAGGCATAATCCCTGGAAGAATTGGAATATTTATTCCCTTGGAATTGACTTTATCTACAAAATCAAAAAAGAACCTATTATCAAAAAACAATTGTGTAATTATAAAATCTGCGCCAGCATCTACTTTTTTCTTTAAATTTTCAATATCCTTATCAATATTTCCACATTCCTGATGGCCTTCTGGGTATCCTGCCACCCCTAAACAAAATGGATATTGATTATCACGAATGAATTTTACCAATTCGTTAGCAAAGCCAAAACCGTTCTCAGCCTTTACAAAAGAGCTTTCTCCTTTTGGAGGGTCTCCTCGCAAAGGTAAAACATTCTCGATACCTTTTTCTTTCAAGTTATCTAAAGTTTCTCGAATCTGTTCTTCAGAGCTTTCAACACATGTAAGATGAGCCATACTTTCAAGGCCTATTTCATCTTTTATTCGAGAAACTAAATCTATAGTTTGTCGCCTAGTACTTCCACCCGCTCCATACGTTACAGAAACATAAGCTGGGTTCCAAACCTTAAGGCTCTCGATAGTACTAAACAATTGCTCCCAACCATCTTCACTTTTGGGAGGAAAAAACTCAAACGAATACGAGGCAGACCTTTTGCTTAAAATATCAATTATCTTCATAGATTGATACTATCATAAGGTCTTCTCTTTTAAAAATATGAAATACAAAAACAAAACTGATAAAGGCTTAAAAATCAATAAAAAAGCCGGACAAAACTGAGAACAAACTATCAGCAAAAACTGTTAGCAAGATCTCAATAGTGACCAGCTTTCATAAATCCTATTTTATTTAACCGCGATATAAATGGAAGTCTTTCCTCTTTTTACTAACATCAAAAGAGTATCAGAAGCTCCTTTTTTTCCGGCAAGCGCATGGTAATCATCCATATTTTTAACCTGCTTACGATTAATTTCAAGGATAACATCTCCTCTTCGGATGCCAGAGCGTGCCGCAGGAGAATCGGGATCTACGTCCGAAACTAAAACCCCTGTAACATCATCTAACTCTAAGCGTTCCGCTAACTCAGGAGAAATATCTTGAGTTTGAACTCCCAATGGTTTCCCCAAAGAAGCTGTTTTTACGTTCTCTTCTTCTAGTACATCAATTTTGATATCTAATTTTTTGTTTTTACCATCACGGATAACTTCTACAGGCACTGTTGAACCTGGGTTAGTTCCCGCTACTAATTTTGGAAGTTTAGTCATACTCTTAACATCGCTATTATCAAACTTTACGATGACATCCCCTCTTTTAATTCCACCAAGGGACGCGGGACTATTTGGGATAACATTACCTACTAAGGCTCCATCGTTATCTTCTAAACCAAAAGTAGAAGCTAATTCTGGAGTAATCTCCTGAACCATGACACCCAACCAACCGCGCGTGACAGAGCCTTTCTCTTTTAAATCGTCAAGAATCTTTCCGGCTACATTGATAGGCGTGGCAAATCCAATGCCAACGTTTCCTCCCGTATTCCCCGAAATGATTGCGGTATTAATTCCAATTACTTCACCATCAATATTTAGCAATGGTCCGCCACTATTTCCGGGATTAATGGAAGCGTCTGTTTGAATAAACTCATCGTAAGGTCCCGCGCCAATGTTTCTACCTTTTGCGCTAACGACACCAACTGTCACGGTATGATCCAAACCAAATGGGTTTCCAATAGCCATAACCCATTCGCCCACTTGCAAACTATCCGAATTACCCATTTTCAAAAAAGGAAAGGTTTTTGGATCTCCTTCTTTGGGTTCAATTTTGAGTAATGCGATATCGGTTTTAGGATCCACACCTATTACTTTAGCGTCATATTCTTTTTTATTATCAAGGCCGACTGTTATACCATCTGCGCCTTCAACGACATGATGATTTGTTAAAATATATCCAGTCTCGTCAATTAAAAACCCAGACCCCATACCACCTCTTGATGGAGGTCCTCTTCTTTCTTCAGGAAATTGATTTCCAAAAGGATTGAATTGACCGCCTTGACGATCTTGTCTTCCAAATGGATTTCCTTGACGGCCGCGACTACCATCCCGGTTTCCACCACGATTTCCACCGCGATTTCCGCCTCTCATTTTAACTTTTGACGCTTTATGGCTCACATGAACAACCGCAGGGTTTTGGTTCTTTGCAACTTCAACAAAAACATTGGAGCCAATCGGGTTGAAGCGGTTATCAGCATAAGCTTTACTAACTAAAAAACCGGAGCCCAATCCACTCAAACCAGCGCCAAATGTAGCAATAGTCAAAACCAGGGCAACTGTAAATAGAATCTTAACTTTCTTAACCATTTTAATTTATCCTCCAAAAAAACAAGGTTTCATACTTACACATTTAAACAATCCTCTTATTAATAAATCTTAACTCTACAGTTTATTTATTTTCTAGGTTTTAGGATAAAACCTCAAAATTAAAATAGAATTAAGGGTAAATTAAAAAAAGTTAAGAATCGAAAACTCTAATGATTGTCAACGTAAGAAGTTTAGCGCTAGAAAAGGAAGGAGATATAGTTTTATTAAGTTTTTTTCGTAATTGTTTTCTAAATAATTTATCATTTTTACGACTTAGCTAACTACACAAAATTATACGAATAGCGTCAAGACGGAGTTGAGCTTTATCCATGTATTTATCCAAATCTATTTTTTGGTTTTCAAGAAGCAATAATTCTTCCTCTCTAATATTTGGATTGATTTTCTTCAATTCCTCTAAGCGATCAATCTCATTTGATAGAACCTGCTCCATTAAAACTTTCGCCGACTTAACTATCGATTGAATTTTTTTATTTGCGATTACTTCGCTCTTCCTCAACATACCTTCTATAGTTTCTTTACCCGCTCTAACCATTTCGGCGGCAATTGGCGGTTCCATTGATTCTAATCGGTCTTCAAAGAATTCAAAAGAATGCTTTTTACTTAGATTATTAAAATCGGAATCGATCAATATTCGCAATGGCGTTGGAGGCAAAAAACGATTAACCTGCACTTTTGGCGGAGCAACGCATTCAATTATAAATATTGTTTCCAAAAGAACCGTTCCAGATTCAATCATCTTATTCTTTATAGTTGCCAAAGCTGTATTTCCAAATTCTCCATTAAAAACCATATCCATGGCTCCACGAATCATTGGGTGTTCCCAAGTTAAAAAGCTCATATCTTCTCTTGCAAGAGCAATTTCTCTATCCAGAGTTACGGTCACCCCTTCCTCTTTCAATTCTGGAAAACTAGACACAAACATATTATCTCCAGGTCGAAGAATAAAACAATTTTCGGAATGATTTTCCATATCAATTCCATAGCAACTGCATACTACTTCTAAATATTGTTCTAATTCTTTATCGTGATCCCATAGTTTTATTTCTTCTATTAATTTATTTGCAATATTAGGACGGCAAGAATTAATTTCTAAAAGAAAATCTCTACCAGCTTCCAGCCTGTCTTGTGTTTTATTTGCAATTTTATTTGTTTTAGTAGTTAAATCGATTAATCGATCCTCTTTAAGCTCATTATCTTCCAATACAAGATCAATTTCTGATTTTAGGCTTTGGAAAATCCCATAACCAAACGAACAAGATTTTTCAAATGCATTCAATCCTTCTTGATACAAACGAAACATTGACTCTTGAGAACTTCCCTCTAAGTAAGGAATATGAATTTGAATATCATACTTTTGCCCAATTCGATCCAATCGTCCAATTCTTTGTTCTAAAAGATCTGGGTTCTTAGGCAAATCAAAGAGGACCAGATTTCTAGAAAATTGAAAGTTCCTGCCTTCGCTTCCAATTTCGGAACAAATGAGAGCTCCCGATCCATCATTATCCGCAAAGTATGCAGCGGCGCGATCCCGCGCAATAATACTCATATCTTCATGAAATACAGCAACTGATATATTAGCGCGTTCACGGAGAGCTAGGCTTAAATCCAAAGCGGTTTCTTTACGGGAGCATATAATTAATACTTTTTCTCTATTCAACTCTTTCAGCTTTTGAATTAACCACTCTACTCGGGAATCAAACATCCACCAAAATGGAGTATGTTTTTTCCCAAAAAGATTCCCGTAAACCACTTCAGGAAATAAAGAATCCTTAACTGGCATTGCAACGATTTTACCGCGTCTCTTTGGCGCCGCCAATTTATCCACAAAACAAGATTGATACTCTTTTGAAAATGCCAATCGTTGCGGTATCGCTATTCTTTTGGGAAAACCTTTAACGGTATTCCGAGTATTTCTGAATAAAACTCGACTAGTGCCATGACGGTCCAAAAGTTTTTCCACAATTGATTGACGCATTTTACTTTCGACCCCGTCAGCTTGACTAGATTTATCCAATACCTCATCAAGAGTTGTTTTATCCTCTGGTAAAGATTCTTTTAATAAGGTTATCTCTATAGGATCTAATTTTTTTTTATTTAAAAGAGTTTGAACCATTTTGGCTATCGGTTCGTAGCGCTCAACTTCTTCTATATAACGTTTAAAATCAAAAAACCTTTTAGGGTCTAAAAGCCGAAGCCTCGCAAAATGACTTTCCAAACCGAGTTGCTCTGGAGTTGCGGTTAGAAGTAATAAAGAAGGAATCTCATTGGACAAACTTTCAACTATAAGGTATTCATCGCTGGCCTTTTCTTCATTCCAAACTAGATGATGAGCTTCATCTACAACAAGAATATCCCATTCACCCTTTATCGCTTCTTCATGACGATTAGGATTCCCTTTAAAAAACTCCAGAGAACAGATTATTAACTGTTCAGATAAAAATGGATTTTCTTCTTGAAAACCAGAACACCTCTCTTCGTTAAACAAACTAAAACGTAAATTAAACCTTCTAAGCATTTCTACCAACCATTGGTGACAAAGAGATTCAGGGACAATAATTAAAACCCTGGAAGCTCGACCAGTAATTAATTGGCGATGCAATATGTATCCGGCTTCAATCGTTTTTCCAAGTCCAACTTCATCTGCCAGTAAAACCCTTGGACAAACCCGATCAGACACTTCGGCAGCGATATAAATTTGATGAGGAATCAAGCCGGCTCTTACCCCACATAAACCTCGAGTTAAAGCTTTTTCAGTTTCATTATATTTTTTAAGAGTAGAAAACCTTAAGCCAAACCAGGCATTTGAATCAATTTGTCCAGCAAACAAACGGTCTTGAGGTTTATTAAATTGAATGAAACTAGTTAATTGAGTTTCCATCAATTCAACTTGCGAACCGTCCTCTTTCAGTCCCTTGTATGTCAATAACCCTTCGTTTTCAATAACCGAAAGGGTTTCCATTTTCCACCCTTCAGAACTTTCAATAAAGTCGCCAACGGAAAACCGAACGCGAGTCAGAGGAGCCGACGATTTAGCGTAAACGCGAGTTTCGTTTCCAGCAGGGAATAGAACCGTTACTTTCCTGTTTTCAACTTCCATGACCAAACCTAACCCCAACTCGGACTCTGTACCGCTTACCCACCGTTGACCGGGAGCTATTTGATTTATTTGGTTTGGCATATCAATTCAATTTATAAAAGGTCTAATCATTAAAAAATTAGAAATAAAATCTCTATAAAAAAAAGAATGAAAAAGAAGTTTAAAAACCAAAGTAAACTCCTATCTCTTTTATACTTAAAATTTTTGATTTTTTAAAAATGCTTGAGGTCGGGTTTGCCTAGGGGATAAACATTAAAACCAATTTCAAACAACGCTTTATGATCTAATAGATTCCGTCCATCAAAAATAAAAGCGGGCTTTTCCATCAAATCATATATTTTTTTAAAATCTAATTCCTTGAAACTGGACCACTCCGTTACTAGCGCAATGGCATGGGCTCCTGCTACCGCTTTATAAGGATCTTCCTCAAACTCAACTGTTCCTTCGCAACCTCCTAAATCTAATCTAGCGTTTTGCAGAGCATGGGGGTCGGTAATACTTAGCTTAGCTCTTTCTTCCAATAATCCTAAAGATACTTGTAGAGCTGGAGCGTCTCTTGTATCTCCAGTATCGGGTTTAAACGCAAATCCAAATAAAGCAATTTTCTTATCAACTAAAGTATTAAACATCGCTTTTGTGATTCTTTTTACAAAACGAGACATCTGAAAATCGTTAATAGCAACTACTTGTCGCCAATATTCAGCGACTTCTTCCAGTCCGTGGTATTCGCAAAGATAAACTAGATTCAAAATATCTTTACGAAAGCAAGAGCCACCAAACCCAACGCCAGCCTGTAAAAACTTTTTTCCTATTCGAGAATCTCTTCCCACAGCATTAGAGACCTCTGAAACGCTGGCTTCTGTAGCTTCGCAAATAGCCGCGATGCTATTAATCGAAGAAATTCTTTGCGCTAAAAAAGCATTAGAAACCAATTTAGATAATTCGCTACTCCACAGGTTGGTAGTTATTAGCCTTTCTCTAGGCACCCAATGTTCATATACTTTGCATAATTCTTCCCTAGCTTCTAATCCCTTTTTAGTCTCTTTTGATCCAATTAATATCCTATCTGGATTTTCCATATCCCCCACTGCTGTTCCTTCGGCCAAAAACTCAGGATTAGAAAGTATTTCAAAATGTGGCCCCCTGTTTCCAGAATGCAAAATTTGATCTAAAGTATCCGCTGCCCTTACTGGCACAGTGCTTTTTTCGACGACAATTTTATCCGACTTGGATACTTCTTTAATTTTCCTTGCGGTTTTTTCAATAAATTGAAGATCGGCAGCTTTACCAGCTCCCTGCCCAAAAGTTTTTGTGGGAGTATTAACAGAAACAAAAATAATATCCGCTTCGCTAATTGCAGAATCAACGTCGGTGGAAAAAAATAAATTTTTCCCTCTTGTAGATAGGACGCGTTCATTTAAACCCGGTTCGAATATTGGCAAAGTATCAGAGTTCCAAGCGTCAATTCGGGGCTGGGAAATATCAACTACCGTCACTTTATATTCTGGGCATTTGTTGGCAATTATAGCCATTGTAGGACCGCCGACATAACCGGCGCCAATACAAGCAATTTTTCGTTTAAATTCTGGATTACTCATTTAATGGAATTTTATCCTAAAAAAAAAGGCTCGGCCCATAGGGACCGAGCCTTAAATTTATCTATTATTAACCCTCTTTATAGAAAAATTTCTTTTTCTTTTTGCTAAAGGGCTTGGTGCCTTTCTTAAACTTCAGTTTACCTTTCTTGATTTTCCAATCCTCAATAATCAAAGGAGTTTCTTCGGACTTAGCGGTTTGCTTTTTACGCTTTTTAATATGCTCTAACCGCTGGTCTTCATTATCTTCCGACCAATACTTTTCAGTTTGATGAACTTTTTTCTTTCTCTCTTCAAAGTTAAACTTGTATTTATCATGAAGAGTTGGTTGGAAAGGAGTGTTTTTATGGGTATGACACCTAGTACAAACATTTGCGTAATCCCAACGCTGACCAAACTTCTCAGTTTCAGCCTTTTTGAACTTACCCTTAGAGTTTTTCATTACCAAGCGCATTTCAGAACCGCCGGCAACAGAGTGGCACATTTCGCACCCAACCTGCTCTAAACTCGGTTCTTCGGGATCAATCTTAGTACTCCTATCCTTCCCTTTTTTATTTTTAGTACCTGCAGGTTTAAAACCTCCCTTTTGCTTATAACCAGTGGTATGACATCTTAAGCAATGAGGATCGGCAGTATAATCCTTTTCAGGATCTAATTTTGCCCGTACTTTAGCTTCTTTTCTTGCGCCTGGCTTCAGTAAATTAAAGGTTCCGCCATGGGGAGATTTTACCCAAGCCTGGTAATATGGATCATGACAGCTGCCATTACATTTAGCCGCCCCAACGTATTTCATTTTCTTCAGGCTGGGCTTTTTCTTTTTCTTTTTTGCGAATGCGTCATCCGCACCACCTAACGCAATAGTTAAACCAACGAAAACTAGCGCTAATACTTTAAAAAACTTTCCCATTTCCCCCCCTAAAAGGCAAAACAATTTTGAAAAGATAACCTTATTTTAGGCTCAGAAAGATTAATATAAAACCCGAAAAGGGTCAATATTAAAATAATTTGTGTTTCCTTTTAATATTATATATAAAAATCAGCATAATATGCAATTAACGTCATTTCTTTTTGTTTAGTTAAGCATTAATCCAACGCTATCCTAA
Organism: uncultured Nitrospinota bacterium; assembly: GCA_964570665.1. Classification (GTDB taxonomy): domain Bacteria; phylum Nitrospinota; class Nitrospinia; order Nitrospinales; family JAJDAT01; genus JAJDAT01. The sequence goes on along the minus strand of CAZMZH010000023.1, from coordinate 12,345 downwards.
TTTTTAAATAACCCCTACAATAATGGAATCTATTATTAAGCTCTCCGATTTTGACTTTCAATTGCCAGAAAACCTAATCGCTCAAGTTCCAGTACCAGATAGGAACAGATCGCGCTTAATGATTGTGGATCGAGATACACAATCGGTCCAAGAAGATTATTTTTATAATTTAAACAAATACTTAGACCCCACTTATACTTTGGTTTTTAACGATACCAAAGTGATACCGGCAAAGGTTTTTGGAAAAAAAAAGGGAAACGAAAAAGTTTTTGAAGTTTTGCTTATTAAGGAAATTGATGATGGCATTTGGGAATCTTTAGTTAAAGGGATAAAAAAATTAAACGAGGGAACTTCATTATATTTTGCAAATGGGAAAATAGAGGCAAAATTAACCTCAAAAATTCAAGGGCGAGGTATTCTTCAGTTCTCTTCAAAAAAAAGTGTAGATGAACTACTTGAACAATATGGAGATATGCCTTTGCCTCCCTATGTAAAAAGAAAACCTAACAACCCGTATTTCGATTTAGATCGGGAAAGATATCAAACTGTATACGCTCAAGAAACCGGCGCTATTGCGGCTCCTACAGCAGGGTTACACTTCACTCAAAAACAAATTGAGCAGCTCCAACATGATGGAATCAAAACTTTATTTGTGACATTACATGTTGGCCCTGGAACCTTTCAGCCTGTTCGAGAAGAAAATATTTTGTTACATAAAATGGAAAAAGAAAAATACATTATCTCCCCAAAAACTTGGAACCAATTATTAGCAGACAAAGAAAATAAAAACAATATCTTAGCAGTAGGCACCACCGCAACTCGTGTTTTAGAGTCTGTAGACCTAAAGGGGGATCCGTCTCAGAAGAGTTTTTCGGGGTGGACAAATTTATTTATTCACTCAAATTATAACTTTAAACATGTAAATAAGCTTTTAACAAATTTCCACCTTCCGAAATCAACCTTATTTATGCTCATTTGCGCTTTTGGCGGCAAACGCCTAATAAAACAAGCATATAAGAAAGCTATTGAAAGTGAGTTTCGATTTTTTAGTTACGGAGATGCGATGCTGATTCTCTAGAAAACTTAATCAATTTTAAAATAAATTAAACCTATAGCGTCCTTCTAAATAGCATTGATAGGTGTTTAATTATAATAAAACTAAAATTTGATTGGGAAATCCGCCACAACCAATTGGAAAATAATGAAATGTTTTTTTATGAAAGCTTTAAGGAAGGATCCTGCAAATCAATTTAGAATTTTCTCCTCCCTAATCTATTTAAAAATAAATTAGGGAGGAATTTCAAAAAATTGATTTTATAATTTAGTCACAAAAACTTTAAGTCAGGTATGAAGAATAACCAATTAATTTTAAATGGCTTATGAGAACTTAAAGTAACCTTTTGGCAAAAATTAAGACGTAACGTCGTTAACTGTATGCTTGAAATGTTTTCCAGATTTAAAACGAACGACTTTTCTAGCTGAAATAATTGCTTCTTCCCCTGTTTTAGGATTTCTCCCCATTCTCTTTGATTTCTCTTTAACTTGAAACGATCCAAACCGTCTTAAAATTACAGTCTCTCCCTGCCCTAGGGATTCCTTAATCAACTTAATAACAGTTTCAACCGCTTCTTCTGCTTTTGCTCTCGATAAATTAGCTTCAGCAGAAACATGGTTAATTATGTCTTGCTTCGTCATTGTCCCTCCTTTAGTCTATAACAATGCCACTCTTCCGAAACTGTCTAATCGCTTACCAGTATAACCGTCAAAAGATATCGTTATGGTCAAACAGTCAAAACCGGATTAATCGAACTCGCAAAAAATCGAAATAAAAGAACTCTCGGTTCGCAAAATCAATTAGTTCGGATGGTTATAATCTACCACTTTTAACAAAAATTTCAATAGTTTAATGAAAATCTAAGCATTTTTTTTTGAGAGGAATTATCCTAACCTTAATATTGATATCAAATGTTACGAAAATACAAAGGAAAGCCGATTATTTTAAAAAAATACGACAAAAACGTAATAATTGAGACGAATATGTAACAATATAAAATATATCTCGACTTTTCTGATCCGAAAAAGCTTTGGTTTGAAAACCTTTTTCTTTATAACTGGGATTTGCGGATAAATTGAAAGACCTTGTCTTTAGGCTTCACCAAGTTCAGCTTCTCGCGGGCCACTCTTTCAATCTCGGAGGGATTTGTTTTTAAAGCGTTAATTTCATTCTTTATTTGTATATTCTCTTCTGATAAACGCTCATTTTTTATTTTAAGAATTTTCAGTTGTTTTTCAAACTCATAGACCGCCAAGACGCCTTCATTGTTAAAAAAGGCCATTAGCATAAAAAAACCCCAGAACGACAAACTTAAGCCGTATAAAAGACTTTTTTTTGAGGATTCAGAAACCAACCAATTCATAAGAACTTAAAAATCAATAGTTTAAAAATAACTATTGTAAGTTATAAAAGACCTCCTTTCCATTAAAAACTGCAGCATCACCCAAAATTTCTTCAATTCTTAATAATTGATTATATTTTGCAGTTCTATCTGTTCTAGAAACAGAACCTGTTTTTATTTGTCCAGAGTTTACTGCGACTGCAATATCTGCAATAGTTGTATCTTCAGTTTCGCCTGATCTATGTGAAATTACAGTGGTATAACCCGCTCTCTTAGCCATTTCAACTGCATTTAAGGTTTCGGTAAGAGTTCCTATTTGATTTACCTTTATAAGTATAGAGTTCGCTACTTTGCTTTTAATTCCATCCGCAAGAATTTTTGTATTCGTTACAAAGACATCGTCCCCAACCAATTGGACCTTGTCTCCGATTTCTTTTGTTATATGCTTCCAACCTTCCCAATCATTTTCAGCAAGACCATCCTCAATACTAACAATTGGATATTTTTTAGTTAATCCCACTAAAAATTTGACCATTTCATCTGAAGATAATCGAGATTTCTTTTCAGCCGCAAGAGAATATTGTTTTTTCACATATAATTCGCTCGCCGCTACATCCAAAGCCAATAAAATGTCTTTACCGGCTTTATAACCGGCTTTTTGAATACCTTCAAGCACACAATCAATTGCTTCTTCGTTGGACCTTAAGTTTGGAGCAAAACCGCCTTCGTCTCCAACAGAAGTTGCATAATTTTTCTTTTTTAAAACCGCTTTCAAACTATGAAAAATTTCGACTCCCATGCGCAACGATTCACGAAAACTCTTTGCCCCAGTTGGCATTATCATAAACTCTTGAATATCAACGTTATTATCCGCATGAGCCCCGCCATTTAGCACATTCATCATAGGAACGGGTAGCTCTCGAGCGTTCGTACCTCCAATGTATTGAAACAAAGGCAATCCTACCTCTTGAGCAGAAGCGCTAGCAATGGCTAAAGAAACGCCTAAAATGGCATTAGCTCCCAATTTTGATTTATTTTGAGTTCCATCCATTTCGACCAATAACATATCAATCAAAGCTTGTTCAGTCGATTCTATTCCCGCAAGCTCTGGAGCAATTTTCCCATTAACATTCTTAACCGCTTTTTCAACTCCCTTTCCCAAGTATCTTTTTGGGTTTTTATCCCGTAATTCAACGGCCTCTCGCATGCCTGTAGAAGCTCCAGATGGTACTGCCGCATGACCGACGTTTCCGCTTTCCAACTCTACTTCTACTTCAATTGTGGGGTTTCCTCTGGAATCTAAAATTTCTCTTCCATGAACTCCTACTATTTCGCCCATTACGACTTCTCCTTTAAATTAACCGACAGCTTTTTCAAGGGATTTCAAACTAGCTTCCAAGGTTATATCAATATCGTTTTCAGAGTGTACTGTTGACATAAACCCAGCTTCAAACTGTGACGGAGCAATATAAACTCCTTGTTCCAACAAACCGTTAAAATACTTTTTAAACATATCTGTATTACAGGTCATAACCGAATTAAAATCTTTTATTTCAGTTTCTGCAAAAAACATTGAGAACATTGCGCCAACACGAGAAAACTCAGCTTTAATCCCTAATTTATCCACGTTATTTTTTAATCCCTGGCACAATCTTTCGGATTTCCTATCCAACTCATCGTACGTTCCAGGTTGTTCTAGCAAAGATAAAGTTTCAATTCCTGCAATCATTGCAAGAGGGTTCCCGGATAGAGTTCCAGCTTGGTAAACGTTGCCTAATGGGGCGATATGATTCATTATTTCTTTTTTTCCTCCATAAGCTCCTACCGGCAAACCACCGCCTATAGTTTTTCCAAGGCAGGTTAAATCTGGCGTGATACCATAAAGCTCTTGAGCTCCACCCATCGAAACTCGAAACCCAGTAATAACCTCGTCAAAAATCAATAAACAATCATTTTCAGAAGTTACTTTTCTAAGTAGCTCTAAAAATCCTGTTTTAGGCGGAATAACCCCCATATTTCCAGCAATAGGCTCGACAATTAAACAAGCTATTTCTTTCCCTTTTTGCGCAAAAAAATCAGTGACTTGTTCGAAGTTATTATAATCAAGCGTATAGGTATTATTAGCTAAATCAGCCACAATCCCAGGACAATCGGGAATACCAAGAGACATAAGTCCCGACCCGGCTTTAACCAATAAACTATCCCCGTGACCGTGGTAGCAACCTTCAAATTTGACGATTTTATCCCGTCCTGTAAAACCCCTAGCTAATCGAATAGCGCTCATAGCCGCTTCAGTTCCTGAGCTAACCATTCGAACCGTTTCTATAGACGGAACGGCTCCAACAACCTTTTCGGCAAGCTGAATCTCTAATTCGGTTGGAGCTCCGAAACTAGTTCCCTTTTGAGCCACTTTGGAAATGGCTTCTACTATTTTTGGATTAGCGTGTCCATGAATCAGAGGTCCCCATGAACCAACGTAATCGATATACACATTACCGTCGGCATCTTTTATTTTTGAGCCAGAGGCTTCTTGTATAAAAAGGGGATTTCCTCCAACGGCTTTGAAAGCGCGTACCGGACTATTAACCCCTCCAGGAATAAATTTTTTTGCTTGAGTAAAAAGGTTTTCTGATTTTTGTCTATTCATGAAAGTTTTCCAAATAAAATTTCATAGTCCTTCTTTAAGTTTTCCGGTATAACGCTTCTATCTGTGACAACACCTTGCGCTCCGGTATTTTTATATCCGCATTCGCCTAAATTTTTAATTTTTCCGATGGCTTGTTTTATTATTTTTTGAGCTAAACTAACATTTTTATGCATGATCTCCAAAATCGCTTCGACAGTTACCGCTTCTTCTTCTTCATGCCAACAATCAAAATCAGTCACCAAGGCGACGGTAGCGTAGCAAATTCCCGCTTCGCGCGCTAACTTTGCTTCGGTGACATTGGTCATACCAATAATATCGACGCCCCATTGCCTGTACAAATTCGATTCCGCTCTTGTTGAAAATTGCGGTCCTTCAATGCAGATATAAGTTCCGCCTTTATGAACAGTTGCGTCAGCTTCTTTAGAAGATTCGCTCAATACCATAGCCAACTCTTCGCAAATTGGATCGGCTAAACCAACATGCCCAACTATACCATCGGTAAAAAAAGTGCTAATTCTCCTATGGGTTCTATCAATAAATTGATCCGGTATATGGATATGACCCGGCTCTATATGTTCTTTCATGCTACCAACAGCGCTGACTGAAACAATTCGCTCAACTCCAATCTTTTTTAACGCAAAAATATTGGCCCTAAAATTAATTTCCGAAGGAGGAACTCTATGCCCTATACCATGCCTGGGAAGAAAAACTAGCTGTTCTCCTTCCAATTCGCCTACTATTAGACGATCGGAAGGATTGCCAAATGGAGTGTCGACTTCTAACCGATCCACTACCTTTAAATCTTCCATTTGATAAAGACCGCTTCCTCCAATCACCCCTAATTTAATTTCATTCACAGTTTTTGCTCCCTAAAAACAAGCTCTTTCCCAGATAAAGCCGATCAAAAATAAATTAAAAACCGGCAAACTCGTAAAAATATTCTTAATCGCCAAACCCCAGTAATCATCAGCCTAGGTCTTTGGGCTTTATATTAAAAATAAAAACTAATTTTCAAACAATATATTTTTTTCAAAAAGGTTGGGTATAAAAGACAGTAAAATATAAGGCGAGAATTTACAGGTTTAACTTTTTAATTAATTTATTTCAAATCTTCTTTCTTCTTTTCTACCTCATTCAATAAAAACTTTAGTTCTGCAATTTGTTGACCAGCCTGAGCCGCCACAGTTTCTTCTCTCTTAAGATTCTTTATCTTAACTTCCACTTCCTCAGCCAACAGATTTAATACGCTCAATCTTTTTTCAACTTCTTCTAAGAGATCTATTTTGCCGCTAAGCGATTGGATCTTTTCTTCTGCCTCTCCAGTAATATTAGTCAACTTTTCAATATTAATATTGATCTGATCCAAATTTTCTTTTTCGTTATCAATTCGTTTTTTATCAAAGTTAACTCGCGTAATCACTCCATCTAATTCGGCAAGCGCTCTTTGGGTTTGCATCATTTTATCTTCGCCTGCCGCTACTTTCTTAGTCCGAATTTCTAATTCGTCCATCAAATTTCTCAAAGCGTCAATTTTCTTTTCCGCTCGAATGATTTCCTCTTCGTTTTCATTAAGAGTTTCCTGTCGAAGTCTCAGCTCGGACATCATCGAATCCAACTGTGTCATCCGAGTTTCGGTTTGTTTAACAGTATCTAAATCTTTATTCAAACCTTCGATCTTATTCTCAAAATTAACTGAAATTTGGCCTAATTCGCCTCTGACGCGATCTAAACTATTCACCTCGTCTTTAGCTTCTTGTAAATCTTTATACTTAGTCCTCAACTCAATTTCCATAATATTCAATTTTGAGGCTAAGTTATTCATGCGCCGCTCCTGATCGTCCAAAGCGGATTTTTCTTTTGTAATATCTAGAATTTTCTCTTCGACGTGATTGGTCAAACCTTTTAGGTCGTCTAATTTTTGATCAACTTTCTCTAAGAAGTCGATTTTCTTAGAAACCTTAGCGATTTTCATATTCGCTTCTTCGATAAAAAATTCAAGCCCATCAACCTTCTTTTCCATCTTTTCGATCAGGGCTTTCCTTTGCATCTGGGTTTCCATCTTAACGTCTAAACTAATAACTACCGAACTCAAATCATTAATCTTCTTATCTACTTGATCCACTAATTGTTGCTTGCGAATAATTTCATCCATATATTCGCGAGTGGATTCTGTCATCACATGGTTTTTTTGGATAATATCTGTCAGATGATCGGCTTTCTTAATTTCATCGTCAAAATGCTTTACCTTTTGTTCCGCTTCTTCGGCAATAATATTAAACCGACTCATTTTTTCTGTAGCTTCGTCAATAACCTTCATTTCTTCCTTCAGCAACTTCATTTTGTTGCCAAGGTTATCGATTAAAAAAGAATTTAGTCGATTAATCTTTTCTTCAGTTTTTTCAATAATATTTTTTTCGTCTCGAACCTTAGCGATACGAGTTTCAACTTCAATGCCTAAACCGTCTAACTCTTTAAGTCTGCCGCTAATGGTTCGAATCATTTCGTTCTTAACCGAAATATTTTTTGATTCGATTTTTAGGTCGTTAATATCTTGGGTTAAGTTCTTTATTTGTTCGTTTGTTTCAGAGATAATATGGCTTTGTCCTAAAAGCTTTTCAGAATCTTCCTGTACTTTCTCCAAAATACTGCGTATTTCTTCAGCGTCTCTAAATACGCCGTCAACGACTTGCTTTTCTTTATTTAGACGGGCAAATTTCAAATCCAGTTCTTTAAGGATATTTTCCATTTCGGCGACTTTATTAGAGCTGTTTTTCATAAGCTCTTTAAATGTCGTCACCTCTTCGACCTGTGTTGAAACCTTGTCGAGCATGTATTCCAACCGATTGATGTTCTTATCGGTAGTTTTTACAAGCTTATTTTCTTCTTGTAGTTTTTTGATCTTGGAATCCATATCCCAGATCAAAACATTTAATCGGCCTGCATCCTCGTTAGCTTTTTCAACCAACCCTCTTTGTTGATCAAGGTTTTTAGTCTTAACGTCGATATGCTCGCTCAACATGTGCAAGCCATCTAGATTTCTTTTTAAATTGGAAAAGTTCGAGTTTAATTCTTTGGATAATCTTTGAAAGTCTCTAATACGAATATCGAAGGTTTTAACTTCTTCGCGACTTTGATTAAGAATTTCTAATTTTTTGAGGGTATCGGGAAGTTGGGAATTAATTTTATCGAAAAAAATCTTGCGCTCATCGAATTGAGAGGACTTCTTTTCAAAATATTCGACCAACAACTGTAAACTTTTTCGCTCTTGGCTAGAGGTTTGAATTAAATTTTTAAATTCAACCAACTGAGCCTTAGTTAGTTTTTTCTCGTCTATTTCTTCTGGCTTAAAATCAGTTTTTTCAGGCAGATTTTCTTCGGCCATGGTCACTTTTCCCAAAAAGGTTAAAAGTTATACGTGTTAAAGTGATAAAACCTCTATTTTTTATATACTTATAGACTCAAGATGTCAAGAAAAGCGATTTATTTAAAACCTCTAGGTTCTACTAATCTAAGCTTCATTTCTCTAAGATCGAAAGCCCCAATAAGCTTAGGAGCATATTAGCGGCGCTTTACTTCCTCTATCCTAATTTACTGGAATGAGTAATTCGGCAATTTGAACTGCATTAAGAGCGGCTCCTTTTCGTAAATTATCCGCCACGACCCAAAAATTTACCGCATTAATCCCCGAAATATCATCCCGAATTCTTCCGACATAAACCGGATCTTTATCTTGAGCGTCAATGGCTAATGGATAAGACAAGTTTTCCGGATTATCAATGACCTTAACCCCTCGAGCCAAACTCAACAATTTAATAACATTCATTGCATTAATTGGTTTTTCAGTCTCTACATTAACAGCTTCCGAATGAGAGTAAAAAACGGGAACTCTAACGGTTGTTGGACAAACCTGAATTCTAGGATCTTCTAAAATCTTCCTAGTTTCGTTAACCATTTTCATTTCTTCCTTTGTATACCCATTTTCCAAAAAGACGTCTATATGAGGCAAACAGTTGAAAGCGATTTGATGAGGATAAACCTTTGATTCTGCCTTTTCTCCATCTAATACAGCTCTAGTTTGCTCTTTTAGTTCTTCAATCGCTTTCTGCCCAGAGCCAGAAACAGATTGATACGTTGAAACCACCACCCGCTTGATTCTATATTCATCGTGAATAGGTTTTAAAGCCACAACCATTTGAATGGTAGAACAATTTGGATTGGCAATTATCTTAGAAAGGGAATTTAAAGCGCCGGGGTTCACCTCGGGAACAACAAGTGGAATATCGGGTTCCATTCGAAAAGCGCTACTATTATCAATGGCAAAACACCCTTCTTTTGCCGCTAAGGGAGCAAATTCTTTGCTAATCGAACCTCCGGCAGAAAACAAAGCTATATCCACTCCTTCGAACGAATCTTCCGTTAACTCCTCTACTTGGATCGATTCGCCACGAAAAATCACCTCCTTACCAACCGACCGCGCCGAAGCGATGGGAAACAATCGCGAAACCGGAAAGTTTCTTTCTTCCAATATCGAAATCATTCTTTCCCCAACGGCGCCCGTGGCTCCAACAACGGCAACTTGATACCTTTGCTTTTTGGCTAACATAGTTCCTCCAATTTAGCCGCAACAAGATCCCCCATCTGTTCTGTTCCAACTTCTTTACCTTCTTCGGACATAATATCTCTTGTCCTAAATCCATCTTTTAATACGGATTCCACGGAAGACTCCAACCATCCATTTGCTTTTTCCAAGTCAAACGAATACTTAAACATCATTCCGACGGATAAAATGGTCGCTAAAGGATTTGCCCAATCCTTTCCGGCAATATCAGGAGCGCTTCCGTGAATCGGTTCAAACATACCGCCCTCGCCGCCAACGCTTGCAGATGGCAACATACCAATCGATCCTGTTAGCATAGAAGCTTCGTCGCTCAAAATGTCGCCAAACATATTAGTGGTTAAAATAACGTCAAATTGCTTAGGATTACGAACCAACTGCATCGCGCAGTTATCGACATACATGTGTTCTAAGGTAACGTCAGAATAATCTTTGGCAAACTCGGTTACAACTTCTCTCCACAAACCGGTACATTCCAAAACATTAGCTTTATCCACTGAAACAACACGTCCTTGCCTTTTTTGAGCAACTTCAAACGCAACTTTGGCGATTCTTTTTATTTCCGCTTCTGTATATACCAGAGTATTAAAACCTTTGCGACTTCCGTCCTCAAGAGTTTCAACTCCTCTAGGCTTTCCAAAATATATGCCGCCCGTCAACTCGCGAACTACAAGAATATCTAAGTTCTCCACAACTTCCCTTTTTAGAGTAGAAGCGTCGACAAGAGCGTCGAATACTTTAGCCGGCCTTAAATTAGCAAATAATCCTAAATTAGAGCGTAAACCCAGTAAAGCTCTTTCCGGCCTTAGAGAAAAATCAATTTTCTCCCATTTGGGGCCGCCAACGGCTCCCAGTAAAACAGCGTCCGCTTTTTTCGCTCCTTCCATAGTTTTATCCGGTAACGGGTGCCCTGTCGCTTCATAACCAGCTCCTCCCACTGGGAACTCATTTAGATTGAGTTTAATCTCTAACTTGCTCTCAAGTATTTTTATGATTTTATTAGCCTGCTTTATTACTTCTGGACCGATACCGTCGCCTGGTAAAACAGCGATAGAATATTCTTGCATTATTGATTCCTTAAATTTCAAATTGAATTGTTGAACGTCTTGACTACATGTTAAGATTTTGTTTTTTTATAAAAGTGAATAATAATATTTATCGCTCTCGATAACAAGCGGGTATAATGTGTTTTATAAAGTAGTTATAGATTTGATAAATTCGATTTCCCTCTAACCCTACCTTTTATTTCAATTTCTCATGCTGAACGGAAAAAAAATCGCAGTCATTATGCCTGCATATAACGCCGAAAAAACTTTAGAAAAAACCTATAATGAAATCCCAAAAGATATTGTCGACGAAATCATCCTCACCGACGATGCTAGTCAGGACAGAACGGTCGAAATATCCAAAAGGCTTAGTATAAAAACATTTGTTCACGATCAAAATAAGGGATACGGAGCCAACCAAAAAACTTGTTATCAGGAAGCGCTTAAATTGGGTAGCGATATCATCATCATGCTTCATCCTGATTATCAATACACTCCCAAACTAATTATAGCGATGGCATCTATGATTTCTTCTAATCTGGTGGATAGCGTTATCGCCTCAAGAATATTGGGGAATCAGGCGATTGCAGGAGGAATGCCTGTATATAAGTACATTTCTAATCGATTTTTGACATTCACAGAAAACCTTATTATTGGGCAAAAACTTTCTGAATATCATACCGGCTATAGAGCCTTTAGCCGAAAAGTATTAGAAACAGTGCCCATATTGGAAAACTCAGACGACTTTGTATTCGATAATCAAATGCTCTTGCAAACGCTTTATTTTGGATTTCAGGTAGGAGAAGTTTCGTGTCCAGCTAAATACTTCGACGAAGCGTCATCGATCAATTTTTCTCGAAGCGTGGAATATGGGTTAGGAGTTTTAGGAACCGCCGCGCAGTACTATCTTTGTAAAAAGGGTCTCAGTAAAAATCCAATTTTTCAGGCCAACGGTAAAAAGCTCTTGTCTTCCTAAACGGTTCAAAAAAGTTTTCAACTTTACATATAAGTTCTAAAGTTTGGAAGCTTAATTAACGGCCGCATAATTAATTCGTATTGATATCGCCATGTAATCTATTATGCTTTTTTTTTATTCTAATTTAATACCTCCATTCCTTAAATTAAAATCTTAATTGAATTACCTTTGACTTAAATTCATAGGAATGATAAAAAGTCAAAAGCTGACCTTTTCTATTAGAAAAATTAGTACTTCAAAACACTTAAAAAATTCAAACCTCTACTTTTTAAAGAGAATATTGTTCAATTTGCAACTCAAGAATAGCTTTTTTGGACTTTTTACTGCTTTCCCCTCATCTTTTGCGATTAGTTCAATTAGTCTTAGTTGATATATATCCAAATTCCCATCGTTTGAGGAAAACTGAAAGTTTCGTTCAAAAAAATCAAGAATAAATTTGCAGTTTTAGTCAGTTTAGAATCGAATGAAAATTATTTTTTTAGTTTCCTTATTTTCATCTTAGAAATTCGGGAACGATTTAAATACGATTTTTTCAAGTCATGACTCCAGAGCTTTATACACCCTATATAACCAGTCATGAATCTTCTTTAATTTAAAAAAATGGTCGCGATTTATGGATGAATTAGTTAAATCAATGCAATTAGGCGAGAGCGTTACTACGGTAG
>CAZMZH010000022.1:0-60740 GCA_964570665.1 uncultured Nitrospinota bacterium | reverse complement strand
TTTTTAACTAAAAAATTACCTTCATTTCTAGGCAGATTTGAAGGCGTTTCCGACGATTCTATTGAATCAACTTTGCATCAAATTGGCCTTGAAGAAGAAAAAACACTAAAAAAGAAGTTAGATGGTTACTTTAAAAAAAGTCGATCACTTGATTTATTGGATGAAAAAGAGAAGGAAGAGTATGAACAAAACTTTAAGGAAGCCAGTGAAATTGGAGGGTCTAAATTAGCTCAGTATGTATTCCATAGAAAATATGTCCTGGAAATTTTAGAAAAAAAATTGAAATTAAAATTAGAAAATAAGAAAAAAGGGTATCAATATGAAGAAGCTATTCATAATTTAATATTTCCAATTAGAACAACCTCTGACGATTTAGGATATAAAGATCATAATTTATGGCTCATCGATGAAAGACTTACCTATCAATCGTATATAGCTTCTGATAAAAAATTTAAGAAAATTCCAAAAGTTGCTATTGAAAGTGAAGACAGACCTGATCTTATCTGTTTCAGAGGTCCTTTTACTTTTAGTGAAAATGAAGCTAATCAATCGTCCATTGTAATTATCGAATTTAAACGCCCAGGAGTAGATGACTTTGACCAATCTGGTAAATCACCTGTGGATCAAGTAATTAGATATATTAAAACTCTTCGCTCAGGCGATGCGAAAACCAAAAATGGTAGGCCTTTAGCACCCGAAGCAGCTACTCCAATATTTGCTTATATTCTTTGCGATGAAGGTAAATCCATAAAAAATGTCATTAAAGATCGAGATTTTCGTGAAAACCCTTTTGGCGGAGCCTATTATTATCATGAAAATCAAAATGCATATATTGAAATAATCTATTATGACAAATTGGTTAAAGACGCAAAGAAAAGAAATAAAGCATTTTTTGATGAATTAAACTTATCTTAAACTCTAGCCAACTGTTTGCTATTAATTGTTTCACTTTGTATTCAGAGATAGATTTATCAAAAACGTTTTTTTTATTTTTAGGGGTTTTCATTCCACACTAAAGTGATACAATAATCTCATCTATCCAAGTAAGTCCTTCCTAAATCTTTTTATAATTTTATTCCTAAGTTCTAAAGTTATTCTTTGCCCCTAGCGGTATTATTGTTTTTATTCAAAAAACAGTTTTCTCAAAATATCCTCGTTTAAAAATATTCCTCAAGTAGTTCTCATTAGATTATTTAAGCCATTTCTTTATTCGTAGTTTCTTACTTTTATTCTTTTTTCTCATTTTAATAATGTAACGAGAAAGGATATGGCGATGAATTATCAGAATTCTAATACTCCCTTTTCTTCTGAAGTTAGGACCATTCAAGAAATAGAAGATGGTCAAGAAAACATAACCTGGCTCAATCTCATAGTTGGTTACTTGGTTTTATTGTTTCAGATGATTTCTAAACCAACCCTTAAATCCGTAGGTGTGGTTTCTCTGTTGATGTGCGTGACTTATTTTTTGGTTCTCTTTATTTTTGGAAATACTCTTCAGGTTAAATCATATCTGATTGCCATACTGATTTTCCCCATATTGCTTTATTGGTTTATTTATTTTATGGACAACTGCGCGATGCCGCCTGAAGATGAGGATCAGCTTAAAACTAAAAAGGATACTAAAAAACTTAATCATAGAACAAAACTTTAAATCTGGAATTTCAAACAATTTTATTCTTCAACATAATATTTTTTTAGATTTTTTTCTTGTTGGACAGTAATTTATTCTCTTCTTGGGTGTTTTTTTGAAACACCTTCAACATATCCCAGTAGTTTCTCAAATCTATCCTTTTTTCTAATTTCTTTAATTTAACAAGAAAGGATATGGCTATGAATCCTCTTCATTCCAATAAAAACTTTTCATTTGATTTATCTCTATTCAAAGATTTTTTAGGAATTGGCACTAGCGATAAGATTCTGATTCCCTTCACTATGTATTTCCTTTTTGGTATAGCCATCTACCACACAGCCTTCTCCCCTTTATATATGACCATCATTATCGAAAAATTAAACTTCTTTTTGATGTACTGCCTTTTTCTACTCGCTTTCTTTATTACAAATTTTTCGGTAAGAAACCTTGTTTTGATGGTTATTGGGAACTTAATTGGCGGGTATCTTGCCTACCTGTTTGAATTTCATCCGCCCTTCTACATTTATTATGGGGTTTAAATTAAAGAAAGGAAAAGTTATGAGTCATGAAATTTCAAACACAAAATACCCTTCTGGAATCAAAGTATTCTATGGGGTTGAGGATGGGCTAAAAAAAATACAATCTTTCTTTTCATTACCATTTTTTAAAAGCCTTTTTTGTGGGATATATACCTTTTCAATTTTTATTTTAATTTTTTTCCAAAGATTATTTGAGGCAAACATTACGCCTGTAGGTTTAGCTTTTATTTTTATTTGCCTTTTCTCTTTGCCCATTCTTATTTCTTATGGGAGAAATTTTGTAGAAAAAAAGGATATTGTCTGCGCAATGGTTATGCCTATGATTTGTTATTGGTTTATTAATTATTTTTTTCTACAGGCTATTCCACCAGAAAGTGCTGTTTCAGGTTATAGAATTGAAAGTCCAGTAGAGCAAAACCGTATTCCTAAGCAGAAATAATAAATCTTAGTAAAAGTAGGTTTTATTCATAAAACGTTTTCATAATTTTATTCCTATCCATTGGTTCAACTCATATATCCAAATTAATTCCATTCTTCTATTTTTCTTTAAACATAAATGTGTGAAAGGAAAAGTTATGAGTCAACTTAGAGAATCAATTCAAGGTGCGGTTTTAGAACAACCGCAAGAACCCATAAACATTGGAAAGTATTTGGGATCAGGAGCACAAGGTGAAGTATTTGAAGTTTCTATTAAACAAAGCACGTTTGCCCTCAAATGGTATTTTCCAAAAATGGCTTCAAAACAACAGAGATCAGCAATTAGGAAGCTTATTGAGATGGGTGCTCCAAGCGATAAATATCTGTGGCCCATTGAAATGGCAACAACAAAAAATGACTTTGGGTTTGGTTATATCATGCCCCTTAGGGAAAACCGCTTTTGCAGCATTGCAGATATCTATTCACGAAAAGCATCTCTTAACATGTGGGTTCTTTCTACGTTTTGCTTAAACTTAGTGGATGCGTTTTCAGACCTTCATTTAAAAGGTTTTGCCTATAAAGATATCAAAAGCGAGAACGTCTTTTTTGATCCTCTTACAGGTGATTGTTGCATTTGCGATTGCGATAACATTACTCCAGATGGTCAAAGTCATGATGGAATTATTGGAACTTTGGGATATTCTGCGCCTGAAATCGACAGAGGCGAAGCCAATCCCAGTATTAGGACAGACTTGTATTCACTTGCAGTTCTCATTTTCAAAGTGCTTTTTTTACACCATCCACTTGAAGGAATTAAAGAAACAGCGATTAAAATCCTTGATACACCTGCAAGGCACCGTCTCTACAGTTACGATCCCATCTTTATCTTTGATCCAAAAAATAAATCAAACCGACCTGATCCACTGCATCACCAGACCGTACTTGCTCACTGGCCTATATATCCACATTTTTTACAAAAACTTTTTATTCAGGCGTTCACTGTTGGCCTTCATGACCCTGACCAACGAGTTAGAGAAAGTATTTGGCGTAAGGCTTTAGCAAAACTCAGAGATGCTATTGTGGTTTGTTCCTGTGGAGCGCAGAACTTCTTTGACTTTGAAATTGGAAAAGTTCCCCCAAAAGGAATCTGCTGGTATTGTCAAAAACCCATTCCCATTCCTTTTCATCTTCAAATTGGGAATGACCACAACATTATCCTTAATTCTCAGACGACACTTTTTCCGCATCACTTGGAAAATGGAAAACCTTTTGACTTTACAAGTGAGTTAGCAAAGGTGATCAACCACCCAACTGTTCCGAATCTATGGGGACTTAAAAATTTATCAAGACGAAACTGGATCATGAACACGCCAGACAGACAGCAAAAAGAAATACCGCCAGGAAAATCTGTGGCTCTTGGAAACAACATTCATATTCGTTTTGGAGGTAAAGATGGAATGATTCTTTGCCAATCAAACAACTAAATAAAACTTTGGGAGATTTAAAAAATGACGAGTCCAAATATTGATAGACCTGGAGGGGAAGTAACTAAACGTGAGCTTCATTTCATCTGGATTGCTGATTGTTCTGGTTCAATGGGCATTAATGGCAAAATTCAAGCGTTAAATGAAGCTATACGAGAGTCTATTCCTCATATGATTGAAGCAAAAGAAGAAAATCAACAAGCAGAAGTATTGGTTAGGGCGGTTAGCTTTTCTGATGTTGCAGAGTGGCATGTTCAAGTACCAACGCCAGTTAAACAATTTAGATGGGAAGACTTAGAACTTGGTGGAGGTACAAATATGGGAGAAGCTATTCATTTGGTTGCTCAAGAGATGCAAATGCCTCCCATGCCAAAACTTTCCTTGCCTCCTGTTCTTGTACTTATTAGCGATGGCCTTCCAAATGATGAAAATGATTTCGATCAAAACCTTCAATATCTTATGTCACAACCTTGGGGTCTTAAAGCTGTGCGTTTGGCTATTCCAATTGGTGATGACTGTGATTTGGATGTATTGCGTAAATTCATTGGAAATTCTGAAATTGAACCCATTCCTGCAAAAAATGCAGAACAGCTTAAAGCTCAAATAAAATTCTTCTCAACGGTCGCCATAAAAGCTGTTTCTAATCCTCCTTCAATGCAAAAAGGTCAGTCCTCAGCTCAAGTGTTTGTTCCAAGCCATTTAGTAGCTGCGAATAATCAAGCTGGTGTTCTAGGAGTTGATGATGTTTTCTAAACATTTTTTATTTCAATTTGTGGAGAGATTTTTTATGAAAAGTCCAAAGATGGTTTGGCATGCCTTGGGTTCTAGTGTACGGGGAGCATCTCATGAGCGCACAGGACTTTGTAATCAGGATGCACTTTCCTGTTCCATTGATAAAAGGAGCAGAAAAAGAGTTCCAGGCATAGTTGTGGTATCTGATGGTCACGGAAGTCCTGATTATTTTAGAAGTCATAGAGGTTCAACAATAGCTGTGAAACAAACAACAAAAATTCTTAAAGAGTTTCATTTATTAATAAAACAAAAAAAACTGGGATTAAGTGAAATTAATGACCTTGGTAAAAATGTTGTTAGAAAACAGATTACTCAGCAATGGCTTGAGCAGGTCAAGCTTGATATTGAGGAAAAACCTTTTACAAAGTTAGAAAAAGAAAAACTTGGTACTGATTATGATTTCAAAAAAGAAATAAGTTCCTATGGAGCCACTTTACTGGGTGTCTTAATTTCAGAAGAGTACATGACCTATTTCCAGCTTGGTGATGGAGATATATTGTCTGTTTCAAATCAGGGTGATGTAAAGCGGATTTTTAAACCTGATGAAGAACTCATTTCAAACGAGACCTATTCTCTTTGTGATATTGAAGCTTGGAGAAAGTGTAAGTTTCATGGTGAGTCTCTTGAACATAGTCATCCTGCGCTCACTTTAGTTTCAACAGATGGGTATAGTAATTCATTTGCTTCTGAAAAAGCCTTTCTTCAGGTTGGCTCAGATATTTTAACCACTATTAAAAAAAAGGGCTTGGGCTTCTTAGAAACTCATTTAGAGCATTGGCTAAAGCTTGCTTCAATGGAGGGTAGTGGTGATGATGTAACCCTTGGGATTCTTTCTAGCATTGATAGAGTTGAAGAATCAAGCTCACTCATTGGTGCTTGAGAATGGATTTTACTGCCCCGCAAGGTATCTCTTTTCTTGTGGAAAAATTTGGGCATTCTGTTTTTGAAAACAGAAGGAAGCTTAAAGGTTTTTTGATGGACTACTGTGGTCATCATCCCAATGAGATTAACTTATTGCTTCATGGATTTGACGAAAAGGTTCCTTTTATCCTTCTGAATCCTGATAAAAATGGTTCACTCGCTTTTGTTCAAGAAAAACTTGTTTGCCAGTTGGAGAAAAAACTTTTTCTAACAAGAAATGCTGCTTCTTGGACCGTAGAAACTTGGGGGTTTGCTCTTGGGGTTCTTCCAATAAAAGAACCTGAAAAGAAAAAAGAATGTATTCCTAAAAAGCGTGTCAGAAAAAAAAATAAGCAAAGATCTTCTCCACCTTTTTGGTTTTCTTTTCTTGGGTGGATTGGGGTTGGTGATGATTATCCTACATTGGACTTAGAAGAAATAAATTTTATTCGTGTTTTTATCTTAATTTTTGGTATCGGTTTTGTCATTTTCTGCACATTACCAAAACAACAAATTTTTACGAAGATTAATTATTTATTTATTTTCATACCCTCTTTTTTCACTTTTGTAGTGGTTTTTTTCCTTGGCTTCAAAGGCCTTTTCAAATTAGGTTTTTGGAGTATAGTCTTTGGGATAGCCTTGCATAAGACTCTGATTGCTTTTTTATAAATTCACTTTATTCTATCCTTTTTCTATTTTATCCCTTCTTCTAACAATTTTAAAAGGATAGTGGTATGAACAATCAATTTTCTTCTGGTCCAAAACAAAATGCTCAACAGAAAAATCTTTTGTCTTCTTTTTCTAAGATTCTCTTCAACCTAAACAAACCTCTGTTTATTGGAAGTGGAAATATACGCATTGAAAAAGGTGTAGTTCTCGTTATTGTTTTTTTATTGATGCTGGAAAGCAACGTCTTTTTCTTTCCATATATTTCAGAAGTTGAAGGGGTGTTTACTGCTGTCTTTCTAGGTCTTGGTTGGGTTTTAGCAAGAGATCATGCCATGAAGCCTCTTCTTCCATGGATTGGAGGGATTTTATGTACTGGGTTTATTTGGCACCTTTCAAATTATTTTATTTAAATTCAACTAAAAAATTACTTAACCTCTTCTTTTAATAATTACTGTTGAGTTAGGAAAATACTATGGAAAATGAAACTTCTTCTGCCTTAAAGCAACCATTAGAACAGATTAAAGGTGAGAATGAATCATTAAGATTACTTGATTTTTCCAATGAACTTGCCATTGACAGTGAACCAGAGTCTTTTTGGAATTGGGCAACTACTTATAGGGTTGGGAAGATTAAATCACCTATTTTTGGTTTGGCGTTATTTGGTGTCATGTTGGTTTTTATAGAGCAGTATCTTATCAGTAAACTTCTATTTCCTGTTGGAACAGGTTTTATATTTGTATTTCTTTCATTTTTGATTTTACTTGGACAATCTTCTTTACCAACTAGACTTCAAATAGAGATTATTGCCTCCCTTTTTTTCCTTATGCTTCTTTGGAGGTGTGTAGATTTCGTATCAAATCCCATTCCTTACTCCAAAATTAATCCATGGACAAGTACTGAAAAGGAATTGCCAAAAGCTTTACCTCAAATTCCTAAAAAAGGTGTTTCTCATGATAAACAATAATCTTAATTTTGCATTATTAGAAATATCGGAGACAAAAGAAGCTCATACCTTAGATCTTCAAAAAAACTCAAATAAAAAAGATACTTTGGAACTTTTTTCTCAAATATTTATAGTCTTTATTATTGGTTTTGGAGTATGTCCACTATGGCCAGGTGACGGAGGGTTAATATTTTTTACCTTAGTAAGCCTTTATTTGGTTTGGTCGCATAAATCTAAATTGGAAGAAATTCTTCCTTGGGTTGGTGGAGTGCTTGGTATAGCATTAATCTGGTTTAGTACTAAATTTATTATTAGAATTCTTATACCTTTTGCATAAATAGTAAAAATAATTTTAACAAGAACCAAAATGTTAATGAGTCAAAACTTGGTTTTCCATTTGTGCTTGTTGAATAGCCATAGAAACTAATTTTTCAGCTAGAAGATATAAATTGATGGTGTCCTGTTTATTGTATTCAAGCAGATTTTGCAGAGCTTGTTGATCGCCATACTTTATGTAGCGTCGCCAGCGTTTAATGGCTTTGCCTCTTTTGGTACTTAAAGGCTCTGGTCTTACAATATCAAACGTGTTTTCTAACACTTTTAAATTTGTTCTTACTTTTAATTTTTCTGCGAATAAGAACAAATCAATGATAGGTACTTTGGGAATCGCACCAGGAAACTCTTTTTTTATCATGGGTAGGTCAAATTTTATCCCATTATAGGTAATGATTAGTTTACAAGCTGACATGGCATTTGCAATATCTTCATGGGTAAGATTTTTTCCTTTTATTAGTTGAGTGCAGTCCATTTCACCTTCTGATGGCTGGTACAAGCCTAGAATAGAAATAGGGCCATTAAACCGAGAAGTCTCAATATCTAAACAAAGTGCTTGGTATTTGTATTGCTCGTAGAGTTTGCACCAGGGAAGAAGGGATTTAGGCATGAAGCTGATTAACTATAATTGCTTAATAAACTTTTTGGTTATCCCTCTCTCCCTAGTGTCGTTTTTTCAAAGTGACTTCTTCATCTTTGGAGCTGGCTTAAAGCCTACTGTCTTGCTGGCTTTAATCTTTATTTCCTGGCCTGTTTGAGGGTTTCTCCCTTTTCTTGCTTTTCTTGCTCGAACGGTAAACGTACCAAAGTCAGGGTAGGAGAAACGTTTTTCCTTTTTTATGGATTTAGCAATAGCTTCAAATGCCGCATCTAGCATATCGTTTACTGCTCGCTTGGACAGGTCATCATTTTTGCAAGATTTTAATACAGCATCGATTAGTTGGCCTTTGGTCATAGAATGCTCCTTTTTAGTTTAAGTTTGGTGGTTTGAGAACCTTTTTTCTTTCTTCTTCGGTTTTTTGCTGCAATTGTTTTATTTCTTTTATAAAACTCTCAACTTCTTCAAGGTCTGCATTCATTTGTTGTAAATCAGGTTTTGGAGACACTGCTCCAGATGCGGTATCATGACCTCTTAAATATTTTGAGCATTTGGACATTCCCTCATTGATTTTTATCACTGCTTCATTTTCTACCTTAACTTTTAATAATCTGTTAGTTTCAATGCCATGCCTAAATCTTTGTACGGAATCATTGTAAAGCACTTCTTCAATAACTCTTTCCCAAACTTCCCTAAGAGTTCCATAAAACCACTCACCAAATGAAATTAGCTCAAATTCTTTTTTAAAATCTTCTTCCTTACGGTTTTGCAGTATATTTTTTAAATAACCAATCCTTTTTTTTACAGACATCCCTTGCCAGGGTATATCTGAATCGCAAATTCCTACCTTCTTTCCCACCCTTTTTACGTTTTGTGTGTGAAACATAACCTGTTGCCTACCAGCTTCATCCTCAAGTACCCTTAAGAATACCAAATCATGTGTAAAAATAATTACTTGTCTTGTCTGTCCTTCTTGAACCAATCTTCTAGCTACTTTTTCACGCCAAATATGGTCCAGGGAACTTACAGGGTCATCGAAAACGATTCCACTTGAAAAAGAAGATGTTTTTAGTTCTGCCAGAAAAGCTGAGACTGAAACAGCACATTGCTCTCCTTCACTTAGAATTTCTGAAGTATCCAGCCTATGCTCAAGGCTTTCGGTTAATTGCAGTTCGTGAAGAACTTTTCCAGATTCACCGGATTTTTTCAGATTAATCTTAATATCCTCAAGGCCAATGGCCTTTAATTCATCCAAAAGAGCATCATTTAACCCTTGCGTAATAATTTTCTCTGAAAGCTCTTTTCCCTTAACTGTGATTCCAGTTGTTTTGGTTGATGCGATACATTTTTTAAAACATTCTAGTTTTTTTAAGTGCTCAACATATGCAAAAATTTCATCCTTCTTTTCAAAAAAATGCCGGTGAGATTCAAGTTCCCTAAATTCTGCAAGCAATAATTTCCTTTCCTCCTCTTTAACCATTTCCTGAAAATTTTTTATTTCTACATCTAAACTTTTTATAGCCTGATGCAGTTCATCCAGAGGTAGCTTGGGAGAGGGTTGAATATGCTCGAAATTATTTTGAGAACATGCTGAGTTGATAGAATCCCATCTTTTTTTTGATCCATCCTTAAACTCCAACAAACCATCTTTTAAATCTGGTTTTGCTTCTCCAATTTCTTCAAGAGTTGAGTCATTAATCTCAGCAAAATGCGATTCCAGCTTTTTGAAATTTTTAAAGAAGATATTAAATACTCTTTTTTTATCCTCCGCCTTCTTTGCAATATCTTCCTGAATAAAATTCCAAAACCTCCTAAGACGGTCTTTGGCATCATCCTGTAATTCCTGCTGGCAAAGTAAACAAAAGCTTCCAACCTCCGTGACAGGGAACGGTTTATTTGGGTAAGCTGATTGCTCAGAATAGTTTTTTGCTGCCTCAAACATCTCCCGCCACAGAGCCTCGCCTACACCAGAAAGAGGCTCATTCCTGAAAGCTTCGGTGGAAGCAAGCTTGGAGGCTTCCTGCGCATTTTTCAACTCAGTATATTTAGTTTTTAAATCTTCAACATTTTTATCCTGCAAACCTTCATCGAGTTTTTTCGTTTGTTCGAGTAAAGTTTCAAAACGCTTCCTTTTCCGCTGGATTTCAGATGCCTTAATTTTGGGATCATTGGCCTTTAATTCATCACATGATTTCTTTACTTGAGCCCATCTATCCTTTTTCCCCTCAAAATCCTTAACAAGTTTATCAATCTCCGACACTAAAGTTTTTGAGGTGAAGCTTTTGAGCATTTTATAAGCCGCCGTATCAGGTTCAATCATGGAAAATTCAAATTGTTTTCCAAGAATGGAATTTCTTTCACCCTGCAAGGTTGTTTTTAAAGAATTGTACAGGTGGGCCAGCTTCTCAAATACATCCAGTCCGTAAGGAATATAAACAACATCATTGGCTTGGTCTAAATAAACTCTGGCGCATTTAGAGTCATAGACCGCAATAGAACCCAAATGTTCTGGGGCTTCTGCATTTTCTATCCATTTCACTTCTTTTTCTGTGCCATCTACCAAAACACAAAATTTGGCTTCTGGAGTAATTCCATCTGGTTGCAATTCAAAAATATTTGGGACAATTTTTTCCTTATCTCGTGCCCGGCATGCACTTTTCAAAACCCTTGAATAACTCGATTTCCCCGTGGCATTCTCCCCATAAATGACCGTCACCCCCAATTCCTTAAACTCTAGGGACTGATTTGGTTCAAGCGCATTGACATAAGAAAGATCATACATGGATTTCAAACAAACTTTTTGACTTGCAGAAGCAGTCTCAGATAATCCGTCTGCCAAAATCAAACTAGGCGTTGGTGCTGGGTTTTGAGGGTCACATAAGCCATTTTCCTCCTTTACCATCAATATAATCTCATTCTGGTCCTCAACAGAAATTTCCCCTTTCTCAAATATTCTACGAACAGCATCACCCTGCCATTTTGGTAAATTTTTGGCCCACGTAAAAATTTCATCAATGATATTCACTCTTTTTAGCCCTTATGATGGAAACTTAGTCTTGCCTAAAGCTTAATTAATCACAGTAATGCCCTTTACTTTGAAACCAAGTGTATCAAATTTCTTGGATTACTTCAGTATGTTGAATTTAATCTTAATTGTAAAAAATACCGAAAATCAACACTACAAGCTTTAAAAGCTCCCAGCTTTGATTTTCCTATATGGCAATGAAAGACAACTTTGAACCCTTTGACGACTTTTTCAAGAAATATGAAGCGTTTGAGAATATGGGAGTGAGTGACATCATTAAGCGTTATAGCTCCACAGAAGCAGAATTAAAGCAGACCATAGCTTTTCTCATCGACCACCGTTATCAGGAACGTGATGCAGAGCTTGAGGTGCTTGACAAAAAAGCAAAGAAACTGCTCAAAAGATTAGAGGCCATCCATATCCAGCGTATGCTTGAAGAAATCCAGTGCTTTAAGGACGTGATTAAGCTACAAAAAAACCTCTTTAAAAATGGTCAACATCCTAACTGAAGAGAAGTTTAGAAAACTTGCTTCCCTTGATAAAAAGAAAGCCTCATTGATGTGGCAGTTTTATCTATCAGGTGAAGGAAAAGAAAGGCAGGAAGCTGAAGAGTTGCTTGATATTGAGCTTTACCAACAAGCAAAGAAAGATTTTAGTGAAAACATTTTTTTAGATCCACCAGATCCTTCTCAGTGCTTCGGAGAATATGAACTTGGAACGGTTGAATATCCTCCTGGGAAAAACTATTGTTCATTTGGATTAAAAGAAGATGAATGGATCAAACACCTCTTAATTTGTGGAATGACGGGTGCGGGCAAAACAACGTTTGCCTTTAATCTTCTTAAACAATTTAAAAAATTTGAAAAACCATTCTTGATTTTTGACTGGAAAAAAAATTATAGAGATCTCCTTCAACTTCCAGAGTTTAAAAATCTAAAAGTTTTTACTGTGGCAAAACCATCTTCTCCTTTTTTCTTTAATCCCCTTATTCCTCCCCCTGGGTGTTCTTGCGGAGAATGGTTGATGAAACTGGTTGATGTTATCAAACACGCCTATTTCGTTGGGGAAGGAGTGGAATATCTACTTCGTGATGCAATCGATTGGGTTTATGACAAGTGTGGAGTTTTAGATGGAAGTAATACCAATATTCCCACTTTCTACCAAGTCAAAGAGTATGTTGCTAAAAAAACAGCAATGGGAAGAATGGGGCTTTGGAAAGCTTCTACTCTAAGAGTATTAGAGAGTCTTTGTTTTAAGCATGGTCTTGGATCTGTGGTTAATCACAGGAAGGAATGGGATCATAAAAAGCTCTTAAACGCAGATGTGGTTTTGGAACTTGATGCTTTGTCAGATGTTGATAAAATTTTTCTTACTGAAAGCCTTATCCTTTGGTTATATGAATTTAGAAAACTTCATGGAAAAAGAGAAACGTTCAAGCACACTCTTATTTTAGAGGAAGGTCATCATGTGCTTTCACTTTCTAAAGAACATGCGCAAGGGGCAGAGACCATCATGGAGACTTGCCTAAGACAAATTAGGGAATTTGGGCAAAGTATAATTATTTTAGATCAGGAACCTTCAAAATTATCCAATTCCATAAAAGCAAATACATTTACTAAAATCACTTTTAACTTGGGAAATGGAAAAGATCTTTTAGAAATCTCTAACTGTATGGGACTTAACAAGGAAGAATCTGAGTATATCAATCTGCTTGATGTGGGACAGGCTATAGTTGCTATCAAAAGAAAAGGCGTGTTTATGCCTTTGCATGTCTCTTTTCCAAAGGTGGAACTTCAAAAGGGGTTAATTGGGGATGAGGATTTGGTTGGAATGAAAACGTAGGGGATTTTTTAAAAAGCAGGTTCATTTTTGTTAATTTTAAAATGATTAGATTGGAAGGAAAGAAACTTCGTATTTCTCTGGATCTAGGTAGTCTTTGACTTTTTTATATAGCTCTTCTGATTCCTTTTTGAATTGTTGAATGTCATTTTTAGAGGGATTACCTTTACCCAAATCAAACATTTCATCATACTTTTTTTGCAGCCTTTCGAATTCCTTTGCCATCTCATCCGGTAAATAATCCTCAGCAACATCATAGGCATGGTTTACCATAAAACCGCCTGATGTATAGTCAAAATTTATCTGCACTTCTATTCTTTTTTTCATTGTTTGTTTCGGCTTTAATTTTCGAATTTTTTTAAATCTTTTAAGTAACCTTTTCTACTAATTGGATGGGCTGTAATTATCTGACCTTTGCTCCCTACCACTACCTTTAGGAATTTATCATTCGTAACTTCCTGAAAAAATACACTTCCACTTCCCTGCTTATAAGCTTTTCCGTGTCTAACCGTCCCAAATATTAAATTAAGAATATTATCAATGGAGTTAAACTCTTCTCCAAATGTTAAAAAATCATTTCCTTTTGTACCAATTTTTCTTCTTTGGATAATGTGTAATAATCCCTCCTTATCATTACCTAGCTCTAAGAAAATTTCTTTCCCATCTGAAAGCTTTGCTCCAGATCTGAGTTTTTCACCTTTATTTACTATTTTTTTAGCTTCATCAATTATCTTTAAGGATTCTGTAGCTTTTTCTGCATTTTGAACTTGCTTGACATGCTTTGAGGCCCTTACAGCAGCCCCACCGCCAGAGACAAAGGGGATTGCTGCAAATAAAATATCAGTTTGTAATGCTTTAAAATTGACATTATCTTCACCTGGTCCTTCTGAGGCTAATTTGTGTAAATCATAACCAATAAAAGCAATGTCAGCCACAATATCTAAAGGAATATGGCCTGTTCTATCAACATGTCGATATGGATTGTTATATTCAAACGCATATCGGTTTAAGGCTTGTGGGTTATAGAAACTGGCAATTATGTCGTCAGGTTGGGTAAATCGTCCCCAATGAGGCTTGTACTTTCTAAAATGAAAGTCAGTATCCTGAGTTTTGGCATCAAACTCCATTCCTTCGTATCCAAACCTTGTTTCAAATTGACCTTCTAATTGTTCACCATAAGGACTAAAAAAATTCCTTTCAACAACTACCCCAGCTGAATCTGTTACCGTGTCTGTTGATCCTAGATGATCGGGGTGAATGGCAAACTTATTTCCATCAGTGTCAACTTTGGCAATGAGGAATTGATCCAGATATATGTATTTTTCAGTAAACGTTCCTGAACTGTTTTCAATCATTATGAAGTTTTTATCGATGTAATATATCGAGTAATTCAAAACTCCATTTTCATAGACATCTTTGATGAGGGTTCGTTCCTCTGTTGGATGCCATACATATTTTTCTAGAATTGGACCTGAACTTGAATTGCCTTCTCTTACTGTGGCCAGCTGATTTAGTTCGTTATATTCTCTGAAAAATGAATCTCCAGTAACCAGATTTCCATTTTTGTCATAAACCAGGTTTAATTCAGAGGCAAAGGTGATGGGGAAAGTTAAAACTAATAGAGTAATTAGAAGAGCAGTAATCCGAGTTAATTGTTTTCTTACGATATGGCAACACCTGTTTCATTGTCATTAAATTGACTAGAATTAATGTAAAAATGAAGAGGAAAAACTCCTGACTCTGAAAAATTGCTTTCAATTATTACAATTGCAGAATCAGAAGCATTTAAATCTATATTCTGGTTTGAAGAGATAAGACTTTCAGAGTTGTTGAGTTGCCAGGCTATTGAAGTACCTTCAGCATTGCTTTGGATCAGAGATGAGGTGATAGCACTAGTATTGCTTTCAAAGAGCGTTTCAAAGCTTACTATCTCTATTTGTTTTATCGTAAACACATCAGTCAGAAAGCCTTCATTCCGAGTATTATTAAACACCCTTATAGTTGGTGACTTCTTTCCTTGGACATAATTCTCTTCAATCACAACAATTACGGACTCGTTTTCATCCAAAAACGTACTGCTTTCTAAACCAAGATCGGTAATGTTCCACCTTGCAGATGTATTAAGCGAATTCTCATTGTGAACTATGAAATTAAAAACTCTAGTAGTGGCATTTTTTATCGTGTTGTAAAACTCTTCAATGCCAAGCCAATAAATAGAGATAATGTCAGTATAGGAGTCAGTGAAATTGTTAGCACCAATATTGACTGTTATGCTTTTTAAACCTCCAAAAGTATAATTAATATCTTGAATAACGGTGATGGATTCGCCTTGGGATAAAAAAATATCTGATGAACTTTCATAAAATTGAATTCCAGAAGAAATGTTCCAGCTTACATTCAAGGTAGTAAAATAATTTTTTATTTGGAATTTGACCCTAATGGTATTGCTGTCAATTACTGTGCTGTTGTAATCCTCAATGTTTATTCCTGGATAAGTTAAGGGAAGAAAAATAGTCTGGTTTCCATCACTGGAATTTACGGTACAGGTCAGATTTTTTTCTGTTCCAGTGTAATTATGCTCCATTATCACCAGTAGCTCTTGATTTGTGCTCATGTTAAATGGAATAGTTGAATTTATTTTATTATTGCAATTCCATCCCCAATCAGTAGAAAAATCCCCAACGGTGTTCCTTGCAGAAAAATGGGTTACGATTAAGGTTGCATTTTGCTTTGCTACCCTTAATTCCTCTGCTTCTGTTCCAAACAATAAAGGAAAAGTCTCATAATCATTTTTGGTTGAGTTGATTTTTCCAGTTAGATTTACGAGGTAATGTCCCCCTTTGGAATAGGTATGTTCTACTATGACTAGAACGCTTCCATTTTCTAAAAGATTAAAACTTTCGCTAGATGTAACAAGACTTCCATCTCCAAACTCAGCCTGCCAAGTAGTATTTTCTAATGAAGAGTTTTTCTCGTTAACCAGAGTAAAGGAAAAGATTTTTGTCTTACTTGTAGTATTAATATTTTCTATGTCGAGAACATCTGTCCCCGTTTGAGTTGTTATAATTTTTGATGGGGTATGAGGAAGGAGGGAATTCATCTTAAATGAGGTTGTAGTAGAAAAATTCCTTACTATCTTTAAAACATTTGCAATGGCATCGATATGGTAAACCCACTTATACTCATTAATGGAAACCTGATTTAACCTATCTAGATCGTCATAGGACATTGAATAGCTTTTATTGTTCACCTCATCTTCGATTCCAACAATATTTCCAACAAAGTCATAGGAGTAATTTAATTCCTGGATGGAATCAGTTGCAATTCTGTTCAACCTAGCGTTCTGGTCGTTATAATCAAATGACGTATTTCTGCTATTAAAATAAGTCCAGTGCAGGGGACTGCCAAAGGAATTATAGGAAGTTTCATTGTTATAGCCAGGAATTGACGAAACCTTTCCAACTTTATCGTAAAAGAAATCTAAATCCTCATTATCAGGTAGCCTTGTTTCTAATATCCTGTCCTTTGAATCATAGGTAAACCTTTTCACTAGGGTGTGGTTTCGTATGTTTGTGATTTCTTCAATTACCCTTAACCTGTCATCATATTTGAATCCGTAGGTTATGTTGGAAGTGTTCTTAGATGTTAGAGTGCCCTGATAGTCTTCATCATATGTAAATGAAAGGACTTGTGAAGAAGTATTTCTGTGAGTTATTCGGTTTAAGGGATCGTACCCAATAAAAATTTCGTTTCCTCCATTATCTGATTGTTTAATCAAGTTGCCAACTCGGTCGTATTCATAGGTCCAGGTTCCCAGGTCAGGGTCAATAAGGCTTAATTTTCTTCCTAAAGAATCAAAAGTAAAATTAAAATTATTTCCAAAATGATCCCTCACACTAACTAGATCATCCGCTTCGTTATAGGAATAAGAGGTATTATAAGTTTCGTTTTCTTCTAAATAAAAATCCTTGTTATGCTCTTCAACAGCAGTTATTCGATCATACGCATCCAAGTAATACGTCTTGAAATGATCATTTTCATCTATGTCATCAATCTCCAATCTACCGTATGAAGTTTCCTTTGTTGTTCCATCAGGGTTAATTACCTTAATAATTCTAGAGAGGGCATCATAGTCATAAGTTGTGAAAGATGCTGAGTCCGAAATGTTGGAAAGATTGACAAATGAAGTAATAAAAAAGGGGTTTTGTTCTTTTATAACCCGATTCAATCCATCATAAAAAAGATTTTTCACAATCTGCTCATTACTCTCGGCAGGTGTCTTTAACTGTAAAACGTTGGTAAAGCCATCATAAAAATAAGAAGAATCTAGTGTTTTGTTTGATGATGTTTTTTGTGAGGCGGTTATCTTTTCTGGGGCTACTCCATCAAATTCGTATAAATAGGATTTGGTTGGGTATGAAATAGAGTCATAAGGTCTGATTTCTTTTTTTATCCTTCCAAAAACATCATAAAAAAAGGAAGTTGTTATTCCGTTTTTTCTCTCATAAAGAACGTTTCCTGTGCCAACATCGTAAACAAATGTTGTGCTGTGGCCTAAAGGGTTGGTTACTCTTTCAGCAAAAGTGTTGGTTGCATCGGTGAGTCCATATTCATATGTTGCAATCCTGCCAAGCGTGTCAATATGCTCAACAATATTTCCAAAAGCATCATAGTTATAATAAGAAGAGACATAACCAGAAATCGTATCAAGCCAATATTCCTTTTTGGTTAAAGATCCTTTTGAGGGTGACGAACCATGTTCATTTCCATCATAAGCATATTTTGTTTTTCTAAAGATTGAAGTATTGTCTGCTCCAAGTAAGGTGTAGGTGCTTAGTTTTCCTAAAATCCAGGTACTTTGATTGTAAATATATTCATATCTCTCGTACCGTTTATCTCCTTCACTTGAAGTATCTCCGTGGCTTATTTTTTCAACGGCATCGGAATAATTGTTATAGAAAAATGATGTGTTGGTAACAAAAGCTGAAGTTGTGCCATCATAAAGGTGCCTTGAAGTTGAGCCTAAGTTAATGATGAAATAATTGCCGTCCTCAGTAGTCTTTTCTATTACTTCAAAATTGTTGTTTAGGGTTAAGAACAGGGTGGTGAAATTTCCATATGTTTCTGTCTTGTATTCTTCTCCTTTTAAGGCTTCTGACTGATGAAAGTAATGTGAAATAGTGGAGTTGTCAGGCAGGGTTTCATTGACTAGAGCAAAACCTCTAAATTCTGAATTATTATGGTCAAAGAATCCTCCCTGGTATTTATAGGTCGTGTTCGAAAGAATATTAAAATCATTTCTTGTGGTTTCGTTGGTGCTTGAATCTACACTCTTACCAACACTGTTATCCGTCAAAACAGAACCAACAACCCAAACGTTAAATCCTAAATCTGAAAAATCATCTTTCCCTGTGTTATCAAATTTAGTGGACTGGTCATAACTTATGGAAGTGATTCCGCCAAACTCATTAGTAATATTGGCAAGCATAAAAGCATAGGTAGTGTTTCTTAGAAATACACTTTTTCTCTCCCCACCACCATCATGGTAGCTAACGATAATATCGGCATCACCGTCTCCATTAGCATCGCCAATTCTTCTACCTATGTTTTTATTGTTCTCAATAAAATGTTCAGGAGAAATCCAATGATTGTTTTCAATCCAACCAGTGCCATTATTGATCCATGCGCTGTTTTCTGATGTAGTGCTGTTTGCATAATCTTCTAAAAAATCTAATAAACCATCCCCATTTGCTTCAATTTCCCTTACTCCTGTATCTGGCTTTTCATCGGTTGTAAAGAAAACTGGCGGGACAAAATCAGAGGTATTGGTCCAGCCGCTTCCATTATTTAAATACGTCTTTTGAACAATTACTCCATTTTTGTTTTTACTTATTATTTGATCAATACATTTATCGCCATTAGCATCAGCAAATTTAACACCATTGCTTGTACCGTCAACTTCAATTACAAATTCTGGTAGAATCCAAATATCACTTACATTTTTCCATCCACTTCCTGTATTGAGGTAAGCTAATTTTGTTGAGTCAGATGCCCGCCCAACGACAATATCGTCTCTGCCATCACAGTTAAAATCAACTAATACTGCGCCTGTACTATGATGGGCAGCAGTGACAAAATTAACGGGAGGATTCCATAAAATACTGGCATTTACAAAGCCTGATCCATTATTGAGCCAAACATCTTTAACACCTCCCCAAGCTCGTATTAAGTCTGGAAAGTCGTTGTTATCAATTTTTCCATTTCTCATTCCATAATCTTTGTAACTTCCATCAACAACAAAATCTGGTGGAGCAAAATGAGGAGCTTCCACCCAATTAGTTTTATTATTTAACCAGGCTGTTTTCTTACCATCCACTTGCCTGCCCTGGTAATAGTCTAAATAGCCATTATTATCGACATCCATTTGTCTCACTCCCTGATCATCACCTGCAACCGTTGTAAAGACAGTTGGAACTAAAAAACTAGTATCGTTGTAATATGATGATGTTGAGGAATGATAATCAAAGCTGACGTTATGCAGTTTTGAAACATTATCAGAGCCAAAATAAGAAATGGTAGCTAAGGAAGATAGAGACTTTTGTGAATTTAAATTCTTATAGGTGAAACCATACCTTCTCACGATCGAGTTATTGAAAAATATGGTCACATCCGACAATCTTCTGCTTTCTTCAATAAGATTGCCTTGCTCAAAAACTCTTCTTCTGTCAGGTCTTGCCAATGTTTCATAAGAAAACGAAACCTTTCTTAACGTGTCATTATTGTACGTTATGCTTAAAGGATAAACGCTTCCCTTGTCTTCCACGAAAGGATCTTCCAGGTAGGAATAAAAGATGTGGTTTCCATACACATCTTCAACTTTGTCAAGGCTCCATTTAAATGCATAGTCATATGAAGAAAAAAGCTCTGAATCAGCGTTATAACCAAACCTTAATTTAGTACCGTCTTTTAAGGTAACCAACCAATATTGGTTTTTGGAATTATCTCCACCAGTAACGTTATGAATTCGAGAAAATGTTTCTCTTTTGGTGTGATAATAATTACCTTCATAAACTAAGTCATGTGATGCCCCATTGAGAATCAGGACATATCGATCATCAATTTCATTTGAAGGAGTGAAATTCACATCCCTCATTATGTAGCTTTGGGAAAGGAACCAGCCTGCTCCAAGAATTGATGGACGTTGTTTAACGGACTGGCTGTTATAACTAATCGTTAAGGAAGGTTGTAACTTATTGGTTCCTTTTGGGACTTCTAAAGAATAGGCATAAGTTCCAGCACCAGGAAAGAGATTTGTGCTGTATGCTCCATAAAGGCTGATCGTTGGACTTTCTGGAACTACTGGTTTGTGTAGGTAAGGCTTATACTCATCACCTGCGCTGACTACTAAAGGTAGGATAAGAAAGAAAGACAGCCAACTAAAAAAAATCTTTCTTTGCAACCTTACCACCTCGTTATTTGGTCGCTTCTATCACTTCAAAAACTGTTAAATTTATATCGCCCTGAGTCATGTTGGCCATTTCAAGATTGAAAAATGTCGGCGTGATGTTAACCGCAAAGATAAAAGTATCGTTGCCAGTAATAACATTAAACGCCCATATCTTATTCATCCATTTAACAACCTTGTCATATACTCCAAAGGACTGATTATCAGCAGTATTTCTCACATATACCGGTTTGTCAGTAAAGAGCGTATAACCACCATCAAGCGCACTGGCAATTCCACTTTCTATTCCTGCTCGTCCCCTTGTTTCAAGGTCAGTGGACAAGATGGTTACCGCAAGGCCACCGCTTGTGCTTGATGAGTTTTGGAATCCATTATCACAGGCGATGAATACCTTAGAGTTTTGTACTGTAAGTTCGTCTTGTGAAGTTAACGTACAAGTTAATGATCCGCTTGTTCCACCAGTACAATTCCTGCTGCCACCCATCGCTGTGTAATTTGAATCGGTTACTCCAATTCTACAAGCGGCTGCCACATCCAATTTTATAGGAATGGTCGGAGTGGTGTCTGAAGTCACACAAGGGGTATTTTTATTAGTGTTCCAGACAGTACAGCCTTCTCCACCTTCTGAAGTAAGGTTGTAATGAGTTATTTGGGATGGGCCGTTATTTTCTGGAGCTTGAGGAATTCCTGAAATTCCATAACCTTGTATTCCTCTAAATCCAAAAGTATGGACATCTGGCCCCTGCACTAGGATAGTAAAGTATGCAGGATCAACCTGTCCTCCACTACTTAGTGCTTCCAAAGCACTCGAATCAGTATTATTTTGATAAATCACCCCATCTGAAACTGTTGCATTTTGGCAAATGGTTACGTTTACCCATGTGTTTAACGGGACAGGGTTTCCGCATACAGTATTTCCATTATGTCTCAATAAAAAATTGTTTCCACAAAGATTATTGATGGTTTCTAATGCAACTTGAGGTCCATTATGTAATTCGTTATTTCCATCAAAACCTATCATGACATTGTTTGCTGATCCTGGAGTCCAATCATAGTAATTAACCTGAACATCTGTACAATTGCTTACCCCAAAGATTTTGGTTGATGTATGTAAAACAACAGAACTATCTCCCGAAGTGATGTTTACTTCTTCATCGGATCTTGAAATAGTCCCACTACCAGCATCAATAACGCTCCAATCAGCATCATTAAACGATTTACAAAGAGATCCATTTTTAAAAAGTCCTCCACACTCATTTAATTGGTCTGGATCTGTTGTTGAACCTTCTACAAAAGAAGTATTAATAGTTGCAAAACTTACAGGAACAAAAAATAAAAATAGAAGTGCCATTAGAAATATCTTCTTTATCATTGTGGCACCTCAACCAATTTCATTTCTTTTCCATAAAAGGTTGGATCGAAATCAACAAACTCCTTTCCAGAATTCTTGTAATACGTTTTTATTACATCAGGACAAATTTCAAATCGCTGGCATTGTCCAACCCTGCATCCAACAAATTGCCCATTGTGCGCTCCATCGTACCGATCAACACAAGTAATTATGAGGCAATCACCAGACTTCTCTTGTTTACAGGGACCAAAATCAGAATGATCAAGATCGTACTTTTTAACTAATCCCTTTTTTTGTTTTACTTCAATGTTTAATTTTTCTTTTTGTTCACAGTCAGTTGCATTGACTCTTTTGTTTTGCTCTTTAACTATGCAAGGGTACTTTCGAATTTCTTGGTGCTTGGTGCAGTCTGTGTTTGGGCCAGTGGTGTTTAGACAAGTGCTATAGTTATGGTAGTGGTTACACATTCCTCTAATCTGTTCCATTTCATCATGAAACGTGGTCGTGCAAACTTCGTCACGTTCATATGATAAAGAATCAGAAACCATGTTCTTAATAGTCTTCAATTTTGAAATAGAATCAGGTTCCTTTTCACTGGCAATGGATAATCCCATTACGACAACAAAAAACAAAATCAGGAAAATAATTGCATTTCTTTTCATCTAACTTGCACCCCCAAGATAAAAACCAGCTGTTTTGGACAACTTTCTGGATAACTGGCTTTTTGGAATTTGTATGCAATTTCCTCTCGAATATTTAAATGTTGTGGTCGAGAAAAGTTATCCCGTTTTCTTTTTTTGGGATAACCTTCCGACGAGAGAATTTTTCAAATGTAAATTCAAAAATCAGGACGTGTTTTGTTTTGTCGTCTTTAAACGCCAAAACCTGGGAAAATATCAAAAAAGAGTTTTTGATTTTATGGAATGATGGAACTTTTTTTTCAAAAGAGGAAGGATAAGGAAGTTATTTCAAGCTCAATTCAGACCATAAAAAAAGGCGGCTCACAAGAACCGCCTTTGGCTAGTGTCCCACCAGCTCAAAAATTCTCCCATAAGAATTAAGTATACCCCATAATCACTGTATTTTTCTATTCTCACCTTTTGAGCATTACAACGCTTAAAAATAATTCATAGACGTTTAACCAAGTATGAACGTCTATGAAATGGTTACTAACACCATCATTGAAAAATTAGAAGAAGGTCTTGTTCCCTGGAAACGCCCCTGGAATGGGCTTGATGCTCCAAAAAACGTAGTATCCAAAAAGGAATACCAGGGCATCAATCGGTTTCTCTTGGATTTGTCGCCATTTGATTCCAATTACTGGATTACTTACAAGCAAGCCAAGAAACTTGGTGGCGACATAAAGAAAGGCTCTAGGTATTCTCCGATAGTCTTTTGGAACTGGATCAAAAAAGAAGATCCTTATCTTAAAAAGGAAGTAGAAGTTCCCATTTTTAGATTTTATAAGGGCTTTAACCTTAAACAAACTTCAGGGCTTGATGGCCTCATTGAAGAATTAAAGACTGAAGAAGAGAAAGGAAAGCTTGAATTCAATCCTATTTCAGCTTGTGAACAATTAATTAACTCTTATCCCAATGCTCCACCAATTAAGTATGAAGGGAATATGGCTTACTACCATCCTGCAAAGGATGAAATTGTTTTACCGCCAAAAGAGCATTTTCATAACGTTCCTGAGTTCTATTCCACGGTCTACCATGAAGCAGTCCACAGCACAGGTTCAGTCAAAAGATTAAACAGGAAAGGAATAACTGTTCCTACCCATTTTGCTTCTTACGAATACTCAAAAGAAGAATTGATTGCAGAAATGGGTTCTAGTTTTCTTTGTAAGATTGCTGGGATTGATAACGATACGTTAGACAACTCTGCTTCCTATATTCAGGGTTGGTTAAAAAAAATTAAGGACGATAAGAAGCTGGTGGTGGTTGCAGCTGCTCAAGCTGAAAAAGCTGTTGGGATAATTAGAGGTGAATATTTATCCCAAACCATCAAACAATCTTAAATACTACTTTCGAATAACAATCTCTATGGTGGATGTTTATGGAAGAAAATACTCATGAAACCAGTTTTGAAGAAATGCTTGTTCTTTATGCTCACGCTGATAAGGATAAAAGAGAAATTATTGAATTAGGAAATAAGCTTATTGTTATTTGTGGATTTGAGGATGAATAAGGGCTTTAGCTCAATGTTCAATTTATTTTTTCCAAAAAAGTTAAACCTTCTTTTGTTGCAGACACTTTAAAATATTCTTTTTTAAATGGACTATTTTCTTTTGAAACTTTTTCGATCATTACAAATTTGAATCGTTGCAAAGCCTGGCAATTCTTAACAATGGTTGAATAGCCAGTTTTTAATTGAACTGCCAATTGATTAAAAGAAGAACTACCTTTTTTGCTCAATTTCTTTAGTATTTGAATCCTAATTTCATCACTGCTCCGCAACATTCTTTTAAAACACAGAAAAATATTTATATAAGTTCCCTATAGTTCTATAGGGATTTCCCAATTAAAAAAAGGTGATAGCAAATGGAAGCGAAAATCATTGAAGAATTTAATGACTTAAAACAGGAAATCATATCTGATGATGTCAGAAGGCTCTATTCTCAGATAAGGCCTGGACCAAATCTTACTGGACTTCCAGCATTTAAGGATAGAGCAGCTTTAGCTGAAATACAGAGGGCAATGAACAAAAAGAGAGTTAGGCAAAAGATAGCTTTTCACAAAAGACACTACCTTTTTGAGTAATGACATAGAGCCTTCCATAATGGTCTTTGGGATTGAGCACCTGTACCAAAGATTTCCCTTTCAGTTCAATGAGAGTTGCAGACACTTTTACCAAATGAATACCTAATGCTTTTTTAATTTCGGTAGGGGTCTTTGGAGACTCCTGCTTATTGAGATAATCCAAGATTTTTTTTCGGCGGTACCCCCTGCGAAGCCATGCAAGCAGGCTGTAGTCAAAGGACATATCCATAATGCCCTTTAAATAAACGTTGAATATAAGTTGGGTTAACCGTTTTTAGTAACTTAATAAAAGGAACATATTTTAAGGAGAGGTTATTTTCATGAAAAAATGAGAAACACTAAAAATAAAATAGATGGTCTTAAACCAATCCTAGAAAAATGCTTTAAAAAAATTAAGAGGTTTGAGTTTTCAAAGGACAAAAAAAGAGAATTTCGAAGAATAATGAATCGTTCCTATAAGCCTATGTTTTTGCTCCTAGTAGAGCAGGAGGCAGAGAAGTGGTTCAATGAACGTGTCAAAAAAATGGAGAAAAGCAAATCACCTTTCGCAACCATCCCTCTCAAAAAATTTAAAGAAAGATAGTTCTACAAAAACTCCAGTTATTTTATCCTCAATAACTTCTTCTGGATAAAAAGCATTATCTCCAAGTGTCTTAAAGATCCAGGGTTTTGTATCGTTATATATTTTTATGACTCGGTGAGCGACTTCATAATCTGAATCATTGACCTTAAAAGAAACAACATCGCCAACTTTTATCAATTCAGGTTTTTTCTTTATGGTTGGAAAGGTAGTAATCATGCCTTTTGAGAAGGGGAATTGCTCAAAGTCTGTTTTACTCATTTCTTTATATCTGTGCTGATTGATTTCCCACCACTTATCAAAATCCTTTTCTTGATGGTACATGCTACATGTAAACATCTCCCTTCCTGCATAAGCTTTGGACTGTTCAAATAAGACAAGGACACTGCCAATTAGGATCAGTACTGAAATGAGTAGTATGACTTTCATTCTTGCACGATTTCTATGCTCAACGGCAATGAGTGGCTTGTATAAGAAATAGCCAAAAACAAAAATAAAGAAAAGGGATACTACTAACGTTCTTATAGGTAGAATTATCTTTGAAAGTGGGTAGAACCTATAGATGAGGATGAAAGCTAAAATTATTAATCCGATACCAACGGCAACATGTTTCCATAGCTTTTTTGTAGGTTTCAAGAGAACTCAGTTCCCTTAATCCCTTTAAGCTTAAATATTTTGTGATGAGCAAACATTTATAAAGAATGATGCCTAAATCTTTCTTATGACTCAAACTGTTACCCTTAAGGATGTTTTTAACGAAATCCAGAAAATGAAAAAATCCATGATTACTAAAAAAGAATTTACTGAATTAAAGGAGTCTATGGAAATTCTTTCAAATCCACATACCATGAAACAAATTAAGGATAGTGAAAAGGATATTGCAAAAGGGAGAGTCAAAGAAGTACATTCTGTTCAAGACTTGATCTAGTGTTTAAAAATGACGGCATGGGTTTTAGTTTCTACTGATACATTTTCTTCAGCAATTAAAAAATTCAAAAAAAATGGACAACTTCTGCTTGAACTGGATAAAAAATTAAAGAAATTAAAAACTTTTCCTGAAATAGTAGGTTCAAATTTAGCTGGGAATCTTCATGGCTATAAATCCACAAGGCTTGGAGGAAAATATCGACTGGTCTTCAAAATTGATAGTGATGCTCAAAAAGTCATTCTTTTTGGTTTAGATCATCGCAAAGCAGATTATGAACGTTTCCGTTGATTTTTTTTAGCTTCTAAACTCACTCGCCACCACAAACACATAATCTCTTCCATCTATTTTCGATTCATGATCCTTTATAGAAGTTATTTGTTTGTCATTTTCTTTTTCATAGATAGACGAATTCATGGGTATTGACCCAAGATAGGAAAGATCCAGGTCAGAGTCTTTCACTTGTGCTTCTCTTGTAGAGCCTAGGGTTTTTGCTGCATCATGAATATTCTTCAGTCTTACCTTCAGGTTATTTATAGCAAATTCGTTTACTTCTCTCGTTTTTGATCCTGAGCCAATAGAAACGTCGTAAGTTAGTGAGACTGGTAAGTCATTTCTTGCCAATATGATTTTTGAGTTAAGGTTTGAATGATTAATCTTTAGGCCAATATTCTTAAAGTCTTCAAAACCGTCAATGCAATCAGGCATGACATCATTAATGCAGATTTCAAGTTCTGCAATAAGATTTTCTTCGGTTAGGAACGTGTCTTCAAATGAATAGGAATATTCAATGTCTGCATAAGACTCAGAGAGAAAAACTTTAGGAATGAAGTTTCCTCCCTGCAAGCCTAGTTTAACTAAGCAGTGATTGGTTGATAGTTCTAAGGTATCTTCAACAAAGGTTATTACGCTATCTGGTTCTTCTTGAATGGTTACTTTTGAGGATGGTTTAGTCTGGAAAATAATAAATACAAAGATGCCTAAAACAATTACTAAAACAACAAGATAAATGCTCACTTGAGCTTTCTTATTCAAACATAGCACCTCTTTTCATAAATGACTTTTCAAAAGAAATTATAAAAACCTTCCTACCATTTATATGAATTTCTCCTATGGCTCATGCTTCTGATTATTAAATGGTCTTTTTTTTCATCATAATTGACAAACAATCTATAATCTCCTATTCGGATTTTAAAGAAATTTGCATTCACTAAAGTTTCTAAATATCTGTCAGGGTGAGAAGCAATTTCCTTT
The DNA here is from genome assembly GCA_964570665.1 of uncultured Nitrospinota bacterium. Lineage (GTDB taxonomy): Bacteria > Nitrospinota > Nitrospinia > Nitrospinales > JAJDAT01 > JAJDAT01. Next base: position 33,234 of record CAZMZH010000022.1, on the reverse strand, counting down.
GTTATTTTTTTATAGATTCTTTTACTGATTAGTTTTGGAAGTTTTCTCAATGTTTCTCTAGCTTCTATATCCCACTCAACTAGAGCCATTTTTAACCAAATTCTTTTTCCATTTCTTCACTAGAAATAAGTCTTTTTTTCCCTCCCTTTTGGGATTCTTCTACTTCTTTGATAATCGTATCAGAAACGGGATAATCTTCCTTTATGAAAGTTTTTAATTCTTTCATATCTTTTTTCAATGTTTGAAGATCCTTCCTAATTAGCTTTAAAGTTTCAGATTCCATTGACCATCACCAGCTTGGATAAAAGAATAAAGCTATAAAAACTTTACTAAACCACTTCACTAGCCCCACAATTCCCATCACCAATGGGATAAAACTCAGCTCTTGCTTTCATGTCAGCCTCAAAGTCTTCATGCCCAGGACAATCCTTACAGAAAGCTTGGACTTTAGAAACGGTTCCAACATCGTTAATTCCTTCTTGTATAAGAATATCGTCTTTGAAATAAATTGAAGGAGTGATCTTTCCAAAGTAGGAATTATAATTTTTGATGATAGTCGGCATGGGATTCTCATTGAATCGTTGGTAGCGTTTTATTTCTTCCCTATTGTGCTCATACACTGCGTTGCTTCCATGATTTACATAAGAAAATATCCCTTCTGTAGTTGGGTTTGCATTTATTAAGGAAAAGTTATCCACAAACAAGAAATCTTTATCCAGGGTCATGACGACTTGGTTTTTTGGATCAAATCCCAGATAAACAGGTAGGAAATTAAAATCTAAGAAAAAATATTCATAGGTCTGACGATTGGTGATTTCAAATGGAAGCCTCAGATAAGTAATGATCCCGTTAAGCTTGATTTCGTCTTTAGTGAAATCTACAAGACCTGAGTAATTCGTAAATCTCTGTGAAGGGTCTTTTTTGATACAAAGCTTATATTCGCTGGACTGGTTTGGCACTCTAACAGCAAAATCTCTTATGGGAATGCTTTTGTCTTTGTACCAGTACGTTCCTTCTGGCGAGATAAAAGCGCACTTGACCCCAAAAACAGGGTCAAGCTCAACTTTGGAAATGTTTTCAGCTTCAACAATCTCAATAAACTCTTCGTCTTCAATTGTCAGGTTGCCATTCTCCATGAACACTTTTGGAGGATTATCTTTGCTAATGATAACTCTTCCATCATTGCTGTTAAATGTGCTCTCTTGAAAACTACAATCATTGATATGGACATCTTCATTACTTGGTGTTGAAATTTCAATCCCGTTGTTATAGATCGTAAAGGTGGAGTTTGAAACGTTATCAATAGTGACGCATCCAGATAAAACGCTGTCTGCTTGATCAACTGAAAAAGTGTTTGGTCTTGAGGTTAGGTTAAAGAGGTTGCTTGAAATAGAGCCTGATTTGAGAAAAGTTTCTGCATAATCTGCGGTAAATATTTCATTTTCAAACGTAATGCCTCTACCGTTGGTAATGAAATTATTGTTTTGTTCTACTTGTTCAGCTTCTTCAATAGTGTAGCCATTATCAGTTTCTCTAAATTGTCTTACACCTATGAAGTTGCCTGAGCTGTATTGGAGGGAGTCTGCGTATTTTATAGAACCTTCTTCAACTTCTACAGTTCCTTCAACAGTGCCTTCTTCGCCTGAAGGGAATTCTGCTGGTTGGGGTTGGGTTAGAGTGTGGGTGCTTGTGCCTCCTTCTGCTAAATCGTTGCTGAGTTGTTCGGGGTTGTCGGTGAATGCATCTCCCCCTAACTGATCGTCAGGATTAAATCCTGGTGGTGGATCATCTGAGAAAACCAGATTTGTCTGGGAGAATAGAATTACCAAAAAGAAAAATGAAAAGAAATGCCTACCTTTTACCATGCATGAAAATTCATGCTAGAAATTATATATAAACTTATCTTATTACCCAATCTGGAATAGCGGTAGATTTGTTGCTTGGAACTGGACTAAAATCTCCATCTCCATTAAAATCCATTACAGATACGTCCATAGGTTTTTTTCTGTCTTTGTCAAAAGCTACACTATATTTTTTTCCCCCAATACTATAAAAAGCCAAAAAAGCTCCATCAATCTGATACATTTCTATCAAGGTTTCTTTTCCTGAAATCTTGTCAGTTAAATCCATTCTATTTGTCTTGAAGGGTCGCATTCCATCAACATTTGGAATCCCGTAACTTCCTAGATTATTAGTTGGTTGATTATATTGAGGAACACTGGCAACTTCATATTCCTTACTTGCTACTTTATGCAGGCTTTGAGCTTGTGCGTCAGTAGCACCAAACTGTACAAATCCATCTATAGAATTCTTATCTTTTACTCCAACTCCAATCGCTAGTGCAAATCCCCCAACGGTTGCCAAAGTATATTTCACTATATTCTTGGCGTACATGGTTTTCTCCTATGTAGTCATATTAGGTTTTTAGGTATTTAAACTTTTCGGTTTACTACCGCATAGTTGGAAAAATAGAAATTTCTGCTTATTCCTTTTTTATAACTGTCTAAAGTTTTCGTTTTTTATTGGTTAATATTTCTAACGCCATTTACCATCTTCGAAATTGTGACTATGCTAGTTTCGGCATGGATTCCCCGAAGGGGCCATCCCCCATCAACATGCTGTAAGATCTAGCGCAGAATTTCGACCTGATGACGGTAAACGCCTTTCATGATATTTGCTTTTAACTAAACATGATCTAATACGCCTAGTTTAATTCCATCAATATACATCATTCACCATTTGATCTCATTTGTCTACCTTAAAAATGACATAGGAGGTCTATTATGGAGAATTCCATTGAAAACATCATTGGTCAAAGAATCGCTAAATATAGAGATAGCAGGGAGTTAACCCAAGCTGAACTTGCAGAAATGATTGAAGTTGCGCCAGAAACCATTTCCAGAATGGAGCGTGGCATATCTATCCCTTCAATTAAGACACTTGAAAAAATTGCCCATGTCTTGCAGGTCAGAATTGTTGACTTTTTCACTAATGAGCTAGTGCCTAAAAAGTCAAATAAGCGGGACAGTGAAATATCTAAAATACTGGTCTTTTTGCAGAATAAAGAAATTGGTGAAATTAGGTTGGCATTGAAAATGATAAAAAGTCTGTTTAGTGGAATTAAAGAAAACTATCGTCCTTTGAAAAATTAGCTTTTTCATCCTTTCCTTACTTTTTGCGCTTTTAAAAAAAGATACAGGTTGATATTTATGTTTAACGCTAGATTTTGAATAAAGTTGGTTTTTATTGTTTTAGGTTTTTATTTGTTTTACGCTCTTTGCTTATAGCACTTATAAGTTTCTAGGCTTTAGATTTTAGTAGCCTTTGTTTGGTTATTTTCCTCTCGTTCATTCTTACTACTTTTAAAAAATTTCATAATAATATTAATAAAAAAATAAAGTGTCCCCACCCATTCCAGCCACCCCGCCCACCCCTTGGGGTGTTCTTTTTAGCTTATTAGTCTTGTAAGGTTCAAATTTCATCATCAAATTTTCAATTTTGGTTTTCTTGGGTTTTCTTCTTTAAAAATAAGGGTTTCTGAGCTTTTCTAGCTTTTATAAAATAATAATAGATAGAGATAGATAGATTGAATTTATGGTTTAAAAGGATGATGAGGTTAGGTTTGTGGATTTAGGGGTATTAATGAAGAGTTTAGGTATGTATCAGAAATAATCCTTTCGTCCTATTTCTAGAGTGTTGAACAATTCTTGTTCAACCATTTTTCCCACCGACTGAATAAAGATGCATTTCCTTAGGCAATGAAATGTGGGAATAGAGATTAGTTTAGATTTCTAAAGAAAACGTCGGTTGGGAAAAGTTACGATCAAAACCTCTCCCAAAACATTGAGGAGAGGTTTGATGAAAAAAAATGGTGGTGATTGGTATGAGTAAGGAAAGTGAGATGTTGGGGCTTGAAGAGATTATGTCAGAGTTGGAAGAAGAGGAACGGGAGAAAGTGTACGAGTGTTTGAGATTTGATGATGTTAAGAAAAAACAACTAGGTGAGATTTAATGGGATGGACTGTTATTAGTAAATGTTGGATTAGCTTTGATGCTGTCTACCATGGAATTGTTGAACAGTTTATCAAAAACAAGATGAGCAATAATTATGGTTTTAAGAGTGAAGGTGCTGGCGAGATTTATTTTGAGACTTCAGGTAACAAGAAAATTAACTATAGCGGTTTAGAAGCATTAAGGGATTTTTGTGTCATAAGCAAAATCAGGATTGAGATTAATTGTAATGACTTTGTTGAATCTGGTGATGGGTTTTATTTCAACAGTGAAAATGAAAAGAAATTAAAAAAAAACGTAGGTGATATGTAATGGAATGGCGACCAAATTGGAATCCATGTTGTGGGGAATTAGATATTAGAGTGCTTGGTAAAGTTAAGGGGTTTATGTATTTAGTGAATCAAAGAGATCCTCCTTTAAAAGTAACTCTTGATTTGGAAGGAGACTTAACTGGCTTTATGCGTGGAGCAAAGATTTGTTTTAATAACCCATTACTTTCTGGGTATTACCCTAGTGAACTAGATGAAAATGCTCCCTTAGAGCAAAAAGGGTTCTTGGCTAAATGCATGATCAGTGAACAGGTTGGAAGCTTTGCTAGTTTGGATGGTTTTGTAGTAATAGGTTGGTTCAATATTGAGAACACTTTGGTGGTTGTTACTATTCGAATAAAAGATGTCAGGGTTTTAGAGAGGAATCTAAAGGCTAAGGCTTTAACTAAACAGGAACAAGTTGAGGAAGAGAAAAAACATGAAAGATCCTTATTTCGTTTTATAAGAAAATGCGGAAAAGATGCTTTGAGTAAAGAAGCAAGAGGGCAATAAAGGGAAGAGCATGACAAAGGAGATAAAAGGAAAAAAAAGGTGATGATTGATGGGTTGGATAACAGTATTTATAAAGAAAGGTAAAAAGAAAAGGGTTAATGGTGTAGTTCGTTGTCCTTGTTGCAATAAAGTTTACAGACCTTTATTAAGAAGACCTTCTGGGGATGATAGAGGAGTTGATAGAATCTTTCCAGCAGAACCTGCGTGGAAACGTGAACAGTTAGTCTCGGGAATTTGTTCAGATGAGTGTTTTGATAAAGTTTTCTCAAACGTATTTTGAGTTCTTTATTATAAAAAAAGGAAAATAATTAGGGCTCCTTCTTGAGTTAAAATAGTGAGAATTCTCAGTTTAGTGTATTGCATGTCTTGTGAGATGTTCTACTTCTACTAGTGCCGATGCGTGCCGAACATTTTAAGAGACGGAACCTATTCCCTAAAGGGTCCCTTTCCATCCATCTTAAAATATTCCCTTCTCAAATTCTGATTAATTGTTTTTTTGCCAAAAAACCAAACGATAGTTGAGAAGGCTGACAGGCCACTCCTCTGTTTCGTTCGTCGCCTTTGGCGTGTCGTGCGATCTTTTATTCTTGATTGGATCGCCCAACGGCATAGGAAAAACCTCTTTCGTTTTTCCCCATACCCTTTTCCAGCCAATTACCCGACACGTTTGTCGCATTGCCTCTCTGGCCGAGGAGGCCCACGCAAGATCCTCTGTGATGTGTTTTAAATCACGGAGGTGAATCAACATGTGGAAAACAGCACTTGATTACATGTTTGAAGATGAAGACGAGTAAGTCTTCATATTTTTTTCTTTTTTGTTGGCGAACGTTAAACGCTATTTTTAAAAACTTCTGAAGGTGGTTTAGATGTATTACAAGTTAGAAAAAGAAGAAATGCCTACCAATTCAAATCAGGTAAGGTTTGAAAGGGCTAGGCACATTATTGATGAGCTTTTCAACCTTAAAGAACTTGAAGCGCAAGGTTATGCTGTTGACGAACTACTCAACAAGTATGGATTAAGGGAGTTAGTGGATTCGTTGATTCTTCAAGGCGTTGAAACTTTCATGGGGGCAGACGAAGCCTATTATCTACTTTCCCAAGTGCAGTGGGAAGACTTAGGTGCAGTACCCTTTGTTGAAAGTGTTGGTTTTGATGGTAGGCAATTGGAAGAAGCTGGCGGTGGACGAATGGTGGATGTTTCTGTCTATAACACGATGGATGTCCAGCGTGGTCAACTTCCGTTTGACCGTTACAGCTATAAACTTAATAAAATTACTGAAAAAGTCAAAAACTACGCACTTCTTCATAGCTGTATAAGTTATGCTGAGGGAAAGGAGCTTGTTAAGAAGCAATGTCTTTCCTTGCTTCATGCTAACTTTGGATTTGAGCTGGATCACCTTAAATTAACACTTAAGAAAGTGTGTGGTCCTACTAAGCGTGAAGAATTGCTTGAAAAAATATCCAAGCATGAAAAGCAAATTAAACGTTTGACTGATCTTTGGAATACGGTGGCAAACTCCACCTAAATTTCTTATTTTTTTTTAATTCCATTTACAATTCCCCCACCCTTAATAATTATTTAATCCTTTATTTCCATTTTTGTGATTTTTTAATCTGTTTCAAAATTTTTTATTTGGAAACTTGCTCACTTCTTTTTATTAATTCAGAAAAAGAAGACTCGCAATTTGACGAGAATTTGAGGATTTCCTTTTAAAATGAAACCTTGCAACCAATGCCGTTTTTGTAAGCATAGTCTGGTCAAGATTCCTGTTTCTTTCAAACGTTTTTATTGCAGTGAAAAATGTTTTTCAAATTACTGGCAAAATAATAAAAGAGAATATCACATAAAAAATTACCCGAAGCATAGAGCTAGAAAATTAGAAACAAATAGACTTTGGAGAATAAGGCATCCTAATTACAAAAAAGAATGGGATAAGAAGAATAAAGAGCATATCAGAAATTATTTAAAGAAATATTTAGAAATACATGGGCCAGGGAGCAGACACTTTTATAAATATCCCCGTTACTATGGGCTAACCTTTGAACAATATAAAAAAATAACAAAAAAATGTTCTATTCGAAATTGTCACTTTTCTGAAACAGTTGATTTGCACCACATAGATAAAAATAGAAATAATAATAATATTTCAAATTTGATTGGATTGTGTCCTAATCACCATCAGCTTATCCATCGTTTAAAATACAAATTGATAAGAAAACGCCGTTACTGGGTGTTAGTAAAATAGCTTGTGAATTTCTTCAATTTTGAAAGAAATTCTCCAGCTAGAGAGGATTTTAGAGGTAACTAAAATGGTAGGAACTGCACCAATAAAAAAAATAAAGGCTTCAGGAGGTATTAGTGCTTCAATCTTTAAGAACAAGAGCACTTATGGCGGAAAGGAGAAAGAGTATTTTTCGGTAAAACTAGAGAAACAATACAAAGATGATAAAGGAAACTGGAAAAGCACTTCTTCTTTTCAAGCAAATGAACTTCCAAAAGTTGAAGCTGTTTCTAATGAAGCATATAAGTACATCTTTTTGAAGGAAAACGAACCAACCGCTTCCCCTGCTGAAGGAGATAGCCCTTCATAATTCTTTTTTTTATTTTTGAAATTAGATTTGAAAGCTTCTTTTCCTTAGATTGAGAAAAGAAGCTTCACGGTTAGATGATACTTCGGTGGTGATTAAAAATGCCAAGTCATGATTTAAGAGTTGAAATAGAAAGGTACCCATATGGTGAGGGAAATTATAGTTATGGTTGTCCTGAACTGGATTTAATGGGTTATGGAAATATCAAAGAGCTTTTAGATGATATGTACTGTGAATTGAGAGTTAAAGAAAAGCGAGATAGGAAAGAACACCGCAGAAAAGAATTCTTGGCACCCTTGGAATTTAACAAACTGATGGGGGAAATTCATCAAATCATAGTGGATCTTAATGGGAAGCGTATGGTTGATCAAGAGATTCTTTTTCTTCTTCTTGGGCGTTATGGGAAATCTCATCGTGTATACCTTGCAAAGCAGGGTGCGCTTTATTGTTTTGATTCCCTCATGGAAGATATTTCTGATCTAGCAATATTAATTATTGGAAGAAAGTGGATTGACTGTAAAAATTTATTTTCTCTTTTATATGCATTCAATAGGTCAATTTCAATGAGGAAGTAGAACATGTCAGACCATGAATGTATTGCTGGAATTGAACGCCATTCGGATGGGCAGGGTCATATCAGTTATGGGTGTCCTGATCTTGGTTTGATGGGTTATGTCAGTATTGAGGAATTATTATTTCAAATTTATTTTAAGTTAAAAACAGCTGGAACAGGGAACAGTTAAACAATATCCTTGATGAAAAATGGATGAGAAACAAATGGTTTTCATAATTAAGTTGACTGGATTTTTTAAAATGGATTGGGAAAAAGAAGATAGAAGGAAAGCATTAGATGGATTAGCAAAAGAATTGAAAAATTTGTAGGTGATTTAAATCGAAACAAAAACATTACAACAAAAAGCCAATGAAATAATTAATCAGGAAACCAATACTAGAGAAAATATCCAGCATTTTGTAAACCGTATCATTCATGGCGACTGTATAGATGTTATGAAAGCAATGCCGAGTGAAAGCGTTGATTTAGTAATAGATGACGGACCGTATTTGGTTAATTATAAATCAAGATTTGGAAATACGCATTATCCCAATGACAATCCAAATAATGCAAATTGGCTCCATCCCTGCTATTCAGAAATCTATCGAATTCTAAAAAACAATTCCTTTTTTATTTGCTTTTATGGGTATTACCAGACAGATAAATTCATTCAAGCTTGGAGAAAAGCAGGTTTTGGACTCCAAGGACATTTAGTGTGGGTAAAAGAACATCATTCAAAATCAAAATACGTAAAATTTTTTCATGATGTTGCTTATTTACTGGTTAAAGGAAACCCGCCATTTCCAGATTCTCCATTGCCAGATGTTTTTATTCGAAAATCTGAGGGCAATGAATTTCATCCAGCGCAGAAACCATTAAACGCAGTAATTCCTCTCATTAATAAATTTTCAAAAGAAGGAGAAATTGTTTTCGATCCTCATACTGGATCAGGCAGTATTCCATTAGCTGCTAAACAATTGGGTAGAAATTTCATTGGAGTGGAGTTATTAAAAAAACATGTTGACACAGCCAAAAAAAGGCTCAATGTATATTAATTTTAGATTTACTTGGTTCAAACATTACAACCCTTAAAACCTGTCTGCTTCTCCTCTCCGTTGGTGATAAACAATGGAGAACAAAACTATTGAACAAACAAAATGGGAAAAAGTTGAAGCTGAGGTATTTAAGTTTGAAAAGATTGGTGATGCCATAGAAGGGTTCTTAATAGAAAAAAGGGATAAGGGCGGAAAATTCGATAATGAAAGTTATGTTATCGAGAACGAAAAAGGATTTTTTGTTGTGTTTTCAACCGAAGCTTTAGGAGGGCTTCTCAAACTGGTTAAAGTTGAGGACTACCTGCGCATCATGTTTAAAGAAACTATCCCAAGCGATAAAGGAAACGACATTAAGATTTTTCAAGTGGACAGAAAAAAGTTTGATTAATTTTTCCTTTTTTTATTTTTCTTCTTAACCCAACATTTCAATACAGGATAATCTTTTTTTTATAATCTTCATTTTCTATATTTTTTATCCAACCTCGCCAGTAAACCTTATAAGGTAATTTCTTTTCCGTTCTTTTGTGTGATTACTGCTTAATAGTGAAAACTGAGCAAGTATGGAAAGACATTCCCTTTCTTGATTAGGCACAACTTTATTTTTTGCAAAACAGAACATCACAGCCCTTAAAAAGAGAAATAAAAAACTAATAACGGTGATGAAAAATGGAAAGAAGAAACAAAATACATCAAGTAAGATTTGACCCAGAAGAGGACAACACGTTTAAAAAAAGAGCAAAAGAATTGGGTTATGAAAACATGTCGGCTTATATTCGGCAATCTGCATTATATCCAATCAATTTAGCTTCAAAGGTAAATCAGAATTTAGAACAAAAAGTCAATGTAATGGATCAAAAGCTAGATGAGATTTTATCACGCCTCCTTGGCAAGCCCTTTTCTCCAAAGCCAATCAAAAAATATAAGCCTAATCCTGCTGCGCTTAAAATGGCGATGTGACTTCCATGACTAGATCAAAATTGGTTCAATTTCGAGTTTCAACGCAACTTGAAACAAAATTCAGAAAAGAAGGAGATAGCAGTATTCCCTATCAAACCAGCGAATTCTTAGAAATCAAAGCAAAAGCAAGAGCAATGGGTTTTAAGGAAAACAGCAAATACATTAGGCATCTTATTTTTAATGATAAAAAACAACAGTCTATTATCAATGAGCTTCAAGCTCTCAACAAAACCATTAAGGGTTTTGAACCTGACCTGCATAAAGTTCCTCAAGAAATCATTATCAAGCAAGGCATAACGCTTGTTAGAAAGATCAGGTTTCTTTATTCAGAAATGGTAAAAAAAGTTTAACTTTTCATTTTTATTAATTCAAAAAAGACGGTGATTAACTTTATTTCAAAATAAAACAAAAATTTGAAGTTGATATTGTTAAACCTCATTACGGTAGCCTTGAGTCTTTTTTGCACTACAGCTCTTCCATTAAAAGGCTTTCAAAGCCAATTTCCAAAGAAGAACAGGAAACTGATTCATTAGAATCTCTTCTGATTGATAAGGTTAATGTTCTTCAGGATCTTATCAACCAAATTGATTTTGATGAGAACCAAAGAAAAGCATTATCGTATCAAGTCTTGTACCGCTTATATCAACATTACTTTTATGCAAAGACCTATCTGTTTCAAATCGATCAGTGGCAAATGGGTAGTCAGCGGCATATTGAACAACGAAGATCCAAGCTTGAGCAAGAACTTTCAAAATTAAAGCAGGAGAAGAGACAGGAACAGATTTTGTGCTTTCAGGATATTTTGAAACTGAGGCAGGAAAAACGGAATTGGTTGAAACAGTTTGGGGATTTGTCTAGAAGGGTTAAGTTGGTTTTGCCGCAGGATAGCAACAATCTCTAAATTTTTGCTTGGCGTGCGCTTCGCATTGTTCTTTTAGAATTGCCTTTTTTCTTTTGTAAGGAGGTGCGGAACCATTACTTTTCTTTTTTAGTATTTAATAATAAATCCTGGTTTTGGAGAAAAAGCCTGTCCATTTCTCATTAACCTATCCAGAACTTCTTCTACTTCTGCATCAGTTATCTTTTTTTTCTTTGCTTGTTCAATAACATCATCAATAGGTATTTTTTTGCCAATGGTGGACGTTAGTTCATCGAGTATGGAATTTATCATATGCATGTGTTCTCGCATGGAAGAAGAACTTTCATTTCCTATGCGGTCAATATCAATCTTTCCCGTGTCTGGATCTTTGCACGTCGCATCCAAATAAGTGTTCATTAACCTGATTGCTCGTGCTGTATCTTCTCTTGTTACTTCACTTCTAAAAAACAGTTTTGCTGAAGCTTCTGATAACCGTTGCAAAGCCTGTAATTGTCTTGGTGTAATGGCAACTACACTAACCTGTGATTCATCACCGTTATTTATGAACCGCATTTGAGTGTAATAATTTATCAGTTCTTTTTTTATTTCCTCAGGCATTGTTGGTTTCAAATCCTTCACTGCCTGAATATATTTTCTCAGCGTGTTAACGTTATAAAACGGGTTTTTTGATTCCTCAAAAGAAGTTACACCTGAATCAACATTGAGGATAAATTCAGCCATTTCTTTGTCCCTTTGTTCATCTGGTACATCCTGTATTGGAAACACTAAATCCAGTCTGCTTAGTAATGAGGGTTTGATGCCAAACTGTTTGGCTAATGGTTCATAAGGAGTGAACCTTCCTTCAGTTGGATTTGCACCAATCAACACTCTAGTAATGGCTTCAAACTTTGCATGCACCCCGCCTTTATCAATAGTGACAAATTGCTGTTCCATTGCATTGTTTAACGCATCCAAATCATCCTTACCCATCTTATCTATTTCATCAATGCCAATAATGGATTTGTTTGCCATAGCCATTGCACCAGGATCAGCTGTGTAACCTTCAACAAAAGCGTTCTTTTTTACTCCACCACCAACTCCAACAGCACTCGTTCCCTTTCCACTCACAAACCTTGACCTTGGAAGCAAGTCAGCGGCTTTAAGAATTAAATCCGTCTTGGCTTGGCCTGGATCTCCAATTAACCCAATGTGAATATCTCCACGCCTAAACTTATGTGCTTGGATATGTTTTCTTACACCTCCTACTAGTTGTAAGAGAAGTGCTTCTTTGATTTCTTGATGGCCATAAATGGTAGGGGAAAATCCTTCAACGATTCTGTTATAAAATTCAGAATGAGTTGCCCATTGCTTAAACTCTTCGATTTCTTTCTTGGTTGGATAAAAGTCTCTTCTTTGATCTTCTGCAAGCTCAATATTATTTGCTATAAATACTTTATCCATTCTTCTTAGTTGCTTGCCTGTCCTTGAAGTCAATTCAACTTCTTCAAAATAACCTACGACATTAATGGTGGTATTTGGTGTCAGAATAGTTCTGTTTATTTTTGGTGATGTAAGGTCAGCTTTTAAGAGAACGGTGAGTTCCTGATACATATCACCTTCTTCCTGGTGATCTACTGCATCAACAATGTTTAATTCTTGAATGTCAGTGGTTTCTTTTGAGACAAGAGCAAACCTTCCTTTTCTTCCGCAACCGCATGCTGATGGTGCAGTAAAGGATTCTGCTAATTGTAAAATCGTAATGTTATTTCCACAGGCAGGGCATTCAAAGGTGGCAGAAACTCTATCAACAAACACTTTGCTTTTAGATGCAACTTCTGCTGTGATCGTTAGCAGTTTGTTAAGGTGGAAAGCCCTGCTATCGACTATCTTTGTGTCTTGTGTTTTTGGAAGATTTTTCCAACGAATTATTAATTCGTTTTCCTTTCCATCCAAATCAACATCTTTGAGCACAATTTGTGCAGCTTCCAAATTTTCTTCTGGATGTTGTAACAAATCATCTGCTAAGTCCACGTTGAATACTGATAAATCAGCAAAATTAAAAATGAGGCTTGGTTTCTCAGTAGCTTGATCTAAATAATTGTCAAAAAATTCCCTATATCCTTGTATTCGATCAGTATTTTTCAATGTTATAAGTTAGAGGCGCATTCATGGCATATAGGCTTTTGATTTATCATTCTGTAGTTTTGATAGGCTTGAGGGCTAACTCTTGAAGGTGCTGTGTAATACAACTCAATTGAACAACATGAGCAAATGCCCATTAATTTTGAAAAAATGTCCTTTTTCATCAATTCTGATAATTTCTTCTGCTTGTGTGCTTCTTGTTTTTTTTCTCGTTTCACATCCCTGTGGGTTCTTTTTATTTGGGATCGGTAATGTCTAATAGTGTCAACAATAGTGGGATCAAGGGATTTTTCCAACTCATGTTCAATTTGGGAAAAGAGTGTAGTGTAGTGGGTGTTAAGCTTGTATAGTTTTAGTTTTTGTTTATTGATGTTTGGATTTACATCTTTAACCCATCTTAAAAAGGGATCATAAGAATAATTAATTTCCTTCACTTCTTCAAAAATGCCAGCCCGTTGTAGTTTCTTTATTTGCCTTTGGAATTGAAGATCCTGGATTTTAATCGACTTTTTGGCTAGACCACTATATACCCTGGTTGTATGAAGAGTTAGAAAAATAAGTTTTCGGGTGACTTCGTGTTTTAGGTTTTCATAGAGGTTGCTTATTGCTGCTAGATCTTTAAAGAAATTTCCATTTGCTTGTAATGTACTAACATACTTACTTACATGTATGTAAGGTAGTTGAGTTTGCCCCAGCTCAGCATTTTTCAACTTGCTTACATCCCTGTAAGGTAGTTGGTTTTGAATAGAAGTATCAATTATGAAGTTGGCTTCTTCAGCCTCTTTTTGGATGGTTTGTTTGTGCATTGGCGGACTCCATCTATCCCACCCCCAAAATTATCAGTATCCTTATTTGTTCCCTGCTTTATAAATAGTTGTCAACGTATTAGGTAAATACTTTACAGGTTGTTTAGCTAAACCTGTATAGGTTGTAAACCTTTGCCTTGACAGGTTGTAAAGGTAACTCTTTACAGGTCACTTTGTCGTCAGTATTTATTTTTGTCCAATGATTTGAAGAATTGCTTTGAGAACTAAGCCATGCTTTTGAAAATTGAAATCAAGTTGTTTTGCAGTACCAACAATGTGTTCTTTATTTTCGATTAATTCGATGTTCTTTAGGGTGTTTAAAGTCTTGTAAAAAGTAGTTCTGGTAATTTTTGTTTCTTTTATGATTTTGCTGATATGGCTTTTTTCTTTGAAAGCCTGCTGAAGAATGAGTTTGCCATTTGGATTACTAATAAGCTTCAAAAGGGTCATGTGATTTTTAATGAACCAATCAGCATGCCCTTCATGGAATTCTGGATGCACACCTATCAAGGAATCAATCTCTTTATAGTGATCCAAAGAAAGATACGTGGTCTTTTCAATGTCTAAAAGAAGTCTGCCAATTTTAGTGGTGATACCTGTTAAACCTGATTCTAGTATTTTTTCTGAAGATATTTTCTGAATCACTCCTTTACCACACCCCAATATTGAAATCAGGGATTTTCATTTATAAATCTTTTGTCCAAAAGGTTAATCCTTGCTTACCTCTCTCCTAAACTCATTGGTCAAGGAATAGATGACTTTCTCACCAGGTTTTTTCAGCTTTGAGACTATACTCTCCTTTTTTTGTAACCTATGTAACGCACTTCTTATTGATGTCTTAGGTTTATTAACTGCATCTTGTAACTGATCTAGATTTTTATTTGATCGAAAAAGAGCAAAAATAATTTCCTTTGGAAGATCGGGCAATTTATATCTTGAAGGTATTTGAATTTCGTCATTAGTTACGTCTTCCTCTTGCTCATCAATGCTGACTATTTGAATGGCCTGTTTTCCTATGAGCTTATTTACTTCAGCTGGCGATATATGATTTTCCAAATAGCTATGTATGTCTTTGGCCTCATGAAGGTTTTGTAATATTTTGTCGCAGGTTTCAAGTATCACTCTTGGGATATACTCTGCCTCTTTCATTATAATGCTATATGCATTATCAGAAAAAAGCCTCTCATCAAATCTTTCATTGAGTAACTTAAAACAGTTTTCAGCATCCAGCTTGGAGGTTTCAATAAATCTGTTGCCAAGCCTGCTTTGAAAAGAACTAGAAACATTTCTCAAATTGTTATCAAGCTGAACACACACCACTGATGAAACTTCTTCTTCATTAAAAGCAGCTTCAATTTGCTCAGTCATGTACTTGGGCATAGCTTGGAATTCATCAATAAAGAGAACACTTTTCCTGTTTCTGCCAAATATCTTAGAAAAGATTCCTACTTTGCTTTTTATAATTTTCTCTTTAATGTCTATATTTTTAAGACCAGAATATTTTTTGCTATCAACTTTTGCACAGTTAAAGCCTTTATCTTTCATTTCTCTTGATAGAGATTTTATGGTGCTGGATTTACCAGTTCCAGTTCTGCCATGCAAACATGAAATATTGCCACCACTAATATAATGACGTAGCTCCTTAATTTGTTTGTCCAATCCAAATACGTGGTCCGTAGCTCTAATATCGCAGGGACTTTTTTCATATCCTAATTCTTCCCACCAAGTGTCTGCCTTAGATTCAGTTTCATCATCACTTTCTTCCTCTTCTTCTTCAAATGGGTAGGAATGAATGTGAAATTTTGCCAGCAATTCGCTGGCAACTTGGTAGGTTTTTTGTACATCTATCATTTTTCTAAATATGGTTTATTTTGGAGGTTTAACCCTTTTAAAGCCTATAAAAAGGGACCTCTTCATAGTGCCTAAACTCTATTAGCTCCTTTTTTGGTATTTCGGTCATTTAATTGGTTGAAAAATGTTTGTTCAACCGCTTTTGGTTCTAAATGTTCGTCATATATAGCCATAATCTCACCTAATGTACTGATATGGTCTACATCTATATAAATGTTTCTATTTGAAACTTTATTTTTTCTTGAAACTTTTAGTGTTTTAAATAGGAAGAAATTTTATAAAAGGATCAATTATCTAGAGGTAAAACGTAAGAAGTTTTAGTGTTTTTAGGATCATTATTTTTATCTATCTTTTTGTGATTATTTTTTGAAAAAGTTTTGTTTTGAGCTCTTTTTTTCCATAAAACTTTTGTAGTTTCATACAAAACTTTATTTTTGGAAGATTTATTTTTATAGACGTAAAACTTAAAAAGTTTTGAAGTTTTAAGAAATGTTTTAGGCTTAAATCAAGATTTAGAAAGTATGAGCTTTGATGTGGGTTGTAGTGGGGAAAAAACCTTAAGAGAAATCTGGGTCTGAATTATGTTTTTTCATCTCTTGCTCAATTTCCCTCAAAAGCCTTTCTGAAGAATACTGGCCAGATGTCTCAGCCTTGAACCGTTCTAATTTTTCTTTAATGGACTTCTTATCTTTTCCAAGATGGCATAGAAATTTTGATTTCACTTTGGTCTTGTCCTTTGGATCTCTGTAGGTCTTGACCAGTTCAAAATATAGGTAGGAACTGTTCTTATACTTCTTCCTTTTTTTTCTAATGCAATATCCCATGCATGGCTGTAGTGGGGAAAAGTATTTAAAGATTGCGTAGTGGGGAAAATTTATGCGTAAAAAGCTTCAAAACTTCGCTTAATATAGATTATGTGACCTATGGTTTTTGCTTCTTGCAGCCTATTTTCAATTCCTAAGCCATAGCCAATATTCTAGAATATGATTAGAAAAAAAAATTAACGTTCACGTAATTTTCCTGAAGCAGCATCTTTAAGCCCTCGGTTTATTCTCATCAGAAGTTGGTCTTGAGATACTAATTCTAGTCTTTTCAAGTATTCGTATTCCTTTTTTGGTTTGGTCACTGCTTCCATAGTCTTACAGTATTCAAAGCTCTATTTAATAATTTTGCTTTTTAGAACATTACAGCCTTTATAAGCTCCTTCTTCAGATTGCTATTCTAGTGATCTTTTAATCCACAATAAAAAAGCTGGAACAGGGAACAGCAAAACAATATCCCTCATTTAAAAATGGGATATACACATTATTGGAGAATGCCAAAAGAAGTAAACAATGAAAACTTTTCAAAAGTAGTTAGGGATTATGTTAAATGCTTGCCCGTACTAGAACATTTAGGCGTTGAACTTGCGGCATGGGATGGTGAGGGCAAACCTCTGGTTACAGAGAATATTATTTCTTTCAATGGCAAAATAAATTGTGGACATAAAAGCAGAAATTTAGGCATTACTTGGCCTTCTGAAGAAGGTTCTGGTATCTCTAACCAGACCTTAGATTCAGTTCTAACAGGACAATATGACAGTGATGTCAGCGGTCAATGGTCTGGGGGTGCAGAGATTAGAAAAAGGACATGTGGTGGTAATTGTTCCCATGAATCCTTCATTTTAGAAGCATCTTATCAACCTGAAAATTGGCAAGAACCAAACGAAAATAAATACTCTCATCTTTGTAAAACAGCATTCAAACCTTACGATTTAGCGGTTAATATCAGCCTTATCATCGCAAAGCATCACTTAAACGATGAAATTTTAGTTTCAAGTGATGGAGAATTAAATCACTGGAAAGACGGTATGCTCATCTGCCAACACTTATTAGGATACGGATTAGATTTTGAATTAGAAAAATAACCAAGTGGCTCAACTTCAAGCCTTATAATGGTGATCTCTCTTTGAAACACATCTTAAGCTATGGTGGTGGGGTTAATTCTTCAGCTTTATTTTTCTTCCTTATTGAAAAGAATTTGCCACTGGATTTAGTCATTTTTGCTGATACCGGTGAAGAGCTTAAAAGCACTTATGAAGCTGTGAAGAACATGCAGTTGGTTTGTTTAGAAAAGAAGATTCCTTTCAAAATCGTTAAAAGTCATCTTGGAAACTTATATGACTATTACTGGGATAAGAAATGTGTGATGAGTATTCAAAGAAGGGATTGTACTGGTAAGTTTAAAGTCTCTCCCATTAGAAAGTATCTTAGGGAGACGTTTGGCAAAAAAGAGAAGTTTTTGATGTATTTAGGTATTACTTATGAAGAAGCTACCAGAATGAGAACTTCTGATGTGCTCTATATTACTAATAGTTATCCGTTTGTTGATTTTAAGATAACAAGGCAGGGTAATATTTCGATTTTGGATAGATATGGTTTTAAAGCTTTTAAGTCAGGGTGCAAGGGTTGTGTTTTTAATAGGAAAGCTACTTGGGTTTCTATGTTGAAAAAGGATCTTTTGGAGTTTGAAAGGCATAAAGGGCTTGAGATGAATAATAGACGTTATCCAGAGATTACGATTTCTGGTAAGTATTCACTTCTTAGTTTGGAAAAGGCTGTTAAGAGTCAGAAAAGGTTGGATGGGTTTTCTGATAGTAGTGTTAGTTGTGATGTGGTGAATGGTGGGTGTTTTTTGTGAGTCACATACTTTTGTTAATCATCGGCAGGGTTCAATAATTTTCTTGCAAAATTAATGACAGGTAAAAACTTTTCAGATTTTTGAATTATTACAATTACTTTATCTAGTTTTTCTGACCATTGGCTGACAATGTTTTTTTCTTTTTCATTTTTAGGCTTAATATGATTTTCGACACAAAAGGACTTATAAATTTCTCCAATGGAATTTTTAAATGCATCAACACCATACACCCGATATGACCAAACACCTCTTCTAATAATTTCAATTTGCGAAAGAATAAACTTTTTTAGATCAGGGTTAATTTCTGCTTGGGACACATCTTTATCAAGCTCTTCTATTTCCTCAATTAAATCCGATAGTTCTTTATTGCTATCATTATGATTTCTAAACTCGTCATTTAATTTATTTTCACAAATCTCAAGATTATATAAAGGACCGTCAGAAGCCAAAATTTGTTTACAGTTTTCCCAAGGTCCATCCAAATTGGCCTGGTTTAATATCTGTTCAATTTTATGAATAAACTTCAAATCAACATTTTCGTTAAAGTTCGTCACGGTTTTCATCTGATCTTTCAATTCTTCAACTAACCCATATAAATATGCAATTTTTTCGAAAACTTTCTTATTATTGTCGGAATCTATTTTAAATATTTCGGACCAAACTTGTTTAATAGATATCCCGCCAGACTTACTATTGGCTTGTTTAAAAATATCCAAAAGTTTACTAGCGGGATTGTAATTATTTAAATTCATTTTTTAGCTTTATTAGATTTAGATAAATTGTGCGTATAAGTATCTAAAATTTGAAAAAGGATTAGAAGATTATTTAATTAGTGTGATGTATTTAATAGTAGGAGTTCTTTTGTGAAATGCTTATAACAAATAGACAATTAAAATCCATATTTTTCATCTGCCTTTTTTATGGCAAGCTCTAATTCTTCAGTAACCTCTTTAAGAAGTCTTCGTTTTGATCCGAAATGCAATTTCAAAATTTTAATAGCGTTTTCAAAATTATCTATGGCTAATTCGTAATCTCCAATTTTCATATGCGTCCTTCCAGCATAAATCGATGGGTAAGCCAAGCTTGGTAAACTTGCGTTCTCCATTTTTATTTTTTGCGCTGTTTCCAGATAAGAAAAAACTTTTAATTCGGCCACCATAAAAGTGTTAACAGCATCTTCATATTTTTCTTCAAATTCTAAGATTTTTCCCATTATAAGTAGATATTCTACCTCAAGTAATACACCATAGTCCTTGAACCTAACCTTTCCAACCGTAAAGTTCATCATTAACATCGCTTTTAAAGGTTCCCCCATTGAAAGTAATGCATTAGCAAATTCCAGAATGACTGATGCAAATTCAAAAGAATCATGTCCAAAGTGGTGTTCTGTCCAACTTAAAAACCTAGTCATTTTTTTGGTATCAAACTTTGGATCAATCAAAGCATCAGTAGCATATACGTATTTTCCGCAAGTAAATAACATATCCTTTTCATCATTTTTTTCAGAATCAATGCCCGCAAGCGTAAGACATAATAAGTGGTTCATTGTTTTTATGTCACCAAGTTCCCTATATCCCAATCCTAAATTAAAAAAAAATTTATAGAATTCTTTTTCCAAGCTTAATTCCTCTATAGAAATAACAACTTTTGCAAGGTGGTCGGTATTTTCGTATAGATCATCTAATTTTTTAAAAATTTTTCCGCTTTTTTCATCAAAGTATTCATACCAAGTTTGAGCAACAGCCCGACACGATTTTATTTTTTCATCATCTGTCATTAAATCAGTCAAAAATTTTCTGACTAAATCATGTGACAACTTAATTTTTCCATCATTTATTTTTAACAAACCAACCTCAAGAATAGGTTTTAGTGAATCTTCCAATTCTGACGACCCATATACTTTTTCGGAATTCATTGACAGGTTAGTGGCCTGAGCTACTAAATCTTCTTTTACTCCTATCTCTGCGAAATAAATAAACCTTGATAAAATAGTTTTCACTTTTGGATTATTATTAAACAAGTCAAATATGGTTTCTAAAATTACAATAATGGAGGGCTTATGGCGTGAAAAGGTTCCACCTAGTTGTGGTAATTCTAAAGTTTCTACAAACCCCTTCTTTTCCAATTTTTTTTGAAATTCTGTAAATTTTTCATTGTCGGAATAATATAAATAACAACCTGCTAACTCCAAAGCTAAAGGCAAACCCCCCATCCATTCCGTTATTTTTTCAGCTGCTTTATATTCTTTACTTTGTTTTTTTGGTTTTAATCTTTTTTCACTAAGCGCATATGAAAAAAATAAATCTAATCCCTGGGCATTTGTTATTCGTTCCAGAGTTACGTTTTTTAAATACGGCGAAAGCTTATGGTTTTTTGAAGTTAACAGGATATGGTGCATTGATATTTTATGAACTAATTGACTAATGAATTTCCAGTCCTTCACATCATCAATTACAATTAAAGTTTTTCCTTTTTCTTTAATAATAGAATCTAAAATAAGGGAACATCTTTCAGACTCATTTATTTCCGGAGAAAATTCAATTCCTAAAGGAATTCCTAGGTTTAACAGTAAGCTAAAAGCATTTTCATGATTTTTAACTTTTAAATTATCAGTGATCCAAAGACATCCACCTGGATATTTATTTTTTTTTCTCCAGGCATATTCTGCTGCTAATTGAGATTTTCCAATTCCTGAAGGACCAGAAATATTGACTCCTAAATGAGTATCATCTTCTACTTTTTCTTCAATCTCCTTTAGTTTTTCATCCCTTCCAACAAACCTGCCTCCCATTTTTGAAATTTCTACATTAAACCTGGAGCCAAGTTTTTCTTTTTTTATTTCTTCTTCTTTGATTTCAATATCAACTGGTTTGCCTTTGGGATAAGTTGAAAATTCGATTGTCAGCTTTGGAGGTTGGCTGCCATAAACTTTTTCTATGGAAAACCTATATCCTAGTTTTCTCCATACCTTTTCAGCGTAGGAATCGTTCAGATCCTTATTTGTTTCATCTTGAAGTCTTTGAAGAGCTTTTGGTTTATTGCTAGAAGTTTCAGTTACAAACCCTTCTAAGTTCAATTTAGGAATTCCCTTTTTATTACCCTCCACATAAACAAATTCAAAAATGTAAATGCAAAAACTTGCCCGATTACTTTTATCACGGGTAGTACTGGGTCGATCAAAAACAGATTTAATAATTGAATTAAAATCTTCTCTCGATAGGTATCTCTTTGTTTTTCTTGCCATTATTTAACTCTAATCTGTTCCAAAAGGGGTCAAATATGAGGCTTTGACGAATTTATATTTTCCTTTTATAAAGAAATAAGTTTAACGAATGCGACGAATTTTCAAAAGAAGAATTTTAATCGAGCATGAGAAATTGGTTATTTTGGTTTTGGTGAAAAAGCTTCGTAATAACCAGGCATCAATTTGTATGTTTCCGGATTTTGAAATATCTGTTGCAAAATTGGATTTTTATTTTCCTCATGTGCTTTTTCAACTAAAGCCTCTAAACGGTATATTCGAGGAAGAAAACTATATTCTTGTTTTATACGCAAAGATAACTCTTCTAAGGTTATGGCTTCTTCAGGATTGGTGAATAATGGAACTATGTGCTTTGCAGGGTTATATCGGAATCTTTTGTATTGGTTATTTTGTTTTGCATAATTTGGTGTCTTTTTTAGATCTTCATATTTTTGAGGATGAATTTTCTTAAAGGATTTCCCGTATCTTAAAAAGCTGGAGACAGTTGAAACTCCAGTTTTATAACGTTTGGATATTTCTATATGAGCTTGATGCTTAGACTTTTTGAGTTCTTCGACGAAATATTTTTCGATCTGCTTCCATTCATCAAGTACGGATGGTTTATCCGCAGGCGTGATCCTTCTTGTGTGTTGAGGCAAATTTTCAAGATCCATTTTGTATTGGGAAATGAATATTTGCAAATTTTAAAGTTTAAAAACTTTTTGTTTTGTAATCCCTCTGTAAGAGTGAATTTATGAAACTGGTAATCGGAAAATGAGTAAACCAAAATTAAAAGAATCCATAGAGCATAGGCAAGACGTATTTCAACCCTTGCTTGAAGTGTGCACTTCTGCGGATTTCAAACGCTTAACGGTTCAGGATATCGTTGAACTTCTTTCCGATCCCCGATTACAAGATCTGCTTAAATTGATTAAGGTGCTTACTCCACTACTTTCCTCGTCGGCTTTTAAAGTAAATGTTGAACAAAACAATAAAGAAATGAGCAAAGAGGATTTTATTCGTAATAACGCTATTACAGATCACCAAATTAAAGCCGTGACTGAATTGATAAAAGGAACTCCTCTTAACGGATTCAGTCATTCCATTGGCATTTCTGAAAGTGCCGCCAATAAATTAATTAGAAAACTTTGGACAAAGCTTGGATTAAAGAATCACCGCCAACTCATCTATATCTTTGGAAAGCTGGATTTACTTGAATGGGAATTTGAGTGCTTAAAAAAAGACGAGAAGGATAAATAATGCCAGATGTGGCCTTTACTAGCCAAATTTGGCCAGATAAATAACATTTCTGGCAATTGCCGTCAAAGAGTGGAATATATAGAATTAATAGAAGCAATCCAAAGCAAGTTTTTTCGTTTTGTAAATCTTTTTCTATACGGGAGGTTTATTATGAGTTCCAACATTAATATTGAGGATATTTTTGATTTTCTTGAATGTGGTGGGCACCAAGTTTTAAATAAAGAAGACGTGAGAAATCACTCGGGGAATAAGCGTAAAAAAATAATCTCTCAATCTAATTTCTTCGGTTTATCTGTAGTTATTCATCACGAAGTATTGGATTACGGGGTGTCTTCATCTGCGAAATTGATTGATGTGGCTGATGAGAAAGTTGAAGAGTTTGAAGAAATTACCAAGAAATATAATTCTTATGGGCATTTTAGACTTGAAGTACACAAGGGAAAACATTCCCAATCAAATAACTTGTCTCTCCACCACATATTTAAAAACTTAAAATTAGGCTTTTTCGTTTCTGAATTAGATATGCTTGAAACGGATTTTCTGGAAATAAAAAAAAATATCTCGAATAGTTGTATTGAAAATTTAAAAAATTGGTCAACTGAATATGAACACGGATGTTATTAATACTTCATATCACTATTGCAATTTTTGAATCAAGTATTATATTAAGAGTCTATCCAACATTAATTATCCTTTTACTTTTCTCAAAGCAACTTCTTTTATCCAATTTCTGTAGCGCATATACCTCTGCTGATTTTTAAGTAATCGGCACTTCTGTTCTATCTTTTGTGCTTTGGACTTTTTAAAGCTCCAAACGCCTCTCTATTTTATTCCTACATAAATTTCTATTCCGTTTTTGAGTCTATTCGTTGCCCAACACGAGGACTTTTGGACACGTTTGTCTTTAACCATCCACTTTAGGAATAGGAGCTAATCTCATGAGTAACCAAAACAATAATTCTAGAAAAAAATCAATAGATCCACTTGATGTGACTTACACCTTCGCAAGAGAACAAATGAAAATCGCTTCAAGGTTTCCAAATCTTCCACCGCAGATCAAAGATCTTCACCAGCAGTTGATTAAGAATTCTTGGGACGAATTTGACAAGTTAAAGCAGGATTTGCCGCAACAAACTGAGATTTCTTCACTTTAACTTTTTTATTTTGAAAGGTTGTTATGCCTTACATCACTACATGGCGACAAAGGTTAATTCGTAGGTTAACGAGAGACCGTTTTCTTTGGAAAGATGTGTCTAACAGGCACCGCAACATTAACGAAGAACATTATTTTGATAATAGGCCTCTCATTAAGAAAAAAAAGGAAGCTTATTTTCCTATTCCTGGCATTAACAAACAGTATGACGGTGATAGGGGTGCAGAGTATTTCTCTAGCCAACCTGATTATCAAAATCCAGAGCGGTTTAAAGAAAACAGGTCAAATCCCTTTTCTGACCAAAAGCGTAGCTGGATTAAGTTTCAAAATCCTTTAGCTGATGACAATGCCAGTAGCTTTGGCTTTAAGCACTCCCAGGAACCTGTCCCGTTTGAGGAGCTATTTCCTGATTTTGAAACACAAAGGCAAGAGCTTGAGTGTAACCCTTTCTTCGATAAACTTTTTGGTCGGGAAGCCCAAACCAAAGAACCCATTTACGATGCTAATTCTAAATTAGATCTTTTTGAAAAAGGATGGGAACAGCTCTATAGCCAAGATACCAACCTTAGTGAAGAAGCCAAAGAGGAGGAAGAATATTACGCAGAACAAGAACAGATTTTGAATCTGAAAAATATAGATGATGCGATTTTAAAGTTTCAAGAAAAAGACCGATTGGGTTCTGACTCCTTAAATTCTTCTGATGCTGACTTCGAAGAAATTAATGATGATGGATTTGACCAACCGCTTCCTGATGCATTTGCTGAGACAGAAGGTTTAAAAGATGAAGCTCTTGAAAAAATCCATGACCTTTTTCTTCAAAAGCCACCAGGGATTAAAGAAGAAACTGATGAGTTCTTAACCCTTTCATCAAAAACTGATCCATCTGATTCAGATCTTTTTGTTGATCCTCCAAAAGAACTTTCTTTTAAGTGGAATAAAAAAGCAATGAGTCGAGAACACTATGAGATCTATCTAAATGGTGAAAAAGAAACAGACGACTTTGGAAATGGTTTCTTTGAAGATAGCCTAAAAGGAAATCTTTATGATACAGAACCTCCACTTAATCCCAACTACATCGTTCCCGATGTTAGTGAAGTAACTAATGAAGCTATTCCTGACTTTGAAATTGATCCTGCCTTACTTAATGAGTTCCCACCTGGTTTCATTGAAGGTATTGCTGCAAGTGACGGAACTGGCCAATATGAAATTCACGACCCTTCTTTAAGTGTTGATAGTTCACTGCCAGACATTTTCAGCGAAATTAGAGGAAACGGTTCTCCTGCACTTGAAGGGTTTGATCCTCTTGATTCATTTCGAGAAGTTCTTAGTCAAATTAGAGGAACGTCACCTTTTAGTGGAGGTGGGCAAGAGATTGATGCTGATGCTGTTCCTATTGAGGACCATAATCCTATTAACGAAATTCAGACTGCAATTAATCAACAGAAATTTGATTTCAATGGGCTTCCAAACCCTGATGAAATTAAAGCAGAAATTAATGATGCATTTCAAAACCTAGGCCATCCAGACACTGGTTTTTTAGAACCTGGAAATGGAGAGGTTATTGACACATTTCTTAGTGCTGACACGTTTACCAACCCGCTTAATGACCAAAGCATGGACAACCCGTTTGGGGAATTTAATCCAAATATGCCACTTGATCAGCAAGTGGATCAGACTTTTGATGCGCAAGCTTCAATGGATCAACAAATGAATCCTGCAATGGATCAAAACCTGGAACAAATGCTTAATGATCCAAACGCAGATCCAATATTACTTCAACAAGCATTACAGAAACTTGGCATTAACCCAGCTAATCCGTTAATGGGAAATTACGGGCCAATCGATCCATTTCAAATTCAACAGCTTTTAATGATGAACCCTTTATTACCAATGAATCATTTTAACCAAATGGGACCAATGGACCCCATGATGGGGCCAGGCATGGGACCACCAGGACCAGGGCCTGCATAAGGAGAAAATTTATGATCGATTTAAACAAAATTTTAAATGGATTGTTTAACGGCGGCATTGTTGAACGAAAAGTTAACAAAGTTATTTTACAAAAAGGAACTCCTAATGGTGAGGCTTTTATCACGGTTAGGGAATCCGTGATGGGCAACACGGCTGAAATATCGACAACACAAACCCTTCAAAAGTTGGACTGTGGACATTTTGCACGTAGCCCTCAAGAGCTTGGAGGGGTGTCAATGATATCGGGCAATAAGACTGCATGTGTTCGCTGTGGTGCGTTTTGTTTTCGCTGCAACCGATATGCCCTTAGATCGGAACTGACCTTCTTAGAGGATAAAAAGCCTTACTGTTCTTCATGCAAAACTTCAATAGGCATCGAATCTTTTTTCTCATCAGTTCATGAAGGAATGAAGAAGGACATTTTTAAATGAGATACAAACCCCTTAATGCCTCCATTCAAGAAGTGGTGGATCTTGCCAAAAAAATTAGAAGAGAAAATGATCCTGACTTTATCAGAACTGTGGTTGGTGCGGTTATCAGTCAGGATGGCGAATTGCTTCACATGCTTAAGCAGAAATATCAAATTCCTGCACTTTTAGAGCAGATTAATCCCATGCCTTTTGGTGCGCCTTTAGAACATGAATTTCTTAATGGTGGCAATCCAGATGAATTTTTCTCTCTAGGAACAGTTATTGGAAATGGAGAACGGTTTTTGTTTAATGTGAACTGGCTTTCACAAAACATTGTAAAAGTCGGTGCTCCTGGCTTTGGGAAAACAAATGCCCTATTTGTATTTATTGGAGAAATCCAAAAAAAGGGAGTTAAGTGCTGGATATTCGACAAAGAGAAGCAGGATTATCGGCACTATGCCTTAAAGCATAAAAAAGAAAACATGCTAGTTTTTAGGCTCAGTAAGGAATTCCGACATAATCCTCTTTGGGTTCCACCTGGAGTTTCCCCAATCCACGGCATCAGCAATTTTGTCGAGACATTCTGTAAAACCAATTCGCTTCTTGATGGTTCTGAATCACTTCTGCTTGATGTTTGTGAAGAATTATTTAGGGAACGTGGGATCTTTGATGGTTCAAAGAACTACCCTACGCTTTTTGATCTAGAACACAAATACGAAGAGTTTCAGGCAAAGCCCTATAGCAGAAAAGCAGGTTTTGTGGACAGTACCCTAAACAGGCTTAGGGCATACCTTAAAACTAATCCAGAGCTGTATAACTGCCAAATTGGTTTTCCACTTCACGAATTACAAGACCACAGCGTTGTATTTGAACTTGCCAGTTTTGGCGAAAAGCAAAGCCGTTTTCTCATCAACAGCATACTTCAATGGATATTTCTTTATCGCATAGCCAAAAACCATCGTGGCTACGGTGTTGATCTGGTTTCAATCGTTGATGAGGCTTTATGGGCTTTTGTTGCACAGGATAATCCCAACATATCTTTTGCACCCATTGACACGCTTTTGCGGCAAGGCAGGGAATTTAAGATGGGCATTATTGCAGCATCGCAAGGAGTAAAGCAGCTTGATAAGACGCTTTTTACCAATAGTTTTTTGAAAGTAGTTTTTCATTTAGGTGAGGGAACTGACAAAAAAGCTATATCCGAATCCCTAAGCTTAAACTATCACCAGCAGGAATACATCAATAAATTACAACCAGGAATGGCCATTTGCCGTTTTCCAGGCATTTCAGAGCCTTTTCTAGTGCAGTTTGACGAATTTACTTTATAGGTAACGACATGAACCTCTACGGCATTATAGGCTTGATCCTTTTAATTTTGATCTGCGGTGAATATTTTCACTTAGTGGAGCCTGTCCAGCGTATCGCAAATGGTATTTCTAATTTATTCGCATTCCAAAGTCAAAGGAACACTTCACCCATTTTAAACTTTGGTTACGTCATGATGATTTATATTTCTATTGTGGGCATTATAAGAATGATAATTCGAAACTCCAAGGGTGATGGCAGTGAATAACCAAGCCAAATTCCAAAAGAATGTCACTGATGACATGGTAGAGGAGTACATGGCTCCCTACATTGAGTATTTCATGTCAAAGGTGATGGTTGGGCAAAAGCCTTGCAATAAAACTCCCAGCAAGAAAAAACAAAATGAATTAAACAAAGACGAGTTAGCTTATCTCCAATCCATTTGTACTCAACCCTACCTTAATAATGGGAATAGAAAAGATTTCTTTGGCCATTCAAGTACTAAGAACAACAATATCAAAAACAGCCTCCTTGATAAAAAACTCATTGGCCAATTTGTTCTTCCAAGCAAGCCTAGGAACAGCCAATTTTTGGCACTTACCAAAAAAGGATTTCTGGCATTAGGTTTAGCAAAGGAAATTCCTGCTGGATTGGAATATAACGCAAGTCCTGAACATTTCTTTTGGCAAAGAGGTATTACTGCTTATTACCAAAGAGCAGGCATTAAAGCTGAAATTGAAAAGATGGTAAAAGGCACAAGAGTTGATGTTGCGCTGATAGGAAAAAATGGGGAAATGATTGCCATTGAGGTTGAGCTTTCCGCAGAAAATTGCTGTTCAAATGTTCGAAAAGATATAGACGCTGGTTTTGTTCAAATCATAGAAGCAGCAAAAGACAACACCGTCAAAAAAAGCATTGAAAAAAAACTGGCAAAGAATTTCAAACAAGATGAATTGCAAAAGGTAAAAGTTATGCTCTTGACTGAATTTCCCTTTGTAAAAGCAATTATTGATCACAATAAAGCATAAGCGACATTACAACGCTTTTAAGCAAACCTTTCTTCTTTAGGTCTAACTATGGTTACTGACGAAACAGTTTACATACTGGAAAACAGAATTCGTGGCGACATTGACGCTATAGGTGTACCCATGCTTGATAGTCAGCCAAACTTTTTAGTTGGTCTGTATTTAGGTTGGCATGTTGTGGATGACCAAGAAGCTTTTCTTCAAGAAATATTAACTAGTTTTGGTGATGCACGGTTTTTTACACCAGACAAAAAGCTCTATCCAGGGCTGGTCTGCAAAATGAGTATTGAGACAAACCAATTAACTAGGTTGCAAAAGAACGTACCTGATGATTTTCATAGGATACGTGCCGAACTGCTTGAAATTCGTGTGAGCAACCCAAAACCGTTTCTAAATCTTACTTACGATACAGACAAGTGTTTGTGGACGTACAGGCCTATTACTCAGTTTTCAATGAACTCTAATTGTAGTTTGGTTTCAAATTAAGAGGGATAAAAATGGCAGCACTCTATAACTTAAACGATGTTAAGAAAGGTTATTTGTGGCTTGGGCACGAACAATATACAGAGCTTAATGCGTTTCATAAAGATTTTAAGCAAGGTAACGAGAATTTCAAATGGAATAAAGAGCATGGGACTTTTACCAAGGTGGATTTTGCCAGAAACTATGCAGACGTTGAACGATTTGTAAAAAAATATTTTAAAGATCACCAACTGGTCATGGGGGAAAATCCTCGACCACAAAAATTTACTAATGAACGTGGTTTTCCTCGCTCAGCTAAAGAGAGTGAAATTGAATTTTCCACCAACATGCTCTTTGATATAGACGTTGTTGAAAAGAAGCATGTTCAGGAAAAATTAGCTGACCTGGAAATGAACCTCATACAATTTAAGGAATACTTCAATGACTTAGGACTGCTTAGCCCCATTACAGCTTGCACGGGACAAGGTTATCACCTTTTATTTCCTTTTCCAGCAATCCGAGTTAGCGAATATAAAGATATTGCTCATCGGATAAAAGCTTTTCAGCAACAGTTTAGAAATGAATTTTCAAAAACGCTTAATGAAAATGGGGTAAGGCTAGACAGCACCTATGATTTAGTGCGAAAAATTCGCATTTATGGGACTGCAAAACCAAAAGTTGGTTACATTGCTGACTTTTTTGGTGAGAAAAGAATAGAAGATCCCAATGCAAGGGAATACTTGCTTAACATTGATTTGCCAAAGGCTGAAAGTGCTCCCCTTGATGAAATTGTTAAACGAGAATTGCCACTTCCTTTTGTCAGTTTAATGGAACGTGATGCTCGGCTTCGAGGTTATTGGCTTGGAACTGGAAAATCAGATAATCAGAGCACTTCCGCTTCGAGGTGCGACTTCAGTCTCGTGCGCTATTGTCTTCAACTCGGCATAGATAGCGTTTCGGATTTAACCACGATTTTAAAATTACGTCCTGATGGTGTTGCTGGTGGTAGTGGAGGTGGAAAAAATTATGTTCAAAATACGATTGGTAACGCTATTAAGAGTCTTTGAATAGGAGAAAAGGCAGTGAAAAAGAAAAATTATGCAGCCATTTTTGAAGATATTTTTATTCACAATGTTGAAGAACATATATGCGAATTAGAATGCCTTGCCTTTGCAGCTTGTTCCCTAAATAGAAAAGAGGCAATGGAAAATTTAAGAATCTTTGAGGAAGTAATACAGATGGTCAGAGATTTTCCTGCCATTTACGATGAGAAGGATCATTATGAAATGAATGTCTTAGGTCATGTGCAGAATGAAATGAACCTGTTTAGCCATGTGGAAAAATTCTTAAATTATCAAAAACAATGTACTGGGCTTCCTTCTAACGATATTGGTGAAATTTGCAAGAAGATTAAAAACAATGAAGCAATATGTCCTTCTTCATTAGCGATTACCATTTTGCATAATCTGATTTGGATAAGGCTTGGGTATGGTCCCTTTTTGGTTTTACAAGCTTTTAATAGTTTCCAACCTTATTACATTACTACATCTAATTATGAAAGCTCTTTACCTTTGGATAATGCTGACAAGGAAGTAAAACCTCCTCCTATAGATCCACATAAATTTACTTTTAGTCTATATGACAAACCAGCCTTTATATCAACAATAGAGGCAATTGCACTCCTTGCATTGAAAATTGCTCAGGAGCCTTCGACTAAAAGGTTGCAATGGGAATTTCTTTGTTCATTCTCCAGAGAAATAAGTAAGGAATACCATCTTCAAGCTTTTAGTCAATTGAATAATGGCTTTAATGAGAGGTCCAGTAATCTGGCAAGGGTGAATGTAACCTCTATCAGACTTTAGGAAGTATAACCAAGAGTTTAATAGGAGAAAAGGCAGTGAAAACATTAGGTAAAGATTACTCTTCTATTCTTGATGATATTTATGCTTTCAAACTTGTAGAACACATGAATGAATGGGATTGCCTTGCCATTGCAGCTTGTTCCGTAGATAAAAGAGAAGCAATGGGAAAAATGGACTTCTTTGAGAAAGTGATAGAAATGGTTAAAGGGTTTCCAGCGAATTGCGATGAGAAGGATTATTATGAAATGAGCGTCTTAGGTGACGCTCAAATTGATATGTATGGTTTTGATCATGTAGAAAAATTCTTAAATTACCAAACACAATTAGTAGAGCCACCTTCAAATGATATTGGTGCGATTTGTAAGAATATTATTCAAGGTAATGGAATTAGTGCTTCTTCCTTAGCAATCACCATACTGCATAACTTAATTTGGACCAAGTTTGAATATAGCCCTTTTTTTGTTTCTCAAAATATAGATGGCTTTGAGCCGCATTTTATTTTTTCTGATTGGGATGAATCCTTGCCTCTAAATAACGCTGATAAATTAGGAAAACCTCTTCCCTTAGGTCCTTATAAAGTTATTCTTTATTCATATGGCATGCTTTCTTTTATTTCAACCGTTGAAGCTATCTCACTTCTTGCTTTGAAAATCGCTAGGGGACCCTCAACAAAAAGATTGCAATGGGAATTTCTTTGCGCATTCTCAAAAGAAGTAAATAAGACATACCAACTTCATGCTTTAAGTAATGTGTACCCTTTTTATGAAATGGAGTAAGCAAGCACACGCATGATTATTCCAAGACTCCTTAGAGCAAAAGACGCTTACGAATATGTAGGCATGTCACGACAGACTTTTTATAAAAAAGTGAAGCCCTATGTTACTGAAATTAAAAATAGTTTTAAACATATTCTGTATGACCGACTTGAACTTGATGCCTGGGTGGAGCATTATAAGACCAGCAATGGGCGGTCCCCTGAACGGAAAGGAGTTTTAGTATGTCAGGAGGACGCTACGGGCTTAAACTGGTCCAAAGACCAGGGTCGCCCAACTGGTATATACACGGAACAGCCTTTGGAAAGGAGGTACGAAAAAGCGCTAGAACTGGCGAAAGAAAAGTTGCAGAAACCATCCTAGCAAATACATACGAGGAGTTAAGGCACGAATATCAATTTGGCAAAAATACACGTAGGAAATGGGAAGAAGGAGTCATTAAGTTTCTGGAATACACCAATAAATCCAGCTTAAAAGATGACCTTTGGCACCTTGACCTTTTAGAGCCTTTTTTAAAAGGTGAGTTTATTGATGAAATTGACGATGACAAGCTAAAACCTTTTATCAATTTTCGTCAAAAGCAAGGCGTTAAAGCAAGAACCATCAACATGAGCTTGCAGGTAGTGAGACGTATCTTAAACTTATCTGCTCGAAAATGGAGATGGCTCAAAGTCATGCCTTTACTTGATTTTTTGCCAGAGACTGACAAAAAAGATCCTTACCCCTTATCCTGGGATGAACAGATTAAGTTGTTCAATAAATTGCCAGAATATTTGCATAGGATGTGTTTGTTTAAAGTCAACACTGGCACTCGTGATCGAGAAGTGTGCAGGCTTGAATGGAAATGGCTGGTGAAACGAGATGACATTTGGTTTTTTGAAATTCCTAAAGAAAATGTCAAAAATCGACTAGCAAGAATTGTCATCTTGAATGACATAGCCAAATCTGTTGTTCAACAATGCATGGGAAACGGTTCTCCTTATGTTTTTGTCAATAAGGGAAATCCTGTTCACCGCATGGGTAAAAAAGCTTATAGAAAAGCAAGAAAAGAAGCTGGATTGCCTCATGTGCGTATCCATGATCTCAAGCATACCTATGGAGCACGGTTGAGAGCTGCTGGTGTACCTGAAGAGGATAGAAAGTTTTTGCTAGGTCACAAGTCAGATATGAGTATGACTACACATTATTCTGCCCCTGAATTGCAACAAATGCTGGAATATAGCAATCGGGTATGTGTACAGGATAATACCCTGGTCTTACTTAAAAGAAAGAATAGCCTCATTGTGGAGGAAACATCAGTTGCTAGCACAAAATCCGCACAAAGCTACAAGAAAAACCATTGATTTTTTTCGTTAAAAACGTTTAAATGGTCGTCTTGCCAAAAGCTTAGGCCGACGTAGCTCAGGGGTAGAGCAACTGATTCGTAATCAGTAGGTCGGCGGTTCAATT
>CAZMZH010000021.1:0-62122 GCA_964570665.1 uncultured Nitrospinota bacterium | reverse complement strand
TGACTCTTTCACTTACAAAGGTCTAAATCTGTAAACGCTTTTCTTTACTTACCCAAATTATTTGTCGAGGTGGTATTTATTTAAAACCGATTGCTAGCTCTAGCTCTGTTGAAACCTTTTTTAGCTTTTTATCGGCAGTCCATAGCTTCGCTTGGGTTAACAATGCGGAAGCTATTAAATGGGCGTCTATCCAACCAATTCCTTTTCCCATCAAGCGATTGCTTTCAATTAACTTCAATGTTTCTTCATGGTTGGCTATCTTCGATTTGGGTAGTTTTTGCAGCAAAGACAGAATTTCGTCCCGATTTTTCAAGTTGCCGCAGGCTAATTCGCCAATCACAAATTCATGACAAAGGATTTCTCCATCTACCAGTAGTTTTTGTAAACGAGGGTTTCCTTGCCGGAAATGGTCTATCCAAATCGATGTATCGACTAAGACTCTAGCCATCTATCTTGAGTTTGATCTTCTGGAAACGGGTTTTAAGCTTTTTTCAGTCCCGCCAAGTTGAGCCAAACGGTTGGCGCTTTCTTGAGAGATCAACGTTTCCAATCCTAATCGAACCAAAGCGGTTTTTTCTTTCACCCCAGTCAATCTTGAAGCTTCTTTTAATAAACTGTTGTCAATATTTAAGGTCGTTTTCATATGTATTAGTATGTATATTTTATATGTATTCTGCAAGCGTTAATTTCTAAGGGACATGCTCCGCTAATCGAGGCGAGATCCTTTCCTTCGACAGGCTCAGGACAGCTCCTCAAGTGAAGGTTTCTCAGTTTGTCGTTCGAGGATGACAGGCTTAGTGGTGGTGGCGCTTCCCTTCGAGCGCTACTTCGGCGGAGTTTATGCTGAGCTTGTCGAAGTACTCAGCACAAGCTGCGGGCAAGCTTAAGCCTCACTGTGACAATTTTTATCTTTGTTCTCGACCTTTACTCTGCGCTCTTTGCGGTAAAGCTTTTAGAAGTGGGAATTTTATTGAATCGGGGCGAGATCCTTCGCTGAACCTAAAGGTTCAGCTCAGGAAGACATGCGAGGGGGCTTGGCTGAACTATGTAAGTTTTCGTTTTTGCGCTTAACTGTTCAAAACATAAAAGCAAAATTGAGATCGTGGTTCGTCCTTCGGCCAACCTCAACGGATCCTATTAAGTTTCTACCAAGGTTTTCCCTACGAGGCCTAAATTCGTATTAAAAAGTATACGTTTATTGGTTATGTGGCTACAAAATATGTCACTTTATTTTATGAATGTATAAAAAAGTGTTCATTAATTTAAATTAATTATCCGCTAGCCCTTTATTTATAGGACTTTATCCAGATACAAAATTATCTATTTAGTTTTGGCAGAGTGTTTGCAATATCCAATTGTGAGGATTCGAAAACCCAGGTAACTCCTCTTATTCGATCAGCGTGAACTAGGATAGTTTTTAATATAAAGGAGCAAATGCCATGAAAAACTTAATTTTGTTGTTGGCAATCGCAGGCGTGTTTAATTATGTGGACGATAAACAAAACGTTCCACAATGGAACTGGTATTCCCCGGAAGCTGAAGTATTTAAAGTGGAGTTTCCGAATCTTCAGGGGATTGAGGTAAAAAATCGAGGCATTGAATCTATGGAATTGAAAGGTCGTAGTTTCACTTCGAAAATGCCATTAGGATTGTTGAAATTCGATAATATGGAGTGCGAAGTCTTTTTGGGTGAACTCGCTCAAAGTTCCTATGGGACGGTTGAAATGGATCACGATAGAATTAAGGACCAAATTAAAAGAGAGTTGTTAGCTCAATTGGTTTCTGAACGCGAAATTGATTGGTTGGGATATACGGCTAAGGAATACGTATTCGATTCCAAAGTCTCCAAAAAGCTTGCGACTGTGAGGATGTTTTATGATCGTAAGCAAAATAAACTCGCTCAGTTGATTTTTGTCCATCCTAATAACGGCGACTTTAGGACAGAAATGGAACGGTTTTTTGGATCGTTTGAATTGATATGACGCGAAGTCAGCGAGTTCAACAAAGGTAGCGGCGGTCCAAGGACCGGCGAGATTCCTCCACAGAGGTCGGAATGACAATAAAAAGAGATTGAGTTCAAAAATGGTAGCGGCGGTTAGCATTGAATAGCTTTTAGATGTCGGTTTTTTATTAACGTTTAGAAAATATAAAAGCTTGATTATAATAAGAGCCTTAATGCATCTAAATTTTTCTAAGGATCTCCGATGTTGAAATTTGACCAAATGATCAAAATGATCGATGGGTTAGAAGAGGCAAATATTTTAATCGCCGCCTTCGAATTAAGAATGTTTACGCATTTAGGAAAAAAGTTTTCTTCCGCTTCTGAAATCGCTAAAAGAATGAAAGCTCCGAAAGAAGGGGTAGAGGCTTTATTGAACTCGTTGGCGGCTATGGGCGCCGCAAAAAAGCAAAAGAATCAGTTTGCCAATACTTCCGAGACGTATAAGCATTTTTGCGAGACGAGTCCTCACTACAAAAAAGGAACTGTTTTTCTTAAGAAAGAAAATAGAGGCGAATGGGAAAACCTAATCGACATCGTAAAAAACGGTAGAAATTTGGAAGAGTTTGAAGGCGGAGACGACCCCAAATTTCGCGATCTTTTCACTCACGCCATGCACGAAAGAAGTATGGCTTATGCCAAGCCTTTGGCGGAAGCTGTCGCTAGAACTCCGGTTGGACATATTGCCGATTTAGGCGGCGGACCGGGTTCTTATAGCGCCGCTATTTTGAAAAAAGACAAAAAAGCGCGCGCTACCCTGATTGATCGATCGGCGGCAATCAAAGTTGCAAAAGAAATTATAGGGAGTGGGGCGTTATCAAAGCGTTTTTCTTTCATTGAGGGCGATTTTTTTGAGATTTCTTTAGAAGATAATTACGACGCCGTACTTTATTCAAATATATTGCATATTTATAACGAAAAAGAAAATATGGATATATTTAAGAAAATCGTTAAAGCTCTAAACCCTAGGGGGCGTTTGTTGATTGTAGATTTCTTTTTAAACGACGACGAAATTTCTCCCTATGACGCTGCCATGTTTTCTTTAACGATGTTGATGTACACCAAAACGGGTAGAACTTATACCTTCAAGGAGACAGAGGCTATTCTTAAAAAATCGGGATTTGGAAAGTTTAAGCGGTTTAAAATTGGGAAGGGAACCAGTTTGATTGAAGCGGTCAAAGCATAATAAATAGATTATTTTGAATTGTCTTCAATTTTGAAACTACCCAATAGTTTTTTTAATTCGGAATAAGAATCGGTCAAGCCTGTAGTGACGCCTGCGGTGTGTTTTAAAGAGCTCGAAGACTCGCGCAGTCCTTTTTCAATTTCTTTGAGCGAGATCAAGGCTTGGCCGGTAGCGAGTTTTTGTTGCTCGGTTGAGACGGAAATTTTATTTGCCGCTTCGAAGTTTGTTTTAGCGCCTTCTACTAATTTGGAAAGTTCATCCAAGGTGCTGTTTGCTAACTGCGCTCCCTCTTGAATAATCATAGCCCCCGAGCTAGAAGTGTTTACCAATCGTTGAGTGGCTTTTTGTATTTCCTTAATTTTTGCATGAATTTCGCGGGTTGAAGTCATAACGTTTTCCGCCAATCTTCGAATTTCTCCAGCGACTACGCCAAACCGGTCCCCATATTCACCCGCGCTGGAAGCTTCTAAGGAAGCGTTAAAAGCGATCATTTTAGTTTGATCGGCGATGTCGTCAATAATTTCCATGACTCGGGTGATTTCTTTTGATTTTTTTTCTAGTTGGACGATTTCGGAGGCGCTGTTTTCATTGTCCGCTTTAATTTCGTCCATTTTATCTTTCATCGTTTCTAGCGCTTCTCTGCCTCTTTTAGATTCATTGAACGCGCTTTCTGAAGAAGTTACAACGGAATGTGAGTTGTTAGAAATTTGCGCGGAGGCTGAAGAAAGTTCTTCTAAAGTTGTCGTGATTTCGGTAATGGAGGCAGATTGTTGTATGGAAATTGAAGATTGATTTTGGATTTCTTTGGTGATTTGAGAAGCCGATTCGTCGCCTTGAAAAGTGAACTGTTTCACCGAGGCTAATATTTCCCGCAATCGACTTGAAAAATTATTAAACCAATGGGCTAATTCGCCAATTTCATTTTCTGTATCAACTTTTACTTGGGAAACTAAGTCCAAAGATCGCGTGATTTGCGTTAATTGTTTTGCCGCTTGGATTATGGGCGATGAAATTCGATTACCTAAATAAAGCGCCACAAAGACCGCTCCGGTTAAAACAAAAACATAAATATAGGCTAATTGTTTTAATACTTCCAACCACACGTTTTCTAATTCGTCCGCTAAAAAAACGGCTTTTATGGTCCCTGGATTAGTCATGTTAAGCTCTATATTAAGGATTAAAAAGCCCGTTTCAGCGTCTAAAATGTAGTCTTCTTTATTCACCCCATGCTGAACAATTCGGACAATTAGGTCCTTCATCCACTGTTCGTTAAAACCTTGTTTAATAAAATGATATTCAATTTGTTTTGAGGTAACTTCCTCTGAATCTTCAGTGGCGGGGCGCGCTGTACTTAAACCCGCCATTTGAACAAATAGCAGGTTTGGCGTCGAGTCGTAGAGAGCTTGCGCTTGTGGGTTTTTTAACCTCTTTGCATTATTGTTTTCGATATTTAGTTCGGCTAAGGTGATTATCGGTTGGAGGGCGATACCACTTTTTTCTAAGATGTGTTTCTCGCGAATATCGACTTCTCTTAGATACCAAACGAGCCCAGTGGCGAGCATGGAAATTAAAATTACCAAAAAAACGGACACAAAAATTGTTATTCGAATACTTTTGGTTTCCACTTATTGCTCCATGCAATACAAGCGTTTTCTGAATATGATTTAAAATTTCAAAATTTTATATTAAGCTTAATTTTTTTAATCTCAACCAAGTATTTACCGGTTCTTGTAAGAAGTATTGTAAATCAAAAATACTCAAATCATAGAATTAGTTTGTTGATTTTTATCCAAAAAAAGGCATATTGGGGTTTTTTGATGTATAGAATTAAATGGTAAGGCGCGATACGCTAATTTTCCCTTCAAAACAAATAGAAATATCCGAACCTGGAGTTTTTTGTCTTAATTGATAGGTGCCTTTATTTGTAAAAGTTAATTTTTCAGTTTCTTCAAATACGACATGCGCTGGGTTGTTATCCACAGGACCATTCACAAAATCCAAGTCAACTTTATCCGTTTCGGTATGCGGCAAATTTATATTCCAATATAGGCCGGGTTCTTTGGTTTTTTCTAAAATGGATTTAATTACATTCACGCTGCGTTTTTCTGCCAGATTCCAATCCAATTCTCTTCTTCTTATATGATGAGAAATCGCGATACCGGTAACTCCCCAAAATGTAGATTCTCTTGCGGCGGCGACGGTTCCCGAAGTATAAACGTCGACTCCTAAATTGCCTCCGGCATTTATCCCAGAAACGACATAATCAATGGGGACTTCTAAATTTTTTGTTAAAACGTTTAAGCCTATCCGGACGCAATCGGCTGGAGTACCGTGTACCATCCAGCGCTTAAGTTCATTAGCATGGGTTGGTTTTTGCTCTTCCACTTTTAAGGGAGTTTTTCCCGAAACTTGGTGTCCACAGCCAGATAGGGTTTCGGCGGGAGCTACCGTATAGAGATTACCAAGCCTTTCCATTGTGAGAATAAGCGCTTTTAATCCCGGAGCGTCTATCCCATCGTCGTTGGTTAGTAAAAAGTTTTTTCCTTGGCGATCGTTCATAAGTTAATAGGGTAGTAAAACTTCATTTAAATAATGGTTTAACGATAAAGAGCGCAGTGTATAGGAAACGATAAAAAAGATCAGAAAATTATGATTTTTATCTAAAAAACTAAGAGGTTATTTTTTTTTTAAGATAATCCATATAGCTTCAAAAGGTTAATTACTTTTTCATCGTGTAATCCTAACCGAACGGTTTCTCTTAAATAATAAATGGCTTTTTGTTTTTTCTCCATACGAGTGTACAAAATGGCAAGGTTTAAATACCCTTTTCTATAATTTGGATTTAAAGCGATGGCTGTTTTAAACATTTTTTCCGAATCGGCTAAACGATTTCGATTTGCATAAATTTGTCCTAATCCATCGAAAGCCTCTACTTGGTAGGTTGGAGTTTTTATTGCAGACTCTAGGTATTTTTGTGCATTTTCATAATCACCCAAAAGGTTAAAGTTGTCTCCGAGGTTTATTAAAGTAGACGGATGTTGAGGATTCAAATTTATTACTTCTTGAAAGTATCGATTGGATTCTGTGTAATTTTTTCTCGATTGGTAAATGAGTCCAAGTTCAAAAAAAGGAGTCCACAAATTTAGATTGAGATTCGCGGCTTTTTTAAATGCATCGACAGCTTGTTCTAGCTGGCCTTGCCGTTTAAATAATTGTGCAGATTTTATTAATTCTGCATATTGATTTCTTTGATCAATTTCGTTTTGGGTTTTGGCTGGAGCGATTACCGCAACTATAGAAATTAGAATTATAGAAAATGAAAAAATAACCCCAGAAAGGTAGTTAGGGCGAAACCATTTTGGCGGCTTTTCTTTAAGCGAATTTACCTTTGAAAAAAAGTAATAAATCAAAAATAAAAATCCAATTTGGATTAAAGGGAAAAAGATTAAATAGATAAAATCTTTATAATTCCAGGGCGTTGTCTTTTCAAGCGATACGAGCCGAAACCAATTGGTAGAACGCAACGTTATTGAAATGTCGTTTAACAATATCTGCGGTATTGCGGTTATAGCTTTGAATGTAAATTCAGGATGGTTGTAAGGAATCGTTATTTTGTATTGAGCGACCATGAAGTATTGGAAAATGAGAAAAATTCCTACAAAAAAAATAACGCAAGTCCATACCGTCTTATTTTTATTTAAATTTTCAAAAATAACTCCCAAACCAATGGCAAATAAGGGAAGGGCGGGGCTCAAATATCTGTATTCGTAAGCGTCCAAGTATTGAAAAAGAAAAATGATAATGAAGACAAACGCAAAAATTCCGGCGGTCAATCCCGCTTGGATACCTTGAAGCTTTTTGCGGTTCGCTAATACGCCTAGTATGCCAAGACAAAGCAGTGGCGCCGATATAAAAAGTCCCCATTTGAGGCTGAAGAAAAATTTTATTGTTGCGGTAAAAATACCGTTAAAAGTAAGCGTATTGATGCTGGAATCTGCAAGATCCGTATGGAAAGCGGGAAGAGGAATGCCGTCTAACTTAAACCAGATGAAGTTTTGCGGTAAGAAGGCAACCGCAAAGGCTCCAATAAAATAGGACGATCTCGCTAAAAAGCTTTTAATTTTATCCCAGGTAAAAACTAAACCTCCGGGACTTGCCAAAAGCCATTGATCGATGAAATAAAGCGCAAAATAGCCAATGTTTATAACCCGAATACAACATAAAACTCCAAGAATAGCGCCTAAAAGAATGTGCTCTGAGCGTTTGTGATTCGTTCTTATTTTTAACCAATAGGAAACGAAAATGGCTGCGATAAAAAATTCTTGCGTGTGAGCCATCCTTTGTCGGATAAACGAGTAATATAGTAAAAAAGTTCCAAGCCAAATAGAAATAGTAACTAATTTCGGAATGGGTTCTTTGAAAAACTTTTTGAGCAAGTTCCAGGTAATTACTAACCCAGCGAACAGGTAAGTTTGCGAACCCAATGCGGTCGCCATGAAATATGGAAAGGAATACCCGTCTGTTGTTACGGGATAACCAAACATTTTTAAAAGGCAGGCGGCCCAATGTCCAAGTATGAAAAAAGGAAAAAATAAAACGCTTTGACCGAATTGCCAATTATTAAATGTATAACCGGTAGAAGTGAAGGTTTCATGATGAGCAAAAAATCGTTCGTTTATGAAATCTAGATCGCCATCCATAAAACTAGATCTTAAATAAGCGTAGTAACCGCTATCGTCTCCAGGATCGATAAACGATATGGAGTAAACGCCTGTTTGAATGGCTGGAGGAATCCAGTCGTTAAATACTCCCAAAGGGGTTAGGAGAAGGAAAAACGCAAAGAAAAGGGACGCTAAAAACCAATATCCTTTTTTGAAATCAGAATCCAAAGTTATCGATGATGTGTAGGTTTGACGGAGAGGTTTAAGATCTAAAATCTATTTGGCCAACGGTTGTTAGCGTATTTTTTAGAATATTTTTCTGGTTTTTTTATCCTATAAAAAGAGCTGATTGTAGGCTTGTTTCGCAGATTTTAGCTGAATACTGAAAAATTAAACTTGATTTTCAGACAATGATTATCATAGCATTGAAAACATGAAAAAACAGAGTTTTATAGTTTTGATAATGGTCTTTGCGATACTGTTGGTTTCAGCGAGCGCTAGTTGGGCCGTTGGCCACAAATCGCATAGGGGACATTCGCCTATGGAGAAAGTAAGTTCCGGCCCATCTTTGCATTGTATTTTGAAAGGGCATGACCTTAATAATCCTTGTCCGCATCTATTGGCTAAAGGCGATACCAAGGTAGAAGGTTCTATCTCTTCCCCCTGTGGCGGTAAAACTTCGAATCAAAATCCTTTTTCATACAATTCTGGAAGTTCTTCTTTTTTCGATTTATCAAACGCTCCAGGTTATCAAGCGTATAACCTGAATTGGGTTGTCCCCTTGTATGAGGCTAAATTTATTTCAATGGAGCCCCATCCGTTTGATCCCCCTCCCAAGCTTTCCTAAAAGCGCATTTTTGGAAGCATGAAACGGTTTTTTCCGGTGCAATGTCTCCAAAGCCGCTTGGTTTAATTTTTACCGAGCGAATTTCTGAAAACGTCTTATTCGACGTTCCAAAATACTTTGAAATTGACACGAGTCATTAGAGCTTTCTTTCCATTGAAGGAAAAAAGCCATTAATGCATTTGTCCGTTTTTTTAGTAATTCGAATTTGAGTAATCTTTGTATTACTGATTTGAGTTTAACTAATTGTGGATTTTCTATTTTTAAAAAAACGTTCTTAAGGTTTTTTCAGAAACTTGTTGGCGGTTTTATTTCAGCCAGGTTTTGGAAAATTAATTTTAACTTTTACCCTTTAGTTTGGCGAGTTTTGACAACTTTCTTGCCAAACTTCCTCCTTAACGAAATGGGGTAAAAGAGGCCGAGTCCTGGTGGACTCGGCTTAACGTATTTTTAACGATGATTTAGAAAAAAAAATAATCCTTTTGCCTTAGGTTTAATGAGTTTCGACAACTTTCTCATTAAACTTCCTCCATTAACGTAAAGGCAAGAGGATGCCGGGCCCTTGTGGGCCCGGTTATTCAAATTTATTGGATTAGAACTTACGACCATGATTAAGAATATTTTGTTAGTTTTCGCTTGCTTTGTTTGGCAAGCGTGTACAAGCATGAATCAAGGTAATCGGTTTTTAGATCGGGTTAATTTTGAGAAAATTAATGTCCTTTGGGATCAAAGACCGAATTCAATTGCGTTTGGGTCCGATGCGCAAGCGCTCTCCTTTCCATCTGGGGATATAAAAGTTTTGTATTTATCAGATCATGATGAGGGCATTCCAAATGTTTATTTGACCAAATCAAATGACGATGGAGTAACGTTTTCTAATTCCAAATTAATAAATTCTGGCAAAAATAAACTCACTTTAGACGATGGGATTAGTCCGCAGTTAGCTGTTGGAACTGGAAGCGAGGTGTATGCAACTTGGGAAGAAA
Organism: uncultured Nitrospinota bacterium; assembly: GCA_964570665.1. Classification (GTDB taxonomy): domain Bacteria; phylum Nitrospinota; class Nitrospinia; order Nitrospinales; family JAJDAT01; genus JAJDAT01. The sequence continues at coordinate 52,446 of CAZMZH010000021.1, read as the reverse complement.
ATCACGACATTAAATTGGCTCGTTCTTTAGATTTTGGGAGAAGTTTTTTGTCCACGGTACGAGTGAATGACGACATGAGCAACGCCGCTCAATCTTTTCATCAAATGAAAGTAGCAAAGGATGGAACTATTTTTATTGCCTGGGTGGATGGAAGGCAGGAGGGGCAGGAGGAGAGTAGGGAATCTGTATATTTGGCCCGATCTATAGACAAAGGCAAAACATTTGAAAACAATATTCGAATCAGCGGAAACGTCTGCCATTGTTGCAAACCGGCGATCGCCTTTGGAAAATCTGGACAAGTATTCGTTTCTTGGCGGCATGAATTTCCCAATAATATTAGAAAAGTTGTTGTCGCTTCGTCTCAAGACAATGGTTTAACTTGGTCTAAACCCATTCCCGTTTCGAATCGTGGATGGCAAATTGATGGTTGTATCAATTCTGGGCCTGCCCTTGATTACATTAATGGAAAGCTTTATGTCGCTTGGTTTACGGGGGCAGACTCAAGATCGGCTTTAAAGTTTTCCTGGTCTAGCGATGGAGGAGCTTCGTTTTATTCGATAGGAAAAATTCAAGAAGGCGTTTCCAATCCGAATTATCCTCAGATAGAAAATGTGAATGGCGAACCTTGGATTATTTTCCAGGGTACAGACGCTAACGCAAAAACTAGAAAAAAGTTTATTCAGGCTTGGATTGTAAAAATTACCGAAGAAGGCAGATTAAGTTTGCCGCAAGCCATTTCTGACAGCCAGTCGGATATAGAATTTCCCTATTTGTATAGCGGGGATAAAGGACGTGTATACGCCACGTGGACGAGTTTAACCAACAGTGGCCGTAGGATTGTGATGTCTAGAGGTCGAATGGGAGGAGGGTAATTGTCTTTCACTTTACTTGGACGGAAAAAATCTTTGAGCTTTCCATTTTACCGATATCTTGGATTGAAATTTCGAACCGGTGATTGCCTTTTGGAAATTGGATTTTGTTAGCGTTGATAAGATTGCCGGCAATGTAAGGACGGACTCTATCGGTGATATCTATATCGAATAACTTTAGGTAGACGATTTTTAACGAGTCCATATTAATTGGTTCGCCCAAAGGATGTTTTTCAAAGCGGACTAAAATATCGATTAACTCTTGGTATAATCCGTTTTCATCTGGTTTTTCGATATTTATAATAGGGCCTGTAGGCTCTTTATTGGATGCTGTAGGATAGGGGTTAAAGGACTGTTCTTTTTCCAAATTGTCGATTTTGGTTTCTTTAGCTGGTAGGACGGCTTCCTCTTCGGTAATCCATTGGGGAGGCGAAGACGTTTCGGCGCGAGCTGTAACCGATAAAAATATAAATATCGCCGTTAAGCATACTATTGCGGATCGCTTCATGGTTTACGATTTTCTTATGGCGTTTTTATAGCGCTGGAGATCTAAAAACGACCATTTTTTCTTCGGTCATTTCTTCCATTGTATAAACCATTCCGCCCACACCTAACCCCGACGCCTTGTGTCCTGCAAATGGCATCCAATCGACGCGAAACGCCGTATGGTCGTTTACCATAACAGCGGCGGCGTTAAGTCTGCTGATGGTATCCCATGCTACATCTAAGTTTTTTGTGAAGACCGCCGCTTGAAATGAAAATGGAACGTTGTTGGCTCTATTTATGGCTTCCTGTCGATCTTTGTAGGTGTATACAAGAACTACGGGGCCAAATATTTCGCTGCAGGATACTTGTACGGAATCGGGTGGGTTTAATAGGACCGTTGGCGCGTAACAAGTCTCTCCGATTTTTTTACCGCCAGTTAAAATTTTTGCTCCCGCTTTTTCGGCTTCTTGGACCCATTCGTGAACTCGATCGACTTCGGCTTTATCGATTAAGGGGCCAACTTCCGTTTTGTCGTCCAATGGGTCGCCAACCGTCATTTTCTCGGCAAGTTTTACCAGACCTTCAGTGAGTCGATCGGAAACGTCTTCATGAGCGTAGACTCTCTGAACGGATACGCAGACTTGTCCCGCGTGATAAAAACCGCCTTTCGCCAATAAGGGGAGAGCGTCTTCAATATCGGCGTCTTTTTCAAAGATTACGGGAGCGGCGCCGCCATGTTCTAACCCACAACGAGTGCCTGGGGCCACTTTAGATCTTAATCCCCATCCAACCTTGCCGGAGCCGATGAACGAGAAGAAGGAGGTTCTTGGGTCTACAACGAGCTTTTCTCCGATTTTGCCAGAGCAGATTGCTGTTTGACACCATTCTTTAGGCAACCCGGCTTCATACAGAACGTTAATTAAGTTAACGCAGGAAATAGGCGTTGAACGCGCCGGTTTAACAATTACGGGACAGCCAACCGCGACCGCTGGGATGACTTGGTGAACAATAAGGTTGAAGGGGTGATTAAATGCGCTGACTGCGACAACGACGCCAATCGGTTCGCGAAAAGTAAATGCTTTCCGGTTAAGCGAGGACGCGGTAAGCCCCATTGGGATTTCGCGTCCAATCAAATGATTGATAGATCTTGCCGCTTCGCGTATACCCTGCACTGCGCGCGCAAGCTCTATTCGCGAATCCATTAGCGGTTTGCCGCCTTCGTTAGCGGATTGCTTTGCGTAATCTTCCATCCGTTCTTCGACTATATTCGCCGCTTTTTCTAGAATTTCGATTCTTTCCGGAAGCGGGATTAATTTATCTGGGTTGGAGGCGAGGCCGTAAGCGGTTTCCAGTTTTTTAAGAGCCGACTCTTCGTCGTCCATATCGAGTTCGGAAATTAGGCTTCCATCATATGGTGAATAAACTTTTAGTTTTTCCGGCATCTTCTTGCCTCCAAAAAATTGCGAGTTTTAATGAATTAGCGTATTTAGCTTCTTATTAATTTATTAAAAGTGGATTAACTTTCCACTTGGCATACTTCGTTAAAAGTTTTGATCATTATAATCGAATAGTTGGATTTTGAAATTTTTTTTAAAAAATTTTGTGACACGAAAGCGCTATTAATGTTGGGCAAATATTAATTTTTTTTGAGTTCATTGATAGCTTCTTCGACACTCTTGACGATTATGGCGGTAGAGGTCCGAAATTTAGCCCAACAACCGATCGGGTCTAGGATGATAAGCGGTTTTTTATAGTCTAAACATAGTTGAATTTCCGATTCGGTTCCCGCAGATCCCGGTAAAGCCAAAACAAGGTTAGCGGTCAGTACGACTATATGATTTCTACTGCCCGTTTCTTGACCTTTGTTTCCCGATAACGGCAAGTGAGTATTTATTGGTATTTCTATATATAAATTCGGATAATTTTGAGGGTTTGAATAATTTCTTCGTTTTTCGGGGGTGTCGTAGAAATCGTTTGACGGAATAATTCCGAGAGTCTTGCCCTTTCGATTTGGAACTTCAATAAAAGCTTTTGCCACGGCGGTCATGACGCCCGCTCCGGCGCCATTTACTAAATGGTAGCCATTCTCGGCAATCCATTTTCCTATTGGGGAACTCAATTCCAAATAAGTTTTTTCTCCCGATCCAATGACTCCGATTATTTGCAATCTAGTATCCATCTCAATTATTTTGAAGCAAGTTTGTTATTAGATTGGTGGGCGCTCAATCCCGCCGTTGCTAAGTAGGTCATTAAGTGCGCAAGGTGGACCTGGGTATTGTCGTAGGAACTTTCGAAATCTTCGGAGTGCAATTGAACATGATCCCCTCTTTGAATTAGATGAAAGATTAGAGAGGCTGTTTCTGAAACTCGGCGCTCCAGTTTTAACGGGTCTATGGTTTTTCCTGTTTGATTATCTTGAATATTTAAAAAGATTGAGATTTTTTTTGATCCTTCTGCGGTAAATTCTTTGGTCCGAAGCTCGCCGGTTTTTGCCGTTGTTTTCCAATGGATGGAATTGAGAGGATCGCCAGGTTTAAATTCTCTTATGGTTCCAATCTCCGTGCCTGTGGAGCGAATAAGTTTTCCAGCTCCTTCTCCCGAAGGAAATGTTTTTGGTAGATCTAATTTTTGGATGGCTGGATAAATTAACGTTTCTAATTGGATGGGTACGGTTTTGGTTTTTATAAAAAAGCCAAATGGAAAACTGGTAGACAGTTTACAAGAATTAATTTTTAACGGGCCTCTTTGGGAGGCTATGAATCGAACCGTTTTTTCGAAAAACGTTCCAGGAGAAACTTGAAAAAAGGTAGCTGGGCTTTCTAATCGAGCTTTGGAGAATAAATTTGATGGAAAATCGACGGTTAATGAATAGGAAGGAATCTTTTTTTTATTATTCTTTACAATAAAAGATATGGGGCAAGGATCTTCCGCATATATTCCCCTTTTCAATCGAACCGTTACCGCTATTTTTTTTAGAGCCAATTCAGAGAGTACGCCAGAAACGGCAACCAGGCTGCAACACATTGCAAGAACAAGATACAGTAAATTGTTGCCGGTATTGATTGCGCCTAAACCAACCCCAAAAATTAAAAATATGAATCCGCCGCCTTCTCTTGTTAATTGTAGCGTTCTATTACGAAGAGAAACCGTCAATACACGTGAAGATTCTTGCGAAGTTGACACGGTGGGTTTAAATTAAATTGGGATTAATTGGTTTTCGACAATTTCGCCGATGAGGGAAGCTGTATCCGAAACTTTCCGAGCGTGAGATCCATTATGATTTTGAGGAATAATTCTATGGCATAAAACCGGAATGGCCAGCTGTTTCACATCGTCTGGAATACAATAATCTCTTCCATTTAAAAATGCTCGGGCGCGAGCCGCTTGTTGTAAAATAAGTCCGCCTCTAGGACTTACTCCCAAAGCGATGTTGTTTGAATTCCTAGATGCGGTGATAATTTGGACGATGTAATCGATAAGAATCGGTTCGAAAACAACCTCGTCAACCTGGGCTTGCATTTCTAAAAGAGTCGTTTTATCAATTACAGGTTGGAGGTTTTTAGGGTTTCTTTGCCCGGGTTTTGCTCCCAAAATTTTTCGTTCGTCTTCTTCGGCGGGGTAGCCCATAGAAATGTACATCATAAATCGGTCAAGTTGAGATTCCGGTAGAGGGAAGGCTCCGTGACTTTCAATTGGATTCTGAGTCGCAATAACGATAAAGGGATTTTCTAATTCATGGGTCTCATTATCAATCGTAGCTTGGCTTTCGTTCATCGCTTCTAAAAGCGCGCTTTGAGTTCTTGGAGACGAGCGATTAATTTCGTCCGCTAGTACCAAGTTTGAAAATATGGGGCCTTTATTAAAGCGAAATTTCTTTTCTTCGGAGTCATAAATAGAAACTCCCACAATATCCGAAGGAAGGATATCGTTGGTAAATTGGATTCGCTTGAAGGAAAGGTCTAAAGATTGAGCTAGCGCGCAAGCAAGAGAGGTTTTACCAACTCCGGGAACGTCTTCAATAAGAATATGACCGCGCGCTAAAATCGATATAAGCGTTAAGTCAACGACGTTGGATTTACCAATGATGACGGAATTGATGTTTTGTTTTAGTTTTTCTAAAACTTGATTACTTGATGTCATCTACCCAATGCCTTTAGAACTTTTTTCATGTCTTCGAAAACAGCCTTTCTGTTTTCTACGGTATATGCTCTTAAAAGATAGGCTGGATGAAGTGTTGGCATCAAAGGTATTCCTTCAAATTCCTGCCATTGCCCTCGTTCCTTAGTGATTGCAACGTTTCTTTGTAAAAGAGTGGATGAGGCCGGTTTTCCTAAAGAGACGATCACTTTTGGCTTAATAGCTTGTAGTTGCTTAATCAAAAATGGCTTGCAGGCTTCAATTTCGTCCGACTGTGGATCGCGATTGTCTGGAGGTCTACATTTGACTATATTGCAAATATAAGTATCGTTAGCGCGACTAAGTTCCATCCCTTTTTCAATAATTTCGGTGAGTTTTTTACCCGCTCTGCCAACAAATGGAAGTCCTTGCTCGTCCTCATCGGCGCCCGGGCCTTCGCCCACAAACACCAAATCGGCATTTGGATTTCCGGAACCAAAGACAATGTTTTTGCGGCCATCGCAAAGTTTACACCGTTGGCAATCGCCTAATTCAGCTTTTACTTGATTAATTTTCATGTTTTGTATTGTTGAATGAACGGTCGGGGATGAGCAATTTAAATTTAAACTTTGATTGGGATCCAACGGAATTTCATTTATCCCGTAATCTTTTAAAAACGACAAATAATTTTTTAATTCTTTTAGTTTTCCAATTTTGGAAACAGGTGTATCCATAGGATTTAGACTATCAAAAGAAGCGATTTTTAACAACGACTTAGGGAAAAAATCTTAAGTCTATGAAAGACAACAGTTTTGAAGTTATAATCTCGGTAAGGGTTTTTATTATTGAGACCGATTTTGGTTTTAGATTATAATTTTTAAAAATTTTATCGATTAGATTCCTTGCTTCATAAGATTTTTGAAGTTTAATTTTTTGATACTTTTGTTTACCGCAGGGATATGATTAAGGAGAATTAAAATGTCCGGATTAAAAAGCGCATGGGAGATAAGTCTCGAAAAATCAGATAAATTAAACCCTGAATTAAAAAATAGAAAGAAGCTAACAAAAGCGCAAAAAGCCGAGATCGCGGAAATTCGGAAAGAAACTAAAGCGGCTATAGCGGATAAAGATATTTCCTTAGATTATAAGATTAAAAAACTTGTGGATCGAGTTCCTCCTGAAAGAATAGAAAACGAAAAGGAAACCCTGAAGCAAGAATTTAACGATATCAAAGAGAAATTAGAAAAAGAGATGGAAGAGAAAATTGAGGCAGTCTACCAACAAAATCAATAAACATTGGTAGCTTCTCCCCCTTTATCCCATCATAAAAAATAACGAATCGCCTTCGTTGAATAGCAAATGACCTTCCCGTTTTAATTTTGTATTAATGTTGATTGGAGTTTTAATGAAAAATACTGTAAGGAAACTTATTTCCGAAGCGTTAAATCGCGCCAAAGAGAATGGAGATTTAACGCTCGAAAGTCTTCCTAATATTGCGATTGAAGAACCCAAAGATAAAAAATTTGGAGACTATTCGACAAATGTCGCCATGCTAATGGCGAAGTCGGAACGAAAAAACCCTCGGGCTATTGCCGAATCCATATGCGCTTACTTTAATGAAGAATCGCGAGTAGAAACTGCGGAATGCGCGGGTCCTGGTTTTATAAATTTAAAAATGTCAGATTCATTTTTCGTGGAACGGTTAAAACAAGCGAGAGAAAAAGGCGAAAACTTTGGTCGTTTAGAAATCGGGGAAGGACGAAAAATTAATTTGGAGTATGTGAGCGCTAATCCAACGGGTCCTCTTCATGTTGGGCATGGTAGGGGCGCCGCTGTTGGAGATACTTTAGGTAATATACTTCAGTTTGCCGGATTTGATGTCTGTAAGGAATATTATATTAACGATGTCGGGAACCAAATTAATATTCTTGGTAACTCAACATGGTTACGCTTTTTAGAGATTTGCGGCAAGTCTATCGAATTTCCGGAAGATCATTATAAAGGGGACTATATCAAAGATATTGCTCAAGAAATTTTTGATGCGCATGGCGATGATTTTTTAACCAAACCGGAAGATGAATCCAAAGCTTTTTTTAAAAAATACGCCAACGATTGGGTCTTAAATGGGATTAAGGAAGATTTAAAACATTTTAGAGTAGGGCACGATGTCTGGTTCAGCGAAAAATCTCTTCATGACAACGGTAAAGTTGAAGCGAGTCTCGTTTGGCTTCGAGAAAAGGGATATATTTACGATAAAGACGGAGCCGTTTGGCTAAAATCTTCGGCTTTTGAGGACGAAAAAGATAGAGTGATTATTAAGCAAGACGGGAGTCAAACATATTTCTGTTCGGATATTGCTTATCACAAAGATAAAATAGATCGTGGTTTTTATAAAATAATAGATATTTGGGGAGCGGATCATCATGGTTACGTTCCTCGTATGCAGGCCGTTCTTGAAGCCATGGAATTTGATAAGGAAGTGTTTAAAGTAGCCTTGGTTCAGTTTGTTACTTTGAAAAGAGGCGGTGAAAAAGCGCAAATGTCCACTCGATCTGGGGAGTTTGTTACTTTATCCGATGTCGTAGACGAAGTGGGAGTGGATGCCACGCGGTTTTTCTTTTTGATGAGAAGCTCTGATAGTCATTTAGATTTTGATCTTGAATTAGCCAAGCAGAAATCGAACGATAATCCTGTTTTTTATGTCCAATACGCGCATGCGAGAATTTGTAATGTGTTTTATACTGCTGTTGAGAATGAAGTGAATGTTGCTAATTTAAGCGAAGCTGATTTGAGCCTGTTTGGAGCAGATGAAATTAACTTGGCGAAAAAAGCGTTGTCTTTTCCAGAAGTTATTGAGAAGTCCGCCGAAACCCTGGAGGGGCATCGTATAACTTACTATTTGCAGGAACTATCGGCTGTTTTTCATAGTTACTACAAAAAAAACCGTGTGGTTACGGATGATATTAAATTGACCTTAGCTAGATTGGCGTTGCTTGATTGCGTTAGAAATATTTTAAAGGTAGGGTTAGAACTTATGGGAATTTCGGCCCCTAAAAAAATGTGACGGTAGATGTTCATACTATTTAAGGACTCTTTTTGAGTGATTTTTCATGTCAGATATTTATCGGTACTATTAGGCCTTTTTTTGTCCGCTTTCATGGCTCACTTAGCAGGGGTTGACCTTTCTCTTTTAGATAAATTACTTCCTTCTAAAAATGAAATTTTAGAAGAAACGCCGTTTAAAAAAGTAAAAGTTGCCCCTAAAAAAAGCCAAAGAAACAAGAGTGAAAATAACGAAACTTCCTACACTTTTTTTGAAGTTTTAAAGGGCGAAAAAAACGACAAGTTTGTCGACATGGAGGATACAGTTCTCCCTTCTGCAAAAAAAACTAAAGATTTAAATGTCAAACAAATCGGTATTCCGCGCCAAATTACCACTTCTATAAAAGGCGAAAAAGTAGAAACCGCAGTTAAGGCTGTTGATCAACTTGTTCCAAAAGTAGAAGTCGCGGTTAAGGCTGATGATAAAACCGTTAAGAAGGTTTCAACTCCTAAAAATTCTTCCGAAAATAAGATTTCTAATCAAATTTCCACTGTTAAACGAGTTAAGAAAGTTTCTACTCCAAAAACTTCTTCCAAAAATAAGATCCTTACTAAGGTTTCTACAAGCGGTGGGAAATATGTTGTTCAGGCAGGTTCTTTTAAAAAAATAGATTCGGCGAATAGGTTGGTCGCAAAATTAAAAAATAAAGGTTATTCAGCCTATTGGAAAGAAAAAGAAGTTGGGAATGGAAAATGGTTTCGTGTTTATTTAGGTTCTTTTCCGAACCAAGAAGACGCCATGGCAATTGTCCAAAAAGCTCGCGCAGAAGAAAAGTTAGATCCTATGATTTTTTTTCAAAAGAACTAATAATTTAAAGGAACAATTTTTAGAGGATTTTTAGTGTTGTCGAAAAGTTTTTGGATCAAAGGTTTGCAAAACCTCTACAGGGTCGTCGACTCTTTTTCCGCCGTAAAAGTTTTCTTGACTGTCGTACCATGTATTGAAACGATAACCTTCAAGATCGTTATGGTATAAGCTACGTTTTTCATCCTCTGATTTAAATTGAAAGTCAAGAGTGGCTGCCCCGTTTTCCGTTATAGTTACGGTTCCTTTTTTCTCGGCAATATAAGGATGCCAAGCCGAAACCTCGTAAATTCCTGGAGGAATGCCTTTTATTGAAAAGTTTCCATCCTTGTCGCTAATTGCGTAATATGGGTTGTCGACCAACCTAATAGTGGTTTGCAAAAATGGATGTAAATTGCACTTAACCAAAAACTCTTTAGTGTTAGGCCTAACGAAAATGGAACGAACCTGGCTACTTTGGGGCGGTAGAGGTTTATTGGTTTTTTGTTTTACTTTTTTCCTTTTCCCTTTTTGCCTAACTTCATAAGTTGCAATTTCGTGCTGAATGGGGTCTAAATTTTCCAAAAGGAAATCAACTCCATTTCGGCTTGCAATAATATAATCTTTAGCGTGGCATAATTTAGCCTTGAAAGAATACATATCTGTAGAAAAAGGCTTGCCGCGTTCAATGCCATTGATGCTAATTACGGTATCCTGCAATCCTCCTAATTCGGATACTTTAAAATCAAATAAAAATCGATGTCCTTTACCATCCGACATTCGAGAGCAGAATTTAATATTAGGAGCGTGTATAAGGTGAAAAGCTCTAGGAGATGGAGGAGGTCCTGATATGGTCACTTTGCCGTTCAGAGTCCCTCCGTTGTCTATAGTAATAACTCTATAAGGACTAGGAATAATGTCAAAAAGCTTTTTTGCCAGTTTTTGATTTCTGGGTAAAAGTTTTTGGACTTGTTTTGAGGCTTCTTGATAGCGGCCCTGTAGCTTATAGATTACGCCTAAATCGTAATCGGCCATGACCATTCGCGAGTCTAATTTGAGCGCCGCTTTAAATTCTTTTTCTGCTTCTTCAAGTAAATTAAGCTGTGCGAAGGAAAAGCCTCGGTTGTACCTGAAAAAAGAATGGTCATACCCTAAGTACATTGCTTTCTCATAGGCAAGCAGCGCATATTTATGTTTTTGAAGACGACTAAGAGCGACTCCTTTACTGGCATGAGCAAACCCATTTTGAGGGTCAACTTGGATCGCTTTTTCGAATTCTTTTAAGGCCGACTCCCATTTCTTTTCAAATAAGAACTGGTTGCCTAATTTAATAATAGGGTCTGCAGGACTTTTTTCGTCTCCAAAAGCGAGAGACGAAAATAATAGAAAAATAATCAAAAAACTTTGAAAAAGTATTTTTAAAGGGTTCATTTTTTTAAAAAGAAAATTGAAAGGCCAGAAGGATATCAATACAAAATAATGGTGTCAAGAATAGGGAAAGATTGTATGACGTTTAGAGTTTATCGGATCTAATAATTAATAATACTTGGATCTATTAAAACTCAATTTATTCCATGAAAATCTTATTAACGCGTACCATTAAAGTATACAATTGGCATGATTTATTGAAAACATAAAATACTAAGGCGCTAAAATTAGACGCTTCCGCGATTTGATAGTTATTTGTTATTGTGTTCGATATTTATGTGGATTAAAAGATGTTTTTTTACATTAATTACTTTTTCTAATATTTGCTCTGGACAGGATTGAATGAATAAAAATAGAAAGGATATTTTTTATTTAGTCATGATCATATTGGCGGTATTTTTTCTTTGGAATACTACTATCCTATACCCTCTACAAATTCTAATCGTTTTTTTTCATGAGTCTTCACATGCCATTATGGCGATTTTAACCGGTGGAGAAGTGGTGGAAATGCAAATTGATTATATGCAAGGAGGGCATGTCTTGTCGCGTGGCGGATCCCGTTTTTTAACTTTAAGCGCAGGTTACCTGGGGTCGCTGGGTTGGGGAATCGTTATATATTTCTTAGCGGTGCAAACGGATATCGATAAAATAATTTCTTGTGTATTGGGGGTTCTTATCGCCGTAATTTCCATAATGTTTGTTAGGAATACTTTTGGACTTGTTTTTGGGGTTGCGGGCGCAACCTTTCTAATATTTATGGGATTAAAACTTTCCTTAAAGTTCAACGATTTTATTTTGCGAGTTATTGGTTTAACGAGCATGCTATACGCGCCTCTAGACATTTTTAGCGACACCATTCAAAGATCCTACTTAAGATCGGATGCCCGAATGCTTGCAGAGGAATTTGGCGGAGCTACTATGATTTGGGGAGGGATTTGGATTATTATAAGCGCTGTTTTGATAAATTTTTGCTTAAGGTATAGCCACAAGTCTTAAAAACAAAAAAAACTTCTTTTCTTATACCTTAGCGTAGGGGAATATTTACATAATATGCGAGGTTCTATTGGTTGCGAGATTCAATTTTTCCTAATATGTCTAGAATTTTGGTCATATCATATTTTTTAAATGTTTCATTTAAATATTCTATAAAAAGACAAAAGTTTTTATCTCCATCGACAGGTAATTTACTTAATCCATTTTCAAATTCTGTGACATTGTTTAATTCAGCCGCTTTCCTGAGTTGAATCAAAATATCTTTTGGCAAGGATAGAGCAGAGAAATCAATATTTTGAATGTTAAGGATCTTCTTTTCTTTTGGGGCGTCATCCAAATATTGAAATTCAACACCCAATAAATTATTTAAACACGCATAAAGTTGTTCACTTCGAAATGGTTTTGAAATATAACCCTGACAGCCTAGCTTTTGATATTTGCCTTTTAGCTGATTAAAAACGGAAGCGGTGACAGCAACTATTTTCAATTGATCCTGATCAAATTCTTTCCGGATTATCTTAATCGCTTCTTCTCCGTTCATTACAGGCATTCGCATATCCATAAAAATAATATCGAAATCATCTTGCCGGATTCTATCTATGGCTTCTTTTCCGTTTTCAACGCAATCCACATAGCTGCCAATATTCGTGAGGAGAACTTTCAATACATCTCGGTTATCTTGAATATCATCCACCACTAGCGCTTTCACTTTAAACCCTTCAGCTAGCGAAGCGACTTTATTAAAGCTCTCATTTCGTTTATGAATTTTTCCTATTGCGGGGGGGAGAAATAAACTGAAATAAAATCTAGAACCTTTTTCCAATTCCGATTCCAAATTGAGGTTCGATCCCATTAATTCCAATTGTTTTTCACATATAGCAAGACCCAGTCCAGTACCTCCTTTTTTAGAGTCTTCTTCCTCCTGGTGGAATGGTTCAAAAATAACTTTTTTATTATCTTCAGAAATTCCTATCCCGGTATCAATAACTTCAAAATCATACTGGTTATTTCCTAAACTTTTAGCCTTACATAATATTTCGCCAGACTCAGTAAATTTGACAGCATTACTAATGAGGTTAATCAATATCTGCCTTATTTTTCCATCATCTCCATAAACATAATGACTTTCGCTCAATTTCTCCAATTGCAATTTAATACCTTTTTCCGCGCAAGGTAATTCAAAAATTTTCAATACTTCCTCAACAAGGACTTTAAGGTCAAAATTATTTGGTTGGATTTCCATTTTTCCAGCTTCAATTTTCGAAAGATCTAGAATTTCATTTATTAAGTGAAGGAGGTTTTCTCCACTTTTATCGATTGTTCCTAATGCATTTTTTACCTCGGCGCTTAAATTCTGATTTTTTAATAGAATCTGCGAATAACCTAAAATTGCATTCATTGGGGTTCTAATTTCATGGCTCATATTTGCCAAAAAAATGGATTTGGCAAGATTGGCTTTTTCTGCATTTTCTTTTGCAAATTTTAATTCATGAGTTCTTTGTTCCACTATATTTTCCAGACCTTCTCTTTCAGTTTTTAATGTTTTATTGATATTACCAAGCTCTTCAATGTAGTGGGAAACTTCAGCGTCATGGTCTTCGAGCATTGACGACATTTTATTAAAAGATCCCGCTAATTTACCTAACTCATCATCAGATTCAATTTGGACGCGTTGATTAAAACTTTTTTTATTAGCAATCGTGTTCATTTGTTCTGTAATCTTTTGGATTGGCCTGGTAATCACTCCAGCCATGAAAAAAGCGACTAATGTGGCAATGAATACGCCAATGAGGACCCCACTAATCTGAAGTAAATATATTTTTCTACTGTTATTCGTCACAGTTTCCTTGGGACCATATGAGGCCATTAGGAAAACAGGCTTATTGTCGAGGTAATAAGGCCGTAGATTCATGAAATAATCTACATTTTCAATACTAATTTCGGAAAACAATTCGCTTTTCAACGACCAATTAATCTTAAGAGACAATGGTTTAAGTTGATTTGAGTGAAAACCTACAAGATGATTTCCAGTTAAAGAAAAAAGATCGCTATTTATCAACGTTTTCCTTGAAAATTCCCGCATATATTTATTTGAAAGTCTTTTTCTTAAATATATTTTTCCAATTTGGACAGTTCTTTCTTCGCCTTCTGTATAGATCAACTCGTTTATTGGAAGAATACCAATGAGATCTAGTTGGCCATCAGTAATAGAAAAGTAAGTTAAAGAATCAAAAGAGATGTCCAATTTTTCTGGTAAGTTTTTAGGGGGGGCAATTTGAGTCCATTCCTTTGAAGAGCAGTGTTTCAAAAAAGGGCCGGAGGAGGGGGTATAATGTTGTAAGGCTTTTTCATTCTGATTTTTTGAAGTCACATAAATTCCATCCTTTGTTGCGTAAGATTCAATGCCTTCTAAATTATAGAGGGCAACCAAATCATATCCTTTTTCAAATGTGAGCTCTCGAATGAGGACTGCGGACTTACATTGAATAGCTTTTTTTAATTCAGGAAAACCGCTATTGATTTTATATAACGAGTGAATAGAACGGATAAAGTCTCTATTGATGACTTGTTTTTTTAAAGTCTCTTCTAATTGAATAGCCGTAAATTTAATTTCATTTTCTAACTGGAGAAGATCAGCTCCTAAATTTTCTTTAATTAAATTTTCCTGCTGAGTGATGGTTATCCAGAGTATAGAAAACCCTCCAAACAGAGTGACACATAGAATTGGGATAATAGCCTGAATCCAAAGTTTGAATTTAATAGACAAGTTGAATTCTCTGTTTTAAAAGTAACTTGAATTTGGAAGCAAGACCCATCTTTTGATATTCGTTTTATTCAGTTTTATTTGTTATTCGTAGGGGCGAATGAAAATTAAATTATCTACAGGATTTAAGAATTAAAAAATTCCTTGGGCTATTAAGTACCTTGATACTAAAACGCTAATTTGGATCGAAAGTTCCAACAATTCCTTTTACAAACCAGTTCATATTCAGCAATTCTTCATCCGAAGCTTGCTTCCCTTTGGCGATTCGAGTGTTCCCATTGCGGTCTACTATCGGGCCGGAAAACACGGCAAAATTTTTAGATTTAATATCCTCTTTCCTACGAAGCGCCCTTTCTTTCAATTTTTCTGGAACCATAGGGCCAAATGGAGCAATATCTACCAAGCCCTTATCTATCCCCCACCAGATATCTTCACTTTTCCACTTCCCAGCTAAAACTTTTTTGACAGCGTTTTTATAAACAGCGCTCCAATCCCATACAGAGGCGGTAAGATGTGCCTTGGGAGCATAAGCGCTCATATCATGGTTATAGCCGATGGAATAAACGCCGCGTTTTTGAGCCACAATTTGGATAGCGGGGGAATCCTGATGCTGCGCTAAGATATCTGCTTTTAAATCAACCAAAGCATGCGCATTAATTTTTTCTTTCGAAGGGTCGTTCCATTCTTTTGTCCACCGCACGTAAATTTTGGCGTTTGGGTTTGATTCCAAGGCTCCGATGGCAAAAGCATTAATCCCTCTGATAACTTCTGGAATTGGATAAGCAGCCACATATCCTATTATATTACTTTTAGTCATGGCTCCAGCTAATAGTCCAGTTAGATATCGAGCTTGATACATTCGGCCAAAATAAGTCCCTACGTTTTTGCTCAATAAATTTCCCGAACAGTGCATAAAAATTACATTAGGGAATAGTGGGGCAATTTTTTTAACAGCATTAGAATAGCCATAGCTTGTGGCGAATATCAGATCATTGCCATTTTGAGCCATCTGGGTAAGGACGGCTTCAATGTAACTATCTTCGTTTTCCAATACAGAGCCGATATAACTTGTGGTTACCCCAGGAATTTTTTCTATGGATTGTCGGCCGAGATCGTGAGCAAAGGACCATCCGGCATCTTTGGCTGGTGAAAGATAAATAAATCCAACTTTAAGCTCTTTGGCATTTGCTTTTTGTTGAGTGGGGTTGAATAAAACTAAAAAAGCTATTAGCCACAAGGAGAAGTAATACGTCTTTTTCATCACATCAGTTAAGTTCATAAATTCATCCCAAGACGAAGAGGAGAAATTGGCCTTTTTAAAATTGAAATCGTTTCATAGTTTCAAATTGAAATTTTAAAAGCGCCAAACAAAAAGGAATTGAGGCACACTTTCGTCGGTTTCAGTATCCCCAAGTTTGTTCATCCAGTATTGCCATTCAATACCAATAAAAACTTTCTTCGGTTGATAGAGCCGTTCGCCAATATCATACCTAAATTGGGGTTGAGCAAAAAACCAGTCGCTAACGGTTGCTCCAGTTTCAGCGGTTCTTTCTCCTATATATTCCATATGCCCTTCAATAGAGAAACTATGTGATTTTATTTTAAAAGGATACGCCCAATTTATGTCAATAAAAAAGGAATTATCTTCTTTGGGAGCTCCACTAGAATCTAGACCGGCGCTATCGTCTATATAAATAGCAAAATCCGTATTTAAAAAAGCAAATCCTGGGATATCCCATGCAGCTCTCATTCCAGGCAAATACTTGACCACTTTGGGGTCCGCTCCCATATTCAGTCCCGCTAGGATGCCAACATCTTTTAGTGGACCCATACCTATTTTTGTATTTAGGATTTTGCTCAAACTAAAATTAAAATACACTTCTCCATAAATATCATCGTCATTAAAATCGTCTTCGTCTGCGTCATTCAAGAAATCGATAAAAATAAAATTTTCCCCAAACTTCCAGCCGCTTGCATGCTGGAATGTTAGAATATGCGTTTGGGAATCTCGGCCCCCTCGGTATGGGGCCTCCAGGTTTCCAAATTGATAATGCAATTCGGTAGTACTCCAATCAAAAGCCATTACGGTTCTTGCTGTTGAACATATTGCGACTAAAAATATTAATATGCCGATAATGGCTAGACGGTTTTTTTGTGCGATCATTTGTATAGAACGGATGGTAAATGTAAATTAATAAAAAAATAACAGCGCTTATTTTACGATTTAACTCTAGAGAAGAGTAGCCTTATTTTCCCTCTCCTTCGTCACGGTTACTATTCTTTTTAAAAAGGAAATACTTTTTGATTTTTCAATACTATATATAGATTTTAATTTAAGTCCGTATGAACTAATAATTGTCAAAAAATCTGGCGAATCCACCTTAATTTCTGTAGCAATTTGAATTATTATTTGCGCCGTTTTAATTCAATATAGTTTATGGGATAGCTCAAATCATTAATTTTATAAAATTTGTTTGTTTCATGTTCTCAAATGTGTATAACTCTTTGAATTTATATTTGTTTTGTGATTTTTAGGTTGTTTTACACCCTCTCCTAATTACTTTTGCAAAAAAAATCATAATTCCCTGGTTGGATTTGCATGGCGGTTGACCTTTAAAAAAGCTAATATTAGCATTGGATTTATTTTAGTTATTTCCCATTTAGTTTTTTCTCTTTCGCCTCCATGTCCGATCTCAGTTTAAATTACCAAAATACGTTAGTTACTTTAAATGAGTCGCAAATTTTAGAGTTGCAGCCGGAGGTTAATAAGCGCCATCAAGAACTAGAGGCTAAAAAGGGTAAGGGGAGCGACTATTTGGGTTGGCTCCATTTACCGTCACAATATGAAAAGAATCTAATGAATGAGATTCTTGAAACGGCAGACCAGATTCGATCCGATTCCGAATTAATGGTCTGTATTGGAATTGGCGGTTCCTATCTGGGATCCAAAGCGGCGATAGATTTCCTTTCGAGTCCCTTTAAAGGCGGAACACAGAAAGGAATGCAGGTTTATTTTGCCGGTCATAATATAAGTTCGGATTATATTTCCGATTTAATAGACGAAATTGGCGATAAAAACTTTTATATAAATGTAATTTCAAAGTCTGGGACCACTACTGAGCCAGCTTTGGCGTTTAGAATTTTAAAAGACGCCCTGGTTAAAAAATTTGGAGAAGAGCAAGCCCGCAAAAGAATCATAGTAACGACTGATAAAGAGAAGGGCGCTTTAAAATCGATGGCCGATGAAAAAGGATTTCGTGCTTTTGAAATCTCTGACGATGTCGGCGGACGATATTCGGTATTAACTCCAGTAGGTTTATTGCCAATGGCTGTTGCTGGAATAGATATTAAACAGTTGGTCGAAGGCGCAGCAGATATGGAGTCTATTCTGTCAAAAAGCGCTCGAATGGAAGACAATAGCGCTTATTTATATGCGGTTATTAGACACCTCTTGTATCAGAAAGGGAAAACAATAGAAATTTTAGCTTCTTTTCATCCTTCGTTTAAATTTGTCTTGGAGTGGTGGAAGCAGTTATCTGGCGAAAGCGAAGGGAAAGAGTTAAAGGGCATATTTCCCGCTTCTGTAGAGTTTACGACCGATTTGCATTCAATGGGACAATGGATACAAGAGGGCGAACGAATAATTTTTGAAACGTTTTTAATTTTAGAATCTTCTAGACAACAGGTAACTATTCCAAATTGGAATACCGATGAGGATGGTTTAAATTATTTGTCGGGAAAATCTTTTGATTATGTGAACGAAAAAGCTTTTAGAGGAACTGCCGCCGCTCACTTAGAGGGAGGAGTTCCAAATATGACGATTTCGTTAAAAGAGCGTACCCCACGAGTTTTGGGGCAGTTATTTTATTTTTTTGAAAGAGCGATCGCTATGTCCGGATATCTATTAGGAATTAACCCCTTTGATCAACCGGGCGTCGAAATGTATAAAAAAAATATGTTTATGCTTTTAAATAAACCGGGATATGAAAAGGGATAAATTCATGGGAATTATTAGCGGAAAAATAGAGGAAGCGGTTCAAGAATTAGCTGAGGAAAAAATTGGAGAAGCTGAATTACCTTCATATGAATCTAGTTCATTACTGAATAAAATGAACTCATTAGGCACAGAAACCTGGATCGATACAGGCGATTTAGAGCTTGCTCGTTCGGTATGGAAACAAGAACTTACTTCGCTAACAACCAATAATACGTTGGCCAACCAAGTGGTTCAAACGGGGGTATTAGACGAAACTATTCAATCTACAGTGAGTAGATTGAAGGAAGTAGCTCCAGACTTGGAAGAAGCCGATAGAATATTAGAGGTGGGTTTTGTCATTAATTGTAAAATTGCTCTTCGTCTCGTTAATGGGTTTCGTAAAAAAGTTAGCGTGGAGTTGCATCCCGCTATTTCCAGAGATATTGATAAAACCGTTGAGTTTGCAAGGAGATATCAAAAAGTATGTCCCGAATACTTTATTGTGAAGATTCCTTTGACTCCCGAGGGGTATTTGTCGGTTCGTAAATTACGGAAAGAGGGGATGCCCATCAATTTCACTTTGGGGTTTTCAGCGCGGCAAAACTATTTGGCGGCTATCCTTTCAAATCCCGATTTTGTGAATGTGTTTTTGGGGAGATTAAATCAGGTAATTGTTGATAATTCATTGGGTACAGGCAAAGGGGTTGGAGAAAAAGTTACGTTAGCCACTCAATCTGCAATTTCCGATTTAAGACGGCGACGTCCTGAAGTAGTCACGAGACTTATTGCGGCTAGTATTAGAAATGGAGACCAAGTGGCGGCGTTGACAGGAGTGGATGTGCATACCATTCCGCCTAAAGCGCTGACTGATTTTTTGAATTCGGATCGTAAGCCTGAAGATTTGAAAAAGGGAAACCATGAAGATTGGAATCCAGAAGCGGATATGTCCATTATGGATCGATTGAAAGACTTATGGGAAGTTTCGGAAACATTTAAAAAGTTTGCCGACGATTTAATTTCTCTGGATTCAGTGGATTCGATGAATGGAGAAGATTTAATCAACATTTGTGAAAAATCAGGAATCGATTTGTTTGGACGGTTTTCCGAGAATGAAATAAAATCGATTTATGAGACTGGAAAAATTCCTCAATTTAAAAATTGGCCTGATTCCATTGCAGTGGACGACCTAATGACTCAATCCGCATTACAATCTTTTGCGAAAGACCAGAACGCTTTAGACGATCGTATTCGGTCTTTTTTGAGCTAAACTTATGAAAGAGGTTTTTAAAAGTTAGAATACGATTTTTTAAAAGCAATTCATATAAACCCGTTTTAAGAAAAGTTATAAATCCTACCGGATTTCCGCCATCTTAAAAGAACAACATATAACATTAAATTTCGAGAACAATTATGACAATGAAGGTAGATAAAGTTGTATTAGCTTATTCTGGAGGATTAGACACTTCCGTTATTATTAAATGGCTTATAGAACGTTATGGCTGTGAAGTGATAGCTTACTCTGCGGATGTTGGGCAGGGAGAAGAATTAGATCCCGTGCGAGAGAAAGCTTTAAAGACTGGCGCGAGTAAGGTCTATATTCAAGATTTGAAGGAAGAGTTTATGCGTGAGTATGTGTTCCCAATGCTTCGTGGCAACGCCTTTTATGAGGCAAATTATTTATTGGGAACCTCGATTGCCAGACCTCTCATCGCTAAAGAACAAATACGCATTGCTGAAATGGAAGGAGCCGATGGAGTCTCGCACGGGTGTACAGGTAAAGGCAACGATCAAGTTCGATTTGAACTGGCTTATTTAACGTTAAACCCAAAGATAAAAATTTTATCTCCTTGGCGCGAATGGGATTTGAATTCTCGCGAGTCTTTGATTGATTATGCGAACAAGCACGATATCCCGGTTCCGGTGAGCAAGGACAAGCCTTACAGCATGGATCGGAATATGTTTCACATTAGTTATGAAGGTGGAGTTTTAGAAGACCCTTGGGTGCAGCCGCCGGAAGATATGTTTTTACTAAGCGATTCGCCTGAGAAAGCTCCGGATAGCCCGGAAGAAATTCATATCGATTATGAAGAGGGAAATCCTGTTGCGGTGGATGGTAATCGTTTAGAGCCAGTCGATTTATTGGTACATCTCAATAAATTAGCGGGAAAGCATGGAGTGGGTCGAATTGATATAGTTGAAAGCCGGTTTGTGGGAATGAAGTCTAGAGGGGTTTATGAAACTCCCGGTGGCACAATATTGCACGCTGCGCATCGAGCTTTAGAAACTATTACTCTCGATAGAGAAGTCATGTTTCAACTGGATTCTATGATACCAGCCTATGCAAGAATGATTTATAACGGATTTTGGTTTAGTCCAGAACGAGTGTTGCATCAAAAATTAATAGACGAAGCTCAAAAGTGCGTTAATGGAACCGTTCGGTTAAAATTATACAAAGGAAATTGTTCCGTCTTAGGTAGAAAATCTGATAATAGTTTGTACGATCAAGATATAGCGTCTTTTGATATGGACGATAGTTACGATCAAAACGATGCCGAAGGTTTTATTAAATTAAATGCCTTGAGGTTGAGACTTTATACGCAGGTGTTTAAAAATAAGTGATTAAAAATTTATTTCTGATTCGACCAAGGCTTTGGAGTAAAAATCTTTTATGAACTCTATTTTGGTTGTCGATAACGAAGAAAGCATTTGCGATTTTCTTTCAATTTTGCTTGAAAAAGAAGGTTATGAAGTTGTAACGGCAAATAATGGGCAAGCGGCTGGAAAATATATAAGAGAAAATGATTTTGATCTAGTGCTTACCGATATAAAAATGCCAAACTCTAGCGGAATTGATGTGCTGAAAGCCGTTAAAGAGACCTCCCCGGGAACTCCCGTTATTATGATGACGGCTTTTGCTTCCGCAGAAACCGCCGTAGAAGCAATGAAAAAGGGGGCTTACGATTATATTTCTAAGCCATTCAAGATTGATGATTTGAAATTATCGCTTAAGAACGCCTTAGAAAAGAAAAAGCTACATGATGAAAATATTTATTTAAAAACCGCATTAAATAATAAGTATCAGTTCTCCAATATCATAGGTAAAAGCCCTGCAATGGAGAAAGTTTACCGATTAATCGAAAAAGTTGCTCGAAGTTCGGCAACTGTAATGTTAAACGGTGAAAGCGGTACGGGAAAAGAATTAGTAGCCAAAGCCATTCACTTTAACGGTCCAAGATCCACACAGCCGTTTATTACGGTGAATTGTGGCGCCATGCCAGAAAATTTATTGGAAAGCGAGTTGTTTGGCTATGAGAGAGGCGCTTTTACCGGCGCAGATTCCACCAAAGTTGGTTTGCTAGAAATTGCGGACAAAGGCTCGTTTTTTCTTGATGAAATAGGAGATACACCGCTTTCAATACAAGTAAAGCTATTGCGGATTTTGCAAGAAAAGGAGTTTACTCGTTTGGGTGGGGCAAGACCTATTAAAATTGACATTCGCTTTATCACGGCAACTAATATAGATTTGTCTAAGGCTGTTGAAGATAATAAGTTCAGGCAAGATTTATATTATCGGCTGAATGTTATTCCCATTCATATACCTCCATTACGCGAACGCAAAGAAGATATATCAGCTCTTGCAGAACATTTTATCCAGAAATTTAATAAAGAAAACGAAGGGTTCAATAAATTAAAGGGAATAGACCCTTCGGTTATGAAAGTTTTTGACGATTACTTTTGGCCTGGTAATGTTCGAGAGTTAGAAAATGTTTTGGAAAGAGGTTGCGTTTTTGAAAAAGGCGAGTTTTTGCAGATAGAAAACCTCCCGGAAGAATTAATACGTAATGAGTTTCCAGATGTAAAAAATATATCGTTTGCGAATAAAGAGGGTTCCGTAGATCTTGAAAAAACCTTAGACCAGATTGAAAAAAATATGATTCTCGAAGCTTTAAAGAAAACCAACGGAATCATGACCAAAGCCGCAAAGCTTTTAAACTTAAGCTTTCGTTCTATGCGTTATAGAATGCAAAAGTACAAAATTATGGTAAAAACGGATATTGAAGAAGAGGAATAAGTTATCGTAAATTTACCGTCATCCGTAAATAAATATCGTTTGCATATGCTTTTAGATTCTATTTCGAAAATAGGAATATCATCAGTTTGTGTTTTGTTCATAATGGTTTTCTCATTAGAAAATTCGTTTGGACAAAGTATTACAACGCAAACGCCTGATGAAAAATCAAACTCTGCGCCATCTTTAAAAAAAAACCTTCCCCCAACCGCAATTATCCCTTTAGAAAAGGCCGGTTTTAGTCGAGCTGAATATTTATTTCGGTCTGGTAAGTTTGCGGAAGCTAAAATTGTCTATGAAAAGTTTATCGATGAGAATCCGAATGATAAAAATATTGATCGAGCCGTATTTAGGTTAGGGCAAATCGATTTTAACAATAAGTTTTATGTAACGGCGTTAAAGTATTTTACTTATCTCTTAGAAAACTTCCCAGGCACTCCAGTTCTTCATGAGACTCTTCTATTTATGGGGGCCTGTAATTACTATTTGGGTCGACTAGAAGATGCGCAAAGAATTTTTGAAACCGAATTAAAATCAAATCCCGACGATAAAGAAAAACTGAAAGTTTTGTTTTACCTGGGACAGGTTCATCAGAAAAAATTTGATTATGATCGGGCGATAGAACGATTGAGTAAGGTTTATAAATATGAGTTGGACAGTGAATTAAAGAAACAAACTTTACAAATCACAAAAAGGATAATTGACGAAAAACTATCTAAAGAAAAGCTTTTTTCTTTGATCCAAAAGTATCGCAGCAACTTCCCCGCAGATTTAGCGCTTTGGAAATTGGTTAACATTTTTAGATTGGAAAGGGATAATGAAAGTTACATAGGAGCGCTGAAACAATTCGTAGAAACTTTTCCTCAGCATAACCTGCAATCAGAAGCGATGAGAATGCTAGCGTTGGCGAAAAAAGATTATCAATTGAAGACAATAAAAATTGGAGCAATTTTGCCGCTTACGGGGAAGCGGGCCATTACGGGACAACAAGTTTTACAAGGCATACAGCTTGCGTTTAATAATCTGTCTTCGGATGAAAAAAAACGAATTGTACTTGTTGTGAAAGATTCGGGAGTCAAAACTAACTTAGAGCAAGGTTTGGAGGAGTTAGCGGTGGACCCAAGCGTTATTGGAGTGATTGGTCCAGTGTTGAGCGATAATGTAAGAAAAATAGTTCCACTTTTGGAAAAATACGATTTACCAGCTTTAACTCCAACTGCTTCTTCTTTAGGTTTGACAGATCTTACTCCTTATATTTTTAGAAACGCTATGACGCGTCCCATTCAGAGTAGATTTCTTGCCGAATATGCGGTCAATGATTTAGGACTTAGACGCTTTGTAGTCTTTTATCCAGAAGCTAATTTTGGTCAGGAGTTTAAAGACGCTTTTATGGAAGAAGTAGAATCGTTAGGAGCTGAAGTAGTCGCGGCGGTGTCTTACAAGCGTAGCCAAAATGACTTTAAGCCGCAAATATTAGAGATTGGCGGTATTTCTGATAGTCAGTTAAAGAAATTGACTCTAAAAAAACTATCAGAATCTGAAAATAAAACTAAAAATAAAGGTAACGTTCCTTTTTCAAAACCCATTATTGAGCAAGGGTTATTTAATGAAGATAAAATTGAAGGTCTGAAAGTTTCGCTTGAATTAAGTTACGACGCAATATTCATTCCAGGGTTTTACGATAAAGTGAGTTTAATTATTCCCCAGATGGTTTTTTACAATATTGATCAAGTAACATTTTTAGGAACGAATGGTTGGAATCATGCCGATTTAATTAAAGTTGCGGGACGATATATAAAGGGAAAAGGTGTTTTTTCCGACGGTTTTTATAAAGAGTCAAAAAAACCGGAAGTTCAACAGTTTGTGACTAAATTTCAGACGACGTTTGGCGATGAGCCTAATATGCTTTCCGCTCAAGCATACGATAGCGCTAAAATTTTTTTAAATATCGCGCAGACAAATGTGAAAAATCGTTTGGAGTTTTTTACTCGATTAAAAAAAGTTGAGAGATTTTTTGGTGCGTCGGGAACGACTACTTTTACCGAAAATGGAGACGCTGAGAAAAAAATGTTTACTCTTAAAATTCAAGGAAACAAGATTGTTGAAGAAGGATATTACGAGGATGATTAATTAGGGGGAATGAAGCGATCAAAATACCTTTATTTTAATTTTTGTTTTAGAATATTTATTAGTAAACTTCCTGTTTAAGGGAGCTAGGTATATCAAAAGTTCTTTCTGGTAGATTGTCCCTCATAAAAACTTCAAAGCTTCCTTTTGGATCTCCGAAGTTTACTTGCTTCCCAGTTTTTTTATCGATCTTTAAAAATAAAACGTCGTCTGGAGCCTTAAAATTTTTAATTGGCGCGTCTTTTAAAGCAGATTGCATATATTGTAGCCAAATTGGAATGGCTGCGCGAGAACCCGTTTCGTTGTAGCCCAATGGTTCGTCTTTATCTTTTCCTACCCAAACACCTGTTGTTAACTCAGGAGTGTATCCAAGAAACCATGCATCAATAAAATCATTAGTTGTGCCTGTTTTACCGGCAACAGGTCGATTCAAAACTTTGACCTTCTTTCCAGTACCGTGTTGGACCACACTTTCCATCAGGCTTGTCGTAATGTAAGCCACTCCAGGAGAAATGACTTGTTGAGGAACAACCTCGGGTTTATATAAAGTTTTTTCATTTCGATCTTTAATATATCGAATTCCAGTTGGTTCTATTTTGGATCCTAAGTTAGCGAAAATAGCGTAAGCGGCGGTAATATCGAATAAAGTCATTCCTGAAGAACCTAGCGCGATAGAAAGGTTTTCTTCCAATAGGCTTTTGATGCCCAATTTTCTGGCAAATTCAATTCCCTTTTGAACGCCTATATTTTGAAGAAGTTTAATTGTGACTACATTTCTGGAATGGGTTAACGCGGTTCTTAGCGAAGTTGGCCCGTAAAATTTCTTTTCAAAGTTTACCGGTTTCCACTTGTCAAATGTGTATTCCGTTTCTTTGAAAATAACCGGGGAGTCCACAATAATACTTGCCGGCGTAAAACCATTTTCCATTCCAGCCGCAAAAACGATTGGTTTAAAAGCGGAACCAGGTTGTCGCACGGCCTGTAAGGCTCGATTAAATTCGCTTCTAGAAAAATCATAACCCCCCACCATAGCTTTAATATGTCCAGTGGATGGATCTAAGCTTATTAACCCAGACTCTACTTCGGGTTCTTGTTCTAAAGATAAAGCAAAAAAACCATCGGGGCGCAATCCCGTAACTTTTAAAAGTATTACGTCGCCCGCGGAAAGGGCTTGGTCGACTCTGTTAATTTTTTGATAGCGTCCATCCAGCTTCACATTGGGAGTTCGCGCCCATTCCATATCTGCTAACTCAATGATGCCTTCGCCAGCTCCAATTTGAACTAAAGCTTCTTCCGGTCCTACTTCAATGACGATGCCTTTAAACAAGTCGTCAGGGTTTGGGATTTTACCTTTATCGAATTCGTTTAGAGCCCTAGTTTTTTGAACAATTAAAGATTTGGGTAAAGTTGGATCAATGCTTTCCAAAGGACCCCTATAACCGTATCTTTTGTCCGCAATACGTAAGTTTTCTTTGATTGCCCTTTGAGCGGCTAACTGGTAATCAAGATTTACCGTTGTGAATACTTTGAGACCTGCACGGTAAAGCTTTGAACTACCATACTTTTCTTGTATCCAGCGGCGGATGTATTCGGAAAAATAGGGAGTTTTATTTAAATCTCCCTTCATTTTTTTAAGAATTATGGGAGATTCTAATGCGGTTTTTTCTTGTTCTGGTGAAATAAAGCCTAAATGCGCCATTCTACGAATAGCATGATTTCGCCTTTTTTTAGCTTTTTTCATATTGCGATAGGGAGAGTAATTATTAGGAGCTTTTGGCAATGCCGCTATCATAGCGCATTCTTCGATAGTTAATTCTTCGACATGTTTCCCAAAATAATTGCGAGACGCCGCTTCGACTCCATACGTTCCGTGACCGTAGTAAATTTGATTGAGGTATATTCCCAATATTTCGTCTTTTGAAAAGAATTGCTCTAATCTTACCGATAAAATTGCTTCTCGGATTTTTCTCTCTAATTTCTTTTGTGGAGTTAGGAATAGCGTTTTTGATAATTGTTGCGTGATCGTGCTTCCTCCTTCAACAACTCTTCCCGCTTTGAAGTTGGTGATCATTGCGCGAAAAATCGCTTTAGGGTCTATTCCAAAGTGTGAGTAAAAATTAGAATCTTCAACAGCCAGGGTCGCTTGTTTCAACGTTACGGGAATTTTTTCAATAGGGACGATGACTCTTTTTTCTACATAAAATTGAGCGATAAGTTCGTCTGCGTCAGAGTAAACTTGGGTGATGGTGCTTGGTTCGTAATCTTTTAATGTTTTTACGTCGGGAAGATCTTTCGAATATTTTGAATAAATAAAATAGGCGCCCCCAAATCCAGCTAATATGCCAAAGCTACTTAAAATAAGTAAAAATAGTAAGAGAATTTTAAAAAAAGAAGATTTCTTTTTCTTTTTTCTTTTTTTTCGTTTCTTTTTGGGAGGAGGAGCGACTTTTTCGGGAATATCCTCTTTTTTAGGACGAGGAACTTTCTTTTTAGAAGGATCTTTTTTGGGAATTTTTTTGACCATTACTGGGTTGTACCAATTGTTCCGATTGGATAATTTGAAGGTCTATAATAAGTCGACAAAAAATCGGGAAAGTTGAGAGACTTAAAATGAAGGAGTAATTTACAAGCGATCTTCTTCTAAATCGATGAGGCCGACCCAAGTTTTAATCTCTGTCCGAGATGAGTCGACTTTATTTCTTAATTCAACAAATTTCTTGCGCTTTTCTTCCGTATCGGGTTTTTTCTCCAGGATCTCAAGATTAAGCGCTTCTTTTTCTTTAATACTTCGGGATAAACGCGAACCTTCTAGCCAAGTTAAAAAATCGGCTTCTTCTCGACTAGTGGCTTCTTGGACAAAAGCTTCGCTGTCTATCTCTAAAAATTCTAAAATCATTTTGTCCAATGGGCAAGGAAAAATATACTCGCCTATTTTTTGAACTCGAACGGCTTTTGCTTTATCTATCATTCGAGGAATATGAACCAGACCAAAAGCTTTTTCATTAGGGCTTCTAGGAAAATTTTTAGTTAGATCCATAAGAAATTTAAGTGAGGAAATTAATCTAAACGCAACCGTCTTAAGTCTTCAAAGTTTTTAGATCTTTTAATGGCTTTCTTACCCTCTTCGCCGATATGATTTCGAAATAAATCCAAAGTGGTTAATTTACTTAAATTAGTGGATTCCGCAATATATTTGGCTCCTTCTTCGCCAATATCGTTAAACTTTATAATCAACTGATCCAGCTTTGGGTAAGCTTGGGATTCGGCCAAAGCTTTAGCTCCCAGAGCGGTAATCTTATTGGACTTTAAGTTTAACACCCTTAAGTTTTCTAAATAGGGACAACTTGCTATAGCCTGAACTCCCACGTCGCTAATTTCATTGTCGCCTAAAATTAAGGTTCTTACTTTTGTGAGGATTTCGAATTGAGACAATTCTTTTGCTCCTTCGTCTCCTAATTTCTCTTTTTCAAGATCTAGGGAGTCTTCATCGCCCAATCTTTTTGTGACTAATTCTTTTAAATCCATTTATTAGACCTTTTATGAACAATAGAAGTTTTAACCAAGTAAGTGTATTGGATTTTGTGGACGCGATCAAGCCAGTGATGGAGTTTCAAATATTTCTATAAGTTAATTTATTTAAGGAGGCCTCTAAAAAATGTTTTTAGCCACGAACAGCCCTTATGACATAAGGGTTTGCGAGTTGCCACAAGTAAAAATATCGAATTATTTGAGATTCCCTTAAAAAGCTAGTTTGAAAGAGCGCAACGAAAGCCAAATCCGCTTCCTCGGACCTCTGGTTTTGATTTATTGCGGTAAGCTGTTCCCATTACGCTTGGCCCGTTGTACCAGGAACTACCACGCAAAACTTTTTTACCCGCTTCCTTATGGTCGCTCGATGTCCATTCCCAAACATTTCCCGTCATGTCATACAAGTCAAAATTGTTTGGTTTCTTTTGGCCAACTCGATGTGTTTTACGGTCCGAATTAGCCACATACCAGGCGTAGTCGTCGTCTAGCTTGTTACCCCAATAAAAATTGGTTTCCGTTCCCGCTTTGGCGGCTTTCTCCCATTCCCATTCTGTGGGTAATCGTTTTTCTCTTTTTTTGCAATAATCTTGAGCTTCTTGCCAGGTAACCTTTTCAACTGGATGGAATGGGTCTGGGAAATGAGAAGGGTTGAAGTCCATGATTTGTTCATATTCCGATTGCGTCGTCTCAAACCGATCGATACAAAAAGCGTCGATAGTCATTTCTTTAAGATCGTCCGCTCGCCCCGACATAAAATTACCCGAAGGGATATTTACCATATTTTTGGGGCATTCCTTCGACATTTCTTTCATAACATTTTGCGCAAAAACGGACGAAGAACAAAAGGTCAAAATAAAACAGGTAGCGATTAGAATACTTAATTTCATAGGGCGAGTTCTCTTTGATTGACGTCTCTTTATTGTACTACCACAAATGGATATTGCAAAAAGGTGAGGAGAAGAAGGAAATGGTAACTATTTTCTTCTGACCAAGGTTATCTAATTTATGATCCTTTTGTTTTTGAGGAATGATAGCGTATATGCTATCATGAGTGTATGTCGTCTAATGTTCGAGTAGTTGTTGATACTAATATTTTTGTTTCCGCTATTATGCGCAAAAATACCGGGCCAAGAGAAGCTATTCGCCAATGTATGGTTGGAAAAATAACGCCTTTAATGGGGACAGCTTTATTTTTAGAATATGAAAGCGTTATTTCAAGATCCATTTTATTTAAAGACGCTCCTTTAAACGAGAAAGAAAGAGAAGAGTTATTAGATGCGTTTTTGAGTGTTTCACAATGGATATCAACTTATTATTTGTGGCGGCCTAATTTAAAAGACGAAGCGGATAATCACCTGATAGAATTAGCGGTAGCGGGAAACGCGGAATATATAATAACTAGAAACAAAAAAGATTTTAAAAATAGTGAATTACTATTTCCTGACATTCAAATTGTTGATGCTGGGGAATTTTTATTAAAAGAGAAGGAATAAGCCAATGGGAACTTTGACAATCAGATTACCGGATGATAAACATGAACGCTTAAAAGCTTTGGCGATACGGCGCAAGGTTAGTGTGAATAAATTGTTTGAAGAATTTTCTTCTATGGCGATTGCCGAGTTTGACGCAGAAACCAGGTTTTTAACACGCGCAACAAGAGGAAACGTCAAAAAAGGATTGAAGTTGCTGGATAAATTGGACAAGCATCACAGCCTTTGACTGGCTTCGCCGAGGAATCTAGTTTTTAATTTAATAAACTGTCGAGATTAAGTTATCCCTTTGACTAACTCAGGATAAACTCCGGCGACAGCTTTTTTCTTACTCTGCGGTGATGAACGGTTTGGTATTATGCTGACTTTTTGCATTTCATCCAATATCAAATGGTTGAGGGGAGGAAGGGAATAGCTTTTTTTAATAGATAGAATCTTTTAAGTAGCTATTGTCCTATTGTTTTACAAAAGATAAATTAGAAATCACCTCTTCCAAAAAATACCTATTTTCTACTTTTCCCATAGTCTATTTCTATACCATCATTAGATTTTTGCATTATTTATAAATATTATCTTTTCCTTAGTTATAGGTAAACCAATTGATTATTAGTGAATTTGGTTGGAATATTTAGTTTGGTATTTTACTTTGCTGAGGTTCTAATTTTTAATCAAAACAATAATTAGTAAAGATGCAATAATTAAGGCTTTCTGCCTACTGTAATATATAATTGTTTTAATATTTCTGTAATGAAAGTCTATTAGTGGAAGATCTTGTAACGAAAACGATTAAATATCACGAAAGAACTAAGCATAATTTTCATAGATACGCGAGCGCTCCCGGGTATATGGATTGGGCAAATCAACCTGATCCATTTCGCCGATTTGAGGGTTCCGATCTATTTTTTCTTCCTCCCATTATTAACGATACAACACCTGCATACGCTTCTGTTTTTTCGGGAGAACCCATTCCCAGCGTCGCTTTTGATATAGAATTTCTTTCCAAATTGTTTGAAATGTCAATGGGGATTACAGCCTGGAAACAAGCGGGAGATTCGCGTTGGGCTTTGCGCGCTAATCCTTCGAGCGGCAATTTACATCCCACCGAAGCGTATTTGGTCAGTCCTGGACTAGGAGGGATAAGTTCGAAGCCAGGCGTATATCACTATTGTCCAAAAGAACATGGTTTGGAATTTAGAACCGAGTTTTCCCAAGAGACTTTGAGTAGATTGATTTCTAGATTTCCCCAAGGAACTTTTTTTATTGGGTTGAGTTCTATCCATTGGCGAGAAGCTTGGAAATATGGCGAGAGAGCGTTTCGGTATTGTCAACATGATACCGGGCATGCGTTAGCGGCTGTTAGAATTGCCGCAGCGGCTTTAGGTTGGAGAGCCATCCATTTAGAAGGGATGAATGACGAAGATATTTCGCAATTATTAGGTTTGGATAGAGCTGAGGATTTTAAAGAGGGAGACCCGGAGCATCCCGATTTAATTTTAGCCTTATTCCCTCAAGGTCAAAGTGTTCATAGAATACCGCTTATGCTGGATGTCGAAGCTGTTAATGAAGTGTCTAATGGTCCGTGGAAAGGGCGTGCAAACCAGTTGAGCGGCGACAAGATGGAGTGGGAGATTATTGATAGTGTCGCGGAGTGTTCTTTAAAAAAGAATAGAGAGTTGGACGCGCAAAAGGATGCGCAAGTCCTTGGCGGCATCGACTTCGATACAGTTTTGAATTCTTTTAAGAGAAATAATATTTCTACTAGGCAAATTATTCGTCAGCGAAGAAGCGCTGTTTCGTTTGACGGCCATACCGGAATGTCGAAAAATGAATTTTACAATGTTTTATCCCATACGATTCACACTGACGACAAACCTGGAATTCCTTGGGACGCTATCCGCTGGAAGCCTTCAGTACATTTGTTTTTATTTGTCCACAGGGTAGAAAACGTCGATCCTGGATTGTATTTCTTGGTAAGAAACCCTGATAAACTTGACGAGTTCAAAAATAAATTGAAATCGGATTTTAAGTGGTCGAGACCTTCGGATTGTTTAGCGGGGTTAAATTTATATCTTCTAAAAAGCGGTGATTTTAAGCGCCATGCGGCTCAAGTTAGTTGTGGCCAGGATATTGCGGGCGATAGCGCTTTTAGTTTGGGAATGATCGCCGAAGTCAATTCGTCATTAGAAACTTTTGGACCATCGCAATACCGCCGATTGTTTTGGGAATCTGGGATGATTGGACAAAATCTTTATTTAGCGGCTGAATTTATCGGGTTACGTGGAACAGGTATTGGTTGTTATTTTGACGATCCCGTTCGGGAATTACTTGGAGTCAAAGATAACAGCCTCGAAAGTTTTTATCATTTTACGATCGGCGGTCCAGTTGACGATTCCAGATTACAAACTCATGCGCCTTATTTATGGTCGGAAGAAATTAGCTTGGGAAAATTTGAATGGGGCGATCAATCCTTAAGGCAAGGTTCGGATGAAGAACAATTAACAGATTCTACTTTAGTTCCATGGAATGACAAATGGGTTTCAAAAATTGGTATGGGGCTCCGGGGAATGAGTCGGTATCGAAACTCAAATTTAAAAGCTTTGAACGCCGTTTTAAAAAGTCCTATTAATCTATTTGAAACCTCGCCAGACGAAACGGATGGAGAGGACGAATGGCTTTTGGGAGAAACACTTTCAAAATTAAACATCAAAGAGCCTATAGATAGAAGAGCTTTATTTATCATAACGAGGGGAGGGTGGATTCGAGGAAGGAATTCAAGAGTTGTTGAAGAATTGATAAAACGAGGGAGTCTTCAAAGAAAGATTCATCAGTTAGATTCCGAAATAAGTTTGTGTCTTTCTCCAGAATTTTTAAAAGATCAAATAGACCGTTCCTTATATAGAATTGGGACGGATTCTCTAGACTTGTTTCTTTTGAGAATGCCGCTTTTTATCGAAAAAGACATGTTTGACGAAATAGGTAGAGCTTTTAGTGTTTTGGAAGAACTTTGCAAGGAAGGAAAGATTAAAAGTTTTGGTCTTTCGATTTTTGAATTAAAGGATAAAGAAATCGGTTTTGCCGAGTTTCCATTAGAAGTTTTCTGCGAGAAATCTCCACCTTCGAATGGTTTTCAAGCGATTGAGATTGCCGGTAATTTTGTGAGCAAACATGCTTTTGAATCGGAAGAAGGCAAAGAAAGTTTCGTTGAAAGAATAAGAAGCTTCGGTTTGAAAGTGGTAGTGGGCAATCCTTTTAGAGCGCAGATTGAGAACAAAGCGATCTGGTTAGCGGATTTTTTTGATAATAGTTCATGGCAAGGAACGGCAAAAGAACTTTTAAATAAAGCCAGAAACTTAGAAATTGAAATTCTTCAAACGCCTTTAGCGGATAATCGAAGTTTAGAAGAAGCGATGCGCGACGCTAGAATCCGTTCTCCTTTTAATTTTTTTCAAATACTTTCCCCGTTTTTGGAGAAAAGGGGGCCTTCCTCAAATGATTATTCCCGCTTGCAGGATATGACAAAACAATCTCTTTCTATGGCAAAAACGGTTAGAGAGCAATTGGCAAATGCTAAATTACTTCCTAAAGAAGAATTTGAAGAATCTTTATCTGATATTGAGATTCTTTTTGATAATGTCTTATTTGGTTTGAGGAGTTTAATTCGATCTCAGATTAATGGCGAGTTAGAAGAAATTCGGAAATCAAACTTTGGAGAAAACCCTGAAAAGCTTCAAGTTTTAGGAATGAATTGGTTGTTTGAGCATGGAGCCGATATCGTTTTAAACAAAATTTCACATGTTGAATATCTCACCGATGTTTTGCCTATTTTGAAGAAAAATATATAAAAAATTCGTTTTATTATAATTTAGAAATTTTATTTCAAGTATTTGTTATAATTATTGTAATAAAATGATGATTTTCCTGACTTCTTATTTGAAAATGGAATTAAAAGTGTTAAATTTGGTTTAGGAGGCATTCGATTAAACCTTTTTTGGGAGGAAATTTTATGAGGAAAGTTGTTTCAATATTAATTGCTGCCGTTTTCTTTTCGATTCCGGTAATCGCTTTTGCCGAAGGACCGATGACTTTGCCAGATGGCGCTAGTAAAGAGGCAAAAATGCATAATCAAGCAGGTATTAAACATTACGGTATGGGGCACTTTGATGTGGCTTTAGGGCACTTTCAAGAATCAGCCGCAATTGATGCTAGTAATGGAGAAATTCATTTTAATGAAGCGATTTCTTTGGATAAATTAGGTAAGCATGGCGATGCAACTAAGCATTTTGGCGTAGCTAGAAAGAAAGCTGGCGGAAATAAGGCTATTCTTGAATCTAAGATTTTAAACGCTCATCTTGGGATGTAAGTTCGCCCAGATTTATTTTTCAAAGTTAAAAACGGAAAGGGAGCAATCCCTTTCCGTTTTTTTTTGGGGGGCGAGGAGGAAATGAGTTAAAAATAAACGGTGTTAATCAATCATTAAATTTGTTAAAATTTTTAGATCGAATATTAGGGGTTTAATTTCAAAGGCCTTGCCTTTGTTTATTAATCTGTTTAAGGACGCATTGGATTGATTAGGAGATAACACCATGATGGGAATTGGTTTTCCAGAATTGATGATAATTTTGGTTATTATTATGATTATATTTGGCGCGGGTAAATTACCAGAAATTGGCAGCGCTTTTGGCAGGAGTATCAAAAATTTTAAGTCTTCTATGAAAGAAGCTCAAGAAGGCGATGACGAAGCGACATCAAACACAGCGGAAGCAACAGCAGCTCCTGAAGAAGGCGCAGTTCAAGCGGCGGCGCCCTCTGAAGGCGGAGCGGCTCCAAAAACGACCACGGCAAAAAATAGTAATGGCCTGACTGCTGAAGAACAAAAAGAACAAGACATTATCGATCAAGCGATCCAAGAGTTAGAGGGAAAGCGGATTGATACTATTAAAACGCGTCATGATGGTTTGGTTCAAGAACGCGATGTTTTCACCGAATCTTTGAAAAAGACTCCATTTGGAAGAGGCAGAGATAGAGGGGTTCAGCGCGACGTAATGTAAGCGTTACCCTAAGTTTTTTTAAGAATCGGAAGGCGGCGCTCGGGTTTAGGAGGATAATTGGCTATTTTTTAAAAACCAATTTTCCACTTAAAGTTAATCCTAATGCGATCCAGGTTAACTCTTTTATTCGACGAACAATTGAAACTGTTAGACCTAAATCCGGCGTCATACCCATAGAAGAAAAGATTAAGATAAGCCCGCTTTCCATGGCTCCTATGCCTAGTGGAATGAAAAAACTGCCCACCTTTAACAATTGTGTTAGCGCTTCAATGATCCATAGATCGTTAAAACTCAATGAAAACCCCAAAAAATATAGGGCTAAATAAAGCTCTAATATCCCTAGAATCCATCCTACAAAAGAATACCAAATGGACAAAGCGAATCTACCGCGATTATTCTTATAATAATCCGCCATGTGTTCGCTTAGAGTTTCTATCTCTTCCAAAAATAATTTAGCTTTGGGACTGATAAAGGAAAACTTACCAATTCTCTGCGCTATTTTCTCTAAGAACCCCGCAATTTGAAAAACTAGAAATAAGAAAATAAGCGTTGAAAAAATTCCTAGAGCCCATTGGCAAGTTGTTTTAAACGTTCCAGAAATGGTGTCTGATTGCCAAATTAGTATGGCTCCCCAAGCTAAAAAAAAGACAAGTCCAATTAAATTGGTGGTTCTTGTAGCAACCAAAGACGAAATGGCTTGCTTATAATTTAGGCCGTATGTTTCTTTTAACAGTTGCGCTTTGGCGGGTTCTCCACCAACCGTTCCCAAAGGGGTTGCCATATTCAAGGCTTCGCCAATTTGCCGGATTTTCCATAAAGTCCAGACTTTAACGCCATTAGCTTCATTGGGCTTTAGAGTGAATTTCCAGGCAATTGCGTCCATAAGGTTAATGACGATATAAACCGAAAGAACGACGACAATGCCTAATTTCATTTTTGTGAGTAGGGTACCTACTGAAGAAAGGTCGGTAGAGTTTATTGCCCAAACTAAAAGCGAAAGGCCTGTTAACCAAAAAATTAATTTTAGGATTTTAAGCATGATGGAATTATCAAGTCTTAATGGAATTAAATGCCAAAATACGTTGGGTTAGATTAATTCTAGCTAAATGAAATTGTCGTTAAAAGGGGAGGCGTTAAACGACAGAAATGGCAGGTATCAAAAAAATATACCAATTATAGGAAGAAATGCGAATTATCTATCGCATTCTCCACCGATCATATTGATCATGTCAAAAGTAGGAATAACGTCGGCTAGCATTTGTCCTTTAATGATATGGTCCATTGCCGAGGTCAGGGAAAAGCAAGGTGGGCGTACGCGGCATTTATAAGGTTTGCCGCTACCATCGCTTACTAAATAAAAGCCTAGCTCTCCATTGGCAGCTTCGGAAGGGAAATAAACCTCTCCTACTGGAGGCTTTACGCCATCAATCATCAACTTGAAATGGGCAATCATTTCTTCCATTTTTGAATAAACGTCTACTTTTGAAGGAGG
This sequence comes from uncultured Nitrospinota bacterium, assembly GCA_964570665.1. Lineage (GTDB taxonomy): Bacteria > Nitrospinota > Nitrospinia > Nitrospinales > JAJDAT01 > JAJDAT01. Next base: position 16,174 of record CAZMZH010000021.1, on the reverse strand, counting down.
GCGCAAAAAAGGATTGTCAACTTGTACAGGCCCGTCCGGCATATCTTTCATCGCCTGTTTAATAATTTTAAAGCTTTGTTTGATTTCCTCCATACGGACTAAATAACGATCAAAGTTATCGCCAGTGGTTCCCAATGGAATGTCAAAATCTAATTTGTCGTAGCAGAGATAAGGGTGTTGTTTTCGTACATCATAATCGACACCGCAAGCTCTTAAGCAAGGGCCTGTGAAACCAAATGAAATCGCGTCTTCTTTGGAGATAATACCTGTATCCCTCATTCGGTCCAGGAATATTCTGTTTTTGGTTAACAGTTTGTCGACATCGTCAAAGAGTGAGTCCAATTTTGGATATGCGGCTTGAAGTTCTTCGTCAAAATTTTTAGGTAAATCGCACATTAACCCCCCGATACGAATATAATTGGAGGTTAAGCGAGCGCCGCAAATTTTTTCCAAAAAATCCCAAACTATTTCACGGGTTTCAACAAAATAGATAAATGCAGTTAAAGCTCCTAATTCCAAAGCAGCTGCAGCAATATTAGTATAGTGATCCGAAATTCTTGAAAGTTCATTGACCACTACGCGAATGTAGTTACATCGATCAGTGCATTCTATTCCAAGTAATTTTTCAACGGCTAGGGCATAGCCAATATTATTCATTATTGCGGAGCAATAGTTTAACCGATCAGTATAGGGGAACACATTGGTATATGTTACGCTTTCGCACATCTTTTCAAACCCACGGTGCAAATAACCAATTTCCATATAACTGTTGACGATCGTTTCTCCGTCTAAAGTCATCGTAAATTTTACGGTTCCATGAGTTGCGGGATGGGATGGTCCCATGTTAAGGACCAAGTGTTCGGTGTGTAAACTTTCTTTAAGATCGGACATAATTAAAAACTATTTTTGGGAAAAATTCAAAATCAGCCTGGATGGTTTTTATAACAATACCAAAAAACTGCTTCGAGTTATCCTTACGTTAAAAAAATTAATAAGCGCTATTTATACGCGATTATTTTGCTTTTGAAATCTTTACTGGAACGTAACCTTCTTCTCCGTTTCGGAAAAGATTTACAGAATGTTCAGTCCAGTTTTTAGGAATATAAACCGTACCTGGGGTAGACACTCCATTTACCTCGGCAGTCAATAAGGTCGAATGATTTTTGGATTCAACTTTAACTTTATCGCCGGATTTGATTTTTTGATCTTGAGCGTCTTTTCGGTTAATTTGAACAGATTGCTCGCCGCTAACAGTATTTAAGGCATCGCAATGCTGAGTGTAATTGCCAATATGGAACATGTGGTTATTTGTTATTAGCCTGAAAGGAAAACCTTTTTGGCTTTTAGGCTCTTTATAATCTTCGCTGATAGCAAAACCTGGTTTAGATCCGGTTTTCGAAGGTTTCCATTGAGGGGAGCCTTTGCCTTTAAAAGCATTTTTGTATTCGGTAACAACGTTTTCTATTTCTTTTTGAACTTCTTCAACGGACCCTGCATTGAATGGTTTTCCTAATGTTTCTGCCAAGTCTTGGAATATATCAAATTCTGGTCTCGCGCTTCCTTCAGGAAGAACGACTTCTCGAATTGGTTGAACATGGCGAGTCATATTAGTAAAGGTTCCTTCTTTTTCTGCATAAGAACAAGTAGGAAGAACAATATCCGCCATTTCGGCTGTTGGAGACATGAAGGAATCTTGAACAATCAAGAAAGGAACCGTTTTCAAAGCTTCGCTTACAAGACTGCCTTTATAGTAGGAAGTAATAGGATCTTCCCCAGAAACAAAAAGGGCTTTTATATCGCCATTTTTACAGCTTTCAAAAAGAGATTCTGCAAAGTTTGTTTGATCAAGGTCCAGGGTTTCCATTCCCCAAGCTTTAGCAAGTTGGGCTGAAGAGTTTTTATCGACTTTTTGGTAACCAGGTAGATATTGTGGCGTTACGCCCATATCGTTAACCCCTTGAGAATTACAATGTTCTCGTGGTGGATAAACGCTTACGCTACCTTCTCCCCCCGTATGAACTAAAATACATAAGTTTAACAAAGCATTTAACGCTCCTTCTCCTTGAGCGTTTTCTAGGATATCATTTCCGACTAGAACATATCGGTCGGCAGGTCTAGCGAAGGATTCAGCGGCTTTAGTTAAAAGTTCGTCATCAAGTCCAGTATGACTTTGGGCTTGGTCAGCCGAATAAGAATCCAGAGATTTAATCCATTCGTCGTAATTAGGAATAGCTTGCTTTGCTTTACTTAAATCAACGAGTTTTTTATCAACAATAATTTTTGATAATCGATTTGCTAACGCCATATCGGAACCGACACTAAAGGTAAGTTCAATTTGGCTTTTTGCTTCGCTTTTGAAAAGTACCTTTCTGGGGTTAGCCAGTATAATATCGGTACCTGTGAATATCACTCCTTTGCGAATGGAATTACCGCCAACGGGGTATTCAGAAGGCAAATCTGAGTTGAAAATTAAAACAACGTCGGAATTTTCTAGCTCAGTAACGGGTTTTGATTCAATACCGTTATCAAAACACTTTTGCATGAACTCATTTACATATGGGGCTCTAATATTTTGGAGGTTTGTTATTTGGTTGGAACCAAGGCATTTTCGAAATAATTTTTGAAAAAGGTAGGCTTCTTCGTTGGTCATTTTTTCAGAAGCGATTCCAGCGACTGCGGCAGGGCCATTTCGATTAACCGTCGATTGTAATCGTTCGGCTATTGTTTTGATGGCTTCGCTCCAAGTGATTTCCTGAAAACTGCCCCCTACATTAGCCATAGGAACTTGCAATCGTTTTTCAGACTGAACAAAACCATGCCCAAAACGACCTTTAGCGCATAAGTTTCCGTCGTTAATGCCAAGACCTAAGGTTTCGTCAGCTTCGATGCGGATAAGTTGTCCGCCTTTTGTTTCCATTTTAACCGTACAACCCCACGAACAGAAATTGCAGGTTGAATGTGTGTTTTTAAATAACGCCGCTAATCCTCTTGCCTGTGAAGTGAGGTCGTTAAGCGCTCCGGTTGGACAAACTGTAATACACTGACCACAGAACTCACAATCCAACGGTTCCTCATTAGCGGTTCCGATTACCACCCCGTAACCTCTCCGATGGAAATCAAGAGCTTGTACTCCCTGGGTTTCGTCGCAAACTCGAACGCACATTCCGCACATAATGCAGCGGTTGAGGTAAAATTCAATAATGGGGTTTGTTTTAATACTAGGTTCGTTTCTACGTTTGATTTCAAATCGACCGTCATAAATACCCATTGCTTCGGTATTATCTTGGAGCGGACAAATCCCGGATTTGTCGCAGATAGGGCAATCCAATGGATGCTCAACAAGCAACAACTCAAGACACGCGTTATTATATCGATCTGTTTCTTCTGTGTTAATCTGGACTTCGATGCCATCCGTAACAGGATGGGTACAGGAATAAACTAATTCCTTTTTTCCATCGTCCTTAACTTCAACCATACAAGTTCTGCAAGCCGCAAATGGCTTTAACTTCCGGTTGAAACACAAATTAGTGATTTCAAATCCATTTCTTTGCGCGGCATCTAATATTGGCATGCCTTCTGGCGCAGTAACTTCCTGGTCATTTATCTTAAAATTACAGATTTTTTTAGTTACGATACTCATGTCTTAAAAGTTATCCTAAGCTTATTCTTTATCTTCATAAGATCCGAGCGTTGAAAGCGTGTCTTCAGGATCTAAGTTTCCATAAAAATCGTCGCCAACTACCAAAATGGGAGCTGCGCCACAGTTGCCCATACAAGAAGCCGTTTGCAAGGTGAATAGCTTCTTTTCGTCGGTTTCGCCTACTTTAATATGGTATTGCTCGTCTACCTTGTTACATATAATTTCGCATCCTTTTACAAAACAAGCTGTACCGACACATACCTTTAAAATATATTTCCCAGGTTCGGTAATCATTAAACCGGGATAAAAAGAAATTACCCCATAAATTTCCGCTCGGCTTATTTTGAGTTCTTCCATCAAAACATCCAATGCTTCTTCAGGAAGATACCGGTAAGCGCCTTGAATGCGTTGTAAAACTGGAATCAAGTGTCTACGCGATTTTTGAGGTAAGCTTTCTATTATGTCTTCAACTTTACTATAATCAAATTCCTCTTCTTCTGGAGGAGTTTCTTCTTTAACTTCAGTTTCGGTAGTTGTCATAAAAATCGCTCAATGAATTAACCTACGATGAACTTTTTCGGGTTTTCATTTGAAACTATCCGAAAATATGAGTTCATATTTGTCGTTATCTTTCCACCGGTTTAGTGAAAAGGGAAGTATAAATTTGCCTTATTTGACTGTCAACATCTTTATTCAATACTACTTTAATTATATCTTTAAAATCGATATTTAAAAAGTTCAGTTAGCTTCAAGGTTAATATTAGTATAAGCCTAATTAACACTTTTGAAGTTAGATATAAAACGGCTTTTTGCTTGTTTATCCAAAGTTTATTTTTGGATAACTACTTTAAAATTAAATATTTATATAGGGTTTTGGGGGTATTTAAATGGAGTGATATGAGATCAAATAAGTTTATAGTTTCAGTTTCTGGGATAAAGCATGGGCTTTTAGCAACTTATTTGCCCAATAAACGAGCTTAACTTTTAAAATTTAACTACTTTAATAGAGGCAAAAAAATCAGCAATTTGAAGCGCTTAATATGATTTAATTCCAATAACTTTTATTAAGTTCCCAGAATTTTCAATTTTTATCTTGGTTTTGTTGAATTTAAACGGAAGTTTTTGGGAAGGGGGGGAAAGCAGTTAAAACATTTATTATTCTGAGCTGGATCTTAAAAAGAGCTTTTGATTTTTATTGTTGTCCTTGCGTAATCGCTGAAAAGCCAACTCTAGTCGTTCTTGAGCGGCAGAATGATTAGGGTTGAGGCGTAAAGCCTCTTGTAAAGGTTGAATGGAGTCTTGATAACGCTGAAGTTCGCCAAGAGTCCAACCTAGGCTGTAATGTGCGTCGGGATTATTTGGAGATAATTTTATCGCTCTTTCTAAAGGTTGTATGGCTTCTCGAAAACGTTTAGTTTCGCCATAAGCCCAAGCCAAGCTTATTAGGATTTCAGGATTATTAGGAGCTACAAGGGCTCCTTTTTGATATTCTTTAATAGCGTTATCGAAACGGCCTAAGATTTCATATACCAACCCCAAATTATAATAAGAAGGAACTAGATTAGGGTCCTTTATTTGAGCTTGTTTTAGGTTATCTATAGATTCCGCATAGGATCCCATCAATGTATTTAATCGTCCTAAGTTATTAAATGCGGTTGCTGAGTTTGGGTTTGCCTCTATGGCTCGCACTAGAATGTTTTTGGCGTCCTTTAGTCGATCAAGATTCCAATAAACCATTGCTAGGTCATTTAGAGCTTCTCCAAATTTAGGGTTTAATTCAATTGCTTTTTCTAAAGGAGCTTGAGCGTCTTTATATCGGCCTAATTGTAAATAATCCGTTCCCAACATCTGATAGGATGGCGCAAAGTCTGGGTTTAACAATATGGCTTTTTCTAAATGATAAATTGCTTTTTGATAAATCTTTCTGACACTATAAATTCTTCCCAATCCAAATTGTGCAAGATGGTTATCTGGGTTTACTTTGGCAGCTTTTTTCAATGGAGAAAGAGCCTCTTCAAAACGGTCCAAACTTAATAAAGCAATGCCTAATTGGTAATATGCAGGAGTGAACTTGCGATCTAATTTTATAGCTTCTCGCAAGGGGGCAACAGCTTCTTCATTTCTGCCTAATTCTCCAAGCGTTACTCCGAGATTGTAATAGGCTAAGGTGAATTCTGGATCGATTTCGATTGCTTGGCGATAAACTTGGGAAGCTTCATCATAACGTTTGGTAGCGTTATATATCCAACCTAAGCTGGAAATGGAATCGACGTGGCTAGGGTTTAAGCGTGAGGATTGCCGATAAGCATCGATTGCCAAGTCGTAATTGCCTAATTCCCTATAGTTTTCGCCAATTCGAAAATGAGGTTTATAGTCTTCTGGATCGAATTCAATAATTTTTCGGTATTGTTCGATGGCTTTTGGATAATCCTTTAGACGCTCGTAATATATCCCCAACTCATTATAGGCGGGCATAAAATCTTTGTTTAACCGAATCGCGTCGTTGGCATTCTCAATCGCCTGGTCTAATATACCTTGGGCAGCGTATTCTTTGCTCAATTTAAAATAGGGTAAATGGGAAAGGGGAGTTAAAGTGATAAGTTCTTTAAAGGGACCAATGGCATCATCATGGTGTCCCACTTTGGAAAAAGCGGTGCCGAGTAAATCTTGCGCTACGGGGTTCTTAGGGTTGATGAAAACCGCATTTTTTAGTGGATCTAGAGCTTTTTCGGCTTGGTCAATTTTAATATAAATATTGCCTAAACCGGTTAATGCGTCTTCAAAGTTTGGGTTCAGGTCTAAAGCTTTCTTAAAATGAAAAATAGCTTGATTGTTTTGACCCAATTCTTGGTGGCTTATCCCAAGACCTAATTGAGCTTCTGGATAAACTGGATTGAAACGAATAGCCTTTTTAAATTCTTCTTGAGCTTCGGTATGGACCCCTAAAATGGCGTAACATTCTCCTAAGGTATAATGAGCGGGAGCCATTTTGGGCAAAATTCGGACAGCTTCTAATAAGTGAGGAACGCCTTTATCGCATTTGTCTAATTTACGATAAGCCCATCCTAATCCATATTGGGCATCCCCATATATTGGGTCCATTTTGACTGCGTCTTTATAAGCTTTTACAGCTTCTTCAAAACGACCTAATTCTCCGTAGCTTCCTCCAAGGCCAAATAAGGCGGCAGGATAAATGGGCTCGATGCGTAAGACTTCCTGAAATTGTTTGATTGCATCATCGTAAAGCCCTACAGTATGATAGGCTTTTCCCAAACTAAAATGCGAAACATAGTCATTGGGATCTAGCTTAATGGCTTTTTCTAATTCGTCAATACGAGTTATATCCGCTTGGGCATTGCCGGCCCATATCGATAAAATAAAAACCGTAAAGAATACCCAAGATTTTCCCATTGACCATACTCCTAAACTAAAGGGAGGGGCCGCCGTATCGCTAAAATCTTGTGGTAGCGTCTTCGGGATAAGACTCGACTTTGTGGATTGTCAAATCAGATCCTTTAAACTCTTCCTCTTCCGTTAGGCGGAGCCCAATTGTTGAATCTAAAATTTTATAAACTGCGAAGCCAAACCCCAATGCAACAACAATAGCAATAATGGAACCGATAAATTGAGCCAAAAAGCTTACGCCTCCCATACCGCCTAAGGCTTCTTGGCCAAAGATTCCACAAGCGATTCCGCCCCATGTGCCTGAGATTCCATGTAGGGGCCATACGCCTAAAACATCGTCAACTTTAAGTTTTTCTTGTTCCCAAGTAAAACCTTTAACAAATATTATAGCGGCTACTCCACCAATAAAAAAAGCGCCAATTGGATGAACTTTATCGGAGCCTGCACAAATTGCCACTAGACCAGCTAAAGCTCCATTATGAATAAAGCCTGGGTCGTTATCTGATATAACTAATGCAAAAATTACGCCACCCACCATGGCGAATAAAGAATTCATTGCCACTAGGCCTGTAATTCCGTCCAAAGTAGCGGCTGACATGACATTAAACCCAAACCAGCCAATACAAAGCATCCAACTTCCTAAAGCCAAAAAAGGAATATTGCTCACGGGAATAGGGCAACTTTTTCCTTCTTTATTCCACCTTCCAATTCGTGGACCTAAAATAATCACTCCTACCAATGCAATCCATCCACCCATTGAGTGAACCACAACCGAACCGGCATAATCATGAAAAGCAATTCCGCCAGATAAATTTGCGAGCCAAGATCCATCTTGTCCGAGAAGTGTAATGCTTCCCCAAACCATTCCTTCAAATAATGGATAGACAAAAGCGACAAATAGAGCAGCCGCAATAACTTGAGGCCAAAATTTTGCGCGTTCTGCAATGCCGCCGGAAATAATCGCTGGAATTGCCGCTGCAAATGTTAGCAAAAAGAAAAAATGGACAAGTTCATAGCCTTGGTCTGGACTAGTTAGATCTATTGCCGATTTTAAAAAACCTGTTTCGTAGGCGATGTAATATCCAATAATGAAATAAATTACTGTAGAAACGGAAAAATCGACTAGGATTTTAACCATTGCGTTAACTTGATTTTTTTTGCGGACTGACCCCACTTCCAAAAAAGCGAAACCGCCATGCATTGCAAACACCATTACGGCTCCAAGCATCATGAATAAAACGTCTGCGCTCTGCGAAACCGTCGCAAGCTTCTGTTCCATGAAAAACCTCCTTAATATCGCATTACTTTTCGGTAAGCGGAAAACGAATAGTTGATTTACCCAATTTTATTTTTTGAACTATAGCATCTTAGGGTAGAGATTTCAGTGTTCAATTAAGGATTTTATTTATAACTTTTTAAAAAAATACTGTTTTGTAAAGTATTTAAGACACTAATGTGGTCGTTGTGTATTGCTTTTGATACATCCAGTTACATTCTTAGTTTTATAAAATAAACTAGAGATCAAAGTTAGACTAAGCTGAGCCCGTGAAAGACTAACGCTAATAATGTTTTTTGACGATGAAATCACTTCTAATTTGTAAATTTTAGCAAGTAGATTTTTCATGGTCCAAGACCAAAACGACAAGCTTTTCTTCGATTAGAAAACTCAGTAAAAATTCTATTGAGAATTAAAATTTTTAATTAATGTTTTTTGAAATAAAAGCGAGTAGGGGGGAATTTGAAACTCTTCTACGTTCTATAAATTATGGAAAGGACTTAGAAGAGTTTCAAAAAAATAGAAATCAATTAAACCGAATTTAAATAAACGAGATTACATGCCAACTTTTTCCCGCACTTCGTCCATAAGTTTTGCGTCAATTACGGTAGCTCCATGTTCTTGGGCATAGTTGATAACGGTTTTCTTTGCCATATTTCTTACAAAGAAAGGAACTCGTTGGATTCGTTCTTTTGCTTCGTCCGTCCAAACAAGTTCTTGTTTTTCTGCAGGTTTGTCTTTATTCAAAATTTCTTTGGCTTGAGATAAAGTATTTCCTACCATGTTAAAAGGCGATTTTGAATCTTCAGAACCGCCGCCTATTTCCACGCCTATTTTGCTGACAAACTCGGTTTCGAACTTATTAGTCAGCATTGCGATGCTGTGACCGCATTTTTTACATTTAAATTTGAGCGCCAGGTTTTTGGAGTCCGATGGCATAATGCCGTCTGTTTGAGTCTCCATTTGCGTGTCGCAAGGGATACAAAGGAATTTCATTATGGCTCCTTAGGAATTTGATTTGGTAAAATTTAAAATCTTATCCGCCGTTTCGTCAATCGCTTTAGCGGCAGGAGAGTCTTTATGTTCTGAATAAAATAATTTGCCATTTCCAGTTTTTTCAGAAATTCTTGGATCAAAAGGAATTTTACCCAAATAATCGACTCCTTTTTGTTGGCATAAATCTTGGACATCTTGTCCCGAGAATAAGGGGTGTTCGGCATTACAGCTTGGGCATGAATAGCCGCCCATATTTTCTATCAAACCTATAATTGGAACTCCGACTTTATTATTTTTAGTGATGGACTTGGCGACAATATGCTGAGAAATACTTGAAGGAATGGTAATTTCCACCACACCCGCTAATTCTGGAATTAATTCTTTTATATTATCAATTCGATCGCTACCAGGAGGCATGTCCAATAGTAAATAATCAAGTTCTCCCCAATGGGTATCCGCTACTAGTTCTCGAATAGCCGTATTTTCCAGCATACTTACCCAAGAAGCTGTTTCTCCACTTTTATGAGTCCACATAACAGGTGTATCGGGGGTAGGCAAAAGCATATCCATAGACATAATTTTGATTCCCTTTGCGCCTTCTCCAGCATGCACTCCATCGTTATCTACATTTAACTTAATATCGTTAGGAACTCCTAGAAGATTGCCAATGCTAGGTCCGTTTAGGTCAAGGTCTAGTATTCCTACTTTATATCCCCGTTCGGCCAGGCATCCCGCTAAGTTGGCGGTTATGGAACTTTTGCCAACACCTCCTTTACCGCTCATAAGAGCGATTTTGTGTTTAATTTTATCAAGTCGGCGTCTTAGCTTTTCTAGTTGTTCTGTAACCTGTCCGACAAAATTTGAGCCTCCATCTCCGGCCAGGTCGTTATACGTTTTCATTGCTTACTCCTGATTTCTGGTATTTTAGAGGTTTATTTTAACATATTCGTTATAATGCGAACGAATTATAAAAAACGATCTTCTTCTGGAATCATCCGAATATTTTTCATTAAGGCGTTGTTAAGCCGGTCCAGGCGTTTAACTAATACTTTTACAAGTTGTCTCTGAATTTTTAATTCTAAATCTTGTCCCAATTCTTTTATATTTCCCGGGTTAATTTCAAGCGCTACAACGTTATCTTCGGCAACAACATTAGTTGTTCTTGGGTTATCGGAAAGAAAGGAAATTTCTCCAAAAATTGATCCTGGTTTGAGCTTAGAAATTTTTACGTATGGATTTCCGTTTTTAGTTATATAGACAATCCCTTTTAGTAAAACATAAAGTGAGTTGTCTTGATCTCCCTGGGCGATAATATAATTCCTATTCTCATAGCGCTTAACAAACGATTCCATTGCCGCAATTTGTAATTTTTCTTCATTGGAAAATTCATTGAAAAATGGAATTTTATACAAGAGAGTCATTACTTCATCTTGACTCAACGTTTTAGTGGAACTGGCATTTGAATTTTGGTTCACTTTATTTCTCTTTACTTAATTTAATGGGAAATAAATTGTCCTAATATTTATACTTTTAATTTTTTAAAAAAAGTTTTATTGAGATGCTCTAATCTGCTAAAAAGAATGTTTAAAAATTGACTTTTGATTTTTGTTTCTATTTCAGGACCTAAATGGGAAATTAACTCAGGATTTAATTTTAACGCAATGGAGGGGATTTCGGCAAATACATTAGTTGTTCGCTTTAACTCGCTTACAAATGAAATATCACCGAAAACTGAACCCGGTCTTAATGTAGCTAATTTACCATTGGGGTTTGCGCTCTTATTAACATAAACCAAACCTTTGATTAAAACGTAAAGCGCTTCCTCTTTTTGGCCTTCTCTTAAAAAAGGTTTGCCTGCCGGTCGGTTAATAATAAAAGTTTCCACTTCGGCAATTCTATCGATTTCAGCGTCCGTAAAACTTTTAAAAAAAGAAATCTTAGGGAGAAGCTTAACCAAGTCTGGTTTACTTATTTTTTTCATTACCAAAGCTGAGGTTATCTATTAATAACCCAATGAATATATAGAAAAGTATTTGATTATAACTATAAGTTTTTACTTTTCAATGCTTAATATATTCTTTACAGTTTTTTTAAAAAACCTAGACTGATTTAATTTGTACAAATAATTTGCGCTTATTCTTCTTGGTTTTTTGGTTTTATGCTCATGCGGAAAATTAAATTAGTTTTAGAATATGATGGTAGAGCATATTGTGGATGGCAAGTCCAAAAAAATGGAATTTCGATCCAAGAAAAGATTCAAAAAGCTTTAGCGAAAATCGTAAAAAATAAAACAAATGTGATAGCTTCGGGAAGGACCGATGCAGGGGTTCATGCGGAGACTCAGGTTGCTCACTTTAGAACCCACTCAAAAATGACGACGTCTGAATTTCTAAGGGCTTTAAATTCGGCTTTGCCAAATGACATTTCTATTAAAGAAGTTTGCGATGTACCGCCAGATTTTCACGCAATACGCTCTTGCGAAAAAAAAATTTACCGTTATACAATTTTGAACCGAGAATTTCCATCCGCTTTGGATTTTGGCAGAGTTTGGTATATTTCTTCCCCTCTCGATATTGAAGCGATGATGACAGCCGCAAAACCTTTGGAAGGAGAGCATGACTTTACATCTTTTCGGGCTTCGGGTTGTGGCGCAAATAGTCCAATTAAAAGAATATTTAAAATTTGGTTCGAAGTTAAAGACGGTTATATAAATATTTATTTCGAAGGAAGCGGATTTTTGAAGTATATGGTGAGGAATATCATGGGTACTCTAGTATTAGTTGGGAAACACAAGATGGAATCGCAAGAAGTAGGGAGGATTTTGGAAGCAAAAAACCGTCGACTTGCAGGACCGACCGCGCCCTCTCAAGGATTATGCCTTGTTGGAGTTGAATACCCCGAAGAATTGTAGTTTTAATTTTTAAATTGTAATTTAGAGTTTATTTTTTTATTTATACTTAATTTTAAATTCGTTTAATTTTTTTTTTGCAAAATTTGCGTTCTTAAAATCCTTTAAGCTTAAAAATTTTTTATAGGCCTTTTGGGTGTTTGAAATAGACTTTTTACCATCCCCAATTTGATCGGCGGCTACCCCACCTACGGCATAGGCCAAAGCCAATTTCTCAGATAAGTTTTTTAGTTCGGTTTGTGGCATTAACAAAAACTTTTGTATTCTACTTTGTATTAATTGTGCGCCTTTTTCTAAAAACTCAAGAGATTTTTCATATTGATCCACAGCAAAGTATGCGTGACCAATATTTAGATTTAACTCAATATCATCAGGTCTAATGACCACCGCTTTAGTCAGATAATGAAGAGCTTTAGAAAAATTTTGTGATTTTAAGTAAATGGTCCCTAAATTCCCATTTGCTAGATAATTTTTGGGATTTAATTCTAAAGCCAACTCGAAAAAAGGGATGGTTTCCGCGGTAAGTTCAAATTTAGTGTTTAACTCTTTTGCAAATGAAATAAGTTTAGTTATTTTATTGCTTTCGTATTTTGGGACTGTTGATTTTTCCTCACAACCCCAAAAAAATATTAAAATCACAATGATGAATAAACTTTTTGTTTTCATTTCACGGCAAAAAAGTTGGAAGTTAAATGTAAGTTTAACTAAGTAGCAAAAATTTTTTGATTAATTTAATGTAGGCTCGATTTTGACTTTACCCTCGACTTTTAGGTTTTTGGGTTTTGGTCCTAGGAAATTTATTTGACTCAACTTGTCTCCCAAGATATCAGTTCTTATTGAATTTAAAAATCGAGTGTTTTGAATATTTGCAATTCCGCCTTTTCCCCAGCGCCATTTTTTTCTAAAAACATTTAACGCTATGTTACATCCATTGATAACGCCATCTTTTAAGTTTACATTAGATCGATCTTTTATTGCTATGTCAATACTGCAGTCTCTGATTTCGGTGTCTGTTACTTGAGTTTTAGTGCCCTCTCCAGCGCTAATGCATTTGTCGCCACATTTTTGAAATCGGTTTCCAGTTATATTGATTTTTCCCATACTTAAATCAATTCCATCGTTTCCCGGGTTAAGAAAATAATTATTTTTAATTAGTCCATCGACTTTATCCCAATCTAATGCGTCGGAATAAGAATTTTCAAACACGCTTTCTAAAATAGTCGCTTTTGATCTAACAATATGAACTGCGTCGTCGCCTAAGAAATTTCTTCTGAAAATACTTTTTGATATTTCAACGTTAGGGCAATCATGGATTGAAAGCATTCCTGTGAATTTTAAGTTGAATCGATTGCCAATCGAGCCGCCTTCCATTTCAAGGTATTTAATAGAACTCCCTTCAGTTTCTTGGCCTATTATTGCGACGACGCCAAATGGATTGCCTGGAACTAGGGGTTTGATTTTGACCGGTTGATTTTTTGTCCCACCAATTGTAAGAGGTCCTTTAAAAATTAAAGAAACTTTAGGGCCTAGTTTTATTGTAGTTCCAGGTAAAATTTTTATTGGTTGTTTTTTATCCGATTCGATTGATTGGTTAAAAATAACTTCCCCCGGGCCTAATTGAATTGGTTTTGTATCATTTATTGGAATGGAGGATTGATCGAACCCTTTAGCTATTTCAAGGATTTTTAAATAATCTTTGTATTTAAAAGTTTTTAAATTAGTCTTTTGGTTATTTAAACGATGAGAAAAAATATAGTCTTCAGGGCGCCCTGAAACCTCATAAATGCCGTATGCTGGCGGAAATTCTTCGATTTGGTTTACTAAAAGGTTTGGATGCGGTAGAAAAAAGAATTTATTGATAGGCTTTTTAGCTCCATTTATATAAAAATTTTTGCCATCAAGCCTCTGGCCATTGACTCCAGAATAGCCATCAATAAATAATTTGAAATGATTGTTTTGTTTTTCAATTACCGAAACCTCATCCGATATTAATTCGTTAATTAACCATTCATTTCTTTTTTTTACAAATTCCAAAAGGTGTTCGACCAAATTGTCTATTTGAGTTACTGGAAAGAATTCTCTAGGATTGCCAGCCAAGCTAAAAAAAGTATCGGATAATAAATTTATTCGAACCCTCTTATATTCTTGGAGAATGATTTTCTCTACAGACTTTGAAGAACCAAAAGTTGTTAAGATTTCCCATAACTGATTAATATAATTAAGGTAGTTTGAGGGGTGTTTAAACCAGGCGTCAACAAATGCCGAACCCCTTTTAATGATTGGCCTATGTAGATTTTCCCAATCGCCAATATTTCGAGAATAACCTTGTAAATCTACGAGAATCGGAATTAATTTTCCGGAGCTTTGATCCAGCCAAAAAGCGTTATTATGTTGAGTGTCAACATGGTTTTCGCCGCTATGAGTCATAAGGGCGTGGAATTTAGCAAATCTATCGTTATCTATCCATTCATTCAGGTTGATTAAGTTTTTAAATAGTTTTTTTTTACCTTGAGAGATTGTCCAATTATTAATGGCGGTTGCAATCATCAAAGGTGGGGTTAAAATATTTTTTGCCTCTATATTCGTTACGCCTATCGGTTGCCATCCCTCGGGTTCATTCCAATTGTGAAAATTGCCCATGTAAAAAAGCCTTTTAACTTGTGGTTCAAGGCGGAAAAACGGTCCAGGTAGTCGATTTGAATTGATCAAAAGCGATTCGTCCAATCGCCATAATCTATTGTAGACGCCAAAATATTTATCGTTGATGAACAGACTTACAAAATGCTCTCCTATTCCCAGCATGTTCCAGTGGGCGCCGAGTTGATTGCTTAGCCAATTGCTAAATCCAATTCCATCGTTTGGAGCCACCAAAGTATGATTTTTAAATCCCTTTTGTAAATTATTTTTTTTAAAACGCAATCTAAGCGAGGGTTTCCAAGCTTGATGGTGGTCGCTCATAGTCCCTCGCATATTCAATTTTATAGGAATTAGTCGTCCGTTCTTTTCTTGGAAGTATCCACTCACGCGTTGTTTTTTGTCAAAATCTCCCAACTGATATTGAAAATTTTTTATATCCAACTCATCCAAGCCGTTATTTTTTATAAAAATTTTTACTGCGGGTATTAGGCTTTTTTTTTCTATTTCTTCTTCTGCGAAAAGTATATTAATAATTGCGGCATAGTTATTAAAAAAAATTTTGGGAAATATAGTCTTGATTATGGGCCAGGGGTTTGCAGTCCAATTTTTTTCTAAAGCTTCATTCTTGGAGTTGTAAGTTCTTTGTAAGACCCAGGGAGTATAAAAATTCAGAAAAAAAAGAACTGTGGAAAGAGAAAAAAATAACAAGAAAGTGACTTTTAAAAGTCGAATTATTGAAATATGGCGGAACCTCTTTATTTTTCGATTTTGGTATAGTAGACCTTTTGAATTATCCATTTCGAAGAATATTGGTGGCATTATTTCGCGGGTATAGCATTTTTAGAAATCGACAACGAATCAAATATTTAGTTTTGTCTCATTAAACAGAGAAGCGTGATTAATGTCATTTTGAAATGTGAGGAATTAGTAGCTTAAATTCGCTCACATTTCATGGGCTTTAAATTGGGATAGCAGATATAAACTAAAGCGTTAAATTGGAGGGATTCCACACTCATTTGAAAAAAAATCATGCTTTATTAATTGAATTGATAAAGTCTTTAATTCGCATTGAGTTTGAAAAATCATCTGAGTAAGCGTCTATATAATACAATTTTTGTATAGAGGACTTTTTACTTAAAGAAATAAATTCTCGTTTATTCCTTCATTAGACTCAAATGGAACTCATTTGAGCCAGATTTTCACAAAATTACCTTGCGATATCGAAAGGTTTCATTGCTCAAGCTTGTCTTTTAAATTTTTAAGGAACGTCAATGGCACGATTGATCTTTCTTAAGGAAACCTTGAGGTTATC